>JAFDVW010000021.1:0-58651 GCA_018268755.1 Acidobacteriota bacterium
ATGTCCGAGTACATGGAGAAGCACTCGGTCAGCCGCCTGATCGGCGCCCCTCCGGGCTATGTCGGCTACGAAGAAGGCGGCCAGCTCACCGAACGTGTGAAGCGCGCGCCTTATTCGGTCGTCCTGCTCGATGAAATCGAGAAGGCGCACCCGGATGTCTTCAACATCCTCTTGCAGGTGTTTGAAGACGGCCAGTTGACCGATGGCCTGGGCAATACCGTCGACTTCAAGAACACCATCCTCATCATGACCTCGAACATCGGGGCGCGGCACCTGCAGCGCCGCGAAGGCCTGGGTTTCCAGTCTTCGAAAGAAGAAATGGTCTCGGAAAAGGTCGAGGATCTGGTGAAGAATGAAGTCAAACGCACCTTCAATCCCGAGTTCCTGAACCGTTTGGACGAGATCATCCTGTTCAACGCCCTGGGCGAAGGCGATCTCATCCAGATTCTCGAACTCATGGTCAACCAGCTGAACCAGAACCTGGCGCAGCGTTCGATCACAGTCACCGTGACCGACGAAGCCAAGAAGTGGATCCTGACCCAGACGCTCACCGACCGCAGCTACGGCGCGCGGCCACTGCGCCGGGCCTTGCAGAAGTACATTGAAGATCCACTCTCGGAAGCGCTGATTCAGGGCACCATCACCACCCGCCCGGCGTTCATCGAGGTCTTCCTCGAGGACAACAAGCTGTACTACCGTCCGGTTGATTCGGAGAAGACCGCCGAAGGGGTGCTGCTGTACGAAAATTGAGGCTCGCAGTGCGAGCCTCATCCTGAGCGGAGGCTTGGGATCCTGACGCGAGGCTTTTGCGCGTTAGGCAAGCCGGAGTGAAGGATCTGTTAGCTTCTAGCCTTTAGCCGTCAGCGCAAGCTGGCGGCTTTTGCTTTTGGAAGAATCAAACTGTCCAGTCCACAATCTTCAGGCGAGGCACTTTCTTGAATACCCGATCATGCGTAACCAACGTCACCTCTGCCGCCAGCGCCTGGGCTGCGATCATCATGTCCAGATTCCCCATGGGCGATCCTCGTTCTTCGAGGGCCGCGCGTAGGTCCGCATAACAGCTCGCGGCCGGCGAGTTCCAGGGAAGTATCTCCACCCGAATCAGAAACTCTTCAACGGCAAGCTTCAATCGCTTGGCCTCAGGCAGGCGCGCCACTCCAAAGCGCAACTCCGCTTCGGTAACGACCGAAATGCCAATCTCCGTCATAGGGATGCGCAACAGCTGTTCACGCACGCGGGGGAAGCTCCCTTTGATGAGGAAGCTGGCCGTATTGGTGTCGAGCAGGTAGCGGACAGGCATGGCTTATCCGGTAATCACGGGAATGCGCTCAGAACAATTTTCGTTTTTGCGGCGGCAGGTTCTTGCGGTCGCGCATGAAGTCTTCTGGAACATCCAGCGTCTTCAGCAACTCGAAAAAGCCGTCCCACGATTCGGGTTTACGCGAGAGGATGATGTCCCCGGTCGAGGGGTCGCGCCGCACATACACTTCAGAACCCGAGAAGCGATACTCGGCGGGCAGACGGACGGCCTGGCTCCGGCCGTTTTTAAAAAGCTTGGCAATTTGCATGGGCGAGACCCTCCTTTTGGTATATATCATGATAGATCACAATTGGGTCGATATCAAGATATATGCCCGTTCTTGGCGGGCATGGGGAAAGTAGGGATTCCTCGGAGCAATGAAACTGCCCTCGGAATGAAAATCGTATGCCTGTTTTGCACAGTCTGCTGCGAGCTTGCCAAATCCGCCCCAAAACTGAGAACCTGAGGAGTGGAAATCCTTGTCTATTCCGCCTTCTGGTGCCCGGACTGCCGTACGGCCAAACGCTTCCTGCAGCAGCACAACCTCCCTTACAAAGAGATCGACATTGAAACCACCCCCGGGGCCGCGGACGAGGTCATTCGCCGCACCGGCAAGCGGGCTATTCCGCAGTTTGTGATTGATGGCGAATGGGTGCAACCCTATCGTCCGGGCGAAGGATTTCTTTACGAAGAGATGTCGGCCCGCCTGGGGATCGCGGAATAGCAATTACGGAAGCGTATAATTTACTTATGCCTCGCCCGATCAAACTTCGAGGACGGTTTGCCACGGTCTTTGAAACCGCAGAAACTCTGGGCGTCTCTCCGCTCCGTACCCGGCAGTTGATCGCTCTGGCGAGAAAATCCAGCGAAAATGGTTCCTTGCATAAAATGGGCTCTCCGGCCACTGTTTTGAAAAGCAAAAAAGGTAGCAGGAGACATGCCGCCATTAAGAAGAAAGTCAACCACTCCTAAATCTTCTGCTGCTGCGGAATCGGTATTTCTGAATATTCCGTATGACTCCGCTTTTGAAAATCTTTATCTCGCATACATAGCCGGGGTTAGCGCCTATGGATTACAGCCGAGAGCAGCCCTTGAGGTCCGCTCCGGAGAGCGGAGGCTTGACCGCATTGTGCAGATTATTCAGCAATGCAATTTTTCATTGCACGACCTGTCGCGTGTACAACTTGATCACAGTAGTCCCCGAACTCCCCGATTCAATATGCCTTTCGAGCTTGGCTTGACCCTGGGCTTAAACAGAAGTTTCCTCTCTACTCATTCCTGGATTGTGTTAGAAAGCACCCCGTTCAGACTCAAAAAGTCTCTGACTGATCTGGATGGAACTGATCCATGCATTCACAATGGCACAGTCATGGGTCTGTTCCGGGAGTTAGGGAATACGTTCGTTCGAAGCTACAAACAACCTTCCGTCCCGGAAATGATGCGAGTGTATCGAATACTTAGAACCAATCTGAAGGTGATTCTTAGAAGGGCCGGGGCCCAGGATCCTTTCACTGCGAGGGTATTTCGAGATCTTTCGGTTCTTGCCAGCGCGGTCGTGGAGGACATGATAAGGCATCCACAGAAGCCGTCCCAGCGGCCCGGCAATTGATCCCGCCGCCTGCCAACCTAGAACGCGCTCCCCCCGCCGCCGCCGAAGCCGCCGCCGGAAAATCCGCCGCCGCCCCCGCCACTCCAGCCGGAGCCGGAAGAACTGGAGCGCGGCGCCGACACAAACACCTGGTGCATGTCCGTCGCCATGCTATGCATGGAGTTCGAGAAGAAGATGGGATTGAATCCGCTATACCCGTTCGGCGAGACGTACCAGTTCGGCGGATTTTTCACGATGCCGGCAAACGCCTGCGCCCAGCGGTGCTCTACGCCCAACGCCATGGCGTAGGGTAGATATTTCTCAAAGGTGTCCGGCGGCATGCGGCGAATGCGGTCGGCATCCACGCGGTTCATGAACTCCTGAAATCCCAGCAGGGAAACCAGCGTCTGCATACCCTTCGTCGTCTTGGCGGTCATTTGCCGCGCGAACAGCCACCAGATCACCGCCGAAATCAGCCCACTGCTCACCAAGAGCACAGCGGAGCTGAACACGTTCTTGTACCCGGAAAACTGCACCAGCAGAAAGGGCGCGGCTATCGCAATCAACGCTACGATGCTGTACCCATTGGCTGACTCGGGATCGAGCATGTACATGCCCTTCCGCTTGAGCGCCGCCATGATGTCCTGCCGCACCAGGGGAATCGTCTTGTAGAAACGGTTCTTCAGGCTGGAGAGCCGCGTCTCCTGCCCACCTTCAAAAATATTCTGCAGCATCACCCGTTCGTGCGGCGTCAGCCCCTGCCATTCGGTCACCGGCTTCAGCAGGTGAAAGACGTAATCCTTGTTGTGGAAGACCAGCAGTGTGGTCTCGTTGGTTTCCTCAATCTTGATGTACCCTCGCACCGCGAGATCGACAAGGGTCGAAGTAATGTCACGGGGGTCGATCTTGTCATCCATGAGGGTGCCGGCTTCCGCCGGAGAAATATCCGGCGGAGGTTCATACATCGGCGCAACGGAACGCCCTGGGTCGGGATCGCGGCCCTTGGAATGCCACAGCGCGTACATCACGCCCAGCGTGACCAGGGGCAAGAACACAATCAGATTGCTGCCCAGAAACCACAGCAGCCGCGTGAAGGCGCCAGGCTCCGCCAGAATGCCTTTGGGAATGAAGACATCAATGGTCATGCCGCCGCGCATGGGCAGCGGATTACTGGTCTCAAAGGAGACGCTCGCCCCGTTGACTTCGGCGGTGGCATCGCGCGCCGCCGAGCCGTAGGCGCCGGTAAAAGCCTGCGCCCGCAGCGAACCGGCGGCGGCCGTAGGAAAGCTGACGTAGGCCGAGGCATGATCAATGGGCACCGGCCAGTCATTGCCGGTCACATTCCAATAGAACTCGTCGTGGTCGGCAAAATAGCGAATGCCATTGCGCACCTTGTAGGTGATGACCACGGTGCGCGTCGCGTCCACTGCACCGGGAATAAAAATCTTCAGATCGCGAAAGCCGCCGGAAGTCTTTGACTCGTACTTCAGCTTCGTGCCGCTCTCGTCCGTGACCCCGGTGACGTCGAGAAACAGCGTGTAGTTCGTGCCATTCGGGCCGGGATACTCCACCGGGATGGTGCGATGGATACCGTGAAACTCCCCGGAAAACACCAGCGTGATGCGTTCCCGGACCAGGCTGGCGCCATCCTGCAGAATCGTGATGTTGTCGCTGTAGTCGGAGATATACCAGTTGCGGGCGAAGGCAGGCGTGGACAGGACAGCCACAAGAAAGAGCGCGGCGAGGAGTGCACCACGCTTCCCCGCCGCCACGAAAGATGCCCGCCACCGCTGGACTTGGGCTGCTGCCGGCATGGCTAAAACTTGACCGCGACCGGTTCGCGGTCGGCGGCCGCCGTCTCAAAAAACTGCCGCTGCTGGAAGCCGAACATCCCGGCCAGAATATTGGTGGGAAACGACTGGATCTTGGTGTTCAGGTCCCGCACCACGGCGTTGTAGTAGCGCCGGGCATTCTGGATGGAGTCTTCCGTCTGGCTCAGCGAATTCTGCAACTCGCTGAAATTGGCCGAGGCCTTCAACTCCGGATAATTCTCCGCCACCGCGAACAGGCTCTTGAGCGCGCCGGTCAGCTGGTTCTCGGCCGCCGCCTTGTCTTCCGGCGAAGTGGCCTGCATGGCCATGGAGCGGAACTTGGCGATGTTTTCAAACGTCCCCTTCTCATGGGCGGCGTAGCCTTTGACCGTCTCCACCAGGTTGGGAATCAGGTCGTGCCGCCGCTTGAGCTGCACATCAATGTCGCTCCAGGCATTGTCGCAGCGCACGCGCAGCTGCACCAGGCTGTTGTACATCCCGATCAGCACGAAAGCGATGACAACCAGTACTCCCAGGAAAATCCAGGCCATAGTTCTCCTCGCGTAGCAAAACTCGGAATCAAGGGCACGGTAGCATACGGGGACACCGCGTGCAATGCACCGGCGTACGCTCCGCCGGCTGTCCCACCGCACCAGGGCAAGGCGTTCGGGCCACTGCCCAACGACGTCCGCTCCGCGGGGCCTTTCCCTTCCCTCCTCGCCCCGGTCTAGAATAATGATTCTTATCTTTAGGAAGGCGGACCTATGTCGGACGTCACCACTGCATTGCCTGCTCCTCTCACCTCCCTGACCGAGGAAGAGCTGCTCTTTCGCGATAACATCCGGCAATTCGCCGAGGACAAGGTCCGTCCGCTGGCCAAAGAGATGGATGAGAAGGCGGTGTTCGACAAAGGCCTGATCGAGCAGTTTTTTCAGCTCGGCCTGATGGGCATCGAAATTCCCGAGGCCTTTGGCGGCGGCGCAGGCAAATTCTTTGACGCCATTCTAGCGGTGGAAGAGATGTCGCGCGTGGACGCCTCCGCCGGCGTGCTCATCGACGTGCACAACACGCTGGTGATCAACGCGCTCTTGCGCTGGGCCACGGAAGAACAGAAGAAGCACTATCTGCCGCGCCTGGCCGCCGATACCGTCGGCGCTTATGCCTTAAGCGAAGCCGGCTCCGGTTCTGACGCCTTCGCCCTGCAGACCCGGGCCGAGCTCAAAGGCAGCGACTACGTCCTGAACGGACGCAAGCTTTGGATCACCAACGGCAAAGAGGCCGGCCTGTTCATCACCTTCGCCACCGTCGATCCCGCCGCCGGCTACAAAGGCATTACCGCCTTCCTGATCGAAAAGGATTTCCCCGGCTTCACCGTCGGCAAGAAGGAAGACAAGCTGGGCATTCGCGCCTCCTCCACCTGCGAGCTGATTCTGGAAGATTGCCGCGTGCCCAAGTCTCACGTACTGGGTGAAGTGGGCAAGGGCTACAAAATCGCCATTGAGACCCTGAACGAAGGCCGCATCGGTATCGGCGCGCAGATGCTCGGCGTGGCCCGCGGCGCCTGGGAGTACGCCTCCAGGTATGCCCAGGAGCGCAAGCAGTTCGGCAAAACCCTCTCTGAATTCCAGGGCATTCAGTTTCAAATCGCGCAGATGGCCACCGACATCGAGGCCGCTCGCCTCCTGGTCTACAACGCCGCCCGCATGAAAGACGCCGGCATTCCCTTTGTGAAAGAAGCTGCCATGGGCAAGCTGTTCAGCTCGCAGGTGGCCGAGCGCGTCACTTCGCTGGCCATTGAGATCTACGGTGGCTACGGCTTTAGCAAGGATTATCCCGTCGAAAAATATTGGCGCGATGCCAAGATCGGCAAGATTTACGAGGGCACTTCCAACATGCAGCTGGCCACCATCGCCAAGCTGGCCTTCAGCGGCAAATAGCTCAGAACCCTTGCTGGGCGCGGCTTTTGCCGGGTCTCTCCTGACCTCGGTAACGTTGGCCGGTTACTCATAATGTGCAGGATTTTGCACGTGGCCGGTTTTGGGGATTCTCTCAGTCCCATACCTAAGTCCTTTGTTACCTTCCAGTTGACCCTTTTCCCATTCTTGGAGAACAAGCTGCATTTAAGTCCGGCAAGTCCGCTGTGGAAGCAATGATCCGCAGCTCTTTGGGGTGCCACTTTGGAGAATTTGGTGATGGAAAACGTAGCCGCCGCAAGCAAGCCCAAATCGGGGCCTATGCTCCCGATTCTGGTTGTGCTCTTTCTCGTCTCCTACGGTTTGATGGCCACGCTGGTCATGGAACAAGGCCGCACCATTGATTCCCAACGCTTTCTCATCCGGCAAATGCTGGGGGACAGCGTCCAGTTGTCCGGCATGAAAATGCGTGAGCTGCAACGGCAGCGCGCCTCCGGCCAGACCCAGGCCGGTCCCAAAGCCCCCGCAAAAAACCCGTCGGCCCAGGTAGAAACTCCGTCTGTCCAGGTCACTCCCCAGCAAAACATGAAAGCCGAGAAGCTGCAGAGGCAGCTTCCGCCCCGGCCGCCAAAAAATGCGGCCGACACGAATGATGTTCGCCGGACCATGAAACAAATCTAACTGTGGATGGTAGCTGCCATGAATACATTCGCGACCCTTATGCTTTTGTTTTCTTTGCCGGGGGCCCAGGTCAAACCCGTCCTGAAAGCCCCGGCGGCGGAAGTCCAGACCCAGGAATCCGCCACGCGCAAGCAGGAAGCCCGCAAAGGCGGACGTTGGCTCATGGCCGCTAACGGGCATGCCGTCTACTGTTTCGGACCCATCGTCAAGATGCCCGACGCCGACGGCGGCTTCCAGCAAATCGCCACCTTCTGCCAGGGGGAAAAGCCCATGGTGGAACTGCACGACTAGAGTTCCGTCGCCGGTCGTAGGTTCAGGAATGCTCCGGACCTACGGCCACCGCGGATTGCCGCCCTCCCCACCCCCTCCTGTACAGTAGTTTCATGGCGAAATTCGAGAAGCACATTTTTGTCTGCGGCAACGTGCGGCCCGCGGGGCATCCCCGCGGCTGCTGTGATCCCGCCGCCAAAGCCGAACTCCAGGTCCTGTTCAAGCAGAAGTTGGCCGAGCACGGCCTGAAAGGCAGGATCCGCGCCAACCAGGCGGGATGCCTCGATCAATGCGAGCATGGTCCCACCGTGGTGGTCTATCCCGAGGGGGTTTGGTATGGGCAGGTCACGCCGGGAGACGTGGACGAGATTGTGCAGTCCCATATCCTCAGTGGCAAGCCGGTAGAACGGTTGCGGCTGGCCGACAACTGCCTGAACACCGCCCACTGCGAGCATCGCCAGCGTTCCTAGGCTGCGGGTGGGCCTCGCTACAGGAGCCTCGATTCAACCCCGCTCAATCCATGAATTCGGCTAGGCCGGCACCACGCGAAAACATGGGAAGCCCGCCCGTGATGAGGGCAAGGTGACAAATGGGACGGCCCGCCTTTGGCCCGGGAGGACAGAACTTGTCCGTGCCATGGGGCATGTTGTCAGAGCTTGGTCAGCAGGCTTGCTTGGCCACGCCCAGGTATTCCTGACAGTCGTGCGCCCGAAATTCTTCCATGATCCGCGCCGGAACGGAAGTGTCCGTGGCTTCAAAGCTGGTGCTCCAGCAACACATGGAGCAACCGCAATCGACCGGCCCGCTGATCCAGCCATGTTGCTCTAATTTGCGTTTTTCCATAACTCCCCCACTACCTGGCAAGAGCTATTAAAAAACAGGCTTCGGCCCAAACCAAGCCCGGCCGTCCAATTCGGTCGATTGGGCCATCTTGGACAGGCTTGCAAGATTTGATCTCTATGATAATTCAGGACTTATTTGGCTTGAGGCGTCCCGAGCGGGTGAGGATGCGGCGCACCTTTTTGGGCGAGATGGAGAGGCGGGTGGCCACCCGGGAAATCTTGCGGCCCTCGCTTTCCCAGACGCGGGGAATGATGAGCTCGGCGAATTCCTCGCTGATTTGCTGGAAGGTCTTGTCGCCCACCGAGCCCTGCGACCAGGCCTTGAGCTTAGGATCGATGGTGCTCTTTTGCAGAATCTTGGCGCGCAGGGTCTGCAAGTCGCGCCACATATTGTCGGGCAACAGATCGCCTTTCTGGTTGCCCACGGCCAGG
Source organism: Acidobacteriota bacterium (assembly GCA_018268755.1). Classification (GTDB taxonomy): domain Bacteria; phylum Acidobacteriota; class Terriglobia; order Terriglobales; family Acidobacteriaceae; genus KAN-5. The sequence continues at coordinate 8,838 of JAFDVW010000021.1, forward strand.
TCGTAAGACTCGCGCGCCGATTCCGGGCTGTCGAAGAAGGCATTGCAGTGGGTAAAGCCCTGCCACAGATAGGCGCTGGTCAGCACGCGGCGGTTCTGGGTGCGCTTGGCCAGCTCGACTCCTTCCTGGATGTATTCCAGGGCGCGCCGGGCATGGCTGCCGGGATCGGCGCCTTCGCTGATTTCCTCCTCCACCTTGGCATTCTCGATCATGCACTGCAAAATGCGGGCGCGGCCCATGATGATGAAATCATGCTGCTCTTTGGCCAGGCGAAAAGCGGTTGCCGACTGATCTTCGGCTAGATGGTAGTCGCCGTTATCGAGGTGCAGGTAGCCGTAGTTCAGGTGGACGGTGGCCACTCCATGGCGGCTGGGATGGCCGCGATAGATCTCCGTGGCTTCATCGAGATGAGAAAGGGCTTCTTTACGCAGTTGCTCGAGGTGCTGGCGATAGTCGATCCGTCCCGGCGCGCGCTTGCCATCATGGTTGGAGCCGGCCTTGCGCTGGCGCTCCACATCGCGATCAATACGCCGCCGTAATTGCAATGCGATGCCGCGTTTGGCCAGCGCCATATTGGCCAGAGAACGCGCCAGATTGGGGTGTTTGGGGTCGCGCTTCTTAAATTCTTCAATCGCCTTCTGAAAATAGTCGATGGCGGAATCGTAGCGGCCTTCCCGGCGGGCCACCCGTCCATAGAAGGAATAAATGTTGCCCAGGGCCACGTGGTCATCGGTGCCGGCCAGGGCGGTCTCCGCTTCGTGGGAGATCGCGGAGGCTTCTTTCAGCTTGCCCTTCTGAAACAGCAGCCAGCTTTCCAGCACCTGCATCACCGCGGCCATGCAGGTGAGGCCCAGTTCAGCCGCCAGGTCCTTGCCTCGCACGGTGTAGCTGAGCGCCTTGTCGTACTCGCCCTTCATGCGCAGACAACGGCCCTTCCAGAAGTGGGCGATGGCCAGGGACTGCTTGTCGTTCCACTCCGCGCCCAAGGTGGAGATGACATCGAAGTGGGCAATGGCGTTGTCCACGCATTGCTCGGCCATGGCCACCATGCCTTCCGCCAGGCGAACGTAGAGATAGTCGTTCACCGGCAGCTGCAGGCGCACCGGCACATCAAAACGTTTCAGAATTTCGCGCAGCCGCGCCGGCTTGGAGAAGCCGATGTCCACCCACTGCGCCAGATAGCCCAGCAAGGGGGCGGCATGCTCCATGCCGGGATGGAGTTGGTCGAGCAGCGTTTCGTGCGCGCGCAGGCCCGCAATGCCGCGTTCAATGCGGCGCGCCGCCACATCTTCTTTCAACTGGGAAAGAAATTTTTGGTCGATTTTCACTGGTCTCTGATACCCGCTCGTGCCCCACGGCGGGGAGCTCCGGCCCTGCCGGCCGGCGCGTCAGGTCTTGCAGCCCCCGCTGACGCTCTTTCCTGAATCCTGGCAAAGCCCTGCCAGTCAATGAGATACATTGTCGCTCACAATCCCTCCCCAAGCTTATCGGCTGGGTCATTTCGGACGAGCAGATCAATGTGGACGAGGCGGTTTGCCCCTGTCCGCTCCCCTACGGTTTACTACTTTTGGCAAGGCTGTGTTTGTTCGCCTTCAGTCGAACCGGCTGATTAGATCAAATGTAGCCAAAGATTTCCAGTTGCTGTTTTCCCCATACCCCCCAGCAAGAGTCGTGGTGCAGAAATGTCGATGCAGGACAGGGCTTTGGCTCTGTGATTGCAATCCTATGCAGGGAACGAACGAAGTGCTAAGGGTAGAGCCTATGATGCAACATATCGTGCCTATCGTGCTGGGGCCCCCGGGGGCGGGGAAGGGAACGCAGTGCAAGCGTCTGAGCGAAGCCTTGCAGGTCCCACACATTTCCACCGGCGATCTTTTACGCGAGCACATCCGCAAAGGGACGTCGCTGGGGGCCAAAGTCAAGAGGACCATTGAGCGCGGCAATCTGGTGCCGGACTCTTTGATATGGGAAATGTTGCAGGAGCGCATTGGACGCTCGGACTGCCGCCAGGGCTTTGTCCTGGACGGCTTCCCGCGCACGGCCAGCCAGGCCGAGAGGTTTGACGCCTACCTGGCGCAACATAAGAGCGCGCGCCACTCGCTGCTGCCGCTGGTGGTCCGTCTGGCGGTGGACAATTCCGTCCTGTTGCGGCGGCTGACCGGGCGCCGCGTATGTCCCAAGTGCGCCTCCGTCTTCCACATTGAATTTGGTGCCCCGCAGGTCCCGGGACATTGCGACCATGATGGCGCCGAGCTGTTCATTCGCGATGACGACCGCGAAGCCACCATTCGCGAGCGCCTGCGAGTTTATGAACGCGAGATCAGCCCCATCCTGCAACATTACGGAAACGATGGCCGCATTCTTGAAATCGCCGGCGACCGCCCGGTGGAGCAGGTGACCGAAGAAATTCTCGAAGCCATGGGCCACGTCGCGGTGTAGGGATTTTTTCCGCATGCGGACCGGCCAGTTATCGGCTTTTTCCATTCGATTTTTCCAAAGAGAGCCCAGGTCTTCGCAGATGTCTTGCGAGACCTGGGGCCCGCCTATCTCAACCGCGACACGGTCAGCTTGCTGGAGAAAAACTTCGAGCGCAACTCCTCTTCGATTCTAGGCGGGGGCTTGGCCTTCCCGCCCGCGGGAGGCAAGTTCCTTCCTACTCATGCCTTTCCAGGGGGGCCGCAGATCGGCGCTTGCGCTCCGCGCCCTATGGCTTGTTGGAAATATCGCGACTGGAAGTATAAGGCCACATTCACGAGACCAATCAAGGCCGGGACCTCGACCAAAGGGCCAATGACGGCGGCGAACGCCGCTCCGGAATTGATGCCAAAGACAGCCACAGCAACGGCAATCGCCAGTTCGAAGTTGTTGCTGGCCGCCGTAAAAGATAGGGTCACGGTTTTGGAGTAGTCTGCTCCCAGCTTGTGTCCCATGTAGAACGACACCAGGAACATGAGCACGAAATAGATCAGTAACGGAATAGCGATCCTCACCACGTCCAGGGGCAGGCGGACAATGTATTCCCCTTTCAAAGAGAACATGATCAAGATCGTGAAGAGCAGGGCGATGAGCGTGAGGGGGCTGATGCGGGGAATAAAGCGCCTCTCGTACCATTCCCGGCCGCGCTTTCTTACCAGCCCGAGCCGGGTCAATAGGCCGGCGATGAAGGGAATGCCGAGATAGACGAATACGCTCTTGGCAATTTCTCCAATGGTCACCTGAACGACCGAGCCGTGCAGTCCAAACCACTCCGGCAATTTGGTGACGAATACCCACGCATACACGGAATAAAACAGCACCTGAAAGACAGAGTTGAATGCGACCAGTCCGGCGGCATACTGAGTGTCGCCCTTCGCCAATTCGTTCCAGACGATGACCATGGCGATGCATCGCGCCAGTCCGATCATGATCAGTCCTGCCATATATTCCGGATAGCCCCGGAGGAAGATGATCGCCAGCACGAACATCAAGACCGGCCCAATCACCCAATTCTGTATGAGCGAGAGCGCGAGGATCCGCTTATTGCGAAAGACTTCGTGCAGTTCTTCGTAGCGGACCTTGGCCAAAGGAGGGTACATCATCAGAATCAGTCCGGCCGCTATAGGGACCGAGGTCGTTCCTACGTTGAAGCGGTTCAGGAAGGGGACGATGCCGGGGACAGCCCAGCCCGACAGGACACCGAGGATCATCGCCAAAAAAATCCAGACCGTCAAATACCGATCCAGAAAGCTGAGACGCGACGCTACTTTGGTTGGCATGCGGATTCCTCAGGGGCCGGGTGGCCCATATCTCCACGGGGTAGCTTCTCAAGAGGAGCATACAACAACCATCCTGGCATGCCCCATGTTTGCCTGCTTTCGGCAAACTTGGGACCTTACTCGAAGTAACCAATCTTGCTCTGATGGATTCTAAGTTGTGCTCAGGCATAAGCCCACGTCTCGCAAAGGACGCGAGAACTGCCCCCGTTCTAGAGGATTGGGTCTGGATAATGTGGGCCACCCGCTTCGATTTTTGCTTTAGGGGCGTATCAGGGCGGCGGCTTTAGCCCCGCCGGACCAGATCGGAAATCGATTTCGCGCCCAGAAGGCGCAACGGAAAACGAATGCTCCAGATGGTTGCGCCCCTTAGGCGCGCAACCCATATGCCATGGCATTGGCGGCAGGCCTGAAGGCCTGCCCTGATACGCAGCTCTACTCTATGGGCTCGCGGATAAGGAAACAGCAATAAGTTGTGCCCATCCGTAAGCCCCACTTCCCGCAAAGGACGCGAGAACTGCCCCCGTTCTAGAGGATTGGGTCTGGATAATGTGGGCCACCCGCTTCGATTTTTGCTTTAGGGGCGTATCAGGGCGGCGGCTTTAGCCCCGCCGGACCACATCGGAAATCGATTTCGCGCCCAGAAGGCGCAACGGAAAACGAATGCTCGAGATGGTTGCGCCCCTTAGGCGCGAAACCCATATGCCATGGCATTGGCGGCAGGCCTGAAGGCCTGCCCTGATACGCAGCTCTACTCTATGGGCTCGCGGATGAGCAAACAGCGATAAGTTGTGCCCATCCGTAAGCCCCACTTCCCGCAAAGGACGCGAGAACTGCCCCGTTCTAGAGGATTGGGTCTGAATAATGGGGCCCACCCGCTTCGATTTTGTTTTAGGGGCGTATCAGGGCGGCGGCTTTAGCCCCGCCGGACCACATCGGAAATCGATTTCGCGCCCAGAAGGCGCAACTGAAAACGAATGCTCGAGATGGTTGCGCCTCTTAGGCGCGGAACCCATATGCCATGGCATTGGCGGCAGGCCTGAAGGCCTGCCCTGATACGCAGCTCTACTCTATGGAAATGGGGAACCTGGGACAGGGAACCTGGGGACAGACGGAACGTTCCCCGGTTTATTCTCAGGCAACAAAGGTAAGGTTGGTCGGGTTTACAGCTGTGCGCCATCCCGCCTCACCCAGGGAACAATTCACCGCAGTCCTACAAGATTTTCTTGAGCTGGATCAGACGCTCATTTCGCCACTCCGCGAAGTTGTGGCTGCTCTTGTCTGTCCAGGAATAAAAACCCTGGCCGGACTTGGTTCCCAACTGGCCGGCCTCTACCTTCTTATCCAGGGAGAGAGGCGAGTCGGCAGCATTACTGAGCTCAGGAAAAAGATTCTTCAATACCGCCTGCCACACGTCGAGCCCGCCCGCATCCAGGGTGGCAAAAGGCCCCAAAAAGGGCAGGCGCATGCCGATCGAACCACGGATGGCGGCATCGATCTCTTCCGCGGTCGCGACCCCAGCATCAAGCAAGGCAAACACTTCACGGGCCATCGCCGCCTGTACCCGGTTCACCACCAGTCCCGGAACTTCTTTCCGCAACAAGAGCGGAACTTTCCCCGTCGACTTCAGCAGCGCCATGGTCGCTTGCAGGACATCGGCCCTGGTTTCTGGCAAGCCGAGCACTTCCACGGCCGGCAGCAGGTGCGCTGGATTGAAGTAATGGGTGAGGACGATTCGGGTCTTGTCCGCCAGGGGCGCGGCAATGGCGGAAAGTGACAGGGAAGAGGTATTGGAAGCGAGAATACAGGTGGATGGGACCAGCTGCTCCAGTTGCTGAAACAGCCGGTGTTTCACCGCCAATTGCTCAGAGACGGATTCTGTCACGAACTCCGCGGTCTGGGCGGCTTCCTCCAAGGAAGCTACAAATTGGATCCTGCCCAGGGTTGCTTCCGTCTGTGCGGATGAAATGATCCCGGCCCGCGCTGCCTGGCCCAGCTGCTCGGCAATCTTGTCGCGTGCGGAGACCAAGGCCTCAGCCCGGCTATCGGTCAGCCGTACGGAAAGTCCGGCCTGCGCGAAGCACTGCGCGATCCCTTGCCCCATGGCGCCGGAGCCGATCACCGCCACATTTCTTATCTCAAAGTTCTTCATGGAAGCCTTTGTCCTGCATGACCAACGAAATGTCTATCATCTTGCATGAGCTTTGGCGTCTCGACAAAATCGAGCGGGCTGGCATCATCTCTATCGGGTAGCTTCTCGAGAGGAGCATACAACAACCATCTAGGAGGTGCCCCATGTTTGCCTGCTTTCGGCAAACTTGGGACCTTACTCGAAGTAAAGGGTTACGGGCATGGGCCCTCCTTTTTCTGTCTCACTTTACTAACGCGGAAAGAAGAAGAAGTTGGAGCAGGGCTCTCTGGAGAAAAGGAATTTCCAGCTTTGGGCCAAGGAGTGGAAGGTAGAGTCGACTCAAGCATGAAGCCTGCCCCTGCGTCTGGCACAACGCAGACATCGGAACGGAATCCGCGGGCGAAAGCGATATAATTTGAGTTCCGTCGTGGTTCGGCGCGGGGGCGCGTAGCTCAAGCGGATAGAGCATCGGATTTCTAATCCGAGGGTTGCAGGTTCGATTCCTGCCGCGCCTACCAATCTGGCCCCGTTCTTCCCTTCCCCGCACATGCTTTCTTTTCAAGCATTTGAGATCACCCCAAGAATTTGCTTTGACAAAATTCCTATATTTCTGCAAATATCGAAATATGACACCTGCCGCCACCACCACGAAAAAATCTCAGGAACAGGTGGCTCAATATGCCGATCAGTTTTCCGCCATGGGGTCCGAGGCCCGGCTGCGCATCATGCAATTGCTGCTTACGGCCCATCCCGAGGGGCTGGTGGTGGGCGAAATTCAGGAAGAGCTGGATATCCCCAACTCCACCCTTTCCCATCATCTCGACAAGTTAAAGAGCGAAGACCTGGTGTGCGTGCAGCGGGAAAGCACATACCTGCGCTACACCGCCAACACCCAGGTCCTGCAGGAACTGTTGCAGTTTCTTTACGCCGAGTGCTGCACCCGCAGTCGCGCGGTAAAGCCGCAGGATATTGTGCAGATTTGCCGATAGGAGGCACTATGGCCGGCACGGACATCAAAGAAGTGGTCAAAGAAAAATATGGACAAGCCGCATTACGAGTGACGAACGGGGGAAGCAGTTGTTGCGGGGCCACGCCCAGGCTCTCCGCTGATCCTATTACCTCGAACCTCTACAACACCAGCCAGACACAGCAGATTCCGGAGGAAGCGCTGCTTGCCTCTCTGGGCTGTGGCAACCCCACGGCGCTGGCGCAGTTGAACCCTGGAGAGACAGTGTTGGATCTGGGTTCGGGCGGCGGCATTGACGTGCTGCTGTCGGCGCGGCGGGTGGGGGCGAAGGGCAAGGCCTACGGCCTGGACATGACGGATGAAATGCTGGCGCTGGCCAATGAAAATAAGCGCAAGTCCGGGCTGGAAAACGTGGAATTCCTGCGCGGCGAAATTGAACGCATACCGCTGCCTGATAATTCCGTGGATGTCATCATTTCCAATTGCGTCATCAATCTTTCCGCCGATAAGGATAAGGTCCTGAAAGAAGCCTTTCGGGTGCTCAAGCCGGGAGGCCGTTTTGCCGTCTCCGATGTGGTGACGCGCGGCGCCATGGCTCCGGAAATCCGCAGCAGCGTACTGCTCTGGGTCGGTTGCGTGGCAGGAGCAATGGAAGAAAATGAGTATCGCGCCAAGCTGATTTCCGCCGGCTTTGAAAACATCACTATGGAACCGACCCGGATTTACCGTATCGAGGATGCGCGCGAATTTCTTTCCACTGCCGGCGTCGATGTCGATGCCATTGCTTCCCAGGTGGACGAGAAATTCATGAGCGCTTTCGTCCGGGCCGTGAAACCTTCCCACCAAAAGGCCGCACCATGCTGCGCGCCGGAATGCTGCAACGGATAAGAGAGCGATGCCAGCCCACTACAACGTACTCTTTTTGTGCACGGGGAATTCCGCGCGTTCCATCCTGGCGGAAGCCATTATGAACCACAAAGGCCGGCCCACCTTCACCGCCTACAGCGCGGGGAGCCATCCTTCCGGGACGGTACGGCCGGAAGCCGTGCAGCAATTGTCGGAAGCTCACGTATCTACGGCAGGGTTGCGCAGCAAGAGCTGGGATGAGTTTGCCCAGCCCGGCGCGCCCAAACTGGATTTTGTGTTCACCGTTTGCGACAACGCGGCCCAGGAGGTGTGCCCCGTTTGGCCCGGACAGCCCATGACGGCGCACTGGGGAGTGCCTGATCCCGCCGCCGTGCAGGGAACGCCGGAGCAGGTCCGGCGCGCCTATCGCGACGCTTTTTTTATGCTGGAGAAAAGAATCGGCTTGTTCCTCGCCTTGCCGGTGGCCACGCTGGACAGACTCGCCATCAAAAAGGAAATTGACAGCATAGGACGACAATGAACTTCCGTCGGAGCGCCCGCCTGGGGGCAGAATTTCTGGGAACAGCATTCCTGGTGGCCACCGTGGTCGGTTCCGGCATCATGGGGGAACGTTTGGCGGCGGGCAACACAGCCATTGCTCTTTTGGCCAATACGCTGGCCACCGGCGCCGCCCTGGTAGCCCTGATTCTCACCTTCGGCCCAATTTCCGGCGCGCACTTCAATCCGGCAGTTACTCTCGCCATGGCTCTGGAAGGAGAGCTGGCGTGGCGCGAGGTTCCAGGCTATATGACCGTGCAATGTTTGGGTGGGATGGTGGGAACACTCATGGCCCACGGCATGTTTGGCCTGCCCTGGTATTCGCTGTCAACACATGCCCGGCATGGCAGCGCGCTTGTCTTCAGCGAGTTTGTGGCGACCGTGGGATTGCTGGCGGTGATTTGGGGATGTGTCCGATTCCAGCCCTATGTCACGCCTTTTGCGGTGGCCAGCTATATCACGGCAGCCTATTGGTTTACGGCCTCGACCTCTTTTGCGAATCCGGCGGTGACGATTGCGCGGGCCCTATCGGATACCTTTGCCGGCATCCGGCCGCAGGATGTTCCCTTTTTTATTGTGGCGCAGTTTGCCGGCGCTCTGGCCGCAACACTGCTATTTCGCTGGCTGATCTTCCCGCAAATGAACCTGAAAAACGAAGAGGGATAATCTACTTTTTCCCCGCGAGCTGAAACGCAATATAGAAGAGCTGCAGTACGGCCACAGCGACCATCACATAAGTGGCGATTTCCACGCGGCGGCCGGTTTCGCGGGTGCCTTTGAGCATTTCGGCGATTTCGGCGGTGGATTGCAGAAGCTTATCGGAGGAGCCTTCCAAGCGTTCGCTGGTGGCCTTCATCTTTTCCACCACGCGGGCGGAACCCAGGGCGGCGCTGGCCATCTGTTCCCCGTTGCGGACGTCCAGTTCGGTTTTGCAGGCCGACCACCAGACCGTGCCCGGCGGATTGTCATACATGCGCTGACGGATCTCCTCGTAGGAGCGCGTCTTCAGCAGATGGATGAGCGACTGCACCGCATGGGTCGTGCGCGAATTGTCCGTACCAGTCGACATATAGGTTCCGGGTGAAGGTGGCTTGCCTAGCGCAGAAAGTGGGCAAAAACCGCGCCGACCAAGCCTAAGGTGGTCAGGGCCACAGCGGCCGTCGCTTTGAGAAAGCGTCGCCGGGGCGGAGGCGCGCCGTGCACCGCCGCACGGTATTTCTCAATCCACTCCTGTTCCTGGTTGTTCTCCTGCAAAGAAGACTCAATGGTGGCGTGCAGGATTTTCTGGTCGGCCGGAGCCAGTCCGGTAAAACGGAAGGGTTGCTGGCACCAGTTGACGGGTGGCAACATTTCGGTGGCGGCCAATATCGGGCCACGCTTGGTCAAAAACATCAGCTTGCCCACCGAGCCGGGTTCGAGGGGCGGGGTCAGATCCAGCAATCCGCCGGTGAGCGAAACAATCTGCAGGCTACCGGGCACCAAGCTGCCATCCGGATTGCGAACCACCGCGGGAGTATCGTCGGCCAGGCGGATTCTGGGCGGCCGTCGGGGTACGAAGGATTGGGGGAGGCTATTCATTGCCCGCTCAGTATGTTACGAAACGGCCAAGGGCAGGAGATTACGGAAGGCTGTGTCCGCTGCTATTACCTTCTAGTTTCACCCACTTTGGGCCAAAACGAAGCAATCGCCCGGCGCCTGTGTCACACTATAGTTTCTTGGCCCCATGAACGTCCTGGAATTCACGCTTCTCCTGTGCTCGGGCTCTCTCCTGGCCGGACTGGTGGGATCACTGACCGGACTGGGCGGAGGTGTGGTGCTTGTGCCTCTGCTGACGATTTTCTTCCATGTGGATATCCGCTATGCCATTGGAGCCTCTCTGGTCTCGGTGATCGCGACCTCCTCCGGGGCGGCCGCGGCTTACGTGAAAGAAGGATTTTCCAATATCCGGATTGGCATGTTCCTGGAGATTGCCACCACCTTGGGAGCATTGTTGGGGGCCTTTATCGCAGTCTGGGTGCCCACCCGGGGGCTGGCGATTATTTTCGGGGTGGTCCTGATCGGCTCGGCGTACCTTTCGCGCAAGCCGCGTAGCGCCGCCGAACGGGAGGTCCCGCAGGACGCCCTGGCCACGCGGTTGCGCTTGAACGGCAGCTTTCCCGACACGCAGGGCATTAGAAATTACAACGTGAAGAATGTTCCCGCCGGTTTCGGCCTAATGTTCGGAGCGGGGACGATGTCGGGCATGCTGGGCATTGGTTCGGGGGCCATGAAGGTATTGGCCATGGACCAGGCCATGAAAATTCCCTTTAAGGTTTCCACCACCACCAGCAACTTCATGATTGGCGTAACCGCCGCGGCCAGCGCTGGCGTGTATTTGAGCCGGGGATATATCGCTCCCGGCCTGGTCATGCCGGTCATGCTGGGCGTGCTGGCCGGGTCGCTTCTGGGGACACGCATCCTGGTAAAGGCCAAGACCAAATGGCTGCGCCTGGGGTTCAGTCTGGTGATCGTGGTGCTGGGGATTGAGATGATCTATCAGGGAATCAAAGGAATGATCTGATGAAGACGCCCTGGACCGACCAGAAAATCGAGGAGGTTGTCGGCAACCTGCTGCGCACCGGAGTCATGCTTTCCGCGGTGGTCGTGCTGTTTGGCGGGATCATCTATCTCGCCCGCCACGGAACGGAACCGGCCGACTACGGTGTATTCCACGGCGAACCGGAGGAGCTAAGGACGGTAGGCGGCATTGTGCGCTATGCCTTCAGTTTCCATGGGCGCGGCATCATTCAGCTCGGCCTTTTGTTGCTGATAGCTACCCCAGTGGCGCGAGTGGCATTTGCGGTGTGGGGTTTCGCCGCAGAGCGCGACCGGCTCTATGTGTTCTTCACCGTCGTGGTGCTGCTGATCTTGTTAGGCAGCTTGATTGGATCTTCGGCAGGCGTGTAAGTTTCCGGGGTTTTGCCCGGTGGAAACTTGGGGGGTGGCCGGCGCAGGGCCTTCGGCCCGGCATTTCTGGCGCGCTCTACGGCGAATGGTTGCTGAAACATGCCACTTCCCGGCAGCGTGCCAATCCCAAGTACATGTCCCACTTTTTGCCCTGGGGCTGTCCTCCTTTCTGCTGCACAAACTCCCAATCTCAGGGACAATATCTCCACGCATGTTCTCGGTGAGAAACACTGTGCTCTTATCCGGCGTGCTCGCAGGAGCGCTGCTGCTGGCAAGCTGCGGCGGCGGTGCGGGTGCGTCGGGTACGACACAGCCTCCGGGGAGTGGTGGCACCACGCCTCCTCCGGGCGGAGGCGGCAACCAGAACAGCGCGTGCAGCGCCATGGCCCTGGGCCAGGGCGCCGGCCTGAATGGATATCGGCCCTTCCCCAGCGATAATCTCTGGAACCAGGATATTTCCAGCGCGGCGGTCGATGCCAACTCCTCCGCCATCCTCAATTTCATCGGCAGCGGCGTTGGACTGCATCCCGATTTTGGCTCGGGACAATATGACGGCTCCTACATAGGCATCCCCTATGTCGTGGTCGGCGGGAATCAAGCCCTGGCCAAAATCAACTTCACCGATTACGGCGATGAGAGCGATCCCGGCCCCATGCCGGTGCCCACGAATGCGCAAATTGAAGGCGACCCCAATCCTGGAAACGGCGACCGGCATGTACTGGTGCTGAGCAACAGCACATGCTTTCTTTATGAGCTGTACGGGGCCTATCCCAACAATAACGGCAGCTGGAATGCCGCTTCGGCCGCGGTGTGGGACCTGACCGCCAACCAGCAGCGGCCCTGGACGTGGACCTCCGCCGATGCCGCCGGCCTGCCGATATTTCCCGGACTGGTGCGCTATGACGAAGTCGCGGCCGGCGAAATTGCCCACGCCATCCGCTTTACGCTTCCCCAAACCAGAGCGGCCATGGTCCCGCCGGCATCGCATTGGGCGGCCAATTCCACCAACGCTTCCGCTCCCCCCATGGGCATGAAGCTGCGCTTGAAAGCGAACTACGACATTTCTTCCTTTCCCGCCAGTGTGCAGGTGATTCTGAAAGCCATGAAAAAATACGGATTGATCCTGGCGGACAACGGCAGCGCCATGTACATCAGCGGCGCTCCCGACAATCGCTGGAACAACGACGACCTGCGCGCGCTTTCTCAGGTAGCCGTGTCGGCCTTCGAAGTCGTGCAGATGAATCCGGTGTACACATCGTCGAACGTGCCGCAGGGCGCGGCGCCGGCGATCAGCAGCTTTACCGCCAGTTCCTCCAGCGTCTCGAGTGGCTCCAGCGTGACTTTGAGCTGGAGTGTGAGCAACGCCTCGTACGTCGTCATTTCTCCCGGGGCCGGGGCGGTACGCGGCAATAGCGTGAGTCTGTCCCCCACGCAAACTACAACCTACACGCTTTACGCCACCAACCCCTATGGCCGCAACACGGCCACCGTCACCGTCAACGTGCAATAAGCGGGACCTTACCCGTCGACTTTCACTTTCCAATTGATGCCGGGAATATGCGGCTTGGCCTGGCCGCGGTCTTTCAGCAGGAGCAGGGCCTGCATGATGGCGGGTCGCTCTTCGCGAAAGCGATAGATCAGATCATCCAGTTTGACCGTGACCGGCTCGGAAGTGGAACAGTGTTGCTGCAACATGCGTCCATATTCCAGAATGGCTTCCGCAAGCTGCAGCACCACTTCTTCCTGCGAGACACGGCCAAACAACGAGGGGGAGGAACTGGGGGAGGGGCCGGTCATAACTCAGGGGGTACGGTTTTGCCTTCAGTTCCTATCAGCAGAGGCGAATCTGCTGAAACTTGTTTACCATGGCAAGTCCGCGCATCGCGGGGAGAGGCGAACTGTTCCGAATTCAGAACAAACCATGACTTCTGCCAGAGCGGAGGCCCTGCGGCCCCAGCCATTTTCTCGTTTGGCTTATATCGACTGGATGCGCGGGCTGGCCTGCCTGCTCATGTTCCAGACCCATTGTTACGACTCGTGGCTGGGTCCGGAAGCCCGCAAAGGCCTGTTTTTCCAATGGTCGCAACTGGGAGGCACCTTACCTGCCCCGCTGTTCTTGTTTCTGGCTGGCATCTCTTTTGCCCTGGTCACTGACAAGCTGCGGGAAAAAAATCTTCCGCTTGCGCAAATCGCGGCCAAGACCATCCGCCGGGGCGCGGAGGTCCTGGCTCTGGGCCTGCTGTTCCGATTGCAGGAATTCATTTTTGGTTGGGGTTGGTCGCCCTGGAGTGATCTGCTGCGGGTCGATATCTTAAACACTATCGGCCTGTCCATGATGCTGATGGGCGCTCTGTGCTGGCTGGTGATGCGACTGCGCAACAGCCAAACGGCTTTAGCCTGCACCGCCGGCGCAAGCGCACTGTGCCTGTCTTTGCTTACGCCGCTGGTGTGGACCGTGTGGCGGCCGCGCTGGTTGCCCTGGCCGCTGGAATCCTATATCGACGGCGTCCACAATCTGGACAAACCGCAGTCCTGGCTGTTTCCCATTTTTCCCTGGAGCGCCTTCGCCTTTGCCGGACTTGCGGTAGGTTTCCTTCTGCTCAGCCCACGCGCGCGTGCGTGGGGAGCATATGCTTTTGCCGCCGCCACCGCCGCCGGCGTGGGTCTGATCTATCTTTCGCAGTGGCTGGATGCCCGGCCTGAGCACCTTTATGCCGAGTATGACTACTGGCACACCAGCCCGAATTTTTTCCTGGCGCGGGTGGGAGTTCTTCTCATTCTGCTGGGGGCCGCTTATGCCTGGTGCCGTTGGGGTGCAGGACAGTGGGGTTTCAGCCCGCTCATCCAGCTCGGACAAACTTCCCTGCTCGTCTACTGGGTGCACATCGAATTCGTATATGGACGGCTCTCCATCCTGCCGAAGCATGCCACCAGCATTCGCGGTGCCAGCGTGGGCTTGCTGCTCATCTCTCTGGCCATGCTGCTGCTTTCCCTGGGACGCACGCGCTGGAAAAATCGCGGACTGGAAATGCGCCGGCTGTCGCCGGGAACGGCGCAGGCCTAAGCTTGTTTCTGCCGCATGGCGTTCGCCGCCAGCTTCAGGGCGATGGCCCATTGCTGACGCGCCTGGGTTTCGTTCTCCCCAAATCCGAAGAGATAAAGTGTGAAGTAGTAGCCCGGGTGGGTTTGGCCGCCGGCATGGGAATAGCTTCGCCGGACTAGCCACTCCGCCGAGGCGGGGATCTCCGGCACTCGCCGCAACAACTCAACCGACCGGCGCGCCCACTGCTCATGCTCGGGAAACGATGCGCGGATCGAAAGGTCCGAGAACAGTACGTCGATATAGCCGCCGAACTTCGACGCCGCAGCGAAGATCTCATCTTCCACCGTCAGGTCATTGGCGGGCCACACATCACATTTGGCGGTTTCGAAGGGACCCGCGGGCGCGTTGATCGCCTGCAGGAACTCGCCCAGCTCCGGCCAGCGCTGGGCCTCGGCGATTTGCGAAAGCTGCTCGCGATGGCGCTTCAGGTCCACATAACGCAGAACGCCGGCCTGGTCAGCGGGCGCAGTCCAGGGAACTTCCAGCACCGGATCGTCCGCGCCGAGCTCCACGGCAAAGTCCACTTGCATGGCAAAATCATACCCGACCCGCGCCCACGGCTTGCACTCTCCGCCGCATGGGAGCCATGGCCAGCATTTTGGGCTGCCTGCCCTGGGGCAGGGTCAGGCGTTGGTCTCCCTCGTACTGAAAGCGGGAAACCAGGAGTTGCAAGTCCTGCGCGAGATGGGACAATTCTTCCACCGCGCGCGCCGACTGCTGCACCCCAGCAACACTGTCCTGGGTAATTTTCGCGATTTCCTCCACGCTGGTGTTGATGTGCTCGGTGGCGCTGGCTTGCTGAGTGGCGGCGGTGGCAATGTGCGTGATCATCTCCCCCACCTGCTCGGAAACCTGAATGATGTCGTGTAAAGCACTGCCGGCCTGCGAGGCCGATTGCACGCCCATCTCCACCTGCTTGGCGCCGGACTGCATGGCCGTCACCGCCATCCTGGTTTCCTTCTGAATGTGGCGGATCATCTCGGTAATTTCCTTGGTGGCCTGGCTGGTGCGCTCGGCCAGCTTGCGCACCTCATCCGCCACCACGGCAAAGCCCTGTCCCTGCTCGCCGGCGCGGGCCGCCTCAATCGCCGCGTTCAGCGCCAGAAGATTGGTTTGATCGGCGATCTCATCGATCACACCGATGATTTGCCCAATCTGGTCGCTCGACTTGCCCAACCCTTCCACCTTCTGCACCGCTTCCTGGGAAGAAGCGGCGATGGCGCGCATTTTGGCCAGCGCGTCGTCCACAATGCTCCCTCCGTGGTGGGCGGTCTGGGCGGCTTTTTGCGAGGCCTCAGCCGCCCGGCTGGAATTCTCCGAAACCTGTTGCACGGTGGACGACATTTCTTGCATCGCGGCCGCCACCTGGCGGGTCTGGTCACGTTGCGCCTCCGTACCGCGGGTCTGTTCCGAGGCCGTGGAGGCGACTTCCGCGCTGGCCGTGGCAATGCGCTGCGCACTGCTGGAGACGGAGCCGATCATCTTCCGCAGGCTGGCTTGCATCTCATTGACATGGCGCGCCAGGGCCCCGACTTCGTCCCTCGTATTGACCTCGACTTCAGCATCACGCAGATCGCCGGCGGCAATGTTGCCGGTAAGGGCACAAACCTGCTGCAACGGCCGCACAATCAGTCGCGCGATCCAGAGCGCCAATCCCAGGCCCAGAACCACCGCGCATAACAGGATGGCAATCACACTCCAGCGCGCGCCTTCGTAGGTGCCGGCACTGGCTTTTTCCGCTTCCGCCAGGCTCTTCTGGTTGAAGTCCACCACGGCTTGCAGGCCGGCAATCACCCGGTCAAAGGCCGCTTTGTCTTCATCCAACAGTAGCCGGATTCCCTGTCTCTTTTTGTTATGCGCGAAGAGGCTCTGCAGCCGCGGGGTGTTGGCCAGATACTCCTCCAGAGAATGTTGAGCTTCCTGATATAGCGCCTTTTCTCGCGGGCCGCCGATCAGCGGCTCGTATTGACTCTGCGCTTCCTGGATGCGCCGCCTGGCTTCTTCCAGGTTTTGCAGCCCACGCCGGAAGTCTTTGAGGTTTGGAGACACGGCACAACGAAACTCCGCCCGGCGATAAGCATTGATGCCGTCTCGCCAGTCCAGCAAGGCCCGCACGGAAGGAAGCCTGTTTCCCGCCATCTCGACCGTGGTGGCACGCACGGACTGCAACTTCAGCAGAGAGAATGTGCCCAGCAATGTTGTCAGTCCCAGAACGACGAGGAAGGCGAGCACCAGCTTGGTGGCAAGTGTTCTGTCTAAGAACCATCTCATGGCAAGACCTCGCGCGCGTGACGGCATGACCTTGAGGAAAGCAGGCCAAACCCATGCACGGGCACCTAGTGCGCTCCATCGGGCGGAGGGGGCAAAACTTTAGGGAAACGACCCGGCGGAGGGCTCAGGCCAGCCGTTGGGCAAACTTCACCACTTGATCTTCCGCCCAGTGGCCATCGGAGCCATCCCGCTCCGCAATAAAGGAGCAGTGGCCGCCATCAGCAGTTTGGATAAAAGTAATGTGAGGATTGGCCAGCAGCTTGCGCCGCGTTTCCGGCAGGATGCGAATGAACGGGTCGTTGGCGGCGTGCAGCACCAGTGTGGGCACCGCAATGTGTTCCAGCACATTGGCGGCGGCGGCGCGCGCATAGTAATCGCCGGCCCCGGTAAAGCCGCAGTAGTGGGCGGTGATCTTGTCATCGAACTCGCGCAGGCTGCGAATTCCCTGCAGGCGGGAAGGATCAAAAATCTGGGGAAACAATTTCGCCTTGTTACGAAACCGCTGGCGCAGCTTCCACAGGAAATATTGTTCGTAGACACGGTTGCCGGGAATGTGCAGCGCATCCGCCGAAGCCGCCAGGTCCATGGCGGGACAAACGGCGATAACCCCGCGAAATTGCGATGGGCCTTCGCTTCCCCACTCACCCGCCAGCTTCAGCACCAGATTGCCGCCCATCGAGAACCCGGCCAGCGCGAAGCTGGGGATCGAGTCCTGTGCGATTAGGTTGCGGGCCACTGCCGCCAGGTCGCCGGAGAGGCTGGAGTTGTAGAGCGTGGGCGCCAAATGGTCAGTACCGCCGCAGTTGCGCTGGTTCACCCGCACCACGTTCATCCCCTGGGCAAAACCTTTCTGCGCGATGCCGTGCATGTACTGCGAGTCGCTGGAGCCTTCCAGGCCATGAATCACCACGATCGTCATGGCGGAGTGGCGCTCGGGCTGCCAATGGCAGTAACAAAGCAGGGGCACGCCCGGCTCCACTTCGATCAGGCGCGGTTCGGCGGCGGTCAGGCTCAGGCGGCGCTGCAGGAAGAAGCTGGCCAGGGTCTGGACGTGGCCTCCACGCAGACCGCGGCGGGGACGGAACTCCGGATAAAAACCCGATTGGGCATTTTCCACCAAATGATTTTAAAATGGGGTCTGCCGGGTGAGGTCAATACCATGCCAATTTTTGAATACATCTGCCAGGAATGTGACCACGAATTTGAAGCTCTGGTGTACGGAAGCCAAAAGGCGGCGTGCCCCAAATGTCAAAGCAAGAAGCTGTCGCCCCAGCTGTCCGTCTTTGGCATCTCCGCGAAAGGGGCTTCTTCCTCCAGCCCACGGCCAGCGGCCGGTCCCTGCGGCAGCTGTGGCGATCCCCGCGGACCCGGTTCCTGTTCCTTCAACTAGCGGAACGAAGCCTCGTAACTCGCTCATTTTTAATCATTTAATACGGTGACTTTGGACACCTGCGGGTGGTTCCCGGCGTAAGTTTCCGGCTTTCCAGTATCTGGATACTATGCCCCCAGTTGATTGGGGGAGGGCCAGAAACATGGATCGACGGCGTCATCCGCGGGTCAGTATGCAACTTCCCGTCAAAGTCTGGGGAGTGGATGCCAAATCACTTCCTTTCAGCGAATTAGCCACCGCCATCAACATCAGCGAAGGGGGCCTGGTGCTGCAGCGCCTACGCCGCCAGGTGCGTCTGGGCACGGTGCTCGAGATCCAGTATGGCCACGAACAGGCCCAGTTCAAGGTGGTGCGCCTGGACCGGGTAGGAAATCCCGAGCAGGGCTCCATCGGTCTGGAGAAGCTGGCTGCCCAACCCACGTTGATGGATTTAAGCCTGTTGCAAGGCCGGGCCGCAGCCGCGGCGCACGCCTGATTCCAGCGCTTCCTACCCCATTTCCCTTCGCGGTTCGGGTAAGTCATTCCGCCGCCATCAAATCTTGGCTCGCCGATTCCCAGGGTATATACTTCCAGAATCTTGGTGGCCCGACTTTCCTCCCCAGCGGTCCTTGGGCGCAACACCGCTGAAATTGCTACGGGTCCCCTCCCGAGAATTTGACCTGAGGAAAATATGGCGCGGGACGGCAATACATTGCCCGGATCCGAGGGAGAGACCAACCCCGGAATCGGTCATCCGTCAAATCTCGAGACCCAAGTGGGTGCCGCCGCGCAAACTCCGCCGCCCTCTTCCCATCCTTCCGACGCTCCCACATTTGCAGATGCCAGCCCGCTGCCCGGTACGCCCGCCCCACCGCCGCTTTCCGACAGCCACCTGCTGGGGCAGCAGCTCTTGCCTCTGGGCTCCGTGCTGGGCGGCCGTTACCTGATTTTGCGAATTCTCGGCGAAGGCGGCATGGGCGCGGTCTACCAGGCGCGCGACCAGGAACTCGACCGCCTCATCGCGCTCAAGGTCATTCGCCCCGAACTGGCCGGCAATCCCGCCATCCTGCAGCGCTTCAAACAGGAGCTGATCCTGGCGCGCAATGTCACGCACAAAAATGTCGTGCGCATTTATGACATGGGCGAGGCCGGCGGGATCAAATACATCACCATGGAATTCGTGGAGGGCGAAGACCTGCGCACCCTCCTGCGTCGCCACGGCAAGGTCTCCGCCAAGGAGGCCGTCGAGATTGTAAAGCAGATATGCCGCGCCCTGGATGCGGCGCACAGCGAAGGCGTCATCCATCGTGACCTGAAACCCCAGAACGTGATGCGCGACACGCAGGGCCGCGTCGTGGTCATGGACTTCGGACTGGCCCGCTCGCTGGAATCACCCGGCATGACTCAGACCGGCGCGCTGGTGGGCACGCTGGAATACATGTCTCCGGAACAGGCGCTGGGGGGCGATCTTGACCAGCGTTCGGATCTTTTTGCGGTGGGGCTGATTTTCTTCGAACTGCTTACCGGCAAAGTCCCTTACAAAGCCGACACCGCCATAGCCAGCCTGATGAAACGCACCCAGGAACGGGCCCTGTCGGCCTGGGAGACGGACAACACCGTCCCCAAAGCAGTCAGCGCCATAGTCGCCAAGTGCCTGGAGCGGGACCCCAATGCGCGCTGTGCCAGCGCCGCAGAGCTTTTGCAGCAGTTGGAGGCCTGGCAGGCCAATCCCAAAGCCAGCCTTTCCACGGTTACCTCCTACTCCCAGGCTGCGCCACGCAGCGTACAGATTTCCCTGAATCTGCCGGGCTCGAAAACCTGGGTCCCGCTTGCCGCGGCAGCGGTTTTGCTGGTGGCGTTCTTTGCCATTCCCCGCACCCGCCACTTGCTGTTCCCCGCCAGCCCGGTATCGCAGAGCAGCGGCGGCATCTCGGGCATTCCGGACTTGAGTAAGGGCAAGTATGTCGCCATCCTGCCGTTACGGGTGGCGGGAGATGAAAAGTCTCTGCGCTATGTGGCGGACGGATTGGTCGATGCTCTCTCCGCCAAGATGTTCCAGTTGAAGGAAGTGCATCTGGCAGCGCCCTCCGCGGTGGAGAAAGAAGCCGGCAAAGATCAGCCGGCGGAAAAGATCGCGCGCGCCCTGGGCGTAAATCTGATTTTGCAGGGTACCGTACAGGGCGGGGCCGACAAATTGCGCATCACCCTGAGCCTGGAGGACCTGGCGCACGGACGGCAGGTCTGGAGCCAGGAATTTTCCGGCGTGACCCAGGACCTGCTTACCCTGGAGGACCAGGTCTATAGCAATGTGGTGCAGGCTCTGGAACTGAGGCCGAGCAACGAAGAATTGGCCCGCGGCGGCGTGCACCCCACCGAGAATATGGCCGCCTACGATCTCTATCTCAAGGGACGCGATGCCTTGCGCGGGAACCAGGGCGTGCGCGACATGAAGGCCGCTATCGGATATCTGGAGAGCGCCCTGCGCCAGGACCCGAACTTCGCTCTCGCCTACGCCGGTCTGTCCGACGCCAACATGCGCATGTACCGGGAGAGCAAAGATCCGTTGTACGCGGAAAAGGCGCTGGCGGCAGCGCAAAATGCGGCCCGCATCAATCCCAATTTGCCCGAGGTCTACCTCTCGCTGGGCAGCGTCTACAATGCGACCGGCAAGAACGCGCAAGCCGTAGAAGAGCTCAAGCGCGCTCTGGCCCTGGCGCCCAACTCGGATGACGCTTATCGCCGCCTAGGTGACGCCTACCTGGCCGGGGGTAAGACCCACGAGGCGCTCTCCGCCTATCAGGCTGCGGTCGATGCCAACCCCTACTACTGGTACAACCATAATAAGTTGGGCACGGCTTACTTTCAGACCGGCGATGCCGGCAAGGCGCTGGAAGCCTACCGCCAGGTCACGCAGCTGGCCCCGGAAAACGCCATTGGGTTCCAGAACATGGGCGCCGTCTACTTCCGGCAAGGCAATTGGAGCGGGGCCATTCCCGCCTTTCAGAAAGCGCTCGAGCTGGAGCCGGCCGCGACCATTTATTCCAATTTAGGCACCGCCTATTTCTATCTGCAACGTTATAGCGAGGCGGTTCCCATGTTCGAGAAGGCGGTGGAGCTCAGCCCCAAAGACGAGCAGTTAACGGGGAACTTGGCGGATGCTTACCGCTGGTCCGGCCGCACGGATGACGCCAACCGCACTTACGACAAGGCCATCCAGCTCAGTTTCCAGGAATTGCAGGTCAATCCGCGCTCCGCCAGCGCCACCGGTGATGTCGGCCTCTACTATGCCAAGAAGGGCGATTTCACCCATGGCACGCAATATCTGCGCCAGGCGCGCTCGCTCGATCCCTCCGATTTGCAGTTGATTTGCTACCAGGCGCAGGTCTTCACCCTGGCCGGCAAGCAGGCCGAGGCATTGGCTACCTTGAAAGAAGCTTTCCAGAAGGGATATACGGCGGAAGAAGCCATGAATGAGCCGGAATTGGGGAAGCTCAAAGGCCTCCCCGAATTCAGCAAGCTGGTGAAGGAATACTCAGGACAGGGTCGCTAAGCGCAACGTCCGTTGCCGCCACTTCAAGCCACCGGCCATCGCCGCCAGACTCAGCAGCAACATGGCAAGAGCGCCCGGCTCGGCCACGTTGGCCGCCGCCGAAAAAGCCAGACCGCTCGGCCAGGGATTGCAGTGACCGTTGGTGCAGCCAAAAATAATCTCGAAATTCGCGCCTTTCTTAATCCCGTCGAAGCAATCCCCTATCCCGGAAAGAAAGATGGTGGTGATGCCGTTGACGGTAGTCACGCTGCAATTGGCGAAGGCATCGGTAATGCACGTGATCAGATTGGCCGGAACCCCGGTCTCAATCAGGCGCAGGTTATACCAATTTTGCCCCGAGGTGTTGGTGAAGAACACGGCGCCGGTTCCGCTCTGCGGAACGGTCACGTTAAAGGTGGTGCCTACCTGATTGCAGCCATAGTAGGGACAAGCCGGGTCACGGACGATGATGCGAGGATCGTCGGCCACCGAATCGGCATGTGCCGCCACGGCAAAAACGAACAGAGCGCAAACGCCGAGGAAGGCCCAAGCTAATCTTTTGCTCACAGAAACCTCAATGGCAATGAATTTGGGAGGATGGCCACTCCTTGCCAGTGGGAGTGGGCCGGATGCTCGAAAGTATGGACTTGTTCCCATAAATGTCAAGAACTATTTGACTCTTTGGGACTGTGAAAAAGAAAGGCCAACATCCTGATCTGTCAGGAGATACTCGCAAATTTAAAAAAGGAAATTGTTTTGCGCAATGGTTGCAGCCGGCTGCAACTGTGTACGCAAAAAAATGGCGTCCGAACGCTCTTCGGACGCCACAATCGCGCTGCAGTCAGACTAGAAGCTCAGTTTCATGGCTACCTGGATCTGGCGGGCCGAGGTGGTGCCGTCCTGCCGGGTCACAGTCGAGGTGATTGCCCCGAAGATGGGCGACCCCAGCAAATTGCCCAGCGACGCCGCGTCCGCTCCCGGGTTGGTGAACTGGGGATGGTTGAAGATATTGAAGGCTTCAAAGCGCGTCTCCAGTCCTACTCGCTCCCCAAACTTCATTTTCTTCGAGATGGACAAGTCGAAGTTCACGTAGTTCGGGCCATAGAAGGCGTTTTTGCCGATGTTGGAAGCGAAACCCCACGGCGGCAGGGCAAAGGCGCAGGTGTTGGTGAAGAATGCCTTGCCTCCGCTGGCCGCGCACCCGGAGCCGGGAGCGGCAAACGGATCTCCCACCAGCTGGGCCCAGGCTGAGACCCCCGTTCGCTGGCTGTCGCGCGTGCCGCGTACTTCAAACGGATGGCCGGTTTCGGCCGTCGTGATCCCCGAGAATTGGATCCCTTCGAAGACCCGCCCCAGCGCCCCGCTGCTCAGGAAGCGCCTCCCTTTCCCCAGGGGCAATTCATAGATGTAGTTGATGACCCCAATGTGGCGAATATCATTGTCCGAGTTGCCCCGGTCCTGCCGCAGGTTCAGAGAGTTGCGCGGATAGGTGCGGTTGCCGGCATTGGGATTCAGTGGGTCGACTGAATCATCAATCCCATGCGCCCAGGTATACGAACCCTGGATCTGGAAGCCATGACTGTAGCGGCGGGTCACTTTCAACTGCATGGCGTTGTAGATGGAGTTGCCCACTGAGCGCTGGTAGAAGGGCTGTACCAGAGCATTGTGCTCCACGGCATTGAAAGGCAGAATGCCGAACTGATCGGCACCCTCATACAGCGCAATTCCGGTGACATCTTCTGGAGTGCAGCCAAATTCGTTGCCCGGATCGCTGCAATAGGTCACGAGCTGGTCCACCAGTTCCGGGACCGGCGGATTGCCATCTACCTGACGGAAGATGTGGGTGCCTTTGGACCCTACGTAGTTCAGGTCGATGACCATATTTCCGGGAAGCTCATGCTGAATGCCGAAGTTCCAGTTGTTGCTGGAACTGTTGCGGAAATGGGGATCAAAAATGATGGGCGCCAGCAATGCGCCATCGGGAATGATGGGCGAAGGAGTGGTGTCCGGCACGTTCACCGGGTAATCCCCCACGACGTCGGGAATTCCGCTCAGGCTGCCGCCCACCGGCAGATAGTTGTTGACGGTCTGCAAGGGGAATGTGTTGTAGTCCTGCTCGAAGGGCGGATTGCCGCGCGCGTTGCCGAACAGGTTGCCGAAGACGCGATCGTGGAAAATGCCGAAGGCGCCGCGGATCGCGGTCTTCCCGTCTCCGCGCGGGTCCCAGGAGAAACCGACCCGGGGCTCGATGTTGGAGAAGTCATTGCGGTAAATCTGCTTGCCGGTGCCCGGCCCCACGATACTCATGACCACCGGATACGCCGCCGGATCGGTAAGCAGGTTAGAGAAGTTGCCCTGCTCTTCGTAAGGGACCCCATTAAACTGATAGCGCAGGCCAAGATTCAAAGTCAGGGTACGGCGTACCTTCCAGCTGTCCTGTACAAAACCGGCATATTCGTGCTGGCGAAAGAACTTGTTGTCGGTGGCCTGGCGAACGCCGTTCTTATCGAAGAACTCGCCGGTCAAATCGTTGAGAACAAATCCGTAGAGCGCAGAAGCGGCGTCGCCCAACTGCAGCAGTTCGCCGTCATCCACGCCGGAGATATCCACGGGGTTGAAAACCGGCGCATTCGTGGCGACCAGGGTATTCACCTGGCGCCGTGAGAAGAAGTTGCTGGAGCCACTCTCGCCGACGTTGCGGAATTCAAATCCAAATTTCAGGTTGTGCGCGCCATGCACCCAGCTTAGGGTATCCGAGTAGCTGGTCGTGCCTGTACGCCGGTCTTGTCCGTTGGCGGCCAGTGCTATACAACCGAAACTGGTAAAGGTCCCGAAGGTATAGTCCGCGCCGTTTCCGAAACGGTCCAGCGGACTCACGCTATCCAACACATCCGTGCCCTGGCAGGTGAAAGGAACGTTGATACGGTTCCAGCCAAAGACGAACGTGTTCAGCAAATTGGGCGTCAGCGTGGACGATAGGTTGGCCGCCAGCGCCTGGCTGATGGATTTCACTCCCACGCCACCCACCCCTCCGGGCAATACGTCGGCGTGTCCGGAGTTGGGGTTCTTGCCGTAGTCGTAGCCGTAACGCAGCGTAAGGGTATGACGGTCATTGAAGTGATGGTCTACCTTCAGCACCGTCTGGTAACTATCCTGCGCATCCGAGCTGGGAAAGAAAACCTGCCCGCTGTAGCCGTCCGGATTGAGCTGTGTCGGCTCAGGATAGAGCGCGAAGATCTGCGCCATCGTCGGATCCAACGGCAGGCCAAAAGCATTCTGCGCAGACGATGGCGTCAGGTCGACGTTCACGTCGATCGGCTGCTGGTTGGTGTCAAACGTGTGCCAGGTGAAGATCCCCGCTTTAAATGCATCGGTAGGCACAGTCGCGGTGTTGGTCAGGGTAGTACGGAAGCGTTGAAATTCATTGTTGAAGAAGAAGAATGTCTTGTTCTTGCGGATGGGCCCGCCGATGGAATAGCCGAACTGATTGCGGACATAAGGGTTCATGGGGCCATCGCTGTTGAACCAGTCGCGCGCCCCGCCAAATCCGTTATAGCGGCCGAACCAGTAGGCATCGGCGTGCAGGGCATTGGTCCCGCTCTTGGTGACCACGTCGACAATGGCGCCGGTGTTGCGGCCGAATTCCGCACTGAAGGCATTGGTGATGACGCGGAATTCTTCGGTGGACTCCGGGTTCGAACTCAGTACGATACTGCCGGTGCCGCCGGGGACCGAGGTGTCGTTATTGTCCACTCCGTCGAGCAGAAAATTGTTGTTGCGCTCGCGCGAGCCATTGACCGTGTATCCCCCCAGCGCAGCGGTGGACGCCGTGCCCGGAGACAAAAGAAGCAGGTCATAGGGATTGCGGGTGAGCAGGGGGAGATCTTTGATGCGGCGCGCATCCACCAGATTGCTGATCTGCGAAGTCTCGGTCTCGACCGGGGCGGTGGTCTCCGTGCTGACGGTGACCGTTTCCTGCACCGCGCCAACTTCAAATTCGCCGTTCAAGGGCACCACCTGCGCCACCGACACCGAAACATTGTTGTAGCGCAAGGGCCGGAACCCGGATTTCTCCATTGTGACAGCGTAGGTGCCAATGGGCAGGTTTCCTATGGCATAGGAGCCCGACCCGCTGCTCTGTGTGGCGCGGGTGAAACCCGTGGCCATGTTCTTGGCGGACACGGTAGCATCGGCAACCACGGCGCCACTTTTGTCGGTGACGATGCCACTGATGGAGCCGGTTTGCGCAAATGCTAAAACAGGCAGTCCCATCAGGATCAGGATTCCCAGACTGCGGCTCAACAATTTCATGACAAACACTCCTTGTTTTGTCTTTCCCAGTAAAAGAATGCATAGGGAAAAGTGCAGCTCAGAGGCCAAACCTGGAGGAGAGTCTGAGCTTCGACAAAACATGGCCCCGGAGTTGGGAATTCCAGAAATCATTCACGCCCTTACAAAATCTGGAAGCCAGGAAATTTTTCTTGTTCTCAACAACCTAGACAAATGAAAGTTGTTATTGGCAGTATTAAATCGTTTACATGCGGCTGCGCTTCCACTATCCTGCGCAGTTCGCCGCAAGAATAGAAAGGCAGGGGGATATCAATATGCGCCTCACCGTCTTGATCCTTCTATGTGGACTTTTTCTGGTTCCGGCAAGCCCAGCCCAGCAAGAGACGCCCAGCCTGATGCCCTTGCCTGCCAGCCTGCAGATGGGCAGCGGACAGCTGGCCATCGATCCGTCCTTCACGGTCAGCCTGAGCGGGCCGCCAGATGCGCGGCTGGAACGCGCTGTCCATCGCTTTCTCGAACAACTGCGGCGGCAGACCGGCATGGTTGCGCTCGACATGAAGACCGTCCACGAGGCAGGCGAGCTGGCTATTCAAATCGACGGCGTGGCCCGGGAAATTCCCGAACTGGGCGAAGACGAGTCCTACTCGCTCATCGTCACCAGCAATGGCGCCACCTTGCGCGCGCCCACCACTCTGGGGGCCATGCACGGCCTGCAAACCTTCCTGCAACTGGTGCGCATTACGCCCCAGGGCTTTGCTACGCCGGCTGTGAGCATCCAGGACAAACCCCGCTTTCCCTGGCGCGGATTGATGATCGACTCCGGCCGCCACTTCATGCCGCTCGACATGATTCGCCGCAACCTCGATGGCATGGAAGCGGTGAAGCTCAACGTCCTGCACTGGCACCTCTCGGAAAACCAGGGCTTTCGCGTGGAGAGCAAGAAGTTCCCCAAACTGCAGGAGATGGGCTCCGACGGCCTGTTCTACACGCAGGCGGAAATTCGCGACATCATCGCTTATGCCGCCGACCGGGGCATTCGCGTGATGCCGGAATTCGACATGCCCGGCCACAGCACCGCCTGGTTTGTCGGCTATCCCGAGTTGGCCAGCGCGCCCGGCCCCTATGAGATCGAACGCCACTGGGGCGTGTTTGATCCCGCCATGGACCCCACGAAGGAGAGCACCTACAAATTTCTCGATACTTTCATCGCCGAGATGGCAGGGCTATTCCCGGATAAGTACTTCCACATTGGCGGCGATGAAGTGAATGGCAAGCAGTGGGACGGCAACCCGCAGATCCAGCAGTTCCTGCGCACCCACAACATCAAAGACAACGCCGACCTGCAGGCCCAGTTCAATACTCGCGTGCAGAAGATTGTCAGCAAATATGGCAAGCTCATGATGGGGTGGGATGAGATTCTACGTCCTGACTTGCCGAAGAATATCGTGGTGCAATCGTGGCGCGGGCAGGAGTCTCTGGCCGATGCAGTAAAACAGGGTTACAGCGGCATTCTTTCGTCCGGTTATTACATTGATCTCATGCAGCCGGCCGCCAGCCACTACGCGGTCGATCCGCTGAGCGGCGCCGCCGCAAGTCTTTCCCCAGAAGAGCAAAAACGCATTCTGGGCGGCGAAACCACGATGTGGGCAGAGTGGGTCTCTCCGGAAAATGTGGACTCCCGCATCTGGCCGCGCACCGCGGCGATTGCCGAGCGCTTCTGGTCTCCCCAGAGCGTGACCGACGTGGACTCCATGTATGAGCGGATGGAGGTCGAAAGCCGCCGTCTGGACTGGCTGGACTTGACTCACAACTCCAGCTATCTGGTGATGCTGCGCCGCATGGTGGGGAGTGATGATATCGCCGCGTTAAAAACATTGGCCGATGTCTCTGAGACCGTAAAGGGCTACAGCCGTGAAGAGCTGTCGCCGTTCCCTCCCACCAGCCTCAGCCCGATGAACCGTCTGCCGGATGCGGTCCGCGTGGAAAGCATGACCGCGCGGCAGTTCAGTTTGCTTACCGACCAGATCGTCTCCGGCAAGATGAAGCTGGGAACGGAGGTCCGCATTCGCAGTTTGCTGCTGCGCTGGCGCGATAACCCCATCGATCTGGAACCGGCCGCCATGCGTTCTAGCCTGGTGAAAGAATTCATGCCGCTTGCCCACGATCTTTCAGCGCTCGGCTCCGCCGGATTACAGGCCCTCGACTATCTGGACCGCGGCGAACGCGCCCCCGAGGATTGGAAGACCGAGCAGCTCGCCATGCTGGAGAAGATCAAAAAGCCCACCAGCCAACTGGAGCTGGCCGTGCTTCCCGCCATCCAGAAGCTGGTGGAGGCCGCCGCCAACCAGCCGCCGGTCACTCCGTAGTTTTTGCGGGTGGTGTTTTCCAGTAGGCCTGGTGGCCGAGGTAGTCATCGTCTTCCAGGTTGGCGATGATCAGCCGCTTCAGTTTCAGATCGTTGATCGAACCCGTGCTCTTGTAGACAATTTCGCCGCCCGGACGGATCAGCAGCGTGTACGGTACTGCGGCGCTCCAATCGGGATCAAAGGCCGCCAGCTGGGCATAAATGTCGGTGGAGCTCAGGCTGAGGTTGGTGCTGGTGGCATGCTCCTGGTCGAGCACCTTCTGCACGCCGGCTTTTTCGTCCGGATAGTTGATGTTGACCGTGACCAGATCAAAGGCGCGGTGACCATACATGCGATACATGGTCTCAAAGCGGGGCAGCTCTTCCCGGCAAGGGCCGCACCAGGTGGCCCAGAAATCCACCAGAAGAAGTTTGCCGGTGGAGTTCTTGCGCAAGGCCTTCAACTCTTCCAGGGTAACGGTCTTGATCACGACCGGCGTTTTCTCGATTTCGGCCATCTCCTCGCGCCGGCCTTCTTCCTTATAAAGCCACTTGGTCGAGCACCCAACGGAAGGCGTTTTGCTGACCGGAACCGGCTTGCCGGCCAACACGGCGTCGATGGCATTTCGAGCATCGCGCACCGTGACCAGGGACTCGCGCATGTTGTTGTCCACGCGCCCTTCATAACGCAGCTTGCGCTCCGCGTCGAACACAAAGATGTGCGGGGTGGCTTTCGGCCCGTAGGCATTGGAAACCTTCTGCGTCTCCCCGTCATATAGATAAGGGAAATGAAACTGCCGGTACTCGCCGCGAATTTTCATTTCCTCGAAGGAATCGCCCACATCGGTATAGCCCATTTCGTCGAGGCGCACGGCATTGGGGTTGTTGGGTTCGATGGCCAGCAGCGTGACGCCGCGATCTTTGTAGTCGGCGGCCAATTGCTGGATCCGGCCTTCATAGAGCTGGGAAGTGGGACAGTGGTTGCAGATGAACGCCAGCACCAGAACTTTGCTGGCGGCGTAATCTTTCAGGCAGTGGTTCTGGCCGTCGATGCCGGGAAGACAGAAATCGGGGGCGCTGGCGCCGATGGCGAGGGTGGGCGGGCCGCCTTCTTCGTCGTCATCACTCATCGCGGAAATGGGCAACAACAGGGCGAACGCACAAGCCAGGCATACGCTGGTGCGCAGAAGGCTTCTTAGGGCGGCAAAACGAGACGGGCAAGCAGGATTCACGGCAGCCTCCAGAAGGTATCCATTCCGAAGCGGGGCCCCTGAAACACCTCATTGAACGCGCGCGCCCGGTGGCTGGCAAGAGATTTTTGCCGTGCCCGGCTAGAGAATTTCCCGCCTGGGCGGAGAATGATACCCTGTCGGCATCCTTTGCTTATGATGGAAACCGCGCCAGCCGCGCCCCGCCCGAAGATCAACTGGCTCGATATCGTCTGGCTGCTTTTTCTGCTGGGGCTGGCGGTTTTGCCGCCGGTGCACGAGTATCACAAACAGCTCACCCTGGTCGCGATCGGAATCGTGCAACTCATGGAGCGCCGCATGGTGGCCAAATGGCCCACCCGCGGCCGCAACTATGCGGTCCTGCTGAAAATTCTGCTGGCCACCATGCTCATCAACCACACCGGCGATGAGCTGAGCATCAACAGCAGCTACTATCCCATTTATTACCTGCCGGTCGTGACCGCCGCCATGTATTACGGGCCCTGGGCCACCATCCTGTGGACCGCCTTGGCCTCGGCCTGTTACAGCTCCTATCTTTACCCCGCATTGCAGGAATATGACCTGACGGCCGAGAGCGCTGAGCTGCTGGCCCTGCGCATTCTCTTTTTCTTTATGGCGGCCATGATCGTCAACCGCTTTGCTGTCGAAAACCGGCGGCAGACCAAGCGCTACCAGGAGTTAGCCGAGCAGTTGGCCGACACCAACCGGCAATTGCAACGAGCGCAGGCCGAAGCGCGGCGCTCCGAACGCTTGGCCGCTTTGGGCCAGATGTCCGCCGGCCTGGCCCACGAAATCCGCAATCCGCTGGGCGTGATCAAGGGTTCCGCCGAAATGCTGCAGCAGAAGCTGCAGGACTCGAACCCTCTGGCGCAGGAGCTGGCGGGATACATCTCGAGCGAGGTCAACCGGCTTAGCGCGCTGGTCACGCGTTTTCTGACTTTCGCGCGTCCGCTGCATGCGGAGCCCACGCTACAGGCCATCGAACCGCTGCTCGACCACGCGCTGCAATCCGTCGCCGGACAATGGCGCGGCGGAACGGTCATCGTCCAGAAAGAATATGAGAAAGACCTGCCGCTTTTGCCCCTGGATGAAAATCTTTTTGAGCAGGCCTTCGTCAACCTGATTCAGAACGCCTATGAAGCCATGGGCGAGCAGGGCGGTACTTTGCGGCTGCAGACCACCCGGGTGGAGCAGAACGGACGCTCCGGCGTACGGGTACGCTTGCAGGACACCGGGCCTGGCATTCCCGCCGAACAGCGCGAACAGATTTTCAATCCCTTCTTTACTTCCAAGCCCACCGGAGTAGGTCTGGGACTCTCGATTGTGTCGAAGATCATCGACGAGCACGGCGGCGTCATCCGCGTGGAGAGCAACGGCGGGCCGGGCGCTTCCTTTGTCGTGTTCTTCCCCCAGGTCACCCATCGGGCCGAGCTGGATCACGCATCAATTTCCTCACCCAACACCTGACCATGCCAACCATCCTGATCATTGAAGATGAAGCCAAAATGCGGCGGATCCTGGAACTGGACCTCGCCGACGACGGATTTGCCACGCTTTCGGCCGGCGACGCGGAAAGCGGCCTAAAGCTGCTGCGGGAAAATCCCGTGGACCTGGTGCTCACCGACCTAAAGTTGCCGGGCATGGATGGGCTGGCATTTTTGCAGGCCGTGAAACAGACCAACGCCGCGATCCCGGTGGTGGTCATGACCGCCTTCGGCTCGGTGGAGACCGCGGTGGAAGCCATGAAGGGCGGGGCCAGCGATTACGTGCTCAAGCCCTTCTCGCTCGCCGAAATGCGCATGGTATTGCATAAGGAACTGGATGTGCACCGGCTGCGCGAAGAAAACCGCTCTTTGCGCGAAGCCCTGGGCAAACGCTACCAGCACCCCAACATCGTGGCGCACAGCGCCAAAATGCAGGAGGTGCTGAGCGTGGTGGAGCGCGTGGCTCCCACCAACTCCACCGTACTCTTGGGCGGCGAGAGCGGCGTGGGCAAAGACCTGATCGCGCGCGCCATCCATGAGAAGTCCCGCCGCGCCTCCGGCCCCTTCATCAAGATCAACAGCACCGCCATTCCGGAAAACCTGCTGGAGAGCGAACTCTTCGGCTATGAGAAAGGCGCCTTCACCGGCGCGGCCGCCAGCAAGCCCGGCAAGTTTGAACTGGCCGACAAAGGCACGCTATTTCTGGATGAAATCGGCGACGTCCCCCCGGCCATTCAGGTCAAGCTGTTGCGCGTCCTGCAGGAGCGCGAGTTCGAGCGGCTGGGCGGGACCAGGACCTTAAAGGTCGATGTGCGGCTGATTGCCGCCACCAATCGCGATTTGCGCCAAGCGCTCGAACAGGGCACCTTTCGCGAAGACCTTTATTACCGGCTGAATGTCGTCCCCATTGATATCGCGCCCCTGCGCGAACGCAAAGAAGATATTCCCGAGCTGGTGGACCTGTTCATCTCCCGCTTTTCGCAGGAGGCGGGCAAGCCCATTACGGGCATCGCGCCGGAAGCCATGCAGCTTCTGGTCAGCCACTACTGGCCTGGGAATGTGCGCGAACTGCAAAACGTCATGGAGCGGGCCTGTGCTTTGGCCGGGGCCGGTGAACTACAGATAGCTGACATTCACCTGGACGCGCAACGCTCCAAACCCGCCAACGGCGGCAATTTCCTTCCCGAAGGCATGACGCTCGAGCACTGGGAAGATGAAATGATCCGCGAAGCCCTCAAGCGGGCCAACGGCAATAAGAGCCAGGCCGCGCGATTGCTCGGCCTCTCCCGCAATGCCCTGCGCTACCGGCTCTCCAAGATCGGCATCGCGGACGACACAGAAACCTAATGGCGTTTTAAAGTTGGCTATTTGCGATCAGGCTTTATTATCCGCGCAACATTTGATATCATGATATCATTATGAGGAAGCCGGCCCAACTCGTGGTGCGTAACCTTGAAGCCGAAGTCAAATCGCGGCTACAACGGCGCGCGGCTCAAAATGGCTGGAGCATGGAAGAAGAGGTACGTGTGATTCTGCGGAATGTTGTCAACGCGGAAGAGCGTCCCCTTGGGCTCGGCACCGATATTGCATCGCTGTTCATGAAAGTTGGCCTGGATTCGGAAATTCCTGAACTTCGCGGCCAGACCTTGCAAGCAGCGTCCTTTGAAGAATGATCCTGCTGGACACCAACGTACTTTCCGCGCTCATGCAGCAAAACCCAGACGCAAGGGTTGTTTCCTGGTTGGACAAACAGCCGCGAACCTCTATTTGGACAACATCCATCACGGTCCTGGAGATCCGCTACGGATTGCAGATTCTGCCGCCCGGAAAACGTCAGACCGCTTTGGTGCAGGCATTTGATGTCCTGGTGAAAAAAATGATCGGACAACGGGTTGCTGCCTTCGATGCCGCATCCGCCTTCGAAGCTGGAGACCTGATGGCAACCCGTCACAACAGAGGACGCCCTGTAGAACTTCGCGATACCATGATCGCCGGCATTGCGCTGGCCCGCCGGGCCACGCTCGCCACTCGCAATATCAGCCACTTCTCAGACTTAGAACTCCCACTGATTGATCCCTGGCAGAATTGATCCCTGGTGGTGGAAAACCACCACCCCTGGTTGTGGCCAGCCACCAGTGCGGGCCGGCAGGCGCTTCCGGCCCGGCTCGTGACGACCACAAATAGCTGAAAATAAACATCTTAGATCGCCATCCACATCTCCCGGCACTTTGGCATGGGGCATGCATTCTCCTCTGCGGGAAAGTGCACGAGGTGACCCATGAAAAGCAGACTCATGACAAGCGTAGCGGCTGTAGCCATCGCCCTAGCGGGTATGTTTACCGCCCAGGCGCAGGTGGATGTTTCCAATGGCGTCGCGCGTATCAGTCTGATTCACGGGGACGTGTCCACGCAGCGCGGAGACTCGGGGGACTGGGCCGCGGCTGCCCTGAACGCGCCCATTGTCAGCGGCGACAAAGTTTCCACCGGCACCAGCTCGCGGGCGGAAGTGCAGCTCGACTGGTCGAACATCCTGCGCCTTAGCAATAACTCGCAGGCCACCATCGCCGGTCTTACCCGCACCGAAATCCAGGTGCAGGTCGGGCAAGGCATTATCAATTACGACGTCTTCAAAACCAGCGAAGCCAACGTGGAAATCGACACGCCCAACGCGGCGGTGCATCCCGGCACCCGCGACGGCAGCTATCGCATCGCGATTCTTCCCAACGGCGACACCGAAGTGATCGTGCGCAAGGGCGAGGCCAATGTCGCCACCCCGCAAGGCAGCACCCTGGTGCAAAAGGGACAGATGATCACCGTGCGCGGCACCGGCAACGATACCGAATATCGCACTGCCGAGGCCCCCAACAAAGATGAATGGGATCGCTGGAACAGCGACCGCGATAACACCATTCGCAACGCCGCGTCCTGGCGCAACACCAACGACTATTACGTGGGCAGCGAAGACCTGGATTCCTACGGCCGCTGGTCGAACGTTCCCGACTACGGTCAGGTATGGGTTCCGGCGGTGGCTCCGGGTTGGGCGCCGTATCGCGCCGGCCGCTGGGTCTGGGAACCTTACTACGGCTGGACCTGGGTTTCCTATGAGCCCTGGGGCTGGGCGCCCTATCACTATGGCCGCTGGTTCATGTATGGCGGATCGTGGGCATGGTGGCCGGGACCGGTACGCGGTGGTTACGGTTATGGTTATGGTCGTCCTTATCGTCCGGTGTGGGCGCCTGCCTACGTCTCCTTCTTCGGCTTTGGCGGCGGAGTTGGGGTCTCAGTGGGTTTCGGCTCGGTAGGATGGTTGCCCATCGGCCCCTGCGATCGCTATTACCCTTGGTATGGCGGATATCGCAACCACTACAACGTGGTGAACATCACCAACGTGACGAATGTTTATAACTACCACGGCGGCGGCAGCTTCGGTGGCATCGCTCCTCTGCGCCCCGGCAATGGGTATTCCAACGTGCGCCTGGCGGCAACCAATGAGCGCATGCGGCAGGCGATTTCCACGGTTCCGGCACACGGATTTGGAACCGGCATGGCGCGTCCGGCCCCGGTCACCCGCGAAGCCTTTACCGGCGGCCGCATGATGACCGGCAACCTGCCGGTGGTGCCGACGCGGCAGAGCTTGACTGCCTCCGGACGTCCCGCCGCAGCTGATACGGTCCGCGGTGGCGCGCAGCGCTTCTACGGAAATGCGCGTCCGGTGGCCGCTCGGCAGTCGTTCGATCACGAAGCCTCGCAGGTGCAGCAGTCCATTCAGAGCAATGGACGCTTCACTCCGGTGCGCGCGGGAGGCACGGAAGCCATGAATCGTCCGCAGGCCCTTGCGGGCAACAACGACCGCCGCACGCCCGCCGACACACGCGGCAATGTGCCGCGGCCCGGGACTTCTTCGCAAAACAGCCCAGGACGCGGTATGACTGCAGAACGTCCGAATGCAAACCAGCCGGCAGCACAGGCCCCCAGACCGCAGTCCAATGAGGGCTGGCGTCGCTTTGGAGGCTCTGCGGACCAGGCGATGAACCGGCCGGAACAGGCCAACTCCGGGGCCAGAAATCAGGGTTCTGCGAACCCGCCCAGCCGGGCCAACAACGAGAACCGCGAGGTACCGCGGCCGCAGAACGCGCAGCCCCAGCGGAATACCGGCGAAGACCAGAGCTGGCGTCATTTTTCCAACTCCAGCTCGGGACCGGAACAGAACAACCGCAATGTGCCTCGTCCGGCGGCTCCACAGAATTTTGGCGGTGAGTCGCGCGGTTCCAGCATGAATAACAACAATGACAGCTGGCGCCGCATGTCGCCGCAGTCGGAGACAGCGACACCTCGGTCTCAGTCCGGCGGCAACGATGCCTGGCGGCACGCGGGCGCACCCCAGCGCAGCGAAACAGCGCGTCCCAACGGCAACTACGGCTCTTCTTCCGGCAGTTACTCCCGGCCTCCGCTGAACATGCGGCAGCCGGTGGTGAACGGTTCGCGCGGTGGATACAACGAAGGACGCAGCGCCGGGGAAAACCGTGGCAGCTACGGTGGTGGCGGCCGAGTTTCCGGTGGCGGCGGTTCCAGCCCACGCATGTCCGGTGGCGGAGGAGGAGCACGGCCTTCGGGCGGCGGTGGTGGTGGTAGCCATGGTGCCCCGGCGCATTCCGGCGGTGGACGCCCGCGCTAAAGAACTCTCACCCTGCATTTTTTCATCCTCGGATGCCGCCAAGCATCCGAGGATTTTTTTGTATCTCCGTGTCTCCGGCCCCGCGGACTATACTTTGCCGAAGGCCGTTCCTCAATTTCCTGGAAGTCTGATTCCATGATTTTTCTTCGCAAGCAAGCGCCCTTTCGAATTTTGCCGCAGCTGCTTCTTCTGCTTGTCCTAAGCGCCAGTGCGTTCCCCCAGACCGTGCAACCCGCACCCTCCGCGAAGCCCGATATTCAGGCCTACATCGCGTCAGGATGGGACACGCTCACCCGCTCCATGAAGCAATGCAATTCCGTGGTTGACCCCAAAATTTTGGCGGCGCCCGTGTTGTACTTGCCGGCTGGCTTCCCGTTTCCCGCGGCGGTGCGTGATCTGCAGAAACAGTGCAATGTGGACGTGGAGCGTCTGCCCAAGACACTCCAGGGACCGGGAGAAATCGATCCCGCCAGCCTGCAGCCTCCGGGCCTGCTTTACCTGGAGAACCCCTATGTGGTGCCCGGCGGCCGCTTCAATGAGATGTATGGCTGGGACAGCTACTTCATCATTCGCGGTCTGATCGAGGATGGGCGCATCGCGCTGGCGCGCGGCATGGTGGAGAACTTCTTTTTTGAAATCGAGCACTACGGCGCCGTGCTCAACGCCAACCGCACTTACTATCTGCCCCGCTCTCAACCGCCCTTCCTCAGCTCTATGATTCTGGCGGTGTACGAGGCGCAGAAAGAACCGAAGGCGAAAGAAAATCTCACCTGGCTGGCCCGTGCCTACAGCTATGCCGTGCGCGACCATGCCTTGTGGGTGCGTGCTCCGCATGGGGCGGGAACGACCGGGCTCTCGCGCTACTATGACTTCGGCAACGGCCCCGCGCCGGAAAGCCTGAAAGACGAAGTCGATTTCTACCGGCAGGTGACGGATTACTTCACTTCTCATCCCAGCGAAGGCCGCAAATTCCTGGGCAAAGACAAAGCCGGCCACACCATCTTGACGCCCGATTACTACAAAGGCGATCGCGCCATGCGCGAATCCGGCTTCGACATCTCTTTTCGCTTTGGCCCCTACGGCGCGGCCACCCATCACTATGCGCCGGTCTGCCTGAACAGCCTGCTTTATAAGACGGAAAAAGATTTGCAGCATATCAGCGAATTGCTGGGACGAAAAGAAGAGGCCCGGAGCTGGGCCCAGCAAGCCGAAACCCGCAAGAAGAACATGCAGAAATATCTATGGGACGCGCAGCGCGGTCTCTTTTTCGACTATGACTTCTCTACCGGCAAGCGCTCTACGTATGAATACGTCACCACGTTCTATCCCCTGTGGGCCGGACTGGCCACGCCGGAACAGGCGCAGGCGGTGGTGAAGAACCTGCCGCTCTTCGAACAGGCCGGAGGACTGCTGATGAGCCGGCGCGAAACCGGCGTGCAATGGGACTACCCTTACGGCTGGGCCCCCACGCAAATGCTCGCCATCGAAGGGCTACGGCGCTACGGCTTTCAGGACGACGCCAATCGCCTGTCGCGCAAGTTCCTCACCATGGTCGAGGAGAACTTCGACCGCGACGGCACCATTCGGGAAAAATACAACGTGGTGACCCGCTCTTCGGAAACCCCGGTGCGGGCCGGCTACCAGCAGAATGTCGTGGGCTTTGGCTGGACCAACGGGACCTATCTGGTGCTTAGGCATGCCTTGCCGGCCGGGAAGGGGGCCGAGACTCTTCCCTAGAGCGGTCCTGCTTTATGGGTCCAGCAGCTTGTGAACCGCTTCCAGCTGGGTTGCTTCCGGGGCCGGCATCCCTCCCGCCTGGGTGGAGACCCAGGCGCCCATGCGATTGGCCACCTCATTCACTACGGAAAGCGCCGCCCCGCGCAGGAAGCTGTGCACCAGCCCGGCGGTAAAGGCATCGCCTGCGCCCACCGTGTCCGCCACTTGCACGGAAAACCCGGGATGCTCATCCAACGCGTCCGCGCCCACCAGCAGGCTGCCCCGCTCCCCTCGCGTCACACACACCAGCTGCAGGTTGCACTGACGGCGCAAAATCTGTGCCGAAGACCTTTCATCTCCGCGGGGAAGCCCCAGCAACTCCAGGACGCGCGGCAGCTCATCTTCGTTGAGTTTCACCATCTGCACCGCCCGGATCGATTCCCGCAGCACCTCGGCCGAGTAATAGGACTGACGCAGGTTCACATCAAAAATCCGCAGAGCGCCGCGGGGCGTGGCCGCGAGGAATTTGCGTATGGTTTCCCGGGATTGCGGCGAGCGCTGCGCGAGGGAACCGAAGCACACCGCATCGGTGCGCCCGGCCAAGTCGCGCCAGGCACTATTCCATTCCAGGTAATCCCATGCCACGGCTTGCGTGATCTCGAACTGCGGCTGTCCGGCAGCGCGAACTATGACCTTTACCGTGCCGGTGGGGTGGAGGGGATCTTCCTGCAGAAAAAGTGTGTCGAACCCGGAGTGCAGGAAACGCAGGCGAATCTCTTCGCCCAGCACATCGTCCCCGACCCGGCTAGCCACGGCACCGGCATTCCCCAGCAGCGAGCTGATATAGGCAAAATTGGCGGGCGCGCCACCCAACTGCTTACCCGCTGGAAACAGGTCCCACAACACCTCGCCCAGGCCTACCACCACGGGTTTTTGCCAGTTTGCCGTCACCTTGCGAAATTCCGAAAGGAAAAGCTAAAAAACACAGGCGCTTTTATGCACCCTCACAGAACAATACCAGAGACGGACGCGCGCCTAGGGCCGTGCCGAATCCTGGTGGATGTTCTATATTGAACTTCGGCATTGCTGGGCCCCTAAAGTCCCACACGCAGACATGCACTTCACCAACCTTATGTCTTTCTCCCGCCGGCTTTTTTTTCTTCTTCTTTTCACTGCTTACTGGACCACAGCATCGGCGCAACCGTCTTCCCTGGAACTCTCCCGCCCCCTCCGCACCTGGGAGTTTCTTCCCGTGGTCGGCCAGAGGGCGGCGCTGTTCGGGAACGAGACCGGCCGTATGGAAGCCTGGGTCTATCCCCTGAAAATTGTGCGCAACCTGCATTTCAATTTTCTGGTGGGGGGAAATGTCATTCCCGCCGAAAGCCTAGCGCGTACTCTGACGGTTCGTCCGGAATCGGCGGAGATCCTTTACGCCGGCAATACCTTCTCGGTTCGCGAGACGCTGTTTGTGCCGCAGCAGGAGTCCGGCGCGGTCATCTTCTTCGACGTGGAAACCACCGAGCCCTTGGAAATCGAGGCCGCCTTTGAACGCGACTTCCAGTTGGAGTGGCCGGCCGCCCTGGGCGGGTCCTACATGAGCTGGTTCCCTCCCCAGCGGGCCTTCTATTTCGGAGAAGAGCAGAAAAAATACGTCGCCTTTGTGGGTTCGCCCAGCGCTGAATTTGAGCACGAGGAGTATTTCATCAACTCCGCGTTCGCGCGGGAGAACGCCTTCCGCCTGGGCCCCACGGCAAAAGGCAGAGACCGCAAAGTGGTGGTGCTGGCGGCGTCGGTCGAGGGACACGCTGAGGCGGAAAAGACCTATAAACATCTCACGGAAAACTATGCCGCTCTGCTGCAGCAATCCGCACAGTACTATCGCGACTACCTGGCGCAGACACTCAATCTGGAACTGCCCGACGAGGCCCTGCAAAAGGCCTACGACTGGTCGCGGATCAGCACCGTGCAGGGGCTGGTGACCAATCCCACCCTGGGCACAGGATTAATTGCCGGCTATCGTTCCGCCGGAGACAGCCAGCGTCCCGGCTTCGCCTGGTATTTTGGCCGCGATTCGTTCTGGACCGAGCAGGCGCTCAACGCCATCGGCGATACCGCTACCACGCGCACCGCGCTGGACTTCATCAGCAAATTCCAGCGTGAGGACGGCAAGATTCCCCACGAGATTTCTCAGACCGCCCATCTGGTCGACTGGTTCAAGAACTATCCTTACGGCTACGCCTCGGCCGACGCTACGCCCCTTTACCTCATCGCCATGAACGACTACGTGACCCACAGCGGGGATGTGGCGTTCCTGCGCGAAAAATGGGTGAGCGTCTGGAAGGCCTATCAGTTCTTGCTCTCTACCTACGACGCCGGCATCCCGAAAAACTTCGGCATAGGGCATGGCTGGGTGGAAGGCGGCCCGCTCTTGCCGGTAAAATCCGAGTTCTATCAGGTGGGATTGGGCGCGGAAGCCTTGCGCGCCCTGGCCAACCTGGCCCGCCTGACCGGAAAAGATGACCGACAACTCACCGACGACTTCGCGAAACAACAGACCATCCTCAACAATCTGTTCTGGTCGCCGGACAAAAAGTACTTCGCCTTCGCCCTCGACAACCAAAACCAGCGTGTAAATATTGCCAGCGTGCTGGCCACAGTGCCCATGTGGTTCCACCTGCTGGATGAAGCCAAGGCGCAATCCACCATTGACGAACTGTCCGCGCCGGGCCACGCCAGCGATTGGGGCATGCGCATTCTTTCCAACAGCAACACGCTCTATGGTCCCGGCGGATATCACTTCGGCTCGGTGTGGCCGCTGTTCACCGGATGGGCCTCGGTCGGCGAGTACCGCTATCATCGCTCTCTGCCGGCTTATCTCAACCTGCGCGCCAATTCCCTGCTCGCTCTCGATGGATCGCTCGGCCACGTCACCGAAGTCCTCTCCGGCAACAACTACGAGACACTCTCCACCGGCTCTCCTCATCAGATCTGGTCGGCCGCCATGGTGGTCAGCCCGATGGTGCGCGGCATGCTCGGCCTGGAGACGGACGGCCTGGCCCACACCGTCAGCTTTACTCCTCATGTTCCCGCCGACTGGACTTCTTTCGGCGTGCGCAACCTGCATGTGGGCGGCGTGACCCTCAACCTGAGTTATCGCAAGACTGCCGAGGGAATTACTCTGGAGGTGCAGCGCAGCGGCTCCGGCGATTGCACGCTCAAGTTCTCCCCCGCCTTCAGCCCGCACGCTCAACTGCTAGGCGTCACCCTGAATGGAAAGAAGGCCACCTTCCAGACCCAATCTTCAGCCGTCGACCAGCATGCCGTGCTGAGCATTCCGCTTTCCGCCAGCGTGACCACCATCCAACTTCGCACCCGCGGCGACTTTGGTCTGGCCCTGGCCCCCGCTTTACCGGCGCTGGGCGCGGAAAGCAGCGGCCTGCGCTTCGTTACCGAATCCTGGAATACCGCGAAAGATACCCTGCAATTGGAGGTTGCCGGCCGGGCCGGACAGACTTACGAACTCCACACCTGGCAAGGCGCGCAGATTGCTTCGGTCGAAGGCGGAGAACTGGCCAGAAACCCGCAAGGCGAAATCGTGATAAGGATCCCCTTCCGCGCCGCCGATCCCGCATCTTACATTCAGCAGAAACTGACTCTGCATTTTTCGCGCAAGTCGCTTTCTCCAAAACATCCCTAACTGCATGATTGGAACCCGGAGGCCCTGATGTCCAAGTTGCGTTGCGTCGCGATCACCCTGCTTCTTCTCCTTGTGCTGCCTACCGCTTTCGCGCAAAAGCGCGAGACGGATGCCGCCGGCCACGCCTGGTGGCAGCATGCGGTCTTTTATGAGATCTATCCGCGCAGTTTTGCCGACAGCAACGGCGATGGCATCGGCGACCTCAATGGCATCACCTCCCGGCTGGATTACCTGCGCGAGCTGGGCGTGGACGCCATCTGGCTGACACCGTGTTATCCCTCGCCCCAGGTCGACTTCGGGTATGACGTCTCCGACTACCAGAACATCGATCCCATGTATGGCACGCTGAAGGACTTCGACGATCTGGCCAAAACGGCGCGCAAGCGCAAGATCCGCATCATTATGGATTTTGTGCTGAACCACACCTCCGATCAGCACAAATGGTTCCAGGCGTCGCGCTCCTCGCGCACCTCACCCTTTCGCGACTGGTATGTCTGGCGCGACGGCAAAGGCCCCGGCCAGCCCCCCAACAACTGGATTTCCGTCTTCGGCGGATCGGCGTGGAAGCTCGATCCTGCGACAGAACAGTACTACTACCACATGTTTTATCCCGAGCAGCCCGACCTCAATTGGCGCAATCCGGCGGTGAAGCAGGCCATGTTCGACGTGACCCGCTGGTGGTACAAACGGGGCGTGGCCGGCTTCCGCCTGGATGCGGTCAACACGCTCTTCGAAGATCCGCAGTTACGTGACAATCCGGAGTTGGGAGAAAAGAACGCGTACGGCGATACCGAGCAGAAAACCGTCTACAACAGCGATCTGCCCGAGGTCCACACCATCCTGCAGGAACTGCGTAAAGTCGCCGATGAAAGTGACGCGGTGCTGATCGGGGAAACCTGGACCGAGGACGCGGAACAACTCCGCGCCTATTATGGCCCCAGCCACAATGAACTGCAGTTGCCCATGGACTTCATGTTCACCATGATCAACAAGCTTTCGCCACCCGATTTCCGCAAGCAGATCGCCAGCGCGGAGGCCTCCGGGGGATGGCCGGTCTATGTCATCAGCAATCATGACATCCGCCGCTCCTACGATCGTTATGGAGACGGCAAGAACAACGACGCCATCGCCAAGCTCCTGGCCGGCCTGTACCTCACGCTACGCGGCACGCCCATCATGTACTACGGCGAAGAAATCGGCATGGAAAATAACGATCCAGCCCGCATTCAGGATGTACAGGACCCGATCGGCAAAAAAGGCTGGCCGGAAGAAAAAGGCCGCGACGGCGAGCGCACGCCCATGCAGTGGAATGCCAGTCCCAACGCCGGTTTCACTCCGGGACGTCCCTGGCTACCGGTGCCGGCCAGCTACAAGACCCGCAACGTGGAGAGTGAGCGGGCGGACCCCAACTCCATCCTGAATTTCTACAAAAAGCTGCTCGCCTTGCGGCGCAAGAGCCCGGCCCTCCTGGATGGAACGTACCTACCCCTGAACCCACAGGACCCCCATGTGCTGGCATATCTGCGGCAGTCGGCCGGGGGGTCGGTGCTGGTGGTGCTGAACATGTCAACGACCTCGCAGAAAGCCAGCTTTGATCTCTCCGCGCAGGGGTTGGGCGCAACCGCTACCCCGCTGCTGACTTCCCTGAGCACCGGCCCCGGCACGTTTTCGCTTCAGGAGATGGAGCTGGCTCCTCTCGGGGCCTACATCCTGCAGGTGGGAAAATGAGGCCTAGCCCTGAGCGGCAGGAGTCATTCCTTGGCCCGTGAGCCGAAGCGCAGCAACGAGATGCGCGGGAAGCTTCCGGGCTCGGCGGCTTCCTGCATCAGCTCCCAGTTCTTCGCCTTCAGCACGTCGAAGGCGGTCAACATGCCTTCCAGTTCTCCGGAAGCACGATCGACGACCACGCAGCGCTCGAACTTTCCATCGAGGAAGCGGCGAGCCACATCGTGCACGATGTCGTCGGGATAGGCCACGGGAAAATCTTTTTGCGCCAGCGCCTGCGCCTCCGCATCGGGAGGCGCCTTGAGCAGATCGCGCCGGTAAAGCACCCCCAGCAGGCGTTCCTTCTCATCCACCACCGGCACCACTTCGTGGCCGGCCACGTTGGGCAGAAAATCCTTCACCAGGCTCTTGTCGAGAACGGTGTCGATCTCCGGATTCATGATGTCCTGCACCCGCAGGATTTTCATGGGATCGATCTCCAGCGCATCCGGCACCAGCATGCCGTGGCGCGCCAGACGCTCCGTGTTGATGGTGTGGCGCATAAAGAAGTGCCCGGCCAGGTCGGCCACCACTGCCACCAAAAATACGGGAAGGATCGCGTTGTAGGCTCCCGTAACCTCCAGCATGAACAGAATGGCGCTGGGGGTGGCGCGATAGAGGCTGCCAAACAGGGCCGCGGTCGCCACCATGCCATACAGTCCGATGGTCGAAGCATGGGGCAGGAACAGGTGGACCACCGATCCAAATGCCGCGCCCAGACTGCCGCCGATCATCAGCGCCGGCGCAAATGTGCCTCCGGAAGCGCCCGACCCGAGGGCGGCGCCAAAGGCCACCAACTTGGCCAGGCCAATGGAGGTGAGTTCCCGTAGCGAATGGGGTTGGGCCAACAGATCGGCAATCACCGAATAGCCCGTGCCCAGCACCTCGGGGCGAAATATGGCGATCCCGCCCACGATCAGGCCGCCCAACGCCGGAACCAGGGGAAACCAAATCTTCAGCCGTTCGAAGGACTGCTCGGCAAAGTGCAGAGTACGCGTCATCAACCATGCCAGGCCGGCACAGAACACGCCCAGAACCACGAAGAAAGGCAGCTCCGGGGCGTGAAAGTGATAGGCCGTGTTCACGGGAAAAACCGGGTCGGCGCCGCGAAACGCCATGGCCACCAGAGTGCCCGTAGCCGAGGCGATGGCAATCGGCACAAAGGAGCGGGCGCGAAACTCAAAGACCAGCAGCTCCACCGCCAGCATGACGCCGGCAAAAGGCGTTTTGAAGACCCCGGCCAACCCGGCCGCCGCCCCGCAAGCCAATAAAGTACGCCGCTCTGCCGGGGACGAGGGAATCAGCCGGCTGATCAGCGAGCCCAGGGCCGCCCCGGTCTGGATGATGGGCCCCTCTGCGCCAAAGGGACCGCCGCTGCCCACTGTAAGGGCCGCGCTCAAGGGCTTGAAGAAGCTCACTCGCGGCTTCACGATGCTGCGATTATTCAGCACCACCGACATCGCCGCTGGAATGCCATCGCCCTTGATCTCCGGGGCAAAATAGTGGACCAGGATGCCGACCAGCAGTCCCCCCAACGCCGGAAGCAACGGCATCCAGGCATGGTGTGGCGCCAGATTGGGGGGAAGATATTCCCCACTGGCCTTCCCATAAAAACAAAGATTGGAGATGAAGTTGATGGCCCGCAGCAGGCCTTCCGATACCAGGCCGCCGCTGATGCCGACCAGCACGGCGACCAGCGACAGCACCAGCATGCGCGAGGCCATGTGGTGACTTCCCAAGTGGGGATCTTTCGGCGATTTGCGGAAGAAATTCATCATGCGGACACCTGGATCTTGCCGGGGCGGCGCCGGGACGGCTTCCGGCGCGTCACCTTCTGCAAAGCCCGGACCAGGGCGGGCCCGCGCTTATACAGCTCCTGTTGATGGTCCAGCGACAACTCGTGCAGAATGCGCTCGCCTTTTGCGGTGAGCAGCAGGAGTACTTCCCGATGGTCCTCTTCCCCGCGATGGCGATGCACATACCCGCCTGCCACCAGCCGGTTGGCCAGCTCGACCGTGCTGTGGTGCTGGAGTTTCATGCGCTCCGCCAGTTCCGCGATTCGCGGCTTCACGCCGCGGGGAAGCCCTTTGACGGCCAACAGGAGCTGGTGCTGTTGCGGCTCGAGCTT
This sequence comes from Acidobacteriota bacterium, assembly GCA_018268755.1. GTDB lineage: Bacteria > Acidobacteriota > Terriglobia > Terriglobales > Acidobacteriaceae > KAN-5. The sequence continues at coordinate 53,637 of JAFDVW010000021.1, forward strand.
CCGGGCCCGCGCCGCCTGCTCGCTGAAATGCAGGAAGTTACGGATCTGATAGCGCAATTCCGCCAGGGCCTGATAGTTGGGAGGAGTGGAATTCACAGATATATCGTATCACGATATATATCTCACGTTGTCATCCTGAGCAAGGGGCGGCTTCGCTTTGCGAAGCCGCCCCGCAGTCGAAGGATCCCTATATCCAGGAGTGCACGTAGGGATGCTTCGCCTTGCCGAAGCGGCGCTGCGCTTGCTCCTGCGGCGCTCAGCATGACAGGGGTTAGAGGACGTTGGTCATTCCGTGCGAAGTGGCCCTGCAGTCACAGTAGTGGCGCAGAGGGATCCTTCGACTTTGAATGGAATGCGCGCCGCGCATTCCATCCATCGCTCAGGATGACAAATTTCGGCGCCAAATCGCGCTGCACTGGCCCCAAACCGCGCTCTCCATTTAGAATCCTTCATTCCCTAATTTCAGATTGCGAGGTAGCCCCCCTTGATTTCCCGCTATACCCGGCCTGAGATGGCCCGTATCTGGAGTGAAGAAAACCGCTTTCGCACCTGGCTGCAAGTCGAGGTTGCCGCCACCCTGACCCTGGCCGAAGCCGGCCTGGTGCCCCAAGACGCGGCCGAGGCCATCCGCCTGCACGCCGACTTCGACCTGAAGCGCATCCACGAGATTGAAGCCGAGGTGAAGCATGATGTCATCGCCTTCACCACCTCGGTGGCCGAAAAAGTCGGCCCGCCGTCGCGCTGGTTCCACTACGGCCTCACCTCGAATGACGTGGTCGACACCGCCCAGGGGCTGTTGCTTACGCAGGCCTCACAGATCATCGCCGCCGACCTCAAAAAGCTGGCCGAGGTCCTGAAGCGGCGGGCTTATGAATTCAAGAACACGCCCATGGTAGGGCGGACGCACGGGGTTCATGCCGAGCCCATCACCTTCGGCTTCAAGCTGGCCAACTGGTATGCCGAGACCCAGCGCAATATCGCCCGCTTTGCCGCCGCCGCCGAAGACATGCGGGTGGGCAAGCTTTCCGGGGCGGTCGGCACCTTTGCCCACCTCAGCCCGGAGCTGGAAGAACAAATCTGCGCCCGTCTGGGGCTAAAAGCCGCAGCCATTTCCTCGCAGGTCATCCAGCGCGACCGCCACGCCCACTATCTGGCCACGCTGGCCGTAATCGCCTCCACCCTGGACAAGATCGCCACGGAAATCCGCCACCTGCAGCGCACCGAAGTCCGCGAGGCCGAAGAGTTCTTCAGCGAAAAGCAGAAGGGCTCTTCCGCCATGCCGCACAAGCGCAATCCCGTTACCTGCGAACAAATCAGCGGCTTGGCCCGCGTGGTCCGCGCCAATGCCCAGGCCGGGTTCGAGAACGTTGCCCTGTGGCACGAGCGCGACATCTCGCACTCCTCCGTCGAACGCGTCATTCTGCCTGATTCCACCAGCCTCGTAAACTACATGCTGCAGAAGACCACGAATCTCATCGACACCATGTTCATCTATCCCAAGCGCATGCTGGCGAACCTGGAGAGCACGGGCGGCCTGGTTTACAGCGGACAGCTCCTGTTGGATCTGGTCGAGAACGGCGTCTCCCGGGAACACGCTTATCGCACCGTGCAACGCCACGCCATGCATGCCTGGAAGCAGGGACTCAACCTGCGCAGCCTGGTGCTGAAGGACAAATCCATCACCAGCAAGGTGCCACGCAAGCAGTTGGACCGGGCCTTTGATCTGAAGCGCCAGCTGCGCAATATCGACAAAATCTTCCAGCGAGTATTTGAGGAGGCCCCCAGCAAGCCCTCCTCGCGCGGGAAACGCAAGCGCTAGTTCGGGCCGCAAAACAAAAGGGACGCAGCCTGGACTGCGCCCCTTTTTTGTTGCACGATGCTGGCTTACGCGCGCTTGCTGAGGGCGTTGTCCGCCGCCACCGCTCCCGGGCCGGCCAACACCAGGGCCAGCGATGCCGCCAGCATGATCAGGGCAAACTCAAAGCCCATGGGCAGGAAGAAGCCATGCTTGAGGTGGACAGTCAGGATTGCCACCACCATGTCAATCGCGTTGAGCCCGGCCGCATAGCGCGTGAGCAGGCCGGCAATCAACAGAAGACCGCCCACGAATTCCACAGTAATCAGGATAGCTGCCGACACCGCGGGAAGCGGGATGCCCAGGCCCGTCATCATGCCCTGCACGCCGTGAAACCCGAAAGTGAAAAGCTTTTGTTGACCATGCATGAAGAACACGAGGCCCGTCACCACGCGAAGGAGCGTCAGACCCCAGGATGTAGAATTCCTACTGTTGCTCATAAGTTTCTCCTTGTAATCTCCGAACTCGGTAGCGCGGCGACGCTGCAACGCACCGCCTGTAATAGCTGTAACAGCAACTTCAATTTTTTCTCCCCCAGGCCACCCAGGGCTTTGTGAATCAAGTCTTCCAGGGGGCGGTCCAGGGCTCGCAGCGCCTCCAACCCGCTTTTGGTAATGCGCGCCATGATCACACGGCGGTCTTTCTGATCGCGGGCGCGCTGGATCAGGCCGCGCTTCTCCATCCGGTCCAGCAGGCGGGTGATGTCTGGGTCGCGTTCGATCATGCGTTCCCCCATCTCGCTGCAGGCCAGGCCTTTCTCGCCGGCGCCCCGCAGGATGCGCAGGGCGTTGTATTGGGTGCGCGACAATCCGTGCTCTTTCATCAGCTCGGCCGCCAGCCAGCCGGCACGGTCGGCGGTCAGCTGCAGCGAAACCAGTAGTTCTTCTTCCAGACTGCGAAAGGGCTTGCTCTGTTGAATTTCAGTCAGCAGGTTCATGGCGGATGGCGCTCAATTTATTCGTTATCACGACTATTGTCAATACAGGGAATCAGATGCGCGGGGCCCGCGGAAAGTCGCAAATAATGGGCGTCCGCCCCCCAACCATCGCCGGGCCCGGGGTCCCTCTTTACGTATTTTTACGCGGCCCTCCCCCGCGAAACGGCAACCTTCCCGCCCTCGACGCATCTAATTAACTGTCCGGTTAATTAAAACCCGGAGCATGAGGAGGATGGCAATGAAAGGCATTTCTAAATGGTTTTCGGCGCTGTTCGCAGTGGCTGTGCTGACCGCCGGATTGGCAGCGCAGACCTCCGGCGCCGCGCGCTACGACCAGGACATTCAGGCCCGCGTGGCCAAACAACTGGCGGAGAAAAAAGAGTTTCAGCAGGTCCAGTCTTCCGTGGAGGATGGCATCGTGACCCTTACGGGCAGCGTAGACATCTACCAGCAGAAGCTGGATGCGGCGAAGAAAGTGCGCAAGCTGGAGAACGTACAGGGAGTCCGCAATCAGCTGGAGGTGAGCTCCCGCGTGCCCGACGAGCAGTTGACGGCCACGCTGGACCGCAAGCTGTATTACGACCGCATGGGCTACGACAATACCTTCAACTTCGTCACAGTTTCCGTGAAAGACGGTGTGGCCACGTTGGGAGGCGAGACCATGAGCTACATGGCGCGGGATTCGGCGGTTTCCATCGCCAACTTCCTGCCCGGCGTAAAGGATGTGGTCAACGAAATCAAGGTCGCTCCGACCTCAAGCTTCGATGACAGCATCCGGATGCGCGCGCTGCGCGCCATCTACCGCGACCCAGTGCTGGGACGCTATGGTAGCGACCCGGCCCGGCCCATCCGCATCGTGGTCAACAACGGCAACCTCGCGTTGTACGGCACGGTGGAGAGCACGATGGACAAGCAGCTCGCCGGCATGCGGGCCAACCAGGTCTTCGGGGCGTTCAAAGTCGAGAACAACCTGGAAGTCGCCAAAAAGTCCTAACCGGGACTAAGTAGGCAGGAAAGGGCGTGGCGCAAGCCGCGCCCTTTTTGTTGTTTGCGCCGGACCTTCTTCACTTCACAGATGGGGTGCAATCAGTTACATTTTCCCTCCGATAACTCGCTAGCCTGGTATTGGAGTGAAAGAAAGTCCGCGACATGATCAAGCAGCTCGAAAAAGATGGCTGGATACTCGTGCGGACCAAAGGAAGCCATCGCCCTACAACCGGTTAATCAGCGACGCCACATACCCAGCGCCGAATCCGTTATCGATATTGACCACGCTCACGTTCGAAGCGCAAGAGTTCATCATGCCCAGCAGCGCAGCCACGCCCTGGAAGGCCGCGCCGTAACCTATGCTGGTCGGGACGGCGATCACCGGCACGCCCACCAGTCCGCCGACCACGCTGGGCAGCGCGCCCTCCATGCCGGCGCAGACCACCACCACTCGTGCCCGCGTCAGGCTCTCGCGATTGGCCAGCAGGCGATGGATTCCGGCCACACCCACATCGTAAAGATGCTCGACGTCATTGCCCATGAGTTCCGCGGTGGTCACCGCTTCTTCCGCCACGGGAATGTCGCTGGTCCCGGCCGAGACCACGGCAATCACGCCCTTGCCGTATTTTTTGCGGTCCTGCTCGAGGACGATGGCACGGGCCAGCGGCCGGTATTCCGCCTTGCGAACTTTTTTCTTCACCGCCTTGAACTGCTCTTCGCTGGCGCGAGTAGCCAGAACATTGCTGCCATGCTGAGCCAGGCGGGCAAAAATCTGCGCGGTCTGCGCCGGGGTCTTTCCTTGTCCAAAGACAACTTCCGGCATGCCCATACGCAAGGTGCGATGATGATCGACCTTGGCAAAACCCAAATCCTCGAAAGGAAGATGGCGTAAGCGGCCCACCGCATCATCGGGCGTGAGTTTTCCTTTGCGGACTTCTTCGAAAAGCTTGCGGATCGCCTCGGCCTGCATGCGCTGATTAGCTTACACCACTGCAGTCCCGTTTGAGCGCCGCTCAAGCAAGCACAGCGCCGCTTCCGCAAGTCGAAGCGTCCCTACCCGCATCCCGACTGTAGGGATTCTTCGACTGCGCCGCCGTTCGCCCAGCGAACGGCTACTTCGCTCAGAATGACAAATACACCGCCATCTGTCCTGCTGAGCGCCGCCGATGCAAGCACAGCGTAGCTTCGGCAAGTCGAAGCATCCCTACCTGTATCCCGACTGTAGGGATTCTTCGA
>JAFDVW010000021.1:58712-58841 GCA_018268755.1 Acidobacteriota bacterium
GTAGCTTCGGCAAGCCGAAGCATCTCTACCCGCATCCCGACTGTAGGGATTCTTCGACTGCGCCGCCGTTCGCCCAGCAAACGGCTACTTCGCTCAGAATGACAGATACACCGCCATCTGTCCTGCTGA
>JAFDVW010000021.1:59016-61220 GCA_018268755.1 Acidobacteriota bacterium
GTAGCTTCGGCAAGCCGAAGCATCCCTACCCGCATCCCGACTGTAGGGATTCTTCGACTGCGCCGCCGTTCGCACGGCGAACGGCCACTTCGCTCAGGATGACAGGGTTTCACTCACGCTCGGGCGGCGCGAGCCTTGGTTCGCGAAGAACGCAATTTCGCGATCAGTTTCCGGCAGGTCTTTTCAGCAGTGCCGGGCACATCGAGGTGTGCAAGATACAACCGCCGTAATGCGGCGCGCGACATCCGGCCGGCCAGATACGCCTCATACAAATCGCGTCCCAGGAGAAGTCCTAGCTCCCGGGCGGCGGGTGCACACTTTTCCGCATCGCCGCGCCGGGCAATTTCCGGGAAGCGTTGCCAGGCGGCCGCCACCTCTCCCTCGCGCTTTCCCCTGCGCGCCGGATACAGCACACACGACCCAAAATAGGCCAGCGTTTCTTCCACTACCTGCGCCCACGCCTGTCCCGCACGGTCCTGCGGCGCACGCAGCGCCGGCAGGCCCATGCAGGCCTGATGCAGGAAGCGCGCCGCATCTTCAGCCGCGTACATCATGTGGAATTCGCGAAGGTAGATGGCATTGATGGCGGACAAATACACACTGCCCCGCTCCTCCACCTGCCGCAGCATGGCGTCGAATTCGGCTGGCTGCAATCCGCGGCGCAGCAGCAGACGGCCCAGCCGGCCTTCGGATTCCGGTCCGTACACCTCGGGCAGAAGGTCGACGAGAAATTTCGGCTGCGTGCCGTTGTGCGAAGAGTAGCGATCAATTTCGAGAAAGCGCAGCAGGCTGTCGATCAGGTTGTAGATGGTCGGCGCAACGTCGGGGCCTTCGTCCGCCTCGCGTCCCCAGCGGCTCAGGTGCAGGCGGTAATTTTCATACTTTTCCAGGGGCGTGGAATTGAAGGCACAAATCACGTCTTCCGATACCCGCACCGCATCCACATGCTCCTGCCGTTCTCCGGCCGCGCGCCAGTAGAGCGCATCGACATTCTGCAAAATATTCAAGATCCGTTCCTGCGGCAGATGTTCCCGCACCAGCTTCGGCAGGTGTGCGGGCGCGAGGTGGGATTCGCCAAACAGCACCAGAATCACCGCCTCGGGATGCTTCGCCCGTATCTCGGCAATCTTGTGCGCGGCATGGCGATCGCGCGTGCCGATCTTGCGCAAGTCTTCGCGCGGCATGCAGTCCAGACCATAGATGGCTTCGGCATGCTCGCGCGCCGTCACCAGCAGTTCGTAGAAGGGGGCCCAGTCGTATCCCCAGTCGAGGTCAAAGCGGATGCGCTCGCGAAACTCCTGTTCCTCGATTTCCCGCCGCCACCACTCCTCGAGAATGTGCTGGTCGCGGGCAAAGATGGTCTCCACCCCCAGCACTACCGGCCGGTCGCCGGGTTGGGCGCGGTTTTCCAGTAGAGCCGCGGCATAACGCTGGGCCGAAGGCAAAGCATGATAGTCGCCGACCAGCAGCAGATCGGCGGCATGAATGGCGGCCTGCAGGTCCTGCGGGGCCAAAACCGACTCATAGGCGCGGAAGGCCTGGCTGAATTCGCGGAGATATTTGCGGCGGCCGTTGGAATCGTAAGCCCGGATTTCGCGCTCCACTCCCGCCAGCGCGTGCAACTGCGCCTCAGAGCGGCGGGAGCGTAGATGACTGGCGGTGGCCATGGTCCTGGTTCGTCAACTTTGCCGTTCGCGATTAGCTGTTGGCCCTTCCTGAACCGTGTGGCTAAAGGCTAAAGGCCATCGACTAACGGCTGCTTCTTGACTTCGTCTCTTTTCCGTCCCTATCCTCAAAGGGCGAGGAGTTGGTTTGCCCGACCATTCGAGCCGTTCATTGCAAACTCTGACCGTGGCCACGACCGGGGCCAGCGGTTCCCTGTTTCTCAAGCAATTTCTTCTGGCCGTGGAGCGCGAGCCGCGTATCGGGGCCGTCAACTTCGTCGCCTCCGACAGCGCCCTGCGCGTCATGGCGGAAGAACTTGGCCTCAAGGGCCGCGCCCATCTCGCTACCCAGTTACTGGCTCCCGAGATCAAAAAGCCTTCGCGCAAAATCCAGCTGCAAGCCAATGCCGATATCGGCGCCAACATCGCCAGCGGCTCTTATCCCGTGGACGCGATGGTGGTCATTCCCTGCAGCGTGGGCACCCTCGCCCGCATCGCGCACGGCGATGCCTCTCATCTGATCGAGCGCGCCGCCGACGT
>JAFDVW010000022.1:0-39106 GCA_018268755.1 Acidobacteriota bacterium
GAAGTCGAAACATCCCTACCCAGGGCACACTTCATAGGTAGGGATTCTTCGGCTCAGCGGCCTTCGCATCCGCGAAGGCCTTCTTCGCTCAGAATGACAATAGATATAGGCGATTCTTGTCCTGTTGAGCAGAGCGCATCTGTTGCGAAGCGACGGGTGGCGAAGTCGAAACATCCCTACCCGGAGCACACTTCATAGGTAGAGATTCTTCGACTGCGGTTTCGCTTGCCTGGCAAACGAAACCTTCGCTCAGAATGACAGGGCGCAGAATGACAGGGCGCAGAATGACTGAGGATCAGAAGGAGGATCAGAATGGCAGACGTCAGTCGATTGCCATGGTCTTCAGATTAGGGCTGACAATCAGCGTGGCTTCCGTGGCCTTCTGCACATCTTCCACGGTCAGGCCCGGTGCAATCTCTTCCAGCACCAGCCCCTCCAGCGTGACCCGCATGTAGGCCATTTCCGTCACAATCGTGTCGACCACTTTGACGCCAGTTAACGGCAGAGTGCATTTTTTCAGGATTTTCGGCTTGCCGTCTTTGCTGGTGTGCTCCATGGTGACGACCACGCGGCGGGCGCTGGCCACCAGGTCCATGGCGCCGCCCATGCCCTTTACCATTTTTCCCGGAATCATCCAGTTGGCCAGGTTGCCGGCTTCATCCACTTCCATGGCGCCGAGCACGCTCAGGTCGACGTGGCCGCCGCGGATCATGGCAAAGGATTCGGCGCTGGAAAAAAACGCGGTGCCGGGAATCTCGCTGACCGTTTCCTTCCCTGCATTGATGAGATCGGGGTCTTCGTGTCCCTCGACGGGATAGGGCCCGATGCCTAACATGCCGTTCTCGCTTTGCAGGATGACGTCCATCCCGGCGGGAACGTAGTTGGCGATCAAGGTCGGCATGCCGATGCCGAGGTTGACATAAAATCCGTCGCGCAGCTCGCGGGCAATGCGCTTGACGATGCGTTCGCGTTTATCGGTATCTTTGGCCATAGAAGCAGTCGTTGGTCTTTTGTCGTTTGTCGGGAAGCTAGGAGCTAGAGGCCACTTTCCTCACCGTCCTTCTCTCAATCCGCTTCTCGAACAGCTCGCCCCGGAAGATGCGGTTCACGTAGATGCTCGGGGTATGGACGGAATCGGCCGGAAGCTCGCCGATGTCCACGATTTCTTCCACCTCGGCGATGGTGACTTTCGCCGCCGTCGCCATCATGGGATTAAAATTCTGCGCGGTCTTGCGATAAATCAGATTGCCCCATTTGTCGCCCTTCCAGGCTTTGACGAAGGCGAAATCCGCCTTCAGGGCATGTTCCATGACATAAAGCCGGCCATCAAATTCGCGGGTCTCTTTGTTTTCGGCCACCACCGTGCCGACACCGGTCGGGGTAAAGAACGCCGGAATGCCCGCGCCGCCGGCGCGAATGCGCTCCGAAAACGTCCCCTGGGGAATGAGCTGCAGGTCGATCTTGCCTTGCAGCACCATTTCTTCCAACAGTTTGTTCTCGCCGACATAGGTGCCAATGTGGCTGCGAATCTGCCCCGCCGCCAGCAACAGTCCGTTGCCCAAGCCATCGACGCCGACGTTGTTGCTGATGGTGTGGAGGTTCTTGGTGCCCTTTTTGACCAGGGCGCGGATCAGGTTTTCCGGAATGCCGCACAACCCGAAGCCGCCGATCATGATGGTGGCGCCATCGAAAACATCGTGGATGGCGGCCTGGGCGCTGGCGACGACTTTATTCATAGCGGATAAATTCTAGAACAAATGCACCACGGAGGCACGGAGACACAAAGAAAAACCTAGGATTGCGATTTTTCTGCGATGCCCTGCTTCGGCAGGGAAAGCTTCTTTAGCTCATGGGCGCGCTCAAATTCCATGGCCAGCTCCCGCGTGTCCAGATTTTCGCGGATGTGCGCCAGGCGCTGTTCCAGCTTCCACAGCGCGTCCTGCAAGTTCTTTTTGTTGGTCAGGGCGACATCGCGCCACATGGAATACGGGCTGCTGGCAATGCGCGTCATTTCCCGCAAGGCCCGGCCGCCGGCCTCCAGCAGGGGAGCTTCCTTGCCGTATTCCTCCACCAGGGTCGCGGCCAGCGCGGTCGAGATCATCTGCGGCAGGTGGCTGATCCAGGCGCACAGCTTGTCGTGTTCGTTGGCGTCGAGCGTCGCCACCCGCGCGCCGATTTTCTCCACCCAGGCGAGAAACTCTCCCGGCAACCCGGCATAGACGTCCTGTCCCGGCGCGGGGGTAAAGAACCAGGCGGCGTTTTGAAAGAGGTCGGCGTCGGCGAAATCGACGCCGGACTGTTCTTTGCCCGCCATAGGATGCCCCGCCAGAAACTGCTGCCCGGCATTTTTGCCGAATGTCTTTGTGGCTTGCGCGAGCACCTCAGCTTTGGTGCTGCCGGTATCGGTGATCAATGTATTTGCGGGCAGGGCCGGGCCGAGATGCCCGATCAGGTCCACAATCGCCCCCACCGGCGTGGCCAAAACAATGACCTGGCTGCCGCGTACCGCGTCAATAGGATTGCTCTCCCCGCCATCGATGGCGCCCTTGGCTTGCGCGCGTTCCAGCACCGCGGCGCGATCGCAGCCTACAATGCGGCCGGGAAATTTGTGTTTCTTAAGGGCGAGGCCAAAGGATCCGCCAATCAAGCCGGTGCCGACAATGGTGATCTGGCGGATAGGCATTTTGTATCGAGAATAATTTCACTGCAATTTCACCACAGAGACACCGAGTCACAGAGAAAAAGCAGATGAATTAGGCCGTTTTCTCCGCGTCTCTGTGCCTCCGTGGTGAGATTTTTGTGACTAGGCGATCTTGCGGCCCACCGCCGGCGCGATAATCCGCAGCTCGTCCATCAGCTTGGCGAACTGTTCGGGATACAGCGACTGGGCTCCATCGGAGAACGCCTTGTCCGGATTGTGGTGCACTTCGATCAGCAGCGCGTCCGCCCCGGCCGCCACCGAAGCCCGCGCCATGGGCGGAACTTTGTCGCGGATGCCGGTGCCGTGCGAGGGATCGGCGGCCATGGGCAGGTGCGACAGCTTCTTGATGACGGGGATCGCGGAAATATCCATGGTGTTGCGCGTGTAAGTTTCGAAGGTGCGGATGCCGCGTTCGCAAAGGATCACATCGTAGTTGCCACCCGACATGATGTACTCGGCGGAGAGCAACAGTTCTTCCAGCGTGGCCGCGATGCCGCGCTTCAACAGCACCGGCTTGCGCACCTTGCCCAGCTCGCGCAGCAGATTGAAGTTCTGCATGTTGCGCGCGCCCACCTGGAAAATGTCGATATAGGGCAGCATCAGTGGAATCTGCGAAATTTCCATGACCTCGCTGATGACCAGCAGGTTGAATTTGTCGCCCGCCTCGCGCAGCAGCTTCAAACCCTCTTCCCCCATGCCCTGGAAGGAGTAGGGTGAGCTGCGCGGTTTGAAAGCGCCGCCCCGCAGGCCGCGGGCGCCGGCTTTGGCAATCAGTTCCGTGACCGTAAACAACTGCTCGCGCGACTCCACCGAGCAGGGGCCGGCCATGACGACCACTTCATCGCCCCCAATGCGCACCCCGCGCCCCAGATTGAGGATGGATCCCTCAGGGCGAAAGGCGCGGCCGGAAAGCTTATAAGGCGCGCTGATGCGGTGCACATGCTCCACCCCGGCCAGCACTTCCAGATTGCGCGTGTCGAAGTCGATGCGCGCGCCCACCGCGGCCAGAATGCTCTGGCGCTCGCCGGTGGTGCGGTGAACGGAGAATCCCATGCGGACCAGGTGTTCGACAACGTCCTGGATCTGCTCTTCAGTTGCGGTTTCCTGCATTGCTACGATCATAGGAGTAGTCAGTCGTCAGCGCTTAGCTTCTAGCCGTCAGCCCCCCGGATGGGCAGGGCAAAGCAACCGGCTATCGGCCAACGGCGTTTCTTACGATTCCAATTCAGTGCTGCCCAGGCCTTCGGCCGCGTTGGGCGCGATCTCTTCCTGCTGGATTTTGCGCATCAGGTCCATGATGCGCTCAAAAATTCGCTGCAAATCGGCGTCGGGCAGCGGTCCCTGGTTGACGCCGCGCACGTTCTGGAACACGGCGCGCTCGCGGTCGGGCTCGTAAATCGGCATGCCCGCCGTGCGTTTTAACTTGCCAATCTCGTGGGCCGCCTTTGCCCGCTGGTTCAATATCTCGACCAGCTTGCGGTCCAGTTCATCGATTTGTTTACGCCAGTCTGAAATGTCCATGGAAAAGCTCAGCCGTCCGTCTTTAGCCGTTGCCCCTAGCCCAGGCGAACAGGTCGAAAATCCTACAAACTATTATAGAGACGCGGAATTTGCGCGTATTGGCCAACCGCTAAGGGCCAACGGCTAAGAGCTGGTTTATAAATTTTGCCACAGATTCGGCTTCTTTGCCGGGATTCCGCTCAATGGTGTGCACAATGGCGCTGCCCACCACGGCCGCGTCCGCGTATTGACTGACCGCTGCAGTATGTTCCGCGGTTGAAATGCCGAAGCCTACGGCGATCGGCAGCTTGGTGTACTTGCGCAGGCGCTGCACCACGGACTTCGCGTCCTGGGGCATTTGCTGGCGTTCACCGGTTACGCCGGTGCGCGAGACCACATAGACAAATCCCGTGGAAGCCCGGGCGATGAGCTTCAAGCGGGTATCCGTGCTGGTGGGGGCGGCCAGAAAAATGGTGGCCAGCCCGTGCTTGCGCATCTCTGCGAGATATTCCTCGGCTTCTTCGACCGGCAGGTCGGTGGCCAGGACGCCGTCCACCCCCGCCTCCTTCGCCGCCGCGGCAAACTTTCCCAGACCCATGCGCACCAGGGGATTGAGATAGGAAAAGATGATCAGCCCTACGTCTGACTGGCGGCGGATTTCCCTGGCCAGCGCGATCACATCTTCCAGCGAAGTATGGTGGCGCAGCGCCCGCTCACTGGCGCGCTGGATGACCGGTCCATCGGCCAGCGGATCGCTGAAGGGGACCCCAAGCTCAATGACGGCAGCCCCCGCCCGGATGGCGGCGAGAATGATGTCCCGCGTGGTGGCAAGGTCGGGATCGCCACAGGTGACATAGGCGACGAGAGATGGCTTTTTGGCAAATGAAAGTGGCATGGTCTGAATTTACTTTCCGTCCAGCTTCAGGTTCTCCCGCATGATGCCGATGTCTTTGTCGCCCCGGCCGGAAACGTTGACCAGCAGGATCTCCGACTTCCTCATCTTGGGCGCGCGCTTGATGGCCTCGGCCACGGCATGCGCCGATTCCAGCGCGGGAATAATGCCTTCGGTGCGGGCCAGCAGGCTGGTGGCTGCCAGCGCCTCGGCGTCGGAGGCGGGTACATACTCGGCACGGTTGATATCGTGCAGCCAGGCGTGTTCCGGACCAATCGAGGGGTAGTCGAGCCCGGCCGAAACCGAATGGGTGAGCGCAATCTGCCCATGATCGTCCTGCAGCACATAGGAGTGCGTGCCTTGCAGGACGCCCGGCGATCCGCCGCGAAAACGCGCCGCGTGTTCTCCCAGTTTTTCGCCCCGCCCACCGGCCTCGACGCCGATCAGCTGGACCTTCTTGTCTTTAATAAATTCGTGGAAGATGCCGATGGAGTTCGATCCGCCGCCTACGCAGGCGATGATCGCCGTGGGCAGCTTGCCTTCCGCCTTGCGCAGTTGCGCTTTCGCTTCCTGCCCGATGATCTTGTGGAAGTCGCGCACCATGGTGGGATAAGGGTGCGCGCCCAGCACGCTGCCCAGCAGGTAGTGCGTGGTGCGGACGTTGGTGACCCAGTCGCGCATGGCTTCATTGATGGCGTCTTTCAGCGTCTTTGAGCCGGAATCGACGCCGCGCACCTCCGCCCCCAGCAGCCGCATGCGGAAGACGTTCAGCTCCTGCCGCCGCATATCTTCCGTTCCCATGTAGACGACGCACTCGAAGCCAAACAGCGCGCAGACCGTAGCGGTCGCGACCCCGTGCTGGCCGGCGCCGGTTTCCGCGATGACGCGCGTCTTGCCCATGCGTTCCACCAGCAGGGCCTGCCCAATGCAGTTATTGATCTTGTGCGCCCCGGTGTGCAGCAGGTCTTCGCGCTTGAGATAAATCTTGGCCCCGCCCAGCTTTTGAGTGAGCCGGCCGGCGAAGGTGAGCGGCGTGGGACGCCCCACATAAGTGCGCAGCAGATGCTGCAGCCGCTGCTGGAATTTGCGGTCCTTCTTCGCCTTCTCATAGGCGCGCTCCAACTCTTCGAGCGCCGCCATGAGGGTTTCAGGAACGTAGCGTCCGCCGTAGACGCCGAAACGTCCTGGCTTTTTGCTGTTGCGCGATTTCGCCACCGATGCAGTTGCCATAAGGATGTGCCCGTTCTTACGTGGTCCGCGCCCCGTCGACCTGGCGCACGGCCTGGATAAATGCCTTTATTTTTGCGGGATCTTTCTTGCCCGGACTGGCCTCCACGCCGGAGACCACATCGACGCCCCAGGGCTTCAGTATACGCATGGCTTCGCCGACATTGCCGGAGTGCAGGCCACCCGCCACGATCAGCCGGACGCCATTCCGCTGAATGATTTCCGCCAGGGGCGCGGCTTTTTCCCAAACGAACACCTTGCCGGTCCCGCCCGGGGTCTGGGCGGTGCCGGAATCGAGAAGAATGCCCGACAGCGCTTTTCTCGACCCGTCCTCCGCACTCATGGCAAAGCGGCCAAAGTGTCCTTGACCGTCGAAAAACTCGGCCGCCCGCAGCGCCAGATAGACTTTTCTGTCACAGGGCAGATCGGCGGTGGCCTGGTTGAGGTCACCATGAATCTGCACTCCGGTCAAAGGAAGTTGCTGGGCCATTTGAAGATCAGCCTTCGTCCAGCCCACAAATACACCGATCTTCTCAACCTGCGGCGGCAACTGAGCGAGGATAGCCCGGACCGTTTCCGTATTCACATAACGCGGGCTCTTCTCATAGAACACGAATCCGAGGGCGTCGGCTCCGGCGTCCACCGCGGTGAGCGCGTCTTCGATATTCGTGGTGCCGCAGATTTTGATCCAGGTCATAAACGCCAGATTTTATGCGAAGAAATTAAAGAGGGAACTGTCAGTATTCGATCAGTTCTTAGTTCTCAGAGAGTGCGGAGGTTCAGCGCCATCGCGAGGCGAGGGGCGATCGGCTGCCGAGCAGGGCTTGCAGGGTTTCTCCGGGCTTCGCGGTTTTCATAAGCGACTCACCGATCAGGAAAGCATCATACCCCGCCGCCTGCAGCCGCGCAAGATCTTCTCCGCAGTGAATGCCGCTCTCGGCCACGCGGGTTATATCGCCGGGAAAGCGCTCGGCCAGGCGGAACACGGTCTCCAGGTCCACCTGAAAAGTGCGCAGATCGCGGCTGTTCACCCCGATCAGTTCGCACCCGGCGTCCAGAGCGCGCTGCAATTCCGCTTCATCGTGGACCTCGCAGAGAATGTCCAGGCCATATGCCTTCGCCTGGCGCGCCAGCGCCGTCAGCTCCGGCTGGGCGAGCGCCGCAACGATCAATAAGATAGCGTCGGCGCCATGGGCCCGCGCCTCCACCATCTGGAATTCATCGACCATGAAATCCTTGCGCAGGCAGGGAATCTGCACGCTGGCCGAGGCCCGTTCCAGGTTGGCCAGCGAGCCTTGAAAAAATTCTTCGTCGGTGAGGACGGAGAGCGCCGCCGCGCCGCCCGCTTCCAGTTCCCGGGCCAGCGCCGGGGGATCGAAGTCGGCGCGGATCAGTCCCTTCGACGGGGACGCCTTCTTCAACTCGGCGATCACCGCGAACCCCACCTTGCCCTTGGCGATTAATCCTTGCCGGAAGCCGCGCGGCGTGTGTGCCTGCGCCTTGCGTTCCAGTTCGCGCAGGTTTGCCGATTGCTTTGTCCGCTGCACGCGTTGACGGGTGGCGGTAAGGATTTGGTCCAGGGTCGTAGGCATGGCTGGAAGAAAAATTATAGCGAATCGGCCCAAGCCTTGCGTGCTGCTCCCACAGAGGCCATTTCTTAGGGAGAAACCCTGAAGGCCAAATCCGCCTTCGTGTAGGCGGGTATTTGCCCCAACTTCTTGGCTTCCCACCAGCAACTAAGCCTACGAATTCGCAAGCGCCGATGCCAGGCGCATTGCGTCAAGGAGTGGTCCCATGACAGACGATCGCGAAAAAAACCGTAGCCAAAACAACCCCGAGCAGCAGCCTGGCCAGCAGCAGCGGAATCCCGAAGATCCGACGCGCAAGAACCCTGCCACCGGTCAGGACATCGACGAAGATCAGGAAAAGAAGAACGAACGGGAGCAGGGCGGCCAACGGCGCGCTTCCTAGTTTCTTCCCTGAGAAACCTTAACGAGTCCGGGCTTTTGCCCGGACTCTTCTCTTCAAATTGCACGGAGGAAAAATCATGTCTACCATTCTGCTGGTTATTCTTGTCCTGCTTTTGATCGGTGCCTTGCCGACCTGGCCCTATAGCTCCGGCTGGGGCTATTATCCCAGCGGCGGATTGGGTCTGGTGGTGCTCATCGTGTTGATCCTGGCCTTGTCCGGCCGTTTGTGATCAAAATCATCGGCTCCTGATGCAATCGCGGCTATAATGCCGCTGCATGAAAAATCGTTTTTGTTGCCGGATAGGGGCCCCGTTTGCCTTCGCTATTCTGGCTACGGTCGTAGCGGCGGCTTCGCCCGAAGTCTCCTGGAACGGCCGGCTGCATGATGCGGCAGGCAAGCCGGTGGCCCATGCCACCCTGCGCTTACGCCGGCTGAGAAATCCCGATCAGCCTATCCCGGAGTACACGGCACAAACTTCCGATAACGGAAGTTTTGTTTTTAACGCCGTGGCTCCCGGAAGCTATGAACTCACCGCCCAGTACAACCAGCAGACATGGAAACTGGCTTCGGCTCTGGATATTTCCGGAGCGACGGCCTTGAGCGCTTCCGTGGTGTTGCCGGCCCAGGGGCAAGAACTGCAGGTGCTCCCGGCAAATTCCGGAAGGAATCCCACGGCAAAAAGCTCTCCTCAGGCCAGTGGCGGAGAAGACCTCTCCGGGGGGAAAGTTTCCAGCCTGCCCTTAAATGCGCGCGATTTCAGCAAACTGCTGCTGCTGGCCGCCGGCACCATGACCGATGCCAACGGAGCGGCCAACTTCACCCAGCAATTTGCCGTGAACGGCCAGCGCGGCACCGCCACTGTCTTTGCCATGGACGGCTTCGACACCACCGACCCCGAGATGGGCGGGGCCACATTTTCCAACTTCAATGTGGACGCCATTCAGGAGGTGCAGTCGAGCACCGGCGTGATGCCCGCCGAGATCGGCCACGGCGCGGCCAGTTTCACCAACGTGCTGACCAAATCCGGCAGCAATCAGGTGCACGGCAGCTTCTTTGAGTTCGTGCGCAACGCTGCGTTCGACGCCACCAACTATTTCGACCATAAAAACGATGCCGACCGGCGCCGCATCCCGCCCTTCGTGCGCAATGAGTTTGGTTTTACCAACGGCGGCCCGGTCGTTCTGCCGAAGCTATACGATGGCCGCGACCGCACCTATTATTTCGGCGAGTACCAGGGCTTTCGCCAGGTACTGGGCACGACCCAGGTGATTCCCGTGCCGACCGCCGCGGAACGGCAGGGCATCGACACGCAGACATTTCCCGGCGACACACTGACCGTCCCGGTAAATGCGGCGGTGGCGGATGTGCTGGCGGGATATCCCTTGCCCAATGATCCGAACGGGGTTTATGGGGAACGCACCTATGCGGCGTCTTCCAAGGTCACCACCCGCACCGACCAGTTCTCCATTCGCGTGGACCATCGCATCTCCGGCAAAGCCAATCTGCTTACCCGCTTCAGCTTCAACCAAGTTACCGGGCCGCTTACCAATCCCGACCAGACGGCGATTCATCCCAGTTTCGCGGTGCAGTTCTTTGATCACCAGCGCAACGCCGGCGTGCGTTACACGCGCAACATCACGCCGCGCCTGATTTCGGAGACTTCCTTCGGCTACATTCGCAGCACGCCGTTTTTCCCCGCCATCAACCACACCCAGCCGGCCATCACCTACGGCGACGGCCTGTTTCAGGGCTACAACTCGGCCGGCGGATCCATCTTCGGCTCCTACAGCAATCTCTACCAGATCAAGCAGGACATGAGTTATGGGCGCGGCGGGCACGCCTTCAAGTGGGGTGTGGAGATCCGTCTGAATCGCGATGCCACCATCTTCGGCACCAACACTAACGGTCTTTACAGCTTCGGCGGTGGCACGGCGTATTCGCCGGTCTTCATCTCCTCGGCGAGCGGGACGCATGACATTCAGGTGGGCGATCCGCTGCCGGATTCCCTGACTGGACTTCTGACCGCGACTCCTTATTCCTACAATATTGTTGCCGCGGCGGACGTGACCCCCGTCGGCGGCAAGTTCGACGAAGCGGCCGTGCGCCGCGACGCTTACAACTTCTATTTTCAGGACGCATGGAAAGCCACCCCGCGCTTTACCCTCACCTATGGCCTGCGCTATGAAGTGAACAGCCGCATCTATGAAGCGCGCCATCGTACCTCTATCACCCAGTTTCTGGGAGACGACGGCAAAGACACGCCTTACTGGAACCACAACGCCCACCAGATTTTCCTCTACAATCCGCAGCCGCCGTACGACCAGGACTGGGGTGGCTGGGGGCCGCGGTTGGCCGCCGATCTGGCGCTCACGCCGCATACTATGCTGCACGCGGGCGGCTCCATCACCTCCATCGTGCCCAATCTCTGGCAGGACAACTTCCTCACCGGCGCCTTGCCGTTGGCGACCACGCTGAATATTTACGCCCTGCCCGGCGTGCCGCTGTCTTTTCAGAATGGGGTGGCGCCGGTGACGCTTCCCCAGCCCTACACCACTTCCGGCGAGTTGCTCTTTCCCAACGGCAACGCCAGCGCAGTGCCGGCGAACACGCAAGTCGATCTGGTGCGCTATCAGAACGACCTGACTGCGCTGACCCCCGGCAACCAGGTGCAGTTGCTCTCCATGGTGGGGATTGCCAGGAACTGGAAATACGGCTACATCCCCAGCTGGACACTGGGCGTGGATCATGATTTCCGCGACTTCAAATTCACTGCCGCCTACGTCGCGACGGCCGGCGTGCATCTCACCAGCGTTTATTCTCCCAACAGCTATGGTGGGGCCGAGCCGGCTTTTGCCCCCTTTACCCAGTTTGACTCTTCCGGACGCGCCATCGGCGGCTTCGGCCCGGAGAGCATCGTGACCAGCCGCTCGCATTCCACGTATCACGCGCTGCAGACCGGCGTGACCAAGAACTCGGCGCGCTCCGGTCTGGGTTTGCAGGTCAGCTACACTTACTCCAAGTCACTGGACGATACCAGCGCGGTGTTAGGTAGCCTGCTGGGCGCGACCGGCGCCATTCTGCAGACGCCTCCGCAGGACCCCTGGGACCCCGGCGCGGAAAAGGGCCCCTCCACCTTCGATGTGACCCATGTGTTTACCGCCAGCGTTATCCAGATTCTGCCTCTGGACCGGATTTCGTTTCTGCGCCCACTCAGTCCCAAGCTCACGCGTGGCTGGCAATTCCTGAACATCACCACGCTGATGAGCGGGCCGCCCTTCTCGGTATACTCCGGCGTGCAGCAGACGGGCGCGGGCTCCGGCGGGGCCGACCGCCCGGACCTGGTCGAGATGCCGCATTTCTCCACCAGCCGCGCCGTGCGGGCCGACTACTTCGGCCGCGGCCCCGACAATGCTTCGTTCTTTTCCATCCCCATCAACCTTCCCGGGGGCACCGGCCCTAACCACGGCCGCTTCGGCACGCTGGGACGCAATACCTTTCGCGGCCCCGGCTTTCGCAACTTCGATGTCGCGCTGATCAAGGACACTCCCTTCGGCCGCCGCGGCGGCGGGGAACTGGCCACGCTGGAATTCCGCGCCGAGTTCTTCAATGTTTTTAATATGGTGAACTTCGCCTTGCCCTCCAACGTGCTGCGTGGCAGCGGCTTCGGTATCATCAGCAAGACGGCGGGCACTTCGCGGCAAATTCAGTTTTCCCTGAAGCTGATTTACTAGCTCCCGATGACGGTCCCAAAGTGATCACGAATGCTCATACCCCGTAAGCTTGCAGAAAAGTGGAGCCGGCGCGTCGTCCTGAAACGGCGTCTGCCGAAAGACCTCGGAGGCATTCCTTTGTATGTGACTCCGGATGCCGCTTTGAGTTATTGGCGGCGGGACCTGGAGCGGGTCGATCCCATGTTGTTGCGCCTGGTCCGCCGCCTGGTGAAGACAAACAGCTGTGTCTGGGACATCGGGGCCAATGTGGGGCTTTTTGGTTTTGCCGCCGCCGCTCGCGCCAGTCGTGTGCTGATCGTGGAGCCGGATGCCTGGCTGGTGACCTTGTTGAATCGCTCGGCCGCGAATTATACGAATGTCACGGTTTTGCCCGCCGCCGTGTCGGACAGCCTGGGAATCGCCGAGTTGAACATCGCCCAGCGCGGCCGGGCGGCGAATTTTGTTTCTGGCTTCGGCACCAGCCAGACTGGCGGAGCGCGGCAACAGACTACCGTGGTCACAGTCACGCTGGACTGGCTCGTCGAACGCTTTCCGCCCCCTGCGGTTCTCAAGATTGATGTGGAAGGCATGCAGCACCAGGTATTGCGGGGCGCCCAGGAGCTCCTCCGCTGCCATCGTCCGGTCGTCATCTGCGAAGTGAACTCGGATCAGAACTTGGTCACGGAGATTCTGCATTCTCTGCACTACGATTTATGCAACGAGCATTTGGAGCTCGTGCCCCGTGCCGCGGTAAATACCGTGGCCTTTCCCGCAGAGTTGAGGGCGTCGATTCTCGAAGAATAAGGCAGTAGGTGGCCGGGGTGTCGAAGACGAGGGCGTTGTCCCTCGGTTGGAGATGCAAAATTGAAGTCCAATCATTCGCGAATATTCAACCATCGGGTGCTGAGCATTTTAGTGGTGGGAATTATATTTGCAGTGCTCACGTTCTCCCTGGACTGGGTACCATGGTGGAGGGTGGAGAAGGAGATTCCTGAGGCGTTAAATATCGCCATTATTGGTTTGCTGACGCCGGGATTGATCGCGAGCATGGTGATAAGCGGGAATGTACACGCTTTTCCATTGTGGACGGCAGCACTTGTCAACGGTGCTTTTTATGGCATGCTGGCACGGCTATTTTTGTGGCTCGTGGCCAGACGGCAGAGGTCGTAAATTGGAAATAGATTTTATGGGCAAGGAGTTTGAAATCGCGTCATTGGCCGAAACCGATGTTACGGGGCTATTCATCCTAAGAAAGGTACCCATCATGCAATCCAAAATTTCACGGCGTCATTTTCTTACGGGCCTCGGAGTTGCTTTTGCGGCGGGCGCGACGCTCCCGTCGTTTGCCTTTTCATCGGCGGCCCTGGCAAAGTCGCCCTTCAAGATTGCCGTCATCAACGACGAAATTACCCAGGATTTTGGCCGGGCCTGCGAGGTGGCCGCCAAACAATTCGGCATGCAGTGGATCGAGTTGCGCGGCATGTGGAACAAGAACATTGTCAGCCTGGACGCCCATGAGGTCACGGAGGCGAAGCGGATCCTCAAGAAGTACGAGCTGCGCGTCACCGATATTGCCAGCCCGCTCTATAAGGTGGATTGGCCGGACGCGCCGCAATCGAAATTCAGTCCGCGCGGCGATCAATTCAACGCCGGATTCACCTACGCGCAGCAGGAGGAAGTGCTGGAGCGCAGCGTAGAGGCTGCGCGGCAATTCTCCACCGGACGCATTCGCTGTTTCGACTTCTGGCGTCTCGAAGACCAGGCCCCCCACCGCAGGGCCATGAACGAAGTCCTGCAGGGCGGCGCGGAGAAGGTGGGGAAGCATGGGCTGATTCTCGTCCTGGAAAACGAATTCGAGTGCAACACGGCCACCGGGACCGAAGCCGCCGCTACCTTGCACGGCGTACCCTCCAAATCTTTCTTCCTGAACTGGGACCCGGGAAACGCCGCCAAGGCCGGCGAAAATCCCTATCCCTACGGGTACAATCTGCTTCCCAAAGAGCGCATCTCGCACTGCCATTGCAAAGACACCACGAAAATTGGCATCGATGCGGACTGGGCCCCCATGGGAAAAGGCGTCATTGACTGGGTAGGACAGTTTGCCGCCTTGAAACGCGATGGCTATCGCCAGGCTGTAAGTCTGGAGACCCACTGGGACGGCGCTGGCACGCCGGAAAAATCATCGGTGCAGAGCTGGGCGGGAATGCGGCAAGTGTTGCAGAAAGCCGGGGCCCTGTAATTGTTGGAGCGCGGGAAATCCATCCGATCTGGAGGACTACTTCATGGCGAAGAACAGCAGACGCGAATTCCTGCAGAAAGCCGCGGCCGGTACGGCCGCATTTCTTGCCTATCCCTCTGCGAAGGTTCTGGGGGCCAATGACCGCATTCGCTTAGGGATCATCGGCCCGGGCTCGCGCGGACAGGAACTGCTCAAGCAGCTCAAAGGCCTGCCTGGCGCGGAGTTGGTGGCGGCCGCCGACGTTTACCCCAGCCGGTTCGATGAAGCGCGAAGGATCCTGCCAGGTTTCCAGAGCTATGACGATCATCGCCGCCTGCTCGACCGCAAAGACCTCGATGGCGTCATCGTCGCCAGCCCGCTGCATCTGCACGCGCGCCACTTCGTGGACACGCTGGCCGCCGGCAAGGACCTGTATGCCGAGAAGACCATGACCTGGTCCATCCCCGAGGCTGAGCAATGTCTCGACGCTGCCCGGAAGTCTGATCGCATAGTGCAGATCGGTTTACAGCATGAAAGCTCCGGCCACTTTCGTGATGCCCGGCAATGGGTGAAGGACGGTCTGGTGGGCAAAGTGACGCAAGTCGACTCCTGGATGGGCCGCAACACGCCGCACGGGCAGGGGCAGTGGGTGCGGCCCGTCCCGGCCGATTGCACCGCGCAGCGCGTCGGCTGGAAGGCCTTCCTGAATGGCCGCCCGGACGCGGGATTCGACGGCTATAAGTTCATCAACTGGCGTCTGTATTGGATGTTCTCCGGCGGCAATATCACGGAAAACATGATCCATCAGATGGCATGGATCATGAGCGTGCTCGACCTGCCCTTGCCCAGCGCGGCGTATATGTCAGGCGGCGTGTTTTCCGAAAAGGATGGCCGCGAGGTGCCCGACACCATTGCCGTGACCCTCGATTTTCCCCATGATCTGGTGGTGACCTGGCAGTCGACGTTCAGCAACAGCCGCTTCGGCCTGGGCCAGCGCATTCTGGGTAGCGATGGCACCATTGAATACGTCGCCGGCGCCAACGATATGGTGTCGGGTGAATCCGGCGAAGTCACCCGCTATGACCCGGAGGAAGTGAATCGTCCGAAAGGCACGGCCATCAAGGGGACCGCCGCGGGAGAAAATCACCTAGCCAACTGGATGGCTTGCATGCGCAGCCGCAAGACGCCGAATGCGCCGGTGGAGCTGGGATATCGCTCCGCCGTCGCGGCGCACATGGCAAACCTCTCCTACCGCCAGAAGCGCCGGGTGACGTTGGAAGAAGCGAAGGCCTATAAGCCGGAATATTGAGACGAATAGCGGACCATGAGGATACCCAATCTACTTCACTGCTAGCCCCTTCCAATACGCGTTGCCCGCTTCATGCTGCGGGACCAGCACGCGCTGATACAGCCGCAACACAACTTTTTGGTTCTTATACGCTGCGAGGTCCAGCTTGACGTCCTGCCAGGAGCGGCCGGAAGGTAATGTTCCCACCATCAGCTTATCGAGCAACTGGTCATCATTGACGAATACCTGTAGTTGCCAGGCCCGGTCTGCATCCACTCCCGCCTGAAACTGCAAGACCGGCGCTGCTCCCAGTTGCACGGTGCGGCGCAGGACCGTGCCCCGCACTTCGTCGCGTGGATACGTGGCCAGCACATCGCCATCGAGATAAGTGATGCCGCGAATCCCCAGCATGCCGCCGCCTGCGCCGCCAAATCCAGCGCGCTCCAGCGTCCAGTCCGGGTTCCAATACTTCGTGAGATCGGCGAGTTTGAAAAGTTCAGCGGGCTGGGTCTGCGGCTCCTCGACCGCCACGCGCAGCGTGGCTCCGTCATCTTTAGCGCCGTGGGCCACGGTCAGGGCGAGGCCAATTTTCGCCGTGCGCATGGCGAGGTCTGAGATGCGCTCATTCACCGGCGGCGTCAGCTTGGTCGGCCCCATCTCGGTGTCTTCAATCAGGTCATGCAGTCCGGCGACCTGCTCCGCGGGCAGGGCCTTCATGCCGTGCATGGCTCCAACTACAGATTCGGCATTGGCCACGTTGCAGTCGGTATCGGCAAAGTCGGCGGCGTGCACCGCAAGCTGCAAGGTCTTCTGGTAATCTCCTTCGCCGAACCACACGCTGGCCGCGACCAGGCCCCCGTTAAGCACGGCGTTGTTGGTCGCGGGATACTCCATGCCCCAGCGTTCATCGACGGCGCGAAAAATTTCTTCGGGAGTACGCCCCGCGTCCGCCATGGCGAGGACCATATCGAGGCACTGGCGGTAAGGCGAATCGGGATGAATCAGAGCCGCCGCCTTGCGCACCACGGCGCGCGAATCCTGCTCGGCGAAGGCGATACTGATCATTCCCGCGACAAATACCGCACCATCCGTGCCCTCGGCATAGCCGTTGATGTGGCCGAGCGTACGCGCCAGCTGGCCGGCCAGGTTCGGCATGCCAGGAGCAATGGCCCCATAAACATCGCTGCTGAACTGCGGACCGATGGTCCACCACAATTTGTTGTAGCGCGGATGCCCGGTGTCCGGGGCCTTGATGCCGCGCTTAAGCAGCAGCAGAGTCTGCTCGCTCGATCCCCAGGCCCCGGCGTTATTTTCCAACCACTGCTGCCCCAGTTGTTCGACCGTCATGCCGATGCCGTACTTCTCGAATCCCCGTACCGCCACCATCTCGTAGTAATAGTCGTCATCGGCGTAGGCGTGGCCGTGGGGCGCGCTCATGGGCGTGACCGGCAGGACGGAAGCCTGGCGGTGCTCAAAGCGCACGCCCGTCATCTGCCCGATCATCTGCGCCATCCAGATGGCCTGCACGCGGTCGAGATATTCGGCGTGCGAGAGCGTGAGCACGCCGGGCGAGTTCGCCGCATACGCGGGAAGAGTCAGGGCAAGGAACAGGATGAGAAAGAAACGTTTCATGGGGTCTCCGTGGGCCGTGAACATGCTATTTGAAACGTTTCATTTTTGCCAGGGTCCCAGAGGACTTGAGGGAAGGCCGTTGTCTTTCAGCTTGTCATGCTGAGCGAGTGAGACCGGCAAAGCCGGACTCATGCCGCCGAAGCATCTCTTGCATGAGGTAGGGATTCTTCGACTGTGCGGCCGTTCGCTGCGCGAACCGCCACTTCGCTCAGAAAGACATGGATTTTCGAATGGACAACCTCCTGAGCATCTACAGCCACCCGCCAGAACTTCAGCTATGATGCGTTGAACCGGATTCAACAGGCTTACAGCACGGGGCCCAACTGGGGAGAAACTTTCACGATCGACCCGTGGGGGAATCTGACGAATCGCGGCCCCGTGGCAGGCAAAACAAATTACGAGCTGTTGAACATGACTGCCAACATCAAGAACCAGCTCGACGGCCTGGGGTATGATGTCGCAGGCAATATAGTCTCCAATGGATCGGCTACCTATACCTACGACGCAGAAAACCGGCTTCTCACCGCTGGCGGCTATACCTATACCTACGATGGCGATGGGCGCCGGGTAAAGAAGGCCAGCGGGTCAAATGGCACGCTATATTGGCCAGACACCTCTGGAAATACGCTATCCGAGAGCAATTTGTCGGGATCGCTTCAGGAAGAGTATTTCTTCCTGACCGGAAAGCGAGTGGCCCGCCGGGATGTGTCGAATGATGCGGTGCACTATTTCTTCCCCGACCATCTTGGCTCTACGAGCGTTATTACCAACAGCACGGGCACAACTCTGGAACAGGATTTGGATTATTTCCCATACGGAGGGATTGCGTATGGAGCGCCGAGCGACCATTATTTATTCACCAGCAAAGAACGCGACTCCGAAACCGGCCTCGACTACTTCGGAGCCAGGTACTACGGCTCCAACATGGGCCGGTTCTCAAGCCCAGATCCTTTAGGCGGGCATCCTGAAGACCCGCAGACGTTGAACAGATACACATACGTTCGAAACAACCCATTAAGCCTTACCGATCCTACTGGCCTCGATTTTTACCTGACATGTACGCAAAACAAAGACAATGCATCTACGTGTCAGGGCGGCCATCAGGGCACTACCGATGACAAGGGCAATTTCACAGCGACAGTCGTAACAAGCGATTCGATTCGTAGTGGACAGAACTCAGCATCCATCGACCAAAACGGCGTGGAGATCACGACGGGTGGCAAGACCTCTGGAGGCGAATACTTCGATAATGCTGCCAGCCACTCGACCGACGCTAATGGCAACGACGTAAACCACAATCCGATTGATCTTAAGGGTAGTGGGGCGCTCACTGGTTTTTCTTTCAACATTAACGGCAACTGCGGTGGAACATGCTTGGCTTCCGGTACCTTTAGTTTTAATGGCCCAAGAGACTTTACGGGGCAGGTTCTTGAACTGCGCGGATCGTTCCGTTCTATTGCGGACAGGCGAATCCCTGGACTTGGAAAGTCACCTGATGAAATGCAGTTCCATCCGGGCACTGAGCAATATAGATTCGGCTCAGGTCCATCGCCTCACTTCTCGCTTCCAGACAATCCGAAGAACACGGTTCCAACAGTTGGGCCGTTTCACGTTGATAAGGACGCACCGGGACCGAAGCACCTAGGCTGCGCATGGTTCAAAGTCGGATGCAACTAGCACTCGTGTTCGTAATCGTCGCCCTCGTGCCTACCGTGGCAGCTTGGCTGAAGTGGCTAAGCGCGGACAGGCGTTTGCTGCTGGGAAGCCGCAAGGTTTTCTTCTTAGCGGGCCTGTGTGCAGTCTCGTTAGGCTTGATTGTTTACTGTCTGTTCACGATACACACCTATCGAATCTCTGGGTTCGGCACCGATTTTTCTGCGATGCTGAGGTGGGCTCGACCCGGACTGTGGATCAGCCTTTTGGGTGTGCTCCTAAGTCCTACCGGGAAGGGTCAGAGTCGAATCTGGAGTCTGGCAGCATCCCTGATCGTACTCACCTTGTGGATTATTCCTGTCTGGGGAATGTGAGTCGGCAAGGTTGTCAGGCGGGTGGCCCACATCTCTGGCCCGAGTATGAAGTCCATTATCCAGACCCAATTCTCTACAACGGGGGTGCCCCATTTCTCGCGTTTTTTGCGAGAAGTGGGATTTATCCATGAGCCCAACTTTAGATGGATCAGACGAGATTCTTTCCTTAGTAATATCTCCGCTCATCTGGGTGGACGTAGGGATCCTTCGACTTCGTCCATGCTCGCAAAGGGAAGCATGGAACTTCGCTCAGGATGACAGAGGACGAGGTGGATAGCAGACAGAGGAGAAGCAGAAATACGCCCTTTCTGCCCGCCCGTTATCTGCAACGTTTTACGGATTTTGAACTTTGTCTTGGTGCCGAAGAAACCTGGGAGATCGGATTGAGGGTGCCGGCGCCGGGTCAGAAATTCTGGTTTGCCTTATGGGCTCAGGATACGCAAGGTGAGCGATATTGGATTGGGACAATGATCGCGGCTGGAATTACGAGATCTATCACACGTAAAACGAACCGGCCGTCGGGCCCTTCACTCTCGTCTAGGACACAGGATCAAAGGGGGCCTCACCCCGTTGACTCCTAACAACTCGCCCGCCCTCACGACTGGGTGTGGTTGTATTGGTAGCCGTGGCCTTTCACCGTGCCGATTACCCAGGCATGGCCGCCCAGTTTTCTGCGCAGGCTGCGCACAACTACATCGACAACATTGCTTCCGCCGAAAGGCTGTTTCCAAACCTCGCGCAGCAATTCATCGCGCGTCACGACGATGCCAGGACGCTGCGACAAGTAGAACATGAGCTCGAATTCCAGTTTGGTGAGGCTGATTCGTTCGCCGTCGCGGGTGGCCAGCTGCCGGCGGGAAACGTCCAGCTCGACCTGCGCGGTCGCAGCAGAGTTTGGCTCCCGGGATAAGTCGCCCCCGACGAACTGCAATATCCAATGCATCGGCCCTTGTGGGCCAAAGGAAAGTACGGCGGTGTGCAGGGGCGATTCGCCGACGGAGACGGTCAGGCTTGGTTCGAGTTCAAACCCGAGGTCCAGGACTGCGGGGGGAACTGACGCAGGCTCGCGGATCGCGGTAAACACTCCCACGGCTCCCGGATTCTCCAGATAGGCCCGCTTGGCATCCAAAACGCAAGCCGCCCACTCCGGACTTTGGCGTTCTCCCAGAGCGCGCGACAGCAAAGAGCGAACAAACAGGTAGGGCCGTTGCAGGCCGCTTCCGCGCGCCTGCACGTAACCCAGCCAAACTTCCAGCAAGGGATCGCATGGAACCAGAGATTCCGGAATATCCTGGGGCCGTGCCATGACGTAAAATCCGGCGACCTCTCCCCCACTTCCTCGCACTACCGAGAAAAGGTGCGCAGCTTGTTTCCACCACTCGGACAGGATGGCAGCGCCATGGTCTCCATCATGGGTGCCTGCTATGTCCAGAATCGGGTCGCGGTCGGCGGGCCGGGCCCTTTCGACTGGTAGGGCAGCTGCAGAAGGGAAGAAGGCCTCGCGCAGCACTGGGCGTTCCAACAGGAACAGCAGATCGGCGGTATGCCGCCAGGTATCTCGTACTCCCGCCACCAGCAACTGATCGCGCATCGATTGCCAGGCAGCTCGTTTGCGTTTGCGCGTCCCGACCGGGTCCATGGCGGTCACGCGCGACTCGATGGCCAGGCGAAAGGCATCGTGCAACACCAGCCCGTCGGCTGCCGCCTCGACGAAGGAAAGTTGGCGCAAATTTGTCAAAATCTCCTCCGCGGAGTGGTTGGGCAGCATGGCTTCGAGAACGGGTCGGGTAATCCGGCGCACCAGAGACGCAGCTTCGATGGCTTCCCGGAGCACGGGGTCGGTGATTTCGCTGACGCAGGTGAGCGCCAGGTAGTCGATCACTTGATTGAGCTCCAGATTGTCGCTGAGAGCGTCGGGCTTGTCTGCAAGGCTGGCCGTCCCCAATTGGAGAGCAAGAGGATTTCCCCGCGAGAAGCGGGCAATGCGCTCCTGGACCGCTTGGGTGAATCCGCGGCTGGCCAGGAAGTTTGCAACGTCCGCCTCGGGAAGGGGGCCCAGGCGCAAATTCAGCACATGGTCCGCCCAACCCGGAGCGGCGATCCAGGGGGCGGTAGCCAGCGAACGCGCCATGATAACGAATCTTGCCGAGAGCGGCAGGGCGGGAAGAAACTCCGTGCGCAACCAGCCATCCAGAAGGCGCAGGGCTTCATAGTTGTCCAGGGCGAAAACCACCGGCGTGGCGAAGCCCGCCAGGGCCGCCGCCACCTCGGAGACATCTTTCAATTCCATGCCCAGCGAGGTTCCGAGAGCCCTCACCAGGCCGAGCGGGACGGGCTCGATGCCGCGGCAATCCAGGCGGCGCACCGGCCGGCCCCGTGCTGCCGATTCTCGCTCAAACACACGCACCAGACTGGTTTTGCCAATGCCGCCCACGCCGTGCAGGAGCACGATAAGCGGCCCGGCCGGCTCGAACAAAGTGGCCAACTGCGCCAACTCACGCTCCCGCCCGCTGAACCGGCTGGCGTGCGAGCGCTCAAGGCTGTCTTGGATAGTGCTCATATGGCATCGCAACCTCTGGAAATACAGAGGGTTATCAGTGATTTAATTTCTCATTCCGATCTCATCCCCGCCTCATGTTCGCCATCCCCTGTCGCCCCATACTCACAGTGTAAAGCGAAAGACAAAATTCCAGACAACCACGGATTCCCCCCTTTGCGGGGCAATAAAGGATGGACCATGAACATCAATGAACAAAAACTGCATGCGCTGCTGGGCAAGGTTGTGTCCGATTTCGGCGCCGTGTTTCAAGCTCCCTTAATCCTGATCGGGGACAGCCTCGGATTGTACCGCGCGATGCGCGACGGCCAGCCGACTACGCCGGCCGCGCTGGCCGAACGAACCGGCACAACCGAACGATACCTCCGGGAATGGCTGAACGCACATGCGGCCGCGGGCTTCGTCGACTATCACCCGGACCACGGGACCTACTCGCTGTCCCCGGAGCAGGCCATGCTGTTCGCCGACGAAGGCGGCCCTGCGTTCATTGTGGGTGCCTTTCAGGTGGCGACCGGAGCGGGGGCCATCCGGCCCGCGCTGGAAAAGGCATTTCGAACCGGCGAAGGGCTGCCTTGGCAGCAGCACGATCACCAGGTCTTTCACGGTACGGAGCGCTTCTTTCGCTCCGGCTATGTGGCCAATCTCGTCCCCAACTGGATACCGTCGATCGCCGGTGCGCGGGAAGCTCTGAGCCGGGGAGCGCGCGTGGCGGATATTGGCTGTGGCCACGGGGCGTCGACTCTCCTGATGGCGCAGGCCTTCCCCAACTCGCGCTTTTTCGGCTTCGATTCTCACCCTGCCTCCGTGGCTTCGGCCCAGGAACGGGCCGCGGCCCAGGGGCTCTCCCACCGGGTGCACTTCGCCGTCGCCCACGCCAAAGACTTTCCCGGCACAGGCTACGATCTGGTTACGATCTTCGATGCTCTCCACGACTTGGGAGACCCGGCCGGGGCAGCCGCGCATGTCCGCTCCACCCTGCAGCCGGAGGGAGCCTGGATGATCGTGGAGCCCTATGCCGACGATCGCCTGGAGGCGAACTTCAATGCCATCGGCCGGGCCTACTTTTCGGCCTCGACCCTGCTTTGCACGCCCTGCTCCCTCTCCCAGGAAGTCGGACTGGCGCTGGGCGCGCAGGCCGGCGAGGCGCGGCTGCGAGCGCTGGTCACCGGCTCGGGCTTCGGCCAATTCCGCCGGACCGCGCAAACCCCCTTCCATCTGGTCTTCGAGGCCCGGATCTAAGAGGCCAATTGCCGGCGGCATGCAGTCGCCGGCCCCCCGCCAGGAGATGCGCTTTCATGATTCTGCCAATCAATTTCAATCTCGCTGTGCCTGCCGCGGAATATTAAAAGACGGCTGAGTCGGTGGTGCATGCCTTTCTCGAAGTGCCCGGAAACCTGGGGGAAACCGAAACCTGAGGAACCTGGGGACAGACGGAACGTACCCCGATTGTTTCTCAGGCAACCAAGGTAAGGTCGTTGTGATCGGGGTCGAGTAAGCCGACGGGTGGCGGGTGGCCCATTTCTCGCGTTTTTTGCGACAAGTGAGGCTCATGCATGAGCACAACATTACAATCCATCGGAGTAAGATCCGTTACTTCGAGTAAGGTCCCACGTTTGCCAAAAGCAGGCAAACATGGGGCACCCCAGGATGGTTGTTGTATGCTCCTCTCGCGAAGCTACCCCGGGGAAGATGTGGGCCACCCGGCGCAGTAACTCAAGGTAAGTGGTGCGGTCGGCATCGTGGGTGAAGATGATTTGCCGGGCATTGCCGCGCTGGGTAACATGATGCGGAACATCCACCACGACAACGCGAGGCAGGCGGCCATAAGGGAAAGCTAGCAGAAAGAGATCCGGGAAAAGACGAGGCTTTGGGAAAGAGCAAATGGTCCCTTCCCGAATTAGCACAGAAATCCCGGGGAACTTTCCGTCTGTCCCCAGGTTTCAGAGTGAATATTATCATGAAGCATTTTGCAAGCCTGCTCTCGATTGCTCTGTGTGCAGTGTTGAGTTACGGCCAAATGGAAACGCTAGACTCGCCACTCAAGGTGACCATGTGCCAGCTGTATGAGCACCCGGAACAGTACGTAGGAAAGATGGTCGAAGTTCGAGTAAATGTGAGTGGTAACGACCTTGCGCTGGACGATTTTTCAAATCAGAAATCGTGCTCTGCGTACATGAAACTTCACCTGGAACTTCCGCAGAAAGCAACACCCGCTCCGGGCTTTAGTCTGGTGCACGGAGACGCCTACAACGAGTTGCTCGGAAATCTTCATCGAGGGATGAACGTTATAGCCACCTTTGAAGGCCGCTTTGACCCGTTGTTTGTATGGCGGGACCAGAAACGAGTCAGAATTGGTGAGGGCGCTGACAAAGGCTACGGTAAGAATCACCGATACGATGGACGGATAGTGCTTCGGAAAGTCTCTGACGTGCAGGCACGTTCGGTTCCACGTCGGTGAGGTCCAAGCGGTTCTCCTAATAGTTATCGTTGGCGTTCCATGCAGCGAGAGCAAGCGATGGGATTTGTTTATAGGGAGGACATTCGGTTTTTTGGAACTTTGTAACGTCTCCTGTTGATGGCGGGTGGCCCATTTCTCGCGTCTTTTGCGAGAAGTGGGGCTTATGCATGAGCACAACATTAATCCATCGGAGTAAGATTCGTTACTTCGAGTAAGGTCCCACGTTTGCCAAAAGCAGGCAAACATGGGGCACCCCAGGATGGTTGTTGTATGCTCCTCTCGCAAAGCTACCCCGGGGAAGATGTGGGCCACCTGCCTAAAGGGGGCAACAATAGCTTGAACAATACGAATGCGGCATGCGAGTATTGCAACAAAAGCAAAGGTACGGGCACGGCTCCTAGGAATCCGAAAAACCAAGCAGCCTATGAGGGGCCAGCATCATGGAAAAAGATGTTATCAAGATAAAAATACCGCTCCCGCCAGATGATGGATCAGGCGGAGAGGCAGAGTGGGTATGGGCCAAGCCCGCCGCCGACAACTCCTTCGTACTGAAGAACGTTCCTACGTTTGCTAAGGGACTGAGTTACCATGATGTCGTAAAAATCAAAATGGAAGACGGAATCCCAGTCTTTGATAGTGTTGTCCGACGTGGTGGCCATAGCACTTATCGGATATATGCTAACTCAAATAGAAAAGCTCCTGACATAGTGAAAGTTATACAGAAGCTCGAGGAAATGCATTGCGAAATGGAGAATGCAACAGACAAGATAATTGGAGTTGACGTACTGCCTGAAGCGGACATCTATGCTGTGTACAAAATACTCGATGACGCAGAAAGGGCAGACATCCTGGAATTTCAGGAGGGGCACTGTGGACATCCTCTAAAATGAGGTCACGGTATTGGCGGGCATAGCTTGGGATTGGTTTCTACGTCTGCGGCTCTTGTATGGTGATCCCAGCCTGTACCGTCGGAATCAGCAATTTGAAGAGAAGGAAGCAGCATCCGAGTAAAACAAGAATTCAGTCCCCACCTTGCCCCGGGCGGGTGGCGCACCTTTTGAACTTTCTCCCTCATCGCTGGATCTAAATCCTCAGGGTGCCCTACCCTTTCGCGTTTTTTGCGAAAGGGTGGGCCCGGTTGAGATACCTTCCCATTCTGGAGCCAAGAGGAACCTCTCCGCGTTCCTCTCGGCCGCTTCGTATCGTTCCGGCGCAGAGTCCTCCCATGACCCATGTATTTGCGTAGTTACTACGGGGCGGGTGGAGAATGGCGAAGTTAAAGATACGAAACGGTGGCCTAAGTGAACGTGGTAGGACCCACCCTTCGCAAAGAACGCGAAGGGTAGGGCACCCCAATCCTTGCTGCAGTGTTCTATACTTCGGCCCGAAGGGTGCGCCACCCGCCGGCCTGGATACATCTTGTCGGGCGTTACGTTTGGACCCAACAGGTAGGTTCTGGCAGTTCGCAACTGGGACTCCAAGAATACCGATAGCGCAATCGGATTCATCCTGCGCAAGGAATACAAGCTGGTGCCCACCAGCACAGTCAAGGCCTTTCAGAAGAACACGAAAGGGGGATACTGATGCTCCGTCTGCTCTTGCTGCTTCTCCTTACGGCTACGACCGTTGCACAGAAGTCAACCGCGCCTTTTCTATTGGACACAAACAAGCCATACGTCTACTTGACCTTTGATCATGTTGGGGAAAGAACGCCCGTGTTTGAAGGCGAAAGCAGGCAGGGGGTATGGCTTCGATTCGTGAATAACTGCCGCATTCCTGTCACGATAGGATCGTTCGATCCGGGAAACCATGACCCAGGAACCGGCGTTCTCCATGAGGTTGTTACCATTCCCAAGCGTGGGAGCGGCGGAATCCCTGCATCTGCGGAAACCCGGTCAGAAGACAGCGGAAAGGCCCCCGAGGGTTACACGTCGGAGGTATACTCCCGCATGACCGTGCAGCCTGGTAAGAGTGTGTTGTTCAGTGTCCCGCTAGAGCACCTGTCGCCCAACTGGTATCTGCGGGTCCGTTTTTCGCTTGCAGTATCGTCCAGCAAGGTTGGAGACCAGCCATACAGCTACGCTGA
The DNA here is from genome assembly GCA_018268755.1 of Acidobacteriota bacterium. Taxonomy (GTDB): domain Bacteria; phylum Acidobacteriota; class Terriglobia; order Terriglobales; family Acidobacteriaceae; genus KAN-5. Next base: position 26,268 of record JAFDVW010000022.1, read on the forward strand.
CTTTCGCTGGGACCAACTGCACGAGAAAGTGACGAGCAGGAGCAAGTAAGTTTTTGCCCTGCCTCCCCGAGTAAGATTTCGGACGAAGGAAAGGGGAACAAAGATGTCGGTGAGCAGGCACACGGAGGCGCAGATCATCGGGGGCGCTGAAACAAGTGGAAGCGGGGCGCAAGGCGGAAGACGTGGCGCGAGAATTGGGAGTCGTGAGTCGTGAGTCGTGAAACACCCCATCCTATTTGGTGTACTTCTCACTCTTTCGGTTGCTGTTCAGGCACAAACGCAGTTCGTTGGGCAGTGGCAAACGAGAACCAGCCCGGTCACGGGAAAGCCGACGGTTACGGTGAATATTGCTGAAAAGGAAAACAGTCTTAACGGTACCGTCATTCTGGTGAATCCTGACGGTACCCAGCGTGAGTTGCCAATACTTAGTCCTGAAGTGGGGGGAAAGGAGTTGCAGTTTCACACTGACGACGAAGGGGCAACCTTTGATTGGAGGCTGACCCTCAAAAAGGGAAACCGAAGAGCGTTCCTGCATGGCAGCGATAGGCGAGCTGCGAAGGGCGGCCAAGGCGGGGAAATGGTCATAGATGAGGAGGTCGTGAAGACGCCCTAGTTCTCGGACGGCCGGTGGGCCACTTCTCCGGCCAGATCCATAAAAGCTTCCAGTTCGGGGTGCCCCATTTCTCGCGTCTTTTGCGAGAAGTGGGCTTAGGCATGAGCACAACATTAATCCATCGGAGTAAGATCCGTTACTTCGAGTAAGGTCCCACGTTTGCCGAAAGCAGGCAAACATGGGGCACCCCAGGATGGTTGTTGTATGCTCCTCTCGCAAAGCGACCCCGGGGAAGATGTGGGCCACCCGCCAGGAGAGCTTAAACCAGCTGGTGAATGTGAAAAACCAGTTCACTGGTTTTGGCTATGATGCCGCCGGGAATATGATTTCGAACGGTTCGAATTCATACACGTACGATGGGGAGGGCCGCCTCCTGACAGCGGGTGGCTATACTTATACGTATGATGGCGACGGACAGCGGGTGAAGAAGGCCAGCGGATCAACGGGCACGCTCTATTGGCCAGACACTGCGGGAAATACGCTCTCAGAGAGCAACCTGTCGGGCTCACTCCAGGAAGAATATTTCTTTCTGAATGGGAAACGAGTCGCCCGCCGGGATGTGTCGAATGATGCGGTGCATTATTTCTTCCCCGACCATCTTGGCTCTACGAGCGTTATTACCAACAGCACGGGCACGACGCTGGAGCAGGATTTGGACTATTTTCCCTACGGAGGGATTGCCTACGGAGCGCCGAGCGACCATTATCTATTCACCGGCAAAGAACGCGATGCCGAGTCCGGCCTGGATAACTTCGAGGCCCGCTACTACGGTTCTAGTTTGGGTAGATTCATGAGTCCTGATCCATTAGGTGGACATCAGGATGACCCGCAGCCACTGAACCGATACGCCTACGTCAGAAACAATCCACTGAATCTGACTGATCCAACCGGCCTCGACTTCAACCTCCAATGCACACAGACGAAGGACAATGCCTCAACCTGCCAAAATGGTGTGCAGGGGACTACAACGACGGATGCGAACGGAAAATCAACCTTCAATGCAACTGTCATCAGCAACGACAAAAACGGTAACTTGGTAGATCAGAATGGGAACCAGTACAACGCTACTGTGAGCGGTGCAGGTGTTTCCTTCAGTCAGGCGGGGAGCAATCAGTCCTCCATGGGCACGTTTATCAACGGCTCCAACGCTACGACCATCCAGGGCTCGGGCGATCTTGGGGGATTCACTTTCAACTTCACATACAGTAACGCCAGATCAGGAGTCAATGCTGGAGGCACCTTCAGTTTCGGAGGGTCACCTGGACAAGCTGCTCAAGCTTTGATGAACGCGGGCTTCCAGAGTCAATTTATCGACGATCTTCTGAACCCTTTCCACGCTGGCGACCAGAATACAAGTGCATTCAACTTCAGAAGCCAAGGAGATCCCCAAACAGGAGCCGGTTCGGGTCACTTCATAGTGCGTCAGCCGGTCGTATCCGGCCGCTTCTACCGACTCCCCATTGCGAATGTGCCAACGAGGGGAGAGATGCACCTTGGCGAGCACAATGCTTACGGAAGCTGGGACGCGTTTAAGAGCCATACCGAAGAAGTGTGGCACTACTTATTCTGATATTAAACTGATGCGATGTTCGACAAGCGCGTAGCAAACAGCTTCGGCGTAGCAAGTCTGCTGCTGTCGTTGTCCTTCTGGTTTGCTTTGCTCCCGAAGTCTGTTCCGGGGGTGCGACTGATCCATTGGGGAATCGGCATACACATGGCTCTCTGGGGAGTTGCGTTTCTCTTGTCGCTGGTTCCGATCCTGAAAGGCTCTCGATGGTGGATCGTGGCAATGATCCTACCGTTCCTGAATCTTATTTTCCTAGTTCTCGTCATCGGTGTTGGGGAGTGGATGGCCTCCAGACCAGGCTGACGCTGGCAATTGCGATTGGAGAGTGAAATGAGCTACAGAAAAGCTGGTCTCGTGATGCTCGGACTTTTGCTCATGGCTGCTGGCCAGTTGCTAGCGCAAGAGACTTCCACACCGGAAGAGCGAGCGCGATGGGCTGAGATCACACACAAACTGGAGAGCAATCCTCTCGACGAGGGCACGGTCAAGGATGGCGAATGGGCACTCAATCGGCTGAGTGAAGTCCACGACATTCATGTCCCCTTGTGTCCGGCCCTCCTGGGGGAATTTAACGATCCGAAGTACAAATACAGGCACGAGATCACGCGGCAGTACATGCTGGCCAGCGGCGCGTTCCTGATCGAGAATCCAGACAAAGCAGCCGATACGAAGGCGGTGAATCTTGCTGCTGTGGAAAGCGTGCTGAAGACCTACCAGGGCATCCTGCAACAGAAACCAGACGCAAAGGCAAAAGCCCTCGACGACCTGCTAAAGAAACAGAGCCAGGGGAAACTCAAGGACGCTCTCAAGCCGTGTCCCTGATCGAACCCGGCAGCAGAATACCTGCGTTGGCGTTCCTAGGCGGGCTGGGGCTGCGATCCGGGAGCGGGTGAGGGTCAGGGGGGTGCTCTGGTTCTTCTGGGGCCGTCCCTGGGAATTTTTTCTTTAGCCGCGCTTTGGTTCCTGGCCGCGCCGGGGTGTGGCGCGGCATTGGCTGTTGGGGGTGAGCCGCCGATCCGCGCCGTGGTTCCGATCCGGTGAGTGTGGCGATCCTGCCACGGCCAGGAGCGACGATCCGGGTGAGGTTCTGGGGTTCGGAGCGGGGTTACTGTGCGGTATCGGGGGAAGTCAAAAGCGCGCTGCCTTCGGCATCGGGTGGAGGGGTGACACGTCACCCCGGAACGGGAGCTGCACAGCAACCTGCGGTTGCTGTCGGTGAACTTGCAGAAAGCAAAGTGGTTCTCCGTTTCGCAGCGCCGTAGAGCGCTGGCGCGGCGCTTGCGAGCGCTGGAAAAGTTGCTGCGCGTCCGGCGCGACACCGGTTCACTGGCAGCGGTGACTCCCCTTTTTTCGCTGGAGAGAGTACCGAGCGCGGGCACGGAGGCGCAGATCATCGGGGGCGCTGAAACAAGTGGAAGCGGGGCGCAAGGCAGAAGACGTGGCGCGGGAAGTGCGGTTGTCGAAGCACACCATCTATGCCTGGAAGGCGAAGTACGGCGGGATGGATGTAAGCGAGGCGCAGGAAGCCATACCTTTGCTTGCGGCTGAATTTGACCTTGTACAGCCTGGCGCAATTGCTAGCAACACAATAACAAGTGCAATTCTCATAAACAAATTCCTCCTGTTGATGCAGTCACTTCGTCGAAATAGACAATTAGGAACTGAAAGTATTGTTGACCTTCTCTCGAATGCCTTTCCCTCGCGCCGGTTTCAAATACCGCATGGTTGATTCCAGGTCCTTGTGTCCCAGCCACATTTGAACGGTTCTGAGGTCAACCCCAGCTTGCAAATGCTTGGTTGCGAATGTCGCCCGAAATTTGTGAAGGAAGAAATCATCGGGATTGAGGCCTGCTCGTTCCGCGACCGCTTTGCAAAGTTCCAGGAGCTGAGTGCGATGCTTGCGGGGATTGCCTTTTCTTGTTGCGAACACAAAGGGAGAACCGTTCTTTTTCCTTGCGTGGTCCTTCAGGCCGGTGGACCACTTCTCCGGCCAGATCCATAAAAGCTTTCAGTTCGGGGTGCCTCGCTTCTCGCGTAATTTTTGCGAGAAGTGGGATTTATCCATGAGCCCAACTTTAGAATGGATCAGGCGAGGTTCTTTCCTAGCAAGGTCCCACCCTTCGACTCCGCTCATCTGGGTGGACGTAGGGATCCTTCGACTTCGTCCATGCTTCGCGAAGCGAAGCATGGAACTTCGCTCAGGATGACAGAGGACGAGGTGGATAGCAGACAGAGGAGAAGCGGAAAAACGCCGGTTCTGCCCGCCCGTGACCTTCCCCGTTTCACGGACTTTATACTTTGGAATGGTGCCGAAGAAGGGACTCGAACCCCCACACCCTTGCGGGTACATGGACCTGAACCATGCGCGTCTGCCAATTCCGCCACTTCGGCAAGTGACTGGCGCGGCCGTATTCTCTGCCGCGTCCACAGGATAGGGACAACCTTTTTATTCTCGCTGAGCGCGGCCCGGCTGTCAAACCGGCGGGCCAGTCTTGCCTCAGTTTGAATCAGAACCTAAACGTTTTGTCATTCCGAGTCGCGTATTCTGCGGCGAGGAATCTGCTTCTGTAGAGAACAGCGGATTCCTCGGGCGATAAAACTGCCCTCGGAATGACAAGGGTATTTAGAGCCAGCTGTAAACCGGAAACCAGAAACCCAAAATCAGAAATCTGAAACCGGAAATTTCAAAACTACCCTTCCAGTTTGGCGCTCATGGTGATCTTTGCGTTCAGCACCTTGGAAACCGGGCAGCCGGCCTTGGCGGCCTCCGCCAACTTCTCGAAGGTGGCGGCATCGGCGCCGGGAATGCGGGCCACGACGTCCAGATGGCTGGCGGTGATGGTCCAGCCTGAATCCAGCTTTTCAAAGCTCAGAGTCGCGCTGGTGCTGATGCTCTCCGGGGTCAGGTTGGCGCCGCCGAGCTGGGCGGAAAGCGCCATAGAGAAGCAGCCCGCATGGGCGGCCGCGATCAGCTCTTCCGGATTGGTGCCCGGCGAGTCCTCAAAGCGGGTCTTGAATGAGTAGGGGGTATTGGAAAGCACGCCGCCGGGGGCGGAAATGGTGCCTTTGCCGTCTTTGAGCGAACCCTGCCACACTGCGCTGGCCTTGCGTTGCATGAAGCTTCTCCTGAAATAGATTTGCGGTCCCCCTATTGTAGACGGAGAGCGGTGGCCGTGTCAGGGGAGCGCGCAGAAACGACTTTTTACCACGGAGGGCACAGAGAACGCAGAGGAAAACGAGAAATCTTCAATCGCAAAGGAAGCAGAGAGAGCAGAGTTGTTCCGGCGGTCGAGCTGCGCGACTGGACAGCCGGGGCGGCTGTCCCTACGTGAGCGGATTGGAATGTGCGATATTTCAGTTTTTCCCTCGGCGTACCCAGCAGCGTCCTCTGCGGTTTAAGGTTTTGCCTTTTCGCCTGCCGCTCAGTAGAAGTCTGAGCAGCTCAGGAAGAAGCCGCACAGCTTGCAGCGCATCTTGCAGCTCCGGCCGCTCAGCTCGGTCGAGCAATTGGGGCAGAACTGCGAGGCGTAGACGGGGCGCGGCGGGGTTACGGGCGCCGGTTCCGTTGGCGGGCGAGTATTGCGAATAGGCTCCTGCGGCATGGTCCTCATTATGGCAAACCCGGATGTTGAAAAGATTGGCAAGAGAGTATCATGGGTCAGATTCTGGCAGGAGGGAGATTCGGGCCGCCCCGAACGCCGCTTCCATGTATTTCGAACAGTTCTATCTTGGCTGTCTCGCGCATGGCTCCTATATGCTGGGTTCGGAAGGCGAAGCCGCCGTCATCGATCCTCAGCGCGACGTAGAAATCTACCTGCAGGCGGCCGCGCAACACAACCTCACCATCCGTGCCATTTTTGAGACCCACCTGCACGCCGATTTTGTCTCCGGACACAAGGAACTCGCGGCCCGCACCGGAGCCTCGATTTACATCAGCGAAGAAGCTGGGGCCGCCTTTCCCCACGTCAAAGTGCGCGATGGATTTGAGCTGCGCCTGGGTAAGTTGCGTGTGAACGTGCTGGCGACCCCGGGGCACACGCCGGAGAGCATCTGTCTGGTGGTGACGGATGAAGAAAAATCGCCTCGTCCCTGGGCCATCTTTACCGGAGATACCTTGTTTCTGGGCGATGTGGGACGTCCTGACCTTTCCCCGAGCCACACGCCGGAGCAGCTGGCCGGCCTGCTGTTCGACAGCCTGCACAATAAAGTCCTGAAACTTGCCAACGAGGTCCTGGTCTATCCGGCGCACGGCGCAGGCTCGCTGTGCGGACGTAACATGCGCGAGGAGAGCCACTCCACCATCGGGGTGGAGCGGACCACCAACTACGCATTGCAGATCAACGACCGCGATGAGTTCGTGCGCCAGATGACGGCCAATCTGCCGGCGCGGCCCGATTATTTTTCCCAGGATGCGGAGATCAATCGCGCCGGCGCGCCGGCGTTGGCCGAGCTGGCCGAACTGGAAGCCATTTCCGCCGAAGAATTGAAGGCGCGGCTGGAGCAAGGCTGGGTTGGCCTGGACTTGCGGCCGTTTGCGCAGTTTGCCGCCGGCCACGTGCCGGGCTCGGTCAACATTGCCTTGGGCGGACAATTCGCTTCCTGGGCGGGGATCGCCCTGGGCCTGGGGGCGCATCCCGTGCTGATTGCCGAGAGCGCCGAACAAATTGAGGAGGCGCGCACTCGCCTGGCGCGCATTGGCATGGAAGCGCGCGGCTACCTGCGCGGCGGCATCGCCGGCTGGCGGGAGGGGGGCTTCGCGCTGGCCACGGTTCCCGAAATCAGCGTGCAGGAGCTGGAGCCAAAGCTGAAGGCCGGCCAGATGCGCGTGCTGGATGTCCGCCGCGAATCGGAGTGGCAGTCCGGTCACATTGCTGGGGCGGACTGGTGGCCGCTGGACAACTTCATCCATCAACTTCCGGCGCCAACCGCGTCGCCTCTGGCCGTGCACTGCAAGGGCGGATATCGCAGCGCGATTGCCTGCAGCCTGCTGCTGCGCGCCGGGTTCACCGATATCGTCAACGTTCGCGGAGGCACCGACGCCTGGCAACAGGCCGGGCTGCCTTTGTTCCCTGAAGCTGCCGCGAAAAGCCGGTAGCTTTTTTTATTCACCCTTATCGGCTGTCTTACATAACTTTTATGAAAAATGAAAAATCTCGCCGTGATTTTCTGAAAATTTCGAGCACCGGCATGGCCGCCCTGGCAGCTTCGCCCTGGGCGCTCTCTGCACAGGCCGCGGCGGCGGAAGCGCCGCTGGGGGCCATCCAGGTTTGGACCACCGCCGGGGACCAGCGCCACGCCGCCGGGCCCGCTCTGCAATGGCGGGCGGCCATGGAGCACGATACCGACAACGCCATCATCCTGAAAGCGGAGAACAAATTTCAGGAGATCCTCGGCTTCGGCTGCGCTTTCACTGACGCCGCCTGCTACATGTTCAATCAGCTCTCCGCCGACGCGCGCGCCAAATTGTTTCGCGAGCTCTTCCACGCTTCGGAGATGAACCTGAATGTATGCCGCACCTGCATCGGTTCAAGCGACTACGCCACCAAGGTCTACAGCTACGATGAGGGCGAGCCGGACCCCGAGCTGACGCGCTTCTCCATCGCGCATGATCGCGAGTACATCCTGCCCATGCTGCGCGAGGCGCGCCAAGTGAATCCGGACATCTTCCTGTTCTCCTCGCCCTGGAGCCCGCCGGGCTGGATGAAGGCCAACAACTCCATGCTGGGCGGCTCCATGCGACGCCACTACATGCCGTCGTATGCCGAATACTTCGTGAAGTTTCTCAAGGCGTATCAGGCCGACGGCGTGCCGGTGCAGGCCATCACCATCCAGAACGAAGTTGACACCGACCAGGACGGGCGCATGCCGGCCTGCATCTGGCCGCAGGAATATGAGGCCGACTTCATCCGCCAGAATCTGGGACCGCTGTTGGAGAAAGAGGGCATTTCGACGAAAATCTGGATCGTGGACCACAACTACAACCTGTGGGGCCGCGCCATCGGCGAACTGGAAACCGAGGGCGTGAAGAAGTATGTCAGTGGCACGGCTTGGCATGGCTATGTGGGCCGCGTGGAGTGGCTGGACCGCGTGCATGAAGCCTTTCCCGATGTCGATATGTTCTGGACCGAGGGCGGTCCGGATTACACCTTGCCCGACTACCACACCGACTGGTCGCGCTGGAGTTCCACTTACACCGGCATTCTGCGCCACTGGTGCCGCGCCATCACGGGGTGGAACCTCGCGCTCGACGAGAAAGGCCGTCCCAATATCGGGCCGTTCCCCTGCGGGGGACTGGTCACCATTCACTCTCAGACCAAGCAAGTGACTTACAGCGGCCAGTACTGGAGCTTCGCCCACTACTCGCGGCACGTTCGCCGCGGGGCGCGCCGTCTGGATACGCAGGGAGGTCTGCCCGGGGTCGAGCATGTGGCCTTTGAAAATCCTGGAGGACAGAAGGTCCTGGTCATCACCAATGCCGGCAAGGCTACGCCCTCCATCGTTCGCTATGGCGGCTACATTCTGGAGCTCGATCTGTCGGCCGATTCGGTGACCACGCTGGCGTGGAGTTAAGAATTTCCGGGCATGAGAGGAGGATTTATGGACAGACGCAATTTCCTACACACCGGCGCGGCCCTGACGGCGGGCCTGGCGGCTTCCGGTTCTATTCCTCAATCCTTCGCGGCGGGCAGCAAGGCAGGATTGATTCCCCGGCGCAAACTGGGCAAGACGGGTGAGGAGCTTTCCATCCTCGGCGTGGGCGGGGTGGTGCTGATGAACAACAGCCCGTCATTCGCCGGCAATCTGGTGGCCGAGGCGGTTGACCGCGGCATCAACTACTTTGATGTCGCGCCCACCTACGACAACGCGCAGGAGCGGCTGGGGCCCGCGCTCGAGCCCTACCGCAAGCAATGCTTCCTGGCCTGCAAGCAGGAAGACTGGACGCGTACCGGCTCGCAGAAGCTGCTGGAAGAATCGTTGCGCCTGCTGCGCACGGACTATCTCGACCTTTATCAGATGCACGCGCTCTCGAAAATGTCGGACCTGGAGCAGATCTTCGGGCCCAACGGCGCCATGGAAACCTTCGTCGCGGCGCACCAGGCGGGCAAGGTGCGTTATCTGGGATTTTCCGCGCACTCGGTGGAGGTCGCGCTCAAGGCGATCGACGAGTATCCCTTCGACACGATTCTGTTTCCGGTAAATTTTGTGCTGATTTCGCAGGCCAACTTTGGGCCGCAGGTGCTCGAAAAAGCGCGGCAAAAGGGCATGGGCATTCTCGCCATCAAAGGCATGGCCAAGACGCACTGGGCGGAGGCGCAGCAGAAGGACCATCCTCACCCCAAGTGCTGGTATGAGCCGGCGGGTTTTCCCGAGGAGGCGTCGCTGGGCCTGCGCTGGACGCTCTCGCAGCCCATCACCGCGGCTATTCCTCCCGGAGACGAACGTTACTTCCGCCTGGGCATGGAGATCGCGCAGAATTTCTCTCCCATCACGAAGGAAGAGACGCAGCAATTGCTGGCCAGCGCGAAGGGCGTCGCGCCGCTGTTTCAGTTAGGGGAGGCGTGAAGGTGGATGTGGCTTGCGCTCTGGCGCGGTCATCTCCTGGATTTCGTGCGGAGTGGAAGACTTTCATTTTGAAAAGTACTTCCGGAATGCACGAGCAATTCAAGTAGATCGTGTCTTACAGATCGCGGATAGTTCTGTGTGTACAACAAGAGCTTCTTCACATCTAGCTTGCGGAGGTCGAATTCGTCATTGATTACTTTGCCTCCTTGCTTCCTCCCGAGGTAGAGCCAATCCAACAACGCCTTCTCTGGCTCTGCAACGTTGTACGTTCCATAAAGTGTTCTACGTATTTGGAATCCCCAATAGAGATCTGGTTTCACATGTCGAAACGTGATCGAAACTGTCTTCGAACTGAAAGATGCTGGTTCGCCCGTGGTAACAGCCGTGATCGATACTGGTGTTTGCGAGCTTATACCTGTTTCTCGTAGAACCGTTTGAAGTGAAATGTAGGATTGGGGGCGGAGAAGATTTATCAATTCCCGGCCGGAAAAATCTCGCGCCAGTAAATTGATAAACCATTTCTTCGTAAAGTGCTCGATCATTCCTCGCTTTGCAAGTCTGAGAAACGATCTTCGGGTAGTGAGTTCAGACATTCCCAGCCGGCGGGCAACCTCATCTGACTTCAATAGTGCGGAACCCTTTGCTTCTTCCAATATGAACTTTGCCCAATCGATGCGTGATGTTTTCATTGTTCTAACCACTCCCCGAAAAGGTCCCGTAGGGCTTGCCGCAATGGTTCGAATCCGGCTTCTGCAAGCTGCCGGTACACTTCTTCAGGAAGATATTCCTGCAGTTCAGCTGCGCAGCGATTGGGCGTCACTTCGACAATGCGCTGGTTGATAAAGTTCGGATCTCCAAGTTGGTCTGATACAGCTCCATCTTCCAGATGAAATTTAAGGTTTTCGTCCAATTCCGCCCCTGAATCCTTCAGGAGTTTGATGTCGAAAGCGTCCCTGCATTTAACGTTCTTTCTGCCCAGAAATGCTTCGGCTTTTTGTAGCAGGAGGAGGTTTCGGGTTGGGTATTTGACGATGGCGTCGTTCGTGAGGAGCGTCTGCGTAACGAGTTCGCTCTTTATGAGCGCCGAGGTTCGTGAGACGTCAATCGTGAACAGGGTTCGCTGTTGAATTTTCGATTCCACGTTGATTTTGAGTAGATGATCACTGGCGACAATGGTTGCGATTGTCAAGGGAGCCAATCCTAATGCCTGCGCCACTTCGTTAAGTGTCGGCGATATGGCATTGATGATCTGATGAGCTTGTGGCGGTTCCTCACAGTTGTGCAGAAGGTCGATGTCAGCGGAATGTCTTTGACTTCCATAAAACAAGACGAGAGTTGCTCCCCCGAAAAGCACAAATGTATCGGTAAAACTGGTAAACAGGCTGTGCAGTGTCTCTTCGATCAGTACCAAGACAGTGGCTGTTTCAAATCGAAACCCTCGGTCTTGGAAGTTCTTTAGCCGTTTAGCAATAGTCATTGGCGATAATAGACATTAATAGTGTCTATTATACAGCATACGTATAATTCATAGCTTAAAGTAGACATTAACCCTTCATATTGAAGAAAACACATGCGGAGCGCTAGCACCCCGTTTCCGGCAATTCCGCCTCGGACCTTACCGCGACAGCAGCGAAATGATAGACCCCGCCGGCTTCGACTCACCGTCGATCAGCAGTTTTTGCAGGCGGGAGGCCGGGCTCGGAGAGAACGCCAGCTTGAGCCACGCTGCCCTGCGTGGAGTCCTAGAGTTCCTCATATAACTCGAAGAACGAGGCGGCGACGCGGTCCCATCCATACTGGTGGGCTGTCTTCAGCGGGCCCGCTCCGGCGAGGCGACGTTGAAGGGGCCTCAGATTACCAAATGAAAGAGGAAGCCTGGTGCCGGGAGGGGGACTTGAACCCCCACAGTGCTAAGCACCGGCGGATTTTGAGTCCGCTGCGTCTGCCAATTCCGCCATCCCGGCTTGCTCTGCAGAATGCGGGCCCACGGCTGAGGATTTTGGTTCCCCCGGCCCGCAAGAACAGGAATCGTCCTATTGAGTATCGCACAGGGACGAATTCGCCGCCAAGGCTCGCGGGAAACCCCTGCTCCGGGGGCTCTCGCCGGCCTGTCCAATGAAATTTTTTAATGGCGGCCAGAAGTTATGGATATGGAAAGCGTTTTCGAAGGGGGGAATCCAGGATTTCCGGAGTGTATTCCGGAATTTGACTTGGCCCGGGAAAAAGCCCCAAAAATGATAAGGTTATAATTTTTCGCGGAATCAGTTGGCTTTAATTTTTTAATACAAGGTATTGTCAGCCGGGCCCCGAAATCTGCCATGGGCCGGGACAGGAAGGTCTCATAGAATGAAGCACGCAAACCCAATTCCCGCTGAGAACAAGCACCTCATTCGCTGGGTCGAGAAGACCGCGGAACTGACCAAGCCCGACCGAATCCACTGGGTGGACGGATCGCAGCAGGAATACGACAAGTTGTGCCAGGAAATGGTGGCTTCGGGCACCTTCACCAAGCTTAACGAGAAGCTTTGGCCGGGATGTTTTCTGGCCCGCTCGGACGCAGGCGACGTGGCCCGGGTGGAAGACCGCACCTACATCTGTTCGCTCTCTAAGGATAACGCCGGTCCCACCAACAACTGGGAGAACCCCTACACCATGCGGCGCAAGCTGCGCGCCCTGTTTGACGGTTCCATGCGGGGCCGCACTATGTACGTGCTGCCCTTCAGTATGGGCCCGATTGGCTCGCCGTTCTCGCAGATCGGCGTGCAGCTGACCGACTCTCCGTACGTGGTCGTCAATATGCGCATCATGGCGCGGATCGGCACGCCGGTCTACAAAGAGATCGATAAAGATGAGAAGCGCGTGGTGCCCTGCCTGCACAGCGTAGGCGTGCCGCTCGCGCCAGGACAGAAAGATGTCCCCTGGCCCTGCAATAAAGAGAAGTACATTGTGCACTTTCCCGAGACGCGGGAAATCTGGTCGTACGGTTCCGGCTACGGCGGCAATGCGTTGCTGGGAAAAAAGTGTCTGGCCCTGCGCATCGCCTCCAACATCGCCCGCGACGAGGGCTGGCTGGCCGAGCACATGCTGATCCTGGGC
>JAFDVW010000022.1:39142-49320 GCA_018268755.1 Acidobacteriota bacterium
CAAGACCAACTTCGCCATGATGATTCCGCCCGAGGGCTTCAAAGGCTGGAAGGTTTGGACAGTGGGCGATGACATCGCCTGGATCCATCCCGATGAGCATGGCCAGCTGCACGCCATCAATCCAGAAGCCGGGTTCTTCGGGGTGGCGCCCGGCACTTCGGCCAAGACCAATCCCAATGCCATGGCCAGCCTGGCGAAGAACACCATCTTCACCAATGTAGCCCTGACTCCGGAGGGGGGCGTGTGGTGGGAAGGCATGACCGATGAGCCGCCGGCCGAGTGCATCGACTGGCAGGGCAAGAAGTGGACGCCGGAGATTGCCAAGGCCACGGGCGCCAAGGCGGCGCATCCCAACGCTCGCTTCACCGCGCCGGCATCGCAGTGTCCGACGATTGATGCGGCCTGGGAGGCCCCCCACGGCGTGCCTATCAGCGCCATCATCTTCGGGGGCCGCCGTGCCACGACCATGCCGCTGGTCTACCAGGCCTTCAACTGGACTTCGGGGGTCTACACTGGGGCCACGATGGGTTCGGAGATGACCGCGGCTGCGGCCGGCACCATCGGCAAAGTGCGGCGCGATCCCATGGCCATGCTGCCTTTCTGCGGCTACCACATGGCGGATTACTTCCGCCACTGGATCAAAATGCAGCGCGCGCTCAGCGTGACCCCGCGCGTGTTTCATGTGAACTGGTTCCGCAAAGATGCCGACGGCAACTTCCTGTGGCCCGGCTTCCGGGAAAACATGCGCGTCCTGAAGTGGATTGTTGACCGGGTGCGCGGCCGCGCCCAGGGCAAGGAGACGCCCATCGGATGGACTCCCTACTATGAAGACATGGAGTGGAAAGGGTTGAATTTCCCCAAGCAGAAATTCGAAGAGCTGCAAGCCATCGACCGCGGCAGCTGGCGCACCGAAGTGCTCGGACATGAAGAGCTGTTCATTGAACTGCACGACCACTTGCCATCGGAAATGGTTTACGAGCGCGAGCTGCTGATCTGCCGTTTATAACGGCCGCGGCCACCACCAGGGACAGGCCTTGCCGCCTGTCCCTTTTTGTTTTGGCGGGTTATTTTTTGCTGACTTCGGTAAGCACGGAGTTGGCGGTTTGCTGCAGCATGGGAGTCAGAACATCTTCTCCGTCGGATTGGGCTTTGCCCTTGAGCGAGCTCTCCAGGCGGGGCTGGGCTTGTCCGGTGGGATACAGGTGATATCCCACGGTGACCTCGTCCTTGGATTTGATCTGGCCATTGAATCCGGCCAGCTGGCTCATGGCTTGTTGCTGGGCCAGGGCAGCCGCGGTTTGCGCCGCGGCCGAGGCGGCCATCGCTCCGCTCATGTGCCCCATCGCCCCCACCGGCGTCATATTGGCGGCCATGGACCCCATCTTCATGAACTTGCCGAACCCGCCGCCACCGTGTTTTACGCTGACCTCTGAAAACAGCACGTAATCGCATTCTTTCTGCTGGGCTTCGGCCTGGATCTGCATGGGCAGGTGGGAATCGAGCGCGGCGATCTCGATGGCCGGCCCGCTCATCAGCAGCACAATCGAGTTGCGGATAGGCGTGCTGTAGTCGCCGGTGTTATTGCCCTGACCGACTTGCGCCTGCGGAGGAGCCACCCCAATGCGAATCTTACCCGCCGCCTTCGGGCCCAGGGCTTGGGGGACCGCTGCGGGGGCTGGCGTCATACCACCGCCATTGCCCATCACGTTGTTGTGATTCATTTGCCCAGACTGCATCATGGCCATGGCGTTCTGTGCCATCGCATTTTGCATCATGGCATTCTGGCCCATCATGCTCTGCGCCATGCCGGCTTGCTGGGACGGGGCCGCATAGGCGGTCGGCGGGGCTGCCTGCGGCGCCCCGCGTAACTCCGCGTAAGTCTGGACTTCCTTGTATCCGGCGGGAACGTCGAACAGCTCCGGCTCCAGAGTCTGCTTGGAAATCTGTGTGACCATCACCCCCATATTCAGGGTAGAAGCGTCTGCTTGATGGATGGTGATGTTCTCCGCCAGGGGATATCCCGCCTTGGCGCTGCCTGAGTGCCGGGAGACCACCGTGTCATGGCACCCCTCGCCTTGGCGGACGGGCGGGGCCAGGTGCTGGCAGCCGGCCTGCTCCTTCGCGATGTCGGCATACCAGCCGTCAATTTCAAACTTCTGGTTCACCGCCGAGCACGCCTTGGGAGAAGATGCCTCGACGATGGTCATCTTCGGGTGGCGGGCGGTGTAACCAAACATGGGTTTGCGTTCGCCGGTGTCGGTGACGGTGGTGGTGACGGTGATTTGCCCGCCGGCATCGGCCTCCGGAGCGCCGCTGACCAGGGCGGCGGCGCGCAGTGCGGCTTCATCCTGCGGGTCCTTCGAAACCAGGTAGGTTTGCGCCTGCTCGTTCAGGGTCAGCGTCCGCTTCAGGTCGCATTGCCGGATGGTGACTGTGGTGTTGCCCTGGGTTTCGGTGACGGTCCGTTCGCGGGCGCCTTTGATGGAGGTCTCGCTGGAGGAAACAAAATTTCCTCCCACGGTGATGCTCTTCTTGATGTGCAGATCTTGTGAGAAAGCGGTGAGAGTGAAGGCCAGAAAAACCGCAAAGGTCGAACGAGGACGCGAGAACCTACGCATAGGCAACTCCTCGGAAGGGGGGCGAATGGCCAGTCCGGGAGACTTCTTGCCAGGACTCAAAAAACGCAGAGGCCGGCCTCGCCAAAACTATTGTTCGAAGCTCCCGGACTGCCTCCCCTACTTGTATAGGCGGAAAGCGGCCCTGAATCGGCTCATGGAAAATAGCCAATCGCAAAAAAAATTTAGAATGGTTTGGGTGGGCGGGCTGGCTTTTCCCCCCACGCCCCACTCGAAAAGGCGGAATTGCCCGGAATTTTGCCTCAGCCGAATTGCGCTGGGAGGGTGGCCCGGAGTGCCGGATCTGCCCTAAGTGGTTTTTTTCCATGAAGTTGACAATGTTTTCCGGAGAGATTATGCTTCCCACCCTGCGCACCCCCCAGCGCCCAACGGCGGTATCGTTTTGAAACGCAGTTCTTCGAATCAGGTCACTGAATTACTGGTCCGCTGGCGAGGGGGAGACCGGGAGGCTTTAGCTTCCTTGATGCCCTTGGTTTACCAGGAACTGCGGGGACTGGCCCACCGCCATCTGCAAGCTGAACGGGAAGGCCATACCTTGCAGAGCACGGCCCTGGTGCACGAGGCGTATATGCGCCTGGCCGGACAAAATCCTCCGCAGTGGCAGAACCGGGCGCATTTCTTCGCGGTGGCCGCCCAACTCATGCGGCAAATTCTGGTGGATTACGCGCGCGCTTTCCGTTCGGCCAAGCGCGGGGCCGGGGCCGTCAAGCTCACCCTCGACGAGGCCATGATCGCGCCCCAGACCCTGGATATAGATTTGCTTGCCCTCGATCTGGCCCTGAAGGAATTGGAAAGCCTCGATCCACAACAGGGGCGCATCGTCGAACTGCGCTACTTCGCCGGCCTGACCATTGAAGACATCTCCGAGGTGTTGGATATCTCGCCTGCCACGGTCAAGCGCGACTGGACCACCGCCCGCGCCTGGCTGCACCGGCAAATGTCGGGAAAGGCGCCGTCATGACCCCGGAGAAATGGCAGCAGATCAAGCTGGTGCTGGACGCGGCGCTTGCCCTCGAAACCGCTGAACGTTCTCCGTATCTCGATCAGGCTTGCGGCAATGATGCTGAAGTGCGGGCCGAGGTGGAGTCTCTGCTGCGTTCCCACCAGGAAGCCGGCACAGAATTTCTCAGCATCCCGGCGGCGGACCTGCGGACCCCCTCCCGTGATTTGCCGGTTTCCCGCGTGGGGCGGCAGATCGGTGTGTACCGGATTGTGGAAGAGATCGGGCAGGGCGGCATGGGCGAGGTCTACCGCGGGGAACGAGCGGATGGACATTTTGAGCAGCAGGTCGCCATCAAGCTGGTGCGGGCCGGGCTGGACACGGGATTTGTGTTGGAGCGCTTCCGCAAGGAGCGGCAGATTCTGGCCGGGCTCGACCATCCCCATATCGGCCGGCTGCTCGACGGTGGCACCACCGACGACGGACTCCCCTACCTGGTCATGGAACTGATTGAGGGTATTCCCCTGGATCGGTACTGTGACCAGCAGCGGCTGCATATTTCCGCCCGCCTGAAGATTTTCCAGCAGGTGTGTGGCGCGGTGCAGTATGCCCATCAGCGCCTGGTGATCCACCGCGACATCAAGCCCAGCAACATATTGGTGACGAAGGAAGGTGTGCCCAAGCTGCTGGATTTCGGCATTGCCAAGATCCTCGACCCCACGGCGGACGTCGAGCTCACCCTGGCCCGCCCCATGACCCCGGAGTACGCCAGCCCGGAGCAGATTCGTGGCGAGGCCATTACCACGGCGACCGATGTCTATTCTTTGGGTGTTGTTCTGTATCAGCTGCTCACCGGACATTCTCCCTACGCGGTGGATACTCACACGCCCCACGCCCTGGCCCGCGCCATCTGCGAGACCGACCCCGGACGCCCCAGCACGGTGATCCAGCGGACGGTCCCGGCGCGCAAGCGGGAAGCTTTCACGGCTCGGGAAACGATCTCCGAGGAACGGCCGCTGCTGACCCCGCAAGAGATCAGCCTGGCCCGCGAAGGGTCTCCCGCGAAACTCAGTCGCCGCCTGCGCGGCGACCTGGACAACATCGTCCTCAAGGCGTTGCGCAAAGAAGCAGAGCGCCGCTATGCCTCGGTGGAGCAACTGGCGCAGGACATAGAGCTTCATCTTGCCGGGTTGCCCATCACCGCGCGCCAGGATTCCTGGGGCTATCGTTCGCTGAAGTTTGTGCGCCGCCATCGCGTGGGAATAGCTGCCATGGCGCTGGCTGTCCTCTCATTATTTGGGGGCATCATCTTCACCATGCGCCAGGCCCGGATTGCCCGCGCCAATGGGCAGCGCGCCGAGAAGAGGTTTCAGGACGTGCGCCGCCTGGCCAACTCGCTGATCTTCGAGCTGCACGACTCCATCAAAGACTTGCCCGGTTCCACTCCGGCGCGAAAATTGCTGGTCAGCCGCGCCCTGGAATATCTCGACAGCCTGCGGCAAGAGGCCAAAGGGGACGCATCTCTGGAACGTGAATTGGCGGTCGCGTACCTGCGGATTGGCGACGTGCAGGGGCAGCCCCGGCAGGCCAACCTCGGCGACCCGGCCGGCGCGGCCTTGAGCTATCGCAAGGCGATCACGATCCTGGAGGGGCTAGCGTCAAGTTCTCCCGACATGCAAGTGCGCCGCGACCTGGTTTCCGGCTACGGGAGATTGAGTGATCTGCTTTGGACCACCGGCCACACAAAAGGCGCCATGGAGACCTCCAGCAAGCTGATGAGCGTGGTGGAAGAACTGTTTCAGACGGACCCGCAGAACCTGGACAATCGCATCCTGCTGGCCACCTACCGCATGGACCACGGCTACAAGCAGGCGGTGATCGGCAACGACCGCAAAGCCGGACTGAACAACTTGCGGCAGGGCTCAGAAATGCTGGAGAAGCTGGCCGCCGAAGATCCCAAAAACCTGGTGGTGCGCCGCCGTCTGGGGCTGAGTTACAGCCGCGCCGCGGAAATTTTGCAGGCTGTGCCCGGGGACCGGCCGCAGGCCATGGCGCTCTATGAAAAAGCCATTGTTGCGAAACAGGCCCTGGTCGTGCAGGAACCTGAGAATGCCGAGTTCCGCCGCCTGGTGGCTTACGACCAATTCAATGTGGCGCAGTTGCTTTTTGATATGGGCAACGACGATGGTGCGCTGGCCCATGATCGAGCCGCGCTGGAGGCCTTCCAGAAGATGGCCGGCCGCGATCCCGCCAACGCGCAGTTCCGCCAGGACATTGGGGAAGTATCAGGTCATATGGGCCGGGTGCTGCTCCAGAAGGGTGATCCTGCCGCGGCCATCGCGCAGCTTCGCCGCTCCCTTTCGGTTCTGACGGCATTGGAAGGTTCCCGGGAACCAACCTCCTGGGTGGGACAGACGATCGCAGGAGACCAGTACTGGCTGGGTAAAGCGCATGTGCAAATCGCCGCCAAGGCGCAGTCCTCACCGGGTTTACGCGCTGCGCAATGCCGCGAAGCCCAGGACTGGCTGCATCAGGCCTTGCCCTCATTCGAAGCTCTTCGCGACCACGGCCCACCGAATTATGGGGGCGCTCAACGCGTGGCCGAAGTCCAGCGCCAATTGGCCCTATGCCGGGACCTGACCCAGCGACCCTGATTCGGATCGTCAAGAAGTCAGAAGATAGGGATTGCCAGTCCACGCTTCCAGGACTAAAGTGGAGCCGCCTCGGAGTGAGCAGTTTCCTGCCTTTCCCGACAGAAGTCTACCCCTTCGAGACAGGGTAATCGGGCCAGCCAAACCAATTCATCTTCGCCTCTGGGTGGCGACAGAGGGCTATTGCTATTGCCTCTGCAAGCGCTCCCGGGGTGACACTCAGGAGGTCGTCCCATGTCCGATCAGAAACTCAAAAACAACCAGCCCCTTCCCAAACTCATGGACTTCACGATGGAGGAGGGCGATCTTTGTCCGCCGTGGTGGCCGCGCCTGCTGTGGCGGTTGCACTTTCCCATTGGGGGAGGGGTGAATCCCCCCAACCCGGTGAACTATCCGCCTATCATCGATCAGATCATGGCCGGACTGCACGTGCACACTATGTCCTACCTGATGCAGGACCAGAAGGCGGCGCAGGAGATCCGCAATATCGCGGAGAAACAACTGGGGGATGCGGTACGCAACCTCAGCAAAGCCCATGAAGAGAATGTGGGGAAGAGAAAGGCCGCCTAAACTGAACGCCCCGCAAGGAGCAGACCTTGCGGGGCATTGTTATCGAAGAGCCAGTTAGAACTTGGGTTTGGTGATGGCGCCTTCGCCGGCGGAAGCGACCAGTGCCGCGTATTTCGCGAACACGCCGGTAGTGTAGCGCGGGGGCTTGTGCTTGATCTGCGCGATACGCTGTTTCAGCGTGGTATCGCTGATCTCGATCTGCAGCAGACGCTGGTTCACGTCGACGGTGATCATGTCGCCTTCGTGTACGGCGGCAATCGGCCCGCCCAGTGCGGCTTCCGGGGAAACGTGGCCCATCATCAGGCCATGGGTCGCGCCGCTGAAGCGGCCGTCGGTCAGCAGGGCGACGGAACCTCCCAGCCCTTCTCCGACGATGGCCCCGGTCACGCTCAGCATCTCGCGCATGCCGGGTCCACCCTTCGGGCCTTCATTGCGGATGACGACCACGTCCCCGGCTTTGATCTTCTTGCCGGTCACCGCCGCCATGGCTTCCTCTTCCGATTCGAAGACACGCGCCGGACCGCGATGGCTCAGGCGTTCATGCCCGCTGATCTTGGCCACGCAACCGTCCGGGGCCAGATTGCCCTTGAGAATGACCAGGCCGCCGGTCTTCTTCAGCGGCTTGTCCAGAGGCAGAATGACCTCCTGGCCGGGGGTTTCTTTGGCCTGTTGAGCTTCTTCCGCCAGCGTTTTTCCGGTCACGGTGATGGCCGAGCCGTCGGCCAGTTTGCCGTCGAGCAGGCGTTTGGCGATGAGCTGGATGCCGCCCGCCTTGTCCACGTCCGCGGCCACATATTTGCCCGATGGTTTCAGGTCCGTGATGAGCGGCGTGCGCTCACTGACTTTCTGAAAGTCGTCGATGGCCAGGGGCAACTCGGCTTCGCGCGAAATGGCCAGCAAATGCAGCACGGCGTTGGTCGAGCCGCCGGTACAGGCCACGCCGGCGATGGCGTTTTCAAATGCCTTGCGGGTCAGGATGTCGCGCGGCTTGATGCCTTGCTTTAATACATTCATCACCACCTCGCCGCAGCGGAAGGCGATTTCATCTTTGCGCGGGTCCATGGCCGGCACGCCGTTGAAGCCCATGGGCGAAAGGCCGATCAGCTCCATGACCGTCGACATGGTGTTGGCGGTGTACTGTCCGCCGCAGGCGCCCGCCCCGGGGCAGGCGGTGTTTTCGATTTCGAGCAACTCGGCGTCGCTGATCTTGCCGGCCGCGTTCGCGCCCACGGCCTCGAAGACGTCCTGAATGGTGATGTCTTTGCCGCGATAGTTGCCGGCCGCGATGGTGCCTCCATAGAGCACCAGGCCGGGCAGGTTCATGCGGGCCAGCGCCATGCCGGCGGCGGGAATCGTTTTATCGCATCCCACCACGCAAACCACGGCGTCGAACATCTGTCCGCGGCAGACCAGTTCGATGGAATCGGCAATCAGCTCGCGGCTGACCAGGGAAGCCCGCATGCCTTCCGTGCCCATGGTTTCCCCATCGGAGATGGCGATGGTGTTGAACTCCATGGGGGTGCCGCCGGCGGCGCGAATGCCTTCCTTCACTTTGGCGGACAAGCGCCGCAAGTGAAAGTTGCAGGGCATGGTTTCAATCCAGGTGTTGGCCACGCCGATGATCGGCTTTTGCAGGTCCTGGTCGGTAAAGCCAACCGCTTTAAACATGGCGCGGGATGGAGCACGGTCGCGCCCGTCGGTGATTCCGTGACTGCGATGTTTAGGGTCCATAGTCTTTAAAAGATTACGCTACTTTCTATAAAGTCGAAAAGCCGCACCCGCCTGAGGCTCTCGCCCTGGAACCGGGCCGAGAACGAGTGTAAGCTGCTTAGCACCATGCGGAAGCAACTCAAGCCATCTGCCCTGCCCAGCAAGATTCGAGGCGGCCTTTTCTGCATCGCTGTTCTGTCCTGTCTCGCGCTTACTCAGCCTCTCCAGGCGCAAAAGCAGATCCAGTGGAGCGAGCAGGAAAAACCCATCGTGGAAAAGCTACATGGCCTGCGCCGTCTGCCCGATGACGTCCGGGCCCACGCCACCAAAGACCTCGCGCTCGCCATCCGCGCGCTACCCGCTTCTCCCAACAAAATAAGGCTGGCCCACGGCCTCGCCAATCTCTCCACAGAAGGCGATTTCGGGCATGACACCTTGCAGCAGGTGGCCACTACGCTGGCGGACTCGCTGCGGGAAACGCCGAATGCCCAGGAAACCGCCTACTTCGAATTGGCGCAACTGGTCCGCTATGAACATGTGCAGGTCGCGAGCGACGCGCCGCAGTTGCAGAAAGCCCTTGCGCAGATGGAGGCCACGGACCAGGTCCGGGACAAAGCTAACTTTACCCTGACCGCCCTGGACGGCAAAAAATGGACGCTGAAAGAGCTGCAAGGCAAGGTGGTGCTGGTGAATTTCTGGGCGACCTGGTGCCCTCCCTGCCGCAAGGAGATCCCCGACCTGGAAGTCTTGTACCGGCGCTTCGAAAATCAGGGGCTGGTGGTCCTGGCAATTTCCGATGAGCCGGAGGATAAAGTGAAGCCCTTTATCGCGGAGAACAAGGTCACCTATCCGGTGTTGCTTGATCCGGATGACAACGTGCACAAACTCTTCGACGTGGAAGGAATTCCTCACAACTTTGTCTATGACCGCGCCGGTAAATTAGTCACGCAGTCCATCGACATGCGCACCCAACGGCAGTTTTTGGAAATGTTGGCCCAAGCGGGAATACAGACGCAATGAGCGGAGCGGCCTAGGCCATGGCGGCGCGCGCCGGATCGAGGGCCGAAACCGCGGTATTGGGAAGGGGCAGAGAAGTCCAGTGCCCGGCCTGCTGCAGCATCTCCTGGGTCGGCATGCCCGCGCGCACGTCCACCACATCCACAATGGCGTGCCAGTCGCGGCTCAGCTGCCCTACTTGTCTGGCGGTGACGTCCAGCAGCATGGTGACCCGGTAGCCGGTTTCGATGGCTGCGGTCTGCACGTAGGAAAGTTCAATGCCGCGGCGGGAAACCGAAGTCAGGATGCGCATCAAGGTGCCTTGCGTATTGTGGTAGTGCACGTGGAACGCTTGCATGAGGTTCTCCTTCCAATCCAAAGCTAGTCTTCCTGCAACATCATTTCTGAGAGCGCCGCGCCCGCCGGCACCATGGGGAACACGCAGGCTTCGGGAGCGCAATCAAATACCAGCAACTCCGGCTGCGGCGAGCGCAGGAAGCCGTCGATCACCTCGCCCGTAGCTGAGGAAACCGGAAACTCCTGCATGGCTTCCTGGTCCACGCGGCAGCCATGGATCTTGTAGGCCTTGGCGATCTCGATGAAGTCCGGGTTATCGCTCAAATCGGTCTCGGCATAGTTGCGTTGATAGAAGAGCTGCTGCCACTGCCGCACCAT
>JAFDVW010000023.1 GCA_018268755.1 Acidobacteriota bacterium
TTCGAAAAGAAGGGATCAGGTCAGAACCACCTCTATTGTGGATCAACGCGCGGATGGGGCAAAGACAAAAAGGGCCGCGGAAGCTCCCCGCGGCCCTTCCCAGGAAATTACTTGTTCACCATGAAGCGGATGCGAGCCAGGAAGTCGCGATGTCCTTCCCGTGAAGTATAGTTCTCGATGGATCCGGGCAGCCCAGGATTATCCTGGAAGAGCCTTTCCATGGTCTTGTTCACTTTATCCATGGAAGCCGCGTCGGGCACGGTCAGGTATTCGTAGACGACGCCCATTTTGCCCTGGTGATACTCTTCGACCAGTTCCCCGTAGGAGGTGATCGTGCCGTCGGCGAGCAGCTTATCGAGTTCCGGCACAATGATCTTTTTCGTCAGCTCTATATAGTCCCGCATGGAGCCCGCCTTGATTTGCCAGGTTGACCAGGTGAGGTAGCCACCCGTCGAAGCCCCGGGTTTATTGTTGTAAATCTCTCCCGCGAAAATCTGGTCCCAATGTTTAGAAGCGGCTTGTACCGGCGCGCTGACCAGACCTGCCTGGGCATAGACAGCCTCCAGCGCCTTCAACAGCTTGCCCTCGGAGTTCGCGGAGAACCAGGTTCCATGCGTCGGTTCGCCTTCCTGATGAATGAGGTTGCTGTAAGCTCCATAGCCTATCAATGTGCCATCCGCCACCAGCTTATCCATCACCGGACGATCCTGCTCATCCAGCTTTGCGATCTCGCCCCATTGCAGGCGGGGCACGTCCCACTCGGCCACGTAGATGTATATAGGCTCCTTGCTCTGCGCAGCCACTTGCGAGAGGAACGGAACAAGCAGGACCCAGACCAGACAAACGGTGACCCAAAACATAGATGCATACGTTCGCTTTTGCATATCGCCCAACCTTCTGCATGAAATTCCGGAGGAATGGAGCCTCCGGTAGGATGCCGGAGTTGCCCGGGGCCGGGCTCCAGCTCAGAGGAAGCGACGAAGTTCTGAAGTAGGAGTCGTGGGATTGTACCCCGAGGAGGATACATTTTTCTCTGGGCGAGAAATTTTCTTTTTCTGCCAGAACACAAAAGAAAAGGGCCGCGGGAACCCGCAGCCCTTTCTGGAAATGATCAGGATTTAATAGAGGCGGAAGCTGACTTCCACATTGATCTGCACGGAAACCGGCTTGCCGTCTTTCATGGCCGGCTCAAACTTCCAATTTTTCACCGCCTCGATGGCCTTCTCATCCAGGCCCAAACCCAGGCTGCGGGCGATGCGCACATCGCGTGGACGCCCGTCCGGCCCCACAATGAGCCACAACACGCAAGTCCCTTGATATTTGGCTTTGCGTGCCTCTTCCGAATACTCCGGATCGGGAGTGAAGACCGCGCGCGGAGCGGAGACTCCTCCGCCTACGCGAAACACGCCGCCGCCGGTGCCTCCGCCACGGCCGGGTCCATAACCAGGACCCTCACCAGAACCTACGCCGCCACCGCTGCCGGAACCGATTCCACCCCCGCTGCCGGTCCCATTCGAAGGCGGGCCGGAGGGCACGTGCGACATGGGATCCCCCAGGTTGGGCAGATTGTTCTGCGCCAGCTTCACTTCCGGAGGAACCACAATGGTGGGATCCACTGCCAGTTTCGGATGCTCGTTGCGCACCACCACCATGGGTGGGGTGATCTGCTGCATGGATTGCTTGGGTAGGCGGCCCTTGGGCGCCTGGAACTTATCGCGATCGCCGCCACCGCCGCCCCCACCTACCTGCGTCTTCGAGGGCTGCAGGGTAGGGAGATCGTCAGGCGCGACCAGCGTGACTACTTCCGGCGCTTTGGTCACTTCCTTCACCACGCGGCGGGCCAGAATGCTGGCCCCGACAATCAGGGCCAGCAGCACCACGTGCGCAGCCGTCGAACCCAATGCCCCATTCTTGCGGTAGTTGTAGAACCCCCAGATATCTTTTACGGGAACAGGCTTGGAGGTCAGAACCAGCGGAGGCAGCTTCTTGGGAAAAAAGAAGTCATCCAGGTTTTGGAACAGAGACTTCCACAAAGACTCTTCCAGCGTGTCCTTGGGCAGGAGGAGGTTGAGCTCCGGCTCTGGTTCTACTTGAGGTTTCAAATCTTGTGTCGCCATCGGAAGACCGAATACTGTCCTTAATTCTGATGAAACTTATACTATGCCTGAATCCGCACGTCGATTACTTGTCGCACTCTAGTCTTCCAGATGCTGGTTTTGCCTGCAGCGTTGATAAAAGAATTACAATCCTAATTTTTGCAGCCCGCTACCAATTTTTAAAGTTGAACCCCTGTAACATGTTAGATGCCGGGCGCCGGAAAAAGAAAGCCCTATCTCCGGAAAATTGTACACGTTTTTGGCGGTTTTTCGAGAGTGACTTCGCAGGCCCGCCACCCTGGGGTGGGGAGCCTTTTGGGGGGCCGATGGACGTCCGTTCGCCTGCTCCCTATAATGAAAAAAATCAACCAGTTGGGAGACATTGAGCCGAGTGCCGCTTGACCTGAAATCCACCATCAATCTGCCCCAAACCGATTTCTCCATGAAGGCCAACCTGGCCCACAACGAGCCCAAAATGCTCGCGCATTGGGAGGAATTGCGACTCTACGAGCGCATCCGGGAGTCGAGCCAGGGCCGTCCCACGTGGATTTTGCATGATGGCCCGCCTTATGCCAATGGGCCCATCCATCTCGGCCACGCCCTGAACAAGTGCCTGAAGGACTTTATTGTGAAGTCGAAGACCATGGCGGGATTCGACTCCCCTTACGTTCCGGGATGGGACTGCCACGGACTCCCCATCGAAATCAAAGTAGACCAGAAGCTGGGCGGCAAGAAGCTCAAAATGCGTCCCTCCGACGTCCGCCTGGAGTGCCGTAAATACGCGGAAAAGTTCCTGGAGTTGCAGCGCGAGCAGTTCAAACGTATCGGAGTGTTCGGACGCTGGGACAAGCCTTACTCCACCATGACCCCGCAGTACGAGTCGGTGGTGCTGGACACGTTCTATTCCTTCTACGAGCACGGATTCGTCTACAAAGGCCTGCGCGCGGTCTACTGGTGCCTGCATGACGAGACCGCGCTGGCGGAAGCGGAAGTGGAGTACGAGAACCACACCAGCCCCACGGTGTGGGTGAAGTATGCCCTAGCGGACGATCCGGCAAAGATCGACGCGGCGCTGGCCGGCAAAAAAGCTTCCACCATCATCTGGACGACGACTCCGTGGACCCTGCCTGCGTCGATGGCGGTGGCCTTCAACCCGGACGAGGAATATGTAGCCGTCCCCAATAGCGATAGCCCGGACGAGGTCTACATTGTGGCCGCGCGCCTGGCGGAGCGCGTGCAGCAGGACGTAAAAAACACCCTGCACCTCGATCCCGGTGCGGCAGTGGCCCGCTTCCCCGGCCGCCAGCTGGAACGGCTGAATTTTCAGCATCCCTTCCTCGAGCGCAAGGTCCTGGGCGTTCTCGCCGACTACGTCACCATGGACACCGGTACCGGCGTGGTGCACACCGCCCCCTCGCACGGGCAGGAAGACTTCGTCACCGGCGTGAAATACGGCCTCGACGCGACCAGCAACGTGGACGGCAAGGGCATCCTGCGCAACGGACTGCCGGAATACGATGGGCTCACGGTGTGGAAGGCGAATGCGCCCATCATTGAGCTGCTGCAGAAACGCGGCGTGCTGTTGCACACCGAGAAGATTGAGCACTCCTATCCGCACTGTTGGCGCTGCCACAATCCGGTGATCTTCCGCGCCACCGAGCAATGGTTCATTTCCATGGAAACGCCCATGCCGGACGGCAAGGGCGGCACGTTGCGCAGCCGCACGCTGGAGGCAATCAAGAAAGTGAAGTGGGACCCGGCGTGGGGTGAAGAACGCATCTCCAACATGATCGCCACGCGGCCCGACTGGTGCATCTCGCGGCAACGTATCTGGGGTGTGCCCATCGCGGTGTTCCTGTGTGAAGGCTGCGGCAAACCGCTGAATGATCCCGCGATCAACCGCAAAGTGGTCGGCCTGTTTGCCAAATCGGGAGCCGATGCCT
Organism: Acidobacteriota bacterium; assembly: GCA_018268755.1. GTDB lineage: Bacteria > Acidobacteriota > Terriglobia > Terriglobales > Acidobacteriaceae > KAN-5. The sequence goes on from JAFDVW010000023.1 coordinate 4,040, forward strand.
GGTACACGCCCGAAGCCGATACGCTGCTGCCGGCTGGCACTCTGTGCCCGCACTGCAGCGGGACAAAATTCAAGAAGGAAATGGACATCATCGACGTGTGGTTTGAGTCCGGATCGAGCCACGCCGCCGTGCTGGGCCATGAACCAAACCTGCCCTGGCCTGCCGACCTTTACACCGAAGGCGGCGACCAGCATCGGGGATGGTTCCACTCTTCCCTGCTCTGTGCCATGGGTACACGGGGAGAGGCACCCTATCGCATGGTGGCCACCAGCGGCTGGACGCTCGACGAGCAGGGCCGCGCCATGTCGAAATCGCTGGGCAACGTGGTGGATCCGGTGGATATCGCCGGCCGCCTGGGCGGAGAAATCGTCCGCTTGTGGGTGGCGTCGGTCGACTTCCGCGAGGACGTGACCTGCTCAGAACACCTGATGCAGCGCGTGGCGGAGAACTACCGCAAGATCCGCAACACCTTCCGCTACATACTGGGCAACCTGCACGGCTTCGATCCGGAGAAAAACGCGGTCGCCTTCGCCGACCTCGAATCCATCGACCAATACATGCTGCGTCAGACCTGCGCGTTGGCTGCGGACATCCGCCGCTGGTATGACGAATTTGAGTTCCACAAGATTTACCAGCGGGTAAACCACTTCTGCGTAGTGGAGCTGAGCGCGTTTTATTTTGATGTTCTGAAAGACCGCCTCTACACCTATGCTCCCAATGCCAAAGGACGGCGGGCGGCGCAAACCACCATCTGGCATATCGGCAATGCGCTGGCCCGGCTGCTGGCGCCCATCACCAGCTTCACCAGTGACGAGTTCTGGCGCTATCTCCCGGGCAGCGCCGCTCGCGGGGCCAGTGTGCACGTCACGCAGTTCCCCAGCTTCGGCGACATTCTGGGCGCCGACGTGCCCTTGGAGGATACAAAGCAGAAGGAAGACTGGACCACTCTGCACGCGGTGCGCGACGAAGTATTGAAAGCGCTTGAGGAAGCCCGCACCCAGAAGCTGATCGGCGGCGGCCTGGAGGCAAAAGTCACGGTGAGCGCGGCCGATCCCGTGTACTCGGTGCTGAAGCGCTACGAACCGCAGTTACGCTATCTGTTCATCGTCTCCGCGGCCACTTTGACCCAGGAGGCGCAAGCGGGCGGGGGAATCAAAGTGGAGGTGGGCAAGGCCGACGGCCAAAAATGCGAACGCTGCTGGAATTACTCCACCCACGTGGGCGAGGACGCAATCTATCCCACGGTGTGCGAACGCTGCAGCGCCGTTCTGAAGGAAATTGAGGGCCGGTAGGCGCGGGGCGATCTTGTGCTCGACAGAATGCATCTATGGGACTAGGAGATTCGGGCCGGCCTCTGCCGCCCGGCTCTGTTCCCAGATCCAGGGTTTGACAAAATGACCGGCCACTCCGCCATGCGTAAATTTCACCTATTCATCGCCGTCTTCATCATCGCGCTGGACCGCGCGACCAAGTGGCTGATTACGCAGAAAATCGCTTTGCACGACAGCATCCCGGTGTTTCCCAGCTTCTTTCGCATTACCCATGTGGAGAACCGGGGAGCAGCCTTCGGCCTGTTCGCCGACTCGACATCCGAGTGGAAAATAGCCCTGCTGATCCTGTTCTCGGTGATTGCGCTGGTCGTGGTGTCGGCCATGCTCTGGCGCAATAGCCATACCATGACCACTACCGGCATCGGCCTGGCGCTGATTCTGGGCGGCGCCGTCGGGAATTTGTGGGACCGGCTGCTCAGCGGCAAGGTGGTGGACTTTCTGCTGTTCTATGTAGGCGAATACCAATGGCCGGCGTTTAACGTCGCCGACAGCGCCATCGTGGTAGGCGCAGCCCTGCTGGTGGTGGAAATCCTCTTCGTCAAAACGGAGCCGGAAAAGAGTCCCAACTCTTAGGTTTCGTCCGCGGATTCACGTCCCCATGTCATGCTGAGCGGAGCGCACCCGCAGTCGATGCATCCCTACCCTGCATGTTTTTACTGCTATAGGGATTCCTCGACTGTGTTGCCCTTCGCCAAGCGAAGGGCAGCTTCGCTCGGAATGACATGGGGGAATGCACATTCTCAGGGATTCCCACGGATTACAAATCTTAATGTCATGCTGAGCGGAGCGCGGGCAAGCGGAGCCCGCGCGCAGTCGAAGCATCCCTACCCGCATGCTTTTACTGCCGTAGGGATTCCTCGACTGTGTTGCCCTTCGCCAAGCGAAGGGCAGCTTCGCTCGGAATGACAGTAGGTTTCTAATGGCGAAAATCCGCGTCATCCGTGGCCAGAATTTTTCTACGGCGCGCCGTACAGCTGACGATAGACGCTGGCATTGCGCAGGATGGCCTGCACATACTCGCGGGTCTCGGTGAAGGGTATGGACTCGACGAATTCCTGCGGGTCGCGGTACTTGCCATCGCCCAACCAGTCGTCCACACGATTGGAACCGGCGTTATAGGCGGCGAGGGCATATTCGAAGGCGCCGAATTTATCCACCATCTGGCGAAAGTAGCGTGTCCCCAATTGCAGATTGACGGCCGGGACAAACAACTGCTGATTGGTAAAGTGGCGCAACTTTTCCTGTTTGGCCACGCCATGCCCCACTTTGGGCAACAACTGCATCAGTCCTACCGCGTTGGCGCGAGAGACAGCATTGGGATTGAACTCAGACTCCTGGCGAATCAGTGAAGCCACCAGGTAGGGATCGAGGGCGTTGGCCGACGAAAATCGTTTCAGGTCCGCCCAGAAGGGCTTAGGAAAAAGGGCTTCCCAGTAGGGGCGCGGCAGGCTGGAGATATCCAGCGCAAAGTAGTTGGGAACGGCCCGCTTGAGGGTCTCGATGCCCATGGCGTAATTGCCCGCGTCCTGATAAAGGCGGGCGGTCTCCGCCGGCACCCAGCTTCCCTTATCCTGCTGCGCGGCGGCTTGCAACTCGCGCACGGCAAACTCCACCAGCGATCCGTTCTCCAGGAGCAACGCCTTCTGCAGACGCAAATTGTCGGAGGGGACCGGATCCAGCGTCGTGCGCGCATTGGCGCTGATGGGGGGAATGCGGTCCAGCAGGGCCACCGGCACCGCTTCCGCAGGCGCAAGTTTGGCCAGGCGCTGGCGCGCCAGGTCGCCGTAATAGTAATTGCGAAAACGCTGCGAAACCTTGGTGTAGTAGGCGCGGGCGAGACCGGGCTGCTGCTCTTCCTCGGCCAGGCGGCCCCGCCAGTAGAGTGCCGCCGCGACCTGCGCGGAAGCCGGATAGAGGGCGATCTGCTGCTCGAAGCCTTGCCGGGCCTCCGCGGTCCGGCCCTGCCGCAAACTCAGCCAAGCCACTTTCCAGTGGGCATAGGAAGCCCGTCCGCCGTTGGGAAAGCGCTGCTGTAACTCCCGGTAAGCATCGATGGCGGGATCGTATTCCTTGCGCAGCAGGAAGATATTCCCCGCGGAAAGCAGCCCCTGCTCCATCCAGGAACTGGTGGGGGCCAGCTGGCGGAGCTGGGTCAGATTTTTTAGAAACTCATCTTCGTCGTTGGCGGCGCGGGCAATTTCGCCCAGATTGAACAGGCGTTCCGCGTTCTGCTCGGTAGAGAGGTTCGTCAGGGAGTCGAGCACCTGCCGCGAATCTTTGCTGCGGCCGGCCCGGCGCAGGGCTTCCGCGAGATCGAGCTGATAAGAAGCCCGCTCATTGGCCGGGGCGTCTCCCAACAAAGCGCGGTACTCATCGGCGGCATCGCTGTACCGCCGCCCTTTGAGCAAGAGATCGGCCCGGCTGCGGCGCTGCTCAAAACTGGCGGCCGGCATGGAGCCGTTGTTTACCTTCTTCAACTCGGCAGCAGCCAAGTCAGCTTCCATGCTGAGAGGCACAGCATAGTAGAGGTTGCTGTAAGTCGCCGCGGCTTTGGCCGTTTGTCCGGCCGCCGCGTACGCCTTTCCCAATGCAAGCTCGAGGTCGGCCCGTGGAGGCTGGCGGTCTTTCTCCAGCACAGCAATGGCATCCGCAGCGCGTTCGGCGGAGAGCAGCACATTGCCATAGAGAACATGCGCATCGCGCAACAAGAGTGAATTGGGATAGTCGGTATCGAAACCAGCCAGCAAAGCAAGCGCATCGGCGTTCTGCCCGGCCTGCACATAAGCGCCGGCCAGATAGTAGGCGGCATAGTCGCCCAGATCGCCCGCCTGAGGCTGCGCCCGGCGCAGAGCGTCAATGGCCCGGGGATAATCACGATCCAGAGTGCGAGCATATCCGAGAACCAGCCAGGCCAGCGCGCCCGCGTCCTTCAGGGTATGACGATGGGCATAGGCCTCCACCCCGGCATACGCAGCCGGAGTACGGTCTTGCAGAAGCTGCCGCGCCATGGGCTTTAGGTCCGCGGAAGCCACAAAGGCCTGCCGCATGCGCCGCAGGCGGGGCGAAGGCGCTTTCTTTCGGGGAACCGTTTTCTTGCCGGACAGCTGAGGCGAAGAAGACTTCTTCGCCGCTCCCGGCTTAGTGGCGGCGGAAGACTGTGCGCTCGCCGGGGAAGGACACAAGCAGAAAATTCCAACGGCCCAAAGCAAAACGAGAGTAAAAAAAGTACGCTGACGAAGCCCCACTACCCACACCTGTCCTATCGCCGGAAATTGGCACCCATCAGGGAGCTGTCATCTTCGGCCAGACTCCGCACCAGCTCGCTGGCGAAGTAATCGGCGGCCGCCGCCACCGTGCTGCCGTACCGCTTGCTATAAGTGGCCCGGCTCTTTTCGATGTCTTCTTTGAGCCGGTCATAGATGTCGCGGTGCTTGCGGCCTTCGGCGACCTTGGCCTGGTTATAGAGTTTGATTTCGTCCACCAGCAGGCGGGCGAAGCGCTGCGCCTTGCGATGAACATCGGCGTCCTCGGGACTCATTTCCGGCGCGCTGGGCGCAGGAATGGCGGGTTGCGCCTCCGCGGCATGGGCAGCACCCACCGCCACCGGCTCTGGCTCCTCCACCGGGGCTGCCTGCGGGACCGCCGCCACCGCATGCTGGGGCTGGTGCCCGGCAAAAGGATCGGAGTAGGCAGCCACGGTATGTACGGGAACCGCCTCCGGCTTTTCCGGGGTCGCCTCGCCGGCGGCTTCCTTGGCGGCCTGCTTGCGCAAGGAGGCCACTTCCAGCCAGGCGCTGGTGGCGCTGACCAGAAGCTCCAGGGCCACGGGATCAAACTTGCCGCCCCCATCCACGCCGATATCGGCGTAGACCAGCGCGGCCACTTTGTCTTTCAGCATCAGGGGCAGCACGATGACCGGATCGCCGGCGGGAGCTCCGAAATGTTCCAGAAACTTGGGGTCCACCTCGGTTTGCGAGCCGGCACCCGGGGTGCGGGCCTGCATAGCCTGCTCGGCAAGACCGGAATGCAGTTGCAGGGGGAAATCCTTGACGTCGTCGTTGCGGCTGAAGCCGCGGCCCTGCCAGCCATGAGCAGCACCCGCCTTGACGACGAACAAGGCGGTACGTCCGCAGTATTGGGCGACGCCGTCGAGCAGCGCGCGCAGAATTTCCTTCTGGCTGCTGCCGGCGTGCACCGCGGCAACCGCCTTTAACAGCTCTACTGGGACGCCTTCGCCCGCCGCGGCTTCCGGGGCCGCGGCCAGATGAGCAGGCAGCTCCTGCACCACCTGACGCACCAAATCTGCGCGCAGTTGAGGCACATGCGCCTCCAGCACCTGGGTAACAACTTTTTCGATGATTTGCCCGATTCCGTCTTTATCTGCCATGATGAGTGGGCGGCGCCATGACCAGCCCGTCCGGGATTTCGTTTAATTCCTGATTATATGGCACTTGACGCCCAGCCCTAAACGGCACCAAAGCACCTGACCGGTGCGGATTGCAGCAACGTTTGGAATGTAGCGTAAACCGAGGGGCTGTGGATACGTCAAAAGCCTTGAGCCGGCGACGCGGTTACCAAGTAAAATAACACTTCGGTTTGCGCGGGCAGGCTGAAAATGTTGAATCGGAAGAACAATGGGAGCCATCCAACCCAAAATAGGTGAGCCAGTCAGTGATGAACTGGCCCTCGTCCAGGCGGCCAAAAGCGGCGATGTTTCCGCCTTTGAGGACCTGGTCAAGCGCTACGACCGTAATGTGTTTCGCATTGCGCAGCACATTACGCAAAACCGCGAAGACGCGGAAGACGTAGTGCAGGACGCGTTCCTCAAGGCCTATAGCAATCTGGAACAGTTTCAAGGCCAGTCGAAGTTTTATACCTGGCTGGTGCGCATCGCGGTGAATGAGGCGCTGATGAAATTGCGGCGCCGCCGCCCCGAGCGCATGGTCTCGCTCGACGAAGAAGTCAAGACGGAAGAAGATTCCATGCCGCGCGAAGTCGCGGACTGGAGCCCTAATCCGGAGCAGCAATATAGCCAGGCGGAACTGAAGGACATCCTGGGCAAGACCATCCAGGGCCTGCCGCCCAGCTTCCGGACCGTCTTCGTGTTGCGCGACGTGGAAGGGTTATCGACGGAAGAAACCGCGGAGGCCCTGGAGTTGAGTGTTCCCGCGGTGAAGTCCCGGTTGTTGCGGGCGCGCCTGCAGTTGCGCGAACGCCTGAGCCGGTACTTTAAGAAACGTGAGAGTGGAGATGGGAAACCGTGAAATGCTCTGAGTTCCTGCAAGAGCTGACCAACTATTTGGACGGCGTCATGGACGACCGCACCAAGGCCGAACTGGAGGGTCACCTGGCCTGGTGCCATAACTGCTACGTTGTCTGCGACACCACCAAGAAGACCATCGAGATTTATCGCGACTCACAACTCTACGAGTTGCCCGACGACCTGCGCACCCGGCTGCGCTCCGCCATTGTCGCCAAGTGCCAGGCCCGCAAGAAGAACGGCCCGGAGACCACCTAATCTCCGGCCTTACTCTCTTTTGGCAAATCATTCATTATCTTAGGGTTCCGACTATTCCCTAATTGGGACATCCGGTCCCCATTTCGCGAACCTTTTTGATCTAACAGGAATCTAATCTTGTAGCCCAGATCCCACGCCGCTGGTTCCCAGAAGCGGTTCGTGAGGCTGTGTTGGGGAGTCGTCGAAGATGATCGGTAAATTATTGGACACGTTCTTTGGTTGCTGGCATTCGCACTACAGCTTCCCTATCACCGTTCGTACCAGTTCACGGCGCGGCCGTACGGCTGCGGCACAGACCGGGACCTACGTGGTCTGCCTGGACTGTGGCAAGGAACTGCCCTATGACTGGCAGGAAATGAAAGTGGTGTCCGCACACGCCCACGGAAATCACGTGGGCAGTTTAGCCACGAAGCAAGCTGCATAAACGGCCTGGTCCCTCCCCAAATGGTTCGAGCCGCGGCGAATGCCGCGGCTTTTCCTTTGGCCTTTAGGCCACGGATGTCACGAATTCTCACGGATCAGACAAACCTTGTCATTCTGAGCGAAACAACCCTTCGCGCAGCGAAGGGTTGTGCAGTCGAAGAATCCCTACCGCACAAGAAAGGACTTCAGCAAGGAAATAGGGATGCTTCGACTGCGTGGAAGCTGCGCTTCGCTTGCTTCTACTCCGCTCAGCAGGACAACGTGTTTACCTGATCCGCGAGCATCCGTGTAAATCCGTGGCCCAAAACAAAGAGCCCGGAAGCATGCGCTTCCGGGCTGAAATTTTGGTATGAGCTAAGGCTCAGTCCTGACGGCGCTTCAGGGTCGGACGATCGTCGTCAGTAGTAGCGCCGCCGTCCTTGCTGGTCTTGTCCGAGGTGGAAGTGCGACGCAGGCTGGGCTTGTTGTTGTCCTTCTGGTCAACCACCTTGCGGCGGTTTTCCAGCACCGCCAAGCGGGCCTTCACATCGTCAAATTCGGAGGTGGTCACCATATACTGCGGACGCGCCGGCAGAATGGTGGCGATTTCCTCCTGCGACTTCTCAATGCGGTCCGGCGTCTGGGGGTGGGTCGCAAAGGCCTTGGCCAAGGTTCCCGGCTTCTTCTTTTCCTGCGCCTGGATCTTCTCGAAGAAGCTGATGAAGGCCTGCGGATCGTAACCCGAGCGGTACATGTATTGCAGGCCCAGGAAGTCCGCCTCCGATTCAAAGCCGCGCGAGAACTTCAGGAAGGTCATGGGCAAGGCCAACCCGGCAGCCTGATAGGCGCCATAGCCGACCGCTCCGCCCACGAAGATCAGGGGGATGGAAGCCAGGTTCATCAGGTTGCCGCGCGTGTTTTCCCGGGCGGCGTGGCAGGCCGCCACATGCGCGATCTCGTGCGCCATCACGCCGGCCAGTTCAGCTTCCTCGTCTGCCGCCAGAATCAGGCCGGAGTTGACGAAAAAGAACCCGCCGGGCAAGGCGAACGCGTTGATTTCATCCGAGTCAATCACCTTGATGGTGAAGGGGACCTGGGCATCGGAGTTGCGCACGATGTTCTGGCCCACCCGGTTCACATATTCGCTGACTACGGGATCATTGATGATTTTGGACTGGGCTTCCACCTGCATGGCGTACTGCTTGCCCATGGCCACCTGTTTTTCCACGCTGTACCAGTTGCCCACACCGCGTCCGCAGCCGACGTTGCGGTTGCCCACCGCATCCACGTCGTCCTTGCCGCCGTCGTGTTTGACCTTGTCGGGGTCAGCAGCCTGCACGGGCGCACTGGTCACCGTGCTGGCCGGCTGGCTGGTGGCCGCTTTGTCCTTACTCTGGTCGTCGGCAAAACTCAGCGGCGCCGCAATCAGGGCGACACAGAGCACCATAGCCAATGGCGATTTTGGTAGCCTGAACTTCATAAAATCCCCCTTACCTCGCAGCGGGTGGCTTATCAGCGATTATACGCCCGTGTCCAATCCCCTCTTCCCTATGGTTGGACGCAAACTGGCTTATCTTGGTTATCTGCTTTGGTTAGATGCGGAATACGGGGAGTTGACTTTCTTTTCCGGGGGATCGGGGGAACGTCCCGGAGAACGAGGCCTCCCCAATCCAGGGCTGGCGGGTACAAAGCCAGACTTAAGGCTCGGCCGGCCGAAGCTTTTCGGAAAATAGTGTGATACAGGCATGCAGGCCCACGGAAGCCACTAATGTCAAAGGCAAGAACAGGTTGGTGAAGAGCGGTATAGGCCAGGTTTTCTGGATGATGGGGGCAGGCAGCAGAAAGGATGCCAAGGCCAGAACAGACGCCGACAGACTCGGCCAAAGCAACGCGGCGGCGGTCAAGACCAGTGCCAGACGATGCCACAAGGTCCTTTCCCAGAGGTTCCGCCACTGCTTCAGCACCAGAAAAACCGCGGGCAGAAAGACCAGCTGGTTATAAGGGGCCACCATGGGAACAATCACTACCGTGACCACCAGGACCAACGAAAATACGGTGAAGAAAGCCGGGCTGGCGGCGGGTTCGCGCCGCACCCGCAACCCCAAATAGGCGGTGCCCAGCACCAGCAGAAACATGGCCAGTTTTCCCCACCCCGGGGTCAACAGGACCTCCAGCAGCGAGCCTTTGCCTCCTGTGTACCTGCGGTAGGCGGCCGCGGCCGCAAGAAACTCCCGCATCCAGCCTGGAAGCAGATAGCTGGCGCCGCCCAGCAGAGAGGCCAGGGTGAGGCTAAAGCCCACCATAAAAGACCAGCGCTCTTGCCAGCGGCAAAGGGCCCAGAGAAACAACCATGCGACCAGGGGCAAAGTCAGTTGGGGCTTAATGCTGGCCAAAGCGAGCAGAACACCCGCTGCCGCCAGTTGTCCGGAGACCAGCAAGGCGGCGCTGCCGGCAATCAGAGCACTGACCAGCAGGCTGAGCTGCTGCAATTTCAGCCCTTGAATCGCTGGATAGCTGCACAGAGTCATGATGACCAGGATGGCGAACGTAGTGGGGGAAACCCGCCAGCGCAGCAGCCGGATCCAGACAAAAACCGAGATCACGAGCAGCAAGGTAAATGCCCACTGGGCGGCGCGAGCCACCTCGGGAAACGGTTGATTCACGGTCGGCGCCAGCAAGAAAACCACATACAGGGGATAGGCAAAGGCCTGCTGGTCCTTGGGATCCTCCTTTCGGTTGGGATCGAGCGGCCGGCCATAGTATCCCTGCTGAATTTCTGTGGTGATTTCCTGACTGTACGGGTCGCGATGGTGCAACAGGAGTTCGCGGGTTCCCAGCCAGCGGGAATACAAATCGGAGAGGTTGCCGCGGGGCAGGTTGTGTTGCGCGGCATAGGAGCGGCCGTGCCCCACCAGCACGCGCTGCACATAAAGCCACATGCCGGCAAAGAGCAGGACCGCCAGCACTACGCCGAGTTTAGGGTTCTTCCATGGCATCACGCGGCAGGCCGCTCCATGTTACAACTAGGGCGGCCATGACATCTATGCGTTCGCGGATACTGGTCGCACTTGCCATCGGGGTAGGCAGCGGATGCGCCTGCGGCTGGCTCATGTCCTATCTCCGGCTGGGTGCGGGAGATTTTCAATGGGCCATTCAGGCGGCGCGCTCTGTGCTGGGGCAGGAAAATCCCTATAGCGTGCCGGGCCAGCTCTATCCGCTCCCGGCGGCCTTGTTTGGCTTGCCCTTTGTGGGCATGGCTCCCGCAGCCGCAGCAGGAATTTTTTATGGCGCAAGCTCCGCGCTGCTCGCCTTCGGGCTTACCCGCTCGGGATACCACCGGCTGACGGTATTTCTCGCCTATCCCTACTGGGCGGGCATGCTGGCCGTGCAGTGGACGCCCTTGCTGACGGCAGCGGCATTTTTTCCGCTTCTCCTGCCGGTGACCCTGGTCAAGCCACAAATCGGCATTCCGGTGGCCGCGCGCTTCCCCACTCGTCGCGGACTCGCGGCCGGGGCCCTCCTCCTGCTCGTGAGCCTGGCCGTGCAACCGCACTGGCCGCTCGACTGGATGGGACAATTCGGTCTCTATCACCGCTTCTATCCCATCCTGATTTTTCCCGGCTGTCTGCTGCTGTTGGCCCTACTGCGCTATCGCGATGGCGACGCCTGGTTTTTGCTGCTCATGGCGGTCATGCCGCAACGCTGGTTCTACGACGCGCTGGTGTTGTGGCTGATCCCCAAGTCCCGGCAGGCAATTCTTTGGGCGGTTTTCTTCAGTTGGGGACCGGGAATCTGGCGCTGGTATCACGTGCCGCGCGATTTCGCCCAGGTGGGACGCTGGATGGTGGTCTGCTTCTACCTCCCCATGTTGGGCGTGCTGCTGGCCCGCGCATGGTACGAGCGTTCGGAACGAGCGCGCCAAATTCTGAGCGGGGCGCCGTAGTTCCGCTCCGCAACTTCTAAGCCCTTGCTTCTTCTCGCGCCAACTCCCGCGTGATCCCCCAGAACCAAAGCAGGAGCACGAACGCCATGAGGTGATAGCGCTGAAACGAGAAGTTAAACACCATCTGGAGTGGGCTGAAGAACAACACCACCATGGGGCCTATTAACCAAATCCGGTCCCACCTTCTGGGAGCGCTCGCGGGAGTTTCCTCGGCCTCCCGGCACTGGTTGACCACCAACACCATCGGCAAGATCAGCAAACAGAGGTCATAAGGCAGAGTGTGGTAGCCCACCAGAGGGGTGGTCAGGACAAAGAGGGCAAAGCCCAGGTTGAAATTTCCGCCGTTGGCCCGCCCCTTCCAGCGCCAGGCCGCAAATAGAACCAGGGCCAGCGATGCCAACCCAATCAAGCCGTCTTTCAAGGGACGGGAAACTCCAGGAAGAAGCAGCCCATCGAGCAGGCCACGGACATTGGGCATCATGCGTGGGCTGATCGTGCCGTGCGCTTCCATGAAACGCTCGGTCTGCCAGACATACGCGGGATATTCCAGCAGGGGACGCCAGCCCACAACCGCCACGGAAACCAGACCCAGGAAGCCGGCAGTCAACAGAAAACCGGCCAGGACCCTCCCTCGCCGCTTCCAAAGCAAGACCAGCAGGAAAGGCAGCACGAGGTGAAAGCGAAAAGTTCCCAGAGCAAGCCAAAAGCCGGCAAGGCCGTCCTTCCCCTGCTTCCAGGCCGCGAAGAACAAAGCCAGAATGCCGAGCAGAAGCAGAACGTCCTGGCCCTGCACCAGGGCGATGAAGACGGGAAACAGGGCCAGACAGGCCAGCATCCACCATCCGGGAGAAATCTCGCGCAACCAGGGGACGTGTGCCTGCAAGATGCGCGGGATCGCCGCCAGCAATAAGAGGTTGAGAAGGTCCCAGAGCAAAAATGCCACGGGATAGGGCAAGTAAGCCAGCGGGACAAAAATCACAGCTTCGAAGGGCGGATGAATAAAGGGCAAGGCCCCATAACGGGTCTCCACCTTGCCGGCGAACTCGCGCTGGGTGCGAAATTGCAGGTCCGGGTCGTAGAGCTGGCTTCCCTGCCCGCGGCGCAGCATGGTTCCGGCGGCGTAGAGAGCGGTGAAATCGGGATGCCCCTTGCGAATCAGGTCCCAGGAGTTCCACGCCACCAGGGCATGCAAAAGCACCATGCCGGCGAGAAACAAAGTCACGGTCCGGCGATAGCGGAAACTAGAAATCATGGGAGAGAAACACTCAAGCCGTGCATTCTACATGGGCAGGTTGGCCGGGTTATGATTCTAATTCGAAATTTTCCTTCCCAGGCATGAGCCACTGGTTCCACACGCGCCGCGTTTTTTTTCTTCTGGTGGCCTTGGGGCTCTTTGCCCTGGCCAGCCGGGAGGTCAGCGATCCAGACCTGTGGTGGCATTTACGCACCGGACAACTGGTGGCACAAAACCACCAGGTGTTTCGCGCCGATCAGTACTCATTCACGCGGGCCGGAGCGCCCTGGGTCAATCATGAATGGTTGGCCGATCTGCTGATGTTTGAAATCTACCAAGCGGCAAACTGGGGTGGACTGATCGTGTTTTTCGGCGCGGTCACGGCCGCGGCGTTTTTGCTGACGATGCTTCGCGGCGACGGACTTCCCTACGTGGCGGGAGCGCTGACGGTGTGGGGCGCGATCGCCTCGGTGCCGGTGATGGGCGTGCGCCCGCAGATGCTTTCCCTCCTGCTCTGCGTCCTCCTCCTATTTCTGCTGGAGGCCTCGCAGGAGCATCCGCGGCGGCTGTGGTGGACGATTCCCATTCTCTGGTTATGGGTCAACCTGCATGCCTCATACGTTCTGGGCCTGGCATTGCTGGTCCTTTTTCTGCTGGGTACAGGGCTGGATGGGCTAAGTGGGAGGATGCCCGCCGCGCCGGCGGGAAGCCGCTTGCGGCATCTAAGCGCGGCCCTGTTGCTGGGGCTCGCCGTGGTGCCCTTCAATCCCTACGGGACGCGCATGTACGCCTATCCCTGGGAGACCTTGTTCTCGCCCGCCATGCAGCGCTACATCCATGAATGGGCCTCCCCGAATTTTCACGACCGACACTACTGGCCGCTGCTACTGCTGGTCCTGATCAGCTACCTGGTGGTGTGGGTGTCTCCGCGGCGCCTGCGAGGTGGCGAGCTGCTCTTGTTGGCGGCCGGCACCGGCATCGCCCTCAATGCGGTACGGCACATTCCCATCTACGTGGTCATGACCACTCCCCTGCTCAGCCGGCAGCTGCAGGCCTGGCTGGACCAGCACGGGGCGCAGCGCTGGCTGCGGAGTTCCCCCTCCCCGCCGGCGCGGCTCAAGCTGCTGGTGAACATCGCCATTGTGCTGGGCGTGACCCTGTTTGCGGCGGTAAGAGTGCGCCACGTCATCACCCAGCAACCGAAAACCGAAGCCCGCGCATTTCCCCAGGCCGCCGTCTCCTTTCTCAAGGCCAGGCAGCCCGACGGCCCCATGCTCAATCACTATGACTGGGGCGGATACCTGATCTGGCGGCTCTATTCCATCTATCCCGTCTATGTAGATGGCCGCGCAGATCTATACGGAGACGCCTTTCTGCATGACCTGGCCTCCACGTACTATGTGCGCAATCATGGGGAGCAAGCGCTGCAACACTGGAACATTCAGCTGGTATTGCTGCCGCCCGACGCGCCGCTGGTGACCGCGCTCCGCGCCAACTCGTCCTGGAGTGAAATCTATTCCGATTCGCAAGCGGTGGTCCTGCAAAAAAAGCGGTGAAGAAGAAAACTTGCCGGTCCGTCAAAATCAGCAGCGAGGCATTTTTGGCAAGCGGCGTTGCGAACTTTACAAAACTCTACAAAGAAATCTCCCGCTTGTGATAGAACATCCCTGCATTCCAGTCATTACGACCCTGTGCAGCCCTCCCAGCGCAACCAGCGCGCTTCACGAGGTCGAACCGAATGGAAATTTTCCGGCAAGGATTTTGGCGGCAAGAACAAGGCCAGGACGTAGCCGAATACGCAGTGATGCTGGCGGTGATTCTCGCCATCGCCGTGGCGGCGATCCATATGATTGGATCGAACGCCAACAACGTGTTTTCCTCTGTAGCCAGTTCCCTGCAATGAGGAATCATCCCTCCCTGCCAGGGGCCCCGGGCCGTTCGTCCCCTTAAAACAGGCCCACAAAACGGAAAACAGGCTCGTTATTGCCGTCCCAGGGGGTATTTTCCCAGTAGACTGCGCAAGAAATTGTCATTCCCTTGCGAACTGAGCGGGGGTATGATGAGAGGAGGGTTGTTCCCAGCGTGTCCTGCCTGTCCGCAAGCTACTGATTCGCAAGGCAGAAGAATAATTGCGGGCGGGAAAGCCGGGGTGCGCATGGAATTGCTAGGGAGACAAGGCGAGGCTCTCGGGGCCCGTTCCCTCGCTATGGAAGGAGGTTTGAAATGAAGCAGATACTCCGCAGACTGTGGTCGGAAGAAAACGGACAGGACATCGCGGAATACGCGGTCATGTTGGCCGTGATTCTGGTGATCGTGGTGGGAACCATTCGGCTGATTGGTTCCAATGCCAACAACGTGTTTTCTTCCGTTGCCAGTTCCATCCAGTAGGCCGGGAGGGCGGACTGGGGCCGCCTCGAGCCGAAGGAGTTGCATTCCAGACAATGTCGCGCGGGCAGCGGCAGCGATCAGGGCTTGGCGAAGATACCCGGCCCGCATTCTCTGGAATGACGGCAGTGCCTCCAGCACCGCCGAATGCAAGACTTGCCGCTGAGGAGCACGGATGAACCGTACCCGGCTGATATTCATTGGAGTCATCGCCCTGGCCTTGGGCGCGCTGGTGAGTGCCGCGGTCTACAAGAACCTGCAGTCCCGCAGTGCGGGCGCCGCCCAACCTGGAATCGAGGTGGTAGTAGCTGCCTCGGACATTGCGGTCGGCGAGCGGATTGAGGAGAAGTCCATTCGCCTGGCGCGCTTTCCAGAAGGCGACCTTCCTCCCAACGCGATTCGCGACAAATCCCGCGTCATTGGGCGAGGAGCGGTCCTGCCCATGTATCGGGGCGAGTTCGTCCTGCCCAATAAGCTGGCGGGAGAGAATGCCGGTTCCGGACTTCCGGCCCTGATTCCTCCCGGCATGCGGGCCATGTCGGTGCGGGTCAATGAGGTGGTGGCGGTGGCCGGTTTTGTGCAGCCCGGCACGCGGGTGGATGTATTGCTGACGGGAAACCCCTCCGGAGGCGACGAACAGCAAACCACCACTGTATTGAAAAATGTTCTGGTCATTGCGACCGGGCAGAAGCTGGAGCGCTCGACCGCGGGCGAAGCCCAGATGGCGGCGGTCATCACCCTGCTGGTCTCGCCTGACGATGCGCAAAAACTCACCCTGGCCAGCACCCAGGGACGCATCCAGTTGGCCTTGCGCAATCCTCTCGACACCAATCAGGAAGAGTTGGCCGCGGTGAACAGCGGAGCACTTTATAAGGGCATGCCCAAACCCGTGGTGGCGACCGCTCCCCGGCCCAGGGTTAAGCACACGGAAGCGCCGCCTGCGCCGCAGACCTTTTCGGTCGAGGTGTATCGCGGCGACAAGAAGGAAGAGAAGACATTTTAGTCACAGGCCCGTGGTTTTTCGCGACTGCAATCCGGTCCACGCTCGCAGCAGGAACAAAATGGCTCCCACACCGGGAGAGAAAAAAAATGGATAGAGCCGCACGAACTTTGCTGGCAGTCTCTTTGTTGTTCTCTCCGCTGGGGGTAGCCCGTGGGCAGGAAGCCGCCGCGCCTCCGGCCCAAAATGAGGTTTCCGCCCCGCAAACCCAGCCGGTGGGCGCCGCCCCCTTGCGGGTCATGGTGGGCAAATCGCTCCTCATCAATACCACCGAGCGCCTGCGCCGGGTATCCATCACCGACCCGGCGGTGGCCGACGCGGTGGTGGTGACCCCCACGCAAATTCTGGTACATGGCCGGGCCGCCGGCGAAGTCTCCCTGCTGATCTGGGACGAATTGGAACGTTCCCGCAGTTTTGATCTTCGGGTGGATGTGGACGTGACTGCGGCGGCGGAAGAAATCAAGAAAATTTTCCCCGAGGAGCGGATCGAAGTCTCCGCCTCCCGCTCGGCTGTGGTGATTTCCGGCCACGTCTCGACCGAGGATGTAGCCAAAAAGGCGGGCATGATCGCCGAGGCCTACTCCAAGAACGTGGTCAATGTCCTGACCTTCGGCCCGGTGGGCGCGCAGGAAGTGCTGCTGGAAGTAAAGTTCGCCGAGGTCGACCGTTCCGCCGTGACCCAACTGGGGGCCAACTTCTTCGCCCCAGGCGTGGGACACACGGTTGGTACGCTGTCCACCGGCCAATATGGCGGGTTCCAGCTCTCCACCACCTCCGAGACCACCACGACGACGGGCAATACGACGACCAACGCCACCAACACCACCCCGCCGACGATCGGCATCAATGACGCCCTGAACCTGTTCCTGTTCCGCACCGACATCAACTTCGGCATGGTCATCAAAGCCCTGCAGCAGAAAAATCTTCTGCAGATTCTGGCCGAGCCCAACCTGATCGCGGTCAACGGCAAAGAGGCCAGCTTCCTGGCGGGAGGCGAGTTCCCCTTTCCCATGGTGCAGCCCGGACAGGGTTTCACCGCCGTGACCATTCAATTCCGGGAGTTCGGGGTAAAGCTCAAATTCACTCCCGTCATCATGCCCAACGGCAATATTCACTTGAAGGTAGTGCCGGAGGTGAGCACCCTCGATTTCACCAACGGGTTGACCATTTCCGGATTCAGCGTTCCTGCCCTGAGCACGCGGCGAGCGGAGACCGAATTTGAGATGCAGGACGGACAGAGCTTCGTGATCGCCGGGTTATTGGACAACCGGGTCACCAGCATCTCCAGCAAGGTGCCGGGGTTGGGGGACATTCCGATTCTGGGGAATTTCTTCCGCAGCAAGAACCTGCAAAAAAGCAAAGGGGAGCTGATGGTGCTGTGCACGGCACGCCGGATTTCGCCTTCCACGCAGGCGCCGGCCACGCCCAAGAACCCACAGCCCTTCCTCGATAACGACAAGTTCGACAAGAACAAGCCCACGGGCAGTGGGCAGGAAAAAGAAAAATAGCCGCGGCCCAGCCCGGTCAATTGCATTTTGGGGTCCAGAGAATTTTATGTCCCAGCTTTCCGTGGTAATCGTAGCGACCGATGGAGAACAGCGGTCGGTCCTGCAGGTGCTGGTGGACGGCACCACGGTGGGACGGGTGGTGCACACCTGCGGCAGTTTTCCCATGAGCGGAAATGATCCGGTGGTGCGGCGGGTGCAAAACGCCGCTCCGGACGTGGTGCTGGTCGACATTCCGCAGGACAACCCCACGCTGGCGCTGCGCGCCATCGAACTCCTGCACCAGGAGCTGCCGGAGATCGCACTCTTTGCCGTGGGCAGCATGACCCAGCCGCAAGTGATTGTAAATAGCATGCGGGCAGGGGCGCGGGAGTTCATCGAGAGGCCGCCCACCACCACCGACCTGCTGGAAGCCTTTGTCCGCCTGACCTCGGCCCAGCGCAAGACCCAGCGCGAAGAGAACCGGGGAAAAGTATTCCTGGTGGTCAACGCCAAAGGCGGCAGTGGGGCCACCACGGTGGCGGTGAATCTGGCGCTGGCCTTGCAGTCCTCGCATGGCAACACAGCCCTGGTGGATATTGCCCCGCTCGGGCATGCCGCCCTGCATATGAATCTGCGGCCGGCCTTCAGCATCGCGGACGCCATCCGCAACCTGCATCGGCTGGACGGTTCCCTGCTGGAGAGTTTTATTACGCGGCATAGCGGCGGATTGCAGGTGCTGGCAGGCACTAATATTCCCGCGATCAATGAGCCCAATACGGCCGAATACGCCCGCCTGTTCGACCTGCTGGTGGGGCATTTTCGCTACGTGGTGGTGGACGCATCTTCCCGCATCGACCCCGCCACCCGCCTGGTGAGCAACTTGTCGGAGAACGTGCTGCTGATCGCGCACGCCGACGTGGCCTCACTGTGGAGCGCCTCCCGCATTCGCCAATTCCTAAGTGAAGCGGGAGGGCGCGAACACACCCGCCTAGTGTTGAACCGCTTTCGTAAAATCCCCGGCTTCCATGAGTCCGATGCTGAAACCGCCGCCGGGGCCAAATTGCTGTGGAAGGTGCCCAACCAGTATTTCGCGGTCTCCACGGCCATTGACCGGGGTGTGCCTTTGATGGAGCAGAACCACACCGAGATTGCCCGCTCCTTTCAGGGCCTGGCCGACCGGCTCACGGAAAACGATCTGGATGTGAAGCGCAAGGCTTGGTCGCTGTTCAAGACGGTATAGTTTGAGATATGGCGAATTTGCAGACATTCGAGCGGGACGCTTACCAGCAGGTCAAAGCCGACCTGCATCGCAAAATCCTGGACCGCCTTGACCTGGAGAAATTGGGCCGAACCGCGGGCGACACCGCCCGCGATGAAGTCCTCAGCCTCATCCGCAATACCGTCAACAGCGAGGCCGTGCCCCTCAGCTTTGCCGAGCGGGAACGTCTGGCCCAGGAAATTCTCAATGAGATCTTCGGCCTGGGACCGCTCGAGCCTCTGCTCAAGGACCCCACGATTTCCGATATTCTGGTGAACCGCTACGACCGGGTCTATGTGGAACGGTCGGGCAAACTGGAACCCACCGGCCTCAGTTTCAAGGACGACGCCCACCTGATGCAGATTATCGACCGCATTGTTTCGCGCGTAGGCCGGCGGGTGGATGAATCGTCGCCCATGGTGGACGCGCGCCTGGCGGACGGCTCGCGCGTCAACGCCATTATTCCGCCCCTGGCCATTGACGGGCCCTGCTTGTCCATCCGCCGTTTTGGGCACGATCCCATTACCGCGCGCAACATGCTGACCAACAAGAGCCTGACTGAGCCCATGCTGGAGCTGCTGGGAGCCATGGTCAAGGGCCGCCTGAACCTGCTGATCTCGGGCGGAACGGGCGCCGGCAAAACCACCGTGCTGAACGTGCTCTCCGGCTATATTCCGAATTCGGAGCGTATCGTCACCATTGAGGACGCGGCGGAATTGCAGATGAAGCAGGAGCATGTGGTGCGCCTGGAAACTCGGCCACCCAACATTGAAGGCAAAGGCGCGGTGCGGCAACGGCAGCTGGTCATCAACAGTTTGCGTATGCGCCCCGACCGCATCATCGTGGGCGAGGTGCGTGGCGAAGAAGCCTTTGACATGCTGCAGGCCATGAACACGGGCCACGAAGGCTCCATGACCACGGTGCACGCCAACTCGCAGCGCGACGCTCTGGGCCGCGTGGAAAGCATGTTTTCCATGGCGAATGTGAATATGCCGGAGCGCGCCGCGCGCACCCAGATCGCGTCCGCAATCCATGCCGTGATCCAGGTGGCACGCCTGGCTGATGGCACGCGTAAGGTCACCGCCATCTCGGAACTGACCGGGGTGGAAGGGGACATCATTAGCATGCAGGACATTTTTGTGTTCGAACGCAAGGGCATCGATGAGAGCGGGAGGGTGCGCGGGGCCTTCCGGGCAACCGGGATCCGCCCCAAGTTCGCCGACCGGCTGGCCACTGCGGGCTGCCGCTTGCAATCCTCGATCTTCGATTCACGGATGGAGGTTTAGGATCCACGGCCTATGTACGCGCTGATTGCTCTCGGAGTTTTCCTGGTGGTGGCGGTGGCGGTGTTTGCCGTGGCCTTGAGCTACGACCAGCGCAGCGCCCGCGCCCGCCTGCTGCGGGAACGCCTGGCCACGGTACAGAAGGCGGCCGAGCGCCAACCCAGCGAAGAACTCGCCTTATTGCGCGACGAAATGTTGAGCGAGATCCCGGCGCTCGACAACCTTCTGCGCCGTTCCGAACGGGTCTCGAACCTGCAGGATTTTCTGGCTCAGGCCGGGCTGAAGATCCGGGCCGGCAACCTTCTGCTGTTGGGAGTGGTCTGCGCCATTGCAGTCGGCGCCCTGGTGTATCTGGCCAGCGATTCCGCGCTGTTTGCCTGGGTAGGCATCGTGCTGGGCGGCTTGATGCCCTACTCTTACGCCTCCTTCAAACGCGCCAAACGCTTTCAGAAATTTGAGGAGATGTTTCCCGAGGCCATCGATACTCTGGCCCGCGCGGTGCGCGCCGGGCATGCCTTCACCACTGCGCTGGAGCTGATCGCCAACGAAATTCCGGAACCCATCGCTTCGGAGTTCCGCAAGCTCTATGAGGAACAGAAATTCGGTCTGCCGGTGCGCGACGCGCTCATCAACCTCACCGAGCGCGTGCCCCTGGTGGACGTGAAGTTTTTCGTGACCGCGGTCATGCTGCAGCGCGAAACCGGCGGCAACCTGGCGGAAAGCCTGGACAATCTTTCTTATGTCATCCGCGAGCGCTTCAAGATCATGCGCCAGGTGAAGGTGTACACGGCGCAGGGCCGCCTGACCATGATGCTGTTGATGGGCATGCCGCCGATCATCGTCGTGGTCATGCTTTCGCTGAACCCGGGCTTTATCCGCCCGCTGTTCTCCGACCCCATCGGGCACACCCTGATTGTGGGCGGCATTACCCTGCAAACCATCGGTTATTTTGTGATTCGCAGGATCATTCAGATCCAGGTGTAAACCTTCATGGCAGCAGCGCTGGCAATCATCCTGTTCCTTTCGGTCGCGGCGGCGGTCTTCGCCTTCGGAGCGGCGGCGTACGCACCCTCGTCCCTGCTGGGCGCCCGGCTGCGGCAGTTGAAGTGGGACAAAGCCGAGGCCCCGCAGAAGCCCGCCTTCAAAGAGCGGCTGGAGCAGGCGCTCGACCCTCTGAGCAAAGCCATTCCGCTGTCGCCCTCGGAAGTCTCGCGCACCCGGGCCTGGCTGATCCAGGCCGGCTACCGCGAACCCCGTCATCTGACCATCTATGTCGGCATGCGCGTCTTGGGCGCTTTGCTCGGCATGGCGGCCGTGGTGGGAATTTCTGGCTTTCAGTCGTTGCCGCTGATCATCGCCGTGGGCGGCCTGGGCTTCTTTCTGCCCCGCTTCCTGCTGAAGCGCAAAATTCGCGAGCGCCAGCAACTCATCAAGCTAGCCCTGCCCGATGCGCTTGATCTTACCGTGATTTGCGTGGAGGCCGGCCTCGGGCTTGACCAGGCCATGATGCGCGTCGGTCAGGACCTGCGCCATGCCCATCCCGAGATGAGCGATGAGTTCCACATGGTGAACCTGGAGATGCGGGCCGGCAAGCCGCGCGCCGAAGCCTTGCGCAATCTTTCCGAGCGCACCGGCGTGGACGACATCAAGGCGCTGGTCGCCACCCTGATCCAGACCGACCGCTTCGGCACCAGCGTGGCCCAGGCTTTGCGTGTGCACTCCGATTCGCTCCGCACCGAACGGCGGCAACGGGCGGAAGAACAGGCCGCAAAAACCACCATCAAGATGGTTGTTCCCCTTGTGCTGTTTGTCCTCCCTTCGATCATCTTCGTGACCCTGGGACCGGCGGTGATCCAGTTGATCCGCACCCTGGCGCCCACGGCCGCCGGGCGATAACAGCTTCACGAATCTACGACAGGAGCGGCATTCACGGCGCAGGCATTCATGGGATACGCATTCAATTGCACGCGTCGGACCTATCTCGCCACCGACCTGAGGGTGGCGGACACGCACTGGACGCGGCTGCGCGGATTGCTGGCGACCGGCAGCGAGGAATTTGGCGCCGGACGTGGCCTGTGGATCATTCCCTGCCGCGGCGTGCACACTCTGGCCATGCGTTTCGCCATTGACGTGGTGTATCTCGACGGCAAGCAAATCGTGGTCCATATTGAGGAAAAGCTCCGCCCCTGGCGCTTTGCTCCGGTCCGCATGCAGGCCCAAACCGTGCTTGAGCTGCCGGAAAGCACTTTGCGTGCGACCGGCACCGCAATCGGCGACCAGATTGAAATTTCCAGAAATGCTGTGCGGGAGACGGCCTTGGCGTGAGCGACGAACTCAAACTTCTGGTGGAATGGTCGTCGCCGTGGGAGGAGTTCCTATCTTCCGTCCGTCCCGCCCTGGCGCATTCCGAGCAGCGGCTGGCGGGAGAAGCCAACCTCAGCCTGTTTCCTTATCGCGGCATGCTGCTGGTGTGGGGCCTGGAAATTTTTCTGCTGCTGATCGTGATCTTCCTGCCCGCCAAGCTGGCCACCATAAAGCCAGAAGTCACGCCGGCACAGTCCAAATACGAGGTGATTTATTACTCCGGCACGGAGCTGCCGCGCGTCGAAGACGTGGGCGGCGCGCAGGCCGGGCGATCGGGACGCGCCGGCGGCCGTGAGGCGCACCACCCCACGCAGGTCATCCGTGTGTCGCGCGGAGAGAGTCTGCGGGAAAAAATCGTCGATGCTCCCAACCTGAAGCTTCCCTCGTCCGATTCCGCGGTCGCCAATTTACTGGCTTATAAAGCGGTCCCCGGTCCCGCCCCGGCGGAGGGACTGCGGTCTTCCCTACGCGCTCCCAACCTGCCGCAGATGGCGGCGGTAGCGCCATCTCCCGAGGTGCAACGCGAGCGCCTGCAATCCGCACCATCCTTGACTACCGGTGTCATCGCTCCCCCGCCGACCGCGTTACAACGGGAGCTCTCCCGGCCGCCGTTGCCCGGAGCCAATGCCGTCCAAGTTGTGCCGCCGCCGGTTTCGGCGCCGGAACGGATTTCCAGCCAGAACGCGCGCCTGACTTTGCCCTCGCAGGCCGTGGTGGCGCCGCCCCCGCAAATTTCCCGCGAGATCTCTCCCGTAGGCCCGGGCTTTGGGCCGGGGGACTATCACAAACAGGTGGTGCCCCCGCCCGTCGATGTCGGCAAAGTAACCGGACAGCGCACCCCGGGAGTTCTGGGCAGCGTCGCGGCTGTGCCCCCGCCGGTGCAGCTTTCAGCGGGCGGAAATAGCAGCGCACGGACCCAGCACATGGGATTGGGCGGCAACGCGACGGTCGTGCCCCCTCCGGTGCAGGTCAGAGGAGGTGGAAGCACGCGGGGTGCGGTGCAGGGGCTGGGTGGTGCGGCGGCCGTGGTGCCACCTCCGCCTTCTGTGGCAGCCACGGGCTCCCTCTCCGGGCAGGGCCGAGGCAATCGGGGCGCGGGGTTTGGCGGGCCGGGCGATCTGGGCGCAGTCAGCGCTCCTGCCCACGACAGCGGGGGCAGCGCCACTGGCAACGGCGTGGTGGTCTCCAGTCAACCGGGCTCAAAAGTGGGTGTTCCCGGAGGCGGTGGCGCGGGTGCGTTGGCCATGTCGCCGGCAGGGGGATCACAACCCGGACTGGGCGGGTCGGGTGGAGGGGAAAGTATCGGCCGCGGCAACGGCCCAGGCAGCGGATTTTCCGGCGACGGCTCAGGAGCGGGACGGGATGGCACGGGACGGGGATCCGATCCCAGCGCGCGGGGCGGAATTTCTCCCTATCCGGGAAGCGGTGGGGCCGGCAATGGCAACACCAGCAAAGCCGCGGTGCCGGGAGTTTCTGTTTCGGGAGGCAGCAGCAACATCATCACCCTTCCCAGCTTTGGCGGGAGCAGCAACAGCCCCTCCGGTCCCAGCCGCTCTTCCGTCACCGGCAAGCAAGCCGGGCCGGGGATCACCGTGGTAGCCACTTCGCGCTCGGGCGGCGCATTCAATTTTTATGGCGCGCTCAAGGGCGACAAGGTCTACACCATCTACATCGAGACCTCGCTGGGCACGACCGTGATGCAGTATGCCGATCCCACATCCACCAGCCACGCCTATGCCGAAGACCTGATCGCGCCGCAACCCCTGCGCGCGGAACTGCCCGCCGGGCTGCCGCGCTCGCGGCTGGTCATCGCCTGCATCCTGGACCGCAGCGGCATGGTGAAGCAAGCGCAGGTACTGGAAACCACTTCGGCGATCCTGACCAGCAAGGTATTGGCGGCTTTGGCCAATTGGAAATTCCGCCCAGTATTGCGGGGAGAACAGCCCGTAGAGGTGAACGCCATCCTGGGTTTCAACGTCGACACCAGCGACCGCTACTAACGGCAGCTGTGGCGCGGACACTCCTGTCCGCGTCAACCTAAGGCCGCAACCTACTTCTCCTTCTTCTCAAACAGCACGGCCGCATCATCGGCGTAGACCACCGCCCACCCCGGCGTCGCCCGCAGCAGATTGTCCAGCGTCGATCCTGGGGAGATCAGCACCAGGGGAACACGGGTTTGGTCCAGGGTCGACTTCCAGTCGGGCGCTCCCCGGATGATCTTCAGGTAGTTCCTGAGGAACTCCGCGCCATAGAGATCATGGCGATCATCTACGTAGACCTTGCCCAGAGGATCGCGCCGGTAGATCAGATATCCGCCCCAGGTGTCGAGGCTCAGGACCGTCTCATACGCCCCGCGCGCTTGCAGATAGTCGACCGCGCCCACGGGCAGGTGTCGGGGATCGAAATGGGCATTCACCCATGTGTTCGACCCCAACTTTCCCTGATGCAGGCAGGCAAAACCCATCACTGCGACTGCCAGGGTGGGCCAGAGATGACCACGCAGGTTGCGCTGCAAAGCCAGCATCCGGGTGTCGAAGCCGCGCAGCCGCGCCAGCCAGGAATGTAGCAGGGCCGAAACAGGCCCCGCCACCAGGGCTTCTGAGAGCACCGGAGCAATTAGAAGCACCAGCAACAGAGACGCGACAGGCAGGTTCCGCGAGGCATACAACCCGCTGAACACGGCAAATAACAGTACCAGGAGATGGGAAAAGCGGAGCTCTTCCCGGCGCACGGCAAGGGCGAAAAACGCCAGCAGCAGAAGCCCCACAAAGCAGCGCTGGGCGAGGCCGTGAAAATCGGGCGACTGGAATTCTTCAATGTGGCCCATCAGCCAGCGGTCGGAAAGATAGTGGTAGACGTGAACGTGCAGATGGTATCCGAAGGGATTGACGAAGCTGGCCAGGCCGCACAACGCGAAGGTTCCGCTCAACCATGTGACGCGATTTCGCAGGACAGCTTTTTCTTCTCTCCCGGCCCGCAGCCATTGCGCGCCGGCACTCATGAGAAAGAGCCCCAGGAGAACAAATCCCAGCAGGAAACCGCCGTGGAGGTTCACCCAAAGCAGCATCAACGGTGGCATCCAGAGCAGGCGCTTCTTGTCCCCGCCGCCTTCGTAGATATCCAATTGCCGGAACCAGAGCACGGCCAATAACCAGCTGATCACATGCGGCCGCGCCAACAGGTGGATGGTGGAGGCACCCATGGCAAACGGCAAGAGCAGCAGGGCGGCCAACACCCCGCGCTGCGAGGCCCAGCCAAACACCAGGGCAAAAGTCAGGGCCACGAGCCCAGCCGTCCCTAGCACGATTCCGTTCAGGCCCATGGCGGCGTGCACCTTGCCCGCCGCCAGGTCATACAACCATTCCCAGGCATACCAGGGCCGGCCTTGCATGAGCGAAGAAAATGGGTCGACACGGGTCAGGGTATGCGTGGCCAGCATGCGTTCGCCGTTGCGGATGTGCCAGCCAATGCTGGAATCACCCAAAAGCCGTGGAGAAAAACTGCCCACCGTCAAAGAAAGAAAGGCCGCGACGAAGAGAAGGTCGGCGAGCGATGGGGTCAGCCAGCACAACCAGCGTGGCGGAGCCGGTCGCTTCGCGGAAGGCATGGCGCGTTCGTTTTGGAGTGCAGTAGGGTCCAAGCGGTTCGGGCGTGTCCCGCTCATGTTACCTGATTGCGTCCCGGGGGCTCATCCCTTTTCCCCCCGGCGTTGCCGCCATGAAATTTTTGCGCTGGAGCAAATCTTGCGCGTTTCCGGCCAGATCCCTCGGTATGATAAACATCCCCGCGAAAATCTTTTCAACGCCCAGGGCGGGCAGCGAATCTATTAGGTATGGCTATGAAGCACAAACCTCGGGTCGTAATTATTGGCGGTGGGTTTGGCGGCCTGACCGCCGCTCGCAAACTGGTCAAGCTTCCGGTGCAGGTCACGCTCATTGACCGTAAGAACCACCATACGTTTCAGCCTCTGTTGTATCAGGTGGCCACCGCCGGGCTTTCTCCCGGAGAGATCGCCGCGCCCATTCGCTGGATCCTGCGCGGACATGACAATGTGGAAGTCCTGCTCGGCGAAGTCAGCATGATCGACGTGGAGCACAAGCTCGTCAAACTGCCCGATCATGACATCGCTTATGACTATTTGATTGTCGCCGCCGGGGCCGGCCACTCCTATTTCGGCCATGACGAGTGGGAACCGTACGCACCCGGACTGAAGACGATTGAGGACGCCATTGAGATACGGCGGCGGGTATTTCTGGCCTTTGAATTGGCCGAGCGCGAGGCTGCGGCCGGCGACAAACTCTCACCTCTGCACTTCATCGTGATCGGCGGCGGGCCGACTGGGGTTGAACTGGCCGGCACCCTGGCCGAGATCGCGCGCAAAGTATTGGCCGACGAATTCCGCACGATTGATCCGCAGCGCACCCGCATCCTGCTGCTGGAAGGCGGTCCGCGGGTCCTGCCGGCCTATCCAGAAGATCTTTCCGCCAGCGCCGAAGAACAACTCAAAAAGCTGGGCGTGGAGGTCCACACCTCGACCCTGGTCACCAAAGTGGAGGCAGGCGCAGTGGACATCGGCGAGACCCGCCTGCCGGCGGCGGTGGTGCTGTGGGCCGCCGGAGTCGCGGCCTCGCCCCTGGGCAAAAAGCTGGGCGCACCTACCGACCGCGCGGGACGCGTGCTGGTCAATCCCGACCTAAGCATTCCCGGGCATCCTGAGGTGTTTGTGATCGGTGACCTGGCCGCCCTGAAGGATGAAACCGGCAAGTGGCTGCCCGGAGTGGCCCCCACGGCGATCCAGCAAGGCAAAGCCACGGCCCGCAACATTGCCCGCGATCTGGAAAAACAACCGCGGCGGAATTTCCGCTATCTCGATAAAGGCAGCCTGGCCACCATCGGACGCGCCGCCGGCATTGCCCAGTTCGGCAAAGTGCATATTTCCGGATTCATTGCCTGGCTGTCCTGGCTGTTTATTCACATCTTCTTCCTCATCGGGTTTCGTAACCGGGTCATCGTGTTTATCCAGTGGGCATGGTCGTATTTCAGCTATGAACGCGGGGCACGACTGATTACCGGCGATACCGAGCTGCCGGGCTGGCATAAGCCGGAGGAACCGGCCAAGGAACCTTCTGCCCGTTCCGCTTGATCGAAAGCCCCTACTCTGACGACAATAGAAGGCGGAACGGCCTCAGCCTTCCGAGCAGTGTCCCGGCGCAGAAAGCGCCGTCTCTGCCTTCGCCATGAAAACGCTTCGTCTTGGTATCTGTCTCCTGGTGATGCTGGCGGCCGTGGCCGTCAGCGGACCGGTCTGGGCCGCCCCGTCGGCCAGCGTCCTCAAAATCGTCATCAACGACACCATCCACCCCATCACGGATGAGTACATCGGGCGAGCTCTGGCCGAAGCCCAGCACAATGGCAATCAGGCCGTGCTCATCGAGCTGAACACGCCGGGCGGCCTGCTCGATTCCACGCGCAACATCATCGAAAAGATCCTGGCATCGCCGGTTCCCGTCATCATTTACGTCGCACCCAGCGGCAGCCGGGCGGCTTCGGCGGGCTTCTTCATCCTGGAAAGCGCGGACATCGCGGCTATGGCCCCGGGCACTAACACCGGCGCGGCCCATCCCGTCAGCCTGGGCGGGGGCAAGATGGACGACGTTATGAAGGCCAAGGTGGAGAATGATGCAGCCGCCTCCATGCGATCGGTGGTATCGAAGCGCGGGCGCAACGTGGACCTGGCGGAAAGCGCGGTGCGGGAATCGAAGTCATTCACCGACCAGGAGGCCCTGTCGCAGAAATTGATTGACTACATCGCGCCCAGCGAACAGGAGCTGTTCCGTCAGATCGCGGCCAAGCCGATCAAACGCTTCAACGGCGAGACGGTCTCTTTAAATCTGGTAGGGGCAGCCATTCAGCCCTTTGAAATGACCCTCCGCCAGCGCATTTTGGCCTACCTGATGAATCCCAATATTGCGTTTGTTCTGCTGGCGGTAGGAGCGCTGGCTTTGTATGCGGAGTTCAACAGTCCGGGCGCGGTCCTCCCCGGGACCGTGGGCGTGATCTTCATTCTGCTGGCGGTTTTTGCCCTGAACCTGCTACCCACGCGCTTTGCCGCCTTTGCGCTGATCCTGGGCGCATTCATCCTATTTGCCCTGGAGGCGAAGTTCGTTTCGCACGGCGTGCTCACGATTGGAGGCATCGTTATGCTGACGCTGGGCGGGCTGCTGCTGGTGGACGCCCCAATTCCGGAGATGCGGGTGCACCTTTGGACATCCTTGGCGGTGAGCATTCCGCTGGGCATCATCACCGCCTTCCTGATGACCATTGCACTGAGGGCCCGGCACAACAAGGTCACCACCGGCGTGCAGGGCATGATCGGAGAAATCGGGGTGGCCCAGACCCCGCTTTCGCCGCGCGGCAAGGTCTTTGTGCATGGCGAGATTTGGGACGCGGTGGCTTCCACTTCCATTCCGGCGGGCCAAGCAGTGGTGGTGCGCAGTGTGGAAGATTTGCGGGTCCATGTCGATCCAGCCCCGCAATCGGCCGCCGCGCAGGCAGGCTAACCGGCCTGCCTGCACCTGCTGAGATACCCCCAAAACACAGATTCCCGCCGTTAAGTGCGATACAATCCGCCCCAGATGCGTCTTTGTTTGCCGTACGGGCGCTGGGGGTAGCTATGGACAACTTCTTTGGCCTGGGCATCGGCTTCAGCACTATCGTCGTCATTATTGTTCTGATTTATGTTCTAAGCTCCATCAAGATCCTGGCGGAGTACGAACGCGGCGTCATCTTTCGCTTGGGACGCTTGCTCGGGCAAGCCAAAGGTCCGGGCATTATCCTGGTCTTTGCTCCTATTGACCGCATCGTGCGCGTCTCATTGCGGCAGGAAGCCCTGGAAGTTCCGCCCCAGGACATCATTACCCGCGACAACGTGACCTTGAAGGTAAACGCCGTCATCTTTCTACGGGTCATTGAGCCGCGCAAGGCGGTGGTGGAAGTTTCCAACTACATCTACCAGACCTCGCAATTTGCCCAGACCACGCTGCGCTCCGTGCTCGGCGAGCAGGAACTGGATGAACTGCTCTCCCACCGCGACAAGATCAATCTGCGGCTGCAAAGCATACTGGACACCCACACCGCCCCCTGGGGAGTCAAGGTGATCAACGTCGAGGTGAAGCAGGTCGACTTGCCGGAATCGATGTTGCGCGCCATGGCGAAACAGGCCGAAGCGGAGCGGGAACGGCGCTCCAAGATCATCCATGCCGAAGGCGAGTTTTCCGCCGCACAGCGCCTGGTGGATGCCGCCAACCTGCTGGCCAAAGAGCCGGTCAGCGTGCAATTGCGCTACCTGCAGACCTTGACCGAAATCGGTGTAGAGAAAAACACCACGGTGGTGTTCCCGGTCCCGGTGGACTTCTTCTCGGGCATACAAAAGCTGCTGGGTAAGAGCGGCCCAGAAACACCGTCAGCCGGATAAGGCGTTTCCGGCCACGAGCGAAGAGGAATTGTGATGGGCAAATCAGAAGACACAGAAATCACATTAGGCACGGGGAAGCTGCTGCTGCTTTTCTTCGGACTGGTGGCGCTGTGCGCCTTGTTTTTCGGCTTGGGCTTTACTTTGGGGAAAGGCGCGGCACGGCCTGCATTAGCGGACACGTCTCCTCCCTCCGGCGCGGCGAGCAATACGCGCCCCAGTGCGGAGAAGGCCCCTGCGGCCAGCCCCACCTCAGGAATGGGGTTTTATAAGGCCGTGGAAGAAAAAGACCCCAATCCGGTTTTGACCACCCCGGTCGCGGTCAACAATCCCAAGGACGCGAATTCCCTGCCCCAGGCAGACGCGGCAGGAAAGACCGCCGACCCAGTTTCCCCGCCGCCGGTCAGCGGCACGGGATATTTTGTGCAGGTGGCCGCGGTCAGCAAGCAGGAAGATGCGGAATCGCTGGTCGACGCTTTGAAGAAGAAGCAATATCCCGCCTTCAGCGCCGCCGGCCCGGCCGATAAGCTCTTCCGCGTGCAGGTGGGGCCTTATGGCGACATCAAAGAAGCCGAGGCCATCCGGGCCAAATTAACAGGTGACGGATACAGCCCGATTCTGAAAAAATAGCCCAGCAGGCAATTTGCTTCCATCCATTTGCTCCACGCTTCCTCTTTTGCATGCTTTGTTTTGCTTTGGCGCAGTCGCGATGTATTGAGGCGGGATTGACCCCAGTAGACACGCAGGTTCCTTTTCGCAGGCGATGTTTTCTTACGAGCACGGCACTCTTCGTCTGCATGCTCTTGGTCGCCTGTGGTGGCGGTCCAGCCTCTCCCGGCCCAGATCCTCCCCCTCCCCCCAGCCACATTCCCCTGAATTTCAGCGCACCGGTAAACATTGCCGCCGGAGGCCTACAACCGGTGAACCTGGTGCTGGCCGATTTTAATCGCGATGGAAAGAACGATTTGGCGGTGGCGAACGCCGGCTCCGGCAGTATTTCCCTGCTGCTGGGCAGAGGCAACGGGACGTTTCAAACCCCGGTCGTGATCTCTCTTGTGGATATCACCGGTCTCGGCCGCCTGCTGGCTGGGGACTTCAATCAGGACGGGAACCTCGATGTAGTGGTTTCCGCCACCACCAGTAGCGCGGGAGATGTGGATTTGCTTCTCCTGGGCAACGGCGACGGCACCTTCCAAACCCAGGCGGCGATTCCCGGCACTTATGGTTTCCTGGACGGCAAGGCCGCCGACCTGAACGGCGACGGATTCCCGGACCTGGTCACCTCGACGGCCGGAAACACCCTGCAAGTGCTTTTAGGGAACGGCGATGGCACCTTCACTCCGCAGCCAGATCTGTCGATGAATGCCGGGTTCTATCCCGGCGTGGCGCTGAGCCTCGTGGTCGCCGACGTAAACAGTGACGGCAAACCCGACATTGTGGCTGCGGACGTATTCAACAATGTGCTGCACGTCTTCGCCGGCTTGGGGGATGGCACCTTCCTCGATCCCACGTTCGTGACCACCACCAACGACAATCCTGATTCCCTGACGGCGGCCGACTTTAATGGCGACGGCAAAGTGGATTTGCTCACGGGATATGGGCCGCCGTCGGCATCTTTAGCGTGGGGCGATGGCAGCGGAAACTTCGACTTCTCGGCAGAGTGCTTTGTCTACGGCCAGGCCTTCCCTTCCCAGACTCATGGCGATGGGGCCCTGGTGAATGTGGCTGACCTGAACCTCGACGGCAAGCCGGACGCTATGGTCCTGGACTTTTCCGGAGGAGCGTTGCGCGTCGTGCTCAACAACGGCCACAGCTCGTTTTCCGCCAGTGATTCCAAGACATATAACTATGTGCTGTCCCCGGGGGTAGTGCAGGCCGTGGTGGATGACTTTAATGGGGACGACATCCCGGACATTGCCGTGCTCAACAGCCACACCAACCAGATCACGTTGCTGCTCTCCAAATAGGCTTCAGTCTCCGCTGTAGCGCTGTTCCTTCCAGGGATCGCCATACATGTGGTAGCCGTTCTTTTCCCAGAATCCCGGGACGTCGTGGTCCAAAAATTCCAGGGCGCGCAGCCATTTCACCGACTTCCAGGCGTAGAGATGGGGAACGATCAGGCGGAGGGGAAAACCGTGGTCGGCGCTGAGCGGTTCGCCGTCATGATGGGTGGCCAGCAAGACATCCTCGCGGTCTAAATCCGTGAGAGGAATGTTGGCGGTGAAGCCCTGCTCGGCATGCACCAGCACATGACTGGCCGTGGGCAGAGGCTGGACCCGCCGCAAAATCTCGCGGAACGCCACGCCGGTCCAGCGGTTGTCGAAGCGGCTCCAGCGCGTGACACAATGAAAATCGCTGCTGTGTTCGAAGCGCGGAAGCGAAGAGAAATCCTTCCAGGTCAGGCGCAATGGGGTGTGGACCAGGCCGTACACGCGGAAATCCCAGCGCTCGGGGTCAAAGCGGGGCACCGAACCATAGTGCAGGACGGGCCACTTCAGGGTCAGCGATTGCCCGGGCGGCAGCTTGCCTTCCGCACGTTTTTTCAGCTCAGCCTGTTTGCGCTCCGTACCGTCGAATAAAGCCATAAGATCTCCTCGCTTGCTATCAGAATAAGGCCTGGGTTGGCCGGGAAGAAGCCATTTTGCACTTCCCGGGGTCCTGCGGAAGCCGGCGAGGGCCCACTCACATTGACAGGGATCAATTTCTCCATTATGGCTGTAGCTATGAACGCTGAACACACGCTTAACCAGCAGATGCAGGCCGTGGCGGACCCCTCGCGGCGAAAAATCCTGCAAGCCTTGAAGGAACGCGGGGGATGCTCTCTCAACAAGGAAGTAGGGCTCTGCGCCATGGACATTGAGGCCCGCCTGCACCTGACCCAGCCGACCATTTCGCACCATATGCGGGTGCTCACCAGGGCAGGACTGGTCGAAGGACAGAAGCTGGGACAATGGGTGTGGTACCGGCGCAATGAGGTGGGACTACGCGAATTCTATCGCGCGTTGCGGAAGAGCCTGTAATTATCCGGCGACCGCGGCCTGGCTCTTTTGCAGCAGGCGGCGTACTTGGGCGATGAGATCGGCAACTTCGAACGGCTTGGCTAAATAGGGCACGTTTTTTTCTTGCAGGAAGTTCCGCACTTCGGGCTCGGCCACGCTGGAGAAGGTAAACAAAACGTGCTTCTCCATGCCCGGATAGGTTTCCGCCAGCCAGCGATAAGTATCGCGCGCGTTCCAGCCGCCCGGCATCTTGCCGTTGATGATCAGGGCATCGAAGGAACGCTGCGCCAGCCTGCTTTTGATTTCCTCCGGCTTCATGAGGGCCACGACCTGCGCGCCCGAACCAGCCAGCACATCGCGTTCGAACTCCAGGACGGCTTCTTCGTCCTCTACCAGCAGGATTTCCCCTTCCAGGACCATTTCGCGGCGGGAGGCCGGAGCCGCGGGGGCATCGGGCGCGGCGGTCCGTCCCGCCGCGGGCAGAATTACTTCCAAAACCGCGCCCCCCTCATCCCGGTTACGGGCCTTGATTTCTCCGCCATGCTCTTTCACGATGCCGTAGCAGATGCTGAGCCCCAGACCAGTCCCCTTGCCCACACTCTTGGTGGTATAGAACGGATCGAAGATGCGGGTGGGCTCTTTGATCCCAGGACCGCTGTCCTGAAATTCGATGTGCAGGAACTCTTCCTTGCAGTAGGCCCGCACCTTCAGCATGCCTTTGCCACCCGCTTCCAGCATGGCGTCCACGCTGTTGTTGATGATGTTGAGGAAGACTTGTTCCAGCTGGTGCGAGTCGGCGGTCACGGCCGGCAAATCAGTCTCCAGCTCGCGCTCTAACTTGATGTCGTTGACTTTGAAATCGTAGTCGCGTAAGGCCAGGGTCTCTTCCAGCACTTTGCAGATATCGACCGAGTGCTTTTGCGGTTTACGCTGGCGGGCAAAGGACAGCAGGTTCTGTACCACGCGATGCGTGCGCTGCGCCTGCTTAAAGAGCTTGCCCACGAAGTCGGTGGCGCGTTCGTTCAATCCTTCGCTTTCCAACAGCTGGGCGTAGCCCAGGATGGCGGTCAAGGGATTGTTCAGTTCGTGGGCCACCCCAGCGATCAACTGGCCTACCGCCGACATCTTCTCGCTCTGCAGCAGTTGCTCCTGGGCCAGGCGAAGGTCCTCGTAGGCGCGGCAGGTCTCTTCGTAGAGGCGGACCTTTTCGATGGTCGTGGCCAGTTGTCGCCCGATCGCGACCAGCAAGTTTTCATCGTTGCTGGTGTACTCGCGGGCCTCGCGACTGCTGATTCCCATGATGCCGATGGGCTTGTCTTTGCTCCACAAAAGCACCCAAATCCAGGAGGAAAAGCCGTCGACGCGAATGAACTCGGCCACCAGCGGGGGCAGGTGGGGCAGATATTCCGCCGTGAGCACTTCGGTGCGCGAGCGGGTCACCAGATCGCCGAAGCCGCCGGCCAATTGCACTTCAGAAAAGCGGGCCCGGTCGGTGCTGCGCAGGCCCCAACCGGCGCGGCGCCGGAAGGTCTCATCGTCGGCATCGGAAAGATAGATGGAGCCAGTCTCCGCGCCCAGCAAGGAAATGACCTGCCGCAGAGTGAGGTTCAGAATTTCGTCCAGATCGAAGGACTGGGTGGCGATGACCGCCATGGCGTTCAGGGCATTCAACTCGCGATTGCGGCGGCGGATTTCGTCTTCCGCCTGCTTCTTCTGGGTAATGTCCAGAAGAAAACCCTGGTAGCGTTCCAGCTTGCCGCTGGTGTCGCGAGTGGCGAAGCTGCTCTCGATGGCGGTAAGCAGGACGCCGTCCTTACGGCGCAGAGTGACCTCGAAGTTGCGGACGAAGTTGTGCTGCTCCATCTGCCGCCATAGCGCGTCGCGCTGTTCACCGGAGACATAGACCTCAGTGTCAATGTTGCGCGCCATCAGCTCTTCCCGGCTGGGATAGCCCAGCATACGCACGAAGGCGTCGTTGCAGTCGAGCAGTTCGCCTTCGGGCGTGGCCACAAACACGCCTTCCTGCACCTGCTCAAACAGCATGCGGTATTTCTCTTCCGCTACCGCCCGGTCGGTGATGTCACGCACCACATGGATGGTGCCCTTCTGCCTGGTGCTCTGGTCGACATAGGAAGAAGTCGAGACCAGGGAATAGCCACCGAAGCAGGCGTCCGGCACCTCGGCCAAGCCTTCTCCGCCTAGACGGCAATATGGGCATTGTTGCCAGGACGTGTGCTCGCGCGGCAATACTTCTTCGCAGGTCTTGCCGGTGACGTCGGCCGGAGCCTTGCCCAGGCGCAGCAGGAGGGAATGGTTGGCCTTCATCACGCGAAATTCGGCATCGTGCAGCAGCACGAAATCCTGGATGGAGTCGAAGGTGTTGGCCCACTGCCGGTGGGAGCGGACAATCTGCTCCACCAGACGCATATTCTCCACCGCCAAACCAAGCTGCTGGCCGGTAGTGGCCAGGAACTCGAGCTCGTCGGGGGCGTAGTGCAGACTGCGCCGGCTGCCCAAGGACAAGGTTCCAATGGCCGACTTGCGGCCCAGAATGGGCACCAGCACCACGTGCTGGAAGCCCTCTTTCTTCAAATAGGGACGAATGACATCGCTGGCCTCGGAGGTCTTGTGGACCGAGGGTCTGGCGTCCCGCAGGACTGCCTGCAGCGTGTCGTCCATGGCGATGGAACCGCGGTCGCGCAGAAACTCTTCCGAGAGTCCGATGTGCTGGGTGATCACCATCTGCTCATTTTCCTGCATGCGGAACCAGGCGGACTTGGCCCGCATCAGGCCTTTGAGTTCCTCCAGGGCAGTGGCCATCATGGGCCCCTGCTGTTGTGCCCGGGTGATGGTCAGGGTCAGAGCATTGATCACGCTCAGGCGGCGGGTGCGCATGCGGTAGTCGTCAAAAACCACCAGCAAAATGCTGATCCCCAGCAGCAAGTCGCCCAGCAGGGAGAAATGCGCGGGCAGGTGCGAGGTGAGCGGGGCCCATTCAAGGTGCAGGGTCAATAAGCCGATCCCTACTAACCAGGGACCAATTTCCGCCCGGGCCCAGCGAAAGCGGATCAGCTGGCAAGCCGCGGCCACCAGGATGAAGCGGTAGGCGGCCTCCAGGGCCACGCGCAGCGTGGGCGAGTCCGGCCACAGAAAGGCCCGCAGCACGGCGTATCCCATCACGGAGAGCGCGATGAGCAGCAATGGGAGCAGCAGGCGGCGAGCGTGGGTATAAAGGAAAACGGCCGCCGAAAACAGGCAGATCGCCAGCAAAAATGCTACCTGGGTCACGGCCCCCCGATAAGCCGGAGAAAGCGCCGCCGTCCCCCCATGCTGCAGCCACAAGGAGGAGAAATAGGCCAGCCAGGCCAGGATGGAAATTAGCAAGTATCTTTCGCGGAAAGTGCGATATACCAGCAGACTAGCGGCCAAAAGGACCAGAATGGCCGACTCCCGCGGGGACAAGACGGGGGACAGCCAGGCGCTCCCCGCCCACCAGTTGCTATATGCTGGCAGAATCATCAGGATCTCAAGCACACAACCCTGATCTTAGATACCACGCATCTGACGGTTACCAATGGGTTTTCCCCCCGCAGATGGTTACCTTCGGAACCGTCGAACTAGGCTAGAATTGGCCGTAGACTGAAACCTGCTCATGGCATCCGAACGTATCCTGGTGGTCGACGACGAGGAAGCGATCCGCGAGATTGTTTCTTCCATGCTGAGCTCTGCCCACTACAAATGCCGGCAGGCCGCCTCTGGTTTGGAGGCCCTGGCGTTGCTGGATTCGGGCGAAGAGTTTGAGCTGGTGCTTTCCGACCTGATGATGGCGGAACTGGATGGTATCGGTCTGCTGGAGCGCACCAAGGAGCGGTTCCCGGATATGCCGGTGGTCATGGTGACCGCGGTGCACGACATTTCTGTGGCCCTGGCAGCCATTCGCAACGGGGCCTATGACTACCTGCTGAAGCCATTTGAGCGCGAGCAACTGTTGGCGACGGTGCGCCGCGCCCTGGAAAATCGTCATCTAAAGCTGGAAAACCGCCGCTATCAGACGGAATTGGAATCTCTGGTCGAGGCCCGCACCGCCCAGCTGAAAGAGGCGATGCGCGACCTGGAGCGCTCCTACGACATCACCCTGGAAGCGCTGGGCAACGCCCTCGACCTGAAAGATGCGGAAACCGAAGGCCACTCCAAACGCGTGACCGCGTTTACCATCGCCATTGCCCGCGCCATGGGATTGCCCAAAGACGAAATTGCCATCATCGCCCGCGGCGCCTTCCTGCACGACATCGGCAAGATGGCCATTCCCGATGCCATTCTGCGCAAGCCGGGGGCCTTAAGCCCGGATGAAGTCACCATCATGCGCGAGCATTGCTATCACGGCTTTCAAATGCTGCACCGCATTCCCTTTCTGGCGGAAGCGGCCCAGATCGTCTACTCCCACCAGGAGCGTTTCGACGGGACCGGCTACCCCCGCGGGTTGAAAGGCGAACAGATTCCCCTGGGAGCGCGCATTTTCGCGGTGGCGGACACGCTGGACGCCATCACCTCCGACCGCCCGTATCGTGCTGCCCAGACTGTGGGCGCTGCCCGGGAAGAGATCCTGCGCTGGTCGGGACGGCAGTTCGATCCGGAAGTCGTCAAAGTATTTCTTTCCATGCCCGACACCATCTGGGGAGACCTGCGTAAGCAGATTGAGACCCAGACCTACCCCTTAAGCTACGCCGCGACAGTCAAACCATCCTGAAGGCGCAAGTCAGAACCCAAGTTCCCGATAGGAAAATCAGCAGAGGGGCTGTTTCAGATGGCGAAGGTAGCGGCTTTCTTTTGCCGCAGGGTGCCTTGTTTTCGGGCTTCGGCGAGAAAGACGTCTACCGAAAGATCAGCCCGGTTCCAGAACAAATTCAGCAGTGGATCTGAGCTGGAGCGATCGCGGGCGGCCGGCTCCTCCGCGCTTTCCAAACCTTCCGGTTCCACCAGGACCTCCGGGTTCTCCGCATGGGACTGGCTAAGAGTCTGCAGAAACCCCTCCAGTAGAGTGCGCTGCGCTTCTGTGCCGCGAAGAAATTCTATGGCGATGCCCTTTTCTGGATGCATCACGCGCACCACGCCTTCCACCTGGATGGCAGCGTCCAGGGCCTGCGTGGAAAGCAGAACTTTGGTGTTCACGGGAAAGGGCGAGAGCAGCTCCACATAGCAGGCTTCCGGACTCACGCCAGCGACCGCGCCCAGCGCGGGAGGATCATCTTTTTCAATCTCGGAGGAATACTGATTCAACCATTGCTTTAAGTACTTGCGGGCTTCCACCGGCATCTCCAGGAAACGAATCCCCGACTGCCGGCCGGAGCCTTCCCAGGCCACCTCGCCGGCACATTCGATGGAATTGTGGCTTCCCGGCAAAGTAAGCTGCACTTGCAGGGGACCGGTATGGCGCGGCCATTTGACGGCATGCACCGCCAGACCGCCTTCCCCCAGATCGGAGGTCAGCACCTGCTGACGGCTGCCGTCGTCGGTCAACAAGGTGACCGGCACTTCCACCGAGACCCGCTGGTTGCGGCGGCGCTCCCGCTTCATAAGGGCGCGGGCGGCGCGAAAACTAGTTTTGGCGCGCTCCATGGAGATCGGTTTGTACAGAACGAAGTGTGCGCCCAGGTCAAAAGCGCTGCGCACCGCCTTTTCGCCGTCAATCAAGGCCACCGCGATGGCCCGCTTGTTACAAGGCGCGGTGCGGGCGCTGCGCAGGATTTGCGAGGCCACGGTTTCGTCCTGGCAGTCCACAATGACCGCCTCAAAGCGCTGCCGGGTCAGCTTGTGGATGGCGGCATCGCGGTCCGGGCAGTGCTCCACGTGGATCTCCAGGTCGCCCAGGACCCGGCGCAGCACACGCAAGATTTTTTCATCCGAACAGAGCACCAGCGCCTGTAGACTCATCGCGAAATCCCTAGTGGATCGGGCCCCCTCTCACAAGAACCCTTTCGGCACTGTAGGCTGCCGGCTTACCGGGGGTCAACGGCGCGGCCTCCCTCCTGATTACGGCAGTCACCAGCTGCCATAGGTTACCGGGATGGCCATGGCGAGTGGAGCGGGGAAACATTCCAAAATCCGGATTTTTCTAGGGAAAACTGTATCTACAGTTAAACCATTAATTTTCTTTAATTTATGTTGATTAATTGGAGCGGATACCGCAAATTTGCATTGACGAAAGAGAAATTAGGCCCTAAAATCAACAGTTTCCAGCGGGCAATTTAGGGCCCTGGGGTGACTCCGGCGATGATGGCTATGCCCGGAAGGTGAATCCTGTTCCCTGGCGCCTGAATCTAACTGGATATTCGGTAGACAATTATTTTCAACAAAGAGGCTTAATTTTCATGGCAAAGCGGCGCGGAAATCCGAATTGGGGTAAGCCTGAACCGATTGGCCCCATTACTCCCACGGTCACGGAATTCGAACAGGTGGTGCGTGAGTATAAGCTCTCTCCCGACCAGTATCTGCGCTCGACCCGGCTGCGCGAATGGGCCCGGCGCAACAAGAACTCGAAATACATTCCCGAACCCTTGCTCGAAGCCTGGGGTTTTGAGATCGAATCTACCCTGTAAACGATTTTTCTTGCCTTGCCCAGCCACCCTTTGCGGGTGGCTTTTCTTTTTGCCGCGGCCGTGGGCGCGCCTTCCCCGCCCTCTGGTTTGACGCTATCGCCGTGCAGGTGAGATAGTTATCCGTTTGCGGCGAGGACTAGCCCCCGATTCCGTCGCAAGGAGCCCTAGATTCATGGTTCGTCTCATCCCCCGGGAGATGAAATTCTTCCAGATGTTCGCCGAAATGTCGGCGAATCTCACCGATGGTGCCCGCCTGCTGCAGCAGATTCTGCAAAATCCCGGTGATTTAGCCACCCAGGTCGACCAACTACAGGAAATTGAGCATCGGGGAGACGACATGACCCATGCCATCTTCACCAAGCTCAATCAGACTTTCATTACTCCATTTGACCGGGAAGACATCCACACCCTGGCCTCCTCCCTGGATGACGTGTTGGATTTCATCAACTCGGCCGGCACCCGGCTCAAGATGTACAAGATCACTCAGCCACCTCCCGCCGCCGCGGAGCTGGCCCGCCTCATCGTGGACCAGACCGAGCAGCTGGCCAAAGGGGTTTCCATGCTGGAGAAAAATGGCCAGGTGGCGGCCTACTGTGTGGAAATCAATCGCCTGGAAAACGAAGCCGACCGCATCGGCCGGGCGGCCATCGCCGCCTTGTTCGAGCATGAAAAAGACCCCATCCATCTGATCAAGATCAAAGAACTGTATGAAGTCCTGGAAAGCGCCACGGACCGCGCGGAGGACGTCGCCAACGTCCTGGAAACCGTCGCCTTGAAGAACGCCTAATGATGCTGCGGACCAATCGACTCACTGCTTCGAGGTGCAGCCGCGGGTGAACACTGGACTCTTGCTGCTGATCATTACCGTGCTCGTGGCCCTGACCTTCGATTTCCTGAATGGCTTCCACGATGCCGCCAACAGCATTGCCACGGTGGTCTCGACCCGGGTCCTTTCCCCCAAAATGGCGGTCGCCTGGGCGGCGTTTTTTAACTTCGTAGCCGCCTTCGTGCTGGGCACCGCAGTGGCCCATACCATTGGCAAAGGCATGATCCGGCTGGATGACGTTACGCAATATGTCGTCATCGCGGGCCTGATGGGGGCCATCGTCTGGGACCTGCTGACCTGGTGGTGGGGCCTGCCGACGTCTTCCTCGCATGCCCTGATCGGCGGCTATGCCGGCGCGGCCATTGCCCGCGCCGCGCTGAATCACGGCGCGGAATATGCCTACGGCGTCATCCTGCCTCATGGCTGGACCAAGACTTTGGTATTCATCGTGGTCGCGCCCCTGCTCGGCATGGTCTTTGGGCTGGCTTTCAGCGTGGCCGGCTATTGGTTGCTGCGCAAGCAGACTCCGCGGACCGTGGACCGCTGGTTTCGCCGCCTG
This sequence comes from Acidobacteriota bacterium, assembly GCA_018268755.1. Lineage (GTDB taxonomy): Bacteria > Acidobacteriota > Terriglobia > Terriglobales > Acidobacteriaceae > KAN-5. The sequence goes on from JAFDVW010000023.1 coordinate 44,696, forward strand.
CAGCTGGTTTCCGCCGGTCTCTATAGCCTGGGACACGGCGGCAACGATGCGCAAAAGACCATGGGCATCATTGCCGGGGCTTTGTTCACCGCCGGCTATCTCAGCCCCCAGGACATGAACGGCGAGTGGGGCCCCTGGAAGTGGTACATCATTCTGTCCGCCCATACCGCGATCGCTCTGGGCACCTATCTCGGGGGATGGCGCATTGTCCATACCATGGGATCCAAGATCACGAAGCTGAAGCCCTTCGGCGGCTTCTGCGCGGAAACGGCGGGGGCGCTCACCCTGATGGGCACCGCCCTGGCGGGCATTCCGGTCAGCACCACCCACACCATTACCGGCGCCATTATCGGCGTGGGAGCGGTGAATCGCCTGTCGGCGGTGCGTTGGGGCGTGGCCCGGCGGATCGTTTGGGCCTGGATCTTGACCATTCCGGCTTCGGCCGCGGTGGCTGCTTTTGTGTTCTGGATCATTCGCTTCATTTACCCGGCGGCCTAGACCTTGCTCGTGTAGGGGCAGGTGTCCGCACCTGCCCAGCCGAGCCAAGCTCGGCTATTTCTCCCACCGCACGGATTTTCCCACACCACGAAACCGTTCCGTCACCCATATCCACGGATATTCCTCCCTATTTGCAGCCAGCCCCTTCCGCAGCGGGTTCTCCAAAACATAAGCAATTTTCTGATCGAGATTCTCGGAAGACCGGACCACATGGTCAAACGATTCTTCCTGCCAGACCCTTCCATGTCCGCTCAACCTTCGATTAATCCAATGAGAGGATGCACCTTTGATCGCCTTCATAATCCGGGCCATGGAAAATACTTCCAGCTTCTTGGCATCCACCCGGGGAACAAAAATCAAGTGCACATGATCAGGCATGACAACAGCGGCATAAAGATCGATTGTGTATTGATCTGCACGGCAGCAACTTTCGAGAACGAGCATCCGGGCCCATTCCGGTAGAATCCAGCGATGATAGGTACAGAAGGTTACAAAGTGAGCTTTATTATCACACTGTAAGTGAGGAAGATTGCGCTGGTAATACGACTGTGGCACGGCCCACTATTCTACCGCCGGGCCCTGCCCGGCCGCCCAGATGAAGACATCTGGGCCTACATGATTGTGCTGATTTGGGAATACAGGGTACAGCGCAAGCTCAGGAGGTGAACCTGCACCGCTTTTGCTACAATTTTTAGATATGACGCCCGCCACCGCATTTACCGATGTTCCCACCGCGATTGAAGAGATCCGCGCCGGCCGCATGATTGTTGTGGTCGACGACGAGGACCGCGAGAACGAAGGCGACCTTACCCTGGCGGCGGAAAAAGTCACTCCTGAGCTGATCAATTTCATGGCCAAGTATGGCCGCGGCCTAATCTGCCTGGCCATGACTGAAGAGCGCCTGGACCACCTGCGCATCGGCCCCATGAGCGCCGAGAACACCTCGAACTACGGCACGGCCTTCTGCGAGGCCATTGATGCCCGCGAAGGGGTCAGCACCGGCATTTCGGCGGCGGACCGTTCCCGCACCATTCAGGTGGCCATCGATCCCGCCACTCGCCCCTCCGACCTGGCGCGGCCCGGACACATGTTCCCGTTGCGGGCCCGCAAAGGCGGGGTGCTGGTGCGGGCCGGCCAGACCGAGGCGGCGGTCGATCTCGCCCGCATGGCCGGCCTGGTTCCCGCCGGCATTATCTGCGAGATCATGCGCGAGGACGGCAGCATGGCGCGGGTCCCCGACCTGATCGAGTTCTGCCACACCCACAGCCTGAAGATGTTGACCGTCGCCGAGCTTATCCGTTACCGCATGCAGCACGAGCGTTACGTGCATCGTCTGGGCGAAGCGTTGATTGGCACGCAACACGGCGAGTTCCGTGTCATCGCCTACCAGAGCGAAATCCACGGCGGCGAGTCCCACGTGGCCCTGGTCAAGGGAGACATCGAACACAGCAACACCCCGGTACTGGTACGCATGCAGGCGCATTGTCTGATGGGGGACGTTTTCGGCTCCACCGCCTGCGATTGTCATGCCTCCATGGAAGGCGCCATGCAGGCCATCGCCCGCGAGGGACAAGGGGCCCTGATTTACCTGCACCAGACCTCGCAAGGCTTCTCGGTAGAGAAAGTCGGCGAGCGGGCCACCCTGGCTTTTCACCGCGAGCGGCGTAATCCGTCTTTGCCGGAAACCGAACGTAAAACCCAGCGCGACATCGGCATTGGGGCGCAGATTCTTTCCGATTTAAACCTGCGGCGGATTCGCCTGCTGACCAACCATCCCCGGCGCGTGGCCGCGCTGGAAGGCTTTGGCATTGAGATCGTGCAGCACGTCCCCATCCTTACCGCGGATTCCAAGCTGAAGACCGGAAATTAGATTTGAAGCAGGATGGATTTACAGGAGCGAGCGGAACCTTTTTTGAATTTCAGGCAGGGGAGATTGTGGCCAGCGGATGGGAGAAGGTGGCCACGGAATTAAAAGGGCTTGCGCACGACGATCTCGCTGTCCTGAATGAAAAACTGGGCCGGGCACTCGCGTGAGCCGCAAATGACGGGCAGCAAGCCGGCGATCTGTTTGCGCGTAATCAGGCCCAGCGTGCCGCAACTAGGGCAGGACAGCACCGCCCAGTAGGGATCTTCCTTCTCTCCGACCTGGCCGGCATTTTCCAGCACAAAGATGGTGCCGGGATGCATCTGCTCCGGAATCCATTCGCTCAGCACATCCAATTCTGCAATCATCGTGCCTCCCCGGGTGAATCGAGCTACGAAACCTGCCTGCGGCGGCGCTTTTCCGGCGTCCCGCTGACCGAAACATTGCCCTTCTTCAGAGTGCCGCGCATCACCGCCCGCACCTGCCGCACGGTGTCGCTCAGACATACCGCCAGCATGGGCTGGCGGGAATTTTTCAGGATGTCCACGATCTGGCGGGCATCCGTTTCCAGATAGAAATTCGAGCCGTCGGTCAGCAGGTGGTAGTCGGAGGCCCCGCTGACGGTCTCCGCCAGCCGTTTGCCGAACTCCTGCTGCAAAAAACGCATGACTTTGCGGACACGCTGCAGCGAAAATCCGCGGCGGCGAAACTCGCAGATCACCGCCACCTCCGCCAGGTCCTGCAGGGAATAGAGGCGGCGATGCCCTTCTTTGGCGGGCACCACGACGCGCTGTTCATCCCACCACTGCAACTGCCGCGGGGTGATGCCGGTCATGGCCACTACATCGCGGGACGTGAACTGTTTGTGCATCATGAGGTAAAAATGTTTAAAACAATTTCTGCTTGAAATGTTTGAAACATTCTAGGCATAAGGCGTGCAAAGTCAATGAGGGATTCACCTTCCAAGGTATTGACTAAGAAGCTCCCGGCTGTGGAAGAAGGGCCCGGGAGCGGCCCCAGGCAGGCCATGCAAAAGCCGAATCGGGGAGATCGGCCATCCTGCTGCTATGGGAAGGGGAGCCGCGGATCCAAACATTCGTCGAGCTGGGCTCGGCCGGACAGCCGGGGCGGCTGTCCCTACACAAGCAGGGTGCACATCATCAGTTCCCTGCCATGCCTATCATCCTGAGGACGCAGCGTTGGCGCGCAGGGCAAACGCCCGACGAAGGACCTCTGCTTTATTTCTTAAATTGCGAATACGATGGGTCCTTCGCTAAGCTCAGGATGACAGTGGAAACTCAGAAAGATAAGGCACACCTTCACCAACCGCCGCCCACGAAATGCACAACCTCCAGACGGTCGCCTTCAGAAAGAGCGGTCGCGGCCCACTGCCCACGGGGCACGATATTGCGGTTCAGCTCCACCGCCACCCGGTCCGGCTTCATACCTAACTGTTCGACCAGGGCGGACAAACTGAGGGGGGAAGAAACCTCGCGTTCTTCCCCGTTCATGACGATCTTCATGGAAAAGGCCCTTTATGCTTCCACGCGCCGCAGTTGGAATTTGCGGGTGGCGGTGCGTCCGGAATAGGCGGCTTGCACCAGAATGGAGGCGTCCGGCAGCGAGGCCTCATCCATCTCGATCTTCATTTCCGCATCTCCGGCCGAGTCCGTCACCACCTGAGTATAAAAGGGCATGGAGTTGGGGCGGGCAAAGCGCACGGTCAGGCGCGCTCCCTGCACTGCGGCTCCGCCTTCCGTGACCCGCAGGCGCAGACTGAGGTTGTGGTCGGCGTGGACCGACTCGGAATTCAGCCAGTGCACATCCAGCTCTTTAATGGCTGCCAGGGTTTCCGCCGAATCGCGCTTGTCGAGCACGTCGTCGAGACGGCCATCGCGGATGGAATCCAGCACCATGCGATGCTGGTCGCGCAGCAGCTGTTCCTTCTGCTGGTCGGTGAAGCCGCCGGCGGAAAGTTTGTCGGCATAGGAGGTGGCGCGCTTGCCGATGCACCGGCCGCGCACGAAGACCTGGGTCTGCAGTAACAGCTCGCCTTCCCGCGCCTCGCTCTGCACGTGGTAGACGGTGTCCTGGTGTTTGACGTCGGTATTAAAGCCAAAAATCATGCCATTCCGTTCGCGAAGCGCTGCAAAGTGAAACCCTGGTTTAAGAAACTCTTACAAAAGCGTTCGGTTCCCTTGACACTACCGCATGTGAAAACTAATCTAGAATGTTTCACCCACTAGGCGCGAATTATATATAGCTCTTCTATGCCGGACAATTACTTTGCCCGTTACCTACCGTTACTCCTGCATTTTCTCATTGCAGGCGCTTTGGCCAGCGTTATTGTCCTGCTTTCCTGGCTGATTGGCCAGCGCAAGCCGACCCGGGCCAAGCTTTCGCCCTATGAATGCGGCATGACCCCGGTGGGCGACGCCCGCGAGCGCTTCTCGGTAAAGTTTTATCTGGTGGCCATGTTGTTTATTCTGTTCGACGTAGAAGCCATCTTCCTCTATCCTTGGGCTGTGCTGCTGAAAGAGCTGAAAATGTTCGGCTTCCTGGAGATGCTGGTGTACATGCTGATCGTTCTGGTGGGTTTTTTCTACGTCTGGAAAAAGGGCGTCCTGGACTGGGGAGAGACCGCCAAACCACGAGGGAACGCCTAGCATGCCGCTCGCCCCTGCCATTACCGACCTGGAACAGCTGAAGGAACATCCCGCCGTGTCCCGGCTTCTGCGCTGGAACGCGGGCGCGGTCGCGGGCGCCAAGTTCGACCGCGACGAGATGTCCATCTACGTGCAAAAAGAGTTCATCCGCGAGGCCTGCGCCCTGCTGCGCGACGATCCCGGCTGTAGTTTCAACTATCTGTCGGATGTGACCTGCGTCGACTGGTACCCGCAAGAACCTCGCTTTGAAGTCATCTATCACCTGTTGTCGATCTCCAAAAAAGAGCGGGTGCGCCTGAAAGTACGGCTGAACGCCGACAGCCCGGTCCTGGAATCTGTGACCGCGGTGTGGCCCAGCGCCAATTACGCGGAACGGGAAGTGTTTGACCTGTTTGGCATCCGCTTCACCGGCCACCCCTACCTGCGGCGTCTGCTTATGCCGGAGAACTGGGAAGGCCACCCGCTGCGCAAGGATTATCCTGTGGAAGGCTACCGCTAGACCCGATTATGGCCCACCTTACGCCTACGCCAGTGCTCGAACCCGATCAGGACAAAACCATGATCCTGAACATGGGGCCGCAACACCCCTCCACGCACGGGGTGCTGCGCGTCATCCTCGAGATCGACGGGGAAAGCATTGTGCGGATCATGCCCGATATCGGCTACCTGCACACCGGCATCGAGAAGACCTGCGAGGCCAAGTTCTACCAGCAGGTCGTGCCCCTGACCGACCGCATTGATTACCTCTGCCCCATGACCAACAACCTCTGCTATGTGCTGGCGGTGGAGAAGTTGTTGGGTCTGGAGCTGCCCCCCAAGGCGCAGTGGCTGCGAGTGCTGATGAATGAGCTCACCCGCATCAACTCGCACCTGGTGTGGCTGGGCACGCACGCCATGGACATCGGCGCCATGACAGTGTTCCTCTATTGCTTCCGCGAGCGGGAAGATGTGTTGCGTCTGTTCGAGATGATCAGCGGACAGCGCATGATGACTTCGTATTTCCGGGTGGGCGGCGTGGCCCTGGAACCCCCCATCGGATTTTTTGACAAGGTCCGCGCCTTCGCCGACCGCTTCCCTTCCTGCGTGGACGAGTATGAGAACCTGTTGACCAACAATCCCATCTGGATCATGCGCACCAAGGGCGTGGCCACCATTTCGGCGGAAGATGCGATTGCTCTGGGAGCCAGCGGTCCCACCCTGCGCGGCAGCGGCGTGGATCACGACCTGCGCCGCGACATGCCCTATACCGGCTATGAAAATTTTAAGTTTAAAGTGCCGGTACGCACGGAAGGCGACGTCTATGCCCGCTATCTGTGCCGGGTCGCTGAGTTACGGGAATCGATTGGCATCGTAAAGCAGGCGCTGGACGGCATGCCCTCGGGCCCCATCAAGGCGGACGCTCCCAAAGTGGTATTGCCCGACCGCGAGAAGATGAAGACGCAGATGGAAGCGCTCATCTATCACTTTAAAATTATTACGGAAGGCTTTGCCGTGCCGGAGGGTGAGGTCTACCAAGCCATTGAATCCCCACGCGGCGAAATGGGCTATTACATCGTAAGCGACGGCACCGCGAAGCCCTACCGCGTACACATGCGCTCGGCCTGTCTGGCCAACATGCAGTTATTGCCCAAGCTATGTGAAGGCCGGCTGCTGGCTGACGTAGTTGCGGCCATTGGGTCGATCGATATCGTGTTGGGAGAGATCGACCGGTAGGAATTTTGTAATTTGGTAATCGGGTCATTTTGTAATTTGTGCCACCCTGGAGGTGTTCAATCCATGGGACCCGAGGAATTAAGAGAACGAACCAAAAGATTCGCCGTTCGGATCGTAAAGTTGTACAAGTCGCTGCCTTATCGAACCGATGCGCAAGTTCTTGGCAAGCAACTTTTAAGATGCGGGACTTCGGTGGCGGCAAACTATCGGGCAGCCTGCCGTGCCCGCTCACGGGCCGAATGGGTGGCCAAGATTGGCCTAGTGGTAGAAGAGGCTGACGAAACGGTGTCTTGGCTTGAGATGTTGGTGGATTGTGCGTTGGTGCCGGAAGAAAAACTGAAGGAGCTGTTAAATGAGGCGCGAGAATTGAGCGCATTATTTACCGCCTCGCAACGTACTGCACGAATAGCTGGATAACGGGTTTGTAAATTACAAAATTACCCGATTGCGAAATTACAAAATGAAGTTTTCGGAAGAATTCGAAAAGCGGTTCGCGGACATGCTGACCCACTATCCGACCAAGCGCTCGTGCCTGGTGCCCACGCTGCTCTATGCCCAGGACGAAGCCGGATATCTCAGCGATGAGGTCATCGCCGAGCTGGCCGGGCGGCTGGAACTGACCGAGCTCGACGTGCGCAATGTCATCAGCTATTACTCCATGCTGACCACCAAACCGCGCGGCCAGTACAACGTGCAGGTCTGCACCAACATCGCCTGCATGCTGCGCGGGGGCGAAGAGCTGCTGGAACACTGCAAGAAAAAATTGGGCATTGGACACAAAGGCACCACCCCGGACGGGCAGTTTTCCCTGGAAGAAGTGGAGTGCATCGGCGCTTGCAGCTGGGCCCCGGCGGTGCAGGTCAATTACGACTTCCACGAGAACCTGACGGTCGAGAAGATGGACAAAGTTTTAGCTGGATATCAGGAAAAGAAGTAAAGAGGATTTGGTAATTTTGTAATCGGGTAATTTTGTAATTTGAAAAACCGGAACTGCGGTGCGTTCGGCAAATTCCGGGAATAATGATTTTGAAATTACCAAATTACCCGATTTCCAAATTTTAAAATCTCATGGCTGATCTGGTCTCACATTCCGATGAGGTAAAAATCGTCTCCCGGCGTTTTGGGCAGGGTGCGGCCAACCTGGACCGCTATCTCGAACTGGACGGCTACAAGGCCGTGCAGAAGGCGCTCAGTATGCAGCCGGACGACATCATCAATCTGGTGAAGAATTCCGGGCTGCGGGGACGCGGCGGCGCCGGATTCAGCACCGGGATGAAGTGGTCTTTCGTGCCCAAGACCGCCCCCAAACCGAAATATGTATTGTGCAACGGCGATGAGAGCGAGCCCGGCACCTGCAAAGACCGCCTGATTTTCGAGCATGATCCGCATTCGGTCATCGAGGGCGTGATGATCGCCGCTCTGGCCGTGGGTTCGCAGGCCGGCTACATCTACATTCGCGGCGAGTACCGCTACCTCTCGAACATCATGCAGAAGGCCATTGCCGACGCCTATGCGCGCGGCTTCATCGGCAAGAACATTTTCGGCAGCGGACGCGATCTCGAGATCTATTGGCATGGCGGCGCGGGAGCCTATGAAGTGGGCGAGGAGTCGGCGCTCATGGAGTCGCTCGAAGGCAAGCGCGGCATTCCGCGCATTCGTCCTCCCTTCCCGGCCGTGGTCGGGCTGTGGGGTGGACCGACCGTCATCAATAATGCCGAGACCCTGGCCAGCGTGCCCCACATTCTGCTGGGCGGCGCCGAATGGTATGCCGGGCTGGGCACGCCGAAAAACGGCGGCACCCGCCTGTTCTGCCTGAGCGGCAATCTGAACAAGCCCGGCGTCTATGAACTGCCCATGGGCTACAACCTCAAGAAGATGATTGAGGAAGTGGGCGGCGGCATCGCCAACGGGCGCAAGCTGAAAGCGGTGGTGCCGGGGGGATCGTCCACGCCGGTGTTATTGCCCAACGAAATTGATGTGGCCATGGATTTCGATTCCGTGGCCAAAGCCGGTTCCATGCTGGGTTCAGGTGGGGTCGTCGTACTCGACGACACCACCTGCATGGTGAAATTCGCGCTGCGCACCATCAAGTTTTACCAGCACGAAAGCTGCGGCTGGTGCATTCCCTGCCGCGAAGGAACGGACTGGCTGAAGAAGACGCTGACCCGCTTCCATCACGGCGCGGGGCAGAAGAAGGACATTGATAACATCCAGTACCTGGCGGAGAACATGCTGGGCCGGACCTTCTGTCCGCTGGGCGATGCCGCGGCCATGCCGACCATCGCTTTCGTGAAGAAGTTTCGCCAGGAGTTCGAAGATCATCTGGATGGCAAGCCCTGCCCGTATGAGAAGAACGTGGCAGAACCGGCACTGGCTTAGAGAATTTGTAATTTGGTAATCGGGTAATTTTGTAATTTGCCCAGCGAACTGCAAAGCCCTTTTCGTTGCATGGGCTTGATGGTTTCAAACTACCAAATTACCCGATTGCAAAATTACAAATCCCATGGCTGACGTAAACATCACGGTAGACGGCAAAGCGGTCAAAACCCCGGCAGGGACCCTTCTGATTGAGGCCTGCAAGAGCGTCGGCATTGAAGTGCCGTCTTTCTGCTATTACCCCAATCTTTCCTTGCAGGGCGCCTGCCGCATGTGTCTGGTGAAAGTGGAGAAGATGCCCAAGCTGCAGACGGCGTGCACCACAGTGGTCGCCGAGGGCATGATCGTCACCACCGACAGTGACGAGATCCGCCAGGCGCGCAAGGGCATGGTCGAACTGCTGCTGGGCAACCATCCGCTGGACTGCCCGGTCTGCGATGCCGGCGGCGAGTGCGAGCTGCAGGACATGACGTTCTCCTACGGCGCCGCCGAATCAAAGTACATTGAGCCCAAGAACCACCGCGAAGAGCAGCAGTGGTCACCGGTCGTATTCTTCGACCGCCCGCGTTGTATTCTCTGCTACCGTTGCGTGCGTGTCTGCAACGAAGGCATGGATGTCGCCGCCTTGGGCGTGCAGAACCGCGGAGTCAGCTCCATCATTGCGCCCAACAACGAAGACCACCTCGAGTGCGAAGAGTGCGGCATGTGCATCGACATCTGCCCGGTCGGCGCGCTGACTTCAGGCTCTTACCGCTACAAGACGCGCCCCTGGGAGATGAACCACGTAGGCACCGTCTGCACCCACTGCGGCGACGGGTGCAAGACCACGCTGGGCGTGCGGCGCGCCGATACCGGGATGGAAATTGTACGCGGCGACAACCGCGACAAGAGCGGCATCAACAACGACTTCCTGTGCATCAAGGGGCGCTACGCTTTTGATTTCGCCAACCACCAGGATCGCCTGACGCAGCCGCTTATCCGCAAGAATGGCCAGCTCACGCCCGCCACATGGGAAGAGGCTTTTGAACTGATCGGCAAGAAATTCAGCGCCATCCGCGAGAAAGACGGCGGACAGGCCATCGGCGTCATTGGCTCCAACCACACCACGAATGAAGAGAACTACCTGCTGCAGAAATTCGCGCGCGTGGTGCTGGGCAGCAACAATATCGACCATCACCGCACGGCGGACTTCCCTGCTTTCGCCGCCGCGCTGCGCGGCAGGGCCAATGCGACCGCGTCGATGCGCGATGTCTACAACGCGCCGGCAGTACTGTTGATTGGCAACGATCCCACGGAAAAACACCCACTTCTGGCCTGGCAGATCCGCAGCAACGTTCGCCTGCATCGCTCCCGCCTCTATGTGGTGAATTCCCAGCCCATCAAGCTGCGCCGCCAGGCGGCCGGTTTCCAGCTGATTCCGGCCGGCGCGGAAGGCGCTTTCGCGGCGTTCCTGGCCGGCGAAGACGCCGCTCTGGCCAGCCTCGGCGGCAGCAAAGACGGCTGGACCGCTCTGCGCGACAAGCTGAAGACGGAAGAGAACCTGGTCATCGTTTTCGGCTCGGAGCTGCGCGAAGGCGACATTACGGCCCTGGTGAAATTCGGCTCCGCCGTGCCGGGGGCCAAGTTCCTTGCCCTGGCCGATTACGCCAACTCACGCGGCGCGGCCGATATGGGCCTTTACCCTGATCTTCTGCCCGGCTACCTGCCGGTGGCGGAAGCCGGCAAGTTCCACCAGGAGTGGGGCGGCATTCCTTCCGCGCCCGGTCTCTCACTGCCCGAGATGGCGGAGAGCGCCAAGGCCGGAAAACTCAAAGCGCTTTATGTGGTGGGCGCCAATCCTATCGCGCGTTTTGGCATCGATCCTTTCGTGTTCTCGAAGAGTTTCGTGGTGGTGCAGGACATGTTCCTGACCGAGACCGCGGTGATTGCCGACGTTGTTTTGCCGGCGGCCAATGCCTACGAGAAATCGGGCAGCGTCACCAATACCAGCGGCGATCTGCAGCTGGTGAAGAAGGCGGGAGAAGTCACCGGGACCAAGGGCGATTTTGAAATGATCGTGCGCATCGCCGACGCCATGGGCTTCGACGTGCGCCAGCTGGTGCCCTTCGGCCGCGGCACCCGCGCGGACATGGGCCAGACCCGTGGCGCGCAGTCGGGTGAAGCCGACCGGCATGCGGTATGGCTTGAAGCCAATGGCTTGGAACTGAAGATGAGCCCCTTTGATCCCATGGCGATCCTGGATGAGATCCAGCGCCTGGTGCCGGGCTACAACATTTCCCGTCTGGCCCTGCTGTCCGGCAACGACCAGCAGACGAATTTTGCGGCCAGCGGGCCGGCAGTGGCGCAGAAGCCCGAGCTGATCGTACCGGCCGCGGACGGGCTGTTCCGTTCCGGCACCCTCGGGCGTTATTCCCATACGTTGCACTCCGTGATGGAAAACAAGGACCGGCAGCCTTCCGAAGAGGTTGCGGCGGACTGATCTGGAAAGAGTTCAGACGACATTGAGCATCACTACCTTCATCATCGTTTCGCTGATTAAGACGGCCCTGGCGCTGTTCGTGCTGCTGACCGCGGTGGCTTACAGCGTGTGGCTGGAGCGCAAAGTGGTGGGCCGCATGCAAAACCGCTGGGGTCCCACGCGCGTCGGCCCTTTCGGCCTGCTGCAGCCCGCGGCGGACGGCGTCAAGTTTCTGCTGAAGGAAGACCTGACCCCGCCGCACGTCTATAAGCCGCTCTACATCGCCGCGCCTATCATTGCGGTGGTGTTTGCGCTGACCTCGATTGCCGTCATTCCCATCGGGAACCCGGTCACCATCTTTGGCCTGACCATTCCCTTGCAGATCGCCCCCGATCTGAACATTGCCCTGCTCATCATTCTGGGCGTGACTTCGCTGGGGGTGTATGGCGTCGCGCTGTCCGGCTGGTCGTCGAACAGCAAGTACTCCCTGCTGGGTGGATTGCGCGCCAGCGCGCAAATGATCAGCTACGAAATCGCCCTGGGCCTCTCGCTGGTCGGGGTGCTGATCATGTCTGGCAGCTTCAGCCTGAACGATATTGTGGCCGCGCAGACCGGCGTTTTCTGGGGATTCATTCCCAAGTGGAACATCTTCCACGGGCAGTTTGTGGCCTTCTTCATTTATCTGATGGCGGCCTACGCCGAGACCAACCGCATTCCCTTTGACTTACCGGAAGCGGAAACCGAGCTGGTCGCCGGCTACCACACCGAATACAGCGCCATGAAGTTCGCCATGTTCTTCATGGCGGAATACGCCAACATGGTGACGGTGGGCTGCCTGGCGACTCTGCTGTTCCTGGGCGGATGGAGCGGTCCGGTGTTTGGGCCTCCCCTGCTGCAGGCGCTCTTGCCCGTGTTCTGGTTCGTGGCCAAGGTGTTCGTCTTCATGTTCATTTACATCTGGGTGCGCGGGACTTTGCCGCGCTTCCGTTATGACCAGCTGATGGCATTCGGCTGGAAGTTCCTGCTGCCGCTCTCCATCGCAAACGTGGTGGTGACGGCATTGATCGTGGTCTTGCAACAGTAAGGGAAGAACCAATCCGGAGAGCGTCTTTGAACGCGCTCCGCTTTTAGACAAAGCATGCTTCATTTGACTTTATTCCTGGTGTTCGGCCTGGTGTGCGTGGCGGGGGCGGTCAACCTGCTGGCGCAACGCCATCCCATCAACAGTGCCCTGTCGCTGGTGGTGGTCATGGGCGCACTGGCCGGCGAGTATCTCCTGCTGGGCGCGGAGTTCCTGGGCGCAGTCCAGGTCATCGTCTACGCCGGCGCCATCATGGTGCTGTTCGTCTTCGTCATCATGCTGCTGAATGCCGGGGAAGAAGCCCGCTTCGGCGGCAGCCGCGTGGCCATTCTGCTGGGCGTGCCCGGCCTGCTGACCGGCGGCCTGATGATCACCTGGGTCCTGCTCAAGTATTCGGGCACCGGGGCGGTGCCACTGGGCGCGCTGCCCGGCCCTCCCAAAGAAATCGCCCGCCTGCTGTTCCATGAATTCCTGCTGCCCTTTGAGGTCACCTCGGTGCTGGTGCTGATCGCCATCATGGGATCGGTGGTGCTGGCCGCGAAGCCCGACCAGATACAGCAGTCGAAGGAGGAACGCTGATGGTACCGCTGTCGTTTTACCTGGTGCTGAGCGGCATCCTGTTCGCCTGCGGCGTGGCCGGGTTCCTGATCAAGCGCAACCTGATCACCATCTTTATGTCAATTGAGCTGATGCTCAACGGAGTGAACCTCTCGTTCGTGGCTTTCGCCGCCCACTGGCAAGCCTTGAGCGGACAGATTTTCGTGTTCTTCGTGATGGTCGTGGCGGCGGCCGAGGCGGCCGTGGGCCTGGCCATCATCATCGCCGTGTTCCGCAACCGCGAAACTTTGAACGTAGACCAGATCAACCTGCTGAAACTATGACGCAGAACCTCCATCTCTGGATGATTCCGCTGCTTCCCCTGGTGGGAGCGGCGATCAATGGCTTTTTCGGGAAGAAATACTCGAAGAGCGCCGTCGTGGCCGTCGCGCTGAGTTTTTGCGGCGCGGCCTTTGCCCTGGCCCTGTATGTTCTTTCCCAATTCTCTTCCCTTACCCTGCCGCACAGCGAAGTGCTGGCGCCGTGGATCCGCATCGCCGGATTTCAGGTCGACTTCGCCTTCTATCTCGACCAGCTCTCCCTGATCATGCTGCTGGTGGTCACCGGCGTAGGATTTCTCATCCACATCTACTCCGCCGGCTATATGTGGGAGGATCCTGGGTTTTACCGCTTCTTCAGCTACCTGAACCTGTTCATGTTCTTCATGCTCACGCTGGTGCTGGCCAGCAACTACCTGCTGATGTTCATCGGCTGGGAGGGCGTGGGCCTGGCTTCGTATCTGTTGATCGGGTTCTTCTTCACCAAGGATTCGGCCGCTTCTGCCGGTAAGAAAGCTTTCATCGTCAACCGCATCGGTGATTTCGGCTTCCTGATCGCGCTATTTCTGCTCATCCAGCACTTCGGTTCGCTGGACTTCAGCAAGGTATTTTCCGCCGTGGATCCGCTGCCGGTGGAAATCGCCGGTCCCGGATTGCTCACCGCCATTGGACTCTTGCTGATGGTGGGAGCGTGCGGCAAGTCGGCGCAGATACCGCTCTACGTCTGGCTGCCGGACGCCATGGAAGGCCCGACGCCGGTCTCCGCCCTCATCCACGCCGCCACCATGGTCACGGCCGGTGTGTACATGGTCTCGCGCTCGCATGTGATCTTTCAGCATGCTCCGACTGCGCTGCTGGTGGTGACCATCATCGGGACCCTGACCGCGCTCTTCGCCGCCACCATCGGCATCACGCAGACCGACATCAAGAAGGTGCTGGCTTATTCCACGGTCTCGCAGCTGGGCTACATGTTCATCGCCTGCGGCGTGGGTGCGTTCTCGATGGGCGTCTTCCACCTGATGACGCATGCCTTTTTCAAAGGCCTGCTCTTCCTCGCGGCCGGGTCGGTGATTCACGCCGTGGGCGGGGAGCAGGACATGCGCAAGATGGGTGGCCTGCGCACCAAGATTCCCTGGACCTTCTGGACCATGTCCGCCGGCACCTTTGCCATCGCTGGATTCTGGCCGCTGGCCGGCTTCTTCAGCAAGGACGCCATCCTGTTCAAGGCCCTGACCAGCCCCTACGGAAGCTGGGTATTCTGGGCTATTGGCCTGTTTACCGCCTTCCTGACCTCGTTCTACATGTTCCGGCAGTGGTTCATGACCTTCTTCGGCGAGTACCGCGGCGAAGAGTCCCACGGACATGATGCGGCCCATGGGCATGCGGCGCATGGACACGACAGCCATGGACATGGCGGAGTGCATGAAAGTCCGGCGGTGATGCTGGTTCCGTTGGTCATTCTCGCGGTGCTCTCGGTGGTTGGCGGCTGGGTGGGCAGCGAACGCTTTGAACACTTCCTTGCCCCCGTATTTGAATCGCACGCCACCCTTGAAGGGCACGCAGTTACGGGCGAAACCGTCGCCCTGGAACATAGCGGACACGCCTCGGGCCATGCGGAAGAACCGTCCGAGACCTTCCTGGCGGGAGTTTCCCTGGCGGTCGCCGCTTTGGGATTCCTGCTGGCCTGGCTGCTCTACTACCGGCGTCCCCAGTTGCCGCAGCAGATCGCCGCGTCCCTGGGCGGCTTTTACAGGGCGGTCTTGAACAAATATTACGTGGATGAAATCTACGCGGTGCTGTTGGTCACGCCGCTGATCGAAGGCTCCAAAGGCATTCTGTGGCGAGGCATTGATCAGACGGTCATCGACGGCGCACTGAACGGAAGCGCCACCGGGGCCAAGAGCGTGTCCGATTCCATTCGCCACATGCAGTCGGGGAACCTGCGTTCCTACGCCGGCTGGATAGCCATAGGCGCGGCCTTAGTGATCGCATACATGATCTGGATAGGGGTACGATGAGCGCAGGACTGGACAAATCGATTCTGACGCTGGTCACGTTTATACCGCTGGCGGGCGCGCTGTTGCTGACGGTGGTGCCCAGGCGGGACCGGGACATTCGGGTGTTTTCCCTGGTCGTCTCACTGTTGACCTTTGTGCTCTCGTTGCATCTGCCGGTGCACTTTGACCGGGCCCAGGCCGGCTACCAATACGGCGTGGACAAGGCCTGGATCGCCACGCCCAACATTCACTACCACATCGGACTGGACGGCATTTCCCTGTGGCTGGTCGTGCTCACGACCTTTCTTACCCCCTTGTGCGTGCTGATCTCCTGGAAGTCGGTACACGAGCGGGTGAAAGAATTTTTCATCCTTCTCCTGATACTGGAGACGGCGATGATCGGGGTTTTCGTCGCCCTCGATCTCTTCCTGTTCTACTTCTTCTGGGAAGCCACCCTGATCCCCATGGCGCTGTTGATCGGCATGTACGGCCACGGGCGCAAGATTTACGCCGCGGTCAAGTTCTTCCTGTACACCATGGTCGCCTCGGTCTTTATGCTGGCCGCCATTCTTTGGCTCTACGCTAAGACCGGCAGCTTCCAGTTGGACGTCATCCAAAGCGCAATCCAGTCCGGCAGTGTCGCCGGCTTTGCCGGGGCGGCGCAATGGCTCTTCCTGGGCTTCTTCGTCGCCTTTGCCGTCAAAGTCCCGCTCTTCCCTTTCCACACCTGGCTGCCCGACGCCCACGTGGAAGCGCCCACGGCAGGGTCGGTCTTGTTGGCCGGCGTTCTGCTGAAGATGGGCACGTATGGTCTGCTGCGCTTTAACCTGGGGCTCTTTCCGGAACAGGCCCGCCACAACGCTCCCTGGATCGTGGCCCTGGCGCTGACCGGCATCATCTATGGCGCGCTGGTGGCGCTGGTGCAGCCCAACATGAAAAAGCTGATTGCGTATTCCTCGATCAGCCACCTGGGCTTCGTGGTGCTGGGCATCTTCAGCTTTACTCAGGCCGGGGTGAACGGCGCGGTCTTCATCATGCTGGCCCATGGCATCGCCACCGGCGGGCTATTCATGCTGGCGGGCATTCTCTATGAGCGCCGCCACACTTACGAAATCTCGGAATTCGGCGGCTTGGCCACGCCCATGCCGGTCTATGCCTCGTTCTTCCTGTTCGTGGTTTTGGCCTCGGTGGGACTGCCCCTGCTGAACGGCTTTATCGGCGAATTTCTGGTGCTGACCGGCGCCTTCCAGGCGCGGCCGCTGTATGGGATTCTGGGCGCCACGGGCGTGATCTGGGCCGCGGGATACCTACTCTGGATGTATCAGCGAGTGTTCTTCGGCAAGGTGAAACACGCGGTGAACAATACCCTGCCCGACCTCGATTTGCGAGAAAAAACGGCCCTGGTGCCTGCGGCCCTGGCCGCGCTGGTCATGGGTGTCGCCCCGAATCTGTGGCTGAATGCGATTGATCCCGCAGTCCAGGCCGCGCTTACTCCATTCGTGCAGCTGGCCAGCAAGGTGGCCGGGCAATGAACCAATCTCTCGAAATGACGCAAAATCTTCCCCAGATGGCGGACTACCTCCGCATTTTGCCTGAGATCGTGCTCTCCCTCTTTGGCATGGCCATTATGATCGTGGACCCGCTGCTGGATGAGCGGCGCAGCCACAAGACTTTAGGAGCGATTGGTCTACTGGGCGCCCTGACCGCCGTCGCCGCCACGTTCTGCCAGGCACAGCACTTTGGCACGGCATTCTGGAGCATGGTGCGGGTGGACACCTTCAGCGTCTTCTTTCATTTTGTGGTCACCATTGTGACCACGCTGGTCATCCTCACTTCCTACGAATACATGGAAGCGCAAAAAATCCGGGCCGGGGAGTATTACGGCCTGATCCTGTTCGGCGCGGTGGGCATGTGCCTGATGTCCTCGGCCATTGAGCTGGTGCTGATCTTCATCGCCATCGAAATCTCCTCCATCTCGACCTACGTGCTGGCCGGCTTCCGCCGCCGTACAGCCATCAGCAGCGAAGCTTCGGTGAAATATTTTCTGCTGGGTTCTTTTGCCACCGCCTTCTTCCTCTACGGCGTGGCCCTGATGTTCGGAGCGACCGGCTCCACCAGCATTGAAACTATCCGCCAGAACATTCTGGCGGGCAACCATTCCCTGCTCATTTACGCCAGCGTGGCCCTGATGTTTGTGGGATTGGGATTCAAGGTGGCGGCCGCGCCGTTCCACGTGTGGACGCCGGACGTCTATGAAGGCGCGCCTTCCCCGGTGGTGGGTTACATGTCCACCGCGCCCAAGGCCGCCGTATTTGCCGTGTTATTGCGCGTGTTGTTCGAGATGCAGGCCCCGGGCCGGCTGTGGCTGGTTTGCGTCGCCGCCGCGCTCTCCATGACCATCGGCAACATCGCCGCGCTGGTGCAGGACAATGTGAAGCGTCTGCTGGCCTATTCGTCCATCGCCCACGCCGGCTATCTGCTGGTGGCCTTCGCCTGTCTGCCCGAACAAGGCATTCCGCCGGCCATGTTTTATGCGGCCTCCTACGCTGTCATGAATGTGGGCGCTTTCGCCGTGATCAGCCACTTTGCCAATGCCGGCGAGCGCTACGTCACCCTCGAGGACTATGCCGGTCTGGGACGGCGCTCTCCCCTCCTGGCCGCCACCCTGACGATTTTCCTGCTCTCGCTGATCGGCATTCCCATCACCGGCGGCTTCTTTGCTAAGTTTTATGTCTTCAGCGCAGCCGTGCAGAGCGATCTCATCGGGCTGGTCATCATCGGCGTGCTCAATAGCGCGGTGGGCGCCTATTACTACCTGCGGATTATCGTCATGATGTACATGAAGGAGCCGCAAGGCGACATTCCGGTCGCACCCATCTCTTTTGGCCTGGGAACGGCGCTGGCGCTTAGCGTGCTCTTCACTATTTATCTGGGTGTTCTGCCGGGCCGGGTGCTGGAATATGCCACCCACTCCGCCGCCGATCTGCTGCGATAGTTTTTGCGCCAAAAATCGTAATATGCAGGAGTTGCTTGTCTCGACTTTCCTGTCGAACACCGCCCCGCCTGATTTTGCGGATCAAGCCTATCCCCATCGTCCGTCAAGATCTGAAATTGCTGATTGACGGGGCCCTATGCGCTCGCTACTCTTTTCCTAGCGCGAAGGGCGCTTCCAGTCCGCGGAAAGGGCCGTGCCCACCTTCCTTTTTCAAGACATTCACGATCCTTCTTTCAGCCTGCACCAGCGGACTTCAGGCGTCATGACGAAAGGAAGGTCGTATGCGTTCTGATGCAAAAGCGCTCCCTCCCCAGCCCAGTCTGGAACAATACAAAAAACAAGCCAAAGACCTGCGCAAGGCTCTGGCCATGCAGCATGCCGAAGCCCTCGCTCGTGCCCGCGCCCGGCACCCGCGCTTCGCCGGCCCTGCTGCACCGGAAGCTCACCACACCAGCTTCACTCTGGCGGATGCCCAACTGATCATCGCCCGGGAATATGGTTATGAGGCTTGGCCAAAGTTTACCGCTGCAATTCGGGCTCTGGAAGCCGCGAATTCCATCTCTTCCCTTCTCGATCCCGTTGCCGCCTTTCTTGAAGCAGCTAGTGTGCCGCGCCAAGCAACCCATACTTCCGGAACGCTGGAACGGGCGGAAGCGATCCTGGCCGCGCATCCTCACATTCCAGACGCAAACATCTTCACCGCCGCAATTCTCGGAGATGCACAACGAGTGCGCCGGCTCTTAGCCATGTCCTCTTCCAACGCCTCTGTGTAAGGCGGCCCCTATGGCTGGGACGCACTGACCTATCTATGCTTCTCGCGCTATCTACGGCTGGACCGTAAGCGCTCCGCCGGATTTGTGGAGGCGGCGCATGCGCTGCTCAAAGCAGGGGCAAACCCGAATACAGGATGGCAGGAGGACGGTCCGTACCCTGCCTGGGAGAGCGCCATCTACGGGGCAGCCGGTGTGGCCCACCATCCCGAACTCACACGGCTGCTGCTGCAATACGGCGCCGACCCTAACGACGATGAAACGCCCTACCATGCCCCCGAAAGCCATGATAATGACGCTCTGAAAATCCTGGTGGAGAGCGGCAAGCTGAATAAAAACAGCCTGAGTATGCTTCTGCTGCGCAAAACCGACTGGCACGACTATGCAGGCATCTGCTGGCTGCTCGAACAGGGCATCGATCCGAACTTCCACACCCGCTGGGGAAAGACAGCAATCTACAATGCGGTGCTCAGCGACAACGATATCGCAATCCTTCGCGTATTGCTGGACCACGGCGCCGATCCGACCCTCATGGCCAGGCACGGGGAACGAGGCAAGACCACTAATGTTCCCAGGCACGCAATTTCCCTGGCGGCGCGCCGGGGACGCGGCGATTTATTGAAATTATTTCGCGAGCGTGGCTTTTCCGTCGTGCTCCAAGGCATGGAACGCCTCCTTGCGGCTTGTGCCCTGCATGACACGGAACTTGCCCGCGAGATCAAACTGCAGGAACCCGCCCTGTTACGGGAGCTTCTTCACGACGGGGGACAATTTCTGGTGCAGTTTGCCGCGGTGGGAAATACGGAGGGAGTACGACATTTGCTGGACCTCGGGGTTCCCATTGCGGCGCTCTCCCTGGCGGGAGATGGCTATTTCGATATCGCCCCGCAGAGTACGGCGCTGCACGCCGCCGCATGGCGGGCCCATCACCATACTGTAAAGCTGCTGCTGGACCGTGGAGCGCCCGTAGATGCCGCCGACGGCAAGGGTCGCACGCCCTTGGCTTTAGCGGTGCGCGCCTGCGTGGATTCGTATTGGATGGAGCAGCGGTCGCCACAGTCGGTCGCGATGCTGCTCAAAGCTGGCGCCTCGACCGATGGCGTCCTATATCCATGCGGCTACGCGGAGGTCGATGCCCTGCTGCAAGAGCATCAGAGCAAGCTTGCCTAGGCGCTCACTCCGGATCTGAGCCGAAACGGATCACATTGCCATCCGGGTCTTCCACATGCATCTCCAGCGCCCAGGGATAATTGGTGGGCGGCATGCGGATGGCCACCCCCTTCGCCAGGCACTCCTGGTGAAGCTTCCGGACGTCCTCTACGCCGATCCAGATCCAGGCCGCGCCGCGCCCCTGCCCTCCGCAACACAGATAGATGCTGGCTTGGTCGCGGTCCACACGGGTAAATTCCTCATTGCCCCAGCTCACACTGGTGAAGCCCAAAAGGTCGACGTAAAACCGTAAGCTGGTTGGGATATTTTCCACGCGGAGAATCGGCGTGCTGCATTCGAAGCGGGTGCGCTCCCGTGGAAGGTCGGCCATGAAATGCTCCTTGACGCAGCATTTTACCCAATCGCCCTAAGCCGCGCGCATCCCGGCTAATCCACGGCCACGGCAATATCCACCCGGGCGAAGATGCTCCCAGCCAGAACCCAGATGACGACGGTCTCGATGCCGGCCCAGACAATGGCCCACCACTGCATGGAGCCTGGTTCATGAAATGAGGCATTCAACACAATTTCCATCAGGTGGGAAACCGGAATGACGTATCCCCACTGAGGGGACGCCACGTGGCTGGCCAGAGCGGGCAACAGCAACACCACAGCCGTTGCGCCGGCGGCGAAGAAGGGATTGAGAAATGTCGAGAATGTCAGCGCCACGGTACCGGCCAGCGCCGATGCCGCCACCAGGCAAAACATGAAGTACCACACCAGTTTTACCGGGAAGCCGGCCTGGCCCAGGGTCCAGCTACCGGTCAGCCCCAGCGAAAAGCAGTAAATGCCCGTGGCCAAGACGACGCCCAGCACCAGACCACTCAAATATTGCGCCCGGCCCACCGCCTTGGAGAGCACGGCCAGCACACGGCGCGATTTGCGCTCGTTGTAGAGCGCCGAACCTCCAAAAAAAATGCTGAACACGACTACGTAGACCGCCACCTGTTTGAAGATGAACAGCAGGTCTTCGCGGTCGTGGTGAATATCGGTGACCAGTCCGAGAAATGCCAGGAGCAACACCCAGAGCAGGAGCACAAAGATGGGCCAGCGTTGTTCGCGCACGAAGTTTACCGCGATCAGAAAAACCGCCTTCATGCCGGACCTCGCCGTGTCCCAGAACCCTCCGTCACCTCCAGGAAGATGTCCTCCAGCGATCGCCGCACCGGATTGACGCTGATCACTTCACCGCCGGCCGCCCAAATGCGCTCAATCGTGGCGCGTTGCTGGGATGCCGGCACCCGGATGCACCCCCCCGGTTCGAGGGCTTCGGCCTGGGCAAATGCCCCCGCCCCCCGCGCCACAATCTCCACCTGCTCCCCGGCCTGAAGCAGCTCCGCCGTTTTGCCCAGGCGTACCAATTTCCCCTTATTCAGGACCGCGACCCGGTCGCACACCAGTTCTACTTCCGAGAGCAAGTGGGAGCTGAGAAAGACGGTTTTCCCTTGCTGGCGCGCCCGTAGCAACAGTTCGCGCACCGTGACCCGGGCCAACGGATCGAGCGCAGAGGTGGGTTCATCCAAAATCAGTAACTCCGGGTCATTGACCAACGCCTGGGCCAATCCCACACGCTGCAGCATGCCGCGAGAAAAGTGGCTGACGTTACGGCCGGCAACCTCCGCCAGGCCTACCATTTCCAGGACTTCCCGGGCGCGGCGCGACAAGGTGTGGCCCTCCATTCCGTTCAGCGCGCCATAAAACTGCACCAGGCCGGCGGCGCGACGATGATATAGGGCCACATTTTCGGCCAGAAAGCCGACCTTGCGGCGGGCCGGAGCATAGCCAAAGGGATGGCCCAGCATCTGTCCCTGCCCCCCGGTCGGCCGCATAAATCCCATGGCCAGGTGGATGGCGGTCGTCTTGCCGGCGCCGTTCGGCCCCAGAAAGCCAAAGATTTCCCCCGGCTCAACCCTTAGCGTAAAGTGGTCGAGGGCCAGCACCCGGCGGCGGGGGAAGACCCGGTAGCGCTTACTCACATCCTGAAATTCAAGGATTCCAGCCATCGTTGTCATTGTAAACACCTTGGCAAAGCCCGCGCCGGACAAGGAATTTCCCCGTTTCTCCATTTGACAACCTGGCCGGTTCCCGGCATCATAAAACCTCGCCAAAACGACTCTCCCCCGGAGGATGTATGGCAGAACTGGCAAAAAGACTGTGGTGTGACGACCAGGGCCAAGACATTGCGGAATATGCCGTGATGTTGGCCGTGATCTTAGTGTTGGTGGTAGGAACCATACGGCTGATTGGAACGAACGCCAATAACGCTTTCTCCAGCGTGGCCAGTTCGATTCAGTAACCTCTATAGTTCCTTACCCAAGAAAGTTCGGGGCCCCATCGATTCGGGCCCCGGTTCATTTTTGCTCGGCCCTGGCGCTCTCAGCGCGCGAAGGAAAAGCTCAGCCCAGTGGTAAAAAGCAGGTCGTTGTTGACCTTGCCCTCCGGCGGATTGCTCACGTAGATGTTGGAAAAGGTGGTTTGCCAACCCAGCCACTTATTCAATTTGGTCACCGCACTCAAATCAAAGGTTCCCCGATATTCCCCAGTTTCAGAAAGATTGGGATAAAAGTACAACTTTTGGGTTAACACCGTGCCGGCCCCAAACTTGTGCATGAACTCCTCTCCCAGGGTGGCCCCGGCCAGATCGCGGGAAAACTCCGTGTAATTTTCCCGGGTGTAGTTGATGCCGGCAAACAGATCGACCGCCACCCTTTCCCGCTTCACGAGATGGTCGCCGATACCCCCGGTGGTCACAGAACGGATTTCCAGGGCTTGCAACTCATCCGTCATAAAATCGCCGCTGACAAATCCGAACAGACGAGTGCCTTGAATATTGCGATCGTAACGCAGGCCTCCCTGAATGGCGTTGGCGGTCACGGCGCTGGGCGCATCCGGAGAGTCGTTGGTGGCATACACCGAATTGGCATAGACCGAGAACTTGTCTTTGAAGCTGGTGCGGGCGGCGGAAAAGGCCAGCGCCAGGTTGCGGGTTTCGCTGTTGCCCCGGGTCAAGGCGAACCCGAAGTTGGCCCCGCCCTTCCAGCCTTGCAGCAACCCGGGATAGAGCAGTCTTTCGTACGACGCCTGTTCTTTGACCGAACGCAAAGCGGTGACATCTTTCCTTTCCACCTGCTGCACCGGACCGGCTTCCCTCTTCACCGCGATAGTGGTTTCGTCCACCGTGATGGCCCCGGAGTAAATCGGCTGCTCGGGAGCGGTCTGGACGAAGATGGGCTTGTCCGAGACCAGCGCCTGCACCGCCTTCCATGGGATTTCCACGGTACCGGCAAACTCGCTCTTGAAACAGAGGGTCTTGCCGTCGGATTTAACGACCTCGCCGGTCAGGCGGTCGCCATTCTGCAAAGTGACCTGGTCGGCCAAAAGGGTGGCGCAATAAAATAAGCAGAGCCCAAACGCCCCGAGATATCGAACCATCGTTCTGCGGATCTCCCCTCAAATCAACCGGGGACCACACGCCTCCCAGCCACCCGGGAGGGCATGGTCCCCGATTCATTCTCCAGAATTCGCTGCGGGATGCTGCACCTGCCAGATGACGAAGCCATCATTCATCCACAGAGGACGGCAGGACGATTGAAGCAGGGCCAGCGCCGCTTGCGTCGGTTTATAGGACCACA
Organism: Acidobacteriota bacterium; assembly: GCA_018268755.1. Lineage (GTDB taxonomy): Bacteria > Acidobacteriota > Terriglobia > Terriglobales > Acidobacteriaceae > KAN-5. The sequence continues at coordinate 68,830 of JAFDVW010000023.1, forward strand.
CAAAATCATAGCGGCTCAGAGCATTCTTATTGAGAACTTTTACCGGGGGAGTCCGGAAAGCCACGGGCTGTTGCCAGAAGGCGAATAGGGTCGGCACATAGGTATGTTCGTAAACCGTGGAATACAGAATCACGTGCTCCAGGGCGCGCTCTTCTTTGCTGATTTTCATGGCGGCAGTGGGAAAGACCGGCAGCACATGGGCATTCTCGGGAAACATGCGAAAGGCGGCGATTTGTTTGTCAATTTCCGGATCGATTTTCTTCCAGGCAATCCAGATGTCGGCCATGCGGACGACAAAGATGGCGAGCATTGCCACAAAGACCAACTGGGCCAGACGCTGCTGCGTTTCCACCTGCAGGGAAATCACACACAGCAGGAACGCAATGGGAATCATGCGCATATCCACGTACGCTGTCCCGGCATAATTCGCGGGCAAGACCAGAAACAGGAGAAACAAGACCACGCCGGAGGCAAAGATGGGACGATGGAGTTTCCAGCGGGTGCGTAGTCCTAAGGTGAGCAAGAGAACGACAACCATCGCCGCCAAGATCCAGTCCAGTAGGTGATCATAACTGGCCAAAAGCGCGGCCCATCCCATGAGTTTGGGACTCAGCAGCCATTCAGTCGGGCCTACGCCCTGGCTGGCCCGGCCATAGAAAAGAGCAACCAGTATGGACGGCGAGAGGGGCAGAAGCGACAGCGCGACATTCCGGGAGCTCTTCCCTTCCTGAATGAAATCGTGGGCGGTGGTGACCACCAGGCAGACGCCGAGGAAGCCAAACGAGGTCAGATGGGAAATATAAGAGGCCAGCGATAGAAGCGTCAGGACCAGCAGCCGGAGTGGAGTCCAGGAAGCGCGCCAGCGGAGCCAGCAGGCGAACGCCAGACAAAATACTCCCAAACCAAACACATAATTTACGTATCCGTAAAGGAATTGGGAGTTGTAGACGAAGAAGGCACACAGAATAGCGATCCAGCTGGGACGTCCGTGTACCGCCTCGCCCAGCGCATGCGCTCCCCAAACAAAAAGCAGGATGATCATGGCCAGGAACAATTTGGCGGAGGCCGGCGGAGAAAGGTATTTGGCGAAGGGAGGCAAAACCAGATCCATGGCCAGGTTCGGCACGGGCAGGAAATGGACGCGGTAGTCCTGCTGGTAGGCGGGGACCGTATCGTAGCCGTGGAGGATGTAGATCCGCGCTACGTGGTTGGGATAGTCCACCAGCGGCACATAGTGCACGGAGAGCACGGGCAAGAGGAGAAATAACGTCACGAGGCCCAGCAAGACATAGTATCCGGGAGAAGTCTTCTGGGGCACGGGATGGGGGGCTGTCACAAATTCGGAAGTATTCACCAGCACCTGCCGACAAAATGATTTGAAGGGGCCCGTTCCTGCTTGAGGGTTACGTCCAGCGACTGGCCAGCGAGAGCACGAAAATCGCCGCCACCAACACCCCTACGCTGGCAAACATCAGGTGAAGCGGCCGCCGCCCGGCATGCTTCCATTCGCCGGTCGCCACCCCCAGAAGCGTGGCCGTCATCACGATCAACGACATATAAAGCGGCCAACCCAGAACCGGGCCCAGGTCGCCCAAGTGCACGGCCGCTACTCCATAGAGTACGGTGCTGCCAAACCAGCACACCGCCATGATGGCAGCCAGACCCCAATAGTGCCCGGTGCCCGGCTCGCGGAAGCGAAAGGCGGTTCGATGGCGTCGCATGAGGACGAGGGAGTAGAGAGAATTCGGCACGGCGCCAGCCAACATCAAGGGCAGCCAAACCCCATTGGGGGCCGCCGTGGCGGTAGCGCCCGCGGCTTTCGCCGCAGCAATCAGAGGCCCGCCAAAAGCCAATCCAAAATTGACCAGGGCGGAACCGATACCGCTGATCAGGCAATATCCCAGACCTCTGAGGAGCGAGGCCTTCTTTCTCCCGCCAGCCGGTCTTTCCTGGCTGGCCGCTTCCCGGCTTCGGCCGGCCAGCGCGCCCAGCCCGACCCCCGCCAGCACGAGGAGAATTCCCAGCAGGAAAATCCCGCCGCCCAGCGTAAATATCTTCTCCGCGTGAAGAGTGAGCAATGGCACCAGACTCCCCACCGCGGCGGAAAGCCCCAAGATCACCGACAACGATAAGGCCATGCCAATGGCTTCGACCGCCAGGCCGAGAAATACCTGCGAGGCCCCCCAGCAGGCCCCGCAGACGGCCACAAAAACCAGGGCACGCAGGTTGCCGCTATAAACTTGCCCGAGATGAGGAACGGTCAGGAGGGTAAGCAGCCCAGGATAGGCCACCAGCGCAAACAGGGTCCAAGCCAGCCAGGTATTTTCCCACGCCCAGCCGCGCGTGAATTTCATGGGCAGCGTAAAGCTGCCGTTCATGGCCCCTGCCAGCAGCAGGAGAGACAAACCCAGAAAAACCGGGCTCATGGCGAAACACCCAGTCGAACAGTAGGCATGAGGAAGCTTGAGTATAGCGTAGAGCCCACCACCCGCCTATGCTGGAAGAAACACCGACACGGCGCGCCCAGCCCCTGAACCGGCCCGACGAATTGCATCGCCGGGCCAGACGCCTGCCTTAGCGGGTCGAGAACTTATACACGGTGGTGGTGTGGTAAGTCTGTCCCGCCTTCAAAGTCGTGGAAGGGAAAGTTGGATGGTTGGGAGAATCCGGGAAGTGTTGGGTTTCCAGGCATAGAGCATAGCGGTGCTGGTAGACTTTGCCGCCCTTGCCGGTGATGCTGCCGTCCAGGAAGTTGCCGGTGTAGAACTGGACTCCCGGCTCCGTGGTAAATACCTGCAAGACGCGTCCCGACTTGGCTTCATAAACTTCCGCGGCCGGATGCAAGCTGTCGGTCAAACCCGCATTCAGCACCCAGTTGTGGTCGTAACCTCGGCCAAATTTAAGCTGCTCGTCGTCCTGGGCGATGCGCGCACCAATCACCGTAGCGGTGGTGAAATCGAAGGGAGTCCCCTTCACCGGGCGCAGCTCTCCCGTGGGAATCAGTGTGGAGCTTACCGGGGTGAAGCGGTCGGCATAAATCGTGAGTTGCTGGCCGAGGATGTCGCCATCTCCCTGCCCCGCCAGATTGAAATAGGAGTGATTGGTCAGGTTGACCACAGTGTCTTTGTCGCTGGTGGCGCGATAGTCGATCTTCAGTTCGTTGTTGTCCGTCCAGGTAAAGGTCACCGTGGCGGTGAGGTTCCCCGGATAGCCCTCTTCCCCATCCTTGCTCAGGTAAGTCAACTCCAGAGCAGGGCCTTCCGCTCCAGAAACCTCTTTCGCGGAAAATACCTGCTTATTGAAGCCCTTGAATCCCCCGTGCAGAGAGTTGGGGCCGTCGTTCAGCCCGACGTGATAGGTCACGCCGTTCAGGACGAACGTTCCCTTGCCGATGCGGTTGCCGTAGCGGCCGATGGTCGCGCCCAGAAAGGGTTTGTCTTTTACGTATCCGTCCAGCGTGTCATAGCCCAGGACCACGTCCCCGAGTTGGCCGGACTTGTCCGGCACCTTGAGGGAAACTACGGCCCCGCCGTAGTTGGTAATGGCTACTTGCGCGCCGCTTTTGTTGGTCAGCGTATACAGGTCGATGGCCTGTCCGTCGTCGGTTTTTCCGAATGATTGTTTTTGCATGGCCGGCTTGGCCTCCGCTTTCTGGCTTTCTGATTTCTGAGCCTTTTGGCAGGCGTTGAGTGCAAACAATAAAACCAGAAGGATCACAACCTTGCTGCGGTTCCTGTCCATCTCCACCTCCGGAGATTCTCTACTGGGAGCAATCAGGTAATACTGGAATCCAGGGTCCTACTGCTACTATTGGCCCGTTGGTTAGGAGAACCGTTGCGCTCGCGCGACCGCGGCATGGCCGGGAAGAATGCGATCGCTTTCAACAGAAACAATACGATAGAGTATTTCCCCCGGATGATCAAATCGCCGGGAGCCCGTCTAAACCATGCAAGGAATTCTCCCGGGAGTCGATCATGCCGAAGCGCGGTCTGGCCATGGCCTGTTGCCTGCTGTTCTTGTTATCGTACGCTGACGCTATGCAAGCTTCTTCTCCAGCCGGGGGCAACACTGCCGCTCTGCATGCCCTGTTCGCCGAGCAGTGGGAATACGAACTGCGCACCAATCCTGAAACCGCCACCGCCGTTGGCGACCACCGTTACAACGACCGGCTGGGCGATTACTCCGCCCAAGCCAACCTGGCCGACGCCCAAGCTCGCCAGAAGTTCCTGCAACGCTTTGAGGCGATCCGCCCTGCGGGCCTGTCGAAAGAAGATAGCCTCAGCCGCGAGCTGATGGTCAGCAACCTCAAGCTCGACATTGAGGGCGCGCAATTCAAGGGCTGGGAGATGCCGGTCAACCAGATGGGTGGGCCGCATCTCAACTTTGTCGAGATGTCGTCTTACATGCCCTTCGCCACGGTGAAGGACTACGAGAACTACCTCGCCCGTCTGCGCCAGATTCCTCGGGTCTTTTCCCAGGTCACGGAAAACATGCGGCAGGGGATCAAAGATCGCCTGATGCCCCCGCGCTATCTGCTGGAGAAAGTTCTGGTGCAGACTGAAGACATCAGCAATAAAACCGGCGAAGACAGCCCCTTTGCCAAGCCGGTGGCGAAGTTTCCGGATGCGATTTCCGCGAGGGAGCAGAAACGGCTGCATGACGAAACCATCGCAGTGATCGACAAAGAACTTCTTCCCGCTTACCGGAAGTTCGCCGCCTTCCTGCGCCAGGACTATGTCCCACATGGACGCTCCGATCCCGGTATCTGGGCGCTGCCCGACGGCGCCGCCCGCTATCGCTACGCCATTCGCCGTATCACCAGTACCAACCTGACACCGGAGGAGATCCATCAGATCGGCCGCAAGCAGCTGACGGAGACCGAAAGCGAGATGCTCACCCTGGCTCGCAAGCTCGGCTTCCAGGACCTGGCAAGTCTGAACCAGCACGTCCAAAACAACCGTGAGTTCTTTGGCGTCTCCGGCCAGCAATTTCTCGATCTTTACGCGAAGTACACGCGGCAGATGGAAAAGGAGCTGCCTCAACTTTTTGGCCGCCTGCCCAAAAACAAGCTCGAGGTCATTCCCATGGACAGCTTTCGCGCGCCGAATGCGGTGCCCGCCGACTACTCTCCCGGCGCAGCCGACGGTTCACGCCCCGGGCGCATTAACGTAAATGAATGGAACCCCGAGCATCGCTCCCTTTTGAATGTGGAAGCCATCGCCTATCACGAGGGCGTCCCCGGACATCACCTGCAGATTTCCATCGGACAGGAGCTGCCCGATCTCCCCGACTTTCGCAAGAACGGGGACTACACCGCCTTCATCGAGGGTTGGGCCCTGTACTCGGAACGCCTGGGCAAGGAGATTGGCTTCTATCAGGACCCTTACAGCGACTATGGACGGCTGGGCAATGAGATGTGGCGGGACATTCGCTTAGTGGTCGATACGGGCGTGCATGAAAAACACTGGACGCGGCAGCAGATGGTTGATCTCTTCCACCAATACACGGCCATGGATGATCTGAATGTGCAGAGCGAAGTGGACCGTTACATCGCCTGGCCGGCACAAGCCCTGGCCTATAAGCTGGGGCAACTGGAGATTCTAAAACTGCGCACCGAGGCCAAAGCCCAACTGGGCGATAAATTTGATTTGAAGGCCTTTCACGATGTGGTGGTCGGGAGTGGCCCACTGCCGCTGGGCGTGCTGGATTCCAAGGTGCACGCCTGGATCGCAGAACAGAAGAAGTAACTGCTGTCATCCCGGATGCGGCGTTTGCGCTCCGCACAAACGCCCGGGCAAGGAAGACCCGTGCCTACACGGTCTGGGGCGTCTCTGAAACCTGCTTTGCTTGTGTAGGGGCAGGTGTCCTCACCCGCCCGGCGGAGCGAAAGCTCCGCTAGCGAGAGTGGACAGAGTCTAGGCCAAATCCGTGACTTGTTCGCTGCCGTTGAAGCAGGACTGAAGAAATTGTGTCACAACGCATCTTTCGCCCCTTCGGGGCTGGTTGCTTTTCCACTTTTTACCCAGCGCTTACGCGCTGGGCTGCATTCTTGCAGCCACGTCGTGGCTGCAGACGCCAGTTATGTTCCACAGTTTTTTGGTCCTACTTCTTCCCCAGCTCGCCATTGACCAGACGCCAGATGCCGAGTGGGTTGCCGTCCTGCAACTCCGCGGGCAGCGCGGAGGTGGGAAATCCCTGGAAGCACACCGGACGCACAAAACGGAAGATGGCCTGCGTGCCCACCGAGGTCGAGCGCCCGTCGGAAGTCGAAGGAAACGGCCCGCCGTGCACCATGGCATGGCAAACTTCCACGCCGGTGGGAAAGGCGTTGAAGACGATGCGGCCGACTTTGGTTTCCAGGATGGCGATGAGGTCAGCAAAATCGCGCAGGTCCTGCTCCGTACCATGGACGGTGGCCGTGAGGTGGCCCTCCAGTCCGCGGGCGATCTCCAGGACTTGCGCGCGTTGGGAATGCTCCACCAGAATGGTCGACGGCCCAAAAATCTCCTCCGCCAGCTCCGGCTCTTTCAGAAAGGCTTCGGCATCGGTTTCAAACAACGCCGCCCCCACCGCCAACCCTTCCTTGGGTGGGGCTTCTACCGTGAGTTTGGAAGAAGCATTCTGCTTGCGCTTGCCGAGGCTTTCGCGGTAGGCGGAAGTGATCCCTGAATTGAGCAGGGTGAAAGACTGCGGCTGCGATACCGCCTGGCGCAACTTGCTCTTGAAGGCCTCGGCTTCCCCGCCCTGCGCGAAAAACACCATGCCCGGCTTAGTGCAAAACTGCCCCGCGCCCAGCGTGAAAGAACCATGCAATCCGGTGGCAATCTGTTCGCCGCGTTCCCGCAATGCCCCAGGAAGAATGAACACGGGATTGGTGCTGCTCATTTCGGCATAGACGGGAATGGGTTCAGGACGGGCCGCGGCTACTGCCATCAAGGCCTTACCTCCAGTGCGGGAGCCGGTGAATCCTACGGCTTTGACCACCGGATGCTTCACCAGGGCCACCCCCACCTGCGTGCCGCTGCCGAAGAGCATGGAGAACACGCCCTCCGGCAGACCACATTCGCGCACACTCTCCTGCACGGCGCGCCCCACCAGCTCACTGGTACCAGGGTGCGAATGGTGCGCTTTGACAATGACCGGACTGCCGGCCGCAAAAGCCGATGCGGTATCGCCTCCCGCCACAGAAAACGCCAGGGGAAAGTTACTGGCCCCGAACACCACGACCGGGCCCAGCGGGCGTAGAAGTGAGCGAACATCCGGTTTGGGCAAAGGCTTGCGCTCGGGATCGGCGGTATCAATCCGCGCATTGACCCAGGAGCCTTCCTCGACCAGCTGTGCGAACAGGCGCAGCTGGCCGCAGGTGCGCGCCGTCTCGCCTTGCAGGCGGGCTTTGGGGAGGGCGGTTTCCTGCTCGGCGCGCTCGATCAGCGGCTCGGCGATGGCCTCGATCTTGGCCGCAATGGTGCGCAGAAATTTGGCTTTCTCGCGGCCGGCTAAACGGCTGAAAACTGGGAACGCTTCTCCGGCCAGACGGGCGGCGAGTTCCACTTCCTCGGAGGTCGCGGAAACGAACGGTGGCTCGAGCTTCTGACCCGTTGCCGGATTGACGCCGTGAAAACCAGCCGCGGTCCCCGCGCCTTCGCGGAAACCGATAAGGGATTTGCCTGATATTTTTGTCATAATCCGTGCCGCTATTTTACGCTGGGCCCCGTCTCCGGGTAGATGGAGCCATGCTGCGTTTTCCGGTACGGAATGACACCGGAAGGGTTTAAACCCGGCTATGGATGGGAAACTCTCCCACCACACGCTGAATCACGCCGTCTTCCGAGGGTGAGTCGGGGCGTAACCCCTCCTGACGGCAACGGAAGAATCCCAGCAACTGGCCGACCACCACATCCAGAATGGCAGCGTGCTGATCAGGGATGGCCGCCAACCCCGGGCATTCGATCACGGTGTCTCCCGCGCGCACAATCGAAGCCGGAATATTAGCGCCCACCAACAGCTTGCACAAGCCAAGCTTCTTGCGGTCAATTTCCTGGAGCAAATCGAGTTCGTAGGCCCGCAGCAGCGGATCCGTGGAAAGATAGGCGACCACCAGGGTGTCGCCTTGAATGTAGGTCATGGGCCCGTGGCGGAACGACAAGTAGGTCTCGCACAGGGTGGGAATCCGCCCGCTGGTCATTTCCAGCATCTTCAAAGCGGATTCGCGGGCCGCGCCGAAGCGCTGTCCACTGGTCAAGTAGACGACCCGGCGGAATTGGGCGGTGGCGGCCCGCGCCAAGGCGTCAAGAGACTGGCGCAGGAGTTCCTGAGTGGTCTGGGCCAGGGCAGCGCACAGCGCCCGGTATGCCTCCGGCCGCTCGACAAAGTTTAGGAAGGTGGCAGCCAGGGTGAGGCTGGTGAAGCTGCTGGTCATGACCAGGCTTTGATCGTTGGTTTCCGCCGGCAGCGTAATCACGCGCACCCGCGGATCACCGGCAAAGGTAGTGGCCAGCTTGCCTTCCGCATTGCACACAAAGGCCAGATGGCGGAACTGGGGGTCCTCCCGCAATACGACCTCGACCGCCGCGCAGCTCTCGGGACTGTTGCCGGAGCGCGCCAGCGAGACCAGCAATCCAGGACGGGCGAGGGGGAGGGCTCGCTTACCATAGAGCAACAGATCGCCGGCACTGGTGGATTCGGCTTGCACAGCAAGTTCGGCGCGCAGCAGCGGATACACCGCCTGACCAGCGTATTCCGAGCTTCCCGAGCCGGTCAGCACCAGACTGCGGACCCCATCCAGGGTCTGCTGCAACTCACGCCGCACCCCGAGCAAGCGCTCGCAGGTCTTCTGCCAGATCCAGGGTTGTTGGCAGATCTCGTGAAAGGTATAGAAATACCCCAGGTTTTTCTGTTCGGCCTCAGTCTTGCTTAAAAGTTGCGCCGCACTCGACTGTTCACCCTGCAAGAATCGTAACCAGTCGGCCTGTGTAGGAATTGTGAAGGAAGCGCTCATGGTGATTACGCCCTGCCCATCTTGTCAAACCGGACCAGTATCCCAGAAATCATGGCAAAGAGGAATAAAACGAAATTATACGAAATAAAACAAAATCCTACAATTCCAGACCGGGAACCGCTGGGGGGCTGCCCAAGAACCTCCTTCATCGTAAGTTCGGAATGCATCCCGATTTTTAGAAATATACCAGAAAGACCACAGAACAAGGAAGTTGGAAGCCCAAGCGCGGGCCACTTTCCCGCCCCCCTCGGCCCCGCCGGAAAGGGAGCTGCGGGGGCCCCAGCAACGGATTTGCGCTATTCATTACGCTTTATTGCTATTTTCTCAGGAAAGGAGCTTCCCTTTCGGGCTTCGTGCCACACTCTTCCTGCACGCGGCAGCCAGCCGCCGAGAACCCTCCCATGGACCGCAGGAAATTTCTCGCCCGCGCCGGCAGTGGCGCCCTTCTCTCCCTGTCCCCGGATTGGATGCATGCCCTGGCCAGCGCGGCGAACCCTCCGGATGCCTCGGCCCCGGTGGTTTTCTGGAAGAGCGGCGCCGCCCCCGGACAGACGGTACTGATCGCGGGACACGCCCTGGAAAAGGCCCAGGTCAGCATTGCCAGGCTGGATGACGCTGCCATGCCGGGACCTCCCCCGAAAAGGATTTCCTCGCGGTCTCTTTCCTGGCAATCGGCGTCGATATTGACCCAGGCCGGCACCTATCTCTGCGCCCAGGTTCCAGAAGCATTCGCCCCGGGCTTATTTGCCCTGCGGGTGCAGAACTCCCAGGGAGAAGCCCCGGTTCGAGTGCTGAACCGTCCGGAGCTGTGGTGGAGTTTGCGTGAGACCGGCCCCGCCGCCGCGCCGGGGAGCGAATTGCGAGTCTTTGGGCAATTCCTGCAATTGCAGGAGAAGCCGCCGCGCGTTTCCCTGCGTGACTCCGCGGGCCAGCAAAGCGAACTCCATATCCTCCGCGCAAGCCCCTATTCCCTCGCTGTCCACCTACCTGCTACCACCGCGATCGGAACTGCCGTCCTGCAGGTGCACAACGGCTTCGGCGGAGAAGCCGGTTGGAGCGATCCTCTCCCCCTCGAAGTAGCTGCCGCTACGCCCTGGCCTACAACCATTTTTTCCGTGAGGGATTTTGGCGGGGTAGGCGATTCCTGGCACGACGATACCCCGGCATTTCAAGCCGCACTCAAGGCTGCGGAACGCAACCGCGGAGGAGTTGTGCTTGTGCCGCGCGGCGTCTATCGCATTACCAGCACGCTTTCCCTACCGGCCAAAACCACACTGCGCGGCGAAGACCGCGAACGGGTGTGGCTCATGGTGCCCAAGACTCTGCAGGGAATGAACACGGTGATCGGAGGCATGGGTGAATTTGCCGTGGAAGAGCTTTCCATCGCGGCGCAGACGCCGCTGCACATCATCACCGCTCCCGATGTGGACACCATGTATACCAAGTCCGCGCCATGGGGGGAACCGGGGGACGCCACGGCGCCGGATGTCCGCCTGCGGCGCCTGCGCATTCATCATCTGCGCTATGCGCATCGCACCACAACTGCCGACAAGGACCCGCGACGGCTGGAGGAGTCCGGCCCCAGCACGATTGCGCTTTCGGGAGCGCGCATCTCCATCCGCGACTGCGTCGTGGTCAGCTCCGGCATGCCCATCATCCTGCACAACATCCGGCAATCGCGCGTGACCGGGAATGAGTTTCGCATTGGCCGCAACGGCTGGTACGGGTTCTGGGGCGCGCGCGAAACCCTGGTGGAGGACAATCTCTTCGAGGGACAGGACCTGGAAGCCAGTTACGGCAGTTTCGCCAACTACGGGGACAGCAGCGGGACCGATGTCTCGCGTCTCTACATCGCGGGGAATCAATATCGCAACGGATTCGGCGGCGAGCGCGAAGCCCTCACCTTCGATTCCTCCGGCCCCTATCCGTGGCGCGGGCGGATCACTGGGGCAACCGCAAATTCCGTCCTTATAAATTCAGCCATCCAGAGTACGAAGAACGCCTGGGCCGGACTCGCCTGCCTGGTTACGGGTGGAAAGGGCCTGGGCCAGCATCGCCGCATCGCCGGAAACGATGGTGCTGCCGTCACCTTGGAACAACCCTGGGATGTCACCCCCGACGCTACCAGCACAGTCGCCATTCTTCCCTTCAAGCGAGATGTCGTCGTCTACAAAAATGTTTCGCAGGATGCCTCAGTCGGGGTGCAGTTGTGGGGCGGGGGCTACAACTTCATCATCGACAGCAACCACACCCAACGCAGCGGAGGGTTCTGGGGATCTGCCGCCGAATACACCGATCAGCAGGCCTCGCCGCCGGCCCAGTTGTTCCTTCCGCTGTACTTTACGCAGTGGCTGCGCAATGTGGTGCAGGAAGGCTTTGTCTTTGAGCAAGGCCCGGATACCAGCAACGGCGCGGTGTGCGGGCTCTACGTCCGCGACATCCCGGAAACCCCGGAGGGCGGCGTGCTTACCTTCGCCAACCTGATCCGGGAAAACGATCTGCATGACCGCAGCAAAATTGTCCTTCGCTACTTTCAGGAGCCGGAGGTGCGGCGCCGGTTGCGCGAGGTTCTGCAACAACGCGGACACCCCTGGAGTCTGGCCACCGTAATCGAAGACAATTCTGTCACCGATTCCCCAATTGGCATCGATCTCGAGCCCGGCTTTGACGGAGTAGTGCTGCGGGGAAACCGCTTTACCCGGGTAGCACAGGAAATCCGCCGCGCGGACTGGGGGCTGAAGCAGGACAATTAAGCTTCAGTGGGGCGTCCATTGCGGGTTGGCGCTGAACAGTCCCTGCACCACGCAAATTTGGTAAGCCACAAACAGGCCGAAGCCCAGGCTGAGCAGTCCGGAAGCCAAGCCCAGCTTGCGGCTGAAACCTTCCATGCGCTCCCCCACAAAACGGAAGGTGGAGGCCAGGCTCATGGTGATGAGCATCATGCCGGCAATCGTGCCCACGCCGAATACCAGGAGATATACGATCGCCCAGTTCGAGTTCTTGATGCTGGCCAGGATGAGCAGCGCGACCGCCGCCGATCCCGCGAGCCCGTGCACGATGCCGATGATCAATGGCCGCAGCAGCTGATAAAACCTGGTCCCGCCGAAGCTGCGGTCCATCCAGCCCAAAGAATTTTCTTGCAAGGAATGCGCATGCCCTCCCGGCCCATGGGTATGGGGATGGTTGTGGGCATGGCCATCGTGGCTATGCCAATGCGAGTGGACCTGGGGAGCAAGGTCCTGCGCCGGGCGGGGCATGTCCCGCAAGAAGCTGGCCAGGTTCCACACTCCCAGCAGAATGAGCATGCAGCCCACGGAGAGTTCCATGGTCAGCCCCAGGCGGGTGGGGATGACCAGGTTAAACAGAATGATGGCAGCGCCCACGACAAAGATGGTGACCGTATGGCCCAGCCCCCACATCATGCCGATGAGCGCCGCCCGCGAGATCTTCTTCTGTTGGGTAACAATGGTGGTGACTGCAATCACGTGGTCGGGGTCGGTGGCATGACGCATGCCCAGAAAGAACCCGATGCCGATGATGGAAAGCAGCGTCCACATAAGAGCTCAGCCTAGTGGCCTTGTACGAGCACCACGGGGAGATCGATAAAGCTGGCCTCGCCCGCGGCATGATAGACGCGCTGCGTGGCCTTCACGTAATCCTGCGCTTTGGCCTGGAAAATATTGGGCACAAAAGTTTGCGGGTTACGGTCATACAGCGGGAACCAGCTCGATTGTACCTGCACCATGATCTTGTGACCGGGCAAAAACACGTGATTGGCCGTAGGCAGAATGAACTTATAAGACAGCGGCGTGTTTGCGGCGATAGGCTTGGCATTCTCGAAGCTTTCACGATAACGTCCGCGGAAAATATCCATGGCGATCCCCAGCTCGTAGCCGCCCATCTCCGGCTGGCTGGGCACCTCGTCCGGATATACATCAATCAGCTTCACCACCCAATCGCTGTCCGTGCCGCTGCTCGAAGCCACCAGATTCACCACCGGCGTTCCGCTGATGCGCAACGGTTCGGTCAATACCGGGGTGACATAGGTGAGGACATCGGGGCGGCCATCTACAAAGCGCTGATCGGTGACCAACCAGCGTCCCCACACCGCCCCGTCCGCAAAGCGCACCGGACGCGGCAGATACGGGACCGGCTTGGCCGGATCGGAAACATATTCGTCATAGCCCTGCGCCGACTTGGCATCGCTCGACGGCTCTTTAAAAGACAGGCCGAACCCTGCGGTCAGGTACAGCGGCTTCGATTTGGCCGCGCATCCCTTCTCGCAGGACAGCGGCCAGGAAGGCAGGCGGTCCCAGTGGTTCTCGCCCGTGTTGTACATGAACACGGGAGGCGTGTCCGCCTTGGGAGCGCCGGGTTTCAGATACTGATCGAAGAAAGGTTTGAGCACGTCGCGGCGGAACTGCAGGGCGGTGTCGCCATCCCATTTCAGCGGGCCTAAACTGGACCCGTCGTAGTTCACGCCGCTATGCCGCCACGGGCCCATGACCAGATAGTTCAAGGTATTGTTGCGGTCCTTGGGCTCGACCGCCTGATAGCAGTGGATGGCGCCCCACATATCCTCCTGGTCCCAAATTCCCTGGATCCACATGGTGGGGACCTTCAGGGGCTGCTCGCCCATGACTTTATCCAGGGCCTGTTCCTGCCAGAAAGAATCGTAAGCCGGGTGTTCTTCCACTTTCCGCCAGAAGGGCAACTGTTCGAGACCCGCGGCCTTGGCATAGTCGCCGGCGGAACCGGCGCGCAGAAAATTCTCGTAGTCTTCGTAGCTCTCCCGCACAATGGGCTGTCCGCCGCCGCGGGCCGCGTTCTGTCCGGTGAAATAGTCGAAATTGGTTTGCCGGTAGGCCCCGAAGTGGAACCAGTCGTCGCCCATCCAGCCGTCCACCATGGGGCTCATGGGCGCGGCCACCTTCAACGCGGGATGGGGATTCACCAATGCCATAACCACGGTAAAACCCTCGTAGGAACTACCCAACATGCCCACGCGGCCGTTGGATTCCGGCACATTCTTGACCAGCCAGTCGATGGTGTCATAGGCATCGGTCGAGTGGTCGGTCTCGCTGGAGTTCAGCGGCCCACGCAGGGGCCGGGTCATCCAATACTCGCCTTCCGAGCCGTATTTGCCGCGAATGTCCTGGAACACGCGGATATATCCATCTCTCACAAACACTTCATCGCCTTCCGGCAGCGAGGCCAGCATGCGGGCGGATTTGAAGCGCTCGGTGCGTCCGGCCGCGTTGTAGGGAGTGCGGGTCAGGATGATCGGCGCATTTTTGGCCCCGCGCGGAACCACGATGACGGTATAGAGCTTCACCCCATCGCGCATGGGGACCATCACCACGCGCTTCACGTAGTCATAGGATTCAGTAGGCGGGGTGAAGTTGGGGGGGATGTCCGGGGTCGAAAGCGGCGTTTGCGCCGGAGCAATTGCACAGAAGAAAGAAAACACTACGAGCAGGCGGATGGACCGCAGGGACGTACGCATCATGTGATATGGGCTCCCCAAATACCCCGCCATCATAAACCATGCGCTGGTCTGAACTGCAGGCAGGAGCGCGGCCAGGCAACGCCGCTAAGGGGCAGCCCAATTCAGACGGCGGAAGCATGCGGCACACAATCGACTGCCCTTGAGATCAATTTGCTCCGCGCCGTGCGAGGGAGACATGACGCATTGGTAGTCTTCACAATGCAGCAGCGAACCGGTATGGGCCAGCTCGTGGACGCTTTCCTTCAGCAAACGGTCCAGAAGCAGGTCTTCGTCGGCGGGGAGACCATAGGCCTCCTGGCGCAGGCGATGGTAGGAGACGATGGCGCAGGGCCCTTCCAGCTGGGCTTCGCCGAACACGTAGGTAAGAATGGGAATATAGAGGTCGACCGCAGTGACCCCCAGGAGCCGCCACGCGCCCGGGCGAAGGAAGCGCGCCATGTACCGCAATAATTCCGAGGAATGATATTGCAGGCGCTCGCCATGAAAAGCCGGCGCCGGGTCCAGGACCTCAGGCAGGACCTCGCACTGCACCGGCAGGATATCCGGCACCAGGGCGGCCAGGCCGCCCAACAGTTCCGCATCCACCTTGCCGATCGGCAACAGTTGCACCCGCTTCATCGGTTCTCAACCGCGCTCCGCGACCAGCCATACCTCTTGAGCTTGTGATAAAGCGTCACCCGGTCAATGCCCAGCACCTCCGCAGCGCGGCTTTGGTTCTCTCCGCACTGTTCCAGCACCTGCAGGATATGGGCCCGCTCAATTTCCTCCAGAGACCGGCCGCCACTGCTGGGCAGGGGTGGGGCCTTGAAAAAGAAGTCCTGCTCTTTCAATTCCGGCTCCTGGGCCACCACCATGGCGCGCTCCACGGCGTTTTCCAGCTCGCGCACATTACCCTGCCAGGGCTGGCGCACCAGTTGCTCCATGGCCGCGGGGGAAATCCGCGAAATGCGCTTGTTCATGGACTGGGCGAACTTGCGCATAAAATGGTGGGCCAGCAAGGGGATGTCCTCGCGCCGCTCGCGCAGCGCGGGCAGCTCAATGTGAAATACATTCAGGCGATAATAAAGATCGGGGCGGAACTTCCCTTCCTCGATCAGTTTTTCCAGGTCTTTGTTGGTGGCCGCCACGCAGCGAAAGTCCACCTTGATAACCTGGTTGCCGCCCACCCGGGTAATTTCGCGCTCTTGCAACACGCGCAGCAGATCGGTCTGGGTTTTGAGGCTGATATCACCAATTTCATCCAGAAAGACCGTGCCGCCTTCCGCCAGCTCGAATTTTCCCTTTTTGCGGTACAAGGCTCCGGTGAACGAACCTTTTTCGTGTCCAAACAGCTCGCTCTCCAACAGGGTCTCGGTCAAGGCGCCGCAGTGGATCGCCACCAGGGGATGGAAGCGGCGTACGCTGGCGGCGTGGATGGCCTGCACCACCAGTTCCTTGCCAGTTCCACTTTCTCCCGTGATCAGCACCGTGGCGTCGGTGGGGCCGACGGTCTGCACCGCTTCAAAGACCTTCTTCATCGCGGGGCTTTGTCCCACCAGTTCCTGAGGGCGCGTGATCTCCGCCACGGTCTCACGCAGGCGGAGGTTCTCCTTCTCGGTTTCGCGGTGGGCCAGCGCTTTCTTTACGATGTGCGCGATCTCATCCGGATCCAGCGGTTTGCTCACATAGTCGTAGGCGCCATTCTTCAAGGCGGTCACCGCCGTATCCACCGAGGCATAGCCCGTCATCATGATGACGACCAGGTCGGGATCGATCTCGTGCAGGCGGCGCTGCAGTTCGATGCCATCGGTGCCGTGCATTTTGATGTCCAGCAAAGCCAGGTCCCAGTGGGACTCCGCCATGCGGGTGAGGGCCTCGCTGGCGCTTTCCGCGATGCCGATGTCGTATCCTTCCTCGCGAAACCATTTGCCCAGCGAGTCCCGCACACTGAGCTCGTCATCCACAATCAACAACCTCCCCTGTGCGCTCATGGTTGTTTTCCCTCCGCTGCTGCCCCGACCGGACTGGGTGCTGTCTCGTCCTCGCAGGGCAAGACGATGGTGAAAGTCGTGCCTTTGCCCACTTCTGATTGCACTTCTATGCGGCCCTTGTGGCGCTCGATGATGCCGCGGGTAATGGCCAGTCCCAGCCCTACGCCGTGGTCGTGTTCTTTGGTGGTCAGGAAAGGCTCAAAAATGTGCGGCAAAATTTCCGGTCCAATGCCGCTGCCGTCGTCCCGGATCTGAATCGAAACTTCCCGGCCAGCCCCCGCCAGGCCTGTGCTGACCCACAGATTGCCACCGCGCGGCATGGCGTCCTTGGCATTGAGCATGAGCGCAATGAGCGCCTGTTCCATTTGGGCCATATCGCAAAATGCCGTCACCGCCGGTTGCTGCAAATTGAGATGGACCTCCACGCCTGCGATATCCAACTGGTGTTGTACCAGGCGCAAGGCCCGGTCAACCACCTGGTTCACGTCCGCGGACTGCAGATTCATGGGCACGGCGCGGGAGAAGGTCAGCAGGTTCTTCACCAGGTCGCCGCAACGGCGGCTCTCCTGCACAATCAGCTCCAGGCTTTGCCGAATGTCTTCGCGGCGGGCTGAGCCCGCGTCTTCCCGCTCCAACCAGCGGCTGAGCAGCTTGGCATAGGTCAGGATGCCGGACAGCGGATTATTAATTTCGTGCGCCAGCACCGCCGCCATCTTACCTACGGAAGCCATCTTTTCGGTTTGCAGCATGTGCTCATGGGCGCGCTTGAGTTCCGCGGTCTTGCGTTCCACACGATCTTCGAGCGTGCGCGCCCAGGCCTGCGCCTCCTCATGCGCGGCCTGCAGTTGCGTGCTCATCTGGTTGAAGGATCGCGCCAGCTCTCCCAATTCGTCATGCGTGGTCTCTGCGATCTGATAGCCCAGTTCGCCTTGCCCCAACCGTTCCGTACCGTCGTGCAGGGCGTGGACAGGCCGGCCCACAATCCGCCACACCGAGATGGCGCTGAGCAGGGACACCACAATCATGGCCAGGATGGTGTAGAGCAGCATGCGCCGGCTGCTCTGGACCAGATTCACGTCGGCCTGCGCCAGGGAAAGATTGGTGTCCAACACACCCAGGACTTGTTGGCTGACGGGATGGGCATGACAAGGCGCGCTGGAACACTCCATGCGGTTTTCGATGGGGGCAATCACGCCCAGGACACGCGCGCCGTTGACGCGATAGATGCGGAAGCGGTCGGGACGGTTCAGGCGCGTCAGGGGCTGAGCCTGGGCATGGCAGGCGTAACAGGCCTCTTCATTCTTGTCCACGTTTTGCCCGATTTCTCCGGGGTCGCTGGAAAAGCTGATCTGCCCATCCTGATTGAAGACCCGGAGCTTGACCACGCCGGGCTCGCTGGCCATGGTGGTGATGGCCTGGTGCAGCCCTTCGCGGTCATTGTGCAGCATGTAATAACTGGTGCTGCGCTGGATGACGTCGCTGACCCGCTCCGCGCTGATAAGAGTGTTTTGCTCCAGGTGCCGCCGGTGCAGGCGGACATTCAGGTATCCCAACAGCCCGAACACTCCGGTCAAACAGGCCACCAGAAGCAAAATAAGCTTTCCGCTGATGCTGTGCGCCAGGCGCCTCCAGCCCCATTTGCCCGATAGCCGGCGGTCAGGGTCCGGCATGGACGAGTTCCGGCAACGGCTCTTTGGTTGCGCTGCTGGCCTTCCCGTGCGCACTGGCGGGAAAAATCGGCAGATACTTGGCGGCCAGCCAGAACAGGGAGAAGGCCAGCGCCACCAGGCTTAAGGTAATGGCGAACTCCGACCACTTGGGGAAGTAGTAGGTCCCCGAACTGGCCTGCATGCCGGTGATGGCGACGTTCATGCGATTGGTCACCAGACCCAGCAGCACCAGCACCGAGGAGAAATACAGCCAGGTCGGGTTGTTATGCACCCTCGGACGGAAGAGCAGGAACATCGGCACAAAGAGCAGCGCCCCCTCCAGCAGGAACATATAGGTCTCGGTGCGCGGCTGGCGGAGCAGCCCCAACACGCCGCGATGCACCAGGTCGAGCGTGCGGACGGTCAGGTACAGCGACAACACCACCGCCAGCACCCGTCCCAGCCCGCTCAGCAGAGGAAAATCCAGTTGCTTGCCGAACGACCGGCTGCTGTGCCACGACTCAAAAATGGTCATGGCCAGCCCGGCACAGAGCGAAGAAGTAAAGAAGAACACGGGCTCAAGCGGCGAGTACCACAGGGGATAAAGCTTCTCCGGCACGATCAAATACAGGCTGCCCAGAGAAGATTGGTGGAGGGTGGAAAGAATGACCCCGGCAATGACGATGGGAATCATGGCCGCGTGCAGCCAGCGTTGCGGCCGCTCCCAGCCCAATCGCTCAAAGACCGCCGGCACAAACTCCAGAAACAGCACGGTGGTGTAGAGCATCACGCACCAGGCGATTTCAAACATGACCGAATGCGGGTTCCACATCACTACCGGGTGCCAGACCCGGTAAGGCCGTCCCAGATCAATGATCAAGGAGGAAATAAACATGGAATAGCCCAGGAAGGCGGTGAGCACCATGGGCCGTAAAATGGGGCGGTAGCGGGCAATGTTGAAGATGTATACCACCGCCGCCAATGTGAACCCGCCCCCGGCCAAAGCGACCGCAAACAGTTTGAAGCCCACCCAGAGCCCCCAGGGGAAGGCGTCGGTCAGGGCCGTGGAGGCCCCCAGCCCGCGTATAAAACGAAACATGAGTGCATAAAATCCGAGCGGGAACAAAATCCAAAGCAAGACTTTCCATATTGTGGTTCTTGATTTTGGCATAGCGCTTTCGCTACTCCTCTTCCCGGTCCTCGCCGTTCTTGGGTCCCTCCGCCATGGCCACTTCGGAGCGACGATTCGTGATCCACCAGATGCCGCCCAGCAATACCGTACCCACGGTCACCAGATCGGGGATATGCGACAGCGCGCGATAGGTGAGCATGGGCATAGGCTCCGCGCCAAAGGCGGGATACCCCCACTCCTCAAACGGCACGGAAGAAAGCAACAGCACTGCCGTCCCGCCTACCTCATTCAGACCGTAGATGCGGTTGACGTAGTTCCCCGGGTTTTCGCGCAGCCGCTTCTTGGCTTCGGCGATCAGATCTTCGCGTTCGCCGGAAATGGTCGCCCCGGTGGGACAGACTTCCGCACATGCGGTGGGCCGTCCTGCCTGGACGCGCTGGGGACACATGGTGCACTTGCGCACCTTGGGCAGTGCTTTCCCCCATTCGTACTTGGGCACGTTGAAGGGGCAGGCCAGCATGCAATAGCGGCAGCCCATGCAACGATCGGCTTCATAGATAACGGGACCAGCTGCGGTTTTGCGCAAGGCCCCTACGGGACAAACGGAGGCGCAACTGGGGTCTTCGCAGTTCATGCACAGGCGGCGCATGAACTTGTCGTTCTTGGTGAGGACTACGGTGTATTTGTGGTCGGATTGAACGGCCTCCGCAGCCGTACTTTCATCGTAGCGAAGGCCATTCTCTTCTGCGCATGCCTGCTCACATTGCTTGCAACCGATACACAATGTGGCGTCATACAACAGCCCCCTGCTCATGGGGTGCTCCTCTCTTAATCTACTTCTGGATGGTACGGATGTAAGCCACGAGCGTGGTCACCTGCTCCGGGCTGAGCCCCTTCTTAGCGAACGCATGGGTAGGCTTCTGCTCCTTGCCGCCATTGGCGATAGCATCGGTCAACTCCGCGTCGGTAAGTTTCTTGGCTTCAGGGGAAATCAGGCTGGGGGCCTTGATGGCGGGTTTGCCGGCGCCATCCGGTCCGTGACAAGCAGCACATTTGGTTTTATATAAAGCCGCACCGTCCTCGGCCCAGGACAGATTCGGCACCATTAGAAAGAGGGCCAAGGCTACGGCAAAGATAACAAGGATAAGCTTCTTGCTGTTCATCGAGTTGTCCCTTTCTCCATTCGCACTGCAACACAAATCAGCAGTTACGAAATGAACCATTGTCATTTTCCACAACTGGGGTCGAGCTGGATGTGACTTCAATCACCCAGTCGTGTGTTTCTGTTAACCCGCGGATTCTGGGCAACTCTATGAGCCACAAAGCCGTAACTCAGTGGTCGGTAGAGGATCATAGCTGTTGCACTTCTCATCGGCGGCGTTGCGAAACTCTGCACTGAAATCCACCGCTGCAAGCGCAAGATTTCCCGCCAAATGCCAGCCATTCGCGCCCTGCCATGGATTTCCCCGACCTGAGGCGTGGCGATTCGCAACAATCGTGTTGCAGAACACCGTCGCCCAGCACCGCCCGCACGGTTCCAGCCTTCTTCCCTAATGCTTTGCATTCCAGACACATGCGGCCGTGAAGCGGGCGCTTCTCCAGCCAGCCTCGCGTTTGGCCCGCCGCATGCATTTAGAAAAGTGCAAGTTGAAATTCACAAAGTGGCTTTGCCGAGGTGCTTTATGACAGTCATCCTGATGCTCATCATGTTCTCAATCTTCTTAGGTGTGGATTATGTGTTGCGTCGCAAACATGCCGTCCCGCTGGCGGTCGTGGCCGCACAAGCTCCCGGGGCGCGGCTGATTCCCGCGGTGGTCGCGGGATTCCAGGTACCCGAGAACCTCAGTTATCATCCCGGCCATACCTGGGCGCTGCGCGAAAGCGCCAACCTGGTGCGGGTCGGCCTGGATGATTTTGCCAGCAAACTGACCGGCGAAATCGAGCATGTGACCTTGCCGCAGCGCGGGCAGTGGATTCGCCAGGGACAAAAAGTAGCCACCCTCTTTCACCACGGACAGCCGGTTGAGATGGTTTCGCCGGTAGAAGGCGTGGTTTCCGAGGTGAACCCGATGGTGCTGCACAACGCAGAAGCCGCCTGCAAAGATCCTTATGGCGAAGGCTGGCTGCTGAAGGTGGACGCCCCCGATGCCGCCACCAGCTTCCGCAATCTGCTGAACGGCACCCTGGCCCGCAGCTGGACGGAAGATGCTGCCCGCCGTCTCCGGGTCATGCTCTCTCCCGGCGCTTTGGCGCTGGCGCAGGATGGTGGCGTGGCCATCCACGATCTGAGCACGCAGATCCCCAACGAGGAATGGGCGCGCATCACCAAACAATTCTTTCTCGCCTGAACCTGGAATCGCACCTGTACGAACCGGCAATTAGCCGCTTGGCCTCAGGGCCGGGAGATTTCTCCCGGCCCTGAGTTTTTGTTGGGCCGCTAAAGCAATCACGGCGAAGTGTGATCCAAATCACGGAGCGACCTTTTCCTGAATTGGTACCTTGACCTTGGCAGCAGGAAGCACTCCAAGGGGGAGAGGATATGCACAACGGCCAGCTGGGAATGCACAGCAAATATGATTTTTCGCGGAATCCCATGATTGTTTACTGGGAGATGACCAACGCCTGCGGCTTAGCCTGCAAGCACTGCCGCGCCGAAGCCTCCCCCTTCCCTCATCCCCTGGAGCTGAAGTGTCGCGAAAGCAAGCAACTACTGCGCCAGGTGGCGGAATTCGGCGATCCCCTCCCCCATGTCATCCTGACCGGTGGCGACCCGCTCACCCGCAGCGACATTTTCGATCTGCTGGACTACGGCCGTAATCTGGGCATTGAGATGTCCATTACCCCCAGCGCTACCCCGACCCTGACCGAAGAAGCGCTGGTGAACCTGAAGATGCATGGCATCCAGAGCCTCGGTCTCAGCATTGACGGTTCCTGCGCGGAACGCCATGATGCCATCCGCGCCGTTCCCGGATGCTTCGCTCGTACCCTCACGGCGGCGCACCAGGCCGGCCAGCTCAGCCTTCCCCTGCAGGTCAACACCCTGGTGGCGGAAGAAACGGCGGACGACCTGCCCGCCATCTATGAACTGCTCACCCATTTCCCGGTCATGCGCTGGAGCCTGTTCTTTCTGATTTCCGTGGGCCGCGGCAAGGCCCTGCAGGAAGTATCGCCGGAGCGGGGAGAGGAAATCATGAACTGGGTCTATGATCTGGCGGGAAAAGCTCCCTTCGCCATCAAGACCACGGAAGCGCCTTCCTACCGCCGCATCGCCCTGAAACGCATGCTGGACGCCAATGTGGGTGCGGAAGTCATGAAATCCAGCTCGGTGTACCGCGGCTTTCAGATTCGCGACGGCCATGGCATTGTCTTTGTCTCCAACCAGGGGGAGGTCTTCCCTTCCGGCTTCCTGCCGGTATCCTGCGGCAATGTGCGCAACAATTCCCTGGTCCAGATCTATCGTGACTCGCCCCTGTTCCGCGCCCTGCATGCCCCGGAAAAGTTTCAGGGCAAATGTGGGGCCTGCGAGCTGCGCTATATCTGTGGGGGATCCCGGGCGCGCGCCTTTGCTCATACCGGCAATCCCCTGGAGAGTGACCCGCTCTGCCTGTATCAGCCTGCGGCGCAGGCCTGAAGGCATGGGGGTGGCCTCGCGGCGCGATCACTTCCCGTTGTGACCGCCATCACTGCGTCTTCGCAGGATCGCAGCACAATGCGCTATAGGTCGAACCATGGGCGCCATGGCGACCGCGCGGGCCTTCTTGGAACGCCCCAGGAGGATTGGTATGGCGGTCAACAAGCAGCAGGTTCTGGATTATCACAACGGTTCCCGTCCGGGAAAAATTACCGTCACCCCCAGTAAACCTTGTCGCACGCAACGCGATCTGAGCCTGGCCTACACGCCCGGCGTGGCCGAACCTTGCCTGGAAATTCAAAAGAACCCGCACAACGCATTCAAATACACGGCCCGCGGCAATCTGGTGGCCGTCATCAGCAATGGCACCGCGGTATTGGGGCTGGGCGATATCGGCCCCCTGGCCAGCAAACCGGTGATGGAAGGCAAGGCCGTCCTGTTCAAGCGCTTTGCCGATGTGGATGTCTTCGACATCGAGCTCAACACCCACGACCCGGACGAAATCATCAAGTTCTGTCAACTCCTCGAGCCCACCTTCGGCGGGATCAACCTGGAAGACATCAAAGCGCCGGAATGCTTTTACGTGGAAGAAATATTGCGCAAGACGATGCAGATTCCCGTGTTCCACGACGACCAGCATGGCAC
>JAFDVW010000024.1:0-37532 GCA_018268755.1 Acidobacteriota bacterium
GCTGTGCGAGGGGGTGGAAGACGGACTGATGTATCAGACCCTGCTCGGCGTGACCGCCTCGGGCAAGACCTACACCATGGCCAAGGTCATCGAGACGGTGAACCGTCCCGCGCTGGTCATGGCCCACAACAAAACGCTGGCGGCCCAGCTTTACCATGAGTTCAAGAATTTCTTTCCGCACAATGCGGTGGAATATTTCGTTTCTTATTACGACTATTACCAGCCGGAAGCCTACGTCCCGGCCGCCGATCTCTACATCGAAAAAGAAGCCACCATCAACGACGAGCTCGATAAGCTGCGTCTCTCCGCCACGCGTTCTCTCTTCGAGCGTCGCGACTGCCTGATTGTCGCTTCCGTCAGCTGCATCTACGGCCTGGGATCTCCGGAAGCCTATTACGGCATGATGCTGTTTCTCGAAAAGGGCCAGAAGCTCAAGCGCCAGGACATTACCCGCAAGCTGGTGGACATCCTTTATGAGCGCACCGACGGCGACTTCCGCCGCGGCACCTTCCGGGTGCGCGGCGATGTCATCGAGGTCTACCCCACTTACGATGACATGGCGTACCGCATCGAGATGTTCGGCGACGAGATCGACTCGCTCTCCCAGGTCGATCCCCTGTTTGGCACGGTGAAGCAGAAATATGTGCGCCTGCCCATCTATCCCAAGACCCACTACGTCATGAAGGAAGAGACGCGCGCTTCCGCGGTGGATTCCATCAAAGAAGAGCTGCGCTGGTGGGAAGCGGAGCTGGAAAAACAGGGACGGCTGGTGGAATCACAGCGCATACATCAACGCACTATGTACGACCTGGAGATGATCAAGTCCGTCGGCTACTGCCACGGCATTGAGAACTACTCCCGCCACTTCACCGGACGCATGCCGGGGGAACCGCCGCCGACGCTACTGGATTACTTCCCCCGCGATTACGTCATGTTCATCGACGAATCGCACCAGACCGTGCCGCAATTGCACGGCATGTATCACGGCGACCGTTCGCGCAAGCAGAACCTGGTCGAATACGGCTTCCGTCTGCCTTCGGCGCTCGACAATCGTCCGCTCACCTTTGCAGAGTATGAGCACCGCATGAACCAGATGGTCTATGTCTCGGCCACGCCCGGGCCCTATGAGCTGACCAAATCGGCGGGCGTGGTGGTGGAGCAGATCATCCGGCCCACCGGGCTGGTCGACCCGCCGGTGGAGATTCGTCCCGTCAAAGGACAGATCGACGACCTGCTGCATGAGATCCGCGACCGCGTCTCGCGCGGCGAGCGCGTGCTGGTCACAACCCTCACCAAACGCATGGCTGAAGACCTGGCTGAGTACTACAGCGAAGTGGGCGTGAAGTGCCGCTACATGCACTCCGAGATCGAGACGCTGGAGCGGGTGAAGATTCTGCGCGACCTGCGCAAAGGCGAGTTCGACGTGCTGATCGGCATCAACTTGCTGCGCGAAGGGCTCGACCTGCCGGAAGTTTCGCTGGTGGCGATCCTCGACGCCGATAAAGAAGGTTTCCTGCGCTCGGCGGGATCGCTCATTCAGACGATTGGCCGCTGCGCCCGCAATTTGAACGGCCGCGCCGTGCTTTACGCCGACCGCATGACCGACTCCATGAAGAAGGCGCTGGATGAAACCAGCCGCCGCCGCGCCATCCAGGAAGCGTACAACGAGGCCAACGGCATTACGCCGCAATCGATTGTGCGCTCGCTCGATATGTCGCTGGCCTCCATCATCGCCGCTGATTACACCGATCTGACCACACCCGAGGCGGATGGCATGCCCGACTTCAAATCGCAGGAAGAGCTGGATGCCTACATTGGAAAGCTCGAAAGCGATATGCGCGAGTCGGCCAAGCGGTTTGAATTCGAAAAGGCAGCCAAGCTGCGCGACAGCATCAAGGAATTACGCACCAAGGAATTTCTGTTCGCCTAGCCAGCCATCAGCCTTGTCATGCTGAGCGAAGCGAGAGCCGGCGAAGCCGGGCTTTCGCGCAGCCGAAGCATCCCTACCGCACCGCTCCCAGCTGTTTGAGGTCCTCGCTCTCTGTCACCTGCATTAACGCGCCGTGCCTGGCTGCCGGTTGCATCGCCCGGACGATTTCTTCCATGCTCAGGGCAGAGCCGACACTCCTGCCCTACGCCTGGCCTCTATGCCAAAGATTTTTTGAAGAATGACAGGAATTACAATCCGGCTGCGGAACACCGTTTGCTCTGCTTCTCGGTTTCCGATTGCCTCTCGACGACCTTCAGCTCCTTCTCGAGCGAGGCGAAGCGTTGCAGCACTTCATGCATGCGCAGGGCCATGTTCCGCACCGTTTCCAATTGCGAGCGGGCGGCGGCGGAAAGAGAGCCGGGTTCGAGCAGCAGTAGTTCGGAATTCCCCAATACCGAAGTCAGCGCATTGTTCAGGTTATGCAGCATCTCCAGCATGTAGCGGCCCAGCGTGGCCTGCCGTTCCAGAGTGCTGTTAGATTTTTCCAGCGCGCGAGCATGCTCCTCTGCTTCGCACCGGCGCAGGACTTCCGTCCCCAGCAGCACCAGCATGTCCAGCCAGCCTTCCTGCTTGCGCAATACCGGAAAGCGCTGTTGCGCCTCGCGCAGGAGTTGCTTTTCCTGCTCCCCCGCCACCAACAGCACAGGACGGCCCGCCACCTCGAGTTCTTTCAGAGCTCCGGCAAAATTCGCGGGGCGAATCTCCCCTACCAGGGCAAGGGTGTAAGTTTCCGGATCGAGCTTGCGGCACAAGTCACTGCCCATCAGGGTAAAGGCGGGCACCGTGCGCTCCGCCTGCCAGCGGCTGCTGACCGTGGTGGAGAAATCCGCTTGGTCGGAAACGATCAGTACGGTAGGTTGGTCCACAAATGCTCCCCTGGTTGTCCCTGCGTGATGGCTTTTAGGCGTTGTCCTCAGAGTCTGTGGCCGAGGGGGCATCGGGATCCCATTCCTGCGGAGCCGAGGAAACTTCAAATTCCGGAACGTCCGTACTGTGGGCTTGCGCGGAGACCTGCACGCCTGCCGCGGCCGCTTTGCTCTTGCTGGCCGTGCCCTGCTTGGCCAGCGCGGCGTGCACGACCTTGTGCAGATCGACCAGCATCTGTAAAGGAGAGCCGGACGAATATTCCGCGTGAAACATGACCTTCCAGGATTGGCAAATCATGCGCAAACGCACAATCGGTTCTTCCGCGGAAAACTGCGCGGAACGGCAATCGAGCACCGTGACGCCCTGTTCTTCCAGAGTGCGTAGTCCATCCAGAATTGCGTTCAAGTCCTGGTGCATCAGCCGGAAAAACACGCGGCGAATCAGGAAGCTGAAGCGGGTGAAGGCCACCATGGCCACCGGCAGATAATAGTTTTCCCCCGCCGAGGTCTTCAGCTTCCGGCCTTTGTCGAGAATGCCGGAGCCGAGCAACTGGCTCAGGTTCTGGCTGCGATTGGCCGACTGCAACAGCCCGTCCAGCGCGCCCAGCCACTCGGGGACCTCCAGATCCACGCTACCCAGCGCCGGTTCCAGCACCTGGGCCACGTAGTCGAGGTCGACATCGGCATCTTCCAGGCGGGAGGGTGCGCAGTAGGAAAAATACTGTACCAGCAGAAAATCGATCTTGTCCCGGTCCACCTCAGTGCGCTGCTTCTTCTGCAGATGGTGCAGCAGCAGGGTGCGCAGATTCTCGTCGTTGGTCAGGCTGGTGGTTTGCAGGAACTGACGCAGCTGGTGCACTTGAATGCGCCCGTCCATATCGAGCAGCCATTGCCGCGCCTGCTCCACCGATTCCTGGGGGGGCGCGTCCACGCCCGATTCCAGATCATTGCACAGCGGCGCTTCAATCACGAACTCCCGCGCCAGGGCGGCATACAGTGGGTGCAGCGTGCGCGCGGCGCGCCACTCGGCGGCCAGGTTGTTAAGCGAAGGTTGATGGCTCATGGTTTCACGATCCAGTTGCTGACCTCATGGGTAAAGCGCGCCGCCACCGCGGTGCGTCCGGTGTTGTACTGCACCGCCACCACGCGGACTTCCGCGTCCAGCGTCCCGTCCGAGTTGCGCAGGCGCAGGGTGTCGCCAAATTCCAGGGGCAGGGCGGAGGCGAACAGAACTTCCCGCGGCGTCCCATACTCAATCACCGTACTCTCGCTGGCTGCGCCCGCCTCCTGGGGAAAGCGCATCAGGCTGACCGCGATGCGGGTGGGCGTGGCCTCGGGAAAAAATTTGGCCAGCTTGGCCGTCGAGCTTTCTCGCGACGAACGAGCTGGCGCAATGGCTGATCTCGGCACGACAGTTCCTCGGGTCCCAAAATCCATTGGCGGCCTGGCTGCTGGTCCTGCCGGTTAGCATGGATAAACAGCATTTCACCAGGCCGCGCACTCCTCTCAAGTGCACGAGGAAAGCCAAAGCTCCCGGTTTCCCGGGAAATTTATAAAGTATTTATTTTTATATGCTTAGAAGGATACGCTTGGGCCGTCCGGAGCCCCCGGCCAACGGCCCGTATCACAATGATACGGGCCGTCTCAGGGATTCTTAGCCTATTGCAAGGTTGGACTGGGTGGCGGCAAGATCCGGCCGCCAATGTTATAGCGCTTTAATTTGCGATACAGCGTGGCCCGGCTGATGCCCAGCATCTTGCCCGCCATCACCTTGTCCCCATTGACCTGTTCGAAGACCCGCTGGATGGTGGCGCGTTCGATGTCCTCCAGGTCGGTGCTGGTCAGGGTGGGCGGGCCGTACTCTCCCGCCAGTTCGTTGCCCGAGGTAGCGGCCACGATGCCCGGCGGCAGGTCCCCCAGATCGATGATGCGCCGGTCTCCCAGCGCCACGGCCCGCTCGATGCAGTTTTCCAGCTCCCGTACATTGCCCGGCCACTCATATTGCAGGAGACACTTCAGGGCATGGTTGGTCATCTGCATGCCTCCCCCGGAGGCATAGCGCTCCAGGAACCAATTCACCAGCAGGGGAATATCCGAGCGTCGCTCCCGCAGCGAGGGCAGATTGACCGTGACCACATTCAGCCGGAAGTAGAGATCTTTGCGGAACGCGCCTTTGCGATACTCGCTCTCCAGATCGCGATTGGTGGCGGCGATNNTCCTGGTGCGTGGCGGCGATGACCCGCACATCCACCTTCACTCTCTGATTGCTGCCCACCGGACGCACTTCTTTTTCCTGCAACACCCGCAACAGCTTGGCCTGCATTTCCAGCGGCAACTCTCCAATTTCATCCAGGAAAATGGTGCCGCCGCTGGCCGCTTGGAACAGTCCCGGCTTGGAGCGCAGCGCTCCGGTAAAAGCCCCCTTCTCGTAGCCGAAGAGTTCGCTTTCAATCAGGGTCGGCACCAGCGAGCCGCAGTCTACCGCCACGAAGGGCCGGCTGGCCATGGAACCGCGGAAGTGGATGGCGCGCGCCACCAGCTCTTTTCCGGTGCCGCTCTCCCCGGTAATCAACACCGGCGTGCGTGTGTCCTTGAGACGCGAGATCATGCGCAGCACGTCCTGAATTTTGGCCGAGGAACCCACGATGCCGTGAAGATTGGTTTCCGTCTCCATGCGCTCGCGCAGAAACTGGTTCTCTTCCACCAGCCGTACCTTCTCCGCCATGCGCCGCAGGAACAGCCGCAGCTCCTCCAGCGGAGCGAACGGCTTGCTGATGTAGTCGTAGGCCCCCAGCTTCATGGCCTGCACCGCCGTCTCCACCGAACCGTGGCCGGTCATCACCGCCACTTCGGTGTGCGGCAGCAGCTTCTTGACCTGTTCCAGAAATTCCAGGCCTGACATGTGGGGCATGACCATATCGGTCAGCACCATGTGCGCGGGGTGTTCTTCCAGCAGGGCCAGGGCGGTTTCGCCGCTTTCCGCTTCCAGACAAACGAACCCCAGGGCCTCGCCCACAGTCATGCAGAGTTTGCGAATACTCTGCTCGTCGTCGACGATCAGCAAGCGGATGCGCAGATCGTCACTCACAGCGCTTTCCCCATGGTTTGTTCGACCACCGTGATGAATTGCTGCACCCGAAAAGGCTTCTCCACACAGGGGGCGCCGGTCCTCTGCAGGGTGGCCACGGTTTCTTCGTTGGCGATGTCGCCGGTAATGAACACCACCCGCGACGCCAGGTCGGGACGGTGCCGCGTGATCCAGGCGTGGACTTCCGCGCCATCCACACCTCCCGGGGTGCGCATGTCCGAGACCACGCCGAGAAACTCGCCGGACTCCAGCAGGCGCAGCCCATCCACGCCCGATTCCGTGCCCACCACGCTGTAACCGCTGCGCTCCAGCGCGGCCCGCACATAGGCCATCACGGCCGGCTCGTCTTCAATCAGCAAGACCGGCAGAACCACAGGTTTGATCGCAGGAAGGGTCATTAGGGTTTCACTCCGACAGCCGCTCCGAGGGAGGCTTTTTCCGGGACCGCCGGCAGGCGGACGATAAACGTGGCCCCAGCGCGCCCGGAATTGTTGTGACAGGAAATTTCCCCGCCATGTTCACGCACGATGCCATAACAAATGCTCAGCCCGAGTCCGGTGCCCTTGCCAACGTCTTTGGTGGTAAAAAATGGATCGAAAATCCGGTCGGGCTGCACGATGCCCTGGCCGTTGTCCCGGAACGACACTTCCGCGAAGCTCCCCACCCGCGCCGTGGTGATTTCGATCTGCCCCGGCCGGCCGGTGTGTTGCATGGCATCGTAGGCGTTGTTGAGAATATTGAGAAATACCTGTTGCAACTGATGGGAATCGCCCATCACCTGGGGCAGCTCCTGGTCCAGATGCTCCACTACTTCCACGCCGTGGTTTTGCAGATCGTAAGCCCGCAATTGCACGGTGCGCCGCAAAATGACGTTGAGCTGCACCGGCACCCGCTGCGGGGGCATCTGCCGGGCAAAACTCAGCAGGTTTTGCACGATCTGTTTGGTGCGCTGCGCCTCCTGCAAGATCACCCGCAGGTCCTTGCGCGCCGTCTCCGGCAGCTCGGGGTTTTCCATCAGCAGATCGGCGAACCCCAGAATGGCGGTCAGCGGATTATTGACTTCATGCGCCACCCCCGAGACCAGTTGCCCCACCGCGGCCATCTTTTCCGCATGCATCAGCTTGGCCCGCAGCAGCGCCGCGTCGGTCACATCGGACATCACCGCCACCACGCTGCTCACCGCCCCCTGCTCGTCCCGCATCGGACTCAGGTTGACGGAGAACTGCCCCAGCCTGCCGTCACTGCGCACGATCTGCATCTCCAGGTTGTCGACCTGCTGCCCCTCCAGGGTGGCGGCAAAGGCCTCCTGCAACGCGGTGCGCCGGGCGGCCGATGCCAACTCCATCAGGGGATGCCCCAGCAACGCTTCCTGGCGATACCCGCCTTCCGACCAGCGCCGGTTGGCATAACTGATCAGCCCGGCGGTGTCCGCCACCAGGATGAAGCTCTGCGTGTTGTTGAGGATCTTTCCCGAAAAATCGCGCTCTCGCTGCAACTCGGCCTGAAAGCTCTTGAGACCGCTGATGTCGAGCATCACCCCGCGGTATTGCGTGATCTCGCCCTGCGCGTCCCGCACCGCCACGGCATTGATCAACACCTGCACGACGGAACCGTCGCGTCGCCGCAGGCTCTCTTCCTGATTGCGCACCGCGCCATGCTCGCGCATCCCCGCCGCAAACCGCTCGTACTGGCCGACCTCGAGAAAGACCTGCTGCCGCACGTCCAGCTGCAGCAGCTCTTCCCGGCCGGTATGGCCCAGCATGCGCACCAGCGCGTCATTCACCTCCACGAAGCGCCCCCCCACGGTGCAGAAGAACAGGCCTTCCTGGATGTTGTCGAACAGTTCCCGGTAGCGGCGTTCGGCTTCGCGCCGGTCGCTGATGTCTTTCAGCACGTGGATGGTCTGAAAATCATCCTTGCCTTCGGCCGATACCCGCGAGGTAGACACCAGATAACTGCGGTCCAGCACGGGGTGCACATACTCACCGAAGTTCCCGCCGTCGTCATGGCAAAAAGGACACCGCGAGACCGGCAAGCTTCGCCCCATGGTAAGCAGGGCGCCCATCTGGACCCCAAGCAACGCGGCGGGCGCCACTCCGATGAAATCCGCCAGAGAGCGGTTCACTCGCAAAACTTTATCGGCCCCATCATGCACCACGATGAAATCCGTAATGGCGTCGAAGATTTCGATCCAGTGGCGGTTCGACTGCTCGACCCGGCTGAACAGGCAGGCGTTCTCCAGCGCAATGGAGGCGTGGCCTGCAATGGCCAGCAACAGGGGCTCGTCCTCGGGAGTCAGCGGCTGAGCGCGGTCCGCCAGGCACAATACCCCCACCAGTTCACGGGAAGGCCCAATCAGCGATACCAGCAGGCCATCCGTCCAGCCCAACTGGCCGGCCAGCGCCTCCCCAAAAATGTCCTTGGCGGGTTGGGCCAGCACCGCCGGCGCATCCCCATGTTTCGCGCGAAATTCTCCCAGGGCCGCTCCCAGGCGCTTGAGGACCAGCGTTCTCTGCTCCCCGGATAGCGCACTGCCCTGCAGGGCCACCGCCTCCAGCGCCCCCTCCCGCCGCACCGCCAGCATTCCGCCGCGGGCCTGCATCATCTCCGTGACCCGGGCCGTGATCTCGCCCGCACAATCGGGGACCTGCAAACGGGAATTCAAGGCCTGCGCCAGCTGCATCAGCGCGTCGGCGCGGGCCCGGCTCTGCTGGGCCAGTTCCAGATTGCGCGTGGCTTCCAGCGCCAGGGCCACCTGCCCGGCCAGGCTGCGCGCCCGCCGGACGTCTTCCCGGGCAATCGGCTTCTGGTCGTTTTTGTCCAGCGCCCCAAACATGCCCAACACTTTGCCATCCGCGCCCAATAGAGGCACCGCCAAAATCTGCCGCACGCGAAACTTGCGCACCATCTCCAGGTTGGCCCCAGGTACCGTCGTGGGATCATCCGTCCAGAACGGCTCTTTGCGCAGTAGGGCGCGCGTCGCTGCCCCTTCCGGGAAGGCCTGCTCAATGGCTTCCGGCTGTCCCCGTTCTGCCCCCCAACGCACCTGAAAAATCCCCTTCTCCAGGAGCCCCACGAACACCCGGTCGAAGCCCAGAAAGCCGCCGGCCCGTTGCACAAAGCCCTGCAGAAAACCGTTGAGATTGCCGATGGCCCCCAGTTCGGCGGTGATTTCCAGCAGGCCATGCAGCTCTTCCGCCTGCGCCCTGGCCGTGGTGTAGAGCTCCGCGTTGGCAATGGCTACCGCCCCCAGGCTGGCCACCGCCGAGAGTAGTGATTTCTCTTCCGCGCTGAAGGGACCTTCCTGGCGGGGATAGACCAGCACCACGCCGGTCGCATGAGCCGTGCGCAGGGGCGCGGCCAACAAACTTCCCGGCGGCACCAACTCCCCCAGCGCGTGCCGCGCCGGGTCTATGGCCACTGTAATGGGCTCGCCCACCGCCGCCACGCGCAACGCCAGGTCAGTGGCGAAACTCAGGCCGCGATGCTCATAGCGGGAGCGCACGGCGGCCGCCAGCTGCGGTGAATCCGCCCCCACCGCCTGCAGCCGGACCTCGTTGCCTTCACCCAGCAGCACGCATACCAGGCGCGTGCGCAGCAGGTTCCGCAAACGGTCGGCCATCGCCTCCATGACCGCCGCCACGTCCGGCAGGCAGTGCAGGACTTGCGCCACCTCAGCCAGAATCTCCGCCCGGCGATGCTCCACCTGCGCCGCCTGCGTAAGCCGGTTGGCTTCCAACAGGCTGCCCAATTGCCCGGTGAGAATGGTGGCCTGAGCGGCCATCTCCTCGTTGAAGCTGCCGGGCGTCGCACTATACACAAAGGCCGCGCTGCCCAGCACTTCGTTGCTGACCACCAGCGGCACGGCCAGCACCGCGCGCGCCCCAGGCTCGTTCACTTCTCCCGCGATTTGCCCCGGTTGGTTGGAGAACACCGGTTGCCGCTTCTGCACCGCTTCGGTCACCAGGGCCGCTTCGCCGAGCTTGAGGCGGCGCCCGCGGAACTGCTCCGCCCGCCAGCCGTCCGCTTCCAGCCCCATCAGTTCGCCGCTCGCCGTGCTCTGCCAGAAGTAGACGCCATCCACTTGAAAGAAACTGCGCGAAGCCCGGCAGAAGGAGGCGATCAACGCAGCGGGATTACCACTCTGCGCAGTGGCGGAGAGTTGCGACAACAGCCTCTCCCAGGCCACGCCCCCAGGGGGCGAGGCGCCAGCCATCAACGTCAGATCTCTGGCTTGCATGGTTAGAGCGGCACCACCGCAACATCACAGACCCAAGTTATTGAATATACAGGCCTAAGTATCGAATCCATCTCAATTTGAGTCAAGTTCCGAACGACCAGGGGGTGTCTACTTGGGAAATCCCACTGTGGAGTCGAAAAGCGTCTCATCCTGAGAAAATGCGCCCGGCAATGAGACAAATTTCTTCCGCCCGGGCTTACCCCACCACCCGATAAAATCCACATAAATAATTATTATTCATATAGTTACAAGGACGCGCTCCACCCCATCTCCCCTCCCCCCAAGGTGGCATTGGCGTTGCATTTAGGGAGAGTCGACGTCATTCCCAAGGAGGGAAACGTGTCTGCAAGGCTGATCGGTCGCTGGCTGTCCCTGGCAGCTTTTGGGTTGGCTCTAGTCCTGGCGCCTTCTTCCCCGGCATGGGGACAGCAGGAAGAGCTCAGTCGCAAGGTCAAAAGCAGGGTCAATCCGGTGTATCCGGAGATCGCCCGTCGCATGTCGATCACCGGAGTGGTCAAGGTGGAGGTCATTGTCGCCCCCAACGGAAATGTCAAGACCACCAAGATTGTGGGCGGCCATCCCGTGCTGGCGACGGCAGCGGTGGATGCGGTCAAGAAGTGGAAGTTTGAGCCGGCCTCGGCCGAGAGCACCGGCATTGTCGAATTCAAGTTTGCCACGCAGGAGTAAGCGGCCACGGCCGCGGGAGGAACGCGATGACAATTGGCAAGAAACTCTACATGAACTTTGGAGCCGTCCTTGCGATGGTCGTGGTGCTGTTCCTGTTCAATTACTTCGCGGTGCAGCGCGAACACACCACCAAGGCAGCAGCCTACCAGGCCTTGCGGCTGGCCGAGTCTACCGACCAGATCAAGTTCCAGATGATGCAGAACCGGCTTTACCTGGGCAACTACCTGCTGAGCGGGGACACCCGGGAAGCCGACAAGACCACCGAGGGCATTCACAGCCTGGCCGACAAGCTCAAACAGACCGAGTCCCTGGCCAACTCGGACCAGCAGCGCAACTCCATTCAGCAGGTGCTGCAGACCGAGCAGGGATGGGCCCGCGATTTCGCCGCGCCCCTGGTGGAAAAACGCAAACAGGTGGATTCGGGCAACGCCACCGTGGCCGAGCTGCAGATTTTCTATCTCCAGAAAGATGCCGGGGCGTGGGTCAAGACCGCCACCGAGTATCTCGACCAGGTGGACCAGGAGAGCCGGCGGGTCCTGGAAGACCGCCGCAAGTCGGATGAAACCGCGGCCACCTTCACCATCGTGATCACTCTGTTCAGCACGCTGCTGGCGCTGGGCGCCGGCGTGTTCATTGCCTATCGCACCTCGCAATCCATCACCGAACCCCTGGACAACCTGATCACCGTGGCCCGCCAGATCGGCAACACCGGCGATCTCGACCACGAAATCGACATCAAACGCAACGACGAAATTGGCGAGCTGGCCCGCACCTTCAACACCATGGTGACCTATCTGAAGGAAATGGCGGGCGTTTCCGAGGCCATCGCCGGCGGGAACCTGACGCTGGATGTGCAGCCTCGCTCCAAGAACGACACCCTGGGCAACGCTTTTGCCCGCATGACCGAAGGTCTGCGCAGCCTGGTGCGCAACGTGCGCGACGCGGCTTCCCAGGTGGCCAGCGCCTCCAGCCAGGTGGCCGGCGCCTCCGATGAATCTGCCAAGATCAGCCTGCAGACTTCTTCCGCCATCGACGAAGTCACCAGCACCATGCACGAAATGAGCGTCAACGTGCAGAACATGGTCAAGAACACCCAGACCCAGGCTTCCAGCGTCAGCGAAACTTCGGCTTCCATCGACCAGATGGTGGCCTCCATTCAGCGCGTGGCCGACACCGCCAAAGTGCTGCTCGACATCTCCAACCGTTCGCGCGAAGAGGTGCACAACGGCATTTCCACCATGGACAAGGCCACCGACGGCCTGAACAAGATCAACATCACGATCCAGGCCTCGGGAGAGATCATTGACATTCTGGGCCAGCGCGCCGACGACATCGGCAAGATCATCGAAGTCATCGACGACCTGGCTGAGCAGACCAATCTGCTGGCGCTGAACGCCGCCATTGAGGCCGCTCGCGCCGGCGAACACGGACTGGGCTTCGCCGTCGTGGCCGACGAAGTGCGCAAGCTGGCGGAGAAATCCGCGCAGTCCACCAAGGAAATTTCTGAGCTCATCCAGAGCATTCAGAAAGAGGCCCGCAAGGCGGTCGAGAACATGGACCGCAGCACCAGCATCGTGAATGAAGGCCTCAACCTGGGCCAGGACCTGAACACCGCCCTCAAGAAGATCGCCAACGTGGTGACTGAGGTCTACAAGTTCGCCCAGGAGATCGGCGCCGCCACCAACGAGCAGTCGCACGGCTCCTCGCAGATCGCCCGGGCCACCACCCGCCTCAACGAAATCACCCACGAGATCAACTCCTCCGTGGAAGAACAGGCTTCCGGAGCGCACGCCGTGGTCAAAGCCATGGAGCGCATGCGCGAGCTGGTGCAGCAGACCACCTCCGGCAGCACGGAACTGGCGGCTTCGGCCGAGCAGATGTCCAAGATGTCGCGCGATCTGCTGGAATCGATGGACCGCTTCACTCTGGAGCAAATCGAGCGCGCCCTGGGCCGCAGTGCGGCGCGGGCGGCGGGGGCGCGGGCCTGAACATGGTTACCGTCCTCAATCGCGAATGGCATGTCGTGGGATTTCGCGTGGGCCGCGAAACCTATGGCGTTCCCATCACCTCCTTGCATGAGATCGTGCGCGTTCCGGAAATCACCGCGGTCCCCGATGCGCCGCCCTATGTGGAAGGCGTCATCAACCTGCGCGGCAAAATTGTTTCCGTCATCGACCTGCGCAAGCGCTTTGGCGAGAAGTCGCAGACGCCCGGCAAAAGCAATCGCATTCTGGTGGTGGAGCACAACGGACGGCTGTGCGGACTGATCGTGGATTCCGCCTCCGAAGTGCTCAAAATCCCCGCCGCCGACGTGGAGCCCGCCTCCACCGTCTTTCAGGAGGGCGGCTTGAACTGCGTCACCGGACTGGGAAAGATCCAGGGACGCCTGGTCGTGCTGCTGGATATGGCCCGGCTGCTCGACCTCAGTGGGGACAAAACCCCGGAAAACAAAATTACGGAGCAGGCGCGTGGCGCGGCCGGATCGCGGTAAACAGGAGCCCATTCTCGTATGACCGTGACCAGCATGCCGACGCAGTTGACCGAAGCGGAACTCAAGCTACTGCAGGCGCTCGTCTACCAGGAATGCGGCATGCACTTTGACGAGCGCCGCACCCACTTTCTGCAGGACCGCCTGCAGCGCCGCCTCAGGGAATGCCAGCTCGATTCCTTTTACAGCTACTACCGCCTGCTTATCAGTCCGGAGGGCAAGGACGAACTGGCCCGCCTGCTGGAAAATCTGACCATCAATGAGACCAGCTTCTTCCGCAACAAGGCGCAACTCGACCTGTTCCACAAATATGCCCTGGAAGACCTCCTGCAACGCAAACGCGAGCAGCATGAATACTCGCTGCGCATCTGGAGCGCGGGCTGCTCTACCGGACAGGAGCCTTACACCATCGCCATGCTGGTGGTGGACGCGCTGGCCT
This sequence comes from Acidobacteriota bacterium, assembly GCA_018268755.1. Lineage (GTDB taxonomy): Bacteria > Acidobacteriota > Terriglobia > Terriglobales > Acidobacteriaceae > KAN-5. Next base: position 13,799 of record JAFDVW010000024.1, read on the forward strand.
ATTACTACCTGCGCCATCCCCTGCCCTACGACTTGCCTTCGCCCCGCCCGCTGATTCCGCCGCCGTGGCGCATTGAAATTCTGGCCAGCGACATCAGCTACTCGGCCCTGCGCATGGCGCAACAGGCCATTTACAACGAAAACCAGATGTCTTCCGTGGATTACAACTACCGCCTGCGCTACTTCGACAAAGTGGGTGAGCGCTATGCGGTGAAGAAAGCCCTGAAAGAACTGGTCCACTTCGACTTCCACAATCTGAAGACCGAGTTTCTGCCGCAGCACAATGATGCGATCTTTTGCCGCAACGTCATGATGTATTTCGACGAAGCCGAACAAAAACGGCTCATTGAAAAATTCTGGCGCTGCATGAAACCCTCCGGCTATCTGTTCGTGGGACACGCTGAAAGCCTGTTGGGCCTGACCGACAAATTCGTCATGGTCCACCGCAACAGCGGGACGGCCTATCAACATGTGGAGGCGGAATCATGAGCCATTCCTATGACGATCGGGCCGGCGAACTGCGCGAGTTCTTCTTTGACACCGCGCAGGAGTTGCTGCAGCAGCTCAGCGATGAAGGCCTCAAGCTGGAAAAGCAGCCCGGAGATGCCGAGACCGTGCGCAGCATTCGCCGCATCGTGCACACGCTCAAAGGCGATGCCGCCGCCTGCGGCTGCCGGGAACTCAGCGAGCTGGCCCACGAGTTCGAAGATGTCCTGGCCGGCGAAGGCTTCTCCGCCGGCACCAGCCTGGCCGAGGCCGTCTTCACCGCCACCGATGTCTTTGCCGCCCTGCTCAAGGCCTATCGCAGAAAGAGCAAGCTGCCTTCCGTCGAGCCCCTGCGCAAACTGGTGCAGGCGCTGGCCCGGGAACAAAAAAGCCTCCCGCCCAAACGCGCCCGGAAGAAAGCCAAAACCAGTCTTCCGGCGACCTGGAGTGAATACGAAAAGCTGGCCATGCAACAGGCCGCGCAGCAGGGCCGCAACGTCTACCACTTCACCGTGCGACTGGACCCGCACTGCGCCATGCCTATCGCCGGACGCCAGTTGGTTCTGAATGCCATGGCCCCGCTGGGCGAGGTGCTGGGCACGCGTCCCGAAACCGGCTCTACCGATGCCGCCAGGAAGATGGAAGTCCTCTTCGCCAGCGACCAGCCCGTGGGGCAGCTGGCCACCAGGTTTCACATTCCGACCATCACTTCCGAAGTCCAGCAGGAACTGCTCCTGGAGGCGGCCAAACCCTCCCGCAAGGAACCCGCCAAGGCCGTGGAAACTCCGGCCATGGAACCCCTGGAAGCTTCAGCCCCTGCAGTGCCCGTGCCATCGGAAAACATCCTGCGCGTCGACGCCGAGCGCATCGATAATGTGCTGAACCTGGTGGGTGAGCTGATCATCGGCAAGTCCATGTTGCAGCAGGCCATGAATGAATTTTCCCGCCGCTTCCCCAAGGACCCGGCGCGCGCCCGCTTCGCCGATGCCATGGCTTTTCAATCCCGCGTGCTCAGCGACCTGCAGCGCTCGGTGATGAAGGTCCGCATGGTCCCGGTGGAACAGCTCTTCCGCCGTTTCCCCCGTCTGGTGCGCGATGTGGCCAAGCACTGCGACAAACAGGTGGAGCTCACCTTATCCGGCCAGGACACCGATCTCGACAAGAGCCTGCTCGACGCCATCACCGAACCCCTCACTCACCTGGTGCGCAATGCGGTGAGTCATGGCATTGAAAGCGCCGCCGAGCGCGAAAAGGCCGGCAAGCCCGCCCACGGGACCATTCACCTCAAGGCCTACCACCAGGGCAATCAGGTGGTGGTGGAGGTCAGCGACGACGGCCACGGGGTCGATGTGCGCAAGGTGCGGGAACGCGCCCTGCAGAACCAGCTCGTTTCCGCCGAGGAGGCCTCCGGCATGAGCGAAGCCGACCTGTTGTCCCTGGTGTTTCGCCCCGGCTTCAGTACGGCAGAAGAAATTACCGAAATCTCCGGGCGCGGCGTGGGCCTGGATGTCGTGCAAAGCGTCCTGCAGCGCATGAAAGGCAGCGTCGAACTGGAGAACCATCCCGGACGCGGCACCACTTTCCGGCTTAAGCTCCCCTTGACGCTGGCCATTATCAAGGCCCTGCTCTTCCGGGTAGAACACAAGCTCTATGCCATTCCGCTGAATGCGGTCGCGGAGATCGCCCGCGCCCGGCAATCCGATTTACACCGCGTCGATCACTACGAAGTCCTGCAGTTGCGCGACCAGGTGTTGCCGCTCATCCGCCTGGGACGGACCGCTGCGGAAGACCACAAGATTTTCGTTCTGGTCATTCACATGGGCGAACGCAAGCTGGGTTTGATCGTGGACTCGCTGGAAGGCGAAGAGGAGTTGGTAATCAAGGCCCTGGACGACCAGGCCGTGGCCACCGATCTGATCAGCGGCGCTTCCATTCTGGGCGACGGGCGCGTGGTCTTGATCCTGCACTTGCCCGCCCTGGTGGAGCGTTTTGCGAAAGCGCGTCCCCAGGAAGCGGGCGCCATGACCTCGGGGCTTTTGCTCTCCCACGCTGAGCGCCACAGCGCCGGCGCAATCCCGGCGGTGGGGGGGCAGGCATGAGTTCCCCCGTGCGCGTACTCGTGGTCGACGATTCTGCCCTGATGCGGAAGCTGATCCCGCAAATTCTGCAGACCGATCCCAGCATCGAGGTGGTGGGCACCGCCATGGACGGCCACTTTGGACTGAAGAAGATCGAGGAACTCAAACCCCAGGTCATCACCCTGGATCTGGAAATGCCCGGCATGAGCGGCCTCGACATGCTGAAAGAAATCATGCGCGGCTACCGCATTCCGGTCGTGGTGGTAAGTTCGCATAGCACGCAAGGGGCGTCGGTCACCCTCAAGGCGCTGGCCCTGGGCGCATTCGATTTCGTGGCCAAGCCGGAAGACGCCTTTGCCCGCATGCCGGAAATCACCCATGACCTGGTCTCCAAGATCAAGGCGGCCGCCCAAAGCCGGAACGTGCAGTTTGCTCCAGTGCGCGAAAAACTCCGCACCACGCCCAAGCCGGCCCCGGCCAAAAATAAACCGACCCGCGTCGTAGCTATTGGGGTCTCGACGGGCGGACCCCAGGCGTTGCAGCACGTGCTGGCGCAACTGCCGGCTGATTTCGCCGGCAGCCTCGTGGTCGTGCAACATATGCCCGACGGCTTCACCGAAATGTTTGCCCGCCGCCTGGATGAAGTCTGCGCCATCCGGGTCAAGGAGGCCCAGTCGGGCGACCTGCTGGAAGCCGGCCGCGTTCTGATCTGCCCGGGAAATCGCCATCTCAAGGTCAAGCGTCTGCCCCTGGGCGATGTGGCCGTGCTGAGCGACGATCCTCGCATGAATGGACACCGCCCTTCCGTCGATGTCCTGTTTCGCAGCCTGGCCGATGAATTCGCCGACCGCGGCATTGCCGTGCTCATGACCGGCATGGGAGAAGACGGAGCGCAAGGCATGGGCGCCGTGAAAGCGGCAGGCGGCTTGACCATCGCCCAGAGTGAAGACTCTTGCGTGGTGTACGGCATGCCCAAAGCCGCGGTGGAACGCGGCTTCGCCGCCCGCATCGTGGGCCTGGACGCTCTGGCCAATACTCTGGTGGCGCAATGCGCTCCCGAGAAAGAGAAAAAGAATTCGCCTTTGCCCGGCCCCGGCGACAGCAAGTCCGCCGGCGCAGGAAGATGAAAATTTGTGGTTCGCAGTTGGGATAGAGGAGGACGTTATGGAGCAGTTTGCACCTGTAAAACGCAGCAAGGATGGCCAGCCGGTCCGCTACCTGGTAGTGGACGACTCCGTTTTTGCCCGCAAAAATCTGGCCCGCATGATCGAGACCTTTGGCGGTCAACTGGCGGGCGAGGCCGGCGATGGCATGACCGCTATCACCGAGTACGAGCGCACCCGCCCCGACATCGTGCTGATGGATATCACCATGCCGCAGATGGAAGGGATTGAGGCCGCGGAAAAAATCGTACAGCAACACCCCGAAGCCCGCATCGTCATGGTCTCCTCCGTGGGTTATCAGGAGAACATCGTGGCGGCGCTGCAGCGCGGCGCTCGGCACTTCGTGCAGAAGCCGGTCAAGCCGGAAGTCCTGTATGAAGTCATCAAGTATGTGCTCGGGGAAGAGGGTTCTGTGGCCAATGCCGCAGGCGCCGGAGTCTAACTATGAAGATGGAGCTGATCCAGCCGTTTATTAACGCGGCGGACGCAGTCCTGGCCCAGGGGCTGAAGGCGCCCACGTCCATCGAAAATCTTTCCATGGATGAGGAAGCCTACCGCCGTAAAGGGGTCGCGGCCGTGATCTGGGTGAGCGGCGATATCGAAGGCCACATCATGTTTGACATGATGCCGCAGACCGCCGTCCGCCTGGCCAGCCTGCTCTCCGGCATGGAGCTGCCGGAAACCGATACCATGATTTGGGAAGCGGTGTGTGAGTTGGCCAACCAGGTCATTGGCAACGCGGTGACTTCCCTGAATGATCAGGGATTCCAATTCCGCGTCCACCCGCCGGCCGTGCACACCTCCGAGCACGGCGCGATGGGGACCGAGGACATTGAAACGCTGGTGATCGCCTTCAACACCACGGTGGGCACGGTCTACATGAACATCGCCCTGCGTTATTGCCAGAAAAACCAGGCCGCGGTGGGACTCTAGTGGCCGGGTCAAGCTTTGGCACACCTTCCTACGGCCGGTAACCTCCGGCCCTCGCATGGCCGCCCGGGTTTGCCTCTACGGGCCGGCCAAAATGAACACAGGATTTTGTGGCGGGGGCACTGCACCCACCGGCGAAGGCGTAAACGAACTATAAGGCGCTGTGATGGTGAGTTGCGTGGGTGGCGTCACCAGGGTATTCATGATCACGGTGTCATCGGTGGTGCGAATGATCGCGGTATAGCCGGCGTCGCAATTCGAAACGTATACCCGTCCGCTCACCGAAGGCGCCGCGATCGAGACCCGGAAGCGCGCTGTGTCGCACCCGGTGGGCAAACTGCTGACCGTCACGTCGTCGAACGAGATCGTCTTCCTCACCGCAAAGGTCTGCGTATCAATTACCGTGACCTGCGAACTCTGCGTGCTTCCATTGATCTGGTAGCTGGCCACATAGGCGCGCGTGCCGTTGGGCAGCAGCGCCACGCTCACCGGGGCGGCCGGCACCGGGACCGAGATCAACACTACGGGGGTGTCCCCGCTCACGTCCACAATCGTAAGCGTGCTGGCGCCGGGATTGGTCACATAGAGACGGTTCAGCGTCTTGTCATATCGCATGAAGTTGGCGCCCGCCCCAGTACCGAGAGAAACCGTACTGCTCAGCGTATCGGTGAAGGGCTCGATGGTCGAAATCGTGCCCGCGCCGCTGTTCAGCACATACACTTTTTTGCTGTCCGTGCGGGCAATGGCCCACACCGGCGAAGCCCCCACGGGGATCGTCCGGCTCACCGTCTTGTCCGAGACATTCACCGCGGTGACCGTCCCATCTCCCTGGTTCACCACATAGAGCTTCGTCGCGTCCGGAGTCTCCGCCAGGGCAATGGGATTGCTTCCCACCGGAATGGTGCTGGTCACGGCATTGGTCGCCGTCGCCACCGCCGAAACCGTATTGTTGCCGGCGTTCGCTACGTAGACGGTGTCATTCTGGGTGGAATGCACAAACACCGGCACTGACCCGGCAGGCAGCCCGACCGTCGCCACCGTGGTTGCATCGCTGGGAGAATAGGACGACAGCGAATCTTCCAGGCTATTGGCCACGTAAATCTTCGCGCCGTTGGGCGTCACCATGCCGTGCACCGGCCCCGGGCCCAGCTTGGCTACCCCCACGTTGCTGTCTCCGGAAACGTCAATCCGGGTGCTGGCTCCGCGGTCACAGAAGCTGTCGCTCGAAGGCGTCGACGGGTTGCAAGTCACCCCGTTCACGCTAAGGGAGACCACATAATGAAACGTCGAGGGGTCCGGCGGGGGCTGGGTAACCGGGATCGCCACCGGACGGAAAGTGTCTCCACAGCTTAGACATACGGTGAGGAGGGCCAAAGCCGCTCCGGCGCGGGCAACCTGCTGAAAGCTCATGCGGACGTTCACTCGGTCCATGAATTCACAATTACTATCAGAAGAGCTTTCTATTCTAATGGTTGGCTGGCGGATGCGCCAGCGCAGGAAAAATTCCCCTCCCCGCGTGCCGCCCCCAGGTCAGGGATTGACCACGGGCGGTCCCGACCCTTCCTGCTTCTCGGAAGCTTCCGGCAAAACCAGGGGGGCCTGGGTCTGCTTGCCGTCCCCTTCCAGAGGGGGTGGCTCGCTTACGTGCCCGGTGGTCTTCAGCAGGGCGTGCAGAATCTCTTCATGGTCGCGGCCGGCATAGTCGCGGGCAAAGCGGGTCAGCGCCTCGGTCAGGATGTCGTGATGGTGCACCCGTCCCAGCCCCGGCTCCTGGGTAATGTTGAGCCATAGACGGTGCACCAGGTGCACATCTTCCGTCTTCATGGAAGGCGTGTGCGGCCCGATGCGGAAGGTATCGACCTTCATGTCGGGATGGACAATCTGCAATACGAATTGCCGCTTGGGCTCGGGGGCCGCTTCCCAAGCCCGGCCCAGCTCAAAGGCTTGCTCCTGCGGCGTCATCTTGCTGGACAGGCCGGAGACCACGGCGGACGATTCCAGATTGTTGGCCGTCTGCACAATGGCTGACCACACGTCCCGCGCCGGCACCACCAGCAGCGAAACGTGCTTGCCGAAGCTCTCCGCCACGGACACCGCTTTGGTGAAGAGGTGCTGCTCGTAGTCGCTGAAAATCTGTTCTGTGGCGAGATCGTAAGCCGCCGCGCCGAACTGGCTGACTCGCGCCGACATCACCACAATGTCCTGCTCGTCGGTGTCCACCCGCTGCAGCACCCACTTCAGGTGGGTCAGCGTGTTGTAGTCGCGCACCGTGACCAGAACGCTCCCCGGACGGATGCCCACCGTGTCGCGTTCCACCGTGTCGCTCTGCTGCAGCTGGAAGTGCTCCCGCATCTGCTTTTCCGCCAGGGCGTGCTTCTTGCGGTTCACCTTTTCGGATACGGTGAAGATCAGGAAGAAGGTTCCGGCAAAGGCCAGGCCCGCCATGGTGGCGATCGACTTGGTAAACAGGTTGACGATGGCGGTGGAAAATAACACCAGAAATACCGACACCAGTCCCAGGGGAATTTCCCGCCCGGCAATCGTGATGTTGGGCGGCACCTTCCAGCCGCGCTCCCCCTTGAACTTGAAGCGCAGCACCAGCATGGCCAGGCTGTTGAAGGTGAAACTCCAGATCACCCCGAAAGCGTAGGCCTCGCCCAGCAGATACACGTTGCCGTGACTGACCAGAATGGTGAAAATCTGCAGCAACACCACTAGGTTGATGATGCGGTAGCTGGTGCCAAAGCGGGGATGCGGCCGGCGGAACCAATCGGTCAGCACCCCGTCTTCGGAAATCCGGTTCAACACGCCGTTCGAGCCGATAATGGCGGTGTTGACCGCGCCGGACAAAATCAGGAACCCGACCACCACCACAAATCCGCGAAACAGCAACTTCAGCAGGTGGGGCCCCCATAGATACATGGCCAGGCCGGAAATCAGGTTGTCTTTGTAAACCGGCACCCGCACCGAATCCGGGATAATCATCACGAACAGCAGGGCGGTCAGCCCGGTAAATACAAAGCTGTAGATGGCGATGATGATGGCGGCGCGCTTCAGGTTCTTGAGCTTAGGGTGCGCCAGCTCGCGGTTTACCTGGGCCAGCGATTCTTCCCCGCTCATGGCCAGCACGGAGTGGCCGAAGGCGATCAGGATGCCCAACAGTCCGAATTTCTTGGCCAGGTCCTGGGCGAAATCCGTGTGCTTCAGGAAGCCCAGCGCCTCCTCGCCGAATTTCAGGTTCCCCGGCGTGGGCAGCGGCACCGACTGGTAGCCCTGCTTCAATAAGGTCAACGCCGACCAGCCCAGCAGAATGACCACCATCACGGTGGTGATCTGCATCACCCGCAGGGCTTTTTCACTGGATTCGTGGATGCCTTTGGTGTTTTCCCACCAGAAATAACCCGTTACCGCTAACGCGAAGACCACCGAGGTGGCATTGACGTTGACGTGCGGCACCCCGTCGAACAGGCTGTGCATGGCGCGCGGAATCCAGCCATGCGCGTCCGCCGTGGCAAACAGATCGTTGATCAGCCCCGCGATGTACTGCCCCGCCGAAACCCCCGAAATCGGCCCCGTCAGGATGTAGTCGAACATGAGGGCGGAAACGCTGATTTTGGCCAGGGTGCCGCCCAGGGCCTCTTTGACGACGCGGTAGACGCCGCCGCGCACGAACATGGAGCAGCTCTCCACGTAGACGGCGCGCACGGCGAAGGAAAACAGCATGACGCCGAGGATGAGCCAGGGGGCGGACTTGCCAATGGCCTGCTCGGCGATGCCGGCGGCATAAAAAGCCGAGGAACCCAGGTCATTTAAGACGATGGCCGCGGCGCGCCAATAGGAGATGAACGTCAGCATGACTGACGTGGCCACCACGATACGGACGCGGTTCGACGCGGAACTACCGGGTTTTAAAGGTGATTCCATTCAGGCGGGGGCCTGCCTCAGCGCCTCGGTCTTTCCGCGCTCAGTACAAGCATAATTGTGCCAAGGGCCAATGCGGAAGCAAGCTTCTCCAATCCCAATCCCCGGGAACATGTTATCCGATAAGCGCATTCCCGCACACAGCGAAAAAATGAATTTCCCAGATTTCTAATTTTTGTTCAAGGGCGGCGAAATCAAGCCGAACTTTCATCTCTGCTATGCTTCTTGCTCGTGCCAGCCATTTCCCAACGCGCCTGGGCCCTGACCTTGCTGTCGGCGGGATTGCAGATCCTGATCTTTCCCCTGCCCAACCTGTTCATGCTGAGCTGGGTCGCGGTGGCCCCGCTAATCGTCGCCCTGCTGCAAACCCGGAAACCGGCCACCTTGCAGTTGACCGAAGGGAGCAAGCTGCTGCCCGGGAGTCCCGGCCAGGGATTTCTGCTGGGATATGTATGTGGGGCCATCTGGTACGCGGGCACATGCTATTGGATCTATCCCACCATGCATGTCTATGGCGGGGTCAGCTCGTTCATGTCGGGCGTGATCCTGGTGCTGTTCAGCCTGTATCTGGGCCTATATCTCGGGGTCTTCGGCATGCTGCTGTGTTGGCTGGCCGGCCCCAATCCCAGCAGCCGCCGGGCGCTTTTTCTGGCGCCGTTTCTTTGGGTGGGAGCGGAGTTTGCCCGCACCCGCATCAGCGGCTTTCCCTGGGACCTGCTGGGCATCACGCAGGTGGACAATATTCCTTTAGCACGCATCGCCACCGTCACCGGTGTATATGGCTTGTCGTTTGAAATCCTGGTGGTCAATGCGGCTTTCGCCGCAGCCATCCTGGTGCCGCGGGCCAGACGGCGTTCCCTCGCGGTGGCGGCGCTCTGCGCCGCGGTAGTGCTGCAGGCTGGACACTGGCTGCAACCGCCCGCCCTGTCTGCGGACCGCACCGCGCTCCTGATACAGCAAAACATCCCCATCCTGCAGGGTGCGGACTGGACGCGGGAATACTTTGACGAGACCATGCGCGAGCTGTCTCTGCTCAGCATGCAACCCAGCACGCCCAGGCCCGACCTGATCGCCTGGCCGGAATCCCCCGCGCCGTTTTATGGGAACGACCCGCTCTTCCGCAACGCGGTCAGCACGCTGGCCCAGCAGACCCAAACCTGGATGCTGGTGGGACACACCGGCATGGGAAGCGCCAACCCGGGCCCCCCGCAGCCGGCAGAGATTTTCAACTCGGCGGGAGTGGTTTCCCCGGGCGGCGACTGGACCGAACGTTACGACAAAGTCCATCTTGTTCCCTTCGGGGAATACCTGCCCTTCCAAAGCGTCTTCTCCTTCGCCGGTGGGCTGACCAAAGAGGTGGGAGAGTTCACTCGCGGCCGCTCGCGCGCTCCCTTGCAGGTGGGAGACATTAAGATTGGCGTCTTCATCTGTTATGAATCCATCTTCCCCGACGAAGTGCGGCAATCCATCGCCCAGGGCGGGCAGGTGTTCGTGAATATCTCGAATGACGGCTGGTACGGAGACAGCGGCGCCTATGCCCAGCACTTGCGGCAGGCGCGCATGCGCGCGGTGGAAAACGCGCGCTGGCTGCTGCGCGACACCAATACCGGCGTCACCTCGGTGATTGATCCTTACGGCCGCATCACCGAGAGCATTCCGCGCAAGGAGCGCGGCGCCCTGCTGGCGCACTACGCGCTGAGCCAGGAAACGACGTTCTACACCCGCCACGGTGATTGGTTCGCCTGGCTGTGTGCGATAATTTGCCTGGCAGCGCTGGGCGCGCGGGCCGTATCGCTGAAAAACGCGCCAGTCAAAAAAGCCTAAAGCCGCCCGGTAAAACCTAGCGGGCAACATCTCTACATAGAAGGAACCCCTCGCATCATGCTGGAAGAACTGGAACACGAATACTCCTCACTGAAAGACAAAGTCCGCGACCTTCGGGAGTATCTTTGACGGGGACAAACTCCGCAGTCAGCTGAGCGCAATCGAAAAAGAAGCCGCCGACCCCAATCTGTGGTCGAACGCGAGCAATTCCCAGCGGGTCATGCGGGAAAAAAAGCGTCTGGAAGATGCGCTGACCACGGAAAGCGAGCTGGGCCGGCGCGCCGACGACATTTCCGCCTACTTCGAACTGGGACGGGAAGGCGAAGATGTCAGCGCCGACCTGCGCCGCGAAATTGATGCGCTGCGCTCGCTGGTCGACCGCGTGGAGACGGAAACGCTGCTTTCCGGGGAGAACGATGCGCGCAACGCCATCGTGACCATCCATCCCGGCGCGGGCGGCACCGAATCCCAGGACTGGGCGGACATGCTGCTGCGCATGTATCTGCGCTGGGCCGAGCGCCAGGGCTTCCAGACCGTGCTTTACGACTATCAGGCAGGGGAAGAAGCGGGGCTGAAGTCCGCCACCTTTGCCGTCAATGGGCAATACGCTTACGGGCTGCTGATCAGCGAGATCGGGGTACACCGGCTGGTGCGCATCTCTCCCTTCGACCAGGCCAAGCGGCGGCATACCTCGTTCGCCAGCGTCTTTGTCTCTCCGGAAATTGATGACAACGTGGAAGTGGTGATCAAGCCGGAGGACATCCGCATTGACACCTATCGCTCCAGCGGCAAGGGCGGACAGCACGTCAACACGACCGACTCCGCGGTGCGCATTACGCATATCCCCACCGGCCTGGTGGCGGCCTGCCAGAACGAGCGCTCGCAACACAAAAACAAAGAGCGGGCCATGAGCATGCTGCGTTCCAAGATCTATGAGTTCGAGATGGAGAAGAAGCGCGAGGCCACGAAGAAGATCGAGGACTCGAAGCTCGATATCAACTTCGGCTCGCAGATTCGCTCCTACGTGCTGCAACCTTACCGGCTGATCAAAGACCACCGCACCAAAGTAGAGGTGGGCGACGTAGACCGCGTGCTGGACGGCGATTTGCAGGCGTTTATCCGCGGCTATCTGCAGATGCGGCGGGACGAGAAGCAGGGGTAAGGGTATTGCCACCACTCTGGGGAATTGTCATTCTGAGCGGAGCTGCCGTTCGCAATGCGAACGGCGGTGCAGTCGAAGAATCCCTACTGGCGGCAAAATCGCGGGTAGGGATGCTTCGACTCGCGGAAGCTGCGCTTCCGCCTTCGCTCAGCAGGACAGTGTGTCTTTAATTGGCCGTTCCTGCTGGAGAACGCAGAGCGCGCCGAGGCAGCAGAAAACGCTGCGCGAATTTTGTTCTCTGGGTTCTCTGCGAACTCCGCGATTTAAGATTTTTGGCCGAGACTGCGAAGATTCACTGCGGCAGGGATGCTTCGACTCGCGGAAGCTGCGCTTCCGCCTTCGCTCAGCAGGACAGTGTGTCTTTCTGCAGGAGCATTGCATGCGAAAAAAAGCACACAAGCTCTCTCCTCGCTTTGAGCGGGCCCTCGTCTACGCCAGCCGCAAGCATGCAGGGCAAGTGCGCAAGGGCAACCGCGCGCCTTACATCAGCCATCCTCTGGGCGTGGCCGGTCTGGTGCTGGAAGCAGGAGGCGACGAAGACCAGGCCATTGCCGCGCTGCTGCACGATGTGGTCGAGGACTGCGGCGGGCCCGCGCTGCTCAAAGAGATCCGCCGGCGTTTTGGAGCGCGGGTGGCGCACATGGTCCATGGCTGCACCGATCCTGCCATGGTCCCGCACGCACCCTGGCGCGAGCAAAAACAGAAGTATATCGAGCACCTGCGCGCGGCCGACGCGGACACCTTTCTGGTGGCCTCGGCCGACAAGCTGCATAACGCGCGCAGCGTCCTCCTCGACTACCGCGAACTTGGGGAACCAATCTGGGAACGGTTCGGCGGCAAACGCGAGGGCGCGCTTTGGTACTATCGGGCTTTGGTGGAAGAGTTCCGTCTCCGCCCGCCCAGCCTGCTGGTCCGGGAACTGGAGCGGGTGGTCGGCGAGCTGGAAAGTCTAGCAGCGCGGGCCAAGGGTTAGACTTCCGCCCCACTCCATTCGGGAGAAACATGGCATGCCGCGCATGATTGATCTGATCCGGGCTTCGGCGGTGCCCGCCAATCTCATGCAATCCGCCGCGCGCGGCGCGCTTTCCGTGCCGCCCCAGGAGATGCTGGAAATCCTGGTCTATCTGGCGACGCAAAACAAAGTCTTTGGCGAACAGGCGCGTCTGACGCTGGCGGGTTGGGAAGAAGCGGCGTCCAAAGCGGTGGCGGCCGATCCCCAGGCGCCCCGCGAAGTGCTCGAGTATCTCAGCGCTCCGGAAAATCTGCGGCCCGCGCTGCTGCCGGAACTGGTGGGCAATCCTGGCCTGCCGGAGGAGTTCCTGACACGCATGGCAACGGCGGTTTCGCGCGAGGCGGCCGACTTGTTTCTGCAGAGTCCGCGCTGCCTGGCCTCCCAAGCAGTGTTGCAGGCCCTGCAGGGCAATCACAACCTGAGCGGCATCCAGACCCAGCAGGTAGAAGAAAAACTGGCCGATTCCGCCGAGAAGACCCCGTCCGCTCTGGCGGACGGAGCGGCTGCAACCCCGGCCCCCGCAGCCTCCTCCGGCACGCTTTCCACGCCCGAGAGTGAGGGCGGGGCCGCCCCGGACGATGCCGTGCTGGATGAGGAAGTCATCGCCTATCTTTCCACCCACGAAAAAGAAATTCTGGCCGAAGGCGAAAAGCCGTTTCAGGCGATTGGCGGCGTGTTTGACGAGGTGCTGGAATCGGCCGAAAACGGGAAAGAAAACAAGAGCGCCGGAAATGCCAAGAAGACCCCGGCCGCCAAGAAAACTTCTCAGGAAGAAGAACGCGGCAGCGCCTTGCAGAAGATCGCCAAGCTCGATGTCAAGGGGCGCATTCAACTGGCCCTGAAGGGGACGAAAGAAGAAAGGTCTCTGCTGATCCGCGACGGCACCAAGCTGGTGGCCATGGCGGTGCTCGAATCTCCCAAAATCAGCGACGGTGAAGTAGAAAAATTCGCCAGCCAGAAAAATGTGCTGGAGGCGGTGTTGCGCGCTATCCCCATGAAGCGCCGCTTCGCCAAGAACTATGCGGTGGTGCGCAACCTGGTGTTCAATCCGCGTACGCCGCTCGATCTCTCCCTCGGCCTGATGAAGAACATCCTGATCAACGACCTGCGCAACCTCTCGGGCAACAAAGAGGTCTCCGAGACAGTGCGCAAGCTGGCGCTGAAGATGTTCAAGCAGAAGAGCGATCCCACCAAGAAGAACGTCTAAAGTGGCTGACGGAAGCTGGCTTCCGGCAGTACAATGATTCCGCTATGGCCACGTCGCCGCAGTCTGATCCCATTACTGAGCTGCTTCAGCGCGCCAAAACCATTGCCGTCGTGGGGCTTTCCGATACTCCCACGCGGGCCAGCCACGGCGTTTCCGCCTACATGCAGTCGCATGGCTACCGCATCATTCCGGTGAACCCCAACATTGAAAGCGCCCTGGGACAGAAAGCCTATGCTTCCCTGCTGGAAGTTCCCGGCCCCATTGATATCGTCAACATCTTCCGCCGGCCGGAATTTGTCGAGGAAGTAGTGGAGCAAGCCATCCAACGGAAAGTGCCCGCCATCTGGATGCAGGAAGAAGTCATTCACGAAAAGGCCGCGGCGAAAGCGCGGCAAGCGGGAATTTTCGTGGTCATGGACCGCTGCATTCTGCAGGAACACCTGAAACGCTTCCGCTAACCTTCATTCGCCGCGCCGGCGGCGGATCTTCTTGATCTCTTCCAGGCGCTCACGAATGCGCTTTTCGATGCCTTCCTGCGTGGGCTGGTAATAGACGCGGTCGCGCAGATTGTCGGGCAGGCACTGCATGTCGGCGACTTTGTTTTCCACGTCGTGGGCATACTGGTAACCCTGGCCGTAGCCCAGGCCCTTCATCAGGCGCGTAGGCGCGTTGCGCAGATGCAAAGGCACCGGCTCGGCGGCGGTGCGCTCCACATCTTCCCGCACCGAGCCATAGGCGGTGTAGAGCGCGTTCGACTTGGGGGCGACCGAGAGGTAGACGACGGCTTGCGCCAGGGCCAAATTGCCCTCCGGCATGCCGATGAAATCGACGGCGTCGCGTGCGGCCATACACAAGGCCAGCGCATTGGGTTCGGCCAGGCCGATGTCCTCGACCGCCATGCGCACCACGCGGCGCGCAATGTACAGCGGATCTTCCCCGGCTTCGAGCATGCGGCCCAACCAATAAAGCGCGGCATCGGGATCACTGTTGCGCACCGATTTGTGCAGGGCGGAAATCAGGTTGTAGTGCTCTTCCCCGGTCTTGTCATAAAGCAGGATGCGCTTCTGCACCGCGTCCTGCACGATGTCGAGGGTAATCTCCGCTTCGGCGTTTCCGCCCGCCAGCGAGGCCGCAACTTCCAGCACGTTATAGGCGCTGCGGGCATCGCCACTGGAATAATCTGCGATCTTCTTCAGGACTTCATCACTCGCGCGTAGGTTCTGTTTCCCCAGGCCGCGTTCTTCGTCGGCCAGGGCGCGGCGCAGAAGCACGACAATCTGCTCCTCGCTCAGCGCCTTGAGCACGTAGACACGCGAGCGGGAGAGCAACGCGGAGTTGATCTCAAAAGATGGATTCTCCGTGGTAGCGCCGATCAGGCGGATGTTGCCCTTTTCGACATGAGGCAAGAAGGCATCCTGCTGGGCCTTATTGAAACGATGGATTTCATCGATGAACACGATGGTGCGCGTGCCATATTGCTTGGCGCGTTCGGCATCGGCCATGACCTGCTTAATTTCCTTGATGCCGGCCAGCACCGCCGAAAATTCGATGAAGTCCGCTTTGGTCAGGTTAGCGATGATCTTGGCCAGGGTGGTCTTGCCGGTGCCGGGAGGCCCCCAGAAGATCAGCGAACCGATGTCGTCGCGTTCAATCTGCGCCCGCAGCGGCTTTCCGGGACCGATGAGGTGCTCCTGCCCGGCGTACTCCTCGAGCGTGCGCGGACGCATGCGGTCGGCCAGTGGACGGGTACGGTCCGCGGCTTCTCCACCGGGCATGGACTGGAAAAGAGACATACAGTTTTATTTCACCACGGAGACACGGAGTCACAGAGAAACAAAACTATTCTGCAGTTTCTCCGTGGCTCGGCGCCTCCGTGGTTCATAACTTTTGCTTTGCGGCCTCGTACAGCACGATGCTGGCGGTCCACGCCGACATTCAGCGATTCCACTTTTTCTGAATGCGGGAGAGACATACAGCCTTATTTCACCGCGGAGACACGGAGTCACAGAGAAACAAAAATATTCTGCAGTTTCTCCGTGGCTCGGTGCCTCCGTGGTTCATAACTTTTGCTTTGCGGCCTCGTACAGCACGATGCTGGCGGTCCACGCCGACATTCAGCGATTCCACTTTTTCTGAATGCGGGAGAGACATACAGTCTTATTTCACCACGGAGACACGGAGTCACAGAGAAACAAAAATATTCTGCAGTTTCTCCGTGGCTCGGTGCCTCCGTGGTTCATAACTTTTGCTTTGCGGCCTCGTACGGCACGATGCTGGCGGTCCACGCCGGCATTCAGCGATTCCACTTTTTCTGAATGCGGGAGAGACATACAGTCTTATTTCACCACGGAGACACGGAGTCACAGAGAAACAAGTTTGTTATTTCCTCCGCGTCTCAGTGTCTCCGTGGTGAGATTTCACAACTTCTGCCTGGCGGCTTCGTATAACACGATGCTGGCGGCCACGCCGGCATTCAGCGATTCCACTTTTTCCGAGTGGGGGATGACCACCGTCTCATCGAGCTGGGCCATCAAGTCCTTGGGGACACCCGCCCCTTCGCCGCCAATGAAAATCACCAGCGGGCCGCTCAGGCGGGATTCGTGCAGGGGAGTTCCCTTGTGCGAAGAAGTGGCCACCAGGCGCAACTTTTCGCCGCGTAATTTGGACAAAACATCCGCGAATTTTACTTTCGTCATGGGCAGGCGGAACACCGATCCCGCGGAGGCGCGCACTACCTTGGAGTTGTAGGGACTGACGGTGCCTTCGCCCAGCAATACGCCGCCCGCGGCGAAGGCCTCGGCTGAACGCAGGATGGTGCCCAGGTTGCCGGGGTCCTGCAAGCCGGCGATGGCCAGGATGGGGCCGGCTTCGGCCCGAAGCAGAACGTCCTCGAGAGAAAACTTGCGGCAGCGCACCAGCGCGGCCACGCCCTGCGGCGTATCGCTGGGCACAGCGCCGGCAAAGAGCTTGTCGGGGAGCAGAACCGTCTCGACGTGGGCCCCCAGCTGGGGCAATAATCTTTGTGCCTTATTTTCCGCCGAGGCGCTGAAGAAGACGGAATCGAAGCGCAGGCCGCTGCGAATGGCCTCTTCCACGATGCGCAGGCCTTCGATGGCGCAGCAGCCATTCTCGGTCAACTCGCCATGGGCAAACGCCTTGCGCAGATCTTTCACCTGCGCATTGTGGCGGCCTTCAATGTTGCGCAGGCGATGCTCGACGGCCTGCTGGGCGGACTCTCGATTTGGTTTCATAGCGGCGGGACAGCCCCAAGGGCGGCGCTTCCTGATCTTAGCAGCCCGGGCCTGGGGCTGCAGGCCTCCCCCAGTCCTTCTCCTCGGCTTGCAGGGGCAAGGCATGCTATCTTAAGCTTTTCAGTATCAGGGACATGGGAAGGGACTTCAGTGCGCTCCGAAATTATCAAAGTCAGTAGTGAAACACCGGAACCCTCGCTGATTCGTTATGCCGCCGACCAGATCCGCGCCGGCGAGGTGCTGGGCATGCCAACCGATACGTTCTACGGGCTGGCGGCCGATCCCTTTAATCTGCGCGCCGTCGACCGCGTGTATGAAATCAAGTCGCGCTCGCGCCACAAACCGCTGTCTTTGCTGATCGAAAGCGTCGACCAGGCGGAAGAGCTGGCGCAGTCGCTGCCGGAGGAGTTTCGCGCTCTGGCCACCCGCTTCTGGCCCGGCCCGCTGACCATCATCGTGAAGGCATCCTCACGCCTGCCGCTGAAAGTCACAGCCAACACCGGCAACGTGGCCCTGCGCGTACCCAACGCCAAGATTCCCCTGGCGGTGGTGCAGGCGGCGGCGATTCCCATCACCGCCACCTCCGCCAACCTGAGCGGGGAAACCGAGTGCACCACGGCGCAGGCGGTACACGACCAGCTGCAGGACCGCATCTCCATCATCGTGGATGGAGGCGAGTCGCCGCGCGAAGTGGCCTCGACCATTGTTGACCTGACCGACGAGGAAGCCCGCTGGCGCATCCTGCGGGAAGGGGCGATCCCCTCCGCGGAAATTTCTTCCTTTTTTGCGCAGGGATGACCCTCATCGCAGACCAGTCACGGGCCAGAAGACGCTGGGTCTTATGGCTATTCTTTCTGCCGGAAATTCTGTTCGTCCTGGCTTTAGGGACGATTTCCATTTTTGTATTGCAGGACGCGGCCCGGCAGGAGGCGCACCCGGCCGATGCCATTGTGGTCTTTGGGGCGGCGGAATACGATGGGCGGCCCTCTCCGGTCTTTCGCGCCCGCCTGGACCACGCTTTCGATCTCTACCAGCGCAAACTGGCCCCGGTGGTCATTACCACCGGCGGGGCAGGAGAAGATCCCAAGTACACCGAAGGCGGGGTGGGCCACGACTACCTCATGCGGCGCGGGGTCCCGGAGACCAATCTGATTGCCGAAACCCAGGGGCGGGATTCAGCGGAATCGGCCGAGCGCATTGGCGTGATCCTGCGCAAAAACCACCTGCGCACCGCTCTGGCCGTGAGTGATGAGTATCACGTCTTCCGCATCCGCAAGCTGCTGGAGCACGAAGGCGTGACGGTCTACGTGGCGCCGCGCCCGGACTCCCGTCCGCGCACCAGCAGCCAGCGCGCCCTCGGCGTACTGCGCGAGGCCACCAGCTATCTGCTCTGGCGGCTGCACATCACCTAGCCTGCATCCGTCCTTACCATCCCTTGTGTTTGCGCAATTCGGTAATGTGCGCCAGATGATGCCGCCCATGCCAGGCATAGAGGGCCACATTTTTCTCCAGCGGCACCACGCCCAGGTCGGGATGGCGAAAGGTACGCTTCCACTGCTCCGCGGTCAACGAGCGTAAGAGCCGCACCCAGCGGTCGTGCAGAGACTCCAGGAGCACCAACGATACTTCGACTGGGGTGGATTGCGTGTCCGGCAAGTGCGCCCACAGGTTTTCCGCATACGGCTTGATGGTCGGCTCGTCCTCGGTCAGCGCCAACTTGAAGCGGATGTAGGCGTTCACGTGGCTGTCGGGCAGATGATGCGCCACCTGGCGCACTGTCCACCCGCCTTCGCGATAAGGCGTGTCCAGTTGCTGGGGAGAAAGCCCCTGCAAGGCATGGCGAAGCGCGGCCGGGGTCTCGGCGATGGCAGCGATGTACTGGTTGCGTTCGGCTTCGCTGGGCGGGCCGTCATAAGCGAACTTGCCTACTGGATAACGGGGATCGTTCATTAGGAACCTCTCCGTGAGTTTTAAGAGGAAATGAGCAGAAATGCAATGGGGAGAAGGAGCTTCTGGCTAGAAACCAAATCCTACCGCACCAGGGCCAGAATGCGCACCGGGCCGCCGGAGCCGCCTTCCAGCTTCATGGGCGCTACCACCACCACCGCCCCGGCGGGCGGCACGTGCTCCAGGTTGGCGACGTTCTCCAGGTGATAAACGCTGTGCGAGAGCGAATACTGGTGCACGGGGAAATCTTCCGAAGAGCCGGTATCGACGCTCAAGGTGTCGATACCGATGCCAATCACATTGCGCGCCTCGACCAGAAACTTGGCCGTATCGAGAGCATATCCGGGAAAGTGCAGGACGCCTTTGGCGTCGAGGTTGCGATAATCCTTGCCCGAGCCCCAACGCGAGGACCATCCGGTGCGGGCCAGCACGACGGATCCTTGCGGAATGTGGCCATTTACTTTTTCCCAGCGCGCAATATCCTCCACCGAGATCAGGTAGTTGGGATTGCCGCTGATCTGATTGCGCACGTCGAGCACCACCAACGGGGCCACCAGGCGCTCGGTGGGAATCTGGTCCACGGTCCACAATCCCTTGGCGAAGTGGGCAGGGGCGTCGATATGGGTGCCGAAGTGTTCCGGCAAGGAAAAGCTGCGGCCAAAGTACTTATCTTTCTCGATGGTGTTGATGGTCTTGGCGCGAAAGACTTCGGAGGCATCAAAACCCGGCGTCCTGCTCCCCACTTCGTGGGTTAGGTCAATCACCGCATGAAAGCCGGAAGGCAGCGTCATGGCCCCTTGCCGCTGAGCAAACAGAAACAAGGCCAGGGCGAGGGCACAGCCGGCGACAAAGGTCTGGACGCGCATGAATCTCTTCTTTGAATCAGATGCACCCCGCCATAAGGAAGGTGCTCGCTTGATTGTTTCGTGGAACCGCATGCCGTACAAGGCCCCCAAGGACATGACCTACAGGGAAATCATCCTGTTTCCAGACAGCATGGCCAACCCTGCCGCTGTCAGGGTACCAAGGAAATTGACCGTATCGTTGCGCAGTTTTCCTCTCTGTTCGAGCCAACCGCCCAGCAAGCTGTCCACCAGCATGCCGGCAAATCCGGCCCCGGCGCAAAGCGCAAATCCTGCCGGGGACAGCACCCCCAGCAAGGCGGGAACACCGCTAACCAGACAGGAGGCGGCCAACCCGGCAGAGGTCCCCGCCAGGGTCATGCCGCCGTCGGTGCCGGCCGGAACCAGCTTCCAATTGGTGATCATGCGGGCCTGGGAGCGAAAAGCCTGCCCGATCTCGCTGGAAACGGTGTCCGACGCTGCTTCCGCCAGGGCCGCCGTCATACCCAGCAGAAAAATCGGCGAACCCCGCCAAAGATAGGCCAGAGCGCAAACTGCCGCCACTCCCAGATTGGCCAGCACCTGGGAAGCTTTTCGTCCCGCGCGCTTCTCGGCAACACCCAGGCGCTGTTTGCGGGCATATCCCAAACGGGTGGCGATCCAGGTCAAAAGAAAGACAGTGGCCAGAGCCAGAAAGCCTCCCGGCCCGGTCCCGGCATACAACACAAAACATACCCCCGCCCCGGCCACCGCGCCGGAAGCGTCCACCCCGCGGGCGCGATACCCGAGAAAGGCGAAGAGAATGGTGACCAACCCCGCAATCCACCAGCGGCGGCCCCCGGCGGGAACCAGGGCCAGGCCCTCCAAACCGGCGAAAATCGCCAGATTCCAGGTCAGCAAACGATGAACCTCACTCTCCAATACGATCCCTTGGGGCGGGCCGGCCCAGGCCCCATTCTGTCGTACTTTAAACTTGGATTCCCTACCCAACTCGCATCATTTATAGTGCACACCATCATCTAAACTGGCTGGACCTGGAGCGCTTCCGGTCCAGGGAAGCTCGGGGTGAACTATGGCGTCCGTTTGGTCCGGTTATCTCACGTTCGGATTGATCTCCATGCCGGTGCGCCTGTTCTCGGGCGCGCGCAGCTCCGGCATCTCCTTCAACATGCTGCACCGTGACGATCTGCAGCGGGTGAAACAGCAATATTACTGCCCCGCCGACAATCGCGTGGTGGAGCGTAGCGAGATCGTCAAGGGCTACGAGTTCCGCAAGGACGAATACATCGTCATTGAGCCGGAAGAAATCAAGAAGATCGAGCCGCAGACCGCCAAGACCATGGAGATCCTGGAATTCGTCAAGGCCGTGGAAGTGGACCCGGTCTACTTTGAGTCCTCCTATTACATGCTGCCGGAAGAAGCCGGCCGCCGCCCCTATGCCCTGCTGACCAAGGCCATGGAAGAGAGCGATTTTGTGGCCATCGCCAAACTCACCATGCACAACCGCGAGTACACGGTATTTCTGCGCCCGCATGAGGGCGGCATGATGCTGCACACCATGTACTACGAAGAAGAAGTGCGCAAGGTGGAAGGCTTTGGCGCGCCCGACGTGGAACTGAAAGATGCCGAAGTAAAAGTGGCGCACCAACTGATTGAGGCCCTGGCCGCGGAGTGGGACCCCAAGAAATACCATGACAACTTTCAGGAGAATCTCAAGAAGCTGATTGAGACCAAGCTGGAAGGCGGCAAGGTGGTCGAAATCGAAAAACCGAAGAAGCTGGCGCCAGTCGTGGACCTGATGGCGGCACTCAAGCAGAGTCTGGCGGAAATGGAAGGCAAGAAGAAGCCGGCCGCGCCGGCGAGCAAGGCCGCCGGCGGCAAGAAGGCCCGCGGCTAAAACAATTTTGGATCTGCAACTCCCTCTTTGCGGCGTGCGTTTACAGCGCACGCCTTTTTTACGCCAGCTCGACTTCGATCTTTTTGGCGTCCGCGTCGAGCCGGGTGATACGGAAGCTGCGAATCTGCCCGGCTTGCAGAGGTTCCGGTTTGGAGGCGCTCGAGGCGGCGCCGCCCTTCCAGCGCGCCTGCAGCATGGACGTCAGAGACGACAGATCGGCCTTGGCTTGCGGCTGATTTTCTTCCTTCTCGGCCGTTGACCCACTTAGGCGGCAGGCCGCCTGAATTCCCTCTCCCAGCTCCACCCGGGCCTGCGCCCCGCTGACTTCGATGACCCGGCCGGAGACGGTGTCACCCGCTTTGCGCTCCGCGATGTACTCATCCAGGCTGCTGGGAACCAGCTGCTTGATGCTGAGCTTGAGCTGACGCTTTTCCTTGTCCACGGCAAGCACCAGCACTTTGACCCGCTCGCCCAGCTTGAGCACATCCTGGGGATGATGAATATGCTTGTCGGGGCTGATCTCGCTGATGTGGATCAGCCCCTCCACGCCTTCGGACAACTGCACGAAGGCGCCAAACTTGGTGAAGCGGGTGATGGCGCCTTCCACCTGCGAACCGGCGGAAAACCTTCCCGCCGCTTCCACCCAGGGGTCACCCAGGGCTTGCTTAAGGCCAAGCGAAATACGGCGTTCCGCGGGGTTCACCCCCAAGATCACGGCTTCTACGGTCTCTCCGGTCTTCACCACGTCGCTGGCCTTCTTCACCTTCGACCAGGCCATCTCGGAGATGTGGATGAGCCCTTCGACGCCGGGCTCCAGTTCGACGAAAGCGCCGAACTCCACGATGCGCGTGACGCTGCCGCGCACCCGCTCGCCGGTCTTGTACTTGGCGGCGGCCGCGTCCCAGGGATGCGCTTGCAGCTGCTTGAGGCCGAGCGAAATGCGGCGCTTCTCAGGATCGATCTTCAGAATTTTGGCTTCGACCTTTTGCCCGACAGCGAGCAGGTCGGCGGGATTTTGGACACGGCTCCAGGCGATGTCGCTGACGTGCAGCAGGCCGTCCACGCCGCCGATATCCACGAAGGCGCCGTAGTCCGCCAGACTGCGCACCTCGCCCCGCACAAGGTCCCCCTCTTTCAGGTCGGCGAAGCGGCGATCTTTGATCACGCGCTCTTCTTCTTCGGCCACCACGCGGTGGTCGACCACGACATCTTCGTCTTCCACTTCCAGCTTGATGATGCGGCAGGTAATTTCCTGGCCGACCAGCTTTTCCATTTCGGCGGCATCGCGCGTGCCGCTGCGCGAGGCCGGCATGAAGGCGCGCACGCCGACATCCACGCTCAACCCGCCCTTCACCACGCCGGTCACGCGGCCCACGATAGTGGCTTGGGCGGCGAAGGCCTGCTGCAGCGAAGACCAATCGGTGGGCTGGGCAATCTTGAAGCGGGATAGCTCGTAGTAGCCCTCCGGGTCGCGCCCCTTCACCGAAACCAGGAGCTTGTCGCCGGGCTTTACGGTCTCGCCGGCAAAGGCGGTGAGCGGAAGCATCCCTTCCGTCTTGAAACCGATGTCGAGGAGAACGGAGTCGGCCGTAATGCTGATCACGGTGCCGTCTATTTGCCGGGGACCGTCCTGGGTCTTGGGGCGGGCATGGTCTTTCTCGTACTGGGAGAAGATCTGGTCGAAAGACTCGGTGGTCTCAGCGGGCTTGGTTTCCGGAGGATTAGACATGAATAAGTACCATATTCATTTTGGCACAAGCATTCGCCACCACCGGCAAAAATCTTAATCGCACGGTTCGGAGAGAGGCAGGTTCGCTCAGCGTTCTCCCTTCACCCTGCGTACTCTGCGTTGTCGGGTTTGGATCCCTGCTCCGGAGAAATCCGTGCCCCCTGAATGTTTTCAAGCAAACACCAAAATCTTAAATCGCAGAGTTCGCGGAGAGGCAGAGAACGCAGAGATCCAAGAGCATGCGGAAAACCAAGAGAACGCGGAGAAGCAGGTTCGCTCAGCGTTC
>JAFDVW010000024.1:37539-63037 GCA_018268755.1 Acidobacteriota bacterium
TCTCCCTTCACCCTGCGTACTCTGGTTGTCGGGTTTGTATCCCTGCTCCGGAGAAATCCATGCCCCTGGGGAATGTTTCAAGCAAACACCAAAATCTTAAATCGCAGAGCCGCGGAGAGGCAGAGAACGCAGAGACCCAAGAGCATGCGGAAAACCAAGAGAACGTAGAGAAGCAGGTTCGCTCAGCGTTCNNTCTCCCTTCACCCTGCGTACTCTGCGTTGTCGGGTTTGGATGCCCTGCTCCGGAGAAATCCGTGCCCCTGGGGAATGTTCTCAAGCAAACACCAAAATCCTAAATCGCAGAGTTCGCGGAGAGGCAGAGAACGCAGAGACCCAAGAGCATGCGGAAAACCAAGAGAACGCGGGAGCCTCGGCGTCCCTCACGATCTACTTCTTTTTTGCCAATCGCGATAGAGTGGCTAACTCCTTCAGGTATTCGCGCAGCGGCTTGGCGGGGGTCCCCCAGAACGCGACGCCCTTGCCACGCAGGACTTTCTTCGGCAGCACACCGGCCTGTCCGCCCAGCATGACGCCTTCGCCGAGGTGCGCGTGCTCTCCGATGCCTACCTGTCCGCCGAGCACTGCGCCGTTCTCGATCACGATGCTGCCGGAAAGTCCGGTCTGGGCGGCGATGACGACGTTCTCGCCGATCTGGCAGTTATGGCCGATGTGCACCAGGTTATCGATTTTCGCGCCCCGGCCAATGCGGGTGACTTCGAGCGCGCCGCGATCAATCGTCGTATTGGCGCCGATCTCGACATCGTCTTCGATCTCCAGGCGGCCGATCTGAGGGAACTTTTCGTAACGGCCACTCTTGCTGTCGCGCACGTAACCGAAGCCATCACTGCCCAACACCGCCCCGGCATGGACCATGACGCGGTCGCCCAGATGGGTCCCGGGATAGATCGTCACATTGGGATAGATTTCGCAGTCTTTGCCGATGCGGACCTTCTCGCCAATCACGCTGCCCGCGCCGATGCGGGTGCCGGCGGCGATTTCGACACCGGCAGCAATCACCACACGGGCGGCGACGTGGACATGGTTTGCGATTCCTGCGGAAGGATGCACCACGGCGCTGGGATGGACTTCCGCCGGCGGTTGCGGCTTGGCCGCGAATAAACGAGCGGCGCGGGAAAAGGCCAGCTTGGGACGGGCCACCAGCAGCAATGGCTTGGAGGATGTTTTTGCGGCGGCAAATTCTCCGGCCAGGACCGCGGAGGCGGACGACAGCGCGGCCAGCTCGAAATTGGCTTCGTCCTCGACGAAGACCAGATCTCCCGCCTGGGCCGACTGCACGCTGGCGATGCCCGTCAGTTGCACTCCGCCGTCTCCCAGGAGGCGCGCGCCCACGTGTTCGGCCACCGTTTGCACCGTGATTTGCATGCATCGTTTTTATACGTTTGCCGCAGGAAAGAAAAGCCGGAGAGTTAGAATGCCGGTATGCAACGCAAGGTGTTCTGGATTTGCTTTATGGGGCTGGGATTGGTGGCGGACGTGGTGTTGCCCATCTGGTGGGCGATTGCGGCCACCCTTCCCATCGCCTATGTCAGCTGGTGGGTGGCGTACCGCAGCGATTGGTTCTAGGTGGCGGGGGTGCACTCAGCCGAGGGTGCGAAACCTTACAACGCAGGGTGCGCCGAGCGAAGGGAGAACGCAGAGCGAATCTTCTTCTACGTTCCGGGCCTCTCTACGTTCTCTTGCTTCTCAGCGGACTCTGCGATTTAAGGTTTGGCCGTACCCATGGCGTGGGTTAATACAGCGGCTTCTGGCCTTCCGGACGCGTCTTCCAGCGGCGGTGCACCCACAGCCACTGCTCGGGATAGCGGCGCACGTAGTCCTCGATCACCTTGGTGAATTTTTGCGTGTTGGCGGCGATGTCGGCCTCGTTGTCCCCCGTGCGCACCAAAGGAACTGCCGGTTCAAAGCGCAAACGATATTTCCCCAGGACGGGGTCCCACACGGTGAAGCCGGGCACCACGGCGGCGTCGGTGCGCAGCGCGATGCGGGCGAGGCCGCTGGCGGTGCAGGCGGGAATGCCGAAGAAGTCGACGAAAATCCCTTGCGGCGGGGTCATGTTGGTGTCCATCAGGATGCCCACCGTTTCTCCCGCCTTCATGGCGGCCAGCAGGCCGCGGGCGAAATCGTCTTTCTCGACCACCTTATTGCCATGCATGGTGCGATAGTGACGGATCATACGGTCAAGATAGACATTGTCCATGGCGCGCATGACCACATGTAGAGGATGGCCATGCAGCGAGTGAGCGAAGGCGGAAAGCTCCCAGCCCCCGAGATGCGCGGTGAGGAACAGCACGCCTTTGCCGCGAGCATAGGCGCGTTCGTAGTTTTCGAATCCGTCGTAGACCACGACCTGGCTGACATTTTCGCGGGTGTATTTGGGGAAGCGGCAGAGTTCGGCGAGCTGCCGGCCCAGCGAGGTGAACTCCCCGCGCAGAATGCGGGCACGCTCGCCCTTGCTTTTCTCCGGAAAGGCCAGTTCCAGATTGCGCAGGCCGACGTGGCGCAGGCGGACGTGCAGGACGTAGACGATCCAGGCCACGGTGATGGCGGTAGCCCGGGCCAGAGAACGGGGCAGGAGACTGAGGAACTTCAGGATCGGCCAAGCCAGGGCGTATTCGATTCGCTGCCGCATCAGGGGAAGCGTGACGGTAGCATCCGGAGAAAAGCCGTGTCAAACGGCGCGGACGGGGCAGAGCCACAAAAGCGGCACGGCTTGCGCCGTGCCGCAGTCAGAAATCTGCTTTCCCTACTTGGTTGCGGCGTTCTGGGCCCACTTGGAGAGCGTGGAGAGGAACGGATAGGCCCCCTGGGTGGCGTCCACATCGCCGGTCAGCGAGGTGCGGAAGGGCACCATGCGTCCATAAAAATCGCGGGTGCTGTCTTTGTCCTGCTTGATCACCGCGCCACTCAGTTCGAGACCGGCAAAGGCGCCGCGGGCGCGCGAATAGGTCAAGACCTGCGCTTTCAATTTCCAGTCGGTGTCGGCGGAAGCCTGACGGCCCACCGGGCCGGCCGCCACACTGGCATCAGCGCCCAGCTTAAACTTGCTGCTCAGCAGGTTTTTCATCCCGTTCTGGTTCATGATGAGCATGACCAGATCGACGGCCTGCCCGCCAATCTGCAAGCCGAAACTGCCGCCTTGCACGGTGAAGAAAGCCGGAGCGCTCCAGCCTTTGGCGGTGCGGCAGCTGGCGACGCCGCGCCCATAGCGAGCGCCCACGATGAAGCCGCCCTTGAGCATGGAAGGCACCACCGCGACGCACTCCGCCGAGCCCAGCACTTCCAGAGGGATGCCCTGGTCGGGGGCGCCCTGAATCTCATTCAGCACGTCGGCCGCGGCCTGGACGCGGTCCTTGGCCTTGTTGTTGTCCTCGTCCGCGGCCAACGCCGGCACCGCCCAGGCGGTGGTCAGGATCAAGATCATGCACAGTCCCAGAATTCTTTTCATGCCAATATCCTCAATCTCTTCAATGTCTTCGCGAAATCTCCGTATTCACTGTAGCTGATTTGAAAGATTCCAGCGAGGAGAGATTGGTTGTGTGTTGCAGGAAAAGAGGCTAGGATGGCAAAAAAATGCGGGGCTGGTCACGGCGACCCTAAATCTCCGTTTCCAACCCCGTCTCCCAGGTTCTGTGGTAGGTGAAGCGAGTATGCGGCAGAGGTTGTTTGCCCACAAGATTACTGAGGTCATTGTCCCGAAGTAACTCCGAGAAGGCCCTTGAAAACTCCCGCAAGTCATTGATTTATAAGCCCCAGCCTTCCACTCCCCGCGACGAAAGCTGGCAAAGAAAAGCCCGGCGGATTGCCGCCGGGCCGCGAAACATTTTTGAATTTCGATTTATTTGGCCGTAACCAGCGAGTGAGTGATGGCGTGAACGGACAGAGCGATGCGGTTCTGCACGCCTACTTTGCGCATCAGCTTCGCCACGTGGGCTTTCACGGTGCGCTCTTCAATGCCGAGGGCCGAGCCGATTTCTTTGTTGGAGCGGCCGGCAACCAGCATTTCCAGCACTTCCTTTTCGCGGTCGGTAAAGGTGACGCGGCCGGCGGGGAAAATGCGTCCCGGGGCGGTGGTCACGCGCTCAATGAACATAGAGAGCACACGCCGCGGGGCCCACACCGAACCCTGATTTACGATGCGAATGGCCTGCACAAATTCCGCCGGCGAGGCAGCTTCATCGACATAGCCTTTGGCGCCCGAGGCGATGGCTTTGAGGATGGTTTCTTCGTCCATGCCGGAGCCGGTGACAATGATGCGCAGATCGGGCCGCGAGGCCTTGAGGCTGGCCATCAGGTCAAATAGATTTTGCCCGCTGCGATTGCCCAGCAAAACCAGGTCGATACCTTGTAGACTGCTGATGTCCGCCAAGGCAGCAGAGAGCAATTCGAAATCCGGCTCGCTATCAAACAGAGCGCGGAATCCCACAAACCGCAGGGGGTCGCTTTCCACCACGGCAATTCGGATTGGTGGCTTTTTAGCCGGAGCAGCTTTCATATCTTTCCTTGGGGAGGATCTTGTGGTTAGCATAGTCTCAATGACACGGGATGGAAAGAGCCGGTAACGCTCGGCAATTACGCCGGTAACATCCAAAAATTCTGAGCCGTACGGGGTAAAAACGCATGAAATCTCAGGTTCTGCGCGCCTTTTGTCCGATTCTGATTCTCATACTGGCTGCCGCCGCCGTGGCCCAAACCGCCTATCAACCCAAGTTTCCCGGCGATCCGGCCCGTTCCGAATCGGAAGCCAGCGCCCTGGGCTACATGCGGACCGTTCTGCGCGCCCAAAAGCTTTACAAACAAAAGAACAATAAGTACGCCGCTTCCCTGGCGGCCCTGGTCCACACCGGTTCCTTCACCAAGCGCATGGTCAATACCGACCGCGGCGATTACAGCGTGGGATACAAACCCAACAAAGACGGGTTCGTGCTCGCCCTCACCCCCAAACAACTGGACGCAACCCACCGCTCGTTCTTTGCCGAGGAAGATGGCCTGATCCACGCCGACGAAGAAAAGCCCGCCGACGCCAGCTCTCCCAAAGTGCAGTAAGAGAGGCTCCGGGAAAAAGGTACAGGAAAGCCCGGAGCCCGTTAAGAACTCGGAAGGACATCCCGGCCTCAAGCTGGCTACGGGTCAGGAGGGGTTGCGGACGATCTCCGCGGCCCGGCCATTGCGGTAAGTGATGGTCATGGGACTGCCGCCGTTGGGGTAGTGCACCGTCTTGCTGGAGGAATCGGCGGAGCGCTCGGGCATGCCCATCCCGATGGCGAAATCGGCCTGCAGCTCATTCATTCCTGGCTTCACTTCGTGCTTGGCGATGGACTCCCAGATGTCGGCGGGCCAGTGCTTATAGAGCTGGCGCGGGTCCTCGATATAGAACATCTCGTCGGAATAAATCTGATAGTCGCTTCCGCTCAGGGTGCCGATGGGGACCGCATAGGTCTTCCCTTCCTTTGCGAAGATGGCGATGACCTGCTTCTGGTCCGCGGCGCCGGGCGTAACGTCGGTAGCGACATCTTTGATCTGCAACTTCTCGATGGGCAGCAGCACTCCGGCGGGGTGGGAGAAGTCGCTGCGCCGGCGGGCGGAATCGTAAGCATAGTAGCTGTAGCGGTAACCTTCCTTCACCCAAACCGGCTGCTGCGAAAGCTGGCGGGCCGATTTCAGGTCATAGGGGCGGAGCCGCTTGGGGGTGACGTAATAATCCGGGTTCAGGGGAGGGGCGGCCCGCTTTTCTTCTTGGGCGGCTTCTTCCCGGCCGGCGCGACGCTCATAAATGACGTAAGCCGCGCGCAGTCCGGCCACCACGATCAGGAGCGCCAATACGATCTGAATCTTCTGTTTGCCCGTGGCTTCCATGCCTGCCTACCTTAGCAGAAGCCGCGCCCGAAACCATACCCTGGGCGCCGTAGACTCGGGCACAATTTCCCACGTGGTCTGCGGTACACTAAATCTATGCCCGTCACGCAGGAAGAAGCCATCAGCGCGCTGAAACAGTGTTATGACCCCGAGATCCCGGTCAACATCGTGGACCTGGGGCTGATTTACGAGATCCGCTTCGATGCCGTGCCGGAAGACAAACAGGACGTCACCGTCGACATGACGCTGACAGCGCAGGGGTGCCCGGCGCATGTGCAGATCAGCGAACAGGTGAAAGCCCGGCTGGAGCAACTCCCCGGCATTCGCAACGCCGCTGTGAACATTGTGTGGAATCCGCCCTGGACCCCGGAGCGGCTGAGCCCCGACGCGCGCAAGCAGCTGGGGATTGAGTAAGGTTTTTTCGCAAAGACCCTAAAATCTTAAAACGCAGAGATCACGGAGATAGCAGAGAAACGCCGAGAAATTCTCCTGCTGTTTTTACCCTCTGCGCTCTCCGCGCACTCTGCGGTTTAAGATTTTGGCGCGCCTACTGTCATTTCGTCTCCCCTCTCCAGCTATACTTGTTTCCGCTTTCTGGAGAACGCCGGTGAAACCTCTTCTCTGTCTTGCCTCCCTGTTTCTGCTTTCGCTCAGCCTGCCGGCCCAAATCCGTGCCCGCGATCTGGGTGTGCCCTTTGATGGAACCACCGGCCGTTACAACGCGATCACCGATGTGAAGGGAGTGGAAGTCGGCCACACCACGCTGATCTCCGGCGAGGGCAAGTTGAAAGTCGGCGAAGGACCGGTGCGCACCGGGGTAACGGCGGTGCTGCCGCGCGGCAAAGCGTCCACCGACGCGGCTTTCGGGGCGTGGTTCACGCTGAACGGCAACGGGGAGATGACGGGGACCACCTGGCTCGACGATTCCGGCTTTCTGGACGGCCCTATCATGATCACTAACACGCACAGCGTGGGCGTGGTGCGGGACGCAGTCATCGCCTGGAAGGTAAAGAACGGCAAGCCGGACATGGAAGGCTACTGGTGGTCGCTGCCGGTGGTGGCGGAGACCTGGGACGGCTATTTGAACGACATCAACGGCTTTCATGTGAAGCCGGAGCACGTCTTTCACGCGCTCGACACCGCCCACAGCGGCGCGGTGGAGGAAGGCAATGTCGGCGGCGGCACCGGCATGGTGTGCAATGAATTCAAGGGCGGCATCGGGAGCTCCTCGCGGGTGCTGAGCGCAAAAGACGGCGGCTACACGGTGGGAGTGCTGGTGCAGTGCAACTATGGAGACCGTAACGAACTGCGCATTGCCGGCGTGCCGGTGGGGCGGGAGATCACCGATGGCGCGTTTCGCAAGAAGGATGTGGGCTCCATCATTATCGTGGTGGCCACCGATGCGCCGCTGATTCCCACGCAACTCAAGCGCATCGCCAAGAAGGTGTCGCTGGGACTGGGGCGCGATGGCAGCTACTCAGGCGACGGCTCGGGAGACATTTTCGTGGCTTTCTCGACCGCGAATGCCGGGGCCGGCAAGCCCGGAGCGCCGCGCCCGATGACCATGTTGCCCAATGATTCGCTGGACCCTCTCTTTCTGGCCACGGTGCAGGCCACGGAAGAGGCCATCATCAACGCCATGGTCGCGGCCAAGACCATGACCGGAGTGGACGGGCACACCGTGGTGGCGTTGCCGCATGATCAGCTGCGGGCGGTGCTGAAGAAATACAACCGGCTGGTGCGGTGAGGTCACTGCTCATGTGGGCGCGCTTAGCAAAATTCTGGAATGAAGCGGTATACTGCCTCGGGCCCTGATCTCCCTGGAAAGGAAAGTCGCATGAATGAACGTATAAGCCGCCGTTGGTTTCTGGGTGCGGGCGCACTGGCCGGAGCTTCCCTGGCGCTGCCCAAAGAGCTTTTGGCCGCGAAGAAAAAATCTTTGCTGGTTTTCACCAAATCCTCCGGCTTCGAGCATGAAGTGGTGAAACTGCGCAACGGCGGGCCAAGCATTCTGGATGAGGCGGTGACTGCGCTCGGCAAGCAGCACGGCTTCGAGGTGACCTCCACGAAAGACGGCCGGGTCTTCGACTCAGCCGACTTCCGCAAGCATGCGGCGGTGTTGTTCTTTACCACCGGCGACCTGACCACCGTGGGCACGGACAAGAATCCCGCGATGTCTCCCCAGGGGAAACAGTCGCTGCTCGCTGCCATCCACGGCGGGCTGGGATTTGTGGGCGTACACGCCGCCAGCGACACCTTCCACACCAAGCCCGACCCGGAAGATAATTCCAACCGCTATATTGCCCATGGAGAGCAGTCCGATCCCTATCTGCGCATGCTAGGCGGAGAGTTCATCATCCACGGCAACACGCCGCGTCTGCAGGAGTCGCACCTGGTCGTCAATGACCCCAAGTTTCCCGGGCTGGAAGGCGTCACCTCGCCGGTCAGCTTTACCGAGGAGTGGTACTCGCTGAAAGATTTCATGCCCGACCTGCACGTGATTCTCACGCTGGACACCAAAGGGATGACCGGCGAGTGCTATCAGCGAGCGCCCTATCCGGCGACCTGGGCACGAATGCACGGCAAAGGACGAGTGTTCTACACCGCCATCGGCGACCGTCCGGAGAACTGGTCGAATGCGTTCTTCCTGAACTTGCTGGGGGGAGGGATCCGCTGGTCGATCGGCGACGTCAAGGCCACGCTGACGCAGAACCTGGCGCAGGCCGCGCCCGGCTACGCGGAAATTCCGCCCAAGAACAAGCCGAAACCGTAGGCGGGCCTCGAAAAAGTCAGCGCCCCAAGTGAATGGGCGTGGTTTTCTTCGTTTCGGATTCCGGGAGCGGCAGCGCCCGGCTCTACCCGCCGATGTGCACCATAGTGCGGGAGGCGGGCACGAAATCGGGCTCGCCGATATGGTGACGCTCCTCTTTCTTCTGCACCACGCCGTGGATGTAGTCCTCGAGTTCGGCGTCGGACGCGCCGTTGCGCATGCGTCCGTGCAGGTCATGGTCCCAGACCGAGAACAGGCAGGTGCGGATCTTGCCGTCCGAGGTGATGCGGATGCGGCTGCAATGTCCGCAAAAGGGATGCGAGACCGGCGCGATAATGCCAATTTCTCCGACGCCATCGTCAAAGCGGAAGCGGCGCGCCGTCTCGCTGCGTTCGCGGGGAATTTCCACCAAGGGGCGGTACTCGGC
The DNA here is from genome assembly GCA_018268755.1 of Acidobacteriota bacterium. GTDB lineage: Bacteria > Acidobacteriota > Terriglobia > Terriglobales > Acidobacteriaceae > KAN-5. The sequence continues at coordinate 46,611 of JAFDVW010000024.1, forward strand.
CATGCGCTTGACGATCTCGTCAAGGGTCACCACGGTTTGCGGAGACCAGAGGCGGTCTTCTTCGAGGGGCATGAACTCGATGAAGCGCACCACGACACCTTCCTCGCGCGCAAACATTCCGAAGGGAATGATCTGATCTTCGTTGAAGCCGCGCATGAGCACGCAATTGACCTTGAGCGGCCACAGGCCGGCCCGACGCGCGGCGCGAATACCCGCCAGCACATTGTCAAAACCGCTGGCCACGCGGGTAATGCGGGCGAAGCGGTCGGGATCGACCGCGTCCATGGAGACGGTCACCCGGCGCAGACCGGCCTGCTTGAGCGGCACCGCCATCTCCGGTAGCAGATGGCCGTTGGTGGTCAGGGCCAGATCGAGCGCCTCACCCTCCAGATCGCGCAGCTGGGCCAGCTCACGGATGAATTCCACCACGCCCTTGCGCAGTAAAGGCTCGCCCCCGGTGATGCGCACTTTCTGAATGCCCATGCCCACCAGCACCCGCACCATGCGCAGGTAGTCGGCAAAAGGCAGGTCGCCATAGAGGGCGCCCTCATTGCCGGTCCGGCAGTAGACGCACTTATAGTTGCAGTGGTCGGTGATGGAAATGCGCAGGTCCGTGATGGGCCGGCCGAATTTGTCGGAAAGGGGCGGCATTAGCAATTAGCAATTGGCACTGGGCAATTGGCCGCAAGGGCCGGAAACTTAGGACATTATAGGCTTCCTGGGGGATACGGGGGCAGCGGAGGGAGGGGGATCGGCTCGGTCTCGCGAAAATCTTCACCGGCAAAGCGCGCAGAGACAATTCGCTTCCAACCAGCAGATGGATCAGCGAGTGAACTTCACTACGATGCGGGTGCCGGCGGCGACGTGGGCGCCGGCGGCGGGAGTCTGGTCCTGAGCGCGGCCGCTGCCGACGGCAGCCAGTTCCAGGCTGTTGGCCTGGGCCAGCTCAATGGCGGAGCGCAGGCTCTTGCCCACAAACGATGGCACCACGATGCCGCCTTGCTCCACTTCGAGCACCACGGTGCCGCGATTGCCCTTTTCCGGGGAAGAAGCGGGTATGGCGGAGTCCGGGGGCCGATTCTCCGCGGACGCCGGCGTCTTACTTGAAGCCGGCGGCGTAATCTCCTGGCGGAAAGCCGCCGCTACGATGCCGTTGCCGGCGCGCTCGGCGGATGGCTTACTGGAAACCGCCGGCAACTCCGAGGCAGGGACCGGAGGCGCGGGAGGTTCGGCGTCGGCGACATCGAGATTTTCGCCCAGGCGATCGGGCGAACCCTCTTCCAGATCCTGTTCCTTGGTCTGGCGCTTCGCCATCAGCACCTGACGATGCGGCGGCAATTCCACATCGTAGGGCGTATGCAGGTAATCCAGGACTTGCTGCGCAATACGGTGAAACACCGGAGCGCCCACCGTTCCGCCGTGGTGCTCGCCCACGGGTGAATCCAGAATGACTACCACGGAAATGGCTGGATTATTCACCGGAGCAAAACCGGCAAACGACGCGATGTGTTTGGTGCGGGAGTAGGTCTTGGTGGCAGGATCGATTTTCTGCGCGGTGCCGGTCTTACCCGCCGAGCTATAGCCTTCCAGGATTGCCCGTTTGCCCGTGCCATGCAATACCACGCCTTGCAGCATCTGCTTCATCTGCGCGGCGGTGGTGGTGGAAAGCACGCGGCGCTCATTTTGCGGATGAAAGGCGATGGTCTGCGGCGCATTCTGCGGCTGCGTGGTGGCGGCCACGATGCGCGGCGCCACCCAGACTCCATCATTGGCGATAGTCGACACCATGGCGGAGAGCTGCAGGGGCGAAACCCCGATTTCCTGTCCCATGGAAATGGCGCCGATGGATACTTTCGACCAGCGGCTCACCGGTTTGCTCAGGCCCCGGGTTTCATAGGGCAGCTCAATTCCGGTCTGCTGTCCGAAGCCAAAGGCGCGAATATATTTGTAGAACCGGTCGTCGCCCAGGCGGAGCGCGATCTTGATGGCGCCCACGTCGCTGGAGTGCGCCAGAATGTCGGAGACGGAAAGCACTCCGTAGGGCTTCCAGTCGCGGATGCGGTGGCCATTCACCACAATCGATCCCATCTGGCAGTCAAACTGCTCTTCGGGACGGACCAGCTTCTCTTCCAGCGCGGCGGCGATGGTGACGATCTTGAAGGTAGAACCCGGCTCATAGACATCGCTGACCGCATGGTCTACGAGGTGGCCCGGAGTGATCTCGCGGGAAACATTGGGATTGAAAGTAGGGCGGTTGGCGAGAGCGAGAATTTCTCCGGTGCGGGGGTTCTGCACCACGACCGTGCCGGATTCGGCGCGGGTCTCCTGCATGGCGGTTTCCAGCTCGCGTTCGGCGATGTACTGGATCTTCTCGTCGATGGTAAGGACCACGTTGTCGCCGGGCTCGGGCTGCTTCTCCACGCTACCAAACCACTTTTTGCGGGCGTCGACGGAAATCATCATGCGGCCGGGCGTACCTTGCAGCTCGTAGTCAAACTTGCGCTCGATGCCGGAAAGCCCTTTGTCATCCATGCTGACGTAGCCGAGCACCTGCGCGGCCAGCTCGCGTTTGGGGTAAAAGCGCTTGGACTCTTTCTGGAAGTGGATGCCGCGCAGGTTGAGGGCGCGCACCCGGTCGGCGATTTCGACGTCGGCCTTGCGGGTAATCCAGCAAAAGGTCTTGCCGGCTTCGCAGCGCGAGAGAAGTTCGCGGGGATCGTTGCGGGTGATGCGGGCCACCAGCGAGAGGGTGGAAGCCAGATCGGGGATCTCGGTGGGCACGGCAAAGATGGAGTCCACGCTCATCGACATGGCCAGTTCCCGGCCGGCGCGGTCGTAGATGACGCCGCGCTTGGGGGAAACATCCATGGAGCGCTGCTGCTGGCGCTGGGCGCGCTGCTCGTAGTCGCCGTAACGGAAGATTTGCAGGTAAACCAGGCGCAGGGAAATCGCGCCGCACCACAACACCAGAAACCCGCAAAGAATATAGATCCGGAGATTGCTGCCGTTGCGGGATGCGCTGGAGGCCACGAGTACTCCCTGACTCTAGAGGATGATGGAACTACCCTGAGAAAAACCTGGCGGCCCCAAGCGCAAGCGGGGGCCGCCAGAAATTTTCAAGCGCCGGAATTCGGCCGCGCTCACTAGCGCGCGGAAACCACCGCAATCGGCGTAATGCTGGCCATGACCGGAGTCCCGGCTTCCTGGCCGGCCGCATCCATACGGACCACCTGCCCGGCCTGGGGCGGCTGCATGCCCAGCTGGCGGGCCAGAATGTCGATGCGCTCGGGATCACGCAAAGAGGCCTCCTCCAGGCGCAGGGCGCGGTTCAGTTCCGTCAGGCTGTCGCGCTGGGAACGCAGCGACTCAATCTTGTAGCCATATTCGATGGCCTTGAAGTGCTGCCAGGCAAAGGTCATGACCAGCACGAACAGGCAGCTGAGGGCGATGCCGAAGTGCTTCATTTCACGATGGCGGCGCGGATCTTCCACCTTCACCAGGCGCGAGTTATCGATAGATTTTGCGAAATACACTTCCGGCGTGCCAGTCCAGCAGGACCGCCGCCGCGCCAGGGGAAGAGAACTGTGTGCTGCCGCCATTTATGCCACTCCCGCCAATCCAGATTCCAACTGCGCCAGTTCGCGGCGCGAAACTGCGTACCAGTAGGCCAGGCGCTCCTGCTCCGTGCGCTCTTCCGAGCGCTCGCAGGTCTGGTCGACTATCGTCATCAAGTCTTCGATTACCGTGCCCGTAAACATGAACCGCCTCCTGACTGCCAAACTTTCTCCGGAGCCGCATCTTGTGAGATGTGGAGAGAACGTTGCCCTTGTGATGGCAATGCCGCTCCGGAAACTTTTACCCCGGCGCCTGCTACTGCAACCGGGTTCCCGGCTGTTTTTCCGGGACAAACTCCTGGCCAACCGGCTTAACCAAGCTTTTCCGCCGCGCGCAACTTAGCGCTGCGCGAACGCGGGTTGCGATCAATCTCTTCTTCGCCGGCGGTGACCGGCTTTTTGGTCAGCAAATGATAGTGACCCTGCTTCGCGCCCTCGCGAAACGCATCTTTCACAATGCGGTCTTCCAGCGAGTGGAAACTGATGATCACGATCCTGCCGCCCGGTTTCAGGACCCGCGGGGCCGCTTCCAGCAGCGCCTGCAGGTCGTCCAGCTCATGGTTTACGAAGATTCGGAGTGCCTGGAAAGTACGTGTCGCTGGATGAATGCGCTCGGATTTCATTGACCGGGCCGCGGCGGATATGATCTCCGCGAGATGCGCGGTAGATCGTATCGGCCGCGACCGGACAATGGCTCTGGCGATTCTCCGCGACCTCCTTTCCTCACCGAATTCGTAAATCACATCCGCCAGCTCGCGCTCGCTGATGTGGTTTACCACTTGTTCGGCGGTCGGCCCCGCTTGCGGATTCATCCGCATATCAAGGGGCCCGGCCGCCTGAAAACTAAAGCCGCGCTCGGGGCTATCCAGCTGCAAACTGCTCACACCCAGGTCGGCCAGGATTCCATCCAGGCTGGCCGCGGGCTGCTCATTCACGATTTCCGCGAAGGAACCGTGCCGCAGTTCGATGGTGGGCCAGTCCGGCCCCACCAGCTTCTCCCGTGCGATGGCCAGCGCAGCCGGGTCTTTATCGGCCCCAATCAAACGACCCTGTGCGCCGAGGAGTTTTGCGATGGCGAAACTGTGCCCGGCCAGGCCCGTCGTGGCGTCGTAGTAACTCCCGCCGCGCTGTACGGCTAAAAAATCGATCGCTTCTTGGTAAAGAACCGGAACATGGCCACGGCCACGTCCATCCCTCTGGGGGACGTCTGTCCAATCTTCCGCCACTAGATGCCCAGCTCGTCGAGCGTCTTCTCATCCTCAGGCGTAAACTGCTCGTCCTCGATCTGCTTACGGAACAATTCGAGGTTGCGAACTTCCAAATACGTCAGGTTGCCCAGCACCGCGACTTCGCCCTTGATCTGGGCGGCATCGCGCAGCAGTTGCGGAACCAGCAAGCGGCCCTGCCCATCCATCTCCACTTCCTGGCCCCAGTAGTTCACCCGTTCCAGAAACTTTTTCTTCGTAGGATTGAAGGTGGAGAGCCCGGCCAGCTTCTGCTCGATCCGTTCCCATTCCTCGAAGGGATACACTTGGGCAACCTTGCCATCCAAGCTTGTGATGTAGAATTTCGTGCTGTATTTCTCGTCGACCACCCGCTTGAACTCGGCCGGGACCTTGAGCCGTCCCTTTTCGTCCACTCGAGTTGGGTGATTGCCGCGAAACATAAGCCTTGCCCTTTGCCGGGCTGGAAATCCTTTTGAAAACTGCCACTGCCACAGCGAGGGAGGTCAAAGCGGTCAAAATCTCGGTCTTAACGGGTCCGTTCGGGCTGTTTTTCCGGGTGTCAGCCTTAAATTCCACTGGCGCCTCGATTTCGAATCAGTTTGCCCACGACCTCTACTGTCTGAGCCACTTCTTACCACTTTTGACCACATCCTACGCCTAAATTCTTTGCTGTCAACACCAAAGTTGCAGGTTGAGACGGGGAAAAGAGGGTGCCAGGGGAAACCACCAGAAATTGTGGCTAACTGATTAGGTGACCACTATTAGGGGCATTAGCTAACCTGGTTCACTTACCTACATTCGCTTTATCTTCGCCATTCTGAAAGACTTACCCCTGTGGAAATCTCCGGGGAGCATCTGACTTGGGGGTGGATTTTGGCCGGGTTTGACCGTACCCTGCCCTTACGACATCCAAGTTGAAATGCCCCTTGGGGGGCAGCATCGAAAGGAACCGTATACGCATGAAAAAGTCCCTAGCCCTGCTGGTACTGCTTCTGACCTCAATCTGTAGTCTGGCCCAGGAGGCCCCCAAACCGGGGGACAACGTCGAGCCTATGGACGAGACCCCGGTGTTCCGGGTCAAAGTCATCGCCCGCACCACCAAGGCGGTGAACTATCGCCATCGCGGCGGCTCGACCACCGTCGACCTGAAAGGGACGGACTTGATGCCGGCAGCCACAGGGCGGGCCAAAGTGACGGGCAAAGAAGGCCGGCTGGAGGTAGATGCCGAGATCTCCCGCCTGGACCCAGCCACTAAGTTCGGCCCGCAGTTCCTGACTTATGTGCTGTGGGCGGTGACCCCGGAGGGGCGCTCGGTGAACCTGGGCGAATTCGTCCTGAACGATAACGGCAAGAGCAGCCTGGATGTGACCACTGACCTGCAGGCCTTTGGGCTGGTGATCACCGCGGAACCTTACTTCGCGGTCACTCGTCCCAGCGACAAGATTGTGGCGGAAAACATCGTCCGCCAGGAAACCAAGGGCTTTGAACAGCCCATCGATGCCCGCTTCGACATGCTGGAAGGCGGGGAGTACACGATCGATGTTCCAGCGGAGAAACTGCCCTCCACCACCGCGGCGCCGGGCACGCCGTTGAATCTTCTGGAAGCGCGCAATGCCGTGGCCATCGCCAAAGCGGCGGGGGCCCAGCAATATGCCGGCGACAGCCTGGCCAAAGCCGAGGACATGTTGGCCCGGGCGGAAGACTATATGGCCCGCAAGCAAGGCAGAACGCCGATCGGCACGGCGGCGCGGGGCGCCACGCAGATGGCCGAAGATGCTCGCGTGATCACTCTGCGGAAGCAGGAAGCCGAGCGCATCGCGGCGGAAAAGCAGCGCATGCGCGATGCCCAGGCCAAGGCCGAAGCGGACGCGCAGGCCGCCGCCGCAGCCGAGGCCCAAGCCAAGGCCCAGGCGGAAGAAGATGCCCGCAAGCGGGCCCAGGCCGAGGCCGACCAGAAGGCGGCGGAGCAAGCTCGCGCCGAGGCGCAGCGCCAGCAAGCCGAAGCGGATGCGGCCCGCGCCGCGGCCTTAGCGGAGCAGCAAAAAGCACAGGCCGCTGCCCAGGAAGCCATCCGGCAAAAGGAAGAGATGCGGGCGCGTTTGCTGCGGCAGTTAAACGCCGTGTTAGAGACCAAAGACACTCCTCGCGGCCTGGTGGTCAATATGCCCGATGTGCTCTTTGATATCGGGAAATACAATCTGCAACCGGCCGCACGGGAGCGTCTGGCCCGTATTTCCGGCATCGTCACCGCCTACCCCGACCTGAAGATGGAGGTCGAGGGCCATACCGACAGCATTGGCAGCGATGAGTTCAATCAGGTGCTTTCGGAAAAGCGGGCCAATTCGGTGCGCGATTATCTGGTCACCAATGGGGTCTCGGGCGACAATATCGTGGCCCGCGGCCTGGGCAAGTCGGAGCCCATCGCGGACAACAAGACCGCCGCGGGACGAAAGCTGAACCGCCGCGTGGAAATGATCGTCTCCGGCGATGTGATTGGAGATATGGTGGGAAGCTCCGGAGGCGCAGCGCCCGCCGCTCCCCCACAGTAATTACAGTAATTGCAGACTACGAGGTTACGGGGTGGAGGGTGTGCTTTTGGCGCTGAGGCGCGGCACCAGAAACCCCGTTTGCCTTTCGTGCCGCCGAAAGTCCTCTCCGAACCGGGCCGCCAGGATGCGCTCTTCTTTGCGGGCTTTGATGACGTAGTTCACCAGCAAAATGCAAAACGCCAACACGCCCCGCCACTCGCCCAGAGCCAGCGCCGTGCCGGCCACCGCCAGCAAGACCCCGGTGTAAATCGGGTGCCGCAGGATGGCGTAAGGGCCGCTGCGGACCAGCTGATGGCCTTCCTTGATCTGGACTTTGTCGCTCCAGTTGGCGCCCAGGTGCACCCGCGCCCAAACCATAAGGCTGGCGCCCGCCAGGGTCATGCAAAAGCCCAGAACGGGCAGCACCGTACCGTTCGGGACAAACCGCCCACCGAGCGGCCCCAAACGCAGCCCATGGGAGAGCAGCAGGATGAAGATTAGGGCGAGAAGGAACAAGCGAAACACGCGCGTGGACTGGGCTTCTCCGGAGTGCTCGCGGCTGGGATCCGCCCGCCGCGCTCCGAGAAACCAATAGAGGCCGATGGCCAGCCAAAGGCCGCGCAGCAGCAGTTCAATCTGTGGTTGGTGGAGTGCCATCCTTTGTATTTCGCTGTCTTAAGTTTGTGCCAAATTTCCGTACAACAAACCCTACTACAAATAGGGATTCTTCGACTCGACGGCCTTCGCGTTGCGAAGGCTTTCTCGCTCAGAATGACAAAGCCAACATATTACTCATCCCTATGCAAAACAAAAGCCCCGGCTTACGCCGGGGCTGAGAGGAAGAACAACAAACTACCAGATGAGCTTCACGCCCAACTGGATGTGCCGCGAGCCGCCCGAACCGATCACCGGGTTGGCGACGCCCACGTCGGGTGTGGCCTTTACGACTCCCAGCGAATTGATGCCATAGACGGGATCGGAAAGGTCCGTGCCCATGGTGAACAGGTCGAAGTTGGGATGGTTCAGGATATTGAAGAACTCCCCGCGCATCTGCAAATCCATCTTTTCGGAGAGCTTCCAGCGCTTGGAGACCGACATATCCCAGTTAGCATAGGCCGGCCCGCGGAACAGGTTGCGGCGCATGTTGCCGAAGGTCCCGTAATCGGGAGGAGTAATCACCGCGCTTCCGGAAACGAAGCATCCCCAGTAATCCAAATCGGGGTTCTTGTTCTGGGCCGCGCAGCGTGGGTTGCTGGTGGCATCGTCGCCATAGAGATAGGTCATCTGCTTGGCGGGGTCGGTCGTCCAGTGAACATCATTGGGGTTTCCGGAGAAATCCCAGCGGTCCAGGAACTCGCCGGTGTAGCTGATGTCATCGTAAGAGTCATACAGGGTGTAGGGCTCGCCGGTTTGCAGGTTCACAATGCTGGTGAACTGCCATCCTTTGCCCATCTGCAAGGGGGCACGGAAAGAAGGCAGATCGTAGCTCAGCGAAATGGTGAGGCGATGGCGAATGTCATAGTCGCCGTTCCCCCATTCCGGAGCCAGAGTTCGATTGTCCTGGGGATAGCCGCCGCGGTTACTGGTCCCGTTGTCCAAAGCGTGGGCCCAGGTATAGCCCAGCAGGATGTTCAGACCGCTGCTCATTTTTTGCGTCAGGGTTACCTGCAGCCCGTTGTAGAAGGACTTGCCCAGGTTTTCCATGTAATTGGCGTAGCCGGCCCAATCTAAGCAAGGACCAGCGTTGGTATCGCAATTGACGGTGAAAGGCCGGGTGTCCTGACGGCAGCCGCGATAGCTATTGTCATCGTTGTAGTAGCAGTTGTAACTGGCCAACGGATCGGACTGATTGATATCGCGGTGGCTGAATAGCTTGATGCCGCGGGTGGCCACATAGCCCACCTGCAGGGACGTCGAGGGAGACAGTTGCTGCTGCAAATTCAGGTTCCAGCTGGCCACGTAGGGGGTAGACAGATGATAAGGAACGCCGAACACATCGCAGGGACTGTCCACGGAACACGGCTCGGTCTGCACCCCTGCGAACAAGGGCGTGCCGGTCTGCCAGGCGGTGGTAAGGACCGCGGGATCATCCAGCTCTCGCTGGGCCAGGGTCATATTGCCGGTGCCGGGGGTCACGCCGGGCAGGCCGCTGGGGTTCTCGTTCAGACCGCCGCGGTCGATGAACTCGCGAATCGTGGGCTGCGAGTAGATGATGGAACCGCCCGCGCGCAACACCGTCTTGCCGGTGCCAAACACATCCCAGGCCACACCCAGACGGGGAGAGAAATTGTTCCAGTCGGTGGCATAGGGGGCGCCGATGCCATCGCCCACTTGAATTAAGCCGCCTTTGTCGGGCATGAAGTTGGCGATCTGGTTGTGGGCGTCTTTGATGGGCAGGCTGAGATCGTAACGGAGGCCGGCCGTGATAGTCACGCGGGGCACGATGCGCCATTCATCCATCGCATAAGCCCCCAGCGCGGTCATGGAGACGCTGCGGTTAATGTTTCCGGTCAAGAGCTGGGCATAGCCCTCGTCGCCGAAATCGCCCAGGAGGAAATTGACTAGGGCGGGCCGCAGGATGATGTCGGAATCCTCCGGGTCGCGGGTATCGTCGAAGGAAAGAACGCCTCTGCCGCGCCGCGCGCGGAAGACGTCGCTGCCACCGTAGCGATATTCAAAACCAAACTTGACGTTGTGCCGCCCTTTGGTAAGAGAGACCGAATCGACCGCCTGATAAGTGTAGGTCGGAGTGGTGAACAACGGCCAACCCGAGCTGCCCCCCATGGTAAACAGCGAACCAATGTAGATGTTGGGGAAACCAAAGAGGCGGGGGTCAGTCACGCCGGTGTTGAGTCCGTAGTCCTCCGCACTCTTGGTGTAGTCGCCTACATCGGCCTTCTGCCAGTTGCGATTGAAACCAAAGCGGGCCTCGTTGACCCAGGAGGAATTCGGGGTCCAGGTCCAGGTCACGCCGCCCACCCCGATCTTGGTATTGGCGATGGAGAGCCAGTCCTGCCGAATGGGAGCGCCGTCCTCTTCCGTCTGCAGACTGTTGGCGTAGAAATAGCGTCCGCTCAGCACATTCCGGGCATTGACGTGATAGTCGGACTTGATGATGAAGTTATCTTCCCGGTTCTGATTGTTGAAATTGAAGTTGATGGAGGCGGGGTCGGCGCTGGAAACGGTGGAGCCGGGATTGTTTAAGAACAACTGCGCCAGCTGCATGCTGGTGGCGCTACAGGCATCGGGACAACCGGCCGCGGCATAAGCGTCGGCCAGGCTGATGGAAGGATCGTCAATGGCGGCAGTGACCGGACTCTCCACGTTGTAGGGATTGCCGACCTTGTGGCGGGTGCCTTCATAGTTCCCGAAAATAAACCATTTGTCCTTGATGATGGCGCCGCCGGCGGAAGCTCCGAATTGGTGCAGCAACAACGCTGAAACTTCCTGGGGATAGGGGTTGAAGTAGTTGCGGGCGTCGAGCGCACTGTTACGATGGAAGTAGTAAGCCGTACCGTGGAAGGCATTGGTGCCGGATTTCAGACCCATATTGACCACCGCTCCCGGCTTCCAGCCGTATTCGGCGCTCTGATTTTCCTGGGTATTGAATTCCTGGATGGCATCCAGCGGCAGGTGGCTGGCCGGGGTGCCGGAAACGCCCACCGCGTTGATGACGGTTTCCCCGTAGTAGAGATCGTTATCGTCTACGCCATCGACGATGTAGTTGTTGTCTTCAAAGCGCAGGCCGTTGGTGGTGACGCTATGGAACCCGCCGCCCGGGGTGCGTTGAATGCCGGGGCGCAATTCCAGCAGGTTCTGGAAGTCGCGGCCTTGCAGGGGCAGCTCATTGATGAACTTGTTGGTCATGGTGCCGCCCAGAGTCACAGAGACCGTGTCCACCATGGGCTGCTCGCCGGAAACCTGTACGACTTCGGAAGCCACGCCCGCGGTCAGTTCAAAATCAATGCGAACGTCGGTGGCCACTTCCAGACGGATGTCGCGGTGCTCCACGGTTTTGAAGGTGGGCGCTGAAGCCGTCACCGAATAGACGCCGGCGTTCAAGTTGGGCGCGGCATAGTCGCCGGCGGAATTGCTCTCCACGGTGCGGCGGACCCCGGTCTCCACATTCGAAATTACCACCTTGGCGTTGGGCACAATCGCGCCCGAAGCATCGGTGACCCGTCCTAAAATTCGTCCCTGCGATGACTGCGCGAACATGCTACTGGCCGTCAGGACCAGGCCTAGGAATAAAAGCCAGTGAACTCGAATGGACCTCATCGGGTCTCCTTTTGAATGTCTGGTTAGAACGCTATGGAAGGTGCCGCGAACCAAAGAATCAGAACTTACAGGGGGACGAAAACAGGAAATTACAACCCGGACTCCAATTTGCCAGGATCAACCAGGCGCACCACTTGATTAAGATTATTTTGCGTTCCGCTCAAAAGCCGTGACTTTTCGGCCATTCCTGCGCGCCTCGCCCCAAACTTGGCAGAGGCAGTGTGTCAAAGGATGTGTCCCGAAGTCAACCAGAAAGTGCGCGCTCAGACAAAAACGAAACGAATGTTTCACACGCCGGAATGCGCCCCAGAATCAATAAATTGCGTGGTCGGCACGGGAACTTTGCACCACGCCTTGGGTTACCGAAAGAGTATAACTTTCGCCTCCCTGCCCACTCCAGCTAGTCACGTCAAAGTGGGCCCCGGTAGGAGCATGATAGGTGGCGATGCCTTTCATGGTAAGCGGGGTATCCGGCTTACAGACATCGGGCGGCTGGGTCACCCGCAAAAAGTAAGCTCCCAACCCGAAACCGACCACGGTGGCCTTGCCGTCCGGTTCGAGGAGAACGGCGGATTTTTCGTCAATCGCAATCTCACGCGGATCGGCCGACCATCCGTCCTGTACCAGGCGGGACAGAAACACCAGGGTGCGCCCCATGCGGTCGCGTTTGGCGAAATGACTGTCGGTGAGGGTGTTGCGCAGCAGCGGAACTTTGATGAAGTCGCGCACCAGCGTGACCCGGGAGTGAAACGGATTGGGCAGAACCAATTTTGAGGCGAGGTCAGGGTCATCCGGCTTATCGCCCAAAGCGCCATAAGCGAATTCCGGTTCGACGGCCAGGCCGGCGCTGGTGCCGCCCAGCGGTTTGCCCGCGGCAATATTGGCGTTGATTGCTTCCTGTACGGGAGTTCCCTTCCAGAAATTCACGTAGCGGGACTGGTCGCCTCCGGCGATAAAAACCGCCTCGGCGTGGCGGATGATGTCGGCGACCCTGGGGTCGAGCGCCGCTTTGCGGTTGGGAATCACCAGTGTCGCCACCGAATTCAACTTGCAAAGGCCCTTGACGTAAGCGTTGTAATCATCGCTGCCGCGGGCGCGCAGAATCAGGAAGTCGCCGCCGTTCGCCTTCCGGCACAGCCAGGTAAAAGCTTCGTCCAAATCAGAACCGCCACCCATCATGGCGGTGCCCGCTTCGGCTTGGGTTTCAACGTCCGCCTTCTGGCCGAGCCGCTTGTACTTATAGGGTTTAGCGGCGCTAAGACTGGAAAGGACGCTTACGGTCAACAGAAGAAACGTGCAGAAACGAAACTTAGTCATGATATGGTTCGCTGGTCCCAGGAGTTAGGTCCCGCCGCTAACTATAAACAACAATCGCGGACCACAGAGAATAAAAATTCGCCGGCGAATGAGGGAATGCTGGGAACGCGCAAACTGTATGCGGTATCACGTCGAATTCGAGCAATGGGTAGCCTTCCCGCTGAAGCAAGTGTTTCGCTTCTTTGCCAATCCGCAAAATCTGCCGCGCATCATGCCGCCCACCCTCGGAACCGCCATCCTGCAGATGCGCCTCGTCCCCCCGCCCGGAACGGAGGCGAGCCAGAACCTGGCCGGAGAGGGCTCGGAAATCGTCACTTCCTTCCGCCTCTTGCCCGGACTGCCTTTGCGCGCGGAGTGGACTGCCCAAATCACGGAGTTCGCCTGGGACCACCACTTCGCCGATATCCAGAATGAAGGCCCCTTCCGGTGGTTCCAACACCGCCACGAGTTTGAGGGCGAGGCGCGCGCGGGACAGGCTGGGACCCTGGTGCGAGATATCGTGGATTACGATCCCGGCTGGGGCGCATTGGGGACCCTGGGACAGAAATTGCTGCTGGCCCGCCAGCTGGAAAAGACCTTCCTCTATCGTCAAGCCAGGCTGGAAACTCTACTGGCGGCTTCGCCGGGCCCATGGTAGACTCCCGCCGTTATCTCGACGGTCGAATGCCTTTGTCCAATGCCTGGTTCGAGGGAATGGCATGAATCTCAATCGTGCGCGAATATTGGTGGGAGGAGTGGCTGGCGGCGTTGTCTGGGTCCTCTGGAGCTTTCTCGTGGGCCAGTTTCTCATCGGCAATGCGCGGTATGAAGCCGCCACCACCGCGGGACTGTTCTTGAAGACCCCGCGCTATCCGTTCTTTCTAGGGCACTGGATCCTGATTCTTTTTGTGCTCTCCATCCTGCTGGCCCATTTGTATGCCTGGTCGCGCCTGACCCTGGGCCCCGGCCCGGTCACGGCCCTGAAGATCGGGTTCCTGGTGGGGTTTATTGCGGGCTTTCCCCTGAACTTCGCGCAAGCCACATGGGTGCCCATTGACCGCATGTTTCCCCTGGGCTGGATGCTGGATATGTGGGTGGGCAGTATCCTGGCAACCTTGGTCGCCGGATATCTCTATAAGGAATAGGCCTACTTTATGGGTTCGACGAAGACGGCCGTTCCGTAGGCCAGAACTTCGGTGACGCCCTGCATGACTTCCGTGGCGTCGTAACGCGCCCCCACTACGGCGTTTCCACCCAGCTCGGCGGCGTGTTGCAACATCAGATCAAAGGCCTCACTGCGGGTTTTCTCGCAGAGATTGGTCAGCAGCGTGATGTTGCCGCCCACCAGCGTCTGCAAACCCGCGCCGATGGTGCCAAAGATGGAACGCGAGCGCACCACGATACCGCGCACCACACCCAGAGTACGGGTCACGCGGAAGCCATCCAATTCAAACTGCGTGGTCACCATGTTGTGCGCCACCATCCCGCCGGGCGCGCGATAACTTGTGCTCATGATTTCTTCCTTTGTGCAACCAGCGTTGCCGAGATTTAGGACTCCAATTCGGCCTCAATCCAGATTTGTCCGGAATCCGGGTCGCGCTCAAGGTGCAGCACGTTCGGCTTGCAGCACACCTGGCAGTCTTCCACATAGAGCTGGGAACCACCGGCAGACTCGTCGACCACGGTGTCATTCCACTCGCCACAGCCGGCGCATTGAAAACCTGCGTCCATGCAAGGCTATTCTTCAACGCATCCGGTCGTTTGCCAACGAAAAAGCGGGGGCGGAACCTTGATGGAAACGCCCATGAGTCGCGGCCCGGGGCGGACCATTCTGCCTTTATAATGGCTCCTCTCTGAGGAGGCCTGCTTGATCTCTCGACGCCGTTTTCTACGAGCAAGTTCGGTGGCAGGGGCCGCCTTGAGCCTAGCCCCGCTGGCTGCTGCCGGCCCAGCGGACGCGGCCGAGCTGCCGCCTTCGCTTGCCGCCCTGCCTTCCATGAAGCACCTGGCCCAGCCCATTACGCGCGAGGAGCGCGCGGAGCGCCAGGAGCGGGCCCGCCGTCTGATGAGCGCGAACCAGATGGACGCCATCGTCATGTCGGGCGGGACCTCGCTGCAATATTTCGCGGGCGTCTCCTGGTGGCTGAGCGAGCGGCTCTTCGCCATGGTGCTGCCGGCCAAGGGCGAGGCGTTTTATGTGTCTCCGGCCTTCGAAGAAGGCCGGGCGCGGGAGCAACTTTCTTCCGGGCCGGCAGGCGAGCACGCCGACGTGCGGGTATGGCAGGAGGACGAGAGTCCGTACCAGCTGATCGCGCAGGGACTGAAGGACCGCGGCATTTCCACCGGCACCATCGGCATGGAAGAGACGCTCTATTTCGTTTACAGCGATGGAATTCGCAAGGCCGCGCCGCACCTCCAGGTGGTCAGCGCCACGCCGGTCACGGCCGGTTGCCGCCGCCTCAAGAGCCAGCACGAACTCGCGCTCATGCGCCTGGCCTCACAGGTCACGCTCACCGCTTATGAGGCCAGTTACAAGGCGCTGAAGCCAGGCATGACGCGCGATGAATTTGGGCACCTGCTGGAAGTCGCGCACGAGCGTTTAGGATTCAGTGGGGATGCGCTGGTTGAAGTCGGGGAGTATTCCGCGTTTCCTCATGGCTCGATTGCTCGCCAGGTGATCCGCGAAGGGACCATTGTATTGGTCGATGGCGGCTGTACGGTGGAGGGCTACTGCTCGGACATCACCCGCACTTTTCTGTTGGGCAAGCCTTCGGACAAGATGCGGGAGGTCTTTGCGATCGTGCATCGCGCCCAAGCGGCGGCCTTGCAGACGGCCAAACCCGGCGTGGAGTGCCAGGCGGTGGATGCGGCGGCGCGCAAGGTGATTACGGATGCAGGATACGGTCCGGACTACAAATACTTCACCCACCGCCTGGGACACGGGATGGGCCTGGATGGACACGAGTGGCCCTATCTGGTGCGCGGCAACACGACCAAACTCGAGCCCCACATGACTTTTAGCGACGAGCCGGGAATCTATCTCCGGGGCGAGTTTGGCGTGCGCCTGGAAGACGATATGCACATCACGGAAGATGGCGCGGAGTTATTTACACCACCAAGCCCGTCGCTGGAGAACCCATTCGGAAAAGGGTAAGGATGCAGGGCAAGCCGTGCACGGCTCACCAAGGCACCCTTCGACAAGCTCAGAGCTTCAAGCCAGACAAGTACGATGGATCATCACGTCCAACAGCCACGAAGTGGCGCAAGAATGCAGCCCAGCGCGTAAGCCACGAAGTGGCGCAAGAATGCAGCCCAGCGCGCAAGCGCTGGGTAAATGTAGAAATGCGACCAGCCCCGAAGGGGCGCAAGATAAGTATGGAACATCACGTCCAACAGCCACGAAGTGGCGCAAGAATGCAGCCCAGCGCGCAAGCGCTGGGTAAATGTAGAAATGCGACCATCCCCGAAGGGGCGCAAGATAAGTA
>JAFDVW010000025.1 GCA_018268755.1 Acidobacteriota bacterium
TCGCTAACTTTGCAACAGTGCCCTCCAGGACAAACTCCCGTTTGGCAAACGCCGACGACGCACCTTGGGTAAGGGCCGCGCCCACCACAGCGAGCGCGCTTCCTTTGACGAACTCTCTTCTATCCATTGCAAACCCCGAAAAGTGATGAAGTGCAACAACCACCTGGAAAAACCGCAGGCTTGCCAGAATCGGCACCCTGCCTTCGCGCTTACGCTTTCTTCTCCAGCACCAGGACCCATTGCTCAAAGGTAGGCGGGAGCGGCGTTTTCCAACTCCCGTCCACGCCTGCCGCCACCTCTCCGAGGGGATGCTCTTGGCCGTTGCGGGGATCGAAGAAGAAGGCCCGGTAGCTGACCCCGGATTCCAGTCCCTTGATGGTGGGAGGCTCCCACAGGGACGGCATAAAGATGATGCGCAAAGCCCCGGGGATGCCCGCCGCATAGGGCAGCTGATAGTCCTGCGTATTCCAGTGAGGGTCGACCCATTCGGGGTGCGGCTCCAGCCGCCACCACTCATAGCGTAGAAGAAATTGCTTGGCCAATCCAAGTTGCCCGGAACCGGGAAGATGAGCGGCCTCATCCCAGGCAGGACCGCCCCACGACCGGCCGTGAGGGGAAGGCCCATAAGGGGCCTCCGCGGTATTCACTTGCCAGATTCCGTTGGCACCGTAGGTATGGCCCCCGGCCCCGCTGAGCACCGAGGCCCAAAACGTGAAGCGAGAAACTTCCTGGCGATTTTCGTCCAGAATGCCTTCGTAGCAGACTTCTCCGACCAGCACCGGCATCGCAGGCGTCCGTGCGACTTCTGCCGTCACCTTATCAATTGTGCTGGGATAACTCTTGCGATCGGAGTGGCCGGTTTGCAGCATGTCGAAATCGAGCACGGAAGCATCTTCTACGCTGTCTCGTGCCGTTTGCGACGGATGCACGGTGATGCAATGATGATAAGGATCTATGCTGCGCACGTAGCGGGCAATATCGGTCCACGCTTTTTTCTGGGCGGCCGAATCTGCTTCTTTATGTTGCGATAAGTAATAAGGCATGGTGCCCTCGCCTGCCAGGCACCAGATCACGGGGTAAGCGCCCCAGCGGGCCACGATATACCGCCAGTGCTTTTTCAGCTTTTCCTGCCCCATGAAACCGAGAAAATATCCCCAACAACCCACAATGCAAGGCGTCAATCCGCGATGTACCAGCTCCTGCATGCGCACGTCGGCCATATCAAAATATCGGGGATTGATGCGCGCGTAGTCCGCTTCCCAGGGAAAGCCCGCCTCATTGGCCCCCCGCGGATCAAAGGCGGGCATGTCAGGATAAAGACCCGCAATGATTTGAATAACTGTAAACCCCTTCTTTACGCGGTCGGCCGCCAAGGCATGAAAATCATCCGGCCAACCCAGGCGATGACACAGCGCCATCCACCAGGTGTCGCCCAGCCAAAAGAAAGGGGTGCCATTCTCATGCTCAAAATGACGGCGGTTTTCCGCTACGCGAACCGGTCCATGCTTGAACAGCGGATGATCGCCCTTATATTCCGCGACCTCCACCGTGCCTCTGCGATTGTGCAGATCAGCGTTGGCGGTATCACTGGCCACCGTGCGAAAAGAATATCGGCCGGGCGCGGGTGCGGCGAATCGGACTTTCCAGGTCTGTTCACCCGCCCAGAACGCGGGCATGCGAAATTCTTTGCCCTCGGGGCCGGTGAAGATCACGTCCAGCTCTACCTGATTAAAAGGATCGCCGTAGGCTTTGCCGGAGGAAAAACTCCACTCCTGCGGCAGCCGCTGCGTGGCAAAAAATTGGGCGGGGGATTGCCCCCCCGGAGACGCGGGGCTGGCAGCGGCCGAAGCCGCGCCTGCCAGAGAAGCCGTCCCTAAGCTGGCCATCCCTGCTTGTTCCAGAAAAGATCTGCGAGTGACGGGATTGGTCTTTCCGTCTTCCATCCGCTCTATCCTCCTAAGTGTGGGATCGGGGACTACGCGGCGCCCTGCTCCTGTGCGGCCGCGAAGCGCCCCCTACAACCAATTCCGCTACGCCACACACAAGGGGCCAGCTCTTGCGAGCTGGCCTTTTGTGCGGTGGGGGTGTGGGGGTTAGAACAAGAACTTCAGCGCAAACTGAATGGTCCTTGGGTCCGTGGTGGTGCCGGTGGCTTCGCCGTAGCTGGGGCTGTTGACCGTCACCTCAGATAAGCTGAAGGAGTGCTGATTGAAAAGGTTGAAGAACTCAGAACGGAACTCAATGGCACGGCTCTCTCCCAGACTGAAGCTCTTAAACAGAGAGAAGTCCCAGTTCTTGATTCCACCCATGCGCAACACATTGCGCCCGGCGTTGCCCAAAGTGCCGAGAGCGGGCTGCACGAAGCAGGAAGTATCAAACCACTTGAGCTGGGTGCGCTTGCTGTCGGGCAGATTTCCGTCGCACACGCGGTCGGCATAAAAGGTGTGGTTGCCGCCGGTGTTCGACATATCTACACCCAAAACCCCAAAGGGCTGGCCACTGGCGAAGGTCGTAATTCCGTTGATCTGCCAACCGCCCAGCACGTATTTAGAAAGCACGTCGCTGCGATTCAGGAACCGCCTTCCTGGTCCGAAAGGCAATTCGTAGGTATAGCTGAGATTGAATTTGTGAGTACGGTCAAAATCCGACGGACCATAGTTGCGCCGCGGATCCAGACCGTTGGCCAGGTCGCCGCCGTCGGTGGAGAGCAAATCGAGCGACTTCGACCAGGTGTAGGCCACCAATACTGATGCTCCCTGGGCGAACTTCTTTTCCAGTTTGGTTTGCAGAGCATTGTAGTTGGATGTCCCGATCGGCCACTGGGCATTGACGTCTCCCACATTGGGGTAGGGACGGCGTGACTGAATCGGAGTGGGATTGAGCGGGTCCGGGTCCGGGCTGGCCTGGTTGGGGTTCAGGCGGATAGAAAGATGGCGGCCCGTATTCCCTACATAGGCCACGCTAAGCACGGCATCCCCGGGCAAGGTGCGCTGGATGTCCAGGTTCCACTGCTGGAGATAAGCGTCCGGATTGTCCTTGCGCATAGCGAACGGAGCGAACACCGAACTTCCGTCAAATGCCGGAAAGAGATCGGAAACCGGCGTCGGTTGCGTAATCCCAAAGCTGAACTGCTGGGACAGGAAGTTCGGCGGGTTCGCCATCAGGAACTGCAACACGTTGTACGGCGTCGTCGTGTAATAGATCCCGTAGCCGGAACGGATCACAGTATTGGGTGTCACCGCATACGCAAAACCCACACGTGGAGCAAAGTCCCGCTTGTTAGGGTCCCAGGAACCTGGGACCGCCGTGTTTTGCGCGATGTCAAAGGTAGCGGCATTGCCGCGGGCATCGCGCGGCGGAGAGTAGTACTGGTAACGTAGGCCGAGGTTCAAGGTGAGCTTGGAGGTGACCTTCCAGTCGTCCTGGAGGTAAAGGCCGATATCATTCTCACGGAAATCGGCCAGTGTCTGTCCATTGCTGCCCCAGGCAAAGTTGGGGAGACCGAGCATGAAATCCGCCGTGCCCAGGCCGGACTGGAACCCATCGGGGTCAGTATTGCCATGATTGGAGGTGAACTGCCCGTTGAAGGTGAAGAAACCGGAGTTCACCAGCTCCCAGTTGCCGATAAACTGCACATGGCTATAGTCCACGCCGGCCGACATACGGTGCTTGCCCACAATCCAATCAATCTCATCGGCAAACTGATAGCGGTTCTGGATTGCCCCCTGGGGAGCAAACGGATTGCCCAAGCCACAGCATCCGGTGATGCTCACGTAGGGCGGAGAATTCTGCTCCAGGGCAGGATTCAGGTTCTGCAATCCGAACAGGCTGACCCAGTCCTGCGAGCCGACCCCCAGCTGAGAGTTGAAGAAGTAGCTTCGGTTATACCCTACCTTGAAGACGTTCAAGACGGTCGGCGAAAACACGTGGGTTTCCTCGATGGCTGCATTCTGGCCGCGCCGGTCATAGGTATTGCCAAACAAATTCTCCACGAAGGAGTAGCTGATGGAGGGCGCCTTGTAGTGCTGATACAAGCCGTGCAAGGTGTCCTTGCTGGTAAGGTTGAAATCCACTTTGGCGACATACAAATCGCTGCGATTGGTGCTGGGCAGATTGGTGCGGTAGTTGGTCCCGTCGGGGCGAATGCTGCTCTCCGGGGTGGGCCAGAACTGACTGAACGTCTGCGCAAACCCTGAAAGCCGGTCGCTTGGAATGATGTTGCCCGGAAAAGGCTGAATCGTCTGCGTATCCGGATCATAGGTTTGGGGATCGTAAATGATGAACTTCTGCACGTTGTTGCCACCCACGGGCACACCCGCCAGGTCCTCCGAGAAATCTCCCTGCCGCTCCAGCAAGGTGGGGATGCGCGCGCTGAAAGGGCTGCTGGTGGGATTGCGCAGGCCCTCATAGTTGAAGAAGAAGAAGGCCTTATTTTTGCGGATGGGGCCGCCGATGGCGCCGCCAAACTGGTTGTACTGGAACACGCCCTTGGGCAAGTTGTTGTAGTTGCCGAAATAGCTATTGGCGTTCAGCACGCGGTTCTTGAAGTAGTCGTAGGCGCTGCCGTGAAAGGCGTTGCCGCCACCCTTAGTGATGATGTTCACCACCGAGGGCTGGTCAAACTTGGCCGACATGCCATTGGAATCCACACTGAATTCCTGCACCGCATCGGGGCTGGGCAGGATGTTGATGGCTTGCGTGAACAGGCTGACGTTGGAAACTCCATCCTGCAGGAAAGTGGTGTGCCCCACCGACTGGCCACTCAGAATGACCAGGCCCGGCGTCGCCTTGAAGTATTCGGCGGTGCCTCCGTTGTTGGTGTGGTTGATAAGGTCGGTGCCCGGCTGGCCTCCTGGCCCAATCACCGCGATGCTCAATAGGTTCCGGCCGTTCATGGGCAATGAGGAAATCTGCTCTTCGCTGATCAATTGCGAAATCGTGTGGTCTTCCTTTTGCAACGCCAGTTCTGCGGCGCTGGCCTGCACATTCACGGTCTGGGAAACCGCACCGACGGAAAGCTGGACGGTCGCAGTGACGGTTTGCCCCACATTCACACTGACTTCGGTCGTGGTGGCATTAAACCCGGCCTTCGAAGCGGTGATCTGATAGCGACCGGCGGGCAAGGCGGTGATGGAATAGGTGCCAGACACATCATTTTGCGTCTGCCGGATGGCCCCGGTCTCGACGTTCTTCACTTTGATCTCACATCCCGATATGGACGCTCCGCTGGCATCGCTTACCTGGATGGTAATGCCCCCCAACGTCAACTGGGCGTGGAGAGTTCCCGCGAATAGGAACACCAGAACGGCAATCCCCACGAAAGTTGCAACATGGCAACGCTTCATTGTTCAGTCTCCTTGACACAAACTCAATTTGGCGGCGCCGCTCACATCGCCGCGCCTCACGTCCTTTGCCACTTACCCTGAGGCCGGAGTTGCTGCCCCCCAGGTTCTCTTGCCGACTTGCGGTTGGTGCTCTCCGGCACCGAAACGTCTGCCGTCGTGGGTCTCACAGCTATGCCCAAGTCATATCGTGCGATGGTATGACGTTTCGCCCGCGCCCCTGTTCTTAGTTGAATCAGGAAGTTCTTGTCAAGAATAAAGTTGCAAATTAGGAGTTTTGGCTTTTCTCACTGCTCTGCCTTTTCCACGTGAACCAGCCCCGTGGCCCCCTCCTTTACCAGCACCGCCCTATCGGCCGGCAAGTTCTCGAAACGCTGCACCAGGCCGCTCGGCCAGATAACTTCCAGCAAACGCACGCTGTTTTCAGCACCCAGGCCAAAATGGACTCTCTTGTCACTGGCCGATAAATAGCTTCCCGCCGTGCTGACGTAAGCAAACTGCCGCTTGCCGGCGGGGCTGACCAATTGGATGCGTCCGCCGATTCCGTCCCGATTACTCTTCACGCCACTCAATTCCACCGCGAGCCAGTGATGGCTGTTGCCGCGGTTCATCAGGAGCAACGGCGGACCGTCATTGCAGCTGATCACGACGTCAATAAATCCGTCATTGTTGAGATCCCCGAAGGCCGCGCCCCGCGCGGCGATGGGCCGTTGAAAAGCCTCGCCGGCCGTGCTCGAGACATCCGTAAACCGGCCCTGAAGGTTGCGCAACAAAAGCGGCGGCTCCTTGTATCGGAGCCAGGGCTGGGTCATTTCGATGTTGTCCATCACATGTCCCTGCGCGACGAACAGGTCTTTGTGACCGTCGTTGTCGTAGTCGAAGAAACGCGCCCCCCAACCCGAATGGGTCAGGCTGATGGCGCCCAGGCCCGTGGAACCGGAAGCGTAGTCAAAGGCCTTCCCTCCCTGATTGCGAAACAGGGCATAGCGCTGGCGCGCCAAGGCGTTGATGAAGATATCGGGCCAACCGTCATCGTCGTAATCGGCAAAGTCGACGCCCATGCCGGCAAAGGTTTTTCCGTCAGCGTCGTAGGCCATGCCCAGATCAAAACCGGATTCCGTGAAGGTGCCATCGCCATTGTTGCGGAAGAGCTGCTGGGGGAAGGAGTCATTGGCGACCACAATGTCGGGCCAGCCATTCTGGTTGAAATCGTTGATGGCCACTCCCAGGCCCTTTCCCGGATGCGCGGCGATGCCCGCCGCTTTGGAGACATCGGTAAAGGTCCCGTCGCCGTTATTGCGAAACAGCGCATGCGATACCGGAGCAAACAGATCAGGATGACAATAGGCGCGGTAACCGGGCCGGCTGTCGCCACACGGGACGTTCTTACTGAAATCCCAATCCAGATAGCGGGTCACCATCAGATCGAGGCGGCCGTCGCGGTCAAAATCCACAAAGCACGCGCCCACCGACCACCCGCCCAAGGCGACACCGGCCGTCTGCGTCACATCGCTGAATGTGCCGTCCCGGTTGTTGTGGTACAGGATGTTGCTGCCGAGGTTGGTGACGTACAGATCGGGAAACCCGTCGTTGTCATAGTCCCCGACCGCAACCCCCATGCCATAGGAGTGCCCTTGGAGGCCGGCCTTTTCGGTGACGTCCGTGAAGGTCCCGTCCCGGTTGTTGCGATAGAGACGGTTCCAAAAGGCAGGATCGGATTTGTCGGGCACATCGGTGGGCCGCATCGGGTCGCGCAGGGCCGCGCCATTCACGAAGAAGAGATCGAGCCAGCCGTCGCCGTCGTAATCGAGCATGGCTACGCCGCCGGACATGGATTCGGGAAGATATTTTTGTGAAGTCCGGCTGGAGCGATGCACGAAGCCGATCCGGCTTTGCGCCGTGACATCGCGAAAAACGGTGGGGGTGGCCGCAGCGGCGGCAGCCAAGACCGGATATGCGAGTGATCCACTGACGGCGCGGAGAAAATCCCGTCGGTCCAAACTGCCCCCTCGAGCCCTGCGATGAGATCCACGCAAGCACGGCGCGCTTAAAAACGGCCGCCCTTCTAACTGGCTGGAATTGCACCCTCAGCGCCAACCCCACTGGTGGCGCTAGGTGCCTTTCAGGAATTATATTGCTTATTGAGAAACAAGAGGCGAGTATAGCAATGGGGCATTTTCCTGGCAAGCACTATCGTGGCGCCTTCCCCTGCGCCGGGAGACGAATCTTGCAAGCAATGGGTTGTGCCATCACAACTGTAAGGTGTTTCCTTCTGGCGGGAGCCATCGTCCTTGCCCTGGGAAGAGAAGGGAGCGCCGGGCAAACAACGGGGGCGAAAGTGGTCGCACCGGGGGCGCAAGCCGCCGGCCATGATCAAAAGGGACAGATCCTGTTCCAGCGTGGTGAGCTGGAGCAGGCCACCAAGGAATTTCAGGCCGCCGTTCAGGCTGACCCTAATTTCGGCGAAGCCCATCTCCATCTGGGGCTGGCCTTGCTTAAGATGGGTTCGCTGCAATCGGCCCTCCCCGCACTGCGGACAGCGGTCCAGCTCCAGCCGAAGAGTGCTCCTGCGCACGCTGCATTGGCAGTCGCTTTGCGCCAATCCCAGGACCTTCTCGGGGCCGCGCAAGAGTACCGCGCCATCGTAGCTTTGCGCCCGGGAGATGCGGAGGCCCAGCGCAGGCTTGGCGTCGTGCTGGAGGAGCAGGGAGACTTGGCAGGGGCGGTGCAGCACCTGCAGATCGCAGTCCGCATGGCCCCTTCCCCGCAAAGCCACAATGATCTGGGCGTGGCGCTGGCCGCCATGGAGCAAACGCGGGAGGCCATCACGCAATTTCGCCGCGCCCTGGCCCTCGATGCGCGTTTCTGCAAAAGTCGCGGAAATCTTGGACTGGCCCTGCAAAAGCAAAACCGGCCGGCGGACGCGATTCGCGAAATGCGCGTGGCCACGCAATGCGCCCCGCGCGATAAAGATCTGCACTATTCCTTCGCAAGCATGTTGAAAGACACGGGCGATCTGGCCGGGGCCATTGCCGAATTCCGCAAAGTCCTGGAGTTCGATCCGCAAGATGCGCGCGCCCACTATAACCTTGCACAAGCGCTGCAGCGGAGTGGAAATGCCAGCGAAGCCGCTCAGGAGTTGCAGGCATTCACGGACCTCAGTAAAGCCGCTCAGGCACAAAATGCTCGGCAGCTTTTGCTGACCGGGGCTCGGCTGGCCGCGCAAGGAAATCTCGGGGAAGCCAGGAATGCCTTTCGTCAGGCTTTGACCGCCGATCCGGAATTGGCCGATGCACATTTTGCCCTGGGCCTGGCCGAGCAGCAGAGCGGAAACCATGAGCAAGCCATGACCGAGTTCCGGCGGACCTTGCACCTGGCGCCTTCGCATGCCGCGGCCCACAATGCGCTGGGACTGGAATTGTCCCAGCAAGGAAATTGGGAGGAGGCGATTGCGGAATTCCGCGCTGCCCTGGCGGAGAATTCTGACGACGCCGTGCGCCATTACAACTTGGGAACGGCCTTGGCGGAGAACGGCCAGCTGGGGCCGGCCTGTGAGGAATTCACCCGCGCGATCCAGTTGAAACCGGATTATGCCTCCGCCCACTATTCTCTGGGTCTGGCTTTCCGGGCGCAGGGGAACCAGGCTTCTTCGCAACGGGAATTCCAAGCTGCGCGGCAGCTCGATCCCTCCCTGTCTCCTCCTCCATAACGGGGAAGGCCCACCCAGCCACAGCACTTGCGATAGACTGTGGGGCATGAAAACGGTGGCTCCGCCCAAAAAGGGGCAGAGGCCCTCCAAGGTCCTCAGCCCGGTCACGCGCACCACGCTCACCGCGGACATCTGCCGGGAAATGGTCACCCATTTGATCCGTGGCGATTGGGCGGACGGAGACCGCATCCCGCCGGAGCGCGAACTTTGCCAGCAGCTGGGAGTGGGACGCGCATCTTTGCGCGAGGCCATGAAGGCGCTGGAAATCATGGGCATGATTGAGACCCGCCTGGGCGATGGCACTTACGTCTGTCATCGTTCCGAATTTCTCTCCCGCCCCCTGCTATGGGCCATTACCAGCAGCCAGGCCTCGGATTTGCGCGAGCTGGTCGAAGCGCGGCGCTTGATCGAAGTGCAATTGGCGGGCTTTGCCGCGGAGCGCGCCCAGGCCGAGGACGTCAAAGAAATCGGCCGCTACCTGGATTTGATGGAAGCCAATCTGGAAAACACTCCGGTGTTTCAGGAAGCAGACATCAATTTCCATTTGGCCGTGGCCGCCGCGGCCCACAACCGGGTCTTGCAAAACGCTCTGCAGCTTACCCGCAATTTGATTCAGGGCTGGATTGGGCAAAGCCTGACCCATCCCGGAGTGGCCCCCCAGGCCTTCCAGCACCACAAAAAAATCTTTCTCGCTATCGCCAAGAAGAACCCGGAACAGGCAAAAGCCGCCATGCGCACCCATTTAGACGAAATGGCGCAACACCTGCAGGAATTGCAGGAAGAAGTCGCGGCCCTCAAAGCCAAGCCTTGATCCCCGGGATCCCCAGAGCCCCCGGTGGGTTGAGCGCGCGTTGACAGATAGATCATACCATCGTACTATCCGAACTTCATGCATCGCCCCACACCCGCCCTAACCGGATCCCATGCCGGTTTGCGGCGAGGCAGCCTGGGGCAGCCACCCGCTGGAAAGGAAAACTGATGGCAACTGCGCGCCATGAAGAAAAGGAATTGCGGAGAGAATCCATTCGGCCCGGCCAAGGCGAGCCGGTTTCTCTGGCAGCAGGCGTGGCCTTGCGAGAATTTGTCAGCCAGGCTTGCCAGGCCCGCGGCTTCAGCACGGGAACAGCGACCCTGGAGCCGGGCGCAGTCCTGCCTTACCACACCCATAGTTTCAGCGAAGCCATTACACTCCTGCAGGGGGTGGCCCAGGTGGCGGTGGAAGGCCGAACTTACCAGCTGCAGCCTTTCGATTGCCTGCACGTTCCGGCGGGAGTAGCGCACGAGGTCTCCAACCCCTCCGCAAAGTCGCCCATGCTGGCTTTATGGGCCTTCGCCTCCGCAACGCCCTCGCGCGATCTCGTCGAGACCCGTTTTACCGTGCAACCGCGAGGACAGTCCAACCCGAAACCGGGAGATCCCGAATCGATCGTGCGCTTCGCCGAAGCGGAAGTCTATGAGCTCTCCGCGGGAGCCGACTTCCGCGACCTGTTTGCCGGACGCTTCGGCTCCGTGGGAATCTGTGGCGGATACGGAAAATTTCGGCCGGGCTCTTCTCTTCCCTGCCACGTCCACGAGTACGATGAGTCGATCACGATTGTGGAAGGGCAAGCCACGTGTCTGGTGCAAGGCAATCGCTATCAACTCAGCGATTGCGATACTGCCTTTGTGCCCGAAGGACGGCCGCACCGCTTTATCAACCAAACGGACGTTCCCATGGCCATGATCTGGGTGTATGCCGGCACCGAGCCGGGCCGGGCGCTGGTCGAGTCCTCTTACTGTGACGGCACACTAGCCTGGCCGGGACGAGAGCTGGCCATTCCGTTGGCGGAGAAAACGGTTTAAGAACCCTGCGAGAGGAAAGGTGAAGACAGTGATGGATCGTCCGTTCCGCGTGGGCTTCTCTGCGGACTTCGTCAAGGAAGATGGCTCGTTCATCTTCCCGGATATCGGCCTTTCTCTTCTCCAGGGCGTGGCCGGGTTGTCGCATGAGTTCATCCCGGAATACCGCGCCGAGTACGCGTCCGAACAGCTTCGTGACTATGACGTACTGATCTCGCTGAAGCCCCGCGTGACCGCGGCTTCCTTGCAAGGGGTGGAACGGCTGTGCGCCATTGGGCGCTGTGGCGTGGGCTATGACAATGTCGACCTGGCCGCCTGCACGGAGAAGGACATCGCGGTTTTCATTACGCCGCAGGCTGTGGTGCGTCCGGTAGCGGAGTCCATTGTGCTGTTCGTGCTGGCGCTTTCGCACCACCTGGTGAAAAAAGACCGCATGGTGCGCCAAGGTCAGTGGATCGAAAGTACGCGCCAGCTGGGCACGGAGCCGCGCGACCGCGTGGTGGGCAGTATTGGGTTGGGCAATATTGCAAGCGAAGCCATCCGCCTGCTGCGTCCCTTTGGTCCCGCACAGTTTTTGGCGTTCGATCCTTATGCCACCGCCGACAAGGCCGGGGAACTCGGCGTTCAATTGACGACGCTGGATGACCTGCTTCGTCTATCCGACTACGTGCTGGTGAATTGCGCACTTACCCCGGAGACTCGGGGCTTGGTCAGTGAAAAGCAATTTGACCTGATGAAGCCCACCGCCGTGATTATCAATACCGCACGCGGTCCAGTCATCGACCAGAATGCTCTGGTCCACGCCCTGCAGGAAGGCCGCATTCGCGGCGCGGGGCTAGATGTGTTCGAGAGTGAGCCGATCCCCGCGGAT
The DNA here is from genome assembly GCA_018268755.1 of Acidobacteriota bacterium. Taxonomy (GTDB): domain Bacteria; phylum Acidobacteriota; class Terriglobia; order Terriglobales; family Acidobacteriaceae; genus KAN-5. The sequence goes on from JAFDVW010000025.1 coordinate 11,762, forward strand.
TCGCCGTTACTCAACATGGATAATGTGATCCTGACTTCACACTCCATTGCCTGGACCGAAGAGCTGTTCCGCGATATGGGGCGGACCGATTGCGAAGGCGCGCTGACGGTGTATCGTGGCGAAGTGCCGCTTTACGTGGTGAATAAAGAAGTGCTGCAGCGCCCGGGGTTCTTGCGGAAACTTGAAATTTACCGGGCCGCCCATGCCGGAAAGAAAGCATGAAGTCATTACGGCAAAAGTTGCGCGATGGCGATCTGGTGCTGGGACAGATGGTGCTCGAGCTTTTCACTTCGGGCATCGGCCCCATGCTGGCGGCGGCCGAGATGGAATTTGTGCTCTATGACATGGAGCACGGGCGCTGCGATATGGCCATGCTGGCGGAGATGGTCGCCTCCTGCCGGGGCAGCCACATTGTTCCCATGTGCCGCGTGCCGGATTTCAACTTCCGGCCACTCTCGCGGGTTCTGGATCTCGGCGTAAAAGGCGTCATGGTGCCGCGGGTCGAGACCAGAGAGCAAGCGGAAGAAATTGTGGCCCAGTTAAAGTACGCGCCCGTGGGACGACGCGGAGTCGCACTGGGCATCGCGCATGATCTGTATCAGGCCGGCACTCCGGAGTTTTTTGCCCAGGCCAATGATGAGATCATTGTTATTCTGCTGCTCGAGACGGCCAAGGCCTTTGAGAACCTGGATGAGATCCTCTCCGTGCCCGGTATCGACGTAGCCTGGATGGGGCACTACGATTTGACGGTGTCCATGGGAATCCCCGCTCAGTTTGAACATCCACGATTTCTGGCGGCCATGGATGCGCTGGTCGATTGCTGCCGGCGCCACGGGATTGCACCAGGATTTTTGCCGGCTACCCCCGAAGCGGCCGCACACTGGATCAGCCAAGGCTTCCGCTGCATCAGCCTGGGCAGCGATATCGGCGTATTTCTGAACGCGATGCGCGGCTTCCGCAAGTCAGTGATGGATAGCCGGGTTTCGCCAAAATCGTAATTTCAAAACGGGGATCCCTATGCACTATTCGGTCAAAGCATTGAACGGCGGCACATTCTGGGTGCCTGGTCCCGAGGTTTATTGGATGGAGCGCTGGAACACGCGCGAGGAGATGAATGCCCTGCTCTATCTGGTGCGCGGAGGCGGAGAAAATATCCTGATCAACACCGGCCCGCCGCGCGACCTCACCGTAATCAACCAAGCGTGGCTGCAATTCTTCGGATTTCCCGAAGTGCAGATCGTCCGTCCGGACGCCCAGCTGCCGGAAAACCTGCTGCGCGCCGAAGGCTTGAAACCGGAAGACATCACCAAGGTGATCGTCACCCCGCTTCAGGCCTATGCGACCGCGAACATCCCTCTTTTCAAGAACGCCAAGATTTACATCTCGCGCAAGGGTTGGATCGAGGACTTTCAGGCGCCCTACTACCATTTGCATGTTCCCCGCCACCTGCGCATTCCGCCCGACGTCAACAACTACCTGCAGAACGAAGGCTGGGAGAAGGTCCATCTGCTGGCCGACGAAGAGGAGATCCTTCCCGGTCTGCGCACTTTCTGGGCAGGCGTACACCATCGCTCTTCCATGGCCGTTGGCATCGACACCGCCAAAGGCAAGCTCATTATTACCGATTCGTTCTTCAAATACGGCAACATTGAACAAGGCCGTTATCTGGGCGTGATGGAGAGCATGATGGAAGCCGATGCCACCTGGGCGCGTATCCGCAAGGAAGCCGACTTCTTCGCTTCGATTTATGATCCGGAAGTTTTTGTCCGTCACCCCGGCGGCGTGCTCGCTTAGTTTCCAGAAACACAGCGCAGAGGTGGCGGAGTCCATTCCGCCTCCCCTCACACCGCGCTGAAAGGAAAGTCATGGGACCGAATCCGGCTCTGGGAGTTTTCTATCACTGGGTAGGCGGTTTTGCCTCCGGCACGTTCTATCTTCCTTTTCGCCGGGTACGGGCCTGGGCCTGGGAAACCTATTGGCTGGTGGGCGGCGTCTTCAGCTGGATTCTCGTCCCCTGGATTTTGGGGCTTACCCTGACCCAGGACCTGCCGCAGGTCCTGCGCGAAACTTAAGGATCCACCCTATTCTGGACCTATTTTTTCGGATTGCTGTGGGGGCTGGGCGGACTCACCTTTGGATTGACCATGCGCTATCTCGGCATGTCGCTGGGCATGGCCATGGCGTTGGGGTACACGGCCACTTTCGGCACGCTGGTGCCACCCATTTTCCGCGGACAATTCGCCTCCCAGGTGCTGGGCACGCACTCGGGGCGAATTATTCTTCTCGGCGTGGCCGTTTGTCTGGCAGGGATCGTCTTTGCCGGCGCGGCCGGTATGGCCAAAGAAAAAAACATGTCCGAAGCGGAGAAGCGGGCTGCGATTCAGGAGTTCAGCCTGAAAAAAGGCATTGTGATCGCCACCTTCTGCGGAATCATGAGCGCGTGCTTTGCCTACGGCCTGGCGGCCGGCGAGCCGATCAGTGAAACTTCGGTGCGCCACGGGACGCCGGTTTTGTGGCAAGGTTTGCCGGTACTCGTGGTCGTCCTGCTGGGCGGATTTACCACCAACTTTCTCTGGTGCGCAGTGTTGAACATTCGCAATCACACCTGGCGCCAGTACTTCGGCTCTGCTTCCACAACCGCCGTCGCCGGCCGGCAAAAAGAATGTGGTCTGGAAAATCCCATCGATGCCCCGGGAGAGGAAATGGCGAAAGCCTTGCCTGCCCCGCCAGACCAGGAAAACGCGCCCTTGCTCGCCAACTACTTCTTTTCCGCCGTTGCCGGCGCCACCTGGTATTTCCAGTTCTTCTTCTACACCATGGGCGAAACGCAGATGGGACATTACAAGTTCTCGAGCTGGACGCTGCACATGGCCAGCATCATGATCTTCGGCAGCCTATGGGGAATCACCCTCAAAGAATGGAAGGGTGCGGGGACACGCGCCGGCATCCTGCTGGCCGCGGCGCTCACCTTATTAATCGGCTCAACCATGATCGTGGGCTACGGCAATTATGCGGGGTTGCCGCACTAAGCCCCATCACCTCATCCAGGAGTTGTTCACCTGGCGCCCAGCGAATTTGCACTTGACGTTACCAGGCTCGTCGATATTTCCGGCGCGCGGGCGCCGGTGACCGGCGGCGGCAGCGGGTTGGGCCGTTCCATAGGCAGCATTTCGCATCGATCCCAGCGCACACAGAACCTGGCCCCTCGCCCTACTCCAGCGTGACCGACTTCACCAGATTGCGTGGACGGTCTACATCCAGTCCGCGCCGTACTGCGACGTAATAGGCAAACAGCTGCAGAGGCACAATCTCCAGGATCGGCAATAAAAGTTCGGGCGCCTCCGGAACGAAGATGGTGTGGTCCGCCAGCCCGCGCAGCTGCTCATCCCCAGCCGTACCAATCGCAATCACCCGCGCGCCCTGCTGCTTGAAACCGCGGATGTTGCTGATGTTCTTTTCGTAACGCAACACCGAACCCGGATCATTCCGGTCACAGGTGGCAATTATGACCACCGGCAGGTTCTCATCAATCATGGCGATGGGGCCATGTTTGCTCTCACCGGTGGGATATCCTTCGGCGTGGATGTAAGAAGTCTCCTTCAGCTTAAGCGCGCCGTCCATGGCGATGGGATAGTGCGCCGCCCGCCCCATATAAAGAAAATCATCATTCTTATAGAACTTCGCGGCCATCTGCTCGCAGTCGGCCGCCGACTGCAGGATCGTCTCCACTTTGCCGGGCAGGTCGAGTAATTCGCGGATGTATTGTTTGCGCTGCTCTTTTCCCAGCTTTCCCCGTACCTGTCCCAGATAGAGCGCGAACAGGAACAGAACCGCCATCTGCGCGGTAAAAGCCTTGGTGGAGGCAATGCTGATTTCCGGTCCGGCGTGGGTGTAGAGAACGCCGTCCGCCTCGCGTGCGATGGTGGAGTCGACGACATTGGAAATTGCGATGGTGCGCGAGCCCTTGGCCTTGGCCTCGCGCTGCGCCGCCGTGGTGTCGGCGGTCTCCCCCGACTGCGTAATCACAATGGTGATTTCCCCCGGCCCAATCAGAGGATTGCGATACTCAAATTCGCTGGCATAATCCACATCCACCGGCAAGTTCACCAGCTCCTGGATCATGTACTGCCCGGCCATACCGGCATGACGGCTGGTGCCCGAAGCCACGATGTTGATCCGCCGCAGCGCCCGCAGTTCTTCCGCGCTGATGTGGACGGTGTCCAGCCGTACCACTCCGTCTTCCAGCGAAACCCGAGGCGCAATGGTTTTGCGCAGCCCCTCCGGCTGCTCAAAGATCTCCTTGATCATGAAATGCGGAAAACCGCCTTTGTCAGCCATCCCCGCTCCTGGAATTGTTGTCTTCTAAAATTCTGCGCCGCGTACGATCGTTTTCCTGATCTCGCCGTTGCTCGCCAGTACCACAAAGTCTGCCGGCACACCCACTTTCAATATGCCGCAATCCGTCAACCGCAGCGCGCGAGCCGGATTTAACGTGGCCGCTTGCACGGCTCGCGCCAGATCCCAATGGGCAAATTGCATCACGTTGCGCACGGCGCGATCCATGGTCAGAACACTGCCTGCCAGTTTCCCTTCATAGAGGCATTTGCCGTCCTTCACCTCCACCTCAAAGGACCCCAGGCGATACTTTCCCTCCGGCATCCCGGTGGCGGAGATGGCGTCGGTGATCAGCACCGCCCGCTCCGGCCCCTTGGCCCGGAGCACAAGCTCCACAATCGGGGGATCCAGATGAATGCCGTCGGCAATCAGATCGGCGCTCAGGCGGTCGTCGGTGAGTACTTCGCCAATAATCCCCGGATCGCGGTGGCCCAGCGGACGCATGGCGTTGAAAGTGTGCGTGGCATGCCGTGCCCCGGCCGCCACGGCGGCCTGCGCCGTGGCGAAATCAGCGTCTGAGTGGCCGATACTGACGCACACGCCGCGCGCCGCTGCCAGCGCGATGACCTCGCGTGCTCCCGGCAGTTCGGGTGCAATCGTCATCACCCGAATGTGTCCACGCGCCGCCTGCCAGAAGCGCTCAAAGAGCGCCGGCGTGGGCTCCAGAATATTTTCCGGCGGATGCACACCCCGCCGCACATGGCTGATAAACGGCCCTTCCAGATGAATGCCCAGCGGACGCGCTCGTCCCCCAGGTTTTCCGTCGGCTTCAATTTCGTTGGCCAAGCGCTCGAGCGCATGGAGTGTGGCATCCACCGGCGCGGTCACCGTGGTGGGACAGTAGCTGGTCACCCCGTGCCGCGCCAGGGACTGCTCTAGAGCAGAAAACCCGGCCGCCTCGGCCTGCATAACGTCCTGCCCCGCATTGCCATGGATGTGAATATCCAGATAACCGGGGGCCAGCGTCCCTTCGCCAAAATCGCTGACCGGCAGCCCGGCCGGAATGGGCCGGCTCGCCTGGGAGTACAGCTCGACAATCCTGCCGCCTTCCACCACCACAACCGGGCGGTCAATGGATTCCTGCGGCGTATACAGCCGTCGTGCCGTGAATACAATCATAAAAGAAACGTTTTAATAAGGATTATTTTCGGAGATGGGAAAGCTTCTCCGCGGCCTTCCCCTCACCCAGTTCTTGCAATCACATTCTACCAATAAGCGTTTGCCGCGACGGCTGCGAGTTTGGCGGCCAGGCAGAAAAATGCGCGCGCTCCGCTGCGCCGGCCACACCCGTTAGGCGAGAAATACCACCCGCTGCCCCTCCGGAGAGGCAGACCCCAGCCCTACGGCAGGCGATCCATGCACCGGCAATTCCCGCTCAATGCTATATAGCAGACAAAGACCCCGGAATACAGGGTACCAGAGATTATGTCTGCTCGTTCGAGTTGAAATCAGGGAAAGAGTTGGCCAACAACCGGCGGAGAGATCCCCTTGCAGGCCTCCCGTTAAAACCACTCACCAGCAATGGGGCCAAAACGACAACGGGAGAGGGACATCGCGGTCCGCCGGAAACGATCCGGGCCGGTTCGATGCTTGTTTCGCCGATTTAGCTCAACGCGCGAAAATGCTATGCAGGCCGTGGCGACCGAAGATGCACCGCCATCCCGGCATTCCCTCGGCCCATCTGGTTTCGCGGGTTCCGGTTTACCCGAACGCGCGAAAACCCTGAGCAGGACACAGCAAATCAAGGATCGGCGCTGCCATTCCCAGAAATGCATTGCTATTGCCCATCTTTGGCTTGCCCCGGCGACTGAGGTCACACCACCGGCCAGCCGTCCCCCAATGGAACAATGCTATAATGAAAAAAGATTGCCGCTGCAGATGGCCGGCAGTTCTTCTGCGTTCTTCCTCCTTGCAACGCAGGTCCGTCATGTCGGGGAGTGGCTCAGCCTGGTAGAGCACCTGGTTCGGGACCAGGGGGTCGGAGGTTCAAATCCTCTCTCCCCGACCAATCTTGTCAATCACATAAACGCCATTTCTACCGTTCCGTCTACAGCGCTGGCAATCGCACGCAAATGACTTCGACTCTAAGCGCGGGTCCGGGCGGAACGTTTTCTTATGATGCCAATGATCGCCTCGCGATTGACAGCTACGACGCCAATGGGAATACGATTTCCTCTGCGGGTATTTCGTATAGCTACGACTTTGAGAACAGGATGTTAATGAGAGGAGCGGTCGGTATCACCTATGACGGCGATGGGAACCGTGTCTCTGAGACCGTGGGTGGCGTGACAACCAAATATTTAATAGATGACCTGAATCCAACTGGCTATTCTCAAGTGCTAGATGAAACAGTAAGCGGTGCAGTCACCCGGACATATACCTACGGGTCCCAGCGAATTAGCGAGAATCAATTGGTTAGCAGCACTTGGACGCCGAGCTTCTACGGTTATGACGCACTAAGTGTCCGTTTTTTGGCAAGTACAAGTGGCGCTACGACGGACACATACCAATTTGATGCTTTTGGCAACCAGATAGCGACCATAGGTACGAGCTCAAACACGTTTCTCTTCAGTGTGGGGAGCAGTTTGACAGCAATACTGGATTGTATTATTTGCGCGCGCGCGATATTACAGAACGCCTACGGGAAGATTTATTACACGTGACCCATTAGAAGGCGATGTCTTAGCTCCGGTCACGCAGCATAGATATGTATACACGGGAAACAACCCAATTAATTTGATTGATCCTACGGGGGGGGGGGGGCGATCCTAGCGGCCCATTAGCCATTATTCCTGGACCTTTTCACCAACTCATCACCAACGCCTTTAGAGAACTAGTGCCGTATGGGACCGGCGATATTGGGACAATAGCCGCACGTGAGATTGCGAGACAAGTATATGAACTATATAACCTGGAGCTGGCGCAACTTCAATGCGTGGCGGGGTATGGAAGTGGAGATATATTTTAGTTTTTCCCCGAGTCCTTGTTTATGATAGGAACAGTTTCTCTAAAGTCGTTGCCCAGATATTGCATCCGGCGTTCCATAGTTTGAGTATTTTTCGGCTCATGCAAGAGACCTACGAAATCCGATTGTTCGCCAAGCATTTACCGTTGCTCGGCGACACTACTGGAAACTCTGTAAAACTTGGACGCGTCGCAGCAACTATCCGGGGTACGGTTCATGATCCCTTGTTTGTCCGTATTGGGGAGCTTGAACAGCACCTCAGAAGCACTCGCCAAGGGGTCGCTTTTGCAGCTTGGAGAGTCGAAAGACACTACAGCAAGGAAGAAGTGGCGGCCGCAGAGCTCTTTTTATTGAACGTGCCGTTTACAGAGGTTTCTGGGGAAGAATATGGAACCCAGTATGAGGATTTGCTAAACTGCGAGCAGGAAATTGAGCAGTTGGAGTATACCGGTGGTGCGGATTTCCGCATTCACCGTAAGAGTATCCCTTGCTCTCTGAACACGAAACAAATCGGTCCTCTTCGAATTGCCTTCTCAAAATTGAGGAGAAAGTTGGATGTCTACCGGTTATGGGGTGGCGAGCTTATCGTTTCGGAAGGGTTTGTTTGCCTTAACAAGAATGAGCGGATTTCTGGAGGTGCCTTCTTTCCCATCGTCGATGTCAGAAACGATAATCTTACCTTGCCACTTCAATTTTCCGACTCAGCCACTGGATTAGAGATTCTCTCCATTGCCGCTGACAAGCACATAAGTCCAGGGGACTGGAAGTTCTGGGAATGGCTAAATGATGAAGAGCAGCAGCCACTCCTTGCCAAAATGTTAGCTCCCCAAAAGCGTGCTATTAGAGATAGTGAAAAGAGTGGTTCTGTTCGAAATCTTGCACAACTCACCTTGCGATCGAATCCATTGCAGATATCCAAACAAAGCCAATTCGGTGAAACGCCATTCGATACAGAAAACAAAGATTTTCACCGATGCGACGGTGGAATTATTGCCGGAAGGCGACTCATATCGCCGCTGTCAGTTCTCAGGTCAAGTTGGGATGGGTCTGATCTGTGCCGAACGGAAGTTTACGTTGGAGGGCAACGCCAAGGACTATTTCGACCTTATCAATTGCTGGTTGTCTCAAAGAGGTTGTTTCAGGCCATGTTGAAACATAAGATGAAAGGCTTTCACTTTGAGATCGTAGAACTTATTTGATTTCCAATCTCCCTCATCAGCCCGCACATTCTAGGCACAGTAGGAAACTAGGCTAATGTTCTTGGAAATCGAACTGATGGAATGCCCTTCGCGCGAACGAGCGGAATCCATCATGGTTCTGACCTGCCCCCTGCTTTGGTTCACGTAAGAATACGACAAATTTCAGTGACTCCCTGTCCGGCTGGAGCCGGGATGGGGGAGCGCGAGGGGCAAGGGATGGCGTCTGAGTCCCTTGCCTCTCGCACAGCTGTGTAGCAGCCTGCGG
>JAFDVW010000026.1 GCA_018268755.1 Acidobacteriota bacterium
CAGCTGCTCCGGCGACATGTAGGAAACCGTCCCCACCGTCGCGCCCGGACTGGTTAGGTCCATATCGGAGGCGCGGGTCTGTGTATTTTCTGTGGATTGCTGCGGCGTCATCTTGGCCAAGCCGAAATCCAGCACCTTGGCGTGACCCCGGTCAGTCACGAAAATGTTGGCCGGCTTGATGTCGCGATGAATGATTCCCTTGGCGTGGGCGGCATCCAGGGCATCGGCGATTTCCGTTCCCAGACTCAGGATGCGCTCCAGCTCCTGTGGCTTGTGCTGGATAAGGTGCTTCAGTGTGTTTCCGCTCAAATACTCCATGACGATGAACGACCGCCCGTCATGCTGGCCGATTTCATGGATGGTGCAGATATTGGGATGGTTCAGCGACGAGGCGGCACGAGCTTCCCGGCGGAAGCGTTCCAGCGCCTGCGGCTCCTGCGAAATCGCGTCGGGCAGAAACTTGAGCGCCACGAACCTCTGCAGACTGAGGTCCTCCGCTTTGTACACCACTCCCATGCCACCGCCGCCAATGACTTCCACGATCCGGTAGTGGGAAATCGTCGTCCCTATCATGTTTTTCGTCACGGGTCCGCGCGGCGGGTTTCCGGCCCAGGAAAGTGGCGCGCCTGCGGAAAAGAAATCGCAGCCATCTTAGGTGGATTTAACACTTTGGTCAATGCAAAGCGGGCGGAGGAGAGCAACCGCCCGCTTCCGATAGCCGGGGCCTTCGAGGGGTGGAAGCCCGGCTATCTGCGCACCAGAGACACAAACTGCACCTCTGGCATCCTGGCCAACTCCATCAGCTTTTCCACTGGCAACTTGCCCACCACAACTCCCGCCAACGACTTGGACGACGGCGCCGCTTCTTCCCACCCCAGCGACTTCAACTGGACCAGCGTCTCCGCGGTGGTGCGCGTAAGCCGGATCTCGACCTCAATCTTGCCCGCCACCAGAGAAGAGCAATTGCCTTCTCCTTTTTTGGCGCAGTCGTACGCCGCCAGCACTCTGGGATGCAGCTTGGATTCGAGAATGGCGCGCTCGCCTGCGGGCTTTGCCGGCATTGACGCCTTATCGCTGTTCCCCCCGGAAGGAATACTTGTCGGCGGAGGTGGGGGCGGGGGCGGCATGGTCGCTTTTCTTTTGGCCATAAAGATGCCCCCGAGGCCGCCGCTCATCTGGGGAGAGGCTGCTTGATTGGAACGTCGTTGCCACAACGCCTCCGAGAACTTATCTCCCTCGATCCCTTCATAGCTCACACCCTCCGGCATCTCTACCGGGACCTCCACCCGCCGCGATGTGCCCCCTTCGCTCACCACTCTCTCTTCAACCGCCACAAACGAGGTGAACTGCGTCAGCAAACGGTAATCAAGGCCCAGCTGAGTGATCTGCTTTTCCACCTCAGGCTTGGTCCTTCCCGATTGCAGCCCAGACCAATCCTGCGCCATGAGGTCGTCGATCTTGCGCCGCGCCCAGAACCCCGGTAGAACGCTGGTGGCGGCCTCGCCCCGGTTCGTGCCTGAAAAATTCACCGCAATCTCCCGCGTAAAGTCTTCTCCCACGCGCTTACCGTGCAACTGGATCTTCCCGCTGGCCGCGCCCGTGTACCGGCCCGTGATCACCAGCGGCCCGCCACTGAACAAATCCGGCAGCCGGGCCGGCGAAACATCCGCCACCGGTAGATCTCCCCAATCCAGGGAAAGGTCGGTCAGCAGCGGCGCCCGCAGATGCTGATAAAGCCGGCGCGCCGCCGGGCCCGCTTTCTCCTTCAGCGTGACCACCTCGGCCTCCCCCCGGCCCGCTCTGGCCATGCCCTCGATCAAGAACCGGTTCACCGAGCTGCCGATCCCGAAAGAAAACACGCGTGCATTCGCGTGCTTCTGTATTTCTCCCAGAATCTCCATGTCATTGCCCACGAAGCCATCGGTCACAAAACACACGATGCGCAAGTGGTCCTGCGCATCAGAAGGGTCCAGCGCGGCGCGTATGGCCTTCATCATCTCCGTGCCCCCGCCCCCCGAACGCTGCTGCAGAAATTCCTTGGCGCGACGGAGGTTCTCCGCCGTGGGAAACACCGGCTCGGGAAACAGCACCTCGGTGTCGCCGGAAAATGTGATCAGGTTGAAGGTGTCCCCCGCGTACAGCTCGTCGAGCGCCCGCAGCACCAGCTCTTTCCCCTTCTCCAGGGGAAAGCCGTGCATCGAACCGGAAGTGTCCAGCACGAACACCAGCTCTTTGGGCGTAATGTCTGACTCCGCCACACGGGCCGGCGGCTGCAGGATCAGGGTGAAGTAACCGCCGGAAACTTTGCTCCCGGCCGGGGCAGCCTGCGACAGCACGGCATCGTTCAGCCTGGCTCCCGCCACTTCATACTTCAGGATGAAATCTTGGTTGGGGATCACCGCCTCATCGCGCAGTTTGACCGTCGCCGTGCCGTCTCCGGTGCGCACCACTTCCACCCGGTGCGAAGGGGAATGCAAATCCTGAATGGGGACGCCCGCATCCAGCGCCAGCGCCAGGGAAATATCGTGTCCCGCGCGCGTGCCCTTGCGAGTGATAGGCGGCGTAATGCGCGAACCATCCGGCACCTTATCAGTATCCGGAGACCACCCACCGGCCTGTTTGCCGGTCGCGCCCCCCGGGATATAGCGCGGGCCCACCACCATGGGAAACACGAACTGATATCCATTGTCCGCATAGTGCAGCGTCTGCAGGTAGCGGATGGTGACCGTGACCTGCTCGCCGGGAAGAATATTGGCCACCGCTTGGGTAAAAATGTTCGGCCGCTCCTGATCGAGAAGCGCGGCCACCTGCCCGTTCTGTTTGGCCTTTTCATAAAGGGCGCGCGCCTCTTCCCGCCGTTTGATCACGCCGCGGATCGTGCGCTCGCCGATCCGCATGGTCATGTCATCGACTGCGGCGTCTTCGGGCAGCGGAAACACATAGACGGCCTCGATCGTGTCCTTTGCGCTGTTGGCAAAAACCTGCGTGACCGTGACCCGCGCCAGAAATCCGCTGATCGCCGCCTGCACGTCTGTGTGCTGTAGCGGGCACTCGCCCAGCGAGGTCCCTTTTTTGTCGAAGATTTTGAGCGCGCCGGCGGTCTCTTCTGCGGAAGCGGCCAACCCGCTGCTTCCCAGAAACGCCAGCAGGAGAACAACCGGAATAAAAGAACAGCAGGGGCCCCAATGGCTGCGTTGCATACGCGCCTCCCTGACTCTTTGCTTGGAATTCGTTTACGACCCGGATCGTTGCCCGCCCCGCACCATAATTTTCGAACGGAGAACTCGCCGCCCACCGACGGATTTCAACTGGCCGCTTCCTGAGTCACTGGATTGGCCGGCACATTCCGCCGCGGAAAATGAAACAGCCGGCGCGCCGCCCAGCTCAGCATGCGCCATCCCCCCGCCACCCCCAACAGGATCGTCCCCAGCCACAACAGAATCGCCGGCAGGCGGAACGCCAGGGCCATCATGGCCGCGAAATAATCCGCCAGGCCTTCCAGCCCTTGCCGCGCCGCAAACTTCAGCTGATACAGCGGCCGCCAGTGCAAGCCAAATACTTGCGCGTCAGTTTCCGCGCGCAGAGAAATCTGCAGGGACACGGTTTCCACCTGCTTGGCCAGCGCCTGGAACTCGGCCTGCTGCTGCTCAATCTCTCCCCGCACTTCGTTGAGCTTGTCGCTGACTTCCAGCGTGTCTTTCACGGTATGCGCCTGTTTCAGGATCGTTAGATACTGCTGTTCCTGTGCCCGCAGATTGCGCAGGCGCGCCTCCTGATCCACGTATTGCCGCGTTACATCCTGCGCTTCCAGGCGTTCGCTGTCGACCCGCAGGCCCAGCTTGCGGATTTCCCCGCGCGCCTCCTCAAAACGTTCCGCCGGCACGCGCAGGGTGAGATCGGCGCTGGACTGGCTTTGCGCTCCACTGCTGTTCGCGCTGACCAGGTATCCCCCGAGCATCTCGATCCGCTGGCGGATCTTCTCCGCCGCCTCGGCGGGATTTTTCACGATCATATCCATCGCGCTGCTGCGGACCAGCTTGCGATCGGAGGATGACTCTCCCTCCGCAGCTGGGCTGGGTGGCGCAGCGGCCAGGCCTGCGCTCACCGCCATGGCGCGGGGCTCTCCCAGGCTGGTGGCGTCGCCGGCAAAGGTGGCCATTCGTCCATACGCTGGTGCGCGCCACAACTGTAGCGGCTGGAACTCCGGGGCGAGATTAGACTGGGAAATGCCCCCTTCACCATTGCCGGAGAAAACTCCTCCTGCAAACAGCGCCACGATTCCGGCCACAATCAATCCCCCGGCTTTCAACCACTTTTTGGATTTCTCGAAAAATCCTCTCCCCACGATTGCCATCGCTGTTTCCCTCGCTATTGCTGTAGACATGCGGCGCGGCCAATTTGTTCCCGCCTGGGCCGTCCCTGCACCATGTCAATGGAGAGAACGCAGCTCCCGGAAGCCCTTGCAGGAAAATTCCTCGTCCACAAGCCGGCTCGGAACGCAAACTAAAAGGCGGCCCGCAGGCCGCCTTAACGTAATCTGTGTGGATCCATGCAAACCCGTGGCTAAAAACCCCTGTTCCATATTTATGGCATATTTGAAATAATGGGCTTATGAAGCAGGAGTCTGTGCGCACCACCGTCGACATCCCGGCGCCCCTTTACCGCAAGCTCAAGGAACAGGCTGCGGCCAAAGGCAGCTCGGTCCGCGAGCTGGTGCTGGCCGGCGTGCGCAGCGTTCTGCTGCAAGGGCAGCGGCCGCGCCCGAAGCGCGTGCAGTTCCCGCTCATCCCCTCCCGGGGCGAAAAAATCGACGTCAGCAACCAAGACATTTATGAATACGTTGAATTTCCTTGATGCCAACGTCTGGCTGGCGTTGCTCTGGGGCCGCCATATTCATGCGGAACGCGCCCGGGAATGGTTTGAACAGGCCCACGCCGAGCAGTTTTTCTTCTGCCGCTTCACCCAACTCACCGTTCTGCGCTTGCTCACCACGGAGAAACTCATGGGAAGCGATGTGCGCACAATGAGCGAGGCCTGGGCTTTATGGGACCAGATCTGGGCTGATGCGCGAGTCGCGTTTCTGCCTGAACCGGATACTCTGGAAAGGGAATTTCGCTCCCGCTCTCGCATGGCGAGCCGTTCTCCCAAGGTCTGGGCCGACGCCTATCTTCTGGCCTTCGCCGCGGAGGCTGGGCTAAAATTCGTGACCTTCGACCGGGCTTTGAAAGCTCGCGGCGTCGAAGTCCTCGTCTTGTGATCCTCTGGAGATGTCTTGGCAAAAGCAAAGGCGGCCCGCAGGCCGCCCTTCTTGTAATCCGTGTTCCTCCGTGAAAATCCGTGGCTAAAACTAAATATCCAGGTTCTTCACATCCAGCGCGTTGTCTTCGATGAACTTGCGCCGCGCTTCCACGTCCTCGCCCATCAGCGTGGTGAAGATGGTTTCGCACTCCGCAATGTCTTCCAGCTTCACCGATAGCAGCGTCCGCCGCTCCGGGTCCATGGTGGTCTCCCACAGCTGCGGGGCCGTCATTTCGCCCAGACCTTTATAGCGCTGCACCGTAAAATCCTTCTTGCCCTGCGACAGGACGTAGTCGAAGAGATCGCGCACCGAGGTCTTCTCGACAATCTCCGGCTCGCCGGCCTTCTTCCTCGCCACCGGCTTCGAGCTCTTCTTGCCGGCCTCTTCGCCCGTAGCTTCCTCCTCTTCGGCTTCTTCTTCTCCGCCCTTGGCGCTGGCATTCTTCGTCAGCGTCTCCACCACAAACGGGGGCTGCAGGTTCTCCTCAATCAGCTTGAACTTGGAGAGCAGCTGGCGGCACTCCGGCGTGGACGCCAGGTCCCAGTTCACCAGGTGTTCCGCGCCTTGCGAGTTGATGTAGAACACCTCCCACAGGTTGTGCTCCTCGTCGAAGCGCATTTCCACTTCCTTGAACTGGCGCTCCTTCTGCATCTTCTTCAGCTCTTTTTCCAGCTTCTCGATCTTCTTGGGCGGCGTCTTCTTGTCGCCTTCGAAATCGGCGCGCTTGGAAAGGTCCAGCCGGGGCAGCAGCTCCGTGACTTTCTCGTCGCGCAGCCGCTTGTCCACCTTGTCAAACAGCTTGATGTATTCATCCAGCACGGTGATGAACTTGGCCAGGGCCGAGCCTTCCAGCTTGGCCGCGCCCTCGCCGTAGCGCACAATCAAGCCTTCCGACGCGCGCTTCACCATCACCTTCACGAATTCGCGGTCGTCCTTGATGTACTGCTGCGACTTGCCCTTCTTGATCGAATAGAGCGGCGGTTGCGCAATGTAAATGTTGTTGCGCTTGATCAAGTCCTGCATGTGGCGGAAGAAGAACGTGAGCAGCAGGGTGCGAATGTGGCTGCCGTCCACGTCGGCGTCGGTCATTAGGATGATCTTGCCGTAACGCAGCTTGGCCACATCAAAATCATCTTTCGCAATGCCCGTGCCCAGCGCCGTAATCATGGCGCGGATTTCCTCGTGGCCCAGCATCTTGTCGTAGCGGGCCTTCTCTACGTTCAGGATCTTTCCCTTCAGCGGCAGGATCGCCTGGAAGCGGCGGTCCCGGCCCTGCTTGGCGGTCCCACCGGCGGACTCACCCTCGACCAGGAACAGCTCGCAACGCTCCGGCTGCTTCTCCGAGCAGTCGGCCAGCTTGCCCGGCAGGCCTCCGCCGTCCAGCGCGCCCTTGCGGCGCGTCAGGTCACGGGCCTTGCGGGCCGCTTCGCGCGCCCGCGCCGCATCAATGGCCTTGTTGATGATCTTGCGCGCCACCGTCGTGTTCTGCTCGAAGAAGGCGCCCAGCTTCTCATTCACCACCGCCTGCACCACGCCGGCGATATCGGAGTTCAGCTTGCCCTTGGTCTGCCCTTCAAACTGCGGCTGCGGCAGCTTCACGCTCACCACCGCCACCAGACCTTCGCGCACGTCGTCGCCGCTCAGATTTTCCTTCACGTCCTTGAACAGGCCCATCTGCTGCCCGGCATAGTTGATGGTGCGGGTCAGCGAGGTGCGGAAGCCGGAAAGATGCGTGCCGCCGTCAATGGTGTTGATGTTGTTGGCGAAGCTGAAGACGGTCTCGGAATATCCGTCGTTGTACTGCATGCCGATTTCCATCACCACGCCGTCGCGCTCGGCTTCCATGTAGATCGGCTTGTCGTGCAGAACCTGCTTGCCACGGTTCAGGTGCTTAATGAACTCGGCGATGCCGCCGTTGTATTTGAACTCGACCGTCTTCGGCTCGCCCGTCTTCGCGTCCGTGGTGCGCTCATCGGTAAGCGTGATGGTCAGGCCCTTGTTCAGGAAGGCCAGCTCGCGCAGACGCTGCGCCAGAGTATCGAAGTTGTATTCCGTGACCGTGAAGATCGTCTTGTCGGGCAGAAAGTGGACTTTTGTACCGCGCTTTTTGGTGGCGCCTGCTTTCTTCAGCTTGCTGGTGGGCTCGCCTTTCGAATAAGACTGCTCCCAGGTAAATCCGTCACGCCAGATTTCGAGACCGAGGTCTTCACTGAGCGCGTTCACGCAGGAAACACCCACCCCGTGCAATCCACCGGAAACTTTGTAGGTCGAAGAATCGAATTTGCCGCCCGCGTGCAGCTTGGTCATCACCACTTGCGCCGCGGGAACTTTTTCGCCATCGATGTCCATGGTGTCCACGGGAATTCCGCGCCCGTTGTCGACCACGGTGATGGAGTTGTCGAGCAGAATCGTGACTTCAATCTTGTCGGCGAAACCGGCCAGCGCTTCATCGACCGAGTTGTCCACCACTTCGTAAACGAGGTGGTGCAGGCCCATCTCGCCCGTCGAACCGATGTACATCGCGGGACGCTTGCGCACCGCTTCCATGCCGCCCAGCACTTTGATGGAGTCCGCATTGTAGTCACCGTTGATGGTGGTGACTTTGCCGTTTTTGGGTTTGGTTTCGCTGATAGGTGCGATCTCTTTCGTAGCCATTTTGCTCCGTGGAGGTGCCGGAATTTGGCCCGAGCCAAAGCTGCGTTTTCGAGCGCCCCAGATTCCGTCAAACTACTGAAATTACTAACACTTACGGCACTCGAAACTACGTCCTATTTTACCATAGAAACGGCCCTTTTTCGACCCCGGAACCGGCCCGGTAACTCACGCCCGCGGTGGGGTTTCCCACTCCGGGAACGGGCTATTTCACCGGCTTAGGCGGGATCCCCTTCGCGCCGGCAAAACTCAGATTGCCCACCAGCTCCTCCACCTCGTCCTCATCCGCTCCCAGGAAGGTAAAGGAGATCACATACCCCCGCGCCAGCATCGCCAGAATGCTCTGGTGCATGCTGACGGGCGCCGCCCCCGTCTTTGTCCCCGCCGGGCCCAGCTCTCTTTGGAAGTCTCCCCGCACCAGCGTCTTAGCGCCCAGAGCGAATTCATACGGCTCATGGACAACGGTAAAGCCCTTGGCCTTGCTCAGCTCCGTCAGGGGGCCGAAATATTGGGCGGCGGACTTCAGCCCAGGGTAGGAATCCGCATCCTCGGCCAGAATCACCACCGCCGAGTTCACCGTCTCGCCCGTCGCCTCCGGCGGCCGCTCAAAAACCGCCAGCAGCACCTGCGCCTTCGAGGGATCGTTTGCCCCCTCCCGCAGGTCTGCGGTGCGGTCCACCCAGCCGAATGGCAGCTTGTAGGTAAGTCCTAGCGATCCATTACGATAGACGCCATTTTCGATTCCACCCGGGGCCAGGGACTTAGACCTCGCGGAAGCCGGTCGGTGGGTTTTCGAGGACGACTGGCCCGGACTCGCCGTTTGTTGTGCGAGGGGCGCAGCTGCCAGGCAAAGCCAAACCACCGGCAGCCCAAAATACCAAGGGAGCGAGGAACGCATCGCTCCCCATGGTACAGGAATCTTAAGAAAGGAATCTTTGGACAGAATGAAGAGCCCTACGCCGCTTTCCCCAGCACCGGCTGGGTGCAGAACGAGCAGCGCCGCGCGTCGATGGGAATCTCGCTCAGGCACTCCGGGCATTTCTTGGTCGTGGGGTCCGCCGGGGCCGGCGCCTTGCGCATGCGCGCCACCAGTGCATTGATCGGCGTAACCACAAAGAAGTACACCGCCGCCGCAATCAGCAGGAACGAAACCAGAGCATTCACGAACTCCCCAACCGGAAATACCGTGCCGTGGACAGTGAAAACCAGCGCCGAGAAATCCGGCTTGCCCACCAGCAACGCAATCAACGGCGTGATCAACGCCTTGGTAAACGCCGTGACCACGGCCCCGAAGGCCGCGCCGACCACTACGCCCACCGCCAGATCCACCACACTTCCACGCAGGATGAATTGCTTGAAACCGCTCAGCATTGGGGGAACCTCCTTGCCTTGAAGGCGCTTAAGCGTATTCCAGCGGCAAAGCGGAGGTCAAGAGAATGAAATTTCTGGTGGGGGGCAGTTTGAATCAGAATTTAAACTTTTGTCATTTCGAGCCGCGCAATTTGCGGCGAGAAATCTGCTGTTCCCTGCCCAAAGCAGATTCCTCACCGCTCAAGCGGTTCGGAATGACAGAGTTTAGAATGAGAATTGCTACGATTATTTTCGAACTGAGCAACTACTGAAATTCCCCGCACATCCCTACGTAGGGACAGCCGTCCCTTCGACAAGCTCAGGGCAAGCACCCGGCTGTCCGGTCGTGCGCAGCTCGACATAATAGTCTTTCTCCGTGTCTCTGCAGTGAAAATGCTCCTCACCGCCCCCGGCCCGTCAGCTCGCGAATGATCTCTGCCTCGCGCTCGCGGTACGGCTTGCCATCCGCATAAAACACCTCATGAAACCACACCACGGGAGGCTGCGACACATACGGCTTTTGCCAGGAATCCCAGGGCAGGTTGGTCTGCGTCTTGCCCACCACCAGTCCCCAGTTGATGGCGGCGACGTTCAGCTTTTTCGCCAGCGGCAAGATCGTATCGAAGGTGCTGCCGGCGGAACGCGCCATGAATTCCGTGCACAAAATCGGCCGCTGATACCGCTCCAGCCACTGCACATGCTTCTCGAAATCCTCCGGCCAACTGTAGTTGTGGAAGGAAATCACGTCCGACTGCTCCAGCTGCACGCGCTGGATCGGCGTCAGTTTGTCGTTCGCCGACCAGTCCCCGTCCCACAGCCCGCTGGTCAACGGCTGCGACGGGTTCGCCGAACGCGCCCACGCATAAACCTGGGGCAACAATTCCTGGACATATTCTTCCTTGGTCTTCAGCTCGACTTTGCCATAGGCTGCGGTGTTGCCATTGTTGGGCTCATTCCACAGATCCCAGCCCAGAATGCGCGGATCGTTGGCGAACGCCCCCACCACACCCTGCACGTAGGTCTTCAGCCGCGGATATTGCGACTTATCGGCCAGCGCCTCCAGCCCCGGGCTTTGCACCCATCCCGAGTTGTGTACGCCGGGAATCGGCGGATGCTGTGGCCCCAGCTTCGGGTTGGGGTCCCAGCACGAATCGAACAGCACGAACAACGGCCGGATATGGTGTTTCGCGCTGATCGCCAGGAACGTGTCGATGCGCTTCTTGAAGCCTTCCGCATCCTGCTGCCATAACAGGTCGTGCAGGAAGACACGCATGGTGTTCATCCCCAGGCCTTCCGCCCAGCCCAACTCTTTGTCGATCTGCTGCGGATCAAAGCTCTCCGCCTGCCACATTTCCAGCTCATTGATGGCATTGGCCGGAATGTAATTGCTGCCCACCAGCCAGGGTTGCTGCTGATACCAGGCATTGGCTTTTTCTTCCGTCCAGCGTTTGGTTTCAGCGGTTGATGGGGCAGCGAGCAGAGCGAGCGTCAGCAAGAGCAGGAGTAGAGAAGCAGCGCGTTTCACGGGGTCCTCCCAAGGGGCGATGACATTCTATGCCCAGGAAAGATTCACCGTGCAACTTGATCTGTAGTTTGAACACAAAATTGCGTGGCTGCTTATGTTCTGTGTCGGCTGTGCTGGGGTAGGTTTTTGTTTGCCGACTTTGCTTGTGTGGGTTTGCTTGAGTAGGCCCGGGTCCTTGGACTTACGCTCAGGGCGGGCTGCCAGCGCGTTGCAGAGGATTCCGCTCACAGCGGCACTTCTCATCCCGCCCGGTAAAGCCCGGACAAGATTCTGTCCCTTGTCGCCAAGTTCCTCGAGGGGCACGCCACAGCGCCCTCAAATCCGCATCGGCATGACGATGTAGCGGTACTTGTAGTCTTCCGAATCCGCGGGACGCAACTGCCCGGCCGACTGCGCATCTTTCAGTTCCAGCTTTACATCCCCGGATCCCGAAGCTTTCAGGAAGTCCAGAATGTACTGCGCGTTGAAGCCGATGGTGAGGCTTTCCCCGTCGTAGTTGGTCTCAATCGAATCTTCCGATTCGCCGGTCTCGGTCGAAGAAGCCGACAGTTTCAGCTCGCCCTTCTCCAGACGGATGCGCACTGCGCGCGAACGCTCATCGGCGAACTGCGCCACGCGCTGGATGGCCGAACTTAGTTCCGAGGCCGGAATGGTGATTGACTTCGGCGTCTCCTTGGGCAGGACGGCCTCGAAGTTGGGGAACTGCCCGGTCAGTTGCCGCGAAGTCAGCAGGCGCGGGCCAATGCGGAAATACAGTGTCGACTCGTCCTTGGCAAACTCAATGGCATCTGTTTCCGTCGAATCCAGCAGCGATTTCAATTCATCCATCGCTTTTTTGGGGACCAGCGTCTTCATCTCTCCGGAAATCCCGTCGAACTTTTCTCCCGCCCGCTCAATATGCGCCAGACGATGGCCGTCGGTCGCCACCATGGTGATCGATTCCGGCTTCAGCACCATCAGCGCGCCATTCAGCGTGTAGCGCGACTCTTCATTGGCGATGGCGAAGCTGGTCTTGGCAATCAGCGAACGCAATACTTTGGACGGGATGTTCACCACGCCAGCCGTGGGAAACACCGGCAGAGCAGGGAAGTTCGACTTCGCCATGCCCACCATCTTGGTGTTGGAGCGTCCGCAGCGAATGCTGACCCAGTGGTTCTCCAGCAACTTGAGGGTGATGTCGGCGTCGGGCAGCAGCTTTACATAGTCATGCAGCTTGCGCGCCGGGATGGTGCAGGAGCCTTCCTTCTTCACCTTCGCCCCGCACGAGGTCCGCAGACTCAGGTCCAGGTCGGTCGCCGTCAACGACAAGCGGTCGCCCGCTGCTTCAAACAAGTAGTTGGAAAGAATGGGAATCGTGGTCTTGCGTTCAACCACGCCTTGCGTAGCGGTAAGCTCACGCAGTAGTTCGAACTTGCTGATGGTGATTTCCATGGTAGCCGTCCCCGCCGCTGACGCCAACGCTTCTACCGGCATGACCCTTCTCCCCGTTGCTACTTTGGATACTTCCTTATATCAAAATCAAAAGCTAGAAAACCAGTAGTAACCGTAGGTGTGAGGGAAAAGTGGAAATTTCGGCTAACCCTCTTTCCTCTCATTACGTTCTACAGGAAAGTGAATGTCCGAAATAGGTCCCAAACTCGGCGGCCCTCACCGTAAAGAAAGGCCGCCTCGGGAGTTTCCCCCTGCCTCTTGCACAGTTTCCACATGCTCTCCACAGGGACGCTTAAGGAAGAGTGGGCTGGTGAGTGGAAATTAGCGCCGGGACCGCGATTCATCCGCCTAACTGCTCGGTCAATTTATTGAGCAGCCTGTTTAAATCTTTGTCGTTTTTGCGGCTCTCATCGATCTTCTCTACCGAGTGCAGCACCGTGGTGTGGTGTTTGCCGCCAAATTGCCGTCCAATTTCGGGCAACGAGGCTTCGGTGAGATGTTTGGCCAGATACATCGCGATTTGCCGAGGGTAAACAATCGCGCGGGAATTGTTCTTGGCTTTGATTTCCACAAGGCGAAGTCCAAACTGTTCCGCCACAGACTTCTGGATGGATTCAATCGTGACCTTGCGCGCCTGCGAGTCAATGAAGTTCTTCAGCACCTGCTGCGCATAGGGCAGGGTCACGTCCGCGCCGATCAGCGACGAGTGCGCCACCAGGCGGATCAACGCGCCTTCCAGTTCCCGCACGTTGGAGCGGATGTTCGAGGCAATATAAAGGGCCACATCGGTGGGCAGCGTGACCTTTTCCTGCTCCGCCTTCTTCTGCAGGATAGCGACCTTGGTCTCCAGGTCCGGCGGCTGGATGTCGGCGATCAGTCCCCACTCAAAGCGGCTGCGCAACCGGTCTTCGATCTCCGCCAGCTCTTTCGGCGAGCGGTCGCTGGCGATGACAATCTGCTTCATCGACTCATGCAGGGCATTGAAGGTGTGGAAGAATTCTTCCTGCGTTCGCTCCTTCTGCGCCAGAAACTGGATGTCATCGATCAGCAGCACGTCCACCCCGCGGAACTTGTCGCGGAAGCTGGTCATCTTGTCATAGCGCAGCGAGTTGATCATCTCGTTGGTGAACTTCTCGCTGGAGACATAGCAGATGGCCGCCTGCGGCTGCCGCCGCTTGATCTCGTGCCCAATGGCCTGCATCAGGTGCGTCTTGCCCATCCCCACCCCGCCATAAAGGAAGAGCGGGTTGTAGGCCTTGGAGGGCCGCTCTGCCACTGCCTGGCAGGCGGCGTGCGCGAACTGGTTGCCGCTCCCAATCACGAAGGCGTCAAAGGTGTAGCGCGGGTTCAACTGCGCTGCGCCGTCCCAATCGAAGCGAGACTGCGAGGGATGGGCCGCCACCGGCGCCGCCGCGGCGTGCATCGACAGTCCACCATCGTGGCGCACCGGCGTCGATGCCGGATCATCTTCCGGGGTCACGAAGTGCACGTCCTGGTATTCCAGACCGAGATTGTCGATCGCTTCCTGGATCAGGTCGGCGTATTTGTCTCCCACATGCCGGAATTCCACGGTGGGGACCCGAACGAAAAGAATTCCCCCACTGGAGTGGCTGTAGCGGGTGGGTTTGAGCCAGGTATCGTATGAGTGCCGGTTGATCTTCTTTTCTAGCGCATCCAGAATGCGCAACCACGGATTGGGGGCGAGAGTCGGACTTGAGACTGACATAAAGAATTTTCTATCAGGCAACGCCGGTTCACGGCTGCCTGTTCAAAACGTTACAAAAATAAGAAAGCAATCACTTCCAGCAGAGCAGCCTGGGCACGGTTTTCTTGCTTGGACAGAACGGCTCGGAACGATGTCGTGTTGAAGTGGTACAGACCGGCATACTAGCACAAAATTTTTGCATGTGCGGTGATCCCGCGCGAAGAATTTTTCGCGCGTCTTCGATTCATAGCGCGTTAAAAAATTCTGTCAAGTAGCGACTTGATAAATGCCGCAGGCGTGGTGCAATTCCCTTGTCCAAACCTCCCGCAGCAGGGCGGGCCCCGAGTGCAAATGCCTGCGCACTCCGGGTGCTCCACCTCGCCTTGGCCGGTCCTCGATCCCTCCTTGGCGTCTCCACCCCGGTTTGCCGCTTCGCCTCCCCTCATTTATACTTGTAGTTTGTTTTTCCGCTATTTTTCGCAAGTGAGGAGCAGGTATTTTTCATGCCCAAGCGCACATTCCAACCCAACCGGCGCCGCCGTTCGAAAACACACGGGTTTCGCACCCGCATGAAGACCAAGAGCGGGCAGGCCGTGTTGTCCCGCCGGCGCGCCAAGGGGCGCAAGCGGGTCGCCGTCAAGCCCGGCTTCCGCGAGTAGTCGTTCCATTTTCGAGCCAGTGGGTCCGTACTCTCTAGTGGATTGCAGGCCGTGAACGCCATCACCCCTGAGGGGAATGCCAATTCGCCCCTGCAACGGAAGAAGGGAAAGTTCCCTCGCAGCGCTCGGCTGCTGCGCCATGCCGACTTTGACCGGGTGTACAAGCAGGGAAAACGGCACTTTGCTCCCCACCTGACCGCCTTTTATCTGCCGCGGGCGGAGGGCCAGGGTTTTCGCGTGGGACTGACCGTCAGCCGCGCCCTAGGGGGGGCGGTCGATCGCAATCGCATTCGCCGCCGTTTGCGGGATGCGATTCGCCAGCTGATGCCCCTTTCCCAGGTGGGCATCGATCTGGTGATCAACCCTAAGAAGTCGCTGCGGACCGCTGCCTTTTCCGAGGTCCTGCGGGACTTGGCGCGGACGTGGGACGTGGTTCAGCAGAAGGTGGGAAGCCCGGCTTCCCGGAAGGCCGTGACATGAGCACCATGAATCAGGCAATCCAGTCCGCGGTCCTGTTCCTGCTGCGCGCCTACAAACTCCTGCTTTCGCCCTTTTTGCCCCCGGCCTGCCGCTATGTCCCCACTTGCTCGGAGTACGCCGCGCAAGCCGTCGAGCTGCATGGCCCCTGGCGGGGCGGCCTGCTGGCCGCCGGGCGCCTGCTGCGCTGCCATCCCTTCGTTAAAGGCGGGGTCGATCCAGTGCCGCTTCCTCATGACAGCGCACATACAAATTTCATGGCTCTCGGGCCCACGGAGCGCTAGCGACCTTGGCTGACTTTCCTAATCCTCAACAAGACCCCGGCATGGAACGACGCCTGCTTCTCGTCTTTGCCCTCATCTTTCTCATCATTATTGGGTTCCAGCCCCTATTCAAGAAGTACTTGCCGCAGGCCCCGGCCGCGCTGCCACCTCCCGCGCAAACCCAGGCCCAACCTGCGCCCGCCACCGCCTCCAGCGCCCCTGCTCCTGTGCCCGTGCCGGTTTCCCCTTCCGGCCGGCAGGCCGCCGCCGAGGAAGAGACCGTCATCGAAAACGATCTCTACCGCATTACCTTCTCCAATCGCGGCGCCGTGGCCAAGTCCTGGGTCCTGAAGAAGTATGACGACGAAAAGCGCCAGCCCCTCGATGTCGTCAACTCCACCGCCGCCCCGCAATACGGATATCCGCTTTCTCTCTGGCTCTACGACGAAGGCCTGCGCAACAAAGTCAACACCGCGCTCTACGTTTCTTCCACTTCTGGAAAACTGACCGCGCCCGGACAAATCACCTTCGAGTACGCCGATGGCGAGCTCTCCATCCGTAAGACCTTCCGCTTCGACGACACCTATGTGGTGAAAGTCGAGACCGCGGTGGCCTATAAGGGAAGCACCGTCACCGCCCTGCCCATGTGGCCGGCCGGTTTCGGCGATGAGCTGAGTTCCGCCTCTTACGCCGCCAGTCACATCGAATATCAGTTCGACGGCAATACCGAGCGCCTGCCCTTTAAGAAGGTCAGCGGCGGCAATACTCTTCCCGGACCCTTCAACTGGGCCGGCGTCACCGACCAGTACTTCGCGGCTGTCTTCATTCCCGAGGACTCCGCGGGTTCCTCCATGGTGACCTTGCATTACCCCATTCAGGTGCCCAAGGACCTGGAGAAGCCCGATCCCAAGGACCAGGTGCAAACCAGCGTGCTGGGCGCCGCCGTGGGCAAAACCGGCGGTTCCAATGCCCTCCGCCTCTATGTCGGCCCCAAGTCGCTGCAGGTGCTGGAATCGATTTCCGTGCCCACCATCACCGGCCATCCCCAGGACCTGCGTTCGCTGGTCAACTTCGGCTTCTTCGGCGTCATTGCCCGCCCGCTCTTCCTCTGGCTGAAGTGGAACTACAGCTACGTCCACAACTGGGGATGGGCCATTGTCATCCAGACCTTCCTCATCACGCTGGCGCTGGTGCCGCTGCGTATCTCCAGCATGCGTTCTGCGCTGAAGATGCAGAAAGTCCAGCCCCAGATGAAGGCCATCCAGGAAAGATATAAGAAGTACAGCATGAAGGACCCGCGCCGCCAGGAGATGAATGCCGAGATCGGCGCGCTCATGAAGCGGGAGGGCGTCAACCCCGTGGGCGGCTGCTTCCCCATGATCCTGCAGATGCCGTTCCTGTTCGCTTACTACAGCATGCTGAACGCGGCACTCGACCTGCGCCACGCCTCCTTCCTCTGGATGCATGATCTTTCCGCCCACGATCCCCTGTATCTGCTGCCCATCGTGCTGGTGATTACCATGTTCGTGACCCAGAAGATGACCCCGCAGGCCGGCATGGACCCCTCGCAGCAAAAAATGATGAATATCATGATGCCCGCCATGATGGGCGTGATCTTCTTCAACCTGGCTGCTGGTCTGAACCTGTATTACGCGGAGAGCAACCTGATCATGATTGCGCAGCAGTTCATCATGAACCGCACTAAGCTGGGACGCGAAATGCGCGAGGCCGCACTGAAGCGCGCGGCGAAAAAGAAATAAAACAGCATTGAGCAATTTGCGCTTAGCATCTGGTAACAGCCATGGGGAAAGGCTAAGGACTAACCGCCAGCGGCTAAATGCCAACGGCCAAGTGCTAAAGGCTAACTGCTTAAGAGCTATCGAGGAGCGTAACCCGTGCCTATCCCAGACAAAATCACCGCCGCCAAAAAGATCGGCGAGTTTCTGCAAAGCGTGGTCAGCAACGGCGGTCTGCGCCTGAAGTACCGCATCACGGTGGATCCTCCCGTGGGCGAGGATCGCGACTGGGAAAAGCCGGAGATCCTCGTCGACCTCTCCGGCCCCGACTCCACCCTGCTGCTCGAACGCGGCGGCGAGCTGTTGCGGGCGCTGGAACTGCTCGCCCTCGAAATGCTCCGCCTTCCCGGCAACGAGCACGAAAAAATAAACTTCGATTGCCAGAACCAGCGCTCCCTGCGCCTCGAAGAGCTGCGCATGGCTGCCACCGTCGCCGCCGAAAGGGTCCGCAAGACCGGCACGCCATACGACTTCGCGCCCATGTCCTCCCGCGAGCGCCGCATCGTGCACCTCGCCCTGCGCGACCAGGCCGACCTGCGCACCGAAAGCGAAGGCGAAGGCCTGCGCCGTTACGTGGTCGTCTATCCCAAGGACTACAAACCCAGCAGCGGCAAGCCCGCCCGCAGGACTATCCCCTAAATTCTGTGATGTGATGTGTGGCGCGGGCGCCCTCGCCCGCGTGTGGTAAGTTTGTGCGTGGCGCGGGCACTCCTGCCCGCGTGTGGTAAGTTTGTGTGTGGCGCGGGCGCCCCCGCCCGCGATGTGGCGCGGACACTCTTGTCCGCGACTGCCAGGCACGGTCGAACCGTTGTTTCTACCGCCGTCATACGCGGGCAGAAGTGCCCGCGCCCCGAAACCCGCTAAAATCTCCCTATGCATCTCGATGACACCATTGTGGCCATCGCCACGCCTCCCGGACGCGGAGGCATCGGTGTCATCCGCCTGGCCGGCCCGGAAGCCAAAAGCATCGCTCTGCCCATGCTTCGCCTGAAGCACCCGCTCGAGCCTGGCCGCGCCGTCTTCTGTGAGCTGATCGAACCCGACCCTTGTGGCGCGGGCGCCCCCGCCCGCGATGTGCCCACAGAACAACGAAACTCCGGGGCCAACAAAATCGACGAAGTCGTCGTCACTTACTTTGCCAAGCCGAACTCCTATACCACCGACGACATCCTCGAAATCTCCGCCCACGGTTCGCCCGTCATTCTGCGCCACGTGGTGGAACTCTGCCTCGCCCGCGGCGCGCGCCTCGCCGAGCCCGGCGAATTCACCATGCGCGCCTTCCTCAACGGACGCATCGACCTCGCCCAGGCCGAGGCCGTCCGCGACTTGATCGACGCCCAGACCCTCTACCAGGCCAAAGTCGCCGCCCAGCAGCTCGAAGGCGCGCTCTCCCGCCGCCTACGCCCGGTCAAACAAACATTGGTTGAGCTGATCGCCCGCCTCGAAGCCGGCATCGACTTCGCCGAGGACGACGTCTCCGTCCTCCCCAGCGAGCAAATCCTGCGGCACATCGCCGAAGTCCGCGCCCCACTCGCAGCCCTCGCCGCGAGCTTCGCCTACGGAAAAATCGTCCACCAGGGACTGACCCTTGCCATTGTCGGCCGCCCCAACGTCGGCAAATCCAGCCTCTTCAACCGCCTGGTGGAGCGCGAGCGCGCCATCGTCACCGCCACCCCCGGCACCACCCGCGATCTGGTTACCGAAACCGTCGCCATCGGTGGAATTCCTGTGCAATTGGTGGATACCGCCGGCATTCGCCACGCGCTCGATGAAGCCGAGAGCATCGGCATTCGCAAATCCATGGAGGCCCTCGCCGACGCCGACCTGGTGCTCGTCGTGCTCGACGCCTCGCAGCCCGCGACCCGCGAGGATGAAGAGTTGCTGGCCCAGGCCGCCGCCCGCTCCGCCATTCTGGTGAAGAACAAGGTGGACCTGCTCAGTCAGGACCGGCTGAGTCAGGATCTGCTGAGTCAAGATCTTCGCGCCGCAGTTGGAACCGCGGACATGGGACCGCTGGGGAAAAGCGGGGGAGAACGAACCGGATCAACTAAGACCGCAGGGGCCGCAGCCGGCGGGGAAGCAGCAAGTCAAAAACCTGCCAGTGAAATCGCAGCAAGACGAGACGCCCTAACCCGAGAAGCAGAAAGCAGAGAAGCAGAAATCATCCACGCAGCCGCCGGATCGCCCGGATCATCCGCGGCAAAGCTGCCATCGGTCGCCACCTCCACCGTGACCGGAGAAGGCATCGCCGCCCTGCGCGCCGAAATTCTGCGTCACATTGGCGGAGACGCCGCCCAACCCGCCGAATCCGGGTTCCTCACCAACGTCCGCCACCAGAAGCTGGTCGAGGACTCGCTCACCGCGCTCGCCGCCGCCCAAACCTCCGCCGCCCACCACATTCCCCACGAGATGCTGCTGCTCGACCTCTACGCCGCCCTGCGCGCCCTCGATGAAATCACCGGCGCCACCACCAACGACGACATCCTCAACCTCATCTTCAGCACCTTCTGCATCGGGAAGTAGGAACGCGCTGCTAATGCGATTTTCCCCTGCGCGACGATGAGTGGAGCCTGTAAAGACATCCTTACAAGTTCAACAAACGGAAATGAATGAACTTCTCATTTGTCCTTTTCGACTACAGTGTCATAAAGCCCATAATGGGAGAGCCCTTCGTGACTCTCGATGCCCGTGTATTTTAGCGAGGCATCCTCATAGCGACGGAACGCGAACACCGCCTGATTCATCTGCTCAGTATTGAACACCTTGAGGCGTACCAGCAGATGGAAGTCCTTCACCGTAAGACCTGTAACGGCCAGAAACAAGGCCGGCTCTAATTTGGTTATTACGTCTTGCAGCGTGTTCTCGCGAAAATCGGTTAAGTACATAAATGCAGGGATGCGCGTCGCGAACTTGATCAACTTTTCTTGCACCACCTTGCGCTTGGACTTATATTCCTTCTCTTCTTCGGTAAGCTGCTTTTCCTGTTTATCGGTCAGTCCCTTCTCTTTGGCCTTGTTCTTGAGTTCTTTGACCTTCTCGCTCTTGTTAATAATGGTCTCAATAATATTGTCGCCCAACGCACGCCAGCCCTCGATGCGTTCGACAGCGGCCATTGCCTCTGCGTTATCAAGGACTCGCCGCAGCGTGTCGTTGTCCACGTTCACCAGCAGTGCGCTCTTCCATTTCTTCGCCAGCAGCGTGCCCGTGGTGCCCGCCATTGCGTAATCCAGTATGCGACCAGCGTCAAGCTGCTCCATGTATGAGCCGTCGTGGGCTAGCACCGGCAGGAACGAGACGAGGTCTCTGACGGCATTCTCGGGATTCGATTCGTTAGGCGAAAGTCCGATGCCATAGTCGGAGAGCTGACGGAGCGCGCGCGTGGGGGCAAAGTCAAACACGAAGCACGCTGGTTTCAGAATTTCTTCTTCGTTCGGATTGTCACCATTGGGGTTCTTGATAGACCACGGGGACTGCACACGAAAAGCCGCTTGGAAGTAAGTCTCAGGGCTCTTCAGGTTGCGCAACATCAGGATGGAAGACCATTGCGGTACGGTTATCCCGGTTATGAGCTTGCCGCAGGACAACGTGATTGTCTTCGTATCGAAACCGCTTCCAATTGCCTTGCGTACGGGCGGTAGCGCGTCAAGACCAATGCCAGCCGCCGCCCCGGCAGCCACCACAACGTCGTATTCATGCCAGAAGGTATTCTGTTTCTCGTCCAACAAATTCTTCATCGCATGACAAGCTGCGACGTTAGGCAGAAACCAGAACGAATGCTGGAGATACGGCAGCAGCCTTACATTGGAATAGGGGAAGGGTGGCGGCGAGCCGGTCTTTAGGCCTTCGACAACCTTGGGGATGTACTGGCCGCGGATGATGTTCAGCCACTTTTGCACGTCGCTTTTGTGTTTGAACTGCGCCTTTTTCTCGGTTCCGGTCACCGAAAAAAATTCATTGAGGTCAAACTCGTTGAACTCTCCGGCGCTGGCGACCGTCAGCAGTTCGTCTGGCATCTGGTAGGTAAGCAGACGCATCTGCGGCAACGCGCCATATGGGTTCCATTTGCCTGGGTTCTTCGCCGCGAAAGTTTCCTTGGCGCGTTGTTCGTCGGTGTAAGTCCAGTTAAAGATCTGTTCTTCAATGAACTCGCCCGTGGCCAGCGCCCGGAACGGCGTGCCGGACAGGTAAAGATAGGCTTTGGTGGTGATGGGCAGAAAACTGCTCTCGGGTTCAAGCGGTTCCTGCAAATCCGCCACCCGCTCCCTCGAGCGTTTGTCAACTTTGCTGTTGGGAACGGCGGCGAACTGTTCTTCCGCACGGTTGATGCGTTCTTCGTCATCGGCAAAGAGCTCTTTCGCCGTCTCCCGCCACGCGCCAAAGTGGTATTCGTCGAAGACAACAAGGTCCCAATTCAACTCGTGCAACCATTCATTCTTCGGCTTGATGTTTCCATTTTTGTCGCGCCCGAGCACGTCCTGAAAAGAGCCGAAGTACACCAATGGCCTTCGCTTATCAGCCTTCCTGGGATCAGAGTCTGAGTTGCGCGAGAGGTACTGCCAGCCGTCGAAATCCACATGGCTTTCGAGGTCGGTCTGCCAGGCGTCTTCCACGGCTGGCTTGAAGGTCACCACGAGCACGCGCTTTGCGCCAAGCTTTTTTGCTAACTGGTAGGTGGTAAAGGTTTTTCCGAAACGCATCTTCGCGTTCCATAGAAATCTCGGGACAGCGTTTTTGGCTTCCGCCCAGCGTGAGCGGAAGTAGTCGTACGTTTCCTCTACCGCTTCGGCCTGCTCACGGCGCATGGAAAACGTTTCATGATGCGTGCCGGTGAACTGCTGACCCGTCCGCAGTTCGGCAAGCACGGTCTTTACGTCTTGGAGGGAACAACGCATCCACTCCAGTTCGGGGTTCGCGAACCTTTTCTTGACCAGCGCCGCACGCACATCGTGATCGGTGAAGATGGTGCCGTCATCGCGCACGGCGGATTCGTCGAGTTCGATCTTGAAGTTCTTAATGGCGGCAGTCTTGAGTTGCTCGGCGACACGCTGCTTTATATCGCGCGTTGTCTGTCCGATCTTAAGGAGGCCTTTGTGCGGCTTGTCGTCGATTGCGTACGCATAGATGCGCGGACGGGCTACTGGTTTGGGTGTGAGAATGTCGTCGATGGCCTTACTCATCGTCACCGTCGTCCGTGGGAGCTTCGTCGAACGAATCGCCGTTTAGCCCCATCGGGCGAATCATCCACTCGACGAAGGCTATTTCTTTATCCGTTAGTCCATATTTTGCGTAGAGCTTCTCGTCGGTCCACGGTCGAGAAAAATCCTGCGTGGGGACAAAGGTGTAGACCTTGCGTGTCGCATCTTGCGCGGGCTTGTGCAGCATGACTAAAAAACGTGTCAGTTTGCAGGAAATGTAGGAGCAAACATTCTTCGCTTCCGATTCCGACTTGAACGGGCCGATTGAGATGTAGGTTTCGGTACAGACTGAGCCGGGTTCGCCGACAAAAGGCTGACCCAGCACGGCTTTGGGCGGAGTATCACGGCTTGCACCACCACCGCCTCGGTCGCCATACGCCCTTCCGATAAACACCTTCCATCGATCAATCAGCTGGCTTTCGCCTGTCACATCTGCGCGAGAAACCCAGCCCTTACCGATTTGTTTGAAACCAGGTCCCCCATTCCAATAGGCGATGACATCGTTCTTGCGTTCAATCGAGTGGACTTTGAAATTGGAAGTTAGACCAAATGGCTTTCTTGAACTTACGAGCTTCGCGAAACGTTGGCTTTCAGGCAGGGAAAGTGAGCAGTTTTCCTTTTCTGTCCTCTTGGTCTTGTAGTGATCGGTACGCTGTTCTACCGCAGCAATCTTCTTTAAAATAGGGACAGCCTCGTTGTAGCGGATGAAAACATCTGAACCTGGCTCCATCAACGGGCGGGTGGCACTGGACAAAATCCTGCCGTCGTAATGCGTCACAACTTCGCAGTGACCGGGACTTTCCCGTTCCCAGAGAAAGTAGCAAATGCCGCCTTGTATGGCCACACCGGGGAAAGCTTCGCCCACCAACCAATAATCATGAATCACCCGTGTGCGGTTATCAGCAAGCATTGCTTCGCGGAACTCGTCCAAACCCTTGCCACCCGCGAACCAGCGGGAGGGAATGACCAACGACAGGTAGCGCGGTTCGAGCTTCTTAGCTTGTTCCACGAACAACTGGTAGATCGGAGCGGCACTTGTGCCATGTCCGCCATCGTTTAACTGATACGGCGGGTTTCCTATAATGACATCGAATTGCATGTCGCCTCCAAATATTTCGCGCATTCGCGCCTTGATGTCATTGGTGTGGATGAACGCATAGGCGTGGGTCTCTAGCGCTTGGTCGCGCTCCAGAGTCTTCTGGCTCGCCCCACAAAACTTACATTTACCATCTGCCCACGTGTGCTGCATCCGCTCAAACCAGACGTTGCCCGCATCATTCTTAAAGCTTTTGGCAATCGAGTGCGGGCCGTTCGCGTGCTTGGAGCAATACAGGCTACGCCGTGCCAGCAGGCTGGTGAGATAGGTGATCCCGATGCCGAATACCTGTTTGGTGAGGATATGATCAACACGTTTTTGCAGGTCTGGAATCTGTGCCGCCAAACCCTTGTTCAGACGGCGGACGATCTCTCGCAGAAAGACTCCCGACTTGGTGCAGGGATCAAGGAAGCGGACTGAAATATCCGACCAGATGTCCGCGCCGTTGTTCGCCGCGGCCCAGGCCTCGCCGAGAGTATCCAGCATACGGTTGGCGAAGTCTGGCGGAGTAAATACCTCGTCGTTGGAAAGATTGGCTATGCAGGTGAGAACATCGGGATTACGTCCGCGAAGCGTGAAGGGTGCCTGCTCGGTCATATAGCTTCCTTCAGGCCGCTGTGCGAAGGTAAGGACGCAAGTTCCCGCACCGTCATTGGCGGATAGGACTTGATGGGCGTGAAAATTTCGTGCTTGCCAAGATGAGCGAAGAGAGAGCCTTCCTGGGTGAACGAAGACATTTGCGTAAGAACGTCGAAGCGGAAGTCACGCCGCTGGAACCTGCCCTTGCCCAGGTAGCCCCATTCGGCGAACGTAATGGGCTGCCCATCATCCGTGAGCATAGTTAAGGCGTCGCCGTGCACAAGGTTCTGCGAGAGGACATGGAAAGCAGCGCGATAGAGTTCATCGGTTTCATTCAGATTCAGGTAGCCCGCAAAGACCTCGAGCATGTTGGCGCGGCACTCAGCGATATTGTCCGCTAAGAGCTCAATGCCGTAGGTGCACATTAGTGCAAGTAAGCCGTAATGCGCTTTCTCAAAATCGGACTTGCCGAACTTAGCTTCCACGGCGGCCAGTTTACGCTGCAAAACAGGAACAAGAAAGTTCCCACTTCCACACGCGGGCTCCAGGAAACGGGAGTCAATGCGCTCGGTCTCGCCCTTCACCAAGTCGAGCATCTTTTCAACCAGCCACGGCGGTGTAAACACCTCCCCGTGGTCTGCGACGCGCCTCTTGGATTTGATCAGACTCATGGGCGATGGGCTCTATCTCCACCAGCATATGGCGGTCGGTGGTTACCTCCTGGCACA
This sequence comes from Acidobacteriota bacterium, assembly GCA_018268755.1. Lineage (GTDB taxonomy): Bacteria > Acidobacteriota > Terriglobia > Terriglobales > Acidobacteriaceae > KAN-5. The sequence goes on from JAFDVW010000026.1 coordinate 24,756, forward strand.
TCTCAAAGAAATATTACGATAAAGATAGCCCATATGTCGTTTGTAGTCCTCAACTGTCTGTCAGCGATTCCACCCATTGGCTCAAATCGGGAAACCCCGGGATCAAGCGGTGGCCGGGCCGGGTGGCCCATTCAAGCCTGGTTTTGGCTTGAGTGGGCTTAGAAGCGAGCGTGTCAAAATCCGAAATTCCCCACACAGCGAACCCCGCGTTGTGTGGGCCACCCCTCCCATGGAATGCTCCAGGTTGCCTCAACCCCGGTTTCATATTAGGAAGCTGGCAAGTATTTTCTTGTCTTTGGGTGGCGCAGCCCTTCGACTGCGCTCAGGGCAGGCTCTTTCACCGCTGCGATAAAGTGGCAAAGCACAAGCGGCTTCAGCCGCTGATGGATGGGGCCCTGAAAACAAAAATTTACCTGACCTGTCGATTTTCCCTGTTCCCAGACGACTATAGGGTGCGGGAGCAGGAGAAAATGTCCTGTCGGGCCGGATGGCCCGAATCTTATCTCCCACACCTACTCCGAGGAGACACTATGAAATTCATCTGTCTGGGCTACCATGACCAAGCCAAATTCGAAGCCCTGAGTGACGAGCAGCGCAACGCCATGGTGGACATCTGCTTTGCCTACGATGACCAGCTCCGCGCCAACGGCCACTGGGCGGGGGGAGACGCGCTACAGCCTGCGGAGAGCGCCCGCACCCTGCGCGCCAAGAAGGGCAAAGCCGTCATCACCGATGGTCCTTACGCGGAAACCAAGGAGCAGATCGGCGGCGTCCTCATTCTGGAAGCGCGGGACATGGATCACGCCGTGCAGCTCATGGGGAACCATCCCGCGCTGCAGTTCGGCAGCATTTTTGAGATTCGGCCGACGGCCGACTTAAGCGAAATGGTCCAGGCTAGCGAGCAGCGGCGGCAGAAGGTTGCAGGCTGAGGCCCGCTGCTTCCAGCACCCGCGCCGCCAGGCGCGCCCGTTGGCCGACGCTCAGCGCCTCATCAAACAGCGGCACCAGCAGGCGGTGCAGCTCGGGTTGCAGCGTGTTCTCCATCAGTTCGAGTGCGCTGTCGCGGATGACCGGCACGCCCGAACGGATCGCCGCATACGTGCTCTCGATGTCGCTCTGCGGATAGAGGATGGCCAGCAGGCGGAAGATGCGTCCGCTCTCCAGCCGCATGCTGCGCTGCAGTTCGGCGACGCGCTCGGGGAACTCGGTCGTGATCTCCGTGAGCTGCTGCAACACCTGATACGACCGGTAGTGCTGAGCAATTTCCAGCGCCAGAATCTTCTCGATTTTCCTGCGGTTGAAATTCTTGCTCACGCGGGCTTCGGCGAATTCCGCAACCCGCTGCTTCTGTGGCCGCAGGCCCTGCACAATGCTTTGCAGGCTGGAGACATACGTCTTCCGCGCCATCAGCGCGACCGCTCCCCACAGCAGCACCGCCGCCAGCGTGATCCAGCTGGCTTTTTGTGGCGTGGCGCGGAAGTAGTTCGCCACCATCAACACGCTCACGCCGGCCAGCCCATCGCCCAGCCGCCACACCACGGTGTCGATCAGCGACTTCGCCTCCACCTTGATGCCGAAGGGAACCGGTAGATACAGCAGCTCGACCGTCGACTTATCCACCGAGTAGCGGAACACCTGGTCGAACCCCTTCAGCACGACTGCGGCCGAAAGCGTCCCCAGCAGCAGCGTTCCCGCCGACCCGATCAGTAGTGCGCACGGCGCCACCAGCAGCGCCGGACCAATGCCGAAGCGCTTGATCAGGCGCGAGGTCAGCGTCAACTGCACCACCAGCGACAGAATTCCCGCATAGAAGTTGAATTCGCCGAAGAATGCCGCCAGCTGCGCCGTAGCGGGGATCGCCTGTTTGGCCATCGCCTTGAACTGCCAGCCCGCGGTGGTTGTCGCGAAGGAAGAAAGACCGATCAGAACGGCAATCGTCCGCAGGTGCGGCATGGACACGATTTGCTGCAGGCGCGCCCGCAGTCCGGCCTGGGCCTGTGCTGCGCTCTTCTGTGGATCACTGATCGCGCGTCCTCTCCAGATCACCACCACCAGGCCGATCGCCAACGTCAACGCGCCGGCAATCACCAGCAGCAACGACTCCGCGCCGTAAGCCGCCGCCAGAGTTTTCGAAAGATAGCCGCCGGCAATCCATCCCGCAATCGCGCCGCTGCCCACAATACTGAATTTGCTCTTCGCCTCGCGCGTGGTGAACACGTAGTTGGCCAGCGTCCACACCTGCGCCGTCGCCAGCACGCCGTACACCCCGATCCACACATAGACCAGGGGATACAGCCAGGCAAAACGGCAGTGCGTCCCCAGCCACCAGAAAAGCACGGCCGTCGCGATGTATCCGCTCAGGCTCAGCACCAGCAACTTGTCGAGCGAAACCGCGCGCCCCAGCCGCACATAAGCCGCGACCGCGAATCCCACCAGAATGGAAATGGCAATGTCCGCATAGGGAAGCTGCACCGCTTGAAACTGCTCGAGAAACAGCGCATCGCGCGAGGCCTTGCCCGCCACAAAGCTGGCCACCACCAGGAACAGATACAGGAAAAGGAGAACGGCCTGTCCAGTCGCGCTATTGTGCAATTTGGCAATGTATTTGGCCATTTTCCCGTTCCCCCAACTCCCTCTTTAGGAAGCGCGAGGAATGAAGGAAAACTGGCTCATTTTTGTCCGGCCCGCCCGCAGTGGCCGGGCTGCGGCCCGGTTGGTAGACTACTCCGCAGTCTGTGCGGATTTTTTAGTCCTGTCGCGGAAAGGCTGCTCGATGTCTCCCAACCGAACTCCGTTATGGGTGGAACTGCTCGCGGAATTTCTCGGGACTTTCGTGCTCATCCTGTTTGGCGCCGGCGTCGTGGCCATGGTGGTGCTTTTTCCCACCGGCGCGCCCGGTGAAACCGTTCATGGCGGCTACACCAACATCACTTTAGGATGGGGGCTGGCCGTCACCATGGGTATTTATGTCGCCGGCAAAATCTCCGGGGCGCACCTGAACCCGGCGGTCACCCTGGCCCTGGCCGTCTTTCGCGATTTCCCCTGGCGCAAAGTCCTGCCTTACTCCTTGGCCCAAACTACGGGGGCTTTCCTGGCCGCCGCGCTGGTCTTCCGCAACTACCTGCCTGCGTTTCATCAGGTGGACCCTCACCTGGAGAAGACCGCCGGCATCTTCACCACTTTTCCCGCTTTCCCGTCTTTGCCCCAGGCGGGATTTCTCGATCAGGTCATCGGCACCGCGCTTCTTTTGCTGATGATCTTTGCCATCACGGATGAATACAACCTGCCTCCGGGCGCAAATCTGGCGCCGTTACTGATCGGGCTGGTGGTGGTCGCCATCGGCATGAGCTTTGGGGCCTTGCACGGTTATGCCATCAATCCCGCGCGCGACTTTGGGCCCCGCCTGTTCACGGTGCTCGCCGGCTTCCGCCACAATGGGCTCACCGATGGAAGCCAGGTGTGGTGGGTGCCGATTGTGGCCCCGCTGGTCGGCGGCGTTTTGGGCGCAGGCCTCTACGATCTGGGAATCCGGCGTTTTCTGCGGAGGCAGGCATGACCTACATTTTGGCGCTCGACCAGGGCACCACCAGCTCGCGGGCCATTCTGTTTGACGGCACCGGCTCCATTCGGGCCGTGGCCCAGCGTGAGTTCGCGCAAATCTTCCCTCAGCCCGGCTGGGTGGAGCATGACCCCGAGGAAATCTGGACTTCCCAGATGAGCGTCGCCGTGGAAGCCCTGGGGCGGCAGGATATTCGCCCGCGCGATGTGGCTGCCATCGGCATCAGCAATCAACGTGAGACCACTCTGGTATGGGACCGCGCATCCGGGAAGCCCATTTACAACGCCATCGTCTGGCAGGACCGCCGCACGGCGCAGTTTTGCGACCAGCTCAAGGCGCAGGGACACGAGCCGGCTATCCAGGAACGCACCGGCCTGCTGATCGACGCGTATTTTTCCGCCAGCAAAATTGCCTGGATCCTCGACCATGTTCCGGGAGCCCGCCGCCAGGCCGAAGCCGGCCAGCTGGCCTTCGGCACCGTCGATAGCTGGCTTATCTGGAAGCTCACCAGCGGCCGCGTGCATCGGACCGATGTCAGCAACGCTTCGCGCACCATGCTCTTCAACATCCACACCGCAGAGTGGGATGACGAATTGCTGCGCCTGTTTCGCGTGCCCGCCTCTATGTTGCCGCAGGTCGGCGGCTCCAGCGAAAAATACGCCGAAGTCACCACCACCCTCGGCCTGGGAGGCATCGCCATCGCCGGCATCGCCGGAGACCAGCAGGCTTCGCTCTTCGGGCAGCGTTGCACCACCCCGGGCCTGACCAAGAACACTTACGGCACAGGTTGCTTCCTGCTGCAAAACATTGGAAGCCGGGCAGTGAAATCCAACAACCGCCTGGTGACTACGATCGCCTGGAAGCTGCACGGGCAGATCGAGTACGCGTTGGAAGGCAGCGTTTTCGTCGGCGGCGCGGTAGTGCAGTGGTTGCGCGACGGCCTTGGCCTCATTCGCGCCTCTGCGGACGTGGAGGCTCTCGCCGCTTCCGTCCGCGATAACGGCGGCGTCTACTTTGTTCCTGCCTTTGTTGGCCTGGGCGCTCCCCATTGGGACCAATACGCGCGCGGCTCTATCTCCGGCCTTACGCGTGGCGCCACCGCCGGGCACATTGCGCGGGCCGCCCTGGAAAGCATTGCCTATCAAGTGGCCGATTTGCTCGATGCCGCGCAACGCGATTCGCAGACCCGGCTCAGTGAGCTGCGCGTGGATGGCGGCGCCGCTGCCAACCATTTGCTCCTGCAATTTCAGGCGGACATTCTCGGCATTCCCGTGGTGCGTCCCGCCGTGACGGAGAGTACGGCCCTGGGCGCGGCCTATCTGGCCGGGCTCAGCGCCGGTGTCTGGCAGGACATTGCGCACATCAACTCCTTGCCCCGGCAAGAGCAGCGGTTTGAACCGCGCATGGACCCCACCCAGGTGGAAAATCTGCGCGCGCGTTGGAATGAAGCACTCACCCGCTCGCGAGGATGGGAAACGAAAGGCTAGGACGCATGGATCGTTCCGAAATGTGGGGGCGCGTGCTGGCCCGCAGCACGCCCTGGGACATGCTGATCATCGGCGGCGGGGCCACCGGCGCGGGCATCGCGGTGGACGCCGCCTCTCGTGGATACGAAGTATTGCTGCTGGAACAAAGCGACTTCGGCAAAGGCACCTCCAGCCGCAGCACCAAGCTCGTCCACGGCGGCGTTCGTTATTTGGAGCAGGGCAATATTCCGCTGGTGATGGAGGCCTTGCGCGAACGCGGCATTCTGCGCCAGAATGCCCCGCATCTGGTGGGCAATCTGGCCTTCGTCGTCCCTCGCTACGATTGGTGGGAAGCCCCGTTTTACGGGATTGGCTTGAAAGTGTACGACCTGCTTGCCGGAAAATATGGCTTTGGCCCTTCCCAATTGCTGTCTCCGCAAGAAACGCTTGCCCGCCTGCCTACCATTAAGCAGGAAGGACTGCGCGGCGGCGTCATTTACTATGACGGCCAGTTCGATGACAGCCGCCTGCTCATTCATCTCCTGGCCACCGCCGCCGAGCAGGGCGCCACCCTCCTGAACTACGCGCAGGTCACCCAACTCACTAAAGACTCCGCCGGTTTTGTGAACGGCGTGCAGGCGCAGGAACTCGAGAGCGGTTGCACCTTTCAGGCTTCTGCCAAAGTCGTCATCAACGCCACCGGGGCCTTCTCCGATGCCGTGCGCAAACTGGCCGACCCCGCCGCCCAGGCCATGATCGCCCCCAGCCAGGGCATCCATCTGGTATTCGACCGCTCCTTTCTTCCCGGTTCCAGCGCCATTATGGTGCCCCATACCTCCGACGGCCGCGTCATGTTCGCTATCCCCTGGCATGGCCACACCGTGGTGGGGACGACCGACACGCCTATCCTCCAGCCGGAACTGGAGCCTACACCGCTGCCCGAAGAGGTGGACTTCATCCTGGAAACCGCCGGCCGCTACTTGCACAAAGTGCCGACGCGCCAGGATGTCCTGAGTGTGTTTGTAGGGATTCGCCCGCTGGTGGGAAATGGCGGCAACACCGCAGCCATCTCACGCGACCACACCATACGGGTGGAGGCCTCACATCTGTTGAGCATTGCCGGGGGCAAATGGACCACGTATCGCCGCATGGCGGAAGATTGTGTGAATCAGGCGGCTGAACTGGCCGCCCTGCCCCAACGTCCTGCCATTACGCAAGAGTTGCCCATCCATGGCTTTCATGCCGATGCGGCTCAGTTCCAGGAACTTTCCGTGTACGGCTCCGATGCTCCTGCCATCCGGGATCTGATGCGTTCCCATCCGCCTCTCAGCCAACGCTTGCACCCTGCCTTGCCTTATTACGCCGCGCAAGTGGTTTGGGCAGTGAAGAAGGAGATGGCGCGTACGGTGGAAGATGTTCTCGCCCGCCGTACCCGCGCTCTCTTCCTCGATGCTCGCGCCGCCGTGGAGATTGCGCCGCAAGTCGCCGCCCTCATGGCGCGGGAACTGCAATACGACGAGGCCTGGCAGGCCCGCCAATTGGCCCACTTCCGCGCGGTGGCCCGCGGTTACCTGCTGCCCTAAACGCGCCATATGGAAAATTTTCTCCGGGATTGATACATTTTCCAGACTTGAAGGTGCTTTTCGCATGTCCTTTGTCGTAAAGCTGGAAGACGATCTGGGCGAGCAGAATGACTGGGTGCTGTTGCACGGCATCATTCCTGCCCGGGAAGAATGTGCCTTCCCCATCCTGCGTGGCATCGATCCCTTTGGCAAGACGGTCTTCAATCACCTGCAGATGGAAAGTTTTCTGGAAGAGTGGGAGCGCGTAGCGGAACGGGCCCGCGATGAGTCTCAGCAGCAGGCTTGGGACAAGGTCAAACAGATGGCCCAGGCCTGTCAGCAGGACCGCGATCTCTATCTGCGGTTTTTGGGGAACTGACTACTTCGAGAGAGCCGCCAGGGCCTCGCGAAACACGGATTCGAAATTTCCCGGGGTTTTGCCCGCCACCAGCAGCGCTTTTTCCGCCGCCGGCCGCTGATACCCCAGGTTCACCAGCGCCGACAGCACATCCTCTTCCAGGCTGCTGAGCGCGGGAGTGACTTCCGCCGTGGGCGCGCCCGGCGCCGGCAGCTTGTCGCGCAGCTCCAGCACCATGCGCTCCGCCGTCTTGCGGCCGATGCCGGGAATTTTGGTGAGCCGCGCCACATCGTTGCCGCGGATCGAGCCCACCATCTCGTCCGCCGCCATGCCGCTCAGAATGGTAATGGCCAGCTTCGGCCCAATCCCGCTCACGGTGAGCAGCTTTTCGAACAGGACCTTTTCCGCCGGGCGCAGGAACCCGTAGAGCGCAATCTGGTCTTCCCGCACATGGGTGTGGATGTGCAGCGCCACCTCGCCGCCCACATTGGGCAATTCGGAAAATGTCGGCACGCTGATGGTCACGTCGTAGCCGACGCCGCCAGTTTCAACAATCGCCTGGTTCGGATGCTTGACCAGCAACTTCCCGCGTAAGTGGGCAATCATGCTGGAATATTGTAGCCGGAGTCTGGAAGCTATGCGCTTTAGTGCTTATGCTGACTGGTCGATCGCCTTCATCTGCGCCGGGGCGTAGCGCTCCCCCGCCACCGCGCTCTGCGGATTCACCGCTTCCAGCTCCGCCACTTCCTCTGCCGTGAGCCGAATTTCCGCGGCCCCGGCATTCTCCTCCAGATATTTCCGCCGCTTGGTCCCCGGAATGGGCACTAAATCCTCGCCCTTGGCCAGCACCCAGGCCAGCGCCAGTTGTCCTGCCGTCGCTCCTCTGCGTCCCGCAAGTTCCTTCACCTTCTCCACCAGGGCCCGGTTCTTGTCGAAGTTTTCCTGGGAAAAACGCGGGAAGCGCTGCACCCGCGCATCCTGGCTGTTCAGGTCGCTCAGCTTCTGGAAAGCGCCGGTCAGAAATCCGCGCCCCAGCGGGCTGTACGGCACAAACCCGATGCCCAGCTCGCGCACCGTGGGCAGGATCTCCTCCTCCACATGCCGCTCCCACAGCGAGTACTCGCTCTGCAGCGCTGTAATGGGATGCACCTTGTGCGCCCGCCGGATCGTGGCCGGCGACGCCTCCGACAGCCCCAGATACCGGACCTTGCCCGCCTTCACCAGCTCGCCCATCGCGCCCACCGTCTCCTCAATCGGGGTCGCGGGATCGACCCGGTGCTGGTAGTAAAGATCAATGTGCTCCACGCCCAACCGTTGCAAGGACGCATCGCACGCCGCCTTCACATACTCCGGCTTGCCGCTGACCGCCCAATACGTCGGATCGTCCTTCTTGCGGACGTTGGCGAACTTGGTGGCCAGAAATACCTCGTCGCGCCGTCCGCGAATCGTCTTCCCGACCAACTCTTCGTTGTCGCCGATGCCGTACATGTCTGCGGTGTCGAGGAAGTTCACGCCCAGATCAAGCGCGCGCAGAAGAGTCGCCGCCGATTCCGCATCGTTGCGTTCGCCATAAAATTCGCTCATCCCCATGCAGCCCAGCCCCATGCGCGAAACGACGGCGCCCTGCGAACCCAGCTTTACTTTTCTCATGCTCATAGTTTTTTGGATGGCCGAGGCTGCCGGATGGCTGCACTTTTTGAGAATGAAACATTGGCCGGATGGCCGCTTTGCTTACCAGAGGACCGGCAATGCCCGCGACCGCCGAATCTCCCGGTCCGCCGTAAGCAGCGGCAATCCCGCGCCGTCGCACCGATCAAACGATCGGCGGGATTCTTGGAATAGTTAACGGGAACTCCTAAACTGCGAACACAAACCCGGCCGGGTAGTGGGTAAAACTATGAATCGTGCTTCCCCTCATGCAGGAACGATTCCAGGCCAATGCCCAGTTAAAGACGTTCCTTCTTGGCGAGCATGCCCGGCTCCAGCAAAGAGCTATCACACAGGGCAAGGCCGGCGCGGCTTGCGCCGCGCCTTCCCTGGCCTGCCTACACTACTTTCATCGCGTCCGGGTCCCACTTCACCGACGATCCCTTCTCCATGCTCAGGTTGCTGAGCAGGGCCGCCCCGGCCGCCCGGAAGCCGAAGGCCGCGTCTTCTACTACCGGCTTGCGGCTGCGCACCGCGGCGAAGAAGTTCTTGAAGTGGTCGTAGCTGTCGCTATAACCCTCCGGCGTCACATACTTCTCATAGCCCACCGGCGGCTCGCCTTCCGGGTGCACCACCGGATACTTCTTCCGGTAATTCGCGATGATCTCTTTCTGCGTGCTTTGCAGGAACGTCTCCACAATGTAGCCGGGTTCTTTTTCTCGCGGCACCCGGTTCACGCTGACCGTCTGTCCCGCGATCTCCATGGTGCCCTCGGACCCGGTAAAGATGAAGCCTTCGCCTTCCGCTCCGCCGTCCACGAAGTTCACCCGCAGATTCAGATTGAAGCCTTCGCGATAATCAAACAGCCCCAGCATCACGTCGTAGGCATCGCGGCCGTCTTTCCAGTAGCGCAGGCCCCCGGTCGCGTAGGCCCGCGTCGGGCCGTTCGATCCGGTAATGAAATGCGTCCCGCTGAACAGATGCACAAACAGGTCGCCGGCCACGCCACTGCCGTACGCCTTCCACTTCCGCCATTGGAAGAAGTGTTCGCCGTTAAACGGGATCTTCGGCGCCGTCCCCAGAAAGCGTAGCCAGTCGCAGGTTTCCGGCGACGCATCCGGAGGCACCGTATAGTTCCACGCTCCCAGCGACGAGTTCCGGTCCCACCACGCCGTTACCATGTTCAATTGCCCGATCGCTCCGGCGGCCAGCAGCTCCTTCGCTTTGGCATAGACCACCGAACTTACCCGCTGGCTGCCCACCTGCAATATCCGCTTGGTCGCCCGCGCCGCCTCGATCATCTCCGGTCCGTCGGAATACACGTGGATCATCGGCTTCTCGCAGTACACATCCTTGCCCGCCTTCAAGGCGTCGACGGCCGCCTGCTTGTGCCAGTGGTCGGGGGTGGCCACGATCACCGCATCCACGTCTTTCCGCGCCAGCACTTCTTGGTAATCGCGCGTGGTAAACACCTCCGGCCCCCACAGCTCCTTGCTGCGCGCCAGCCGTCCGTCATAGCAATCCGCCACTGCTACCAGCTTGACTCCCGGCACCTGCAGCGCCACCTTGGTGTCGTACTGTCCCTGGATCCCCGCGCCGATCAGGCCCAGCTGGATCTGGTCATTGGCCGCGACCGGCCCCGCCGCCTCCACCTGCGTCGCCAGCGCATAGACGTTCTTGCTCACCATCGTGGCCGCGGTCGCTCCCCCGGCCAGTTGTAGAAAACTTCTCCGGTTCCAGTTACGCATATAAGGCCTCTTTTCTTTGTATCTCCCAGCTCAGATCATGAAATGGGCTTCATGGAGCCGGGATCGATGAAATTAGAAAGAACGATTTTTCAGAACAGAATTGGCGTAGCTAACGATACACGCCCCATCGGGAAAGGAAAAGCCGTTCCGCGGACACTGCCGCCCTCAGCCCTGCGTCTATCTCCCCGCGAAATCCCTCTTAATGCCCGCTCTTGGGGACCATGCGGTGCCACGTCCCGGAGCCGAGCGTGCCTTTCCCCAGAATGGTGTCGGGCCCTTGAAAGGTGTAGGTGCCCTCGTCGTCCCAGGTCAGGTTGATGGCGTGCAGTTTGTATTGGCCATTTTTGGCAGTGAATGTGCCGGCGTGCGTGCGCGCGCCGTCCATGGCCTCGCTGTGAAATTCGTAGGTGCCGTTGGCCGAGACTCGCCAGATCCAGTATCCGGGATTGATCAGCAGTTGCCACGTCCCCACGAACCGCGGATCGACCGGGCCCGCCGACACGCCTTCCGGCAGCGGCAAAGGCGCGGACCATTGCGGATTGTCCTGCGCGCACGAGGCCGTGATTACCACGCAGTTCGCCGCACCCGTCGCACGGCACTGCCGCATCGCCACCGCCGCCGCCTCCCGCCGGTCGTTGCCCGGGCCATAGCCGAATTTCCCGCTGGGCGACCCCAGCGCCAATCCCACGCACCCGTTGGGCGCCCAGGTCAGCACCTTGCAATCCGTCGGCCCATTTCGGCGGCAAAGCGACAGGGCGGTCTGCTCCGCTTCCTCCAGCGAATTCTGCCCATGCGAAGCCCCCGCCTTCATGGTCGACCGCGATATCGCCACCGCCGCCCAATGCACCACATAGGCGGGATTGTTGGCTTGCGGAGGAATCGGAGTCCCCTCCGCGTCGCACCCCAGATAGCCGAAGTTCTCGATGCAGGTCTCCAGTGGGCTTGGCTGTTGCGCGAATCCGGGCGCGGACAAAACCACCCAGATCACGAGCCCCGCGATGATCCACAAATTCCCATTCCGCTTGCGCATAAGTTGGTAATCTCCCCAGCTATCTTAGGAATGCCACCGCTGATGGCAGTTACTGTACCCTCGCTTCGCCCGGCCCGCAACCCGGAGGATGTGGGGCGGGCGCCCCCGCCCGCCTTAGTTGATTTTGATGTTGCCAACGACCAAAGACCAACGACCGGTCAAAAACCTGTCATCCCGACCGAAGCGCTGCGAAGCAAGCGTAGTGGAGGGACCTGCTGTTTCCGCTCCGCTTGGGCGGGGGAATTCCCCCCTACCTGTCAAGCCTCTCAAAGGTTGCAGTTGCTTCTAACCCGCACATTCCACGGAAAATCCAGTCCCCGCCCCATGTCCCATTTTCCCCCTCCCGCTTGCTACAATGGAAGTAGAAATGAAAAAGGCGCGGCCTTCGGGCTGCGCCTTTTCTTTTGCTCCATCTCTTCTTTCCCCATCACTCCACGGAGCGATCCATGACCGTTTCCCAACCATCCCGCTTCCGCACCTTCAAGGAGCGCGGCGAGTGGGTCGAGCTGCGCTTCATGACCGCCGCCCTCGAGCACGGATACGCCGTCTCCACCCCCTGGGGCGACTCCGGCTCCTATGACGTAGGCGTCCAGCACGGCACCGACATCCTTCGCATTCAAGTGAAGTCCACCACCGTCCGCACCGGCACCGGATACTTCTGTCAGTTCAAACCCAACTACCACAAGAAAGAGGACTACACCCTGCAGCAGGTCGACCTCTTCGCCGCCTACATCGTTCCGCAGGACACGTGGTATCTCCTCCCCGCCGCACTGCTGCTCGGCCCGCCGCGCAAAACCGGACTCATGCTCTACCCCATGGAGCCGCTCAAGAAAGACCGCTACAAATACGAGGAATATAAGGAAGCCTGGCGCCTGCTCTCCAAAAGCCGCCGCGCCCTAGCCGCGAAATACTGTGGGGCGGGCGCCCCCGCCCGCCGCTTTTGATGTTGATGTTGCTAACGACGAACAGCCAAAGACCAACGACTGGTCAAAAACCTGTCATCCCGACCGGAGTGGAGAACCTTATGTTGCCTATGAAACAACTTGAACCACTTCATAACACGTCGTAGCTTAGTATTGCGCCATCCGGGTGCGAACATGCTGACCTCTAAAAATTACCCGGCACGGATAAATCGTTGTTACTCGCATTTGAAACTAAACTGCTCCGGGCTATTTGTGAAAGCGAAGCCCGAGCAAAAACTGACTTGGGGGCAGATGTTGCCGAGTCTCTTAAGCGCAGACTTGCGGATTTGGACTCTGCAACTTCTCCTTTGGACCTAATTGCAGGGCGCCCCCTTTTGGACGAAAGAAAGAGGGAAATAATTATTGAGCTTTGCAAGGGATATCGTATTGTTCTAGTACCCAACCATCCCTTAGAGGAATCTGAACGTCTAGATTGGAGCAAGGTGAGTAGAATTAGATTAAAACGGATAGATAATGAGCACGACTAGCGACCAGCATTTCACTCCCGATTGGGTATCCGCACCTGGAGACACAATTGCCGACATTCTCCATGAAAAGCGGGTCACGATTCCAAGGTTTGCGAAAGACATGGAATGGAGTATTGAAGAGGCAAAAAGCTTACTGGGCGGTCGTACAACTATCACGATAGCAATTGCTCGTAAACTTGCACGAATAGTTGGATCGTCAGTCGAATTTTGGATGTCTAGAGACTTCCAATACCGCAAGACCATTGATCGATTGCACCATATCGAAACAGAATGGTTAAATCAGTTACCAATCGGGGACATGATCAAGTTCGGCTGGGTCACCCCTTCTCCATCAAAAGAAGTCAAAGAATATTTGCGTTTCTTCGGTGTTCCGAGCCTCTCAGCATGGACACAGACATACTCAAAATTAAATGAGCTTGTTGCTTTCAAAACATCACAGTCTTTTGAATCACGGCCCGCTTCGGTAGCTGCTTGGTTGCGACAAGGAGAAATTGAAAGCAGTAGGATAAAGTGTAGTTCTTGGAACCCTTCGAAATTTAAAGAATCCCTTTCAAATATTCGGCGGTTGACCCGTTCCAAAAGACCTAACCTGTTCGTATCCGAATTGCAAAAACTTTGCTCTTTAAACGGCGTCGCCGTGATTGTTCTTCGTGCGCCAAGCGGATGCAGGGCGAGTGGGGCAACGCGCTTTTTATCAAAGGACCAAGCGCTTTTGCTTCTGAGCTTCCGTTATTTATCGGACGATCAGTTTTGGTTCACTTTTTTCCACGAAGCTGGACATCTCTTACTTCACGGCGAGCAAGGGTTCTTCTTGGAAGGTATGGATGGGCCAAGAACCAAACAGGAATTAGAGGCAGATAAATTTGCCGAGGACATTCTCATTCCGCAAAATTTTCAACCAGCTTTAATGAAACTTCCGCTCAACAGCAAGGTGGTAATCAAATTCGCACAACGCCTAGGAATTTCGCCGGGCATAGTTGTGGGACAACTTCAGCATCATGGGAAAATAAAGCATAGTCAATTGAATGGGCTTAGGCGACGATTCCAGTGGGGAGAATAAACTTACCCGCGAAATGGCTCAAATTTGGCCGGGCTCTTCTGCCAATTGCATAAAGCATCTTCTAGGACTTGCATGCCCACTTCTAAATCATTGTCCAACTCACACAGCCACTCATCAAGAACTGGTGCGTTTTGGTTGTCTCCGAATAATAATCTCGCGCCTTTCAATGGACCGGTTGCCGTATTCAAATACGCTCTCGGAGGACGAATATTTATCAATTCAGTCTTTCCAAGCATGGTCAGATAGTCAAAACGAGCAGTCCTTCCAAACCGTTTTACAGATTCCATTGATTTGTATAAATAATCAAATGCCTTTCCAGGATCACCGTTAGCGTGCTTGAGTGCATTTGCCATCAGTTCCTGGTGAGTATGAGGCGGGTTGACCCAATGAATATAGCTTTCAACCACTGCGCCAGTGCCATTTGACGAATAGGCATCAAGGCTTTCATATTTCCGATGATTGCCGAAACCGCCCCCAGGACGTTGGATGTACTCTTGATTTTTGCCTAACCAATCACGAAATCCTGTCGGATTATTACTAATGTTCGCCCAATTCCATATCTTTTTATGTCCAAGGCGACCATATATCTCGCGGACGTAGCGCCAAGGTGCCCGAGCGTGTTTCCCGAAGTGTACAAATAAAAAAATCAACCAGAAAGCCTCTTCTGTATCTCCTGTACGTTGATGCAGTATCGATGCTTTTAAAGGATCAAAGAGATCGTTGTTTGGATCCATCCGTAATCGACTCAGATCCCTTGCCCTAATTACGGCGACATACTTTACACGATGAATGCTTTCCAATAACTGTTCTACAAATACTGTACGGCTCTCAGTGTTACTAATGCCAGGCAACCTACGTTTCTTGAGGTCAAAATCGCCCAAGACCTTCTGGAGCCGCGCAGCAATCTTACTGTCTCGCGGTCTCATAGTTTTGCTCCGTTAATGTCTCAATAATCCAATCACGAATGGATTGAATCACGGCAGTAGTTACACCAAAACTACTCTGAAGGTTATGGTTGTATCCTAAAACTAGAATTTCATGATGCAAATCAATTTCAGAGATTGCACGAACCGTTCCAAGATATGAAACTCCTCGGACAGCTGGTTTGCCCCTACGGTTAAGCGACCAAGTGGGCATTTCCTGTCTCTTCAAACGAATTCCGCAGATTTCTTGGAACCTATCTACAACTGATTGCCCATTGAGAATCAGAATACGAACCGGCGAGTCGCGCAACAGGAGTCCCAAAATGTCTGCTGCGATTGACAGCAGTAATGATCTTTGCCCTGAATCGAGATCAGTCCATTTGCGAATTGTTGCATAAGGGATTAAATCCAAATGACAGGCGCTGCAGGAGGAATCATAAAACGATGTATTAGTTCCGGAAACAACCTGATCCAATTTCCGAAACCATTTGTCATAAGGATTTCCGGCGAAATATGTACGGCAAGAATCTAAGATTAGCTGCAGGTGACGGGCATCCGCTTCGGACCATGACGAAATGCCGAGCGAATTCAGTGTGTGGAAACGGCGTGCATCTCCTTCGAGTTCTTCGCCAAGCTCCCCAATGAATTCCCGGTTACTTGGGTTAAGGCCTAATGTGGCTACTCGCGAATTCGCAAGGTCGCCGAATGAAGGCACTGGACAACCCCATGGAATCACTTCCGTAGTCGAAAGTTTCGTACCATCCAAACGGTCTAGTAGCGTTGCGAGTGTCGTATGCATTCGAGTTTAGGTCTTTTACTGGGCCTCATTACGAAAGTTGCTCAATTAGACTATCGATGAACTGAAAATAAGTACTCGACGACATTTTCGCCCGTAATACCTTAACTCCATCTGAATTTTTATTTTTCTTAAAGTGAAAAACTTGGAGAAGGCGAACAAGGTCCATCCAATATGGGTCTAAACCTCTAAGATCAACACTATCGAATGTACCATTTGAACGAATCGCTGAAGCCGCGCTAAGAAGCACCTCAATGCTTGACCATGGGCTGCCAAGTGGCATTGGAGGCATCACCGCAGCGGTTGGCTGCCACCCTTCATCGATAAACTTACGAGCGGTATCCATCGTCTTATCGTAAATGTGGAGACTGCCGACGGCATGTTTGTACGTCCCAACCTCAACCGAGAGGTCTCTAGCAAGTATTTCTTGCAACATGGTGAAACAAAAAATGTCATGTGGGAGACCCCAAATAACATCGTTCGAACGCATTGTGACCATCATGTGCAATTTATCCCGACGAATCATTACCTGCACGATGCATGTACATGGAACATCCTTGTGCTCTTCCAAGATGTCTTGTGCGTCAAATAGTTGGATTACCGCTTTTCGGGAATGAGGGTTTTTGCGTAGCAACTCAGTGATCGTTGATACCTGATTTAGACCATCCCAGTTAAACAAGCGGGGGCCATAACCACCAAAGATTTGGTCGCCATCAGCGAATTTTTTATATGCCGGTATGTAGTAAAAAATAAACTCTAAATCGTTTGTTTTTGCTAAGTACCAACAAAGCTCCCCAAGGCAGCTATAGGGCTTTCCCCTGGTCTCTGTTCTGCTAAGGCGCGCTCTCGGATTTTTAAGCTCAAATAAAATTCCTGTTAGCTCGATAGCCCCACCCTTTGTTGGAGAAATCCGTTCGCCGCGCTCCAAAATCGCTTCAATTACCGAGCGCATAACATCGTCGAGTGTTTCCCCGGAGAGGAGAGTTTCAGTCGTTCCCGGCAAGCTGTTATCCATTTTTGATTGCAAAAATAGCGGGGCCGAGAAACCTTGGGGAAGATCTAAGTCTACTTCTAAAGATAAGAAGTAGGGCATTGAAAAGGATGGTTCCCACAATTCCGAGGGTAATGCAAAGCAAACCGCACCCGGCGGGCGGGTGCGGTCCCTAGACGATCTTCCCAGCCTACGACCCCTTCCCCACCAGCTGCCTTAACACATACTGCAAGATTCCGCCGTTGGCGTAGTAGAGCGCCTCCTGCGGGGTGTCGATGCGGACCAGGGCCGGGAATGTCTTGCTGCCGGCGCTCACCGTCACTTGCTGTCCGGAGGAGAATTTGTCGATCAATGCGCGCAGCCCTTTGATCTCAAACACCTCGTCTCCCGTCAGCCCCAGCGACTCTGCGGTGTCTCCCGGCAGGAACTGCAAGGGCAGAATGCCCATGCCCACCAGGTTGGAGCGGTGGATGCGCTCATAGCTCTCCGCGATCACGGCGCGCACGCCCAGCAGGCGCGGCCCTTTGGCCGCCCAGTCGCGCGAGCTGCCGGAGCCGTACTCCTTGCCCGCCAGAATTACCAGCGGCACGCCGTCGGCAATGTATTTTTCCGAGGCGTCGAAGATCGGCATCTCTTTGCCATCGGGCAGGTGTTTGGTGAAGCCGCCTTCGACATTCACCATCTTATTGCGTAGGCGGACGTTGGCAAACGTTCCGCGCACCATCACTTCATGGTTGCCGCGGCGCGAGCCGTAGGAGTTGAAGTCCACCGGCTTCACCCCGCGCTCCTGCAAATACTTTCCCGCCGGGCTGTCTTTTTTGATCGAGCCGGCCGGTGAAATGTGGTCGGTAGTTACGCTGTCGCCCAGCACCGCCAGCACGCGCGCTCCGGTAATGTCCTCGACCGGCGCGGGCTTGAGCGCCATGTCGTCGAAGTAGGGCGCCTGCCGGATGTAGGTCGAAGCCTCGTCCCACACATAGGTCTCACCCTTGGGCACGGAGAGGCCGCGCCAGCGCTCGTCGCCATGGTAGACCTCGCCATAGCTGCGGCGGAACATGTCGGAGGTGATCGCCTTCATCGCCTCGGTGACTTCGCTCTGCGACGGCCACACATCGGCCAGGTACACCGGCTTGCCGTCTTTGCCTTTGCCCAGCGGATCTTTGCGCAGGTCGAGATCAATGCGTCCCGCCAGCGCGAAGGCCACCACCA
>JAFDVW010000027.1 GCA_018268755.1 Acidobacteriota bacterium
CGGTGGCGCTAAGTGGCATGAACTTAAAAAGGGATTCGCACGATGCTGTGGAGAGAACGCCTTGCCAAGCCGCTGCCGCTACCAGCTGATATGGGGTCCTTCGACTCGTTGGGGTTCGCTACGCGAACCCCAACTTCGCTCAGGATGACAAGCAGATTGTTAGCCTTTTAACATTTGTCATCCTGAGCGGAAGCAGCGTTCTCGCAGAGAACGGTGCCGCAGTCGAAGGACCCCGCGGTGGCGCTAAGTGGCATGAACTCAAAAAGGAATTCGTGCTGTGGAGAGAACGCCTTGCCAAGCCGCTGCCACTACAAGCAGGCATGGGGTCCTTCAACTTCGCTCAGGATGACAAGCAAGTAATAAGGATAGAATAGAGTTCCACGAGACCCATGGCTGCGAACGACAAAAAAGACTATTACGGCACACTGGGCGTGAAGAAGTCCGCCTCGGCCGAGGATATCCGCAAGGCGTTCCGCAAGCTCGCCCGCAAGTACCATCCTGACGTCAATCCCGGAGACAAGTCTGCCGAAGAGAAGTTCAAGGCCATCTCCGAGGCCAATGAAGTTCTGAGCGACGCGAAGAAGCGGAAAATTTACGACCAGCTCGGTTTCTATTCCGACAACATCGATCCGGCCACGGCCGATGCCTATGCGCGGGCCGGAAGCAGCGGCGGAGGCTTCCCCAGCGGGTTTCCCGGCGGCCAGCCCGGAGCGGGTGGGCAAGGCGTCCACTTTGACTTTGGCGGCTTCGATTTTTCTGACCTGATGGACAATGCCGGCCGCGGCCGCAGCACCAGTGGCGGGAGCGGCAGTTTCCGCGACATCTTTTCCGGCATCTTCGGAGGCCGCGGCGGCAGCGCGCCGGAAGAAGGCCCCGAGCCCGGCACCGACCTGGAATATCAGGTGAATGTTCCCTTCTGGACGGCCATCCGCGGCGGGGTCATGCGCCTGAATGTGAGCCGGCGTGATGTCTGCAGCAATTGCCACGGCGGCGGCAGCATCGAGGCGCCGGGGAAATGCCCGCAGTGCGGCGGTTCCGGACAGATTACCCAGACCGGCGGGCGTATGAAGTTCAATGTGCCCTGCCCACGCTGCCACGGTACCGGCAAGAATGTTTCTACCTGTCCCACCTGTCACGGCGAAGGCACGGTCAATCGCATGGAGCCGCTGGAAGTCCGCATTAAGGCCGGCACGCGCGACGGCCAGCGCATCCGCCTGCAGGGTAAAGGCAATGCCGGGGTGCGCGGCGGTTCGAGCGGCGATTTGTACGTGATCATCCGCACCGAGGAGCACCCGGTGTTCCGGCGCGAAGCAGACGACATCTACCTGGTGGTGCCAGTGACCGCGACCGAAGCCGCCCTGGGGGCGAAGGTCGAGGTGCCGACTATCGATGGCCGCACTTTGCTGAAGATCCCGCCAGGGACCCAGTCCGGGCAAAAGCTGCGCCTGCGAGAAAAAGGCGTGCCCTCGGCCACCAAGGAAGGCGCGCGCGGAGATGAGATTGTGGAGATCAAAATCACCGTGCCCATGCCGCGCGATGAGAAAACCAAAGAGCTGCTGCGCGAGCTGGCCAAGCTGAACCCGGAAGACCCGCGGGAAGAGCTGTTCAAGGACTTGTAAAGTCTGGGATTGTTCAAAATCAAAAGCTCATACCACAGAGGGCACAGGGTTCCACAGAGGATAGTCAAGACCTTGTGCCTTGGGCGCTAAGCGGTCTTATTCCACTCATACCCATCTACCATGCGTTTGATCCCATCCCGAAGATGGAGCACGTGAAAGTTGATGAGTAAACCAACACGCTTTCCACTCAGGCGCATATAAGAGAGTAGTTGAGCCTGATGGATCGGATTGATGGCCTCGACGCACTTTACTTCTATGATTACGGTATCTTCTACAATAAGATCAATGCTGTAGCCAAGATTTAGTTTCTCTCCGTCATATACAACGGGTAGCCCAACCTGACTACGCGAAGATAAACCACGCCTTGTCAGCTCGTGACTGAGACATATCTCGTATACATTTTCGAGGAGACCCGGGCCGAGGATCGTATGTACTCTTAGTGCGGCAGCGATGATCTCACTCGTGATTTGATTGATATTTTTTGGCTGCATGCGAGGGCTATACCAGAAATGAGCCGCTGATTTCAGTGATATATGAACTTCACTGGAAAAATTCCCGTGTGTTCCCTCCCGTTTCGGAAGCTAAAGCTCATACCACAGAGGGCACAGGGTTCCACAGAGGGCCCTTTTCAGAAAACTCTGTGGAACTCTGTGCCCTCTGTGGTTCAAGATTTTTTAGACCGGGACCTTAAATTTCCCTTGCGCTGGCGGCGTTTTGCCGTATGCTGCGGCCACGAGCTTTCCCGGGAGGAAGCCATCGCCACCTCAGTCCCGTCTGAGCCCCAACCTGCACCTGTCTCTGGCACTCCATCCCATCCCTCCGCCCGTTTGACACTCTGGCCGCTGGTGGCGGCGACGTTCTTCATGGTCTGCGGCGGGAGTTATGGCATTGAAGACATTGTGCATGGCGCTGGTTACAGCCATGCTCTGCTCCTGCTGGCGCTCACACCGTTGCTGTGGAGCCTGCCCACGGCCTTCATGATTGGCGAACTCTCCAGCGCACTGCCCTGCGAAGGCGGCTTCTATGCCTGGGTACGGCGCGCCCTGGGCAACTTCTGGGGATTTCAGGGGGCCTGGCTGTCGTTGATGTCCTCCATCTTCGACATGGCGATTTATCCCACTCTGTTCATCCTCTACCTTACCCGCATGTTTCCCTGGTTCGGCGAGGGACGGCGCGGCATCTGGGTCGGGCTGGCCCTGGTCGCGGCTTGTACCCTGCTAAACCTGGCTGGGGTCAAGGCGGTCTCCAACAGCTCCCTATGGTTCTTCTTTCTGCTCTCGGCGCCATTTGTGCTGGTCGTGCTGCTGGCGCCGTTGCATTACGGGCGTCTGTTCGACGCGATGACCACGCCTACCACCTCGAAAGTCGACTTCATCGGTGGGCTGCTGATCTGCATGTGGAACTACACCGGCTGGGACAATGCCTCCACTATCGCCACCGAAGTCGAGCGGCCGCAGAAGACCTATCCCCGCGCCATGCTGGCGGCGGTGGTGCTGGTGACCCTGACTTACATCGTTCCCATCGCCGCCATCTGGATGACCGGTCTTCCCGCCACGGCTTGGGAAACTGGCTCCTGGGTAGACATTGGCGGACTGGTGGGCGGGCCGCTGCTGCGCCTGGCCTTGGTCATCGGCGGCATGATCAGCGCCTTTGGCATGTTCAATGCCCTGGCTATGAGCTATTCGCGCCTGCCCTTGGCCATGGCGCAGGACGGCATGCTGCCCGGTTTCTTTGCCAGGACCCTGCCGGGCACGCGAGCGCCCTGGGTCTCCATTGTGGCCTGCGCCGTGGGTTGGGCGCTGTGCCTGGGCTTAGGCTTCTCCCGTCTGGTCACCATCGACATTCTTCTTTATGGAACGAATCTGATGCTGGAATTCGCCGCCCTGGTGGCCCTACGCTTCCGCGAGCCGGAGTTACCCCGTCCGTTTCGCGTTCCCGGTGGCCTGGCCGGGGCCGTCGCTGTCGGCCTTACCCCAGCGCTGATGCTGGGATTTTCCCTGCTGCACGCGCAGAATGAGCCGGTCCTGGGGATGAGTTCCCCCACCTTTGGACTGGCCCTTATCGGGGCAGGATTCGCAGTTTATTTCCTGAACAGCGTCATCAAACCCCAGGGCTGGACCGTTCCACGGGAAAACGATCAGGTTCCCGGGTAGTCGCGAACAAAACATCCAGACCGGCTCCGGGCGGGAAGATGGGATCTCCCGCCGGGAACCAATCGTAAGGACAAAAGGGATCACGCGGCCAATTGGTCGCGCAAGCTCTTCATTCGGTCGTGAGTCTGGAATATGCTGGCGGCCTGACGGCGAACAATCGAATCCACCTGGGGCGGAAGCGATGTAGCCAGCGCCTTGTTATAGGCCTCTTTTGCGCTGTCTTCGCCGCGCTCCAGAGATTCGAGGATGGTATGGTCGCCTCCACCCAGGTTAACTTTGGTATCTAGCCAGGCGCGTTGCAAGGCCCCGCCGACCGTGCCTGAATCTTTCTTTTCGGTCTTCCCCAGCTTGGCGAGTTCCGTTTGCAGCTCGCCGGCGAACCGCCCCCGTTGTGAACTTTGTTCCTGGAAAAGCTGCTTCAATTCGGGGCGTTTCGCATGCGCAGCTGCGTCCTGGTAGCCTTTTTCGCCGTCTTTGCAGTTTTCGATCAGAGATTCCAACACGCTCAGCACATTCTCATCCATAGAAGCCTCCTGTTTTACTCAGATAGCAGCCGGCTGAGGAAGTGTTGCGGAGGGGAAATGCTTAGGGGTTTCTGCTTAAGCAAGCAATTCCACAATTACCGGGTATTTGCGGTAAAGTATCCTTGCCAGTTGAGGCGCTCTCACCGTGACCAAACGCAAATCCAAAGGCGCGTATATGATCTCCTCGGTCGCTGAGATGTACGAGATCCACCCGCAAACGTTGCGCCTGTATGAGCGGGAGGGGCTGCTGAAACCCTCGCGTACAGAAGGCAACACACGGCTTTATACTGACGAGGACCTGCAGCGGCTGGAGTTCATTCTCTCCCTGGCCCGCGATCTGGGGGTGAACATCAGCGGCATTGCTATCATCCTGCAAATGCGGGAGCGCATGGAGGAGATGCAGCGCCAAATCCAGGACTTCGTGCAGTACATCCAACAGGAAGTGCTGACCCGCGCCACCGCGGCGGCTGATCCCGCCAAGGGCGCGATTGTCCCCATCCGCCGCCCCGTAGTCGCGCCTCCCCCGCCCGCCAAGCGCAAATAGATGGGGCAATCCTTCCCCGCCGCGCCTCCTCCTTGAGGCGGAGCTCCGTGTCTGCGCAAGTCGCGGTATCATTTCAAGCGATGCTTCCCTTTAAGCTGATCTACACCCACGATTACTTCCTGCCCATTGGTCAGCATGTTTTCCCGGCGGAAAAGTACCGCCGTATCTATCAGCATCTGCTGCAAGCGAAGGTAGCGGAGAGCGGGGATTTCGTGGCCCCGGAGCCGGCCACCGACCAGGACGTTCTTCTGGTGCATAAGCCGGAGTATGTGCAGAAGCTCACCACCGGGACCCTTTCTGCCAGTGAACAACGGCAATTGGAAGTTCCCTATTCTCCGGAATTAGTGCGCGCTTTCTGGCTGGCAGCCGGCGGGTCCATCCTGGCGGCGCAATATGCTCTGCAGGACCGGGTCGCCTTCAATATCGGCGGCGGATTTCATCACGCCTTCCCCGACCATGGCGAAGGCTTCTGCATGATCCACGATGTGGCCATCGCCATCCGCCGCATGCAGCGCGATGACAAGATTCGCACCGCCATGACGGTGGATTGTGATGTGCACCACGGCAATGGCACCGCCGCCATTTTTGCCGGGACTCGTACCGCCAGCGATCCCCTGCCTTCGGCCGGGCACCCCACCCTGGGCGGGCCGGTGCCGGGAAAGATGCGTGGCGCGCATGCCGGCGAGGTCTTCACCATCTCCCTGCACCAGCACAATAACTATCCCTCCTGGAAGCCGCACTCCTCGATCGATGTGGACCTCCCGGATGGCATTGGCGACGAGGAGTATCTGGCCTGGCTGGACAATGCGCTGAGTTCCGGCTTGCGGCAATTCACCCCGGATTTAATCTGCTACATCGCGGGTGCCGATCCCTATCAGCAAGATCAGTTGGGGGGCCTGGGACTGACCATCGAAGGATTGCAGAAGCGTGATTCTCTGGTCTTCCGCGTGGCCAAGGCCAGGAATATTCCCATCATGGTCACCTACGCCGGCGGCTATGCCCGGCACGTCGAGGACACTGTGACCATCCACAGCAATACCGTGATTGCCGCCAAAGAAGTGTTTGCCTGAGGCGCTTCAGGCGCGAATCTCCAGAGAAATCCAGATGGCTTCCCCTTCGTAGACGAGGGGCATTTCGATCTGGGTGCACTGCGGGGCATGTACGGAGTATTTGCTGCCCGTGATCACCGTGGGCAGGGAGAGCATACAGGTGGCCTCGTGTCCGATTTTCGCTTTGAACTGCCCGGCCACGATATTGCAGATTTCCCCCACGGCGTCAGCGGCTTGAGGGCTGGCTTCCTCGGGAGGAATGCCCAGCATCTGCGAAGCGATTTTGGCGGCGGAGTTCTGGCTGCAGCGCAAGGTGAAGATTCCGCAGAAGGCGCCGCCGATGCCAATCACTCCAGTCACATTGGAGACCACGGGCAGGGTCTTGTCCTGAGAGAGGACCACCTCCATGCCCGCCATCATGGAGAACACTTCCCGGGCAGACTCGCCCAGAATCGGGCCCCAGCCGTCCATTTTGACAATGGGCAGCGGCTTGCCTCCTGCCTGGATGGGAAGGTTCATCCCTGGCTCACGCCTCGAGAAATTCTGCCCAAATTGTAGGGCCTGAAGCCATCTGGGGGGCAGGGTAAGCGCAGAGCAATCGACCCTTCGTGTGCGCCAGTTTACCGATTCGGGCGCAAGGGGCAGAACGGGAACGCGGTTTCCGGCAGGGCCTTAATGCGCCGGCCCCGCCTCCCGCAAATCCAGTTCCCGCTCCAGTTGGCGCAGAATTTCGTCGTTGATATTGCCCTGATTGCGCAGGCGGATGGCGGTGCGCCGCTCCACTTGCACCAGTTCCCGCGACAAATGCGAGAAACGGTTGTGGTGCTTCACCCCCAGGACGTTCTCCTTTTGCTCGCATTCGGACAAGGTATTGAGCCGCTGGCGGTAGTGGCCGGCGAGATCTTCATACACCACATCAAACTCGCGTTCGTCCCGCTGACGCTCGTCTTCCAGAAAGGCCAGGGCCGATTTCAGAATCTCGCGGCGGGCCGCTTCTTCCTCATGCTTTGATTCCGCCGCCGTGGACAGTCCCAGGAGCCGCACCAGCCAGGGCAGGGTCAAGCCCTGCAGAACCAGGGTCACAAAGATCACGGTAAAGGCGAGGAAGATAATCAGGTCGCGATGGGGAAATGGACTGCCATCGGGCAGGGTCTGAGGCAGAGCGATGGCGGCGGCCAGCGCGATGACTCCCCGCATGCCGGTCCAACCCACCACCAGTATGCCGCGCGCCGGCGGCACCGTTTCGCTCTGGTGCAGCAGGTGGCGGCGAACCAGGATGGACAAGTAAGTACCGGGAAACATCCAGATCATGCGCAGGGCAATGACGAAAGCACTGAACAATAAGCCATATAGGATCATGGTGGGCAAGTCGTCGCTGCGCACCACTTCCCGAATGAAGGGCAATTGCAGTCCGATGAGCACGAACACCAGGCCATTCAAAATGAAAGTGATCGACTCCCACACGGCCCAGGCTTGCAGGCGCACGCCGGGAGAAAAGAAGTCGGAACTGCGGCGGGCCAGATAGAGGCCGCACGTCACCACCGCCAGGACCCCGGAAGCACGGATGCCATTACCCACAAAATAAGCCGCGTAGGGCACCAGAATACTGAGGGCGATTTCAATAGGCCCGTGGTCGATGCGGCGCTCAATCTTATCCACAATCCATCCCGTGGCCAGCCCGACGACGAGACCGGCAACGGTCAGATACACCAGGCGAAATGTGGCGCTGGTAATGGAAGGGGTGTTGCCCCCGTTTACCATGGCCAGGCCGAATTCCAGGGCCAGCAGGCCGGTGGCGTCATTGACCAGGCTTTCGCCCTCGAGGATATCCACGATGCGCTTGGGCAAGCCGATGCGTTTGGCAATGGAGGTGGCCGCCAGGGCATCGGTGGGCGCGATCACCGCACCCAGGACTACGCCCACCTTCCAGTCAATTTGTGGAAAGAGCCAGTGCACCCCGAAGGCCACACCCAGGACCGTGAAGGCCACCAGCCCGATCGCCAGAAAGGATATGCCGACCAGATGATAGGAAAACTCACGCCAGGAGGTGTTCCAGGCGGCGGAATACAGCAAAGGCGGGAGGATGACAAAAAAGACAGTGTCGGGATTGAGCGTGACCTTGGGGATCCCGGGAACCAGGCCCAGCAGGGCGCCGGCGATCACCAGCACAATGGGATAAGAAATATTGAGGCGGCGCGCCAGTTCTCCAAAGACTACGATGAACAGCAACAACAGCAGGAAAACCAGCTCCACTCCCTGGACATTGCTTTCCACCATTCCTGATCAAAGTCCCCGCGGGCCGGTCGCCCCACACCTCAAATTCTCAATTCTGTGGTTGCGCCCCAGTATAGCGGTAGAATCCCGCTTCCGTCTCGGCGGCACGGGATCCTGCGTCAGGCCATGGGTAGGGTTACTGCAATTTTAGATTTGCGCCATGCCGCCATCCACGAACAGCTCGATGCCGGTCACAAAACTGCTGTCATCCGAGGCGAGAAAAACAACCGCTTTCGCGATTTCGTCCGCAGTCCCCATGCGTCCCATGGGCACGGCGGCCACCAGGCTGGACTTGATCTGCTTGATTTGTTCCTCATTGGCCCCCAGGCCGTGGAGTCCCGGCGTCTCAATCGGCCCCGGACTGACGGCGTTGACCCGGATCCTGCGCTCCTTCAGGTCCAGCGTCCAGGTGCGCGCAAAAGAGCGCACCGCCGCCTTGGTCGCACTGTACACGCTGAAGGCGGGCGTCCCCTTTGAGGAGACAATGGAAGCGTTCAAAATAATCGAACCCCCGTCGGTGAAAAGTGGCAACGCCTTCTGCACGCTGAAGAGCAGGCCTTTGACGTTGCTGTTGAACGTCTTGTCAAAATGCTCCTCCGTAATGGCGCCGAGCGGCAGAAACTCCCCACCTCCGGCATTGGCAAAGAGCACATCGACACGACCTTTCTTCCGTTTCACCGTGTCATAGAGACGGTCAAGATCCGCCAAGTTGGCCACGTCACCCTGGACCCCGGTGACATTTTTACCAATCTGTTTTACCGCGGCATCCAATTCCGCCTCGCGCCGGCCGGTAATGAACACATACGCGCCCTCGGCCACCAACCGTTGCGCCGTCGCGAGCCCGATTCCACTGTTGCCTCCAGTGACCACGGCAACTTTGCCATCCAGCTTACCCATGGGTCCCTCCTTCTTCCATTGACCTGCTGTTCCCATTGCGCGTGAACCGGTTTAGCGCAGTCCCCCGGCAATCACCAAGGTTTCTCCTGAGATCCAGGAGGAATCGGCCGAAGCGAAGAAAACCGCGGCCGGGGCGATGTCCTCGGGATCGCCGATGCGTCCGAGCGGGGTTTGCGCCTCGATCTGCTTGCGCATCTCACTCTCCTCCAACCCCGCCGCGCGCCATCCTTCCGTCTTGACCATACCCGGGTTAATGGCGTTGACGCGAATCTTGCGCGGCCCCAGCTCCTTGGCCAGAGACTTCGTCACCGAATCCACGCTGGCTTTGGTCGCGCTGTACACCGCGGCATTGGGCGGGTTCAGAAAGCTCACAATGGAGCTGATGTTGATGATGCTGCCGCCCGCCGGGCCGATGTACTTGGCGGCTTCCTGCGAAGCCAGCACCAGGCCGAGCACATTCAGATCAAATTGCTTGTGGAAGTGCTTTTCCGTGATGCTATCGAGAGGGGAGAATTCATAGATTCCGGCGTTGTTCACAAGGATGTCAAGCTTGCCGAAAGCTTTTTGGGTTTCTGCAAAAAGCCGGGTGATGTCGGCCGCCTTGGCAACGTCCGCTTGCACGGCCACGGCCTTGCCCCCCTTGGCGGTGATCTCGCTGACCACGCGGTCCGCCCCTTCTTTGCTGGTAGCGTAGTTCACCACCACCGCCGCGCCTTCAGCGGCGAATTGTTTGGCGATCGCGGCGCCGATCCCTTTAGATGCGCCCGTAACCACTGCCACTTTCCCTGCCAGTTTCTGTGCCATGACTATCTCTCCTTGCGTCGACAACCGCGTCCTGTAAAAGATGAAGCCGCCCCAGGCAACGATTCAATTTGTAACGGAGTGGTACGAATGGATACCCAGAAAGTGGTATTCGGCGTGCCTGGAGAGAAAGCCCATCGCAGTGCAGTCAGCCTATAGCGCTCCAGCCTGTGACTCTCCGGAAAAAACCTAGGCCACCACTTTTTGCAGAAGCTTCCCGATGCCTGCGATATTGGCGACCAGGTCGTGAGGAACGTTGTGCCTCTGTTCGAGATATTCCGGGAGGTTGTAAGAAAGCCAGACTTTTCCCTCGGCGTCCTCCCAAATCAGGGCTTTGAGCGGTAAATCGATGGCCAGCGTGGGAGAAGCCACCATCAACGGCGTGCCCGCCTTGGGACTGCCAAAGATCACCAGCTGAGTAGGGCGCAGGGACAGGCCGGCCTTCTCCGCCTCGCCACTATGGTCGATATGGGCAAATACCGTGAGCGCCGCCGATTGTAGAAGGGCATTCAGGCGGGCGAGGGTTTCCGCTACGGAGTAGGGACTGCTCAGATGTACTAGGCCATTCTCGGGCGGGAGCGTCATAAGCGGCGTAATCAAGGCAGTGTACCCCAGGAATCGACCGGCCTGTGAATTTTCGTCTTCGATTTCTGGGTTACACTTTTACGCAAAGCCTGGGAGATCAGGCCCGTGCTCTTGACCAACCCATCATGCTCAAAGTTCTGAAGCTGGATGATCGCGCCCTTCCCCCCACCGTGGCCAACGCGGGAGAAGACCTGGGATTTGATATTTACGCGCTGGAAGATACGCCGCTGCCTCCGCACACACCGGTGCGGGTGCGGACCGGAATCGCGGTGCACTTCGAGAAGCCGGACGCCCCACAGGAAAAGTTCGGCCTGCTGGTGCGTGACCGGTCTTCCATGGCCTCGAAAGGCGTGTTTGCCACCGGCGGGGTGATTGATGCCGGTTATCGCGGAGAGCTATTGGTCCTGCTCTCGGCCTATGCGCCGGCCTCTGCCGAAGGCCACTCCTATCTCATCAAGGCGGGAGACAAAATTGCGCAACTGATTCCCGTGCCCGTGCTGACCGGCGGCGGCGTTTCGGTGGTGGCTTCCCTCTCTGCTTCGGCGCGCGGGGAAGGCGGCTTCGGGTCGACGGGAAAGTAAGCCGCGTTTGACAGATCGCATGTGTGTTCACAAAAAACCATCAGCTCTTGGTGGCTCAAGAAACTGCTTTTGTAGCGACAATCGGGAACCGTTTCAAAAATCCGCAGGAGAGAGGTCTCATGGACCACACCGAGATGATAAAGAGAGACGAAGAATTGGCTATTCTTAATTACGGCCAATCAAAAGTAGAGAGAGCGAAGAAAATAGCTAACGAATGTCCAGTTGGATATCTCGTTGTGCATGACTGTGAAACAGGCAGAGTGTTTTACAAAGATACAAATTCTGATCGCACGATCTCGACTGATTTCACGGAAGATGATATTCAGATTGCACATAGGATGCTTCCGCCTTCTCACCCAACGCACCTTGCCTGGGACAGGCTGAATAGCACAATATCGGAACCTCGGTACGTAGTTTATACAGCCCGGGATAAGTAACCATGATTTGACCGATTGTCTTGCTCAACTCCATTACAGAGCAGACGTGGGGTTCAATACCCCAACCGCTTATTCACAATGTTCTTCAGCGGCTCGCCTTTGTCAAAGCGCGCATACTGCTCGACAAAAAACTGCATGGCCTGGTCATTCCAGGTCGCGGTGTGATCGGCGCAATGCGGAGAAAGCAAGACATTCTCCAGTTTGTACATGGGATCGCCCGCCGGAATCGGTTCTTCTTCAAACACATCCAGGCCCGCGCCCTTGATGCGCTTCTGCTGCAGCGCCGCCACCAGCGCCGCCTGCTCGATGACCGGCCCGCGCCCGATGTTGATGACCACGGCATTGGGTTTCATGGCGGCAATTTCGGCTTTTCCGATCATGTGCCGCGTCTCTTTGGTCAGCGGAGCGGCC
Organism: Acidobacteriota bacterium; assembly: GCA_018268755.1. GTDB lineage: Bacteria > Acidobacteriota > Terriglobia > Terriglobales > Acidobacteriaceae > KAN-5. The sequence goes on from JAFDVW010000027.1 coordinate 11,876, forward strand.
ACCACCACGTAATCACACTCGCGCAGCATGGCGTGCAGGGCATCGGGTGTGTAGTAGCGTTCAATCAGCGGATCGGCCGTCTCCGGCACATGACGCTTCAGCGCCAGCACCCGCATGCCCATGGCGCGCACCCGCACCGCCACGGCCCGGCCGATATCTCCGTAGCCCACAATGCCAACGGTCTGCCCGGCAATCTCCTCCACATCAAATTGTTCCCAGACCCCGGCCATCTGGTTGCGGACCATGCGGCGGAAGTCTTTGGCGAAATACAGGATGGCCGCCAGCGCGAACTCCCCCAGCGACTGGCTGAACACACCGCTGCCGTTGGTCAGCGGAATTGCACTCTCCAACAATCCTGGAAACAGGATGTTCTCGATCCCCGTCGTCTTGGAGTGCACCCAGCGCAGGTTCGGGGTCGTGGAGAAAAGCTCGCGCAGCAATTCACCCATACCTCCCCAATCGAAGATGACGGTGGCGTCTTTCGCGGCATCGGCAAATACTGCGGAAGTATTCCCCACAACATGCGGCACACCCTTCAACATGGCGAGCTGCGAATCATGGCCTTTCGCCAATACCATGACGAGGTTCTTGCTTGCTTCGACCATGCCGGGGCCGCTCCTTTGTCAAACTTTTCGATCCTACCATCTCAGAAGAGTTGGCCAGCACAGTCGAGCGAAGCTCAAGGAAAATTATTCAGTGAGCGATCGATGGGCTACAAAATGACCGGCGTTAACGATCTTCCGTGATCAAGCTTCCCTACTTCAGCCCATCCACCACGTAGAGATCGGAGGTGATGCGGAAATAGGAGTAAGCGTAGGATTTTTGATCGGCGCTGAACCGCACGCCCCCGACCGTAACCACCCCGGCGGGATCGGAAGGCGCAAAAGTCCGTACAACTTCCCGGCGTGTGGAGTTGGGGAAGATGCGGCTGACCTCAAAAGCAGTCCCCCGCTTCCCCACCAGTAGGGCTTTCCCACCCAAATCCCAACCCAAGACGAGATCTCCGTCACCAATCGCATACGGCGAGGGGAGCGGATCGCCGCCTTCCAGGGGATAAAGCCAGCGTCTATTCTCTTGGTCAATGGCCAACAGGTATTTCCCGTCCGGCGAAACCAGGGTACCAGTGGTCCCTTCCGGCGTGAGGGGCCGCGATTTCCTGGCGGCGAGGTCCATCCAGTAACTGCGGGCGGCGTGATTGCCTTCCGAGGCGCTAAAGACGATAGCTTTGCCATCCGGCACCCAGCCTACGCGCACATGTTCCAGAGAGTCATGGGTCAACTGCTGGGGTTGTCCGGTACCGGTAGGCAAGAGCTCGACTTGACTGGGGGAATCTCCGTTCAAGGCCGCCACCCATTTGCCGTCCGGCGAGAGAGCGGGAAAGCCGCCGCTCCCCAGCCGCATCGCGGGCGAACCATCCATGCCTCGCATGAAGATGGAGTAATTGCTGCCTACGCCCTCTCCACTTTCAAAAAAGAGAAGGTCCTTGCCATCCTTGGACACATCGGAGACTAAAGACCAGTCAAACCAGGAAAGATTGCGTTCGTGGGCGTCCCCCGCGCGAAACCCGAGGATTCCGAACTGGGCATTGTCCAGGGTCAGAAGCACGCGGCCGGTGCGGGTGATGTCCTGCAGGGTGAGCGCCCCCGGCACCCGCAGCACCATGCGTTCTTTGCCGGCAAGGTTGATGGCAAAAATAGCGCGGGCGGCGCCTTCCTTGGACGCGGTGAACCATACCTCTCTGCCATCCGCAGACCAGGCGAGCCCCTCGATGGTGATGTAAAAACTGGAGGAAACTTTCCGTACTCCGTTGCGGTCGACGACCACGATTCGTCCATCGTCCCCGGTCTGCACATGGTCTGCGAAAGCAATCTGATCTCCCTGGGGAGAAAAGCGCAGATGGCTCACCCACCCTCGCGGGTCATAAATCGTGTGTCCCAGGGGAAATTCCAGCTTGTTCAGGCCACCCACGATGCGCGCCACGGCCACTTCCGATCCGTCGGGGGTCCAGTCGGCCCAGCAGATGTTCTCCGCGACTTGACGGGGAGCGCCCCCCGCCAGGGGTACGCGACCAAGCGTGCCCTTCTGGACGAAGGGAGAGGGCTGGCTGACATCCAGGCTCACTGCCAGTTCGCCGTTCGAAGAAATACCCAGCAGTTGCGTCTTCTCCAGCCCCAGTGGCCGGGAGTCGGTACTGTCGAAGCGGGTAGTGAACAGTTCGGTGGGCCTGCCCTCCAAGGCGCCGCCGTACACAATCGTCTGCCCATCGGGAGAAAAACGCGCGGCCAGAATCGTGCCACGGCGGAAGGTCAGGCGGTGGAAGCTGGGGTTGAATCCCGCAACGGAATGTTTCCCGGCAAAGTAGACGCCCAGCAATACGACGGCCAGCACCAGGCCAGCCAGCCCCGGCAGCAGCCAGCGTCGCCACGAAGGCGCCGCGGCCAACCTCTGCGCCCCGCTCTTGCTGCCGCTGGCGCTGGAGATTTCGGTCAAGGCCTCCAGGTTGAAGGCCACATCGCTGGCCGACTGAAAACGCTGCCCGGGATTCTTCTCCAGACAGTGGCGGACAATTCTTTCCAGGGCCGGCGGCACATTGCGCGCTTCTTCGGAGAACTCGGGGGGCTCCTCTTTCAGGATGGCGCTCATGGTGTCGGCGGAGGTGTCGCCATGGAAGGCCCGCCGGCCCGAGATCATCTCGTAGAGAATCGAGCCCAGGGCAAAAATATCGGAGCGATGGTCCGCCGGAGCGCCCCGCACCTGCTCGGGCGACATGTAACCCACGGTACCCATCACCATGCCCACATCGGTCACAACCTGCATGGTAGGCGCATCGGAGGAAGACTTGTGCTCGTCCGGGCGGGTCAGCTTGGCCAGACCGAAGTCCAGGATTTTGATCCGCCCGTCGGGAGTGACAAAAATGTTCTCCGGCTTCAGGTCGCGGTGAACAATGCCCTTTGCGTGGGCCGCGGCCAGCCCGCGCGCCATCTGCAAAGCGTAGTCCACGGCTTTGCGTGCAGGCAGCGGGCCGTTCTTCATCCGGGCGCGCAGGGTTTCGCCTTCCAGTAGCTCGGAAACAATGTAAGGAGCGTGGTCGTGCTCGCCAATATCAAAGATAGCGAGGATATTGGGATGGTTCAGCGCCGCCGCCGCACGCGCTTCTTGCGTAAAGCGCTGCAAACGGTCCGGATCAGCGGAAAACGAGGCGGGCAGCAGCTTGATGGCGACGTCACGCCCCAGACGGGCGTCATGGGCACGGAACACTTCTCCCATACCCCCGGCGCCAATTTGCCCGGAGATTTGATAGGGTCCTATTTTCTGGCCCGGCAGTGGCATGGGGAAGCATTATACAGAGCGGAAGTTCCGGACCTTCCATCGGGAGCTTCGATCGCCCCTGTCCCGGCCGGGATCGCGGCTTCCCGATCTGCGCTGGTAGAATAGAAGTTCACCCTAAATATCTATGTTTGAGAATCTTCAGGAAAAACTACAGCGCACGTTTAAGGCCCTGCGCGGGCAGGCCGTCCTCAGCGAAGAAAACATGCAGGAGGCGCTGCGCGAGCTGCGTCTGGCGCTGCTCGAAGCCGACGTCAACTTCAAGGTCGTCAAGCAGTTCATTGACCAGGTGCAGGCCAAGGCCAGCGGCCAGCAGGTGATGACCGCGCTCTCGCCGGGCGAGCAGGTCATTAAAATCGTGCGCGACGAGCTGGTGGAAATCCTGGGCAAAGATACCGCCAAGGTGAAGTTCGCCTCGCAGCCGCCTACGGTCATCCTTATGGCCGGGCTGCAAGGTTCCGGTAAGACGACCACCTCGGGCAAGCTGGCCAACTGGCTCAAGAACGGCGGCCACCGCCCCCTGCTGGTTTCGGTCGACGTGTACCGCCCCGCCGCCCGCGAGCAGCTGAAAGTTGTTGCCCAGACCATCAAGGCCCACATCTACGAAGGCGAAGTGGGCGAGGCCAACACCGCCACCGTCGAGCGCCTGGCCAAGGAAGCCAAGCGTGAAGCGGTCATCTCCGGCTGCGACGTGCTCATCGTCGATACCGCCGGACGTCTGCACATTGACGACCAGCTTATGGACGAGATGCAGTCGCTCAAGCGGCTGCTGAACCCGCAGGAAATCCTGTTCGTGGCCGACGCCATGACCGGCCAGGACGCGGTCAACTCCGCCGACGAATTCCACAAGAAGCTGACCCTGACCGGCGTGGTGCTTACCAAGCTGGACGGCGATGCCCGCGGTGGCGCGGCCCTCTCCATTCGCCAGGTGACGGGCCAGCCCATCAAGTTCATCGGTGTGGGCGAAAAGTACGATGCTCTGGAGCCGTTTCACCCCGACCGCATCGTCTCCCGCATCCTGGGCATGGGCGACATTCTGTCGCTGATTGAAAAAGCCGAGCAGAGCGTCGACAAGAAGAAGGCGCAGGAAATTGCCAGCCGCGCCCTGGCCGGCGACGGCTTTTCGCTGGAAGACTTCCGCGACCAGTTGCGGCAGGTAAAAAAGATGGGCTCCATCCAGAGCCTGATGGGCATGCTGCCCAGCATCGGCCCTTTCTCCGGTTTGCAGAAGGCCGCCGACAAAGTGGATGAAGGCCAGATTAACCGCGTGGAGGCCATCATCAACTCCATGACCAACCACGAGCGCCTGCACCATGAAGTGATCAACGGCAGCCGGCGCAAACGCATCGCCCGCGGCTCCGGCACCAGCGTGCAGGAGGTCAACAACCTGCTCCGCCAGTACGCGCAGATGAAAAAGATGTTCAAGCAGATGGGCAAAGGCAGCTTCATGCGCCGCATGGCAGGAATGAAGTTCCCGGGAATGTAGCTCCCAGCTTCAGCCGCTGGCTTGGGCAGAAGCGCGGGCGGTTATCACGATAAGGCGGATGGCTAACCGCCAACGGCTGTTCTTATGAAATGGCGTTCGCTCGAAGAATCGAATGAAGTAGACACCCGCTCGCTGCGGGAAATCTACGCCGAGCGCAAAGCGCTGATTGAGAGATATGTTCCGGCGGAGACACGCGCCATCCATGCTCGCGTTGTCGAGGAACTCAAAGTAAACGGCATCGCCGGCCAGGCATTGCCGGCCGGCGCCAAAGCCCCCGCCTTCGAACTCAAAGACCATAACGGCAAGCTGGTTTCCTCGCTGGATTTATTGGCTCAAGCAAAACTGGTGGTGCTTTTCCTGCGCGGGCGCTGGTGCCCCTTCTGCGTGGGGCAAATCGAGGCCATGAATCTGATCGCGGCGCAGATTGCGGGGAGCGGCGGGTCTTTGCTGGCGATCTCTCCTCAAACCTTGCAGCAATCGTACTTCATGCACGATCAGCACAAGCTGCGCTTCCCTCTTTTGGTGGATGCCGGCAACGCCGTGGCCCGGCAATTCGGACTGGTTTATCGGGTACCGGAGTATCAGCAGGCGGTCTACAAGCGTGTATTCGTCAACCTTCCGCACACCAATGGGGATGCGAGTTGGGAGCTACCCATTCCCGCCACCTATATCCTGGGGCGCGATGGAACGATTTTATTCGCCTCCGCCCACGCAGACTACACGGAACGCCCGGAGCCGCAGGAAATCCTGGCCCGTTTATCCGTTTAGGGTACGACGCGGACGCATCTACTTGCGAACGCCCTCACTGGCTTTGTACATGTATTTAATGGCGGGTTTGTAGATCAGAAGATTGGGCGAGCCGTTGCGGTTCACCTTCAAGCAGCACTTGTCATACCACTCAATCACACCGTGAATTTCTTCGCCGTCCTGCAGCACCAGCACCATGGGCGTCTTGGTCTGCATTTGTTTCTGATAGTAGAAATTCTCCGCATTGGTCTGTTCAGGAGGAGCGACCTTTTTCGCGGCGCCATTGCGGTCCGCCCGCTCGGTGCGTTCGGCCCGCTCCGGGCGTTCGCGGCGCTCCCCGGACGGAGGGGCCACATGGTTGTGGGCGTGGTCGTTGCGATGTAAGGAGGGACGAATCAGCTTGCGGTTGGAGAACCCTTCCGCTTCCTGCGAGCGTTCGGCTGGGAACTGCTCAGTGGCTTCTTTCATGCGACACCTTCGACACGCTTGTTTGCGGGCCACAACCCACGGCGCGGCTGTGATTGTGGAAATTGCAGGCGTGAGATTGCCAATACCTTAGCACAGGAAACGGGGCAAAACAATGGCATTGCCGACCCAAAGTACCCGCCCAGGGGCCCTTCGCCGCGGACCTTTCACGCTCAATGCGCGCCGGAAAAACTACTTTTCCAGCGCCGCGGCAAAGGCGTCGAGTGAGAGTGAACGCAGCAAATTGCGGCGCATACCGCGATCTACCTCGGCCAACCGGTCCGCGGCGGTCGCGATCCAATCGAAATTCGCCGCCTCGCTCAGCTTCCGCAATTCACTCTCGATGTCGATGTTGTGCAGCAATTCGGGGGTGCCGGACTGCAGAAACATAAGGTCCTGCAGCAACCCATACAAGGTGCGCAACAAGCGTTCGATCTTCTCCCGGCCCTCGGCCCCGGCGCGGTAGGTCTCGGTGGTCTTGAACAGCTCGCCGTGGTCCCCCGTGCGCAGCGCGGAGTTGAGGATGATCAGCGCATGCGCCCGCGCCGCCGTGTAGGCCGGCAGATCGAAGGAGCGCGCCTTGCCCACCGCGCCCTCCGCCAAACGCGCCACCAGCGCGCGCTGTTTGCTGGTCCAATCGCTGCGGTGTTTCGCCAGGTAGTGCTCAATCTCCTCCAGCGACAGGGCCTCCAGCGTGACCAGCATGGAGCGCGAGCGGATGGTAGGCAGCAGCTCCCCGGAATTTTCCACCAGCAGAAAAATGGTGGCGAACTCGGGTGGCTCCTCCAGTACTTTCAACAACGAGTTGGCCGCCTCTTTCATGAAAGCCGCGTCGGTAAAAACATAGACCCGCTCTTTCGCCTCCGCCGGACGGTAGTAGATGGAATCAATCACCCGCCGCACCTGGTCGACTTTGATCATGAGCTGCGGCGGATCAGGGGGAATCACCAGCACATCGGGATGGGTCTGGATGAAAAGGCGGGTCTCCTTCTTGTCGGTCTCGCGTAGATTTTCCCGCGCCTCGACGGCCTCCGCGGTGCGTGCCTCCAGGTCTTCCGCCACTGCAATGCGCGTGCAATTCGAGCACTTCCCACAGAAGTCGGGCAGGCCGTCGGTGGTGACGGGCTGCAGACAGTTGAGCGTCTTCGCCAGCATCAGGGCGAGGGTGTATTTGCCCGACCCGGTGGGACCGGCCAGGATCACCGCCTGGGGAAAACGCTGGTGCGCCAGCATCTCGCGCAAACGGTGCACCACGCCGGCGTTGCCGTGGAAATCGGAAAAACCCATGGGGAAAAGCTATCACGGTAGAGATGCCGCTTGCTACGTCTCCTCGAAGTTCCTAATTCGCGGTGGGACCAGGAAACCTCTTACCACAGAGGGCACAGAGTTTCACGGAGGACTTCAAAGCAAAAATTTCGTTTTCTCTGCGACCTTTGCGATCTCTGCGGTTCAGGCTTTTTCGGGAAAATCTTAAATCGCAGAGTTCGCGGAGAATTCGCAGAGAACGCCGAGAAGAGTCCTGAAAATCTTTGAAAACAGAGAGCACAGGGTTCCACAAAGGACTGTTCTGGGAACTATAAGTTTTTT
>JAFDVW010000028.1:0-2003 GCA_018268755.1 Acidobacteriota bacterium
ACGCTCAAATTTCTCTTTCGCCATAACGAACCCTTAGCTCCTAAGCTTTTAACTTCCCGTCCAAACTCGGATTACTTGGTTGCGCCCTGCACTCGCGCAATGATTTCCTCCGCGACTGAACGCGGGGCCTCTTCATAGCGGGCGAAGTGCATGGAATATTCAGCGCGGCCCTGGGTGGAAGAGCGCATGTGCGTGGCGTAGCCGAACATTTCGGCCAGCGGCACAATCGCCTTAATCACCTGCGAACCGGCGCGGTGCTCCATACCTTCAATGCGGCCGCGACGCGAACTCAGGTCGCCCATGATGGTGCCCGCATAATCCTCCGGAGTCACCACTTCGACCGCCATCACCGGCTCAAGCAACACGGGAGACGCCCTGCGGGCGGCCTCCTTGAAGGCCATGGAACCGGCAATCTTGAATGCCATTTCGTTGGAATCGACGTCGTGATAGCTGCCGTCGTACAGCGTGGCCTTCACGTCCACCATGGGATAGCCGGCCAGAATGCCGCCTTCGAGCGCTTCCTGAATGCCCTGGTCGATCGGCTTAATGAATTCCTTGGGGACAGCGCCGCCCACGATGTCGTTGACGAACTCGTAGCCCTTGCCCGCCTCTTGGGGATCGAGCTTGATTTTGGCGTGGCCGTACTGACCGCGACCGCCGGTCTGGCGGATGTACTTGCCTTCCGCCTCGGCATGCTTGCGGATGGTCTCGCGATAAGCCACCTGCGGCTTGCCCACATTGGCTTCGACCTTGTACTCGCGCATCATGCGGTCGACGATGATTTCCAGGTGCAACTCGCCCATACCGCTGATGATGGTCTGTCCGCTGTCGGGATCGGTGTGGACCTTGAAGGTAGGATCTTCCTGGGCCAGCTTGTTGAGAGCGACGCCCATCTTTTCCTGGTCGGCCTTGGTCTTGGGCTCGACTGCCACGGAGATGACGGGAACGGCGAACTCAATCGACTCCAGGGTGATCGGGTGCCGTTCGTCGCAGATCGTGTCGCCGGTCGAAACATTTTTCAAACCGACCACGGCGCAGATATCACCGGCCAGGATCTCGCTGATGTCCTCGCGCTTATTGGCGTGCATCTTCAGCAGACGGCCGATACGCTCCGTCTTCTGGGTGCGCGAATTCAGCACCGACTGCCCGGACTGCAACTGCCCCGAATACACCCGGATAAACGTCAGCTGACCGACAAATGGGTCGGCCATGATTTTGAAGGCCAGCGCCGAGAAGGGCTGCTTATCGTCCGCCTTGCGGGTGATCGCCTCGCCGTTATCGGGATTGACACCCTTGGTTTCCGGAGTATCCAGCGGCGAAGGCAGGTAGTCCACGACCGCATCCAGCAAGGGCTGCACGCCTTTGTTCTTGAAGGAAGTTCCCACCACCACCGGAAACACCTTCAGGCTGATCGTCGACTTACGCAGCGAAGCTTTGAGCTCGGCCGGAGTGATCGGCTCGCCTTCCAGGAACTTATGCAACAGATCGTCGTCATTCTCAGCCACGCTTTCCACCAGCTGAGAATGGAAGGCCTCGGCTTTCTTCTTCAGATCGGCGGGAATCTCTTCCACAATATATTCCGCGCCCATGGTCTCGTCCTTCCACACGATGGCCTTCATGGTGATCAAATCCACCACGCCCTTAAACTTGTCTTCCTGTCCAATGGGAATCTGAATGGCGACCGGCTTGGCGTTGAGGCGTTTGCGGAGAGTATCGACGGCATGCTCGAAATCAGCACCCATCTTATCGATCTTATTGATGAAACAGATACGCGGGACACCGTACTTATCGGCCTGGCGCCAGACTTTCTCCGACTGCGGCTGCACCCCGTGCACCGCGTCAAACACGGCGACGGCCCCGTCCAGCACGCGCAGCGAGCGCTCTACCTCGGCCGTGAAGTCCACGTGGCCGGGTGTATCAATGATATTGATACGGATGTCTTTCCAGGTGCAGGTGGTGGCGGCGGAAGTAATCGTGATGCCGCGCTCCTGTTCCTGCTCCAT
>JAFDVW010000028.1:2069-110079 GCA_018268755.1 Acidobacteriota bacterium
ATGTGGGCCATGATGCCGATGTTTCTGCAACGCTCTAATGGAACTGTTCTGGGCACGACTTTATCTGCTTTCTGTGGCTCAAGTACCGCAATTTGGTAATCGGATAATTTGGTAATTCAAAATCAATTGCGCGGGTCTGATTTACAAAATTACCCGATTACCAAATTTTCAAATCTTCTACCACCGATAGTGCGCGAAGGCCTTATTGGCTTCCGCCATACGATGAACGTCTTCCTTCTTCTTGATCGCCGCGCCCTTGCCATTGGCGGCGTCCAGCAACTCGTTGGCCAGCTTATCGGTCATACCCTTCTCGGCGCGACCGCGCGAATAAGTCAGCAACCAGCGAATGGCCAGCGAGGTACGGCGGTCCGCATTCACTTCGACCGGGACTTGATAGTTCGCGCCACCGACGCGGCGGGTCTTCACTTCAAGCAGCGGCTTGGCGTTCTCCACCGCCTTCTTGAAAAGCTTCAGGGCCTCATCGCCGCCCTTCGTCTCGAGGCGCTTCAGGGCCTCATAAAAGATGCCCTGGGCAGTGCTCTTCTTGCCGCCCCACATCATGGAATTCACAAACTTGGTCACCAAGTCCGACCCGTACACCGGATCAGCCTGCACTGTGCGCTTGGCGATATGTCCTTTTCTAGGCATTCAGCTTCTAGCTCCTGGCCGCCAGCTTTCAACCAACGACCAATTCCTCAAACCCTTACCATTCCGAACCGCTTTAGCGGTGAGGAATCTACTTGCAGATGCTTCGGCTCGCCGCGCTATGCGCGGACTCGCTCAGGATGACGCCGCGAGACTCAGACGCCTCGCAAGCGGCGTCACTTCGGTCTCTTGGCTCCGTACTTGGAACGTCCCTGCTTGCGGTTGGCCACGCCCACGGAATCGAGCGCGCCGCGCACCACGTGATAGCGCACACCCGGCAGGTCTTTCACACGGCCGCCGCGCACCAACACAATGGAGTGCTCCTGCAAATTGTGCCCCACGCCCGGAATATAAGTGGTGACCTCAATTTGATTGGTCAGACGGACACGCGCCACCTTACGCAGCGCAGAGTTCGGCTTCTTCGGGGTCTGGGTGTACACGCGGGTACAAACCCCGCGTTTTTGCGGACAACCCTGTAATGCCGGGCTGGCCGTCTTATACCGAGGCCGCTTGCGTCCGGCCCGCACCAATTGATTGAACGTAGGCACTCTTGCCGCTCCTCAGTCCGTGCTTCCTGTGCCGTACAAGCGCACTCCGGCAAGCACCGGCCTGCTCATGAATCTTTATTCTGCTGGAAGGCGCGTTCCGCCTGCCATACTTCCCGCCGCACACACCCCGGCAGGAAATTGCGGTTTCCCGTGTCGGACTAAGCTCTCGACGGTGGCGTCAGGCCCTTGCGGGAGACGCTCCGTTTCGCTAGCTCCTCTCTGCATATCCTTCCGCTGGGAAGGTAGCGCAGAGGTTTCAGCGAGGATGCCTTCATGATCGTGCTGAAGGCCGAATGTATCACTGCTATCAGCTGCTGTTCCTTGGAGTTAGTTCGCTCATGCATACAGCCAGCGAAGGTCCCACCGCGTACAAGCAAGCCAGAATGAACTCGCGGAACCTTATGAATATAACAATCAACGCCGCGCATCGTCAACAGCACTTTCTTGCATCTGACTGGCAAGCAGGCGAATGGACGTCAAAGCGTGGGCAGGAGTGGCCGAAGTTGATGTCTCCAGGGTTTGAACTGGCTAGGCTATGACGCAGCGAATCCGGCCCGAAGTGAGATCCATCGCTCGGGATTTCGCCTGCGGGGCTCAGTTCTTAGCTTGCCTTGAGCAAGCTGGCGGCGACCGAAAGGCCCCGCAAAGCGGCTCAACTTGAGATCCCTCGCTGCGGCTCGGGATTTCGCCTGCGGGGCTCAGACGCCCCGCAAAGCGGCTCAACTTGAGATCCCTCGCTTCGGCTCGGGATTTCGCCTGCGGGGCTCAGACGCCCCGCAAAGCGGCTCAACTTGAGATCCCTCGCTACGGCTCGGGATTTCGCCTGCGGGGTTCAGACACCCCGCAAAGCCGCTCAACTTGAGATCCCTCGCTGCGGCTCGGGATTTCGCCTGCGGGGCTCAGACGCCCCGCAAAGCGGCTCAACTTGCTGAAAATATGCGTTGCCTCTACACTGACAGTTTTCCAGCGCGAACAGGGCTCGCGTCTCCATCTAGGCGGACGCGGGGAGGGTGCATGGGTAGGTTTGCTTCGGTTCTAGGAACGGCAGTACTTCTATTGTCTCTAACCTTGGGATTTGGCGGCTGCTCCTCCGGGAAGGCCACGAACGTGACCCCTTTTCCGACCCCGGCCATCATTACGCTGAGCCCAACCCCGACCTTGTCCCTGGAATTAGGGAAATACCAAGCCTTCAGCGCCACCGCTTATCAGAAAGACCGTGCTACCACGGTGACGGTGCCCATCACTTTCAGTTCCAGTAACAATTCGGTGGCCACGATTGCCGCCAATGGACTGGTGTGCGCCGGAACCTGGAACTCCTTGAGTAACCCACAGATTTGCACTCCGGGGTCGACTGGAACGGCGCAAATCATCGCCACGGCGCAAGGCATCAGCAGCCCGCCGACGACGGTTTTCGTGCACCAACACATTGATAACGTGGTGGTGGCGCCGGTTTCTGGACAAACCCCGCCTCCCGCCTACACCGCGCAGGGATGCTTCTCCAAGGGCACGACTTATAACTTTGAGGCGCGGGCCTACAGCCGGGGCACTGACATTACGGCCAGCGCCGGCGACTTCGCCTGGCAGACGGTCACTGCCAATGTGGCTGCGGTGAGCGCGGCGACTTCTACCAACCCGATCGAGGGACTACTCAACGGACAGGCCAAGATCACCGCCAACATTCCCGGGACCACCGTCCTCTATGCCACCGTCGGCGGAGTTACCAGCCAGCCCTTCTCCTATGTGACCTGCTATGTGCAATCCATCAGCCTGGCCATTGATGGAGAGCCGGTGAATTCCATTTCCCTTGCCAAAGGGACCTCCAAGACGATTACTCCGACCATTACAGACATTGCAGGCAATGAGATTACGGGCAGCTTTCTGACCTGGAGTTCGTCCGACCCGACGATCTCGGCCGTCACCACCGCGGGGGTGGTGTCCACCCCCCAGGCGGGAGGAGCCACGATTATTGCCTCCTGCACGCCTCCCAATTGCAATATCGGCACCCACCCGGCACAACCGGTTTACCCGCAAAACTCGGTCTATGTCTCGGTCACGGGCACGGGCACTACTGCCACTACCTTGGCTTATGTCACGACGAGCGCCTGCGGCCGCACCGAGGGTTGCTTTAGCATCGTTGCCCCGATCAATATTCCGGCCAACACCGTGGGCACCCTCCGCTCCCTGCCATCCACGCCGAACTCATTTATATTCAGCAAGTTAAGTTCCGGCGTGAAGGCTTATTTGGGGACCGATTATCGCGCCCTGAATACCAAGGGTCTGATGACCCTCGATCCTTCGTCCAGCCCGCCCACGGTCGCCCAATATATTTCCGCTGCGGGCAAGGTACTGGCCATCTCGCCCGACGGCAAGAAGGTCATCCTGGCGGGGACGGAATCGCTGACCGACCCCAGCCCCACCGAGATCTTCGTCTTTGACACTTCCAGCAACACCAGCGTGGTGTACCCCGTCGCAGGGGCCACAGCCGCGGACTTCTCTCCTGACAGTCTGAAGGCCTATATCGTTTCCCAGGACAGCGCTTTCTGCTCGAATGGCTGCCTCTACGTCTATTCCACGCAAGACGCCTTGCAGGCCATTCAGCTCAACGCGCCCGCCAATGACGTTTCCTTTTTCCCGGAAGGAGCTTTCGGGTTTCTGGCGGGGGGCTCAGCCTCCTCGGCGGTCACGGCATGGACCACTTGCGGCGCCGGCACCAGCCCGGCCTCCAGTTTTCCGGTCCCCTTGACGCCCACTCTGATTAAGGCCTTGCCCATCGACATCTCCAACTTGGCCGCGCCTTCAGCGGCCGGCACGCCTTCCACGGCGACCGCCGTGCTGGCAGTCAATTCTCCGGGCGTCGATCTTTTCCGGGTGAATAGCTCTCCGCAGGGCTGTGCTCCCACCATCAATGGCGGGGCGGCCAGCTCCTTCAATCTGGGTCACGGCGATTTTGTGCCGACCCAGCTGCTGGTCTCCAGCGCCGGCACGCATGCCTACATTCTAGGGAATGAGGCTTCGAGCGGCCTGCCCCTCGCCAGCATCCTGGAATTCAATCTGGTAAGCCAGACCTCCTCAAGCATCGCGCTGGCCAATAATGCCTCTCCGGTACGGGCCGCCCTGACCGGCGATGGCACCCTGCTCTATGTGACCGGCACTGACGGCGCCATTCACGTGATCAACACCGACGCCAACCTGGACACGCAGCAGATCACCCTGGACAAAACTCTTTGCCAGACCTCCACGGGAGACAATTTCTATCCCGATGCGGCCCAGTGCATTCCGGATTTGATCGCCATCAAACCGTAAACGCGGTCGTTGGCCGTTGGCCGATAGCCATTGGCCGTTAGCTGTTGGCCGATAGACGCCGGTCTTGAGCGTGCTCACCGCTGATCAGGAAGTCGGAAGAAAGCAAAGGCTAAGCTTGTGGTTTGGCTTCGAGGTCTTTGCCCACGCTATCGAGCACGCCGTTGATGAATTGCACCGACTCGGGCGCGGAGAATTTGCGGGCAATTTCAATGGCTTCGTTGATGACGACTGCGTGCGGGGTATGGGGGAAGGCCAGAAATTCGGCGACGGCGGCGCGCAAAATGTTGCGGTCGACGGCGGCCATGCGCTCCATGCGCCAATGCTGGGCATGATCTTCGATCAGCTTGTCCACTTCCTGGCTGCGCGCGGTGGCCACGCGAAATAAATCTTCCGCAAAACCCTGCACGTCTTCGCTGACATCGCCCCGCTCCCGCCAGAAGGTCTTGCGCACATCCTCGGCCGACTGCTTCCCCATATCGGCTTGAAACAGCATTTGCAGCGTCAATTCGCGAGATTTGCGGCGTGTGCCCATAATTTCGTCGTTGGTCGTTGGCGATTAGCCGTTAGCTATTAGCCGTTGGCTATTGGCCGTTAGCTGGCGGAATGAGTCTGCGCTAGCGGCTAACGACCAACAGCTAAAGGCTAAAGGCCAACGGCTAATGGCCAGTTTTAGTGTACAGGAAGATGCTTTGAAATTTGCACGATGCGCGGAGGCCGCGGTCAGCGCTTGCGTTTGGCGCGCAAGGATTTTTTTCGCTCTGCAGCTTGAGGCTTTTGCTTTTTTCCAACCGCCAACGACGATCGGCCCACAGCGGTTTTCTTGCCCAGGATGGCCTTGGTCAGGTTCGCCATTTCGATAGCGGCGAGCGCAGCTTCCAATCCCTTGTTGCCCATCTTCAGGCCGGCGCGATCGATGGCCTGCTCCAGTGTGTCGCAAGTGAGGACCCCGAAGGAATGCGGCACCCCGGTTTCCTGCGCCGCTTGGCCGACCCCGCGCGCCACTTCGTTCACGATGACATCATAGTGGGCGGTATCTCCGCGCAACACGCAGCCAATACACAGGATGGCGTTGTATTTTCCCGTCTCCGCCAGAGTGCGGGCGGCGGAGGGGAGTTCAAAGGCCCCGGGCACCCGCACGATGGCGATGTCCTTCTCCTTCACGCCCGAGCGCAGAAACCCGTCGTAGGCGCTTTGCAAGAGGCGCTCGGTGATAAAAGCATTGAAGCGCGCCACCACAATGCCAAAACGCTTGCCTGCGCCGTTGAATCCACCTTCGATCGCTTTCCCGTGGAAGCGGGAGCGCTCTCTGACTCCCGTATTGCTGTTCTTTTTGGTCATTCTTTTTCGTTTTCTTGCCGCACAAAATAATCCCCGACGTCCGCTAGATGCCAGCGCAGCATCCCGGCTACTAGTATGGCACTACTTCACCCGATAAAACGTCTCCCGCCGCGGCAGAAAGAACTTATAGCCGGTATTTTCCAGCCAGCCTTCCTGCACCCGCGATCTGCTGCGACCAGGATAGGAGCTCGGGCGGCTTCAGATCTTCCGCAATCGCGAGAGCGGAGAAAGAGAAACAGAGCAGGAGTAAAAGAGGGATCCGTTGCGAACGCATTTCCCCTCAAAATGATCATCCGTGAAAATCCGTGCTGTTCCGTGGCCAAAACCTACTTTCCCTTGAACTGCGCGGCGCGCTTTTCCAGGAAGGCCGCGGTGCCTTCGGCTTTGTCTTCGGTGCCGCAGGATCGCCCGAACAGCTCAGCTTCCAGATGCAGTGCGTCGGGCAGCGGCATCTCCGCGCCCTTATTGACCGCCTCGAGCGTGTACTGCACGGCCAGCGGGCCATTGGCGATGATTTTTTGCGCGATGGCCTCAGCGCGCGGGACCAGGTCGGCCGGCGCGGTAACTTCATTCACCAATCCGATGCGTAGAGCGTCTTGCGCGGAGACCATCTCTCCGGTGAGCAAAATCTGATTGGCCACCCCTTTGCCCACCAGCCGCGGCAAACGCTGTGAGCCACCGTAACCGGCGATGATACCCAGCTTCACCTCCGGCTGTCCGAGTCTGGCATTTTCGCTGGCCAGACGAAAGCTGCAAGCCAGCGCCAGTTCACAACCGCCGCCCAAAGCGAAGCCGTTGATGCAGGCGATCACCGGCTTGCCCAGCGTTTCGATCAGCGTGAACACCGATTGCCCCCGGTTGGCAAATTCCTTGCCGAGCAGCGTCGTGAGCTTCGCAATCTCGCTGATGTCGGCGCCGGCAACGAATGCCTTCTCTCCCGCGCCCGTCAGCAGGACCACGCGCGTGCCGGGGTCATTCTTAAGTTCGCTGAAGGCCGCGCGCAGCTCTTCCATGGTCGCCGTATTCAGCGCGTTGAGGACTTTAGGCCGGTTCACCGTGACGTAGGCGATGGAGTTTTTCTTTTCGAGAAGAAGATTTTCGTAGGCCATAAGTACAAATTCCTTGCCGTGATGGCTTCTCACGGACGAAATGTTTTTACCATAGCACGGAAAGGAAAGGCGCTTCCCGTGTCCGGAAGCGCCACAAAACTGCCGCTGATCGAGCCCACTCTCAATAAAACAGATACTTCCGCCACTTGTCGTCGGAGTGCCCCATTAAACGCATGATGTGGCGGCTGGTATGCAGATTGAAAGCGCGGGGTTCCCGCATCAGCTTCATGCCCGCCTCAATCGGAGTCTGGTTCCCCTTGCTGCGGTTGCAGGTATGGCAGCAGGCCACCAGGTTTTCCCACGTGGAAGATCCGCCGCGCGAGCGCGGCACCACGTGGTCCAGGGTGAGGTCACCGGCGGGAAGCACCTCCCCGCAGTACTGGCAGGTGTTGCGGTCGCGCAGCAAAATGTTCTTGCGCGACAGGGCCCGCGTCTGGTGGGGAATGCGACGGTACTCGAGCAGGCGGATCACCGAGGGCACCCGCATGGCCACGCGCGCGGCATGCAGGAAGTGCCCATTCTCTTCCTCGGTCATGGCCACGCCCTTCAGCACCAGGATGATGGCGCGGCGGGCGGCGCATACATTGATCGGTTCATAGGACGCATTCAACACCAGCACGGGTGCGTGCAGAGCATGGCCATTGCCGTCGTGCTGGATTCCCAGCACGGCCGCCGGAGGCGGAAAGTATGCCCGCCCGCTATTGACCGCGTTGCTCCATTTGCCCGACATATTCCGTCGCGTCCTCTCAGGCCGCCTGCGAATACACCGCGCTGCCAGCCCCTTCCTTGAACGTCCTCGCCACGGTGGCGATCCATATCTTAGATGCGCCCGCCCGCCGCAGGACGCGCGTGCAGGCGGAAACCGTGGTGCCGGTGGTGAACACATCGTCCACCAAAAGAATTTCTCTGCCCCGCACTTCCTCAGGCACAACCACGCGAAAGGCCCCGCGCAGGTTCTCCCGCCGCTGGTGGCGGGTCAGGCCAATCTGGGGAGAGGTAGGACGCTGCCGTTCCAGCACCCGGCTATTCAGCTGCAAATTTCCCGCGAGCTGACGCAAAGCGAATCTGGCGATCTGCTCGGCTTGGTTGAATCCGCGCTGCCGGGCCTTGCTCTTATGCAAGGGCACCGGCACTACCAGGAGGCTCCGCCCCTGCAACGGCATCTCGGCAATCACCTCCGCCAACAAACCGCCCAGCAGCTTGGCTGCGGGCCGCACCTGCTCATACTTGAGCAGGTGGATCAAGCCGCGCAGGGTGCCGGCATAGCCGCCAAATGCGCGGGCCTGCACATATTCGGGACGGGATCGGCGGCAAAGTCCACACAGCGCTTCCGGCGCGGAGGCGGCCAAGGGGCCGGGAATCTGCTCTCCACAAATCGCGCACAGCGCATCGGACACCGGCCTTACTGCGGCCAGGCAGGCTTCGCACACGGGAAGCCGGGAAATATTGGTTAGAGGAGCATGGCAGAGACGGCAGAAGGAGGGAAAAAAAGTAACGAACAGGCTCTCAGCCGCGCCGCGTATCCAGGCGCGCAACGGACCTCGCTTTGGGGATGCGAGTATCCCATTGTCCCGAATTCGTATCCAGCTACTGCTGAAGACGGGCCTCCTTCATTCGATGCGGGCTGTGGAGGCTTCCACCGAATGAAATCTCTGCCAGTATAGCGTCCCCGGCAATCCCCCCGCAATGCGCGAAGGTCTTAGGCGGCCGCGCGGGGGCTCACTTTCGGCTCATGCCGCTCGCGGACCTGCACGAAGACCGATTCGTAGGTGCGGCGATAGCACACCGCGCATCGCACCGGCCGCAAGAACATCAGGGGCAGAAGGTATCTCTCCGTAAACGTGCGCGGCCGGGAACGATACCCGTCCTGGCTACTGCAGTCGCTGCATTGGAACCTCTTGGAGAGCATCACAGAACCTCAACCTGGCCAGAACAGCGTTGCATCTATCATAGCAGAATAGAGACGGTATTCTCTATTGGGAACTTACCGGATCGGTCGCCTTTGGCAATGGCTTCCGGACTTGTCAGGGCCGCGCCCAGCGTGATAAGGTGCGCCGTTCATCACAATCCGGTCTGATACCGTATTGCCAGTGGTCTGAGCTGTCTTTTCCCAGAGGAATCTTATTCATGAGTACGATGTCGCCTGCCGGTCCCCCCGAAGCGCCCAAAAAGTATCAACCATTCGTTCCTGAAACTATGGAAATGAAGGAGTTTACGCTGCGCGCGTTGCTCCTGGGGCTGGTCATGTGCGTGGTTCTGGGAGCGGCCAACGCATACCTGGGATTGCGCGCGGGGATCACCATCGCCGCGACCTATCCGGCCGCCGTGATTGGCATGGCGGTGCTGCGCATTTGGAAGGCTTCCGTGCTGGAGGAGAACATTGCCCGTACCTCGGGCTCGATTGGGGAATCGGTGGCCGCCGGGGCCATCTTCACCATCCCCGCCTTCCTGCTGTCCGGGGCTTGGCCGTCCTTCCGGCCGGCCGACGCCTACTGGAAATCGACTGCCCTGATTCTGGTGGGCAGCATTCTCGGAGTGCTGTTTATTTCCCTGGTGCGGCGGGTGATGGTGGAAGATCCCGAGCTGCCTTTCCCGGAATCGGTGGCCGCGTCGGAGATCCATAAGGCTGGGCAGCGCGGGGCCCAGGCAGCAAAGTACCTGTTCTGGAATATCGGCGTCGGGGGCGTGGTCTACATGCTGGGGCGCTTTGGTCTGTTCGCCGCCGACAAAGATTTTCATTTCAACGTAGGAAGCCTGGGACACAGTCAGGTGCGGCTGGGTTCGGCGGCGGGGGCCAATACGTTGGCGGCCGGCGGAACCAGTATGTTCGCCGCCCCCAGTGTGAGCCCGGCCTATCTGGGCGTCGGTTACATCATCGGATTGCGCCTGGCCTCCATCCAGTTTGCCGGCGGCGTCCTGGCCTGGGGACTGCTGGTGCCGCTGCTTATTTTTTTCCTGGGCCCACAGATTCACGCTTATCTGCCCGCCGATACGCCGGCCAATTGGGCGGGGCAGGCCGGGGCGGTCTGGCGATTCATCGTTCGCCCCATCGCCGTGGGCGGCATGCTGGTGGGCGCGGCCTACACCTTGTTCCGCATGCGCAAGAGCCTGACCGCCGGCCTGGGCAAAGCTCTCTCCGACTTGAGCCAGAGCGCGGCGGAGCGCGCCAAACTCTCCCGCACCGAGCAATATATGAGTTCAAAGGTGGTGTTCAGCCTGATCGGGGTGATGTTTGTCCTGATGTGCATTTTGTACATGTACATCTCCGGTCTGGTCTGGCCCGCCATTTTGGCCGCGGTGGTCATGATCCTGGTCGGGTTCTTCTTCGCAACGGTCTCGGGCAACCTGGTCGGCATTATCGGCTCGTCCAATAACCCGATCTCCGGACTCACGCTTTCGACATTGTTGATTGCCGCCCTGCTGATGGTGGCGCTGGGCGTCTCAGGAAGCTCGGGCGTGGCTGCGGTGCTGGGAGTGGCGGCGGTAGTTTGCGTTTCTTCCGCGGTCGCGGGCGAGCTGCTGCAGGATTTCAAAGTGGGATACATTCTCGGCGGCACGCCACGCCGAATTCAGATTGCGGAATTAATCGCCGTGGTGGTGGCTAGCCTGGTGATGTACTTCCCCTTGATGCTGCTGCATGAAGCCAACATCAAGGCGGGGGGCATCGGGTTCGGCGACCGCCAGCTTTCCGCGCCCCAGGCGGGATTGATGGCCACGCTGGCCATCGGCATCGTGGGTGGCGATATGCCCTGGCCCCTGGTGGTGGTGGGCATTCTGTTCGGCATCGCCATGATCATGATGCAGGTGAAGAGTCCCATGCTGGTGGCGGTGGGTATGTACCTGCCCTTTGAAACCACCTTCGCCATTTTTATCGGCGGTGTTTTCCGCGCCCTGGGCGATTGGGTCGCCGAGCGCCGTGGCTACAATGCCGCACAAAAAGCACGCGTGGAAAATGCCGGCATTCTGACGGCCTCCGGCTTGATCGCAGGAGAAGCCATCTTGGGATTGGTTTGGGCCGGCCTGCAATTCGCTCCCAAATGGGCGCGCCCGCAGATTTTTGAATATCCCTCCTACCTGGTCGGCGGCATGATCGTCTTGGCCGGATTGGCCGGGCTGATGATCTTCCTGCCGCTCTCGAGCGCCGGCGATCCCAGCGAACCCGCGCCGCCCACCGCGATAATGTAGCTGTTCGACGAGCAGGATCTTTACCACTGAGGACACTGAGTTCCACAGAGGAAAAACGTGGATTGGATTTTTCTCCGTGTTCTCAATGCATCCTCCGCGCTCTCTGCGTTTTAAGATTTTTACAAAAACTCAACCGCAGAGACGCAGAGATCACAGAAAAAACGCTCAGAAATCCAGGAAATGGCCCTCGAAACGCGCTGTCTGGGGTCCATGCGTTGTCGAGCTGTGCTCGACCGGACAGCCGGGCCTGCCCTGAGCATCGTCGAAGGGGGCGGCTGTCCCTACGTGGATCGGAAGGGTTGATCAAAATTGCACGCTATCGGAAAACGGTTTCTCTTGTAATGTTGGAAGACTTAGTGTTTACTGTGGACTCTTTTCTCGAAACCGCTTCGGAGAAAAGTATCCTTCACCCGCGTGCCCGGACCTGATCCATCCAGTCTGCCTCGTGAAGTAGTCCCTCTGGAAGTTGATGACGCCAACCGTCCGAAAAAGGTTATGGGGCTGCGTGACCTGCTGCTGTTTTACGTGGTCAGCGGGTTCAGTCTGCGCTGGATCGCCACCGCCGCGGCCGCCGGGCCCAGCTCCATCGTGGTCTGGATCGGCGCGTGGCTCGTCTTCTACATTCCGCTCGCGCTTTCGGTGCTGGAGCTGTCATCGCGCTATCCCAATGAGGGCGGGCTCTATGTGTGGAGCAAGCGCGCTTTCGGTGATTTTTCCGGCTTTATGTCGGCGTGGACGTACTGGACCAGCAATCTTCCCTACTTCCCCGCGGTGTTTTATTTCGCGGCCAGCAACATCCTGTTCATGCGGCCGGAGGTCTGGGGACACCTCTCGAGCAACGCCACCTTCTACATCGTGTTTTCGCTGCTCACCCTGGGCGCAGCCACGCTGCTGAACGTTCTTGGGCTTAATATTGGCAAGTGGCTGCACAATATCGGCGCGGTTTCCATGTGGGTCCCCGCGCTGATCGTGATCGCCATGGGCGTCTACGCCTGGTGGCACTTCGGCTCGGCAACCCAATTCACCTGGCGCGCCATGGTCCCCAGCACGCACCTGAACGACATCATTTTCTGGTCAGTGCTGACCTTCGCCTTCGGGGGCTGCGAAACCGCGTCCTTCATGGGCGAGGAAATCAAGAACGCCCGCCGCACCATTCCCATCTCGCTGCTTCTCGGCGGACTGACCGTCGTGCTCTGCTACATCCTGGGCACGGTGGGGGTGCTGCTGGCGCTGCCTTCGAGCGAAGTCAGCGGCCTGCAAGGCCTGGTGCAGGCCGTGGGCAAGACCTCCCATCGCATCGGAGTTCCTGGGGTCTTGCCGGTAGTGGCATTCCTGATCGCGCTCAGCAACGTGGGCGCGGCCAGCGCCTATCTGGCGGCCGTGGCGCGTCTGCCGTTCGTCGCCGGCATTGACCATTTTCTGCCCGCCGCATTCGGAAAGCTGCACGCGCGCTGGAAAACACCGTGGGTAGCTCTGCTCACCCAGGCCGTGCTGGGCGGAGTCTTCATTTTTTTGGGACAGGCCGGCACCAGCGTGAAAGGCGCCTACGACGTGCTGGTCAGCATGGGCGTGATTACCTATTTCATCCCTTACCTGTATCTCTTCGCGTCCATGATCAAGCTGCAAAAGGAACCCGCCGGGCCGGAAATCCTGCGCGTGCCGGGCGGTTCGCGGGTGGCGCGGGTGGTTGCGGCGGTGGGCTTTCTGACCACCTCGTTTGTCATCGTGTTATCTCTGCTTCCCCAACCGGACGAACCTAATAAGCCCCTGGCCGTGCTGAAAGTGGTGGGATTGACGGGAGTGCTGATCGGAATCGGGGTCTGGCTGTATTGGGCGGGGAAGAGGAGGGCGAGAGTGCAGGAGCAGTCTTTGCAGTAGGGATTCCTCGCCGCAAAAACACGGCTCGGAATGACAGAATTTTATACATCATAAAACCAAAGGGACGGGCGAGACGCCCGTCCCCACACAAGTCCACACTAGCAAAGCCCACTGACTAGACCGGCGTGGCGGTCTTGCGCTCGGGATTGAAGAACGGCACCTTCACTACCTTGGCCGTGACCTTCTCCCGCATGGCTTCCACGGTGATCTCCATCTGCACGGAAGAGCCGATGGCCGAGTGCTGCGTGTCGAGACTGGCCAGCGCAATCATCTTTTTCAGCACCGGCGACCAGGTGGTGGTCGTGGCTTTGCCAACCTGCTGGTCGCCCACGTAAACAGGGACCGCGACCCGCGAGGCTTGCGAGGGCGCGGCGGGGGTCAGCCCAAACTTCTCGTAGCGGGCCTCGACTTCCGTCCAGTCGAGTTCCAGTCCTACCAACTGGCGGGGCACACCGTTTTTCTTGTCCCGCTCCAGAGCCGACTTGCCCACGAAATTTTCTTTCTCGAGGTGCACCATCTTGTCGAAGCCAAGTTCATACGGCGAATACTTCTGCGAAGGAATCAGCGCCTTCTTCGCGCTCGAATAATCCACCTCGATGAGCAGCAGTCCGGCTTCGACGCGCGCCACATCCAGCGCCAGCATGCCGGCGGCGTGCAGGTCGAAGGACTTGCCTTTTTCCATCAGCGCGTCCCAGACTTTGACCGCGTCATTCCACGGCACCCAGAGCTCATAACCGAGATCGCCGGTGTAGCCGGTGCGCGAAATGTCGACCGGAACGCCGGCAATTTTGCCGCTGGTCATGCGGAAATACTTGAGGTTGGCGATATCCGCTTCGGCCACTGCTTTCAATAACTTGGCGGAGGTCGGCCCTTGCAGGGCCAGGGCCGCCACTTTCTCCGAGATGTCCTCGATCTGCACGTCCATGTTGAGGCCGTTCTGGCGGAACCAGCGCAGGCTGGGATCAGCGGCAGTCCAGCGGTATTTGTTCTCTTCCAGGCGCGTGATGGTGCCGTCGTCGATGACCTTGCCTTCTTCGTCGCACCAGCAGCAGTAGATCACCTGTCCGACTTTCACCTTGTTGATGTCGCGGGTAATCACGCGGTTCACCAGCTTGGTCGCGTCTTTGCCGGAGATCAGATACTTGTAGAGGGGCGAGATGTCGATGAGCGCGGCCGCATTGCGGATGGCGTTGTACTCGTGGTCATGGTGCACTTCGTAAACGCTGACCGTGTAGTAGCCCGACCACTCGCGATAGTTCAAGCTGTGGCAAAGAGGGAATGTCCGCTCGTGAAACGCTGTTCCGACTGGCAAAGTTGGCTCCTTCGTGAATCTCTCGTGGCGCCCCGGCAAGCCCTGGGAAAACGCTCTTCGCGGAAAATCCCGGAGAGCCACGAGAAATTCATGATCTTGCGCTGGATTATATGCACGCTTTCGCGAAATCGGCAATCCGTCGCGCCGCTTTTCTGCTGACTGCCAGTCATGGGATTGAGATTTTGCAGACAAAAACTCGGCTTCCGGGTAGAATGGCTTTTCCTTTTGGACGGGTGCTGCAAGAAACCATGAATACACCGTGGAGCGTCATCCTAACCTGGGCCGTCCTGCTTAGCGGGCTGTAAGACCTCTTCCCGCCTTTCCGTCCTCCGCCTTCCCCTGTGTGCACCAGCCGTCCGGGAGGGTTCCTTCCACAAACTGAATCTGTTGCGGAGCGTACCTGCTACAATCCGGGCAAATTCCATCACGAGTACCTGAAAAGGCTGAGGCTCCTATGGCAGCAAACGGATCGAAATACGATGTGATCGTGATCGGCGGAGGCCATAACGGCTTGACCAACGCCGCCTACCTGGCGCGCGCCGGCAAGAAGGTTCTGGTGTTGGAGCGCCGCCACGTCCTCGGCGGGGCCGCGGTCACCGAAGAAGTTTTTCCCGGATTCAAGTTCTCCGTCTGCTCCTACGTGGTCTCGCTGCTACGGCCGGAGATCATTCGCGACCTCGACCTGCCCCGCCATGGCCTGGAGATTCTGCCCCTCGACGGCACCTTCACTCCCATGCCCAACGGCGATTATCTGTGGCGGGTGAATGACCACGGGCGCACCCACCGCGAGATCGCCCGCCACTCCAAGCTGGATGCCGAGGCCTATGACGAATTCGGCAAAGCCATGCAGGCCATGTGCCGCTTCGTGAAGCCGATCCTCTCCATGGTGCCGCCCGATCCCACCACGCTGAATCCCAAAGACCTGGCCAAGCTGCTCTTCCTGGGCCGCCGTTTCCAGGGCATGACCAGCGACGACAAATACAACCAGGTGCAGCTCATGACCATGAGCGCCATCGACTTCCTCGATCAGTGGTTTGAGACCGACGTACTCAAGGCCACCATGTCGGCTTCGGGAATTATCGGCACCTTCCTGGGCGTACGCTCCCCCGGCACCGCCTACGTGCTGCTGCACCACTACATGGGAGAAATCGACGGGGCCTTCCGCTCCTGGGGATTTGCCCGCGGCGGCACCGGCGCGATTTCGAACGCCATCGGCGACGCCGCCCTGGAAGCCGGGGTGGAAATTCGCAAGCAGGCGCCCATCGCCCAGATCATCGTGAAGAACGGCCGCGCCAAGGGTGTGGTGCTGGCCAACGGCGATGAGATTTACGCCGACGTCATTTCGTCCAGCGTCGATCCCCGCAACACTTTCACCAAATTCATTGAGGAAAGCCACCTGCCGGGAGAATTTCTCGAGGAAGTGCGGCGCTACAAATTCCGCGGCTCTTCCGGCAAGGTGAATCTGGCGCTCGATGCGCTGCCAAACTTCAAGTGCATGCCGGGACCGGGGGCGCACCTGCGCGGCGCCATCTCCATTTCGCCCAGCGTGGAATACATGGAACGCGCCTACGACGATGCCAAGTACGGCAACTTCTCCCGCCGGCCTTACATCGACATGGTCATTCCCTCGCTCACCGATCCTTCGGTCGCGCCTCCGGGAAAGCATGTGCTCTCCTGCTTCGTGCAATACGCCCCCTACAAGCTGCGTCCCGGCCTGAATTGGGACGAACTGCGCGAGCCCTTCGGCAACACGGTCATCGATACCATTGCCGAGTATGCGCCCAACATTAAGGACATCATTCTGCACAAACAGGTGGTCACGCCCCTCGACCTGGAGCGCGAATGGGGATTGAGCGAAGGCAACATCTTCCAGGGCGAACTTTCGCTCGAGCAGCTGTTCTTCCTGCGTCCGGTGGCGGGATGGGCGCAGTACCGCACGCCCATCAAGAACCTCTACATGTGCGGATCGGCCACCCATCCGGGCGGCGGCATCATGGGCGCCAACGGACGTCTGGCGGCGCTGGAAATTCTGAAAGACATCAAAGGAGCGGCCTAAGCCATGCCAGAAACACGCGACGTCGTCATCATCGGTGGCGGTCACAACGGGCTGGTCACGGCCTTCTACCTGGCCAAGGCGGGCTACAAACCGCTGGTGCTGGAACGCCGCCCGCAACCGGGCGGGGCCGCGGTCACGGGAGAATTTCATCCCGGTTTCCGCGTCTCGACTTTGGCACACTCCGCTGGCCCGCTGCGCGCGGATGTCGTGCGCGACATGCAGCTGGCTAAACATGGCTTGGAGTTCATCACCCCGGAAGTGGGCGTGACTGCGCTCTCCCCCGACGGCCGCGCTCTGGTCCTCTATAACGACACCCAGCGTGCCGTGCAGGAAATCGCCAAATTTTCCCAAAAGGATGCGGCCCGCTATTCCGAGTTTCAGAACTCACTGGCCAAGATGGGCAAGGTCATCGGCGACGCGCTGGCTATGACCCCACCCAATATTGACAGCCCGAGCAGCAGCGACCTGTGGGGCATGCTGAAGACCGGACGCGGTATCCGCGGCCTGGGCAAGAAAGATATGTTCCGCCTGCTGCGCTGGGGCCCCATGGCGGTGGCCGATCTGGTGGCGGAATACTTCGAAACCGAGCTGCTGCGGGCGGTCATCGCCGCGCGCGGCGTGTTTGGCACTTTCCTTGGGCCCTGGTCGGCCGGCACCAGCCTGGTGCTGCTGATTCGCGCGGCCGGAGACTCACATCCGGCAGGCTCCAGCTACTTTGCCCGCGGCGGCATTGGGTCCATCACCCAGGCCATGGCAGCAGCGGCGCAGCAGGCGGGCGCGGAAATTCGCAGCAACGCCGACGTCATTGAAGTGCGGGTGAAAAATGGCGTAGCTACCAGCGTCGTGCTCTCCACCGGAGAAGAAATCAGCGCCAAGGCGGTCGTCTCCAACGTCGATCCCAAGCGCACCCTGCTCAAGCTGGTGGACCCCACCCACCTCTCCCCCGACTTCGCGCAGAAGCTGCAGCATGTACGCACGCCGGGCACGGTGGCCAAGATCAACCTGGCCCTCTCCGGACTGCCCAAGTTCACCGCTCTTAGCGGAGCCGAGGACGACACCGCGCTGCGCGGCCGCATCCATATTGGCCCTGAGATCGACTATCTGGAGCGCGCCTTCGATGAATCGAAGTACGGCGCCTTCGCCAAGCAGCCCTATCTCGAAGCCACCATCCCCACGCTGACCGATCCCTCGCTTGCGCCCAATGAGCAGCATGTCATGTCCATCTACATGCAGTACGCGCCCTACAAATTGAAGGGAAGCGACTGGGAAACGCAGCGCAAGGCGCTGGGACAAGCCGTGGTGCAGACTCTGGCCCAATATGCCCCGAACCTGCCGGAACTGATCCTGACCCATCAGATCATCACCCCGCAGGACCTGGAAGAAACCTACGGCCTCACCGGCGGGCATATCTTCCACGGCGAGTTGTCTCTCGACCAGTTCTTCACCATGCGCCCGCTGCTGGATTGGGCGCGTTACCGCACGCCCATCCAGAACCTGTATTTGTGCGGCAATGGCACCCATCCCGGCACGGGCCTGACCGGCGGCTCGGGGGCCAATGCGGCCAAAGAAATCCTGAAAGGGCTCAAGTAGCGGCGGAGCATGAAAAACTCCGCCATCCTGCTTGTCAGCTGTCCCGACCGCAAAGGCGTGGTCGCCAAGATCTCCGACTTCATCTTCCGCCACAACGGCAACATTCTTTTTGCCGATGAGCACGGCGACGCCGAGTCGAACCTCTTTTTACTGCGGGTAGAATTCGATCCCGCCGACTTCGATATTCCGCTCGAGGACTTCGGCAAACATTTCGCGCCCATCGCCCAGGAATTCCAGATGATGTACCGCCTGGCCCACTCCAACTTCCGGCCGCGCATGGTCATCATGGTCTCCCGGTACGACCATTGCCTGGTAGACCTGCTCTACCGCCACCGCAGCGGCGAGTTGAACTGCGATATTCCGCTCATTATCTCGAACCATCCGGACAATCAGCCCATCGCCGACTTTTACCGCGTGCCCTATGTCACCGTACCGGTCCCCAAAGACGGCAAGCAGGCGGCGGAACAAAAGATTCTGGGACTGCTGGCCGAGCACAAGCCCGACTTTATCGTGCTCGCCCGCTACATGCAGATCCTCTCGAACGAGTTCATCGCCCAGTACCCCGAACGCATCATTAACATTCATCACTCTTTCCTGCCCGCCTTTATCGGGGCCAAGCCCTACCATCAGGCGTTTGTGCGGGGAGTGAAGCTGATCGGCGCCACCAGCCACTATGTGACCGAAGTCCTGGACGACGGGCCCATCATTGAACAAGACGTGGTGCGCATCTCGCATCGCGACACGGTGGAAACCCTGATTGAAAAGGGCCGCGACCTGGAGAAAGTGGTGCTTTCCCGCGCCGTGCGTTGGCACATCGAGAACCGCGTGCTCCTCTACGGCAACAAGACCGTAGTCTTCGATTAATGCCAGAGTCCTGTTTTTTACGGGGGCAAAAAATCAATAATCCCTATTGACATACTATAGATTGTTCTTTACTCTTCTCTTCGAGTGAGACCCATCTCACCTCCTAGGACCGCTGCCGCGCGCACTGCCTGACACCCCAAACACACCCGCGGCAGCGGACCATATCCCCCCACCACTCGCCGGCCGTACTCACTTCTCATCTTGGTACATGAACCAGAGTGATGCTTGTCGAGTCGGCATCCTTAGGATTTACTAATTCTGTTACTTCTTCCTTTTCCGGAAGTTGGTAAGACTGCATTTGCCGGGAGCCTGGCTTGGTAGAGGACCCGAAATTTGAGCTGGCCATTCTGGCCACGGTCCAGGGGTTCTATGAAAAGCTGCTGCAGGCGCCGGTGGATGGCGAAGTGCCCGTCCCCGCGGGCCTGGAGGCGGTTTCGCTGCAATCCGCCGACGGCGATGTGCAGCCCACCCTGGGAGCCATGCGGCGCTGGCTGCGGCTGCTCGATTTGGCCATTACCCCGGCCATGTTGCGGCGGGCGCTGACCCCGGAGACCGACGCGGAAATCGCAGAAGCGCTCCTGCGTTATCTTTGCCGCAAAAAAGACGCCTCCGCCGCCAATCGCGACAAAACCGACCTGGTCGCGACCTTTCTGCACCGCCATCCTCGTGTGCCCGGACAATGGGAACGCCGCGGCTACGGCCTGGATGGCTCGCTGCCGCTCTCACCTTTTGAGATTGCCCTGATTGAGATCCTGGCGGATACCGAGGTCCCGTCCCTGCCCGAAGAACATTTGCAGCTGCTGCGGGAGTTCGCCCCCTTACAGCAGGAGGCGGATGGTTTTCGCGACCTCAACTCCCTGCTAGAATCCGGCATCATCGCCCGGGTGCGGGAACTGAAGCAAGCCTTCGAGATGTCCTTCTATCATCCCGGCGTCCTGGCCACCATCGCGCCCTACAACACGGCCTTTGGGTTGCATTTTGACACACTGTTTCGGACGGCCGCGGCCGAGATCAAAAACTTCGCCGAGGCCCTGGAAGAACAAGGTGGCAGCATTCTGGGCACGGTCGATGGCGTGGACGTGACCGTGGACCACGTGGCGGCGCTCAAGGAAAACGAACTGCTCAAGATGGATTACGGGGCGGCGCTGGAAAAGTTCAGCCGGGTCTCCAAGTTGAAAAAAGTGCTGGAACGGCGTCCGCCCATCCGGCGCGTGGCGCGCCCGCCGGTCCCGGCCGCTCTGAAGCTGCGCAGCGGCCCGCCTAAGCCTTCGGCTCCCAACCGCCGACCCGAGCTTGACGTGCCCGCCCTGCGGGGCGCGGTCACCCCACAACAAATTGCCACCGAAGAGACCAAAGTCCTAAAGGTGGAGGAATCCATCCGCGTCTTTGTGCGCGTCGCCGATCCCAAATTCCGCCAGATCGTCCCCATGCGCTTTTTCAACCTGGCCCTCACATCGGAAGAAGCGGATATCTGCTGTGCCGAGTATTTGGGGGAAAAGAGCCTGCGCGCTGACGTAGCCCGCGTCGTCTTGCGCCTGGTGGCTTTGACCGCACGCACCACGACTGAGATCGAAGAACTGAAGCGCTGCGAAAATTCTCCTTCTCTGTGGAAGCTGCATGCGGATTCCCTCATCGTACTGCTGGAAATCGGCCGCAGCGTGCGGGAACAAGCCGCGCGCATGCAAACCGCCGCGCCGGAGGATGCCGCCGCCACCGTCGCGGCCTCTTTGCAGAAACTCCAGGAATGCGCCGAACTGGCCCTGAAAGCTCTGGGGCCCTCGCCGCGCGCCATCGGCGCCGGCACCACACAATAGCCCAGCTGCGAGGCACTCCTTACCAAGTCATTCCCCAATCCAAGAGTTAGGCGCTCCTCACTCAACTAACTGAACATGTTCAATTTTTTCTTGACAAGCGGCTCAAACGGATTCATGCTTTATTTGAACATGTTCAATTACCAATGGAGGGTTTATGTACATCATTGAATGCTATGTGAGCTATCTGGTCATCAGCCTGGCGGTAACGATGTGGGTGGCCCGCACCCTGCATAAGAATGGCCGGGTTTTCCTGATCGATGCCTTCCACGGCAATGCCGAACTGGCGGACTCCGTCAACCACCTACTGGTAGTCGGCTTTTACCTCATCAATATCGGATACGTGGCGCTCGCCCTGAAGGCCAGTGAATCTCTGCTTACGCTGCGCTCGGCCATTGAGCTGGTCAGCGACAAGATCGGCGTGGTGCTGCTCGTCCTCGGATTCATGCACTTCTTCAATCTGTATGTTTTCTCCCGCTTGCGGAAGCGTGCCCGCGTCACCGCGCTGCCCCGTCCGCTGCCCCAGGAATAAATCATGAGCCCCAAAGAGAAAGCCATCCGGAAGTCAGAAGCGACCCGGGCCCGCATTCTCGAAGCCGCGCTATCGCTGTTCCGCAAACGCGGCTTCGAGAATGCGACCATGCGCGACATCGCCAAAGAAGCCGGCGTCGCGCTGGGCGCAGCCTATTATTACTTCCACTCTAAAGAAGCGCTGGTCATGGCGTTCTACGAGCGCACCCAGATCGAGTTATCGCCTCGTCTGGAAGAGGCGCTGGCAAAGACACACGGGCTGGAAGAGCGCCTGCGGGCCATGCTCGAAATCAAGCTTGCCTACTTCGCTCCCAACCGGAAACTGATGGGGGCGCTCTCGGCGCATATTGATCCGCAACACCCGCTTTCGCCGTTCAGCGAGGCCACGCGCGCCATCCGCGAACAGGACATTCAGCTTTTCGAGCGCGCCCTGCAGGACTCCAAAACGCGTGTTCCCGAAGACCTGCGGATACATCTCCCTCGCCTTCTCTGGCTTTACCAGATGGGGCTGCTTCTGTTCTGGATTTACGACCGCTCTCCCCAGCAGAAGCGCACGACGCTTTTGTTTAGCAAGACACTTTCGATTGTGGTGAAACTCATTCAGTTTTCCGGGTTCCCCTTGCTGCGGCCGGTACGGAAACTTGTCACCGACCTGCTGGCCATTATTTATGGCGAGGGCGAACTGACGGTGGCGGAGGAGACACTATGAGCAACATGCAGCGCATCGTGCTGGCCGGTGGCTCGGGACAGGTCGGCAGCATCCTGGCCCGGCATTTTCACACGCAGGGATGTGAAGTGGTCGTACTTTCGCGCCAGCCTTACTCTGCCCCCTGGCAAGTCGCGGCGTGGGATGCCGTGACCCTGGGACCATGGCGCGAGATGCTCGAGGGCACGGACGTACTTATTAATCTGACCGGCCGCAGCGTGAATTGCCGCTACACGGAGAAGAACAAGCGGTTGATCAAAGAATCGCGCGTGCAATCGACGCGGATTCTGGGCGAGGCAATCGCGCAGATGGCAAAGCCACCGCGCCTATGGATGAACGCCAGCACGGCGACGATTTACCGTCACAGCTTCGACCGGGCGATGGATGAAGACACGGGTGAAATCGGCGGGCATGAACGTGAGAAAGATGCGCCCAGTACGTGGCGTTTCAGCATTGACGTTGCCACCAGGTGGGAGCAGGCATTTTTCTCCGCGGCCACGCCAAAGACAAGAAAAATCGCCCTGCGCAGCGCCATGACCATGAGCCCCAGCCGTGGCGGCATCTTCGATGAACTGCTACGCATTGTTCGCTTTGGCTTGGGCGGGGCCGCGGCTTCAGGAAAACAATTTATCTCCTGGATCCACGATGCAGACTTCATCCGCGCCATCGACTTTCTGATCGCGCACGAAGAGTACATGGGCCCGTTCAATCTTGCCGCGCCTAACCCGCTGCCGAACCGTGACTTCATGAAGGCGTTGCGGCAAGCCTGGGGGATTTCCATTGGACTGCCGGCAACCCAATGGATGCTCAAGGCCGGTGCCGTCTTCCTGGGCACGGAGACCGAACTGATTCTCAAGAGCCGGCGCGTGGTGCCCGGCCGCCTGCTGGACTCCGGATTTAGCTTTCAGTTCCCCGAATGGCCGGCAGCAGCCAAGGACCTGGTGGCGCGCTGGCGCGAAGCTCAGCCATAAGGCTTGCGTTCTCCGCTTGCATGCCGTCGGTTATCCTTTTCTCATGCCCAAGAACTGGAAAACCAAGCTGATCCACTCCGATGCGCGCGTTCCCGAGGGATTTCATTCGCTCTCCACGCCGGTATATCGAGGGTCCACGGTCCTCTTTGCCAATGCGTCCTCGGTCAACGACGGCTGGGACCAGTATGAAATCGGTTATGCCTACGGCCTTTACGGCACTCCCACCGTGCTGGAGCTGGCCACTCGAGTGTGTGAATTGGAGGGCGGCTTCCGCACCATCATCGCTCCGGGAGGACAGGCGGCGATTTCCCTGCTGAATCTCGCCCTGCTCAAGGCAGGGGACCATATTCTTATCCCAGAGAGCATCTACACCCCAAACCGCAAGTTCGCGAGCCTGGTGTTGCGGCGCTTTGGCGTGGAAGTCGGACATTATCCTCCTGAAGCCGGGGCCGGCATCAGCAAGCTGCTTCGCCCCAACACCCGCCTGGTGTGGTGCGAGAGCCCCGGCTCCATCACCATGGAGGTACAGGACATTCCCGCCATCGCCGAGGCCGCGCACCGCGCCGGGGCGCTGGTCGTGCTCGACAACACCTGGGCGGCAGGCGTGTATTTCGATGCTTTCGCCCACGGCGTGGACATCACGTTGCAAGCCCTCACCAAGTACATCGGAGGGCACAGCGATCTTCTGCTCGGCTCCATCACCGTGCGCGATCCCAAACTTTACGAACGGATTGGAGACACTCAGCAGTTGGTAGGCTGTGGAGTTTCTCCCGACGAATGCAGCCTGGCCTTGCGCGGCATGAAGACGCTGGCCGTCCGTTTACAAACCATGGAAGCATCGGCGCGGGCGCTGGCGGAGTGGCTCGCCACCTTGCCCGAGGTCGAGCGCGTGTTGCATCCCGCGCTGCCCTCCTGTCCGGGACACGAATTGTGGAAGCGGGATTTTAGCGGCTCGGCCGGGGTCTTCTCCGTGGTCTTTGCGCAGAGCCTCACCAAGGAGCAGGTCATCCGCTTTGTCGACGCCTTGCAGCTCTTTAAGATTGGCTATAGCTGGGGCGGGGTCACCAGCCTGGCGGTGGCCTATGACTTTCATGGCATCCCCAACCGGCCCAACTACGGCGCGCGCATTGTGCGACTGAATATCGGCCTGGAGGACGTCGCCGATCTAAGAGCTGACCTGGAACAGGCCCTGAAGGCAGCAAAGTAACTGATTACCTTACAGTTAGGGGTATTCCAAACTTCTCCCGCTGGCCCATAAGTGTGCAAAACATTGCAGTTTCCCCTGCCACCCCGCTCGTAACTTGTAGGTATTACGTGCGGAAAATTTGGCCCGGCGCTTGCACTTACTCGGGGCATGGAAACGTGGCCGAAACAGATACCTACCCGGCACGCTCCGGAATTATCCCCCCTTTCGGGTGGCAAAGGTTGCCATGCCGTTGCTGATTTGAAATTTTGCGGTTCCCAAGTGGAGGGAAAACGATGAAAAGCATACTTTTTGCAGCGTGCCTGTTTTGTGCGGCTAGTGCGTTTGGACAGGTCGGGACCTTCGTTCCCGGAGGACTGAGCAATCAACCTGTGTTGGCGAATCTGCCGACCAGCCATCCCGAACGGGCCCAGGCCCGTGCCATGGGCGAATGGCAGAACCTGCTGGAAAGTTCAAGCAATCGAAGCGCAAAGGGTGAGCGCCCGCTCTGGGAGTTTGCGACACCGGCGGAAACGCCGTTGGGCGATGTGGCGCGCGATTTCCGCAAGCAACGCCTCACCGCGAAAAAGGCTGAGATCGTCTGGTCAAACTAGAAGCAGCGGCAAGCCCAGGACTTGAGGCCCACAGCGATGTGGGCCTGTTCATTTTTATGCGCGAGGGTTTTAGAGAAAGCGGATCCTGTAGGGCGTTCCTGCTTCCATCTCCAGGCGGATACTTTCTCCAGAAGCCTGGGCAAACACAATTTTGCGACCTGCGGCGTCCACCGACTGGACGCGCTGCCCCCGGGGTGGGCGGATCTGCCGTAGGCCACGACCCTCCGCGATTACCTGGGCATCTTTCGCCTTCCCGTCTTGCCAGGTCAAAGCCACCGTAAGCCCGCCTCGAGCTCGCAAGCCACGAAAGCGCCCCTCTTTCCACGCTGAAGGCAATGCCGGCAGAAAGTGGACCTCGCCGGCATGGCTTTGCAACAGCATTTCAGCAATGGCGGCCGTCATGCCAAGGTTTCCATCAATTTGGAACTCGGCGCCAATCCGCCCAAAGTTTGCTGTGCCGTTGCCATTCACATTCTGGCTGAGATGCCGCTGCAGAATCGCGAAGGCCGCTTCGGCATCGTGCAGGCGGGCGAAGGCATTGCAAGTCCAGGAGCCCATCCAGCTGCCGGCATTTTTTGCCGCCGGTTGGCGGAAATCAAGCACTTTGCGCACCGCCGCCGCCAGCTCGGGGGTTCCGTCGGGAGTAATCTGATTGCCCGGCATGAGCGCCCACATCTGCGCGACCTGGCCATTGTGGGGTTCGGCCGCGTCCCAGTCGTCAATCCACTCCTGCAACTGCCCAGTGCGCGGACTAACCTGCATAGGTACGAGCTTGCCGCGGGCCGCGGCAAGTTCCCGCTGGAATTCGGCATCCTGGCCGAGGATGTCCGCCGCCTGCATGGTATTGCTGAACAGATCGTGGAGAATCTGCATGTCCATGGCCGGCCCCAGACAGCAGGTGGATTCAACACCATCAGGCTTGCGAAATGTATTCTCAAACGACGTCGAGGGATAGGTCACCAGCCAGCCCTTGGGTCCCGGCGTCAGATGGTCCAGAAAGAACTGGGCGGCTTCCCGCATGGTGGGATACACCCTGCGCAAGAATTGATCGTCGAGATGAAATACATAATGTTCCCAAAGATGGTGACAGAGCCAGGCCCCGCCCATCTTCCAGATCGATGGACTCCAATAGATAGGAGCTGTGGTACGCCATAGGTCGGCATTGTGGTGCGCCATCCAGCCCTTGCAACCGTACATGTTGCGTGCCGTGCGGGCCCCGTCAACTTTGAGTTCTTCGATCAGCGTAAACAAGGGCGAGTGGCACTCCGCCAGATTCGCCACCTCCACCGGCCAGTAATTGATCTGGGCATTGCAGTTCAGGGTCCAGTTACTGCTCCAGTCGGGACGCAATTTGCGGTTCCAGATGCCCTGCAAATTGGCGGGCTGTGTCCCCGGGCGCGAGGAAGACATCAGCAGGTAACGGCCGATTTGAAAGTACAATCCCGCCAGTCCAGGATCGGTCTGCGGATCAAATTTGAGAAAGCGTTCGTCCGTAGGAAGATTTTCGGGCGGAGCGCCCAGATGAATTTCAGCGCGGTCGAAGATCGCGCGATGGCTGGCCTGGTGCTCCCTCCACAATGCCTCGCAGCCTCTCTGCATCGCAGCATGCAACACCCGCTCGCACTCTGCTTGCGGGTCCTTGCCTTGGGCGCTGGGGCTTTTATCAAACCCATTGAAACTGGTGGCTGCCGCGAACAGAAAAACCACTTCATCCGCGCCCTGCACTCGGATCTGCGCCCCCTCGCGAGAAACGCTGCCGCCCCACGTTACCACCCGCACCTGGGCCTGAAAACGCATGCCTTTCCCTTGTGCGCCATCCTCCCATACCACTGGGTTGGGATGGTTCTCCACAAAGCCCGGTTCTACATGCGCCGGAGCACGGCCTTGCATCACCAGATCCTGGCCGGAGGCTTTCGTCTGGAAATGAAGCGGACTTTCCAACGTGGCGGAGAGATGCAAGCTTGCTTGGTGAGAACAGCGATAATGCAACGCAATGACTTGTCCCGGCTCGGAAGCAAAGATCTCGCGCGTATACTCCCGCTCGCCGGCGCGGAAACGGACCCGCACCACCCCGTCGCGCAGGTCCAGCTCCCGGCGGTAATCGGTGGGCTCGCCGGAAAAGTCGCCGGCAACGGTCAGCGTTCCCAGCGGCAAGTACGATTCGTTCCAGGGACCGATAAAACGCGCCTCGACCAACGCGTCAGCTTCCCGATTCTTGCCTTCCAGTAACAGCTTCCGGACCTCATCCAGATAACGGATGGCTTCGTAATTCTGCACATCCCGCGGTTCGCCCGACCAGAGAGTGTCTTCATTGAGGTCGAGTCTCTCCTGCCGCGCACCGCCATAGACCATCGCCCCCAGGCGTCCATTGCCGATAGGCAGGGCCTCAGTCCATTTTTCCGCCGGGGTGCGATACCACAGCAGCGCGTCCGGGCTGTCGGGCTGGATTGCAGGAGTTGCTTTGGACTGCGCGACAGAAGAAACCGCCGCCACGGCAGCAAGGCTAGAAAGAAATTCTCTACGGGTCACAGGGTCCATGGATCGTGCCGGTACTCTAGCAGAGCGTGACGGGGATTTCGAGTGGCTAATCCGCCAACAAAAACGCCCCATTCGCGAGGGAATGGGGCGGATGGGAAAGCGGCCAGGCCGCTAGTTGATGTCGAACTGTTCCTGGTGCAACGCCGGATCGCTTTTGACGATGATGGTGTGCTTGGTCAGCTCTTCCATCTCCGTCAGCCAGCGGCCGCTGTTGGCCTTCAGCGCCTTGGCCACTTCAGGATTGACCCGCAGCAAGACATCGGGACGGTCCAGATGATTGGCCAGTTTGCGCAACTCCACGTAAATCTCGTTGCAGACGGTGGTGACGGACTTCACGAAACCAGTGGACTCGCAGTACGGGCAGGGCGAGCCGATGGTACGCTCCAGCGACTGCTTGACCCGCTTACGCGTGATCGCCACCAAGCCAAAGTCATTGAACTGCAGCGCCTTGGAAGGGGCGCGATCGCTGCGCAGGGCCTCTTCCAGGGCCTGCATGACTTTCTGGCGATTGCGCCTCTCATCCATGTCGATGAAGTCGATCACGATGATGCCGCCCAAGTCACGCAGGCGGACCTGGCGCACAATCTCCTTCACCGCATCCACGTTGGTTTTGACGATGGTGTCTTCCAGCCGGGCCGTCTTGCCGACATATTTCCCGGTATTGATATCGATGGCCACCAGCGCTTCGGTCTGATTGATGACGATGTAGCCGCCACTCTTCAGCCAAACCTTGGATTTCAGGGCCTTGTTGATCTCGTCGGTCAATCCGAACTGATCGAACAAGGGGGTTTCTTTGGAGTAAAGCTTGACGCGCTTGACCAGGGCCGGCTGAAAACGGTTGGCGAAGCGCAGAATGCGTTCATACTCCTGCTCGCTGTCCACCCAGATCACGGAGAAATCAGAGGTGACCTGGTCGCGCAGCACCCGCTCCACCACATTCAGATCATGGTAGATCAGCGCCGGAGGTTTGGAGGCTTCAGCGCGGGTGCGGATTTCATTCCACAGCCCTTTCAGGAAGCGAATATCGGCACGCAGCTCTTCTTCGGAAGCGTTCTGTGCGGCGGTGCGCACGATAAAGCCGCCATGGCCGTTTTCCCGCTCACTGATCACGATCCGCTTCAGGCGCTGGCGCTCCTCCTCGGAGGAAATCTTGCGCGACACGCCGGTGTGATTCACCGTGGGCATGTAGACCAGGAAGCGCCCCGGCAAAGCGATGTGGCTGGTGATGCGGGCGCCCTTCTTGCCGATGGGCTCCTTGGCGATCTGCACCAGGATTTCCTGCCCTTCCTTGAGCAGGTCGCTGATCAGCGGCAGGTTCTGCGGCTCGCGGCGACGGAAGCGGCGTCCGGCATTGCCCTTACGGCCGCGCTGTCCCCCACCTCGGCGTTCGTGTCCCGGGCGCGGAGCGCGCTGGGTGTAGCTCGCGGTCCCGGCGGGAGCGCGCACTTCTACGCGCGCATCCACGGTGCCGTTGCCACGCGCTTCCGCGTCCAGCAAAGCCTCGGCTTCCGCCTGGGCCTCTTCCAGCTCGTCTTCCTCTTCGCCGGCTTCGTCCACCGGAGCTTCGGAGCCTTCCACTACCTCTTCGACTGCCGCGGAGAAGGCCGCGTCGCCCCCCTCTTCATCTTCGCCGG
This sequence comes from Acidobacteriota bacterium, assembly GCA_018268755.1. Taxonomy (GTDB): domain Bacteria; phylum Acidobacteriota; class Terriglobia; order Terriglobales; family Acidobacteriaceae; genus KAN-5. Next base: position 30,886 of record JAFDVW010000028.1, read on the forward strand.
AAGCGGCCAGCTCGGGCGCTGCGTCGGCATAGCCTTCCGCCGCCTGGGTCTCTTCCTCGACATCGTCGTCTTCGAAGGCCGCGTCTTCTTCCAACTCTTCCATGTAAGAAGCCAGATCGGCTTCGTCCTCTTCAATCTCTTCTTCTTCCATGGTGCCCGCAGAAGCCGCCACCAGGGGCGTTTCTACAGGTTCGGAAACTGTGACCGCGCGATCTTCGGGAAAACCAGGTTCTTCCGCCTCTTCCTCGGCAAATTCCTCTTCTTCGATTTCTTCCCGCACCGGACTTTCGCCAAACACCTCGGCAACGTTCTTCTGGTGCTGCCGCTGCAATTCCGCGTCCCAGGGCGAGGTCACCGCGGTTTCCATCTCGCTGGCAGCGTGTTCGAATGCCTGCGAGGCCGCCCCTAACTCCGCCGCTGCGGATGGGACCTCGGCTGGTTCCGCGAAAATGGGTTCATCCTCGGGGAAAGCCTGCGCCACCTCCGCCGGCCGGGTTTGCTCGGGTTCCACTTTTGCTTCCTGGACGGGAGCGCTCACCGGCGCCGGCGCCAGGCGTTGATATTTGGAAATCGATTCCCCGGGCAACAGAATGGGCTGGTAACCGGCGGGCGGACCGTATTCCACGTGCTCGGAACGGCGTCCTTCGCGCGGCTCGCGCCCTTCCCGTGGCTCTCGCGACCCACGCGGCTCCCGAAGTTCCGCGGGCGGACGTGCCGACCGCGACTCTTGCCCGGCGCGTTCACTACGCTCCGGTCCCCGTTCACTGCGCTCGTTGCGGTCACTGCGCTCGCTGCGATCGTTGCGATCACCGCGACGGCCGCGCCGGCGGCGACGGCCACGCCAGCCTCGTCCTTCGCCGGCGTCCGCACCTTCTTCCTGAGCCCGCGGCGCATCCTGGCTCTCGCCATCCGCGAATTCAGGGGAAGCGATGCTGTCTTCTTCGCTGCTCTCCAACCCCGGCTCCGCCGCGGTCAGCGCCTCGCTGCGGGCGATGGGAACCGTGACCACGTTGGCGGGCAACTCTTCGCCATCCTCGGGGTCTTGCAGCTCCATGAAATCGGAAACATAGAGGAAGGCATCGCGTTCCAGCCCGATGTCCACAAATGCGGACTGCATGCCGGGAAGCACGCGGGTGACACGCCCTTTGTAAATGGAACCCGCCAGGGTGTATTCGTTCTCGCGTTCGAGGTAGATTTCTGCGAGGAGGTCGTCCTCCACCAACCCGACTTTGGTTTCGTGGGGTGTGGAAGACACAAACAATTCTTTTGTCATTCGGACTCCGGTAGCAGCGGCTTTCTAGCCGCGTGCTCTACCGGCCCGGAAACAGACAGGGAACGGGAGGTTCAAGCCATGCGATACACGCCCCGCGCAGGGCACGGCTGGGGCCTTGGAGTATTCTCCAGGGCCGAATCCGTTGCAACAAACTGAGAAATCTTTCGCACTGATCGCAATTTTTTTTGGCGCCAGGTTTGTGACCGCTCTCTCGATCGCGAGGGGGCCGTTACCCGCCCGGCTTGGCTTAAGTCCTGCCCGGCCTCCAAATCTTTTTCTGCTGGCCGGCAGTGCCCTCTTCACGCGAGGGCGAACGTTCTTTTAGATCTTTTACTTTCTTACCGCGCTGGGCGCGGCGTTGATTTTCTTTCCTGCCGCTTAATTCACAAAGCGGCGCATACGCACATTCATCACGATGCCCAATGCCAGAAACATGAATAGGACGGAGGATCCGCCATAACTCATCAACGGCAGGGGTATCCCCGCGACCGGCATGAAGCCAACCACCATGCCGACGTTGACCAGGATGTGGAAGCTAAGCACCGCCACCACGCCCATCACCAGAAACGTGCCAGCCCGGTCAGGTGCCGTCTGTGCGTTCTGGATCAACCTCATTAATACAATAAAGTATAGCAGTAGCACTCCCATCGCGCCTACAAATCCGTGTTCCTCGGCAAAAGCCGCAAAAATGAAGTCGGTCTGGGGAATGGGCAGAAAGGCCAGATGGGTCTGGGTTCCCGTGCTGCTGCCCCAGATTCCTCCCGCGCCCACCGCGATCTTGGATTGTAAAACTTGATACCCCGCCCCCTGGCTGTCCGCCTCCGGCTCCAGAAAGCTGGTCAGCCGCTGCTGCTGATAAGGCTTCAGAATGCGCACCTGGGGCAGGAAAAACACCACTCCCACCGCAACCGCCCCCACCAGGGCCACCGATAAGGCCTGCCGCAGTTGTAGGCCCCCCAGGAAAATCGCGATGGCGGCAATCGGAATATAGGTCAGCGAGGTACCCAAGTCAGGCTGGACCAGGACCAGCGCCATGGGGAACCCCACCAGCAGACCGGCCTTAAAAAAGTCCGGCCAGGAAAGTTCCCGGTGCCGCAGGTCGGCAAAATATTTGGAGACGGCCAGAATCAGGACCAGCTTCACCCACTCGGAAGGCTGAAAGTGCGCCCCACCCGGCATCTTGATCCAGCGCCGCGCTCCCAGATATTTCTGCCCGAACAGCAGCACCGCCATCAGCGAAGCCAGCGCGGCAATGTACATCCAGTGGGCCCGGTCGAGCAGCACATGGTAGTTGAACAAACTCATGCCAAACATCGCGCCCACTCCGGCAATGATCCAATACACCTGCTTGATGTGGGCTCCCGCGAATTTAGTATGGGCGGTGGCGCTGCGGATCTCCCATACCCCCAGGGCGCAGATCATCAATACAAAGATCAGCAGCCACCAGTCAAAATCGCGGAATGAAACGTAGCGAGACATAGAATCCGTCGTGAGTCGTTAGCTGTTAGCCTTTAGCCGTTGGCCTTGAAACTTCCCATCTCTCTGCATCTTATTGGATGCCCGGAGCGGCCGCCGCCAAGGGCGCCCGTTGTTTCGGTACGTCAACATAAAAGCGCCCCGCCTGCAGGCGGCTGTCGCCCCCCTCGGGATCCGGCGTGCTCCACACCGCGCCTACTTCCGCCTGGTTGGAACTGGCCACCTTGGTGGGCAGGCGGCGCTGCTTCTCCACATAGGCCTTGATCACCTGGGCCGCGGCGCGGGCGGCAAAATATCCATGTTCGCCTTCTTCCAGCAGCACACTGACCACAATTTCGGGATTGCGCCGCGGGGTCACCCCCACAAACCAGCCGTTGTCCTTGAACTTCGCCTTGCCCATCGCGCCCAGGCGGGCTTTGGCGGCATTGCTGATGGTCTGCGCGCTGCCGGTCTTGCCGGCGAAGTCGATGCCTTGCAGATGCGCGCTGGGCGCGGTCCCGATGGGGTTGACCACGTTGGCCATGGCGTCGGTGATAATCTCCCAGTTTTCCGGGTCCAGGGGAATATTCACCTCATCCGGCACGGCCGAGACATTGCGCATGCTTTCCGGTAAGTCCTTGGGAAAAGCCACGTGCGGCCGGCGCAACGCGCCGCCGCTGGCAATGGCGCCGATCGCCCTCGCCATCTGGATCGGTGTCGCCGCCACCGCCCCCTGTCCAATCCCTACCGAAATCGTCTCGCCGGCATACCACTTCTGCTTGAAGTTGCGCGCCTTCCATTCTTCGGAAGGCATGACCCCGGTGACTTCCTGGGGCAGATCAATGCCTGATTTCTGCCCCAAGCCAAACATGGTGGCATACTTGGCGATGCGCCCGATCCCCAGCTTTTCCGCCAGGCTATAGAAGAAGACATCGCAGGATTGATAGATCGCTTTGGAGATGTCCACCACGCCGTGGGTGCGGTGCTCGGCCACCACCCAGCATTTAAAGTAGCGTCCGTAGAAGTTGGCCCCGCCGTTGCACACCACCTTCATGTCTTTGGCCACGCCTTCCTGCAATCCGGCCGCGGCCATGATGATCTTGAAGGTCGATCCGGGGGCGAGCTGGGCCTGGATGGCCTTGTTCAACAGCGGCTTGTTGGGGTCGGTCACCAGCTTCGACCACTCATCGCGCGAGATGCGCACGGCAAAGTGGTTGGGATCAAAGGTAGGCCGGCTGACCAGAGCCAGGATCTCGCCCGTGCGCGGGTCCATGGCCACCACTGCCCCATTGCGGTCTCCCAGCGCCTGCTCGGCGGCGATCTGCAGGTCGATGTCCACGGTCAGCTTCAGCTGCCGGCCCGGCTCCGCGTTCTTCTGCTCCAGCTGGCCCACTTCCTTGCCGCGGCTGTTGACCACCACCTGCCGCGAGCCGTTCTTGCCCATCAGGATGGCGTTGTATTCCAGCTCCACTCCCGACTTCCCTACCACGTCGCCGGGGTTATACAGCTCCCAGCGCGGGGAGTTGAGCATCTCTTCGCTGACCTCGCCCACATAGCCGATCAAATGGGCCATGAAGCCGTTGCGGGGATAGAGGCGGCGGTGCGCCATGATGGTATCGAGTTCCGGCAGCTCGTTGCGGTGCGATTCGATGAAAGCCAGCTCGTCGGGAGTGATGTCCTCTTTCAGGTAGATGGGCTGATATTGCGGCATGCCGTTGAAGCGGCGGATGCGCTCCTGAATGTCTTTGGGATCGAGGTGCAGGCCGGCGGCGATCTCATCGACGTCCGCCATCAGGTCGCGCGTGGAGTCGCGCAACAGCAGCGCTGTGAACGAGGGATAGTTGTCGACAATGACGCGGCCTTCGCGGTCGAGAATTTTGCCCCGCGGGGCGAGGATCGGCACATTGCGGATGCGGTTGCGCTCGGCTTGCGTGGCATACAGTTCGTTCTGCATGACCTGCAAGCGCCACAGACCGTACACCAGCACCAGAAACACGCCCAGTATCATGTACTGCACCGCCGTCAGGCGGATGGGCGAAACTTTTTCATCGCGGCCGAACATGGAATTCTTCGTTGGCGGTAGCCGTTCGCTCCAGCACCGAGGGCTGCCTATCTATTTTGAATTCTAATCCCCGTGCCTGGCCCCCAGATGGGGCACCAAGGTGCTCCCAGCACCAAGGTCACTTTCCCGCCCCTGCCCCATTGCGGCGGCCTCAGGCCCGCTGCTTGAAGCGGTCCAGTAACATGAACAGAGGCACTGCCAGCACCGCGTTGGCCAAGGCCGCTCCCAGTTCATGCGGCCAGCTCCAGGCCAACTCCAGCCGGACCAGTCCGCGGGCCACCGAGAAATACACCACTTCGTGGACAATATAGAAGAACAAGGTCACCAGAAAGCGCGAACCGGCATTCTCCACATCCAGCTTCACACCCAGCGAGGAAGCGCCATACCCCACCACGGTCTTGGCGATGCCATACACCCCGATGGGAAAATTCGCCAGCGCATCCTGCAACATACCAATCACGCTGCCGGTCAGCAGACCGGCTATCTGGCTGCGCCTCGCCACCGCGAAAAAAATCGTCACCAGCAACGGCAGGTCAATGAAGTGCACCCGCTGGGGCAGAAACGCCTGCAGGAATACGGCCAGCAACGGCACCGCAATGGTCACCGGAATACTGAAGCGGTAGACCTCAATCTGCTCGCTCGAGGTGTAGGTGATGGGCACGTTATTGGTCCTGTCCGCTGGCCCCGGTCTGCGGCGGAGCGGGGGGCTTGGCTGGTTCCCCTTGGGGGGCGGCCTCCGGCGTCTTGTGGACCGGCGGCTTGGGCTGCCCGGAAACCGGAGAAGCAGGAGTAGGAGAGGCGGCAGCGCCGCTTGCCGGGGTTGCTCCCGGAGCAGCCGGCTTGGCCCCCACCACCGTCCCCGGCGCAGGCTGCGGAACCGAAGGCAGACGGTCCGCCAGAATATCCACGGCGCGGGCCGCGCCTTCCTCGGCCAAGCTGGGTTCCCGCTCCTGCTTCTCGGTAATGATCAATACTTCCTCAATTTTGCTCAGGTTGGCGGCGGGCTTAATGCGAATGTCCAGGAACGACTCTCGCCCCTTCTCCACGCTCATCACCGTGCCCACCGGCAGGCCCTTGGGAAACACCTGGTCGCCGCCGCTGGTCAGCACCTTGTCGCCGGGATGCACTTGCTCGTCGGCCATGACTTTTTCCAGGAGCACCTGGCCGGTGGGGCTGCCGCGCAGGATGCCCTGCAACCGCGAAGACTCCAGAATCGCCCCCGCCCCGCTGGTCTGATCGTTGATCAGCAGCACTTGCGAGGTCGAGTTGTACACCCGCAGGACCTTCCCCACGATGCCTTCCGCGGTAATCACCGGCAGGTCGACGGCCAGGCCGTCGCGTTCTCCCTTATCGATGTAGATGGTGCGCGACTGAACGCTGCCGCTCGAGCCGATGACCTGGGCGGCCACGGTCTTGGAGATGAACTGTTCCTTGAACCCCAGCAGGGCCTGCAAGCGGCGGGCCTGATGGGCGTCGTCCGACAAGCGTACCTGCTCCAGGCGGAGCTGTTCAATTTGCTGGCGCAGGGCGCGGTTCTCGTCGCGCACCCCACGCAGGTAGAGATAGTTGCGCCACAGATTGCCGGTGGAGGTCTGCGCCCAGATGAACCCTTTTTCCAGGGGCGTGACCGCACTCACCACCCAGACCCGGATCAAGCGGCTGGACTCCATGTCATTCTTGCGCCGGACCTGCACTCCCAGGCCAATGACCTGAAGAAACAAGACCCCGGCCAGAATGCTCACATTGCGGTAACGGGTGAGAAGGCTGTCCATGGCGCCAGCGAATTTCCAGTTTCCAGTTTCAGGTTAGACGACAAGGTGGCGGCGCCCGGTGCGGTGGTTTCCCTGCTACTCGATGGAAATCTTCCGCAGCAGTTTGAAATCGCTGAGCATCTTGCCGGTGCCCAGCACCACGCTGCACAGCGGATCATCGGCGATGGAAACCGGCAGGCCGGTTTCTTCCCGGATGCGCTTGTCCAGGTTCTTCAGCAGCGCGCCGCCGCCGGTCAGCACAATGCCGCGATCGCTGATGTCGGCGGAAAGCTCGGGCGGCGTACGTTCCAGGGCCACGCGGATCGCATTCATGATCGTGGAAACGCACTCGCTCAATGCCTCGCGGATTTCACTGTCGTCGACGGTGATGGTCTTGGGCACGCCCTCGATCAGGTTGCGGCCCTTGATCTCCATGGTGAGCGGCTTGTCCAGCGGATAGGCGGAGCCGATTTCCATCTTGATCTGTTCCGCGGTCCGCTCGCCCACCAGCAGGTTATATTTCCGCTTCAGATAATTCATGATGGCTTCGTCCATCTGGTTGCCGGCCATGCGCACGGAACGCGAGTAGACTATGCCGCTCAAAGAAATGACCGCGATGTCGGTGGTGCCGCCGCCGATATCCACCACCATGTTGCCGGAGGGCTCGGTGATGGGCAGTCCGGCGCCGATGGCCGCCACCATGGCCTGCTCCACCAGGTGCACTTCGCTGGCTTTGGCGCGATAGGCCGAATCCATGACCGCGCGCTTCTCCACCTGGGTGATTTCCGAAGGCACGCCGATCACGATGCGCGGATGCACCAGCATCTTGCGGTTGTGCGCCTTTTGGATGAAATAGTTCAACATCTTCTCGGTGACCTTGAAATCGGCGATGACGCCGTCTTTCATGGGCTTGATGGCCACGATGTTGCCCGGCGTGCGCCCAAGCATTTCTTTGGCTTCCTTGCCCACGGCCTCGACTTCGTTGGTGTTCTTGTTCAAGGCCACGATGGAAGGTTCGTTGACCACGATGCCTTTGCCGCGCGCATAAACGAGCGTGTTCGCGGTGCCCAGGTCAATGGCGAGGTCGCTGGAAAAAACACTGAAGAGCGACCGCAGGTTGGTCATGCGTGATCCGCTGGAGTGGAAACCATTCGATGACATATGCAGCTTTGCCTTTTTGCCCGCGTGGCCGTTGCTCCGCGCTGGTGCTTTCCCTTACAACGGCGCGCCGATCCTTATTCTATGATTCTATGAGATTTCTCTTAACTATATCGTAAACGAAAGTTCCTGCACCTCGGGAGGGAATCCGCAACAGGGTTCACTATTGGATCAACACTTTTTTCTGCAGGGTGTTGACCCCGCCCTGCGAGGTCTGGGCGGTGATCGTGATGGTGCTCTCCCCCGCCGGCAAAGGCGGCGTGAAGTAATGGAAGGTGCCATCATTGCTGACAATGGGGACTTCCCGCCCGTTCACCATGACCCGGGCCCCCACCTCGGTCTTCCCGGTCAATTCAATGACGTGGCCATGCTGCACGAAAGGCTCCAGCTCCAAATTGATGGCCGCCGTGTCTTTCCCCTTGGGAATCACGGTGAAACGGTTGGTCTCACTCTGGATCGATTCCTTCCCCTGCGCGTCGAAGGAGTGCACCATCCAGTAATAGGCCCCCTGGTCCAGTCCAGAAACCAGAACATCCGCAGTGTTGACCTTGCGGTCCACGATGGTCGACGAGAAATAGGGATTGCGGGAAATGCGCAGGCGATAGCCCACCGCATTGGCCATTTGCGTCCACGAGAACTCGATGGGTTTAGCGTCCTTGGTCAGGAAGATGGGCATCATATTGGCCGGAGAAATCGGCATAGGGGGCCCAATTTCCTTCAACTTAGCCATGCGCGGAGATTCCGACTGGAAGCTCACCTTCTCCCAGTCCGCCAACTTGACCACTTCCCCGTTGCGGTTGATTTCACCCGACCCCTTCTTGACCAGAATTTCATGCTGGTCGGACTTGGGGTCATTGCGCACCATGGCAGCGCTGTCCGGAGCCAGGGAGGCGGTGGCCCCGGCCACGATGACCTGGGACTGCGACCCCTGGACGTAGGTCCCGGTGGACAGGTCGACCGTCCCGGTGCTCACCGCCACCGCCACCCGGGTCTGCTGCTGCTCGTTGGCCGAATTCTCCTCGATCACAATCAGCGAATCCTGCTTCACCGTGTAGTTGGTGCCGTCGTTGAAGACGATCTTGGCCATGCCTTCCGGCCCGGTCTGCACCACGTCGCCCTTTTCCAGAGGAATGTTGTAGTCGGCCGCCATCCAGGTGTTGCTGCTGGCTTTTTTGACCCGTACCGTGCCATCCAGGGCGGTTATGTGGGCTTGCTGCGAGGCGGAACCTTTGGACTGGTCGATATTTCCGGCCGCTCCCGCCACCCGCTCCAGCAGGGTGGTGGTAAAGCTGGTGGCGGCGCGAATGCCGCTCTGCGTGAACTGCGGGAAGGCCAGCCGCATCCCCAGCAGCAGCAGCAGGACAATCCCCAGCACCATCATCACCACGCTGCGGTAGGTGACCGTTTTCCACGCGATATGAATGCCGGGCTTACGATTCGAGGACACAGCAACCCCTGCTAAAAATGCAGCCAAATCCCTGGAAAATATGGGGGCAATTTGCAGGGTACCACAGGCAAAACAGCCCTCTCTAGGGCAGCGGCCCGCACCCGGTATCGAAAGTCACCGCAGCGGAAGTCATTGAAAAATCAACCAGAAGACCCATTATGCGAGTCCCCCAGCGCGACCCCGGGAACGCTCCCGGCCCGGCTCTGGCAGCTCTCGGGCTCTGCCCTCGACTTGCCGCTTTAGCGAAGCGGGCGTTAGCATGAATAATTCGCTGGACCAAGAGGAGATCATCATGGCAACCGACACTTTGACTGGGCCAACCATCGTGGGCAGCGCCACCCGCGCCAAGGTCTACAAGAACTTCATCGACGGAGAGTGGGTGGAGTCCGTCAGCGGGCAGACCTTCGAGAACCTGAACCCCGCCGACACCCGCGACCTGGTGGGCATTTTCCAGAGATCGGTCAAGGCTGACGTGGATGCGGCCATTGCCGCCGCCAAACGCGCCTACGCCAAGTGGCGCCTGGTGCCCGCCCCCCGCCGGGCTGAGATCATTTATCGCGCCGCCGAGATGCTGATCGAGCGCAAGGAAGACTATTCGCGCGACATGACCCGCGAAATGGGCAAAGTCCTGAAAGAGACCCGCGGCGATGTGCAGGAAGCCATCGACACCGCCTACTACTTCGCCGGCGAAGGACGCCGCCTCTTCGGCCCCACTACCCCCTCCGAGCTGCCCAACAAGTTCGCCATGGCCATCCGCCAGCCGCTCGGCGTCTGCGGCATGATCGCGCCCTGGAACTTCCCCATGGCCATTCCTTCCTGGAAGCTGCTGCCCGCGCTGGTGTGTGGCAATACCTGCGTCATCAAGCCGGCCCAGGACACTCCACTCTCCACTTATAACCTGGTCAAAGTGCTGAGCGATGCCGGCGTCCCCAAGGGCGTGGTGAACATTGTCAGCGGCTTTGGCGCCGATGCCGGCGCACCCATGCTGGAACATCCCGACGTACGGGCCATCTCCTTCACCGGTTCCAGCAGCGTGGGCCGGACTATCGGCACCACGGCGGCGCAGAGCTTCAAACACTGCTCGCTCGAACTCGGCGGCAAAAACCCGATGATCGTGCTTGACGACGCCAACCTCGACCTCGCCATTGAAGGCGGGCTATGGGGTGCGTTCGGCACCACCGGCCAGCGCTGCACCGCCACCAGCCGCATCATTGTGCAGAAGGGCGTGTACAGCGAGTTCATCGAGCGCTATGTGGAGCGCGCCAAACAACTCAAAGTGGGCAACGGCCTGGACGAATCCATCGACATGGGCCCGGCCATCAATGAGCGGCAGCTGATTTCCGACCTGAAATATGTAGAGATCGGCCAGTCCGAAGGCGCTCGCCTGAAGTGCGGCGGCCATCGCCTGGATTCCGGCGACCTGCGCCACGGCTTCTTCATGGAGCCGACCGTCTTCGTAGACGTCAATCCCAAGATGCGCATCGCCCAGGAAGAAATCTTCGGGCCGGTGGTTTCCATCATTCCCTGCGACGACCTGGAAGACGCCATCGAGATCGCCAACAATATCGAATACGGCCTCTCTTCCGCGCTTTACACCCGAGACGTCAACAAGGCCTTCGCCGCCATGCGCGATCTGTACGCCGGCATCACCTACATCAACGCCCCCACCATCGGAGCGGAAGTCCACTTGCCCTTCGGCGGGACCAAAGCTACCGGCAACGGCCACCGCGAAGGCGGACTCGGCGCCATTGAGTTCTACAGCGAGTGGAAGGCCGTGTACGTGGATTACTCGGATCGTCTGCAAAAAGCACAGATTGACCGCGTAGACTAAGCACTGAATCTGAAATTTTCACCCCAGGGAACACAGAGGGCACGGAGTCCCTCGGTGAGACTCTGTGCCCTCTGTGGTGATGGTTTTCTTGTCTTCGGTGATTTAAGATTTTTTCAGGTCCTGGGACCCATTCATCATGCCGACAACGACACCCACTCGCGAAATCCTGGCTGCCAAACGTCTGGACAATGTTCGCTATGCCATCCGCGATCTGGCGGGCCTCGCCGACGATCTCACCAAACAAGGACACAAGATCCTGCCTTTGACGGTGGGCGATCCCATCACGTTTGACTTCGCCACCCCGCCCCACATGATTGAGGCCGTCTACAAGGCCATGCGCGATGGCAAGAACGGATACTGCGCCTCGCCCGGGGTGAAAGAAGCCCTGGATGCCATTCGCGGTGAGGCTGAGCGGCGCGGCATCACCACGGTGCGCGATGTGTTTGTCACCTCCGGCGTAAGCGAGACGGTGGATGTGTGCCTGGCGGCGCTGCTGAATCCCGGGGAAAACCTGCTCACGCCCTGCCCCGACTATCCCCTGTACTCGGCCATTCTGGCCAAGCTCGGCATTGAGCTCAACACCTATTACCTGGATGAGGACAACGGCTGGCAGCCCGACCTGGAAGACATCAAGCGCAAGATTACGCCCAAGACGCGCGGCATTGTGCTGATTAATCCCAACAATCCCACCGGCGCATTGTGTTCCCGCCAGATGCTGGAGCAGCTCGCCGACATCGCGCGCGAGCACAACCTGGTCATCTTCGCCGATGAGATTTACGACAAGCTCATTCTCGACGACCATCAGCACATTCCCCTAGCCTCGGTCGCGCCGGATGTGCCAATCGTGACTTTCGGCGGCCTGTCGAAGAATTATCTGGCCCCAGGCTGGCGGGTGGGCTGGGGCGCAGTGAGTGGAGATGCCGCGGCCGTGGCGCCTTACATCGAAGGCATCCATCGCCTGTTGCGGGCGCGCCTGTGCGCCAACCACCCCGAACAGTACGCCATCAAGCCCGCGCTGGAAGGCCCGCAGGACCACATTGCCGCCGCCTGCAAAAAACTGCGCGCACGCCGCGACTTGACCGTGAAGTGGGCCAACGCCACGCCGCGGGTGAGCCTGGTGCCGCCGCTGGGAGCTTTCTACGCGTTCCCGCGTCTCGACATTCCGGAGAGTGACGAAGTCTTTGTCACTGAACTCTGCCGCCAGAAGCATGTGCTGGCCGTGCACGGCTCGGGCTTCGGCCAGAAACCCGGCACCAAACACTGCCGTGTCGTCTTCCTGCCCAATGAAGAAACGTTGACCAAGGCCTATGGCGCGATCAGCGAATTCATGACGGCGCGCTACGCCTGAAAATTTTCCCCTTCCGCTAAAAAAGAGGCGCAGCCTTAGCTGCGTCTCTTTTTGCGCTCAGGAGCGTCCTTGCTCAGGCAAATGTAGATGCGTTTTTGTTACACATCCTTATGTGTAATACGTTACACATGGCAACCAATCTGGCACTGGATGATCAGCTCATCGAAGAGGCCCGCCGCGCCGGAGGCCACAAGACCAAGAAGCAAGCCGTCACCGCCGCGCTCGATGAATACGTCAGGCTGCGCAAGCAGCGGCGTGTCATACAGGCATTCGGGACCTTTGATTTCGACCCCGCCTACAACTACAAGGCCGAGCGCCGCAAAAAACGCTGATGCAAGTCCTGGTGGATACTCCGGTATGGTCGCTGGCCCTGCGGCGCAAACCCAGGGGCCTGAGCTCTGAGGAAAACGAGATCACGCGAAACCTGGCGGACCTGATTCAGGAGGGACGGGCCCGCATCATCGGCCCCATACGGCAGGAGTTGCTCTCCGGCGTCCGCGAAGAGGATCAGTTTCAGAAGCTGCGCCGCGCATTGCGCGCGTTTGATGAACCGCTCCTGCAACCGGCGGACTACGAAGAAGCCGCGCACATGAATGACCTCTGCCGCCGGCATGGAATCTCAGGATCTGCGGTGGACTATCTGATCTGCGCTGTTGCGCGGCGCCACAGTTGGGCCATTTTTACTCTCGACCTGGATTTCCGCGGCTACGAACGAATCTTGTCAGTCCAATTGTTTCGGCCGCTTCGCGGCTAGTCGCGCCATGCGCTTCGCCTTGGGCTATACTTGGCAGGCCAATTCTTGCGATGGCCATGCCGATCTCCAGAAGAATTGCCGCAGTTGCTCTGGCCCTGTTCGTCGTCGCCATGACACTTGCGTCAGCCTCGGCCCAGACTGTTCCATCCGGAAAAATCAAGATCATCATCGATACCGATATCGGGGATGACATCGATGACGCCTTCGCTGTCGCTCTTGCCCTGCGCAGTTCGGAATTGGAAATTCTTGGCATCACGACAACTTTTGGGGACACCGAAGCCCGCGCCAAACTTGCCGACCGGCTGCTCGGCGAAACTGGACACAGCGACATTCCGGTCGCAGCGGGCACAGCCGCAAAAGCCCCTGGTGGATTGACCCAACGCCGTTATGCGGAAGGCGGTCATTTCGCCCGGGCAAATCATCCCCCCGCCGTGGAGTTCATTCTTGATCAGATTCGCCGCTACCCCGGGCAGATCACCCTGGTAGCGATTGGCCCTCTGGTAAATGTGGGGGCGCTGATCGACCAGGATCCGCAGACTTTCCGTAAGCTGGCGCGCATCGTGCTTATGGGAGGGTCGGTGTATCGCGGCGGCGGAGACCTGGGATACACGAAGCCGAGCGGCCCTCAGGCCGAGTGGAACATCAAGAACGACATTCCTTCCGCGCAGAAACTGTTCCAGTCCGGGGTCCCGATTTTCATGATGCCGCTCGATTCCACCCAGTTGAAGCTTGATGAGGTCAAGCGCGCCATCCTGTTTCAGGCGGGCACGCCGCTGACTGACGCTTTGACCCTGCTCTACCATCAGTGGGGATATGAAACTCCGACTCTGTACGACGTGATGACCCTCGCCTACATTCTCAATCCTGAGTTGTGCCCGGTGCAGGCCATGCATGTCCGAGTGGATGCCCAGGGCTTCACGCGACCGGAGCCGGGAGTGCCCAACGCCCAGGTTTGCCTGGATTCCGATTCTGATGCATTCTTTCGCTTCTATCTCCGCCGGATTTTGGCGCCCTAGGAGAACTCTTATGACCCACCTCTCCCGCCGTTCTTTTCTAGCCATGTCCACCCTGGCGCCATTTGCCCTGCGGGCCGGGGCCGCCGCGAAGAAGATCCCTGCCGGCATCGAGATGTACTCTGTCCGCGAGGAGTTGCAGAAAGACCCGGAAGCAACCGTGCGGGCGATCGCCAAGATGGGCTACGAAGGGGTGGAATTTTACGCACCCTATTTTGAGTGGAGCGAGGGCCAAACCAAAAAAATGCGCCGGCTGCTCGACGATCTGGGCATCCGCTGCTTCTCCACCCACAACGACAGCTCTTACGTGAAAGCGGAGAATATCAACCGCGCGCGCGACCTGAACCTGATTCTGGGAAGCCACTATGTGGTGGTGGCCAGCGCCCAAGCCAAGCCGGGCCCGGATGGCTGGCTGGCCGTGGCCGAGTTGTTAAACTCCGCCGCCGATCAGCTGGAGGCCTCCGGCCTCAAGACCGGATACCACAACCACGAAACCGAGTTCACCGCAGTAGACGGACAGCGTCCCATGGAAATTCTGGCCAAGCACACCAAGCCTTCGGTGGTGTTGCAGCTGGACGTGGGCACGTGCCTCGCGGCAGGTAGCGACCCGGCAGCCTGGATCCAGGCCAACCCCGGCCGGATCCGCTCCTTGCATTTAAAAGATTGGTCGCCTGATCCGGCGAAAGGATTCAAAGTCCTCTTCGGCGAAGGCGCCGCCGATTGGAAAGGCATCTTCGCTGCGGCCGAATCCAGCGGCGGCGTCGAATACTATCTGCTGGAACAGGAGGGCAGCCGCTACTCCGAATTGGAGACCGCGCAAGTGTGCCTCAAGGCCTTCCGCGCTAAGCATACGAGCTGACACGCCGTTGGATCCGCCGGGTGCGCGTGATTCTGGTTTTCCAATTTTCGGACATTGCCTGGTTGGGCTTGGCCTTTCCCGCAAAAATCTGCTTAAATCGCAGTAAGTCTTTGTCAGGCCTTGATTCGTGATCGACATTCATAACCACATTCTTCCGGAAGTTGACGATGGGGCAAAAACCTGGGAGGTAGCCCTGGAAATGTGCCGCATGGCCGTCGCCGACGGCATTCGCCACATGATTGCCACGCCCCACGCCAATGATCGCTATCACTACGACCGGCCATATTTGCAGGGGGTCCTCGACCAGCTCCAGGAACGCATGGGCGGCACCTTGCGGCTGGGACTGGGCTGCGACTTCCATCTTTCCTACGAAAACCTGCAAGACGCGTTGCTCACTCCGGAAAAGTATTGCATCGAGGGGACCCGCTACCTTCTGGTGGAGCTGAGCAATTACAGTGTGCCGGCGCAGATCACGGAGTGCTATTCCCAGCTGGGCGATAAGGGCATTGTGCCCATTCTCACCCATCCCGAGCGCAACCCAATTCTGCAACAGAATATGCAGCGCGTGATTGAGTGGGTGCAGCAGGGATGCATCGTGCAAGTGACGGCTTCCGCCATCACCGGGGGCTGGGGCGAACGGGCCTGGAACGCGGCACAATGGCTGCTGAAGAGGAATGCGGTGCACGTCCTGGCCAGCGACGCGCATGACACCAAACACCGTCCGCCTGGACTTTCGGCAGCGCGCGAGGAAGTGGCCGATCTCTACGGGCAAGAAGTGGCCCAGGCGCTGGTCGACGATAACCCGCGGGCCATCGTGGAAGCCAAACCGCTTCCCTATTTCCCTGATCCTGTGGTGAAGGCGTAAGAGACTATTGTGGCTGGTTTTGGGGCGGATCGGCCGGCACCAGGGTCTCTCCGGCCGGGGTGGAAACCGGCGCCACGGGAGTGGACACGGGCGCGCCCATCGCGCTCTCCGGGTTCAAAAGGTGGTCGCGGCTGGGCCCCAGGCCCAACTTGATCAAGGCCCGGGAATCGGGAATGCTTTTGCTTTGCCAGCCATTGTCGGCTTGAAATTTCTCCATGGCTTTTTGCGAAGCAGGGTCCCAGGTGCCCGAAGGCTCTCCCTCCAGATAGTGCTCCCGGATCAAGGCGGCCTGAATTTCCCGCGCTCGCTGGGGATCGATATTTTGCTGTCCGCGAGAACGCCAGTTCTTAGCGGTCTTACGCGACTTCGATTTGTGGCTGGAGGACTTTTTCCCTGTCTTGCTCGTCGGGGTGTGTTTGGACGATGTAGACCGGGTAGACCTCGTTTTGGGAGCGCTGGATTTCGCCGCCGGCTTCCGTGCCGCCGGCTTGGCGGCCGTCGAGGATTTGCTTGGGCTCTCCGCCGGCTGGGCGCAGCACAATGTGGCCGCCAGGCCCAGGACGAGCACGACCCCCACGCTCCGCATTGGACTTGCCGTCAGGCGCAATCCTTCACCTCAAAAAGCACAAAACCCCAACCGGACAAATTGGGGGTCACGGCCTGGACAACCCGCCCACCTCCAGGACCTGGCACTGAGTATCCCGTGATTTGGGTCTCCGCGCCAGTCCCAGAGGTGTAGGGTCTGCCGGTTACGGAAGTGTTCCTGCCAGAAAGATGGTGCCGTCCTGCCGTCCGGCCCCACGGGGACGGACCAGGAAAACCACGTCCTGCCCGCTCTTCAGCGAGGATTGGATGCGGCCGAAGTCATCTTCACTGTTCACCGGCTGCTTATTGATCTCCAGGATCACGTCGCCGCGGCTCAGTCCGATGTCTTCCGCGAAGGTGCCGGACTTCACATCCTGCACCATCACGCCCTTGCCGGCCGGAATGTCCAGGCGGTCGGCAATATCGGGGGAGACGGCCCGCACGGTGATGCCGACCTTGCTCTCTTTCGGCGCCTCGTCTTCTCCGCCTTCCTCGTCGTCACCCAGTTTGGCGGCAAAGAGTTTGGCGCGATCGGCGATGATGACGGTCGTATCCTGTTGCTTGTTATTGCGGACGAAGCCGATTTTGGCTTTAGAACCCGGCTTGCGCCCGGCAATATCGGCCACCAGCTCGTCGCCGTTTTTGACGTCCTTGCCATCAATCGACTTGATGGTGTCGCCGACTTTCAAGCCCGCCTGTTCCGCCGGGCTGCCCGCCACGACGTTCGAGATGGTCACACCTGCGCCATACACGCGCGCAATGGCCGGGTTCTCCTGTGCACTGAACTCAATACCGATGGAGCCACGCGCCACCCGGTGCTCGGGCCCGATCAGCTGGTTGTATACCGAGACCACGGTGTTGGAAGGCAGAGCGAAACCGACGCCGGCATAAGCATTGGTGTCAGTCAAAATCGCGGTATTGATGCCGATGACTTCGCCGGCCATATTGACCAGCGGACCGCCGGAGTTTCCTGGATTGATGGCGGCATCGGTCTGAATAAAGGACTGAAACTGACGGCGGGGAACAATATTGCGCCCTTTGGCGGAGACAATGCCGGCTGTGACCGTTTCCTGCAAGCCAAAGGGACTGCCAATCGCCAGCACCCAATCACCTACCTGCATGCCGTCGGAGTTGCCCAGCTTGGCCACCGGCAGGGCATGGTCGACATCAATCTTAATGACGGCCAAATCGGTTTCCTGATCGCTGCCAATCACTTTGGCGTCATGCAGCACGCCCGGCGGGTCATCCTGCAGCTTCACCCGGATGCGGTCCGCCTTCTCCACCACATGGCGATTGGTCACGATGTAGCCTTTGGCATCCACAATGACCCCCGAACCCAGGGACCGCTCCTTGATCGGCCCGCTATTCTGCGGCCCGCCAAAAAAGCGGTCGAAGAAGTCATCGAAGGGATTCTGATCGGGGTCTTGTCCCTGCCCTTGCCCCTGTCCGGGCCGGGCCCGGCGGCGGGGAGCGGGTTTGACCACCGACTCGGTATTAATGTTCACCACGCTCGGTTCCAGCTGTTTGGAAATGTTCACAAACTGGTTGGAAAGCTGTTGCGGCGAAGGAACGGTCAGCGGCGTGGCATCCGAGCCTCTCTTCTCTTGTCCCTTGACGCTGTTGGAGACCACGGTGCCAATCAGAATGCCTACCGTCAGAGTGGCCAGAATGGTGAGGGAATACACCAGGCGATTGGCCTTAAAACGTCCCCAAAAAGCGCTCGCGCGCGCAGTCATAATTGTGTATTCCTCCGGGAAATACCACCTCGAACTCGTAAATTATACCTAAGCGCTACTCCGGGCGGGGTATACGAGGCCTGGGGTGAACGTCCTCTGAAGTTAGACGCAAGACGGGGCAAAAATGTTGCGGCGGCTTTTCAGGGCTGGGGCACGGACTGGTTCAGCTCTCGCGCACCCTCGGCCGGGACCGCGGCATGGTCGGCGGAAACCCCCAGCGATTCGCTGCTGCCCTTCTGTTCAGCGATCAGGACACCGCCCAGGACGCAGAGCGCCCCCATCCCGGCGCGCATTCCCAGACGCTCTCCCAGAAACACAAACGACGTGGCCCAGGCAAAAACCGGCTCCAGGGAAAAGATAAGCGCGGTGTGGGTAGGAGGCGTGAATTGCTGGGCCCAGGCCTGCACCGCGAAGGCGAACGCCAGGCTCAGGCACCCGGTGATGGCGATGCCCCAAAACACCCGCGCCGACCACACCACGGAAACGTGCTCCCCGAGGGGGGAGGCAATGGCCATAAACGTGGCCGTGACCGCCACCTGCAAGATGGCAATCTGCTTCCAGCTGTGCCGCTGCGTGGCATGGCCCACCAGAATGATGTGGAAGGCAAAAACCACGGCCGCGCCTAAAGTCAGCAAGTCGCCCCGATTCATGCCGGCCAGACCCAGGCCTGTCCCCGGCGTGCTGGGCACCGTCAAAAGATATAAGCCGAGGAATGCGGAGGCGACCCCCATCGCACTCCAGCGGTTGATCCGCCGCTTCCAGAACAGCGCCAGAAACACCGGCACCAGTACGATGGAGACGCCCGTCAGGAACGCGGATTTCGAGGGAGAGGTATATTTCAGACCAACCGTCTGAAAGCCATTTCCCAGGCAGAGGAAAATCCCCACCAGAAATCCCGCGCCCAGAGAGCGCATATCGATGCGCAAAAGTTCTTTGTAAAAAGCAGCGCTGAGCAGCACCGCCGCCAGCCCCATGCGCAGCGCGTTGAACAGCAGCGGCGAGATGTCGGCCAGCGCATTTTTGATGATGACGAAATTCGTCCCCCAGATGAGGGTGACGAATACCAACAACAAATGCGCTTTGAGCGAGCGGGACACGGTGACTACAGATTAGCAGTCCACCTGGCCGCTAAGGGTTCTTAGCTAAGTTCCCGTGGCAAGAGGGCCAGGACAAAAAATTAGGAGGCAGGTCAAGGCGCCTGCCTCCTTTGTGGGGTAAACTCCTCAGTTACGGGCCGGAGAGCGCCGAGGTATGAGGACTTTGAATTGGCGCTAAATTAAAGGGAAATCCAAAAGCACGCAATACTGTAAAAATATTACGGGAAATGGGGGCTTTTCCGGCCGCTGAAAGCCGCGTTAAAAGCCGCTCTGCGGGCTGATTCCCTTGCCTTCCACCAGGTGGTAAGCCCGGCCGGCCGCCAGGTTCTTGTGCTCTTCCGTCGCCCCATTCGGCCAGCGCACCAGCACCCGCTCAATCTTGTCTTGTTTGCCTAATCCAAAGGTCACGGGGAGTTCCGACTGCGACAGATAGCTGGATCCGCCCTTCACCAGGCGCGACTGCTGCATCCCGTTGTAGAAAATCTGCACCGTGGCGCCGATGGCGTCGCGATTGGATTTCGTCCCCGTGAGCTGGAATCGGATACTCCGGTTGCCGGCGGATTGATCGTTGCGATAGAGAAATGCCGCGCCATTGTTGGTGGTGAGCAGCAGGTCGAGATCGCCATCGCGGTCAAAGTCGCCATAGGCCAGACCGCGCCCCACTTTGGGCTGCGCGAAAGCGCCGCCCACGCCGGCGGCCACGTCGCGGAACTTCCCGCTCCCGTCATTCAGAAACAGCTGCGGCGGCTGCGCGTAGCCGACGTTGCCGCGGATGTTGCGCACCGTCTCATCAATGTGGCCATTGGCCACGGCCAGGTCCAGCCAGCCGTCGAGGTCGGCATCAAAGAAAACACACCCAAATCCCAGCTTGTCCTTGGACGCCTGCCCGACTCCGCCGGGCATCGCCACATCCACATAGTCGCCCTTCCCGGTGACTTGATACAGGCCGATCATTTCGTTGTCGAAGTTGGTGATGGCCACGCCGGGATTGCCGGAGTTGCGATAGTCAGCGACATCCACGCCCATGCCGGCCCGGGCCTTCCCCTCGGCGCTGAAAGCAATGCCCGCCTCCACCGCGACATCTTTGAAGGTCCCGTTGTGCTGGTTGCGGTAAAGCTTGTTGGGCTGGGTGTCGTTGGCCACCAGCAAATCCGGCCAGCCGTCCTGGTCATAATCCAGCATGGCCACGCCGAGAGATTTCGAGCTGCTGTCGAAAATGCCGCTGCGCGCCGTCACATCCTCGAAGCTGCCATCGCCGCGATTGTGAAAGAGCCAGCAGGTCTCGCCGCGATAAGCTTCCGGCGTGCAATAGGACTTGTGTTTGCCGTCCAGGCTGCAAAATACGTCGTGCTCCGGCGACCACTTCACGTAATTGCAGACGAAAAGATCGAGCAGCCCGTCCCGGTCATAGTCAAACCAGAGAGCGGAGGTGCTGAGCGTCTCGCGTCCCGCCAGCCCGCTGGCCTTGGTGGCGTCCACAAATGTGCCCTTGCCGGTGTTGCGGAACAGGCGGTTCTGGCCCACGCAGGTGATGTAGAGATCAGGAAAACCGTCGTTGTTATAGTCTCC
Organism: Acidobacteriota bacterium; assembly: GCA_018268755.1. Classification (GTDB taxonomy): domain Bacteria; phylum Acidobacteriota; class Terriglobia; order Terriglobales; family Acidobacteriaceae; genus KAN-5. The sequence goes on from JAFDVW010000028.1 coordinate 51,689, forward strand.
GACGGCGACGCCCATGCCGTACATCTCGATGTCGAGTCCGGCGGCGCGGGTGACGTCGCTGAACGTGCCGTTGCGATTGTTGCGATACAGCTTCAAGGTGCTGCGCTGGCGCTTGTGACCGGCCCAGTCCATCCCGTTGATCAACAGAATGTCCTGCCAGCCGTCGCCGTCGTAATCCAGAAATGCGCAGCCCGAACCCAGCGTTTCCGGCAGGAACTTTCCGCCGAAGGCCCCGCTGTTATGCAGGAAGTGAATGCCGGCGGAAGTGGTGACATCGGTAAAGTGGAATCCCAGCGCGGGGTTTGGCGCAGCCCGGGCCACCCGCGGGTCCCATAAGGAGAGGGCGGGCGCCGCGGCCAGGCCCGCCAGGTTCCGCAAAAATGCGCGGCGATTCACGGGATCGACACCAGCCCATTGCGAATGGCATAGACCACCAGTTCCGCGGTCTTGTGAATGCCAAGCGCGTCCATGATGTTGGCGCGGTGCACGGCGACGGTATTGACGCTCAGATCGAGCTGCGCGGCAATTTCCTTGTTGGATTTCCCATCCACGATAAATTGCAAGATTTCCAGTTCGCGCGGGGTGAGCCCATAGTCGCGCTCGCCTTTGAGGTTCTCGGCCTGGGCCAGTTGCGGGTCAAGCACGGTCTCGCCCGCCGCCACTTTGCGCACCGCCGCGCCCAGATCCAGGTCCATGGCGTTTTTCAGGATGTAGCCGCGCGCTCCGGCCTCGAGCGCCTGCCGCACCAGGGTTTCTTCGGGATGCATGCTGAGCATCAGGATGCAGGCAGCGGGAGATTTTTCCAGAATCTTGCGGGTGGCCTGCAAGCCGCTGATGCCGGGCAGAGCGCAATCCATCACAATCACCTGGGGTTGCAATTCCCCGGCCAGGCGCACCGCCTCTTCCCCATCGCTGGCCTCGCCGGCTATGGTGATGTCCGGTTCGTCTTCCAGGATGCGGCGAAACCCGCGCCGCACCAGGCTATGATCATCCACCAGCATGACGGAAATTTTATTCGGCATGTGCTTCCGGCTTCTCCCGTGGGACCTTTAACCGTACCAGCGTTCCACTTCCGTTGGGATGCAGAAACTGAATGCTGCCTCCCAGCAACTCTGCGCGCTCGCGCATGGCCACCAGCCCGATGCCCTGGCGGGAAGATTTTTCCACGAAGCCCCGGCCCCGGTCCTCGACTTCCACTTCCAGCGCCTCCGGCAAAAAACGCAGGCGCACCGCCGCTCCATTGGCCCCCGAGTGGCGCGTGACGTTGTTCAGCGCTTCCTGCACCACGCGATACACATGCACCGCATGGTTCCCGCTCACCGGGAAGGACGCGCCGGATTTTTCATAGGATATGCCAATTCCCGCCTGCCGTTCCACGGTGGGTAAATACCAATCGAGGGTACTCTCCAGGCCGGCTTCATCGAGCATGACCGGATGCAGCGCCTGGGAGAGCGTGCGTACGCTGTCCAGAGTCTTCTGCGTGATCTCGCGCACCTCCTGCAGGTCGGCGCGTAGCGGCGAGCCCTCGGGCAGTTGCGTGCCGGCGCGGCGCATCATGGCCCCGACGGCGGTCAGGATTTGCCCGAATTCATCATGCAATTCGCGCGACACATAGCGCAGCGTGGATTCCTGGGTGGCGATCAACTTTTGCGCCAGATCGCTGCGCTGCTCAGAAAGCGTGGCCAGTTGCGCAAAAAGCTGACGGTTGGCGCGAATGAGATACAAGCTGGTGAACACGATGGCCACCAGCGTCGCCCCCAGAAACAGATACACCTGTTTGCCCACGCGATTGTAGATGTCGGCAATCTGCTGCGCTGCCTGCTCTTCGCTCTCGTTGTTTTGCACCAGCAGGCGGGCCACTGCCGTGTTCAGCGCAGCTTGCCGCGCCTGCAAAGTCAGGCGGATTTGCGCCCGCGCTTCGTCTTCTTTGCCTTCCCGCGCCAGCGCGAAGGTACGGTCCACCGCGTCCCAGAACTGCATAAAGGAGTTGCCCAGATATTGCTGCTGCTCGGGAGTGCGGTCCGCCACCGCGACTTGCTTTTCCAGACGCAGCGCGTCATCCAGGTCCGCCCGCACCCGGTTAAATTGCGCCGACCAGGCGGTGAGCGGATAGGGTTCATCATTGTCCAGCATGTCGCGCATGGCCAGACCCAGCGAGTTCAGATCGTTCTGAATGCGCAGAAGCTGCAGGGAGTCCTTGCGGTTACGGTCCACCAGGTTGTTCTGCAAAGCGCGCAGGCCGGAAATCTGCCGCGAGATGTACCAGGAGTAGGCAACGACCGCGGTCAAAGTGATGACCAGCCCGAGAATGAGCCCCGCCGTAGGCGAACGGCGTGATGCAGGTGGACGCGGCACGCAGAGAGCATACATGGGAGATGCAGCAAAGTGCTACCCGCGCGCTGGTTTCACGATCCTAATTTATGCGTCTAATTGTTTTCCATTAGTGCTGGTTGGGTGGGGCCGCGGCATCCGGGGTGTCCGCGTCTTTGGGAAACGATTTGAACTCTACTTCGCGCGTCTTGGTGGTTTCCTTTTTGTCCGCGCCGGTGGTGGATTGGGTGAGCGTGCCCTTCAGCAGGTAGTAGGCCTCATCGGCAGGTGACTTGCCCTCTCCCCGCAAGAAGTTCCCCTTGAACTGATAAAAGACACCGTGCACGGTTTTGGTGGTGAAGGTCAGACTGTCTGCCTCAAGCTTACCTTCTTTGAAAAAATGATCGAGAAACACGCCGCGATCACTTTCCAGCTCGCCATAACGCGAAATGAATCCGGTGACGTTGCCGCCCTCTTCCACCGTGACTTGGACAAACTCGCCTTCCTGCAAAAAGCTGTACATGCCGGAGTAGTCGGGAGCGGCCGGCGCGGTTGGCGCAGGCGCAGGGTTCTGGGCCAGCGCCGAAAAGCACAGCAGGGCCGCCAGCGCGGCACAGGGCAAGGCGTATCGCATTTCCGTATTAGAGCATGGAAGGGCATCCCCGCAAACTCCACCCCGCATTCCTGCATCTATAATGGAACGATTCGCTGGCTGTGGAACTCCGCATGACCCAAGGCCCTGAGCTTCTGGAAGCCAACCCGTCACCTGTGGTGGACGCGCCTCGCCTCCTGATTCCTCAGGAAGCATGGCTAGGGGTGTTTTTCCGGAATCTGCGCGATCTCCTGTGGCCGCCACGCCAGCCCGCCATCTACCTGACTTCGGCTCCCGGCGAGTTCTGGCCGGATGTCTTTGTGCGCCGCCCCCTGCCCTGGGGACGCTTCGCCACTTCCCTGGTGTTGCACGCCGGCGCGCTGGCCGCTTTGCTCATCGCGGCCCGCTTATGGCCCCAAAGCCCGCGCGTGATCTCGCCCCGCCCCTTCACCTCGGCCGACGTCATTTACTACAGCCCGGAAGAGTACTTGCCGCCCCTCAACAGCGGCCACCCCAAACTTTCCACGCCGCAAAAGGGACAGCCGGCGCACGCCCCGCAACCCATTCTTTCTGTGCCGCCCGAGGCGGACAACTCCACCCAGACCATCGTGGTGCCGCCGGACGTGAAACTGCACAAGGACGTGCCCCTGCCCAATATCGTCGCCTGGACTGACAAGCCAACTACGGTGGCCGTCCCCATGGCGGCGACCACGCGTTCGACTTCCGATTTCAAGGCCCCGGCCCTCAATCCATCGGTAGTAGCCCCGGCCCCGCAAGTGGAACGGACGTTGCGGCAAGCGCCCAGCCTGACCCAGTCGGTGATCGCGCCTCCGCCGGACGCAAACGTAGCCTCTTCGCGACGGGCGATCAGTGCGCCGCAAGCGGCGGTCGTAGCGCCTCCGCCTTCCGTGGACGTGTCGTCCACCCGCAAAATTGGAGACCTCAATATCGGCCACACCCAAGTCGTAGCCCCCGCCCCGCAATTGCCGGTCGCGGAGCAACGCACAGTTCGTAGCAGCGCGGGCGCAGCCGGTGGTTTGGCCAACAGCATGGCCTCGGCCGTGCCTCCGCCGCCTTCGGTGCAGGGTTCCAACGGCCAGGGCGCAAGCGGGCGCATGATTGCCCTGGGCATCCATCCCGTGGCTCCCAGCGGGCCGGTCGAAGTCCCCGCGGGCAATCGTCGCGGAACCTTCGCCGCGAATCCGCAGGGCAAACCCGGCGCGCCGGGAACACCGGATATCCCTGGAACCGGCAACCTCGCCACCTCGGGCAGTGATGGCAAGGGGAGCGGAGCGGGTGGAAGCAATGGGAAATCCGCCGCAGGAGTCCCGCCGGGAATTTCCGTGGGCGCCGGCCCGGAGAACACACGGCCCTCCACCATGGCGGGAGATGGGCAACCCGGCCATGCCGCAAGCCCGGCCGTCATGGCGAAGGTCACGCCGCCCCGGGTGACCAGCACGCCTCCGGCACGGACCATGGGCAATGAAAATGCCACAGAGCTGGAAAAGAAAGTTTTCGGGGACAAGAAGTTTTATTCTCTGACCACCAACCTGCCTAACCTAAGCTCCGCCGGGGGAAGCTGGGTCATCCGCTTTGCCGAGCTCAAGGACAGCGGAGGCCAGGGCGACTTGACCGCTCCGGTAGTGGTCAAGAAGATTGATCCTGCCTATCCCATTGATCTGATGCAGCACAACGTGCAGGGCACGGTGGCGCTGTATGCGGTGATTCATGCCGATGGCTCGGTGAGCGATGTGCGCGTTTTGCGCAGCGTAGATGAGCGTCTCGACGCTTACGCCAGCGCCGCTCTGGTGCGCTGGCACTTCCAGCCCGCCACCAAAAACGGCGCGCCGGTGGACCTGGAAGCGATGTTTATGATCCCCTTCAAGCCCAGCCGGTTCAAATCCAGCTTTTAAGTTTATTTGTTCTGGTAAACCGTCTTGCCGCCGACCACCGTGCGCAGGACTTTGGTCCCCAGAATTTTTGCCGGAAGCACCACGGTCGGGTCTCGGTCCAGCACCACGAAGTCCGCCAGCTGGCCAGGCGCCAGCAGGCCTTTGTCCTTCTCTGTAAATTCGGCGTAGGCCGAGCCGGTGGTGTAGGCGGCGAGGGCCTGGTCGATGGTCAGCTTCTGTTCCGGAAAATATTCTTTCTTGCCGTTTTCGCTCTTGCGCGTGACCGCGGCATACAGTCCGCGAAAGGGCGTCACCGGTTCCACTGGATAGTCGGTGCCGAAGGCCAGGGGCACATCGTTCTTCAGAAGCTCCGCCCAGGCATAGGAATGTGCCGCGCGTTTCGGCCCCAGCCGGGCCAGAGCCCAGTTCATATCGGTCAGCAGATGGCTGGGTTGCATGGAGGCCACCACATGCAGCTGCTTGAAGCGGGCTAGCTGGGCGGGAGAAGTCACCTGGGCATGCTCAATGCGCAGGCGGAAGTTGTCGCTGCCGTCGGGGGCCTTCACCTGCCTGGCGCTCGCTTCTTTCTCGCCTTCGGCGAAAGCATCCAATGCCATCTGCACTCCGCCGTCGCCGATCGCGTGGAAGCCCAACTGGAACCCGGCAGCCATGCGCTCCCGCGCCATGGCATTCAGTTGCGCGGCTTCGTAGCGCGGCAGCCCTGAGTTTTTGGGATCATCGGCATAGGGCGCGAGCATGGCCGCTGTGTGCGAACCGAGGGAACCATCCATGAAACCTTTGAGCTGCGTAGTGTGCAGCATAAGGTCGGCAGCCGGATGCGCCGCACGATGGGCCTGCAAATTTTCCAGGTTGTCGCCAAATGCCAGCCACTCCGATATGCGCGCGGTAAGTTTGCCTTCCCGTTCCAGTTCCTCGTAAACCTGGAAGTCTTCCCAGCCGGAATTGTCCTGTGCGGAAGTGATGCCCCATTGCGCCAGATCCCGCAACGCGGCCTCAATGGCCTGCCGCCGCTTCTCAGGAGTGGGCGCGGGAATGACGCCGCTCACCAGGCCCATGGCGGTCTCGCGCAGAATGCCCGTGGGATCGCCGTTGGCATCGCGATCAATCCGCCCGCCGTCGGGGTCTTTCGTGGCCACCGTGATGCTGGCCAGCCGCAAGGCCTGCGTGTTGGCCACCGCAATGTGCCCGTCGACGCGGTACAGGAACACGGGATGGTCCCTGGTCACTTCATCTACGTCCCAGCGTCCGGGCGTCTCCTTGACCGGCCACAGGGTCTCATCCCAGCCGCCGCCCACGATCCACTCGCCGGGCGCGGCGCGCTCCACACCGGCGCGAATGCGCGCGCGGAATTCGCTGAGCGTACGCACGCCGCTCAGGTCCACGCTCAACTTCTGAAACCCGGCATCGGCCAGATGGAGATGCGCATCATTGAAGCCCGGCATGACGAAACGGCCGCCCAGGTCAACTACCTGTGTCTCCGGCCCCTTCAGGGCGAGGATCTCCTTCTCGCGCCCCACGGCCAGAATGCGGTCGCCGCGCACGGCCAGCGCTTCCGCACGCTTCACCACCGAAAACGCCGCGCTGTCAGTGACTCCCGTGTAAATGTTGGCGTGAAGAAAGAGGATGTCCGCTTTGGGCTGGGGAGATCTGCTTTGCGCGGAGAGAAGAGTGACTGCAGCCAACAGCACAGCGGCTGCCCGGGCGGCAGTTGGAAAAATCATTCACTGGCTCCTGAAAGCGCGAGCAGGGTCAACAGAATGCGCTTCAGCCCGAGCTCGCGTCCGTTGCCGTCGAACCACTCCTGCAAGGTGTGCGCCCCGCCTCCCGCCCCGCCCCCGCCGATGGCGATGGCTTCCCGCCCCAGAGACAAAGGGATATTGGCGTCGGTCGAGGCCCGCTGCACCTGCGCGGCGTTTCCTAGCTGTGTATCGACGGCACGGATGACTTGTAGGATTCTCGCCTGCGGATCCAGCTCCCCCGCCGGGCGATTGCCGATTGTTACGACTTCGTAACTAAGTCCCACCGGGCGGCGGGCCGGCGTAGTGCGTGCCTGAACCAGGCGGGTTTCTTCCCCGACGGCATGGTCAAGGGCTGCGCGCATGGCCTGTTCCAGACGTTCGATCTCCACCGGGGAGGTGGAACGGATGTCCACTCGCATGCTGGCCGACTCCGGAATGGAATTCACCGAGGTGCCCCCGCGAATCACGCCAATATTAAAAGTGGTTTTCGGCGAGTTCGGCACCGGGGTCTGGCTGAACGTTTGGATGGCCCGCCCCAGCACCACAATCGGGTTGGCGGTGCCGAAGTCGCTCCAGGAATGCCCTCCCGGGCCGCGCACGATCACTTCAAAGCGGCGGCTGCCCAGGGCCTCGGCCACAATCGTGTCCGCACCCGCGCCGTCCAGCACCAGGCTGTGCAGGATCAAGTCCTTGTAGCGCGACTGGGAAAAGATGTGCCGCATGCCGCGCAGGTCGCCTTCCCCCTCTTCGCCCACGTTGGCGATAAAAAGAACCGGCACGGGATGACGCAAGCGCACCGACTGCAGCAGGGCCGCAATCGCCAGCAACGCGGTCAGACCGGCGCCATTGTCGGAAACCCCCGGCCCATACAGGCGGCTGCCTTGCTGCCGGATGTTCAGCGGCGTGCTGGGAGGAAATACCGTGTCCATGTGCGCGCTGAGCGCAATGAAGCCGCGTCCATAGCCGGGATGCGTCCCGTACACATTGCCCACCTCATCGCGGTGCACGTCGTCCAGCCCCAGTTCGCGGAATTTCGCCTCCAGCCAGTTCCCCCGCTCTTGCTCATGAAACGGCGGGGCGGCCACCCCCGCCACTTCCATTTGCCATTGCAAAAATTGCGGTTCCTGCGAGCGCAGCCAGTTCAAAGCGGAGCGGACCTCGGGCCGCGCCACCAGGCGCGCCACCTCCTGTTGCACCGTAGGAAAATTTTCGGAAGATTCCGCGCCTGACATCAAAGGCATCCGCACCCGACCTGTATCCGCAAGAGTTCCAGTCATCTTACATCGTCCGCTGTCGAGACGGCTGTTACCAAGGAATGTCTGGACCTGTAGAAACGTTGAGGAGATTCGAAGTGCCCTGGGCAAGGCCCTCAGCGCGGAAAATGTAAAGAAAAGTTTTTCTGGCAACTCCAGCCCACTCGCCTCAATCTAACGAATTGGCAGAACTGCAGCTCCCGCGTCCGGCTTTCTGAGCGGAGAGAGTTGGGCGCGGCGGGCCGCAGGATTCTGCCCCCTCAAAGGTCGGCGTCCATTACACTATTGTCATGAGACCCTGGTTGCGCATCGGCTGCATGGTGGCGGTCCTTTTCCTGCTGGCTGGAGCTCAGCCCCTGCGTGCCGAAGAAGGCCCGCTCGACCCCTCCCAGCCCAAAGGGATTACTCCGGAAGAAATTATTAAGCGCTTTTCCGCCAAGGAAAAGGAATTCAAGCTGGCGCGCGACCAGTACACCTATCGCCAGTCGGTCATTGTCCAGACCATTGACGGCAATACGCCCACCGGCGAATATCGCGAGATTTTCGACGTCGTGTTCGACGATCAGAGCAAGCGGCTGGAAAATGTGGTCTTCGCCCCGCAATCCACGCTGGAAAATGGCGGCATCTCCATGTCCCAGGAAGACCTGGAAGACATCCGGCATCGCCTGCCTTTCGTGCTGACCAGCGATGAGGTCCCCGAGTACAGCATCCTATACGTGGGCCAGCAGCAGCAGGACGAACTGCACTGCTACGTTTTTGATATTGCGCCCAAAGAAATCGTGGGCAAGAAGAGATACTTCCAGGGCCGCATCTGGGTGGACGACCATGACTTTCAGATCGTGAAGACCTTTGGCAAGACCGTCCCCGATATTCGCAAAAAGAAGGGACAGGAAAATCTCTTTCCCAAATTCACCACCTGGCGTGAGCAGATCGACGAGAAATACTGGTTCCCCACCTACACCCGGGCCGATGACATCCTGCACTTTGCCACGGGGGACGTTCACATTCGGGAGATCGTAAAGTACACCGACTACAAACGCTTCGGGTCGAACATCAAAATTACCTACGAAGGCCAGGAAGTGCAGAAGGGCGAAGAGAAACCCAGCCCGCCCCCTGCGGATAAACCGAAGAAATAGTTTGTCAGGAAGCGGGGAACGATTTAGGCAACGGCTGCCGTGGCGAAGGACGCCGCCAATCCGACAACTTTTCCTGGGCCCTGCGCCATCGCCATATCCAGCGCGCTTTCCGCGCGATTGATCACTTCCGTGACGATATCCACTGGATCGAAGACCGGGCGCATGACCGCCTCCGCCATGCCCGTGGCAAAGGTCACCGGCACGTCTTTTTCCGGCAGGCGCATTTCGCTGACCAGTTTGCGCAGCTTCTCGACGGCAAAGTTCGCTTCTTTTTCCGCCGTCTCTCCCAGAATCAGCGCAATGGTCGTGGCCCCATAGCGAAACGCCAGATCATTCTGTCGAATGTTGGCGGAAAATAACTGGCCGATTTGTTCCATGACCCCCTCAAAGAGGGCGCCTTCCGTGTCCTTTCCCGTCGAGCGCTTGCCAAACTGCATCAGCACCACCGTAAGCGGGGTGCTCTGCTGCAAGGCGCGGCGGGTTTCGGCCATCAATAAGTCCAGATAGGAAGCACGCTTCAGCAGTCCGGAATTTTCGTCGGTGACCGATAAGTTCTTCACCAGACGGCGCAGCCCGGCATTGTTGAGCGCGATAACGACCTGCTCGGCCAGGGTCTTGAGCACCACGATATCGCTCGAGCGCCATACCCGCGAGCCATTGCTGACAAGCACTAATACGCCCATCTGTTCCTGCCCGTCGGTAAGCGGCAGGGCCAGCAGCGAACCCACGCCCAGCGGGGCCAACACCTCCCGCACCGGCTGCAGTTCCGCGGCGGCCACGGCGTCGCTCAGGACCAAAGATCCGCGGCTCACGGCCAGATCCTGGGCCAGAGAAACCAGCTTGCCCATGAAACCCGAATCGCCGGCGGCTACCCCTTCCGCGCAGAACTCCTTGACCGCGGTCGGTGGCAGGCCGGGTTTGCGTGTGGCCACCAGGCAGCGATGTAGCTTCCATTGACTTCCAATTTCGTTGGCCGCGGTGGTCATCACGGCGTCGGCATTCCCCTGCCGGTAGAGCTTGCGGGTGATTTCGGCCACGCGGGTAAGGCTGGTCACATCGGCCGCCTCGGAGACCGACGCGGGGGCGGGTTCGCGAGCCGGCTCCCCGGCTGTAGCAGCAGGAGCGGAAGACTTCGGCGCTGTCCCGCTGCTGGAGCGGGGATTCAGTCCCACCGCCAGATACAGCCGATGTAGATCTTCGTTGCGTTCCTCTTCCTTGGGAAAGAGTTCCTGGATTCGTTGCAGCCGCTCAATGGCCTTCGACCGCATGCCATACTGCACCAGAATTTCCGCCTGTAGCATCAGGTCCTGCAAAGCGGCCGCGCCCAGCACCGGCTCCTCCGCCTGGGCGGTCTTGGCGGTGGAGGTGCTGGCGCTGGTGAAGCGGGAGGCAATCACGCGATAGCGATTTTCATCGATCTTGCCGTGCAACGACTCCAGGCGTTTCTGGTGCCCCGTTTCATAAGGATCGACCTCCGCGGCGCGGTCCAGACACTCTGCCGCCTTGGCGAAGTTTCCCATGCCAAAGTGCAGATCGTAGAGTTTGAGCAGGGTCTGCGAGTAATCCGCCTCGCGATTCGAAGCGTTGAACAGCTCGCTCATGAACTCCAGCATCTCGGGCGACGCGCGATGGTTGGCCGCGATGTCCTGCATGAGCGCGGTAAAGGTGCGCCGTTCCCCCTTGCGCCGCTGATATTGTTCCAGCTTGCGCGCCAGAGCGACGGCCTCCGTGTCCTGCTGCCCATCCAGCAACAACCCGATCAGGTTGGTGATTTCATTGATGCGCGAAGGGTTCTGCTCGAAGATTTGCCAGAGCAAGGGCTCCGCTTCGGTCAAGCGGCGGGCCGAGATCAGGGCCTTGGCAAAGGTCTCGCGCAGCTCAGGAGATTTCGCGCCCGCTGTGACATGGGGCTCCAGCACAAAGATGGCCGCCCCCACCTGCTCCTGGGCCAGCAGACTGCGGGCATAGGCCAGCGCGATCTCGACGTCGCTGGGGTCCTCGCCGTAGGCGCGTTCATACCACGGCGCGGCATTGCCGGCATTGGCCTGGGTCAATTCCGCCAGTTGCAGGAAAGAAGTGGCCGCCGTCCGGCTGTCGCCAATTTCCGCCGCCAGTTCTCCCAGACGCAGCAAGTTCCGCTCATTCGGCTCCAGCCCCACGATCCGCCGCAGCACCATGAGCGAGTCGGTCTTGCGCGCCTGCCGGGTCAATTCCTCCAGCGCGTTTTCGTAGGTTTCGACCGCCAGTTTGCGATTGGAATTTTCCAGCAGCTGCCCAAAGCGGGCCTTCTGCTCCCAGGTGGGATTTACAAACCGGGCCAGCTTCTTGTAGGTCAGGCTGGCGCGAGTGGCGTCTCCGCTTTCGATTTGCCGATCAAATAGTTCGCCCAGCAGCCGGACCGCATCGGTCGTGCGCTGCAACGACAAGCACAGGTCGGCCGCCATCTGCCGCACGGTATCGTTTTCCGGGTCGAAGACCAGGATCTGCAGGTAAACATCCAGCGCTTCCGCGGTCTTGCCCTTTTGTAGGAGCTTTTCCGCACGCTCGACATACTTGGCAATTTCGGCTCGGTCGGCGCGCTTTGTGGGTTCTGGCATGAGATCTACACACGTGGGCGGAGTGACCCAAACAGGATTTTAGGAGGCGCCTTCGCCCACAGCAACGCGGGAGGCCAGCCCCCTGGTTACGAAGGTCATCCACCGCCTCCGAAATTGCTGACAATAAGCAACTTGCCAAGACTGACATTACGTCCGTAAGGCCCCTTCCCGCTTTTTTGCTGCCTCCTCCCCGGGCTTTGGCTAGGCTCGGCCCAGCAGCGCTCCGTAGAGTCCTGCGGCGCTGCGTGGAACTGTGCCTGCCTTCGTCATCTTTCGGAGCTGGACCGTGAACGTGGAGTTCTGGCTGTTCGCCGGCCTGGTGGCGGGGGTCTATCTCTTCTATCGCGGCTTTCGCCTGTTACTGCGGCGGCGGCTCATCGAGAACACCCCCACCTCCAGAATTCGCAGTGCGGCCATGGGATTGGTCGAGGTGTGTGGATTGGCCCAGGGCCCCTACACCCTGGTCGCCCCCATCACTGGCGCCGCCTGCTACTGCTATCAGACCATCGCCTGGCAGTGGAAGAAATCGGGCCGGAAAAATACCTGGCAGAAAGTGGCCGAGGAAAATCTGCACGTACCCTTCTTCCTCGACGACAACACCGGCCAGGTGCTGGTGGACCCGCGCGGCGCCGAGATGGAAATCCACCGCGATTTTCGCGAAGAGTTTGCGGCTTCGCTTTTCTCCAGCAGCGCGGACCTGCCCGCCAATGTCGCCGGCTTCCTGTTGCGGCATGGGGTATCGACCGACCGCCGCACTCGCATCGAGGAACATTGCATCAAGCCGAAAAACGCGCTGTACATCCTGGGCACGCTGGCGGAAAACCCCGGCCTTCCGGTCGCGCCCACCCCTTTACGTACGACCGACGGCAAGGCCCTGGTCTTCGATAGTGAGGGATTCCACCCTGCCGCGCAGTCGCCACTGAACCAACCTGCGCCCGAAGTGGAGGTAATTTCGCTTTCCCCGGGCCGGGGTCCGCAACGCGCCGCGGAAATGACCGCGCAGGGAAAGATTGCCGCGGCCATGGCCAAGGCCGGCATCGCCAGCCCGGCGGCCTGGAGCGTCGCGGGCGTCTCTCTGCCGGGGGCGGCCCGCCAGCAGAATTCCCCGGAACAATCCGGCCACTTCGACCTGCACCCCAAGACGGTGCTGTGCAAAGGCGAGAATGACCGCACTTTTTTCATTTCCTGGCGCAGCCAGCGGGAAATCCTGCGTGGCCTGGCTTGGCAATCCACGCTGATGATTTGGGGCGGCCCGGCCCTCACCCTGGCTTGCCTCTATCTGCTGCTCCAGCAATGGGGAAGATTCTAGGTTCTCTCCCCAGCGCGACTCCTCCCTCGCGGGAACCTCGGTCACCAACCTTCTCACCTGTCGGCCCCGGCATAAGCCAATCTTCTCCTTTACAATGCTCCCGTGAATGACGCCGTCCGTATTGGCATTCTGGGCGATTTCAATCCGGAGTTCCGCTCGCACCTGGCCACCAATGAGGCGCTGCAGCATGCCGCGGCCAAGCTGAACGTGCCCCTGGAACCGCTGTGGTTGCCTACCCCCTCGCTGCTACAGCCGGCCGCGCAGAAAACCCTGGAGAGCTGCGACGGAGTTTGGGCCTCGGCCGGCAGCCCCTACCAGAGCTTTGACGGTATGCTGCGGGGCATTCAGTTTGCCCGCGAACGTGATTGGCCGTTTCTCGGTACCTGTGGCGGCTTCCAATACGCCTTCCTTGAGTGCGCCCGCAACGTGCTGGGCATCCAGGACGCCGATACTGCCGAGAACAATTCCGGTTCCAAGAACATCCTGATCTATCCCGTGGCCTGCGCCGTTCCGGGAAAAACTCCCGGCGCGCCCCGCCTGTCCGGGGTGGTGCCGGAAATTCGCCTGCGTCCCGGCTCCTACTTGCAGTCGTTTTACATGCAGGACACGGTCGCGGAAGAATTCTTTTGCAACTTTGAAATTAATCCGGAGTTCGAGTGGACTTCCATGGAAGCGGGCATGCCGGTGGTGGCGCGCGGCCCGCAAGGCGAGATTCGCGCCATCGAATCCCCCACCCACCGCTTCTTTATCGCCACTTTATTTCAGCCGCAGCTTTCCTCGAAGCCCGAAAATCCCCATCCTCTGGTGCTGGCATTTGTGCAGGCCGCCGCCGACTGGGGTAAGAAAAAGCTGGACGACAGCGTGCTCGAATAGAGCTGCGCGCCAACTCCCGCAACGGCTGAGATTTCCTTTGGGGAAGAACCTTCCGGACCTGCTTACTCTTCCGGCTGGACGCCGCCGGGTTCATTCTCCGCCGAGGCCAGCGGCAATTGGGAGACCCCACTCAAGAGATTGCGCTCCTCCGGGGTGAACTGGTTCTTGTATTGGTCGGAATCGATGGTTTGCTTGCGCTGTTCAGGCGTCATCTGCCGCAGATCGCGGATGGCGTCCGCCACCTTGCGCTTGCGCTCGGGAGGAAGGGTGCGGAACTGGGTGAAAAGCTGGCGGGCCTGCTGCTTCTGATCGGAGGTGAGGTGTTCCCAGGTCTCCATGCGATTCAGAATGCGCTGCTGCTGGTCGGCAGGCAGATTGCTGAAATGCTGCAGTCGCTGCCGCAGGGCCTGCTGCCGCGCGGGCGGAAGGTTTTGGAACTGCGGATCGCTTTCCAACGCCTTCTGCTGCTGATCGGGTGGAAGGTCCTTATACTTCCGCAACCATTCCCCGGCATGGTGCTGATTTCCTCGCGGCACGGCGCGGCGCTGCACGGCAAGAGCGGGCGAGGCGCAGCCGAGCAATAGCGCCAGGCCGAGCACTCCGCCTCCTACCTTACCCGCCATTCTGCCGCGGAACCGCATACTTCCCTTCTCTCCTGTTTCGCCTCACGCCGCTGGGCGCGAAAAGTCTCGTGCCGCCGACCACTACGGATTCTGATTTACCTCGGGCTGCACCTGCAGCTCATCCAGCACATCGAAATCGGAATACAGCAGCTCGTGGTTTTTGTCCAGGTTCTGCAAATCCCCCACGGCGGAACCCGGCTCGGCAATCGCCAGGACCTCGGGGACATTGCCGCTTCTCCCGTCATTGCCGCCGCGGAAGAAGGTGACACTCGCCACCATCAGCACGGCCAGGGAAACCGCCAGCGCCGGCTTGCGGAACCACTGCATCCAGCCCGCCGGAGCGGAGGCGGCCTCTTCCCGCAGACGGGCCCGCAGGCGCACATCAAAATAGGGAGACGGTTCCGGCGCCGCCCACTCGTCCAGTAGCACCATGGTCTGGCGGACCTCCGCCATGCGGGCGGCGCATTCCCGACAGGTTTGCAGATGCTGATGCAACTCGGGCGTGGCCGCGTCCATACCCAGGACCAGGTCCGGCATCCGTTCACGAATTTCGTTGCAGTTCATACCAACCACGCTTTCCCAAAAACTCACAAAAACTCTTTGAGCTGCACCCGCAGCGTTTCATAGGCGCGGAACAGCAGCGACTTGGTGGCGCTCTCGCTCAACTTCAGTACCTCGGCAATCTGCCGGTAATCCATGTGCTGATACTTGTGCATCAGCACCGCCAGGCGTTGCCGCTCCGGCAGGGCCTGCACCCGCTGGCGAATGGCCGCCAGACGTTCCCGCTGCAGGATGGCCTCTTCCGCCGTAGGCGTTCCATCCGCCACGTCCGGCGTCTGTCCCGAATTCTCGTCCGGCTCATCCAGGCTGACCGTATTTTCCGGACGCTCGTGCCGCGTGTCCCGGGTATAGTTCACCGCCAGATTGGTCGCGATCCGGTACAGCCAGGTGGTGAACTTGGCGCTGGCCTCATAGGTTTCCCGCGAACGATAGACCCGCAGGAAAACCTCCTGGGCCAGGTCCTCAGCAATGGCCGAACTGTGTGCCGTGCGGTACATGAAGCTCACCATGGCGCGGCGGTATTTCTGCACCAGGTAGTCAAAAGCGCCGTCATCGCCCGCCTTGACCCGCAGCATGACCTCGGCATCGCTGCCCGGTCCGGCCGCTTCACCGTTCAGACCGGCCATCGCTCCCATGCCAAGCACATCGCGTTCCACGGCCAGGCTGCTCATATGGGAAACAACCCCGCTGGAGGCGGAAAGTTGCGCCTCCGGGCCCTCGATTTTGGGCTGGGAAGTCCCTTGTTCTGAAGGGACTACGGGCTTACTGAAGAACGGTTCCGAAGCCATGGGGTGCAAGCTGCCGGCAGTGCCTGAATTAGGCCTGCGGGACGGTCATGGTTAGGCTACCATGAGCCCGCCCCCGCAGTGGAAATCTGGTTTGCTACAATAGGCAGTCGTCTCGTGGGCGCTTAACTCAGCGGTAGAGTGCCATCTTCACACGGTGGAAGTCATAGGTTCGAATCCTATAGCGCCCACCACCGTCCATCCTATACATTCGCAGGTATTTCCAGCCCGGTCTGCAACCATCGTGATCTCGCCCCTGCATTCGGCCCGGATTACTATCGTCTTACTTTTCTGGTACAAGGGTGGCGAGAAACTTGCATCTAACCCCTACAATCAGCACAAAACTCGGGCCCCCTTTGGGGTGGAGTAGAGAAAATATGCAACGGGCACTGGTGGCGTCCCTGTGGGGACTTCTCTCTTTTTGCATCGCTGGGTCTTCTCTTTTGTGGGCGCAAGCGCCTGTTAAAAATCGCATCACCCAAGCCGTGGACAACAGCCAGCGCATCGTGTTGCGCGGGAACATCTCTCCCCGCGCCCGCGCCGGAGTGGACCGCGGCCTGGTCGACCGCAACCTGAAGATTTCCGGCGCCTCCCTGGCCTTCCGCCTTTCCGCCGGCCAGCAGGCCGACCTGGACGCGCTTCTGGCGCGACAGCAGGACCCCTCGTCTCCCGACTACCATCGCTGGCTGACTCCGGAACAATACGGCGTCCGCTTCGGCATGAGCGACGACGATCTGGCCAAGGTCAAGAGCTGGCTCCAGTCCCAGGGCTTGAGCGTGACCCGCACCTCCCGCGGACGCACCCAGATTTTCTTCAGCGGAACCGCCGCCCAGATCGAAGCCGCCTTTCGCACCGAGATCCACAACTATGTAAAGGATGGCGAGACGAATTTCGCCAACGCCACGGAGCCTTCCATCCCTGCGGCTTTGGCCAATGTCGTGATGGGCGTGCGCAATCTGGACAACTTCCGTCCCAAGCCCAGAATCCGCCGCGCCGACCCCCGCTTCACCTCTGGCATTTCCGGGAATACATTCCTGGCCCCCGATGACTTTGCCACCATCTACAATGTGCAGCCCTTGTACGATGCGGGCCTGGATGGCAGTGGAGAGAGCATCGCGGTGGTGGGACAAACTGCGATCAGCCTCAGCGATACACAGGCATTCCGCACCGCCTCCAATCTGCCCACCAATAATCCACAGCTTGTTCTGGTGCCGGGCAGCGGTACTTCGACCACCTGTACCGACGACCTGGTCGAGTCTAACCTCGATGTGCAATGGGCCGGCGCGATCGCCAAGAAAGCGCAGATTTTGTTTGTCTACGTCGGAGTGGACAGCGGAAAAACCTGCGCCACCACCAGCTACAGCGTGTGGGATTCCCTGCAATATGCCGTAGACCAGAATTTGGCTCCTGTCATCAGCGCCAGCTATGGCTATTGCGAATCCGGCTTGGGCACAAGCAATGTGAATATCATTCGTTCCTGGGCCCAGCAAGCGAACACGCAGGGACAAACCATTACCGCAGCCTCCGGCGATTCCGGGGCCGCCGATTGCGACGCCAACTACCCGGCCACGCAAGGCCTGGCGGTGGATGTCCCGGCCAGCCTTCCCGAGGTCACCGGCCTCGGCGGCACCGCGTTCAGCGGCGATGTGAGCAGCCCGGGCACTTATTGGAACACCACCAACAACGCCAACAGCGGCTCGGCCATCTCTTACATTCCGGAAACCAGCTGGAACGACACCTCTTCCGCCAATGGTTTGTCCTCGGGCGGAGGCGGGGCCAGTTCCATCTACAACAAGCCAAGCTGGCAGACCGGGACCGGCGTGCCGGGCGACAACCATCGCTATGTGCCCGACGTCGCCTTGAACTCATCTCCCTCGCATGATGGCTACCTGATCTGCTCGCAGGGAAGTTGCGTGAACGGATATCGAGACACCGACACCAGCCTTAACGTGGTGGGCGGCACTTCGGCGGCCTCGCCAGCCTTTGCCGGCATCGTGGCTATTCTGAACCAGGCCACGCAATCCAACGGGCTGGGCAACATCAATCCCACGCTGTATAGCCTGGCCTCCAGCTCAACCGCTGTGTTCCACGACATCACCACTGGAGACAACAAGGTCGCGTGCGGCTCCGGCTCAACCGATTGCCCCACCAGCGCTCCCCTGACCATTGGTTACAGCGCGGGGGTCGGCTACGACCAGGTCACCGGGTTGGGCTCGGTCGACGCCTACAATCTGGCCATCAACTGGCCCGGATACAATCCCGCGCCCAGTTTCACTCTGCCCAGCACCAGCCGCCTGACGGTCAGCCAGGGCAGTTCAACGACCTCGACCATCACGCTCTCTTCCTTTAACGGATACAGCGGCACGGTGGACCTTTCCTGCTCGCTCTCCTCTTCCACCGCGTTCCTGGCCTGCTCGATGAGCCCGGCCTCGGTCAGCCTGAGCGGCACTACCACCACCGCCTCTTCGACGCTGACCCTGCGGACGTCAGTGGCCAGCGCCATCTCGAATCCATCCGCCCGGCTGCATGGGCAAGGCTGGCTGGGACTGGGCGGCGGGGTACTCTTTGCCGGGGTGTTTCTGCTGGCAGCGCCGGTCCGGAAATATCGGACGGGCCTGCTGGGCCTGCTCGTCTTTGGCATGCTGGCAGTGGGCATAGCTTGCGGAGGAGGCAGCAGCGGCGGCGGCTCCTCATCCCATTCCACACCCAAGGGAACTTATACGGTAACGGTCACCGCTCATGATGGCAGCACCACGAAAACCGAAGCCATCACCTTGACGGTCAACTAAACTCGGAAGGGTAGGAACGCGATCTTCTCCAGCATTCCTACCCGTTTTCTATCTTTTGACCCTAAAATTCCGCCGGTAAGGCTTTCCCCTTTTCTGCCGATAGGTCAGGAGATGACAGCCTCCGCCCCAACTCCAGGGCCACCTTCGGCCCAGCTTCGTCCCAGTACGCGCTTCATCGCCCGCCAAGCCATCCTTACCCGCGAAGAGCAGGTCTTCGGCTATGAGCTGCTCTTCCGTGGAGGGATGGAGAACTACTTTGGCGCCGGCAACACCGAGGTCAATGAAGCTTCGCGCAGCACCCTCGACAGCTCTATCCTGATGGGGCTGGACGTGCTTTGCGACGGACGCCGGGCTTTCATCAACTGTACCCGCGAGGTCCTGCTGCGGGACTATATCCTGCTTCTCCCCTCCAGCCATACGGTGGCGGAGGTCCTGGAAAGCGTGCCTCCCGACCAGGAAGTGGTGGCCGCCTGCCAGCGCTTGAAGGAGGCCGGGTACATGATTGCGCTCGACGACTTTGCCGTGGACGACCCGCGGGCCAGCCTGACCGATTTCGCAGACATTATCAAAGTCGACATGAGGGCCACTTCCGCCGCGCAAAGGCTGGACCTGATCAAGAAGTACGGACCCTGGCGTTGCCGCATGCTGGCGGAAAAAGTCGAGACCCAGGAAGAATTCCACGAGACCCGCCAGGCCGGCTTCCTGTATTTCCAGGGCTACTTCTTTCGCCGCCCGGAAATGGTGGCCACGCGGGAGATCCCCGCCAACCGCGTGCACTATATGCGCATGATCCAGGCGGTGGCCAGTGCGGAGCTGGATCTGCGCGAAATCGAAAAGCTCATTAAGAGCGAGGCCTCGCTCTGCTACCGGCTGTTGCGCTACATGAATTCCGCGGCTTTCGCCTTCGCCCATGAAATCCATTCCGTGCGCCATGCCCTTTCCCTGTTGGGCGAAAAGGAAATCCGCCGCTGGGTGCGTCTGGTGGCCATGCTGGGGGCGGGCAAGGAGAAATCCAGCGACCTGGTGCTCACCGCACTGGTGCGCGCGCGCTTTTGTGAGCTGCTGGCCGAGAAGGTCCCCCATGGCGACTCGGATTTGTTCCTCATGGGTCTGCTGTCCTTGATGGACGCGATCCTGGAGTTGCCCATGGCGCAGATCGTGGAAAATATCCCGCTCGACATTGAGACCAAATCCGTCCTACTGGGAAAGGCCAGCCGCCTGCGCCCCCTTTATCAGCTCATGTTGGCCTGGGAATCCGGCGAATGGGAGAGCGCGGCGCAATTGCAACAGCAGCTGGGCCTGCAAGAGAACGAGGCCTCGGAAGCCAACTGGCAGGCCATGCAATGGGCCCGCGAGGTCAGCGGCGGCTAACTCCATGACCCACCTGTGAAAAAGTATTCCGACTTTGGACTTGCACTCTCTCCAGAATGGGCGGTAACATCAATCTGTTCCTGACGGCCATGCTCCCTGGCTGGCCCATCGCGCCCAACAGCTCCTGGCGCCTAAACGGACAAAAGAGATCATTCACGAGTTAAGTTCCAGCCGCAACGGGCTTTTCAACCATGCCACACCTGGGCATGAGATGTGGGAGAGGACCCAGAGCGTAAGGGAAAGCAACTAAGGGCTCTGAAAATCTACTTCCTCCTTTCGGATGGAAGAAGACTGGACCAACAACGAAGAACATGATGAATGTAGGACCTGGCAACCCCTCCGGCGGAGGGCGCAACCGACGGCGTCGCGGCCGTCGTCCGGCCCAGCGCGGCGGACAAGGCGGTCCCGGACGGGACCGGCAGCAGCACGGCGGCATTTACACCGCGCCCATGGACCACAGCTACCGCGCCAATCAAGGCGCCAACAACAAAGGTCCCCGGCAGGGACGCGGTAGGCCCGGCTTCTCCGCGACCTACGCCATCGCGGAACCCGACCCGCTGCCACAGCGCGACGACGCGACTTCCCGCATCTTCGCCTTTGTCGACGACCTGTTCTTTCTCGCCAAGATTCAGGAAACCGCCCGCAAGCTGAATGTGAAAGTCGAGTTCGTCAAAACCGAGAAAGACCTGCTCGAACGCATCAAGGAAAACGGCGAAGAGAAACCTTCCCTGATCATCTTTGACCTGAACAATACCAACGTCAAACCCCTTACCCTGATCCCCAAACTCAAAAGCAAGCTGAAAAAAGGGACCTCCATCATCGGTTTCCTGTCGCACGTGCAGGGAGACTTAAAGCAGAAGGCCCATGAAGTGGGCTGTGACATGGTATTGCCGCGCTCTGCCTTCTCGCAGAACCTACCCCAGCTTCTCCGCCGCCATGGCGCGTCGGAAGAAGACGAAGTGGCCGGATAAGGGACCACCTAACTGGGAAAGTGGAAGTGCACATCCTGCCGCGAGGCGATGGCTACCCCATCCAGCGTGGCGGGGTGGAAGCGCCAGCTGCGTAACGCCGCCAACACCTTTTCCTCCAGCCCAAAGCCCAGGGCTTGCAGAACCTTGGTCTCCGTTATGTATCCGCGCTCGTCGATGGTGATCTCTACGATCACGTCTCCATTCAGCTCAGGCGGCAGTTCCGAGCGCGCCACCACCGGATCAGGAAAAAAGATGGGTAAGGCCGGCCGGGCCTCCGCACCCGAGGCTGGCCCCTCCGTAAGCGAACCCAGGGCAGAGCCGGCGCGCGCGGCTTGCGCTTCCACCGGCAGAGGCGGCGGAGTTTTGGCCTCCACTTTGCGGGGCTTCTTCTTTGGCGGAAGCTGCGGGCGCAGAGGCGGCGCCTCCTCTCCCTGGCCCGACACGTACACGATTTGCGTGGAGGTCCCGCCCTTCCCCCAGGCGATGGACGAAGGCTGCACAAAGATGGGCCGGGCGCGATAGACCAGCACGCCCACGACAAAGCCATGCAAGAGCACAGAAGCCAGAAATGGCCCGCGCCGCCCGATCCGCTGCAATAGCCGATGCACCATAAAAGGGCCCCGCCCCACTGATGGCTTTATTTTACCCCGGAGGCCAAGCCAGAGAGCGCCCTCCAATCAGATGCACGTGCAGATGAAACACCGATTGGCCCGCGCCCGGGCCCACGTTCAAAACCGTGCGGTAGCCATCTTCAATGCCGCGCTGGCGGGCAATTTCCGCCGCCGCCAGATGGCATCGGCCAATGAGCTGCGAATCCTCTGCCCCAGCCTCTTTCAGTCCCCGAATATGCTTCTTGGGAATCACCAGCACATGCGTGGGCCCCTGGGGATGCAGGTCCTCAAAGGCAAAAGTATGATCGTCTTCGTAAACTTTCTTGGAAGGAATTTCTCCGGCGATGATCCGGCAGAACAAACAATCGTTCATGATGAAGTTCGCTTTCGAGTGGTAGCTTCGCCAAGGGGGGACAAAGCCGCGCTGAAATCTGGGAGGAAGTGCGCGTAATTAATATACCTGACGGCCATGCCGGTGGAACTACTTCACCGGCAGAATCGGTGCACATCGAGCGGTGGAGGGGACGGCACCGCGCCAAACTCTCCCGGCCATCCCGTACATCCACGCGCTACCAGGCTGCGGGTCACCGTCTTTTCTAATTCGCGGGCTTGCGTCTTCGCCGCTTCCACCTGATCATTGGCCAACGCGCCTTCCAGGTCTGCAATATGGTTCTGCACAGCCTGGTTCCCGCCGTCGGCACTTACCAGAAACCAGATGTACGCTTCCTTGCGGTCCCTGGGCACGTTTTGTCGCCCATCTTTCAATAACAGACCCAGTTGTTCCTGCGCCTGGAGAAGTCCTTGCAGGGAGGCCTTGCGCAAATACTCGGCCGCCTCAGAAAATTGGCTGCGCTCCAGGTGGATCATGCCCAAAAGATATTGCGCGAAAGGATCGTTTTGATTGGCGGCGCGCTGCAGGTTTGTCGCTGCCAGATCGAGATTGCGTGCAACTCCCGATCCCTGGTAGTACAGACGGCCCAGTAGCCAGTCTCCCAGACGATCATCTTGCTGGGCCGCCTTTTTGTACCAGTCGGCCGCCCGACCGGGCTCCGCGCCCAGCAGAGTCCCAGTTTCATAAAAGTATCCCATCGCCACCTGCGCGGGAGCGTATCCCAAATCGGCCGAACGCCGGAAATATTCCAGGGCGTCATGTTCGCTGTGGGTAGCGCCACCTGCGCCCATCAAGGAGTTCATCCCCTTCTCGTAGAGTTGGGGTGGGCTGAGTTGCGCATATCCGGGGAAAGCGGAAGACAATAGCAGTGCGACGAAAATGAGGCCGGTCCTGCCATACATAGAAGCCTCCGAGTCTCTCATCATGTCCGGCGGGCCAGGAGAAGACAAGGCATTTTGGGCCACTAGTGGACGGGGAATCCGGGTGCTCCCAGCCCATCAGTCCAGGCGAACCAGAAAGATCGAGCCTTGCGGCGTACGCGTGTCGCGGGCCACTTCTTCGGCACGCTTGCGGTCATCGCCGGCCACGCGGACGCGCACCCACCACGCTCCGGCCGGACTGGCAAAGCACAAAACATTGGCGGTGCGATAGCGGCGGGTCAGATGGCCGGCCACTTTGTTGGCGGAATCGCCGTCTTCGAAGCCGCCAATCTGCACCGCCCAGCGCCCGCCCGTATTCAACGGGGCCGGCGTCTGCATCACTTCCAGCTTCACCTGGGTCACGCCGGGCCGCCAGACATCCAGCTTCTTGGCCGCGGCCAGGGAGAGGTCCAGGATGCGTCCATCTATGAATGGCCCCCGGTCGGTGATGCGCACCAATGCGGAATCCCCGGTCTTAACATTGGTCACGCGCACAATGCTGCCCAGCGGCAAGGTGCGATGCGCCGCCGTCATGGCGTGCATATCGTAGATCTCCCCATTCGAGCCGCGCCGGTTGTGATAAGGCGGCCCATACCAGCTGGCCAGACCGCTTTCCACGGAGAGCGGTTTGGCATCGGCGGGAAGAGAAATGCTTTCATCTTTCGCGCTGGCCTCGTCGCCGCTGTTTGTCCGCGAATCGGAGGGCGCAGGCAGCGTTGTTTCCGGCTTGGTAGTCACCGTAGCGGTGGTGGCCGGCGGCTCCGGGTTTTCCACGGGGGCCGCGGCGGGAGGTTGTGGCACTCGCACTGTGACCGGCTTCTTGCCGCCGCAGCCGGCCAGGGCCAAAACCGCGCCACACAACAAAAATAAAAATGGAATGCGTTTCTTCACTTGCGTCCTGACTGCTGCTGTTCCATATAGTCGGCGAAAGCGGAAAGCTTCTCCGCCGCAATGCGCAGGGCCTTGGTGGAATGTTGCCGCACCGCGGGCACCACTTCATCATTCAGGTAGCGGATGAACTCCTGCGACTCCCGCTCCAGACGTTCGGCCGCCTCTTCCACTTTGCGATTGAAGTCATTCATACGGATCTCGAGGTTAGAGCGTGCCGCCCCGCTCTTGGGATGCCAGATTGGTTTATTATTTCGCGGGCTCCGGCCAGGGTCAATGCGCAGGTATCGAAGAAGTTCTCATTTAGCAACGCAGGCCGGCTAGGCTAGAATCACTTGCATGGCCCGATACCGCTGCCTAGGACTGCTGCTCGCTCTTTTCTCCTTGACCGCCTGCACCGTGTGGCGCGAGCACACGGTCACGAAATGGGCGGACGCCACCGGCGGCGAAGGATTGGAGCGCAGCTTCTGGCGTGAAGTGAAAGATAAAAATTGGCGAGAGTTGGAAAAACACCTGGCGGGCAATTACACCGCCAGCACACCTCATGGCCGCCTGGACCGCGCCCAAGCCCTGCAACACTTCCAGCAATTGCAGATCAAGGATTTTTCCCTGGCCGAAACCGAAGTGCAGTTGAACGGCAATACGCTGGTGGTGACTTATTCCCTTACCTTGCAGGGATCGGGGCCTTCCGATCCTCTCCCCGCAGGGCCGCTGCGCGCCATGAGCGTGTGGCAGCAGCAAAAATCAGGATGGGTCGTGATCGCGCAATCGATTGGGTTCTCCAGATAACCCTCCACTTTTGTCATTCCGAACCGCTTCAGCGGTGAGGAATCTGCTTTTCCAGCAACAGCAGATTCCTCGCGCACAAAACGCGCTCGGAATGACAGCAGCGAAAATTTTCCCTATTTCTGCAGCGCCTTGGCCTTGGCTTCGGCTTGCGCGGCCTGCGTTTTCTTTCCCAGGCCGGCATAGGCCTTCGCCAAGGCCGCGTAGACTTCGGCCTTATCGCTGTGGGACTCCGCCAGGGGCTCCAGCTGCTGCACCGCTCCGGCGAAATTGCCTCCAGCCATTTGCGCCTGGGCCACCCCGATTTGCGCCTCCAGACTCTCCGGATCAATCAGCAACGACGCCTCGAACTGGTCTTCGGCGGCGCGGGCATCATTCAGTCCCAGGTAGACATTGCCCAAGAGCAGACGCGCCGGCAACTGCCCCGGCGTCAGCTTCAGACTGGCTTCAAGCGCATCGCGCGCTCCCGCCAGGTCGCCGGTCTTCTGCAGGGCTTGCCCTTCGTAGAAGGCGGCGGTGGAATCTTCCGGCCGCACCTCGCGGGCCCGCTTCAGGTAGGCGGCCGCCCGGGTGTAGTTTTTCTCGCGCAGCTCCAGTTCCCCCAGCTGGCGCAAAGCGGTGGGCGATTTGGCATCCAGCTGCACGACCTTTTCCAGCGCCGCCCGCGCATCCTCGGTCCGGTTGTCGTCCCCGGCCATCATCGCCCGATGCAGCAGGTTCTGCTCCTCGATCTTGTCCTTGGGGTCGGGAAAAGCGGCCGCACTCGCCGGGACCGCCAAGCCCTGTCGGGCCAGGATTTCTTGCAGTTTCTTGCTGTCTTCCTCTTGTGCGGAAAATTTGTTCTGCAGTTCTTTAGGATCGGACGACAGGTCGTACAGCTCGGGGCGTGGGGCTGCAATGTACTTATGTCCCTGCGTGCGCACGGAACGCAGCGGCGCCCAGCCGAATCGCAAAGGATAGTCAGTCTCCCCGAAAGCCATTCTGTCCCCGCTTTCACTTCCCGCCAGATACGGTTTCAAGGATTCGCCGTCCAGATCCGCCGGGATAGTCGCGCCGGCAATCTCCAACGCGGTAGGCAGGATATCGGTGGTCCGCACCTGCGCGTCGATCACTTTGCCCAGAGGCTTCCCCGGCAGCTTAATGAGCAGCGGCACGTGGATGGTCGCGTCATACAGAAAAATCCCGTGCGTCTCTTCGCCATGTTCGCCCAGGCCTTCGCCATGGTCGCCGACCACCATGATGAGCGCGTTGTCATAGCGGCCCTGCTTTTTGAGGAAGGCAAAATAGCCGGCCAACACGGAATCGACGTAGGCAATTTCGCCGTCGTACAGGCGATCTTTGTAGGTTTCCGAAAACGGCGCCGGCGGTTCATAGGGATCGTGCGGATCATAAAGGTGGGTCCACACAAAATGTGGCCCGGCAGGATGCGCGCTCAACCACTTCTCGGCGTGTTGTACAACCTCCCCACCTCGCCGCTCCACCCGTCCCCAACGGGATTTCGGGTCGGCATTCTCGGGAAAGTTGTCGTAGAAATCAAAGCCGCGGTCGAGCCCGGGGGCCAGGCTCTTGCTGTCGAGGATCACTGCGCCGATAAATGCCGCCGTGTGATATCCCTTGCCCTTGAGCAACTCGGCCCCGGTGGCATGCGAGGAGGCCAGCGGAACCGCAAAGTCGGTCACCCCATGATGGCTCGGCAACAGCCCGGTGAGAATGGTCGTGTGCGAAGTATTGGTGATGGGGCTGGGCGTAAAGGCATGGGTAAAACGGACGCTCTGGCTGGCCAGTGCATCCAGCGCTGGCGTTTCCACTTTGTCATACCCATAGCTATGCAAATGGTCAGCGCGCAGCGTGTCGATGGTGATGAGATAGATGTCCGGCGCTGCCGGCTTGCGTGCGGCTTGCGGGAAGCCCAGGGTGGAGACGAGAAGAAACGCAATCAGCTGCCAGCCCGCCTTCATGCCGTTCAGACTAGCACAAGCGTTTTCGGGTATGCGCTCCAACGGGGGCTGTTCCCACACGACAAAGCTGAGCCCCATCCCACTATAATTTCTTCCTGGAGGACCGCTTGTCAGCTCTCCCATACTTTCGCCGTCTCTATGCCCATGATGTCTGGGCCAACCGCGAAGTCCTGAAGGCATTGCGCGCCAGCGCATCGCCGCCGCCCAACGCACTGCGCTGGATGGGGCACATTCTTGCCGCGGAAAGGCTGTGGTTCGAGCGCATTCATGGCCAATTCCAGATGCTGCCGGTATGGCCTGAGTCGGGCCTGGAGCAGTGTGAAGCGTTGGCCTCGGAAATGGCGAAGCGCTGGACCGAATATCTGGCCGCATTGACCGAAGCCGGACTGGACGTCACGTTTTCCTATAAAAACAGCTCCGGGGCCACCTGGACGAGCCGGGTTGACGATGTTCTGCTCCACGTCGCCATGCATGCGATGTATCATCGCGGACAAATTGCGGCCGATATGCGCAACGCAGGCTGCGCTCCGGCGTCCACCGATTTCATTCTTGCCGTGCGCCAGGGAGTGCTCGAGTAGCTATGGCGGAAAATTACTCTCTCTTCCGGCCGTCGTTCTTTCTGCAAGCGGGAGCGGTCCTGTTTCTGGTCGCCCTGACCGTCCTTCATCCCGGGCCCTGGAACCTCGCGCGTTGGGTGGGCCTCGCCCTGGCGCTACCCTCGGCCATTCTGCTGATTCTGGCGCGTTATCAGTTGGGAGCGGCTTTTTCCGTCGCCCCCAAGGCCCGCATGCTGGTGACCCATGGAATCTATTCCCGGATTCGCAATCCTATCTACTTATTCAGCGGCCTGGCGGTCCTGGGGCTGGTGATTTCTCTGCAAGTGCTCCCCGCGTACCTGATTCCGGCCTTGCTGATCGTAGTGCAAACCATCCGCGCCCGGCAGGAAGCCAAGGTATTGGAAGCCAGATTCGGCGACGCCTACCGGGAATACCGGGCGCACACTTGGTTTTAATTCTGCCCCGCCATGCAATAAAATCATTTGCCGATGAAACCAACCCTCGCTCTTGCCCTGTTACTTACCCTGGCGGCCCTGCTCTATGCCGCGGACTCTCCCTTTGAGCCCTTGCCGGCACCGGTCTCCAACAATGCGGTGGCGGTGGTCAAATCGCGTGGAGATTGGCTATTCTTCAGCTTCATGGGGATGGGCCCGAAAAAGACCTGGGAAGATGTCACCAATGCCGCCCACGTCTTCGACGCCAATGAACATAAATGGCTGGAGATCCGTCCGGTGCCAGGCACGGCCGGCCGCCTGGGCGCAGTGGCGGTGGGGGCCCGCGAACACGTATTTCTCCTCGGCGGCTACATTGTGGACGCACAAGGCAACGAGACCACGGTCGCCGACGTCAACGCCTACCAGCCGCTGAGTGACCGCTGGTTCCGTGGCGCAGATATTCCCGTGCCCGTGGACGATTCCGTGGCCGGGCTTTATCGCGACCGCTACATCTACCTGGTAGGCGGCTGGTCGAAAAAAGAAGCGGTACGGAATGTGCAGGTCTATGACACCCAGAAAAATATCTGGACCCAGGCCACGCCGCTTCCCGGGACCCCGGTCTTCGGACACGCCGGCGCCCTGGTGGAAGACACTATCGTCTATGTTGATGGCGCCTACCCCAACCCCTCGGCACAGCCCAAATACATTGCCTCCGAGGAGTGCTGGATCGGAAAAATCGACCGTAAGGACATGAACAAAATCCAGTGGACGAAGCTGCCTAACCATCCCGGTTCTGCACGCTACCGCATTGCCGCGGGGGGCTCGGAACGCGATCACAAAATCTACTTCACCGGCGGGACCGACAATCCTTACAACTACAACGGGGTTGGTTATGACGGCAAGCCGGCGCAGCCTTCCCCGGTCACCTTTGCCTTTGACCTGAAGTCCGGCAAATGGGAGACCGTCAACGACAATACCCCCAATCCCACCATGGACCACCGCAACGCCATCGCCACCACGCAGGGGCTTGTGGTCATCGGCGGCATGGAAAAGGACGCCCAGGTCTCCGCCAAAGTTGTCATCATTCCCACCCGGAGTGAGGCCAAGGGAGGCAAAGAATGACCGCCCCAGGCCGCTCCGTTTTTAGGTGATCTCCCTTGACAGGCCCTCCCGGCCTCTCATAACCTTCCATCGAGGTGAGGTTTCCGCCGTGAAGCGCTGGAAGTGGGGTCTGCTAATCTTTGAGTTGCTGCTGATTGCGGCCATCCTCATTCTGCCTCAGGTGGATCTGCCTTACTTTACCTTCCATGGGGGAACCGCCCCGGTGGTGGTCAAGGCGCGGATATCCCCGGTTTCCTCGCCAGCGGTATTGCCGGCAAAAGCTTCTGTGCCGGAAGTCCGGCCCCAGCCTCTCTCTCCTCTGGAAATCGAGCATGATCGATTTCATGGCGGGCCCGACCTGCGGCTTTCCTCGCTTTGCATTCTGATCGTCTAGGGCATTTCCACCCCTAGACTCACCCTGTTACCAGAACAAATTTTAAGTTCGCCCTGCGAAAAAAGCGTGCACTCATCATGGGTCCGTGGGGCGTGGGGCAGTTGCTTAGCTGCGAGGGGGATATGGCGTTCCGGGGCGGAACGCCGTGTTGCCAGCTGGGCGCTGCCCTTTTCTAGTTTGCTTTCCGGGGTGCGCAAGAATCAGACGAGCTAGCGGGCCCGGGCCAGCACCAGGGTCACATCGTCGGGCTGTTCATGGGCCCCGATCCAGTCATCGACAGCTGCAGTCACGATTTCACTGATGCGGGCCAGCGGCAAGTGGCGATTGGCGCGCACCAGATTCAGCAGCCGGTCTTCTCCGAACTCTCCAAAATCATTTTCCGGCTCGGTCACGCCATCGCTATAGGCGAGAAAAATATCCCCCTTGCGCAAGTGGGCCACGCCCTCCTCATAGCTCACGCCGTCAAACAGACCCACCACGGTCCCGCCACAGTCCAGGCGGCGCACTTCTCCGTCCTCGCTCAGCACAATGGGCGGCAAATGCCCGCCATTGCTGTAGAGCAGCCGGCGTTCCTGCGCGTCGTATACAGTCAGAAACAAGGTGGCGTATTTCTCCGCCGGGGTGCTGGCATACAGCTGATGATTGAGCAGCGCCAGCATGCTGCCCGGGGACATCTCGATTCCCTCCAGTTCGGAGGTCAGCAGCGCCCCAGAGCCGGAAACGACGTCTCGCGTCCTGCTGTCGCGCATCACCGGCATGCCTTCCAGGCTGTAGGCGCGCACCGCAGAGTGGATGGTCGCCATCAAAAGCGCGGCCGAGATGCCCTTGCCGCTTACATCTCCCACCGCCAGAATCATCTTCTCCGCGTGGACGGGGAGAAAGTCATAGTAATCGCCGCTTACCGTCTGCGCCGGCCGGCAATACCCGTGCACTTCCAGCGATGGCAGCTGGAAGATCTCCCGCGGGAACAACTGCGCCTGCACTTCCTGGGCAATGGTCAGATCATTTTCCAGGCGTTGCTTCTGGCGCTGTTCTTCCAGCAGGTTTTCCAGCGAGGCGGTCATGGAGTTAAACGAATTGGCCAGCGTCGCCAGCTGATCACTCGACTTCACCGGGATGCGATGGCTCAGGTCGCCCCGGTTCACCCGGCTGGTGGCTTCATAGAGCTGGGCCACCGCCCCGGTCACCGTGCGGGTAAGGCGGGTGCCGATCCACAGGGCGAGAATTTCGATCACGGCAAAAACTACGCCGACAAAAAACAGGGCATACTCCACCCCGGTGGCGAAATCGCCCAGCGCCGCGAACAAGCGGGCATATAACAAAGAAGGCCGGGTCTGCACTCGCAGCAAAGCTCCTGCGGGCTTACGCTCTCCACTGGTCCAATCCACCACCGGCAAGGGGGTGCCAAAGGTGATTTGCCGGTCAAAGATGTTGGCTGCCGCGGGCAGCGCTCCGGCCATGAAGTGCACCTGCAGATTCTCTCCCGTGGTTTGGAAGGTCGCGCCCGGCGGCGCAGGTCTTTCCGGGTTCTCTTTCTCCACGCCATAGAGGGTGATTTCGCCGGTGTGGGCGGCGATCTTCTGCAATAAATCACGGTCCAGCGGCAGACTGGAAATCACCATGACCCGATGGCTCCCGGCTTTGAGCCGGACCACAGTCCGCAGGTACAAGTCTCCCCGGTCACGCACGATGGCGCTGATGGAAGTCGATGGCCCGCCGCCCAGAAAGGCCGGCTTGTCGAAGGGGGCGGAAAGTTTAGGATCAAGGTTGCAGCGCGGCGCGGCCTGGCCCTCCTCCCAGGCACAGATGGTGCCCTCGAGTCCCAGCAGGGCATTGTGCTGCAGCCGCTCCAGCAGTTCGTTGGTCCCGCTGTCCCCCCGCTCCATGCGCACCGCGAGCTCATTGGCCACGGCGCCATTCGCCGCCTCCAGGCTGCGCAAACGCGAATCCAGATCATTGGTGAC
The DNA here is from genome assembly GCA_018268755.1 of Acidobacteriota bacterium. Taxonomy (GTDB): domain Bacteria; phylum Acidobacteriota; class Terriglobia; order Terriglobales; family Acidobacteriaceae; genus KAN-5. The sequence continues at coordinate 82,515 of JAFDVW010000028.1, forward strand.
CACGAAATTGGCGAACTGGCCGGCAAACAGATAGAGGGTGATCGATGCCATCGACACCAATAGCACGACCGGAATGACGCCAATAAAAATGTAGGTGACGATCAGGCGGTTGCGCAGCCGCCACAGCATCCGCGCCTTCACCCAACGATAGGCCAGCACCAGGCCGAGAACGGCGACCACAAAACCCAGAAAATTGATCCAGCCGCTCAGGTTTTGTCCGTATGGACTGTGCAGGGCATGGCTGCCCGCCTTCACGGCGATCAAGGCCAGGTCAAAGGCCAAAAGGTAGCATGCGATGCGGGCCAGCCGGCTCTGCGGCAGAAAACCTGCCTGGCCTAACCGGAACCGCACATAGCGCAGGGGCACTCGCATAGCCAAGAACCCTGATTATAGACACAAACCGGCCCGCTTCCAGGAAACTCGCGGGGCCCGCCCCAGGTCAAATCTCGGGGTAAAAATCAAAAAATGCTTCCAGGCTGTTGCGCAGCTGCTTCTCGATCTCTTCCTTGCTGCCTTCCAGCACGTGCATGGTGACGTGGGCCTCGCGGCCGTTCTTTAATTTCACCGGAGCCTCGCCCACTTCCGCGATTTCCTCCGCGGGAAGCAGCCGCAAACCGTACACCAGAGTCAGATTCGCCATAGGGAGATTCTAGCGGATGTGCGGGGTCCCCGGCGCCCCTTCCCCCGGATGCAGGCAGGGTGGGAACCACCCCCATTCCTGCTAAAATGCCTGCGTGTCCCGAAAAACTCTTGCACTTTTGCTTGGCCTGGCCATGGCCGCGGGCTGCGCCTCGGCGCAGCAGGCTTCCCAGCCGCAGGTCAAAGTCAACATGCTCAACGTTTGTTCCCCGTCGCCGGAGGAGCAAAAAGAGATTGCCGCGGCGCTGGCCAAGGTTCCCAAGCAGCCGCTCTTCGGGCAGGACTTTGAAATTGACCGCGGCCGCTCCAGCCTGGACGCCGGCCCCAACTTCCTGCAGGCCGGACAGAATGCCCAGATGAATGCCGACTCCGGGACCGCCGACTGGGTGCGCATCCGCCGCGAACTCTCCGTGCAAGCCACCTTCTCCACGGTGCAGTACTCGTTCAGTGTGGACGCCAAGAATATGGTGGAGACCCTGGTGTTTCGCGTCCGCGATCCCAAGGACCTGCTGCAACTTTCGATTGAGGACAGCGCCGCTGCGGTCACGCCCCCCGCCGTCATGCTGACCGCCAGCACTCCCGTCAGCCGCATCAAGCTGGAACGTTTTGGCAAACCCTCGGTGGTGCTGGCGCGCTGCTCGGCCAGCGAGGCCGGCCCGGCCCCCGACCAAAGCCTTTACTCCCCCTTGTTTCAGAGCGCCACCACCGTGGTCGGCACATATCGCAAGCTGCTGGGGGCCACCCAGACCATTCCCGCGGAATTGGCCCGGGTCAAGGCCGCGGCGCCGGGAGATGGGGCCGCGCCGGCCAGGCGTCCCGCCCCCCCCACCGCAGGGAAGAAAAACTGAAATGGGCCGTTGCTCCCCCCTGCATCCAATTTTGGGTTTCGCAATCTAACAGGAAGCTGGAACCTCGCAGAACCTTATGAATAATGTTCGCAACGTCGTCATCCTCGGCTCGGGCTGCTCCGGACACACCGCCGCTCTCTACACCGCCCGGGCAAACCTGAAACCCCTGGTGATTGAAGGCCATGAGCCGGGTGGTCAGCTTTCCATGACTACCCTGGTGGAGAATTTCCCCGGCTTCCCGGAAGGCATTCAGGGCCCGGAGCTGGTCGAGAACATGCGCAAGCAAGCCGCCCGCTTCGGCGCCGAGTACCAGGTCGGGCACGTGACCAGCGCCGACCTCAGCACGCGGCCGTTCAAAGTCCACATCAGCCATCACGTGGTGCATGCCCGCACCCTGATTATCGCCAGCGGGGCTTCGGCGCGCTGGCTCGGCCTGCCCAGTGAACAGGCCCTCATCGGCCACGGCGTCTCCTCCTGCGCCACCTGTGACGGGTTCTTTTTCTCCGGCAAAGAGATTGTGGTGGTGGGCGGCGGCGACTCGGCCATGGAAGAGGCCATCTTCCTGACCCGCTTTGCCACCAAGGTCACCTTGATCCATCGCCGCGACCAGTTCCGCGCCTCCAAGATCATGCTGGAACGGGCCCAGCGCAATGACAAGATCCACTTCCTTACCGACACGGTGGTGGAGGAGGTCAACGACGTTTCCAAAAAGGAAGTGACCAGCCTGCGGGTGCGCAACCTCAAGACCGGCGACGTCTACGATTTCCCTACCAGCGCCTTGTTCCTCGGCATTGGACACAACCCCAACGCCAAGATGTTCGAAGGCCAGTTGGACACCGACTCCGACGGATACCTCAAGACCAAAGACAACGTCTTCACCCGCGTTCCCGGCGTATTCGCTTGCGGGGATGTACAGGACCGCCGCTACCGCCAGGCCATTACCGCCGCGGGCAGCGGCTGCATGGCCGCCCTCGAAGTCGAGAAATTCCTGGAAGAGCACGAATAACCCCCTTTTTGCTGGGGCAGTGCGCCGTCACCGCGGCGCACTGTCCCGGCCTCTGTCTTCTGCTCCGCCCCGCGCGGTTCCCCCATCGCCTCACCGAAATCTGTCCGTAAGACACACACGGTTCTAGAAATTGGACGCACATCTTCCCCCAGGGCGCCCTTGCTCTTTCCGCCTTCGAGTGACAAATACACTTGGTTTCAAGCATTTAACGACGCTCACCCAAGGGGACGGAAAACGGCCCGCCGCGTGCCTTGATACCCCTGCACTAAGTCAGGAGTATTGGGTGGACCAGAGCCTGCGCCATATCGGGATCGAACTGCAAAGAACGCTGGACGAGCGGCGCACTTACCCCCGCTACACCTTCGAGGTCTCGGTCACGGTTTATGCCAAGAGGGCCGGCCGCATCCCGGGACAAACCACCGACCTGAGCGAGACCGGCGTCTCCGCCATTCTGGTGGCCGAACTCCTGATCGGGGAACCGGTGGAACTGGAATTCGAGCTTCCTCTGGGCCTGGTGCGAGTGCGCGCCCTGGTGCGTAACCGCAACATCTTCCGCTACGGCTTCGAGTTCACCGATCCAGCCATGGAAGAGAAGATCAAGAAGAGTCTGGGTTTGCTGACCATGCTGGACTGCTAAGCCAGGTCCCGCGCTGCCTAAAAAATCAAAGCCACGAATGGTGCGAATACCCCACTTTCCTCCGGGGATCCCACTCATCCGTGGCTCGAGTTTTTTTGCCGCCCGCGCCGGGATTACTTCGGCTGCGCCACTACGCGCAAATAGGGCTTGAGCGTCTTCCATCCCTGCGGATACTTCTGCTGTGCCTCTTCGTTGGAAACCGCGGGCGGAATGATCACGTCATCGCCCGGCTTCCAGTTCACCGGGGTCGCGACCTTGTGCTTGGCGGTGAGCTGAATGGAATCCAGCACGCGCAGCACTTCGTCGAAATTGCGCCCCGTGCTCATGGGGTAGACCAGTTGCAGCTTGATCTTCTTGTCCGGGCCGATCAGGAACACCGTGCGTACCGTGGCATTGTCGTTGGCCGTGCGCCCTTCTGAGCTGTTGCCGCTTTCCGCCGGCAGCATGTCGTACAGCTTGGCCACCTTCAGCTCGGGGTCTCCGATCATGGGATAGGTGACCTTGTGTCCCTGGGTCTCTTCAATGTCTGCGGCCCATTTGCTGTGGTTGGTGACCGGGTCCACACTGAGCCCGATAATCTTGGTGTTCCGCTTCGCGAACTCGGGTTGCAGGCCGGCCATGTAGCCCAGTTCGGTGGTGCAAACCGGCGTGAAATCCTTGGGGTGGGAGAACAGAATCGCCCATCCCTCGCCGATCCATTCATGAAAATCAATTGCACCTTGCGTGGTTTCGGCCTGAAAATTCGGAGCGGTATCATTGATGCGTAAAGACACGGTTTATCTCCTCTTCACATTTCGCTTGGAATTGAAATCGGGAACGCTAATTGGCGCCGGGTGGGTTACGGGAGTCGGCTTGCGCTACCCGCACACCGGCGCCTCTGTACAACAACACAGGGCCGCCGGCTGGGAACCATTGCGCATTGTCACTAGGATACGCAGACGGAGATTTCCCGTCAATCCACGCCTGCCGATCGGAAGCCCCGGGGGCGGCGGTCCGCCCACTCCTCCGGCCCGCGTTGCCGCGGGGATTTAGAATGGCAGCTTATGACACACGACCTGGGGCATCTGGCGTTCGTACAAGTGGATGTTTTCTCGGCTCAGCCCTTTGAGGGAAATTCCCTGGCGGTCTTTCCCGACGCGCGCGGACTCAACCCCGAACAGATGCAGGCCATTGCCCGCGAAATGAACCTCTCGGAGACCACCTTCGTGTTTCCCCGGGATGCGGCCAGCGAGCGGCAGCATGGCGTGCGCGTCCGCATCTTCACCATTCAGGAGGAGCTGCCCTTCGCCGGGCACCCTTCCCTGGGCACCGCCTTTGTCCTGCGTGGGCAGCGGGGCGGCCAGCAAGTCCAGCTCGACCTCAATGTGGGCAAGGTCCCGGTGCGCTTTGAAGAGCGGGAGGGCGAACCCCTGTTCGGCGAGATGACCCAGCCCGACCCGCAGTTCGGCGCGGTGCATGACCGGGAGGCGGTGGTGCGCGCGGCTGGACTCCGCGATGGAGATATCGATCCCTCTCTTCCCATTCAGACCATTTCCACCGGCATGCCCTTCACCATCGTTCCCTTACGCGGCCTGGAAGTGGCCCGCCGCCTCAATATCGATATGAAGAGCGCCTCCGAATATCTTTTTCGCAGTGGAGGAAAATTTTTTTATTTCGTGACCCGCGAAACTGTCGATCCTTCCGCCCGCTTGCATGCCCGCATGTTGTTTTATGGCAGCGAAGACCCGGCCACCGGCTCCGCCGCGGGCTGCGCCGCCGCGTGGATGGCCGCGAATTCCCTGGCCCAATCCGAGGAGCGCGTTCTCATCGAGCAGGGCATCGAGATGCAAAGGCCGAGCCGGATCTTCGTGCGCGCCACGCGCATGGATGACCGTATAGTTAACGTGCGCGTAGGTGGAAATGTTGTGGAAGTCATACGCGGAGAAATTTTTCTGCCCGGGAAATAATTTCCCCGCCCGCGAAAAACCGGCTCACGCACAATTCAAAAAAAATTTCAATGGGCCCATCGCCCCATTAGCATCGGTGACACTTTACAGTCACCCGCTCCGCCTTTTAGGATGCATCTCGCTCTGCTTCTCCAAAATAGGACTTAGGTTTTCGCATCCCCCGGCGGCCTCAGGCCGCCCGCTCGGAACCAAAGCATGAAACCAAAACGAACCATTCTGTGCGTGGATGACAACGAACAGTCGCTCTCCATTCGCAAAGTATTGCTCGAAACCCGCGGCTATCGTGTCCTGACCAGCACCAGCGGCGAACAGGCCCTCCAGCTCTTCAAGCAACACCCCGTCGATCTGGTGCTTACCGATCTCATCATGCCCGGAGTGGATGGCGCCAAGCTGATTGACGAAATCAAAACGATTTCGCCCCACACCCCCGCCGTCCTGCTCTCCAGCCGGGTCAAGGTCTATGCCGATACCCGCGCCGACGCGTTCTTCCCCAAAGGCACCGCCGTGCCTGCCGACCTGCTGGAGCGCATCCGTTTGCTTCTGGTCCGCAAGCGAGGCCCCAAGCGCGCTGCGGCAGCCGTGGGTTCGCTGTCTTCCCGTTCCAGCGTCGCCTGAAAACCCTTCTTATTCGGAAATCATCCCGCCTGCTCTTCGGGGCGGGATGTCCCCGCAAGTCAGCGCCCTTCGTGTAATATCAAAGGCTGGCATGAGCGCATTTATTGAAGCTACGGAGCTGCGCAAGACCTACAAAGTAGGCAAAATCGAGGTGCCCGCCTTGTGTGGCATCTCGTTCACGGTGGAAAAAGGCCAGTTCGTCAGCATCGTCGGGCCCTCCGGGAGCGGCAAATCCACCCTGTTTTATATCCTGGGCGGACTGACCCGGGCCGACTCGGGCTCCATCGTGATCGATGGCGATGACTTCGGCCGCCTCTCCGACGCCGAGCGCACCAGCAAACGCAAACGCAAGATCGGCTTCGTGTTTCAAAAATTCAATCTGCTGCCTACCCTCGACGCCAATGCCAATATCCACATCGCCGTGGACATCGCCGGCGCCAATGGCACGGTGGACCGCCCCTACTTGCAACGCATCGTAAAGCTGCTGGGACTGGAGAAGCGCCTGCACCACCGCCCCTCCGAACTTTCCGGCGGCGAGCAGCAGCGCGTGGCCCTGGCCCGCGCTCTGATCAACAAGCCCGCTATCGTGCTGGCCGATGAGCCCACCGGCAATCTGGACTCCAAGAATTCCGACATTGTGCTGAACATGTTGCGGCAATCTAATCAGGAGCTGGGCCAAACCGTGCTGATGATCACGCACAACCCCGCCGCCGCCAGCTATGGCGATCGCATTATCCACATGCGCGACGGGGAGATCGTCGCCCCGGAAAAAGATCCGCAGTGGACCGGGCACGAATAGGCCCCGCACTTCTTATCTTCATTTCTTGCGCTCCAGTACCCGTCAGCCTCCCTTGCCGGACCCGAGAAGAGACAGACCATGGTTCCCGGCTCAGGGGAATGGCGAACGGGAGCGATACCGGAATCCCCACGCAAAACGATGGCTCTCCGATAGAATCTCAACTTCTGCCCATGCTCACGGAAAACGCCGCTCCCAGGAAGATCAACACCCCGCGCCAGGTACTGTTTGCCAGCCTGGTGGGGACCACGGTCGAATTTTTTGACTTTTATATTTACGCAACCGCCGCTGTGCTGGTGTTCCCTCACCTATTCTTTCCCGCCTCGGATCCGGCATCTTCCACGCTTGCCTCGCTGGCGACCTTTGGAATCGCCTTCGTGGCGCGTCCCATCGGGTCGGCAGTTTTTGGACATTACGGCGACCGCATCGGCCGCAAAAAAACCCTGGTCCTCGCGCTCTCCACCATGGGCCTTTCCACCTTCGTCATCGGGGCTCTGCCGGGATACAGTACCCTCGGCCTCGCCGCGCCTCTCCTGCTGGCCCTGTGCCGTTTCGGCCAGGGCATCGGACTGGGCGGTGAGTGGGGTGGCGCCGTGCTTCTTGCCGTAGAGAATGCTCCCCCCAATCGGCGCGCTCTTTACGGCATGTTCCCCCAGTTGGGGGCCCCGCTCGGGTTCCTTCTTTCCGGCGGTACTTTTCTGCTTCTCTCGCGATACCTTTCCGACGCCAGTTTTTTCAGCTACGGATGGCGCTTGCCTTTTCTGGCCAGCGCCGTCCTGGTGCTTCTCGGGCTTTATGTGCGGCTCACCATCACCGAAACCCCGGTCTTCCAAACGTCGCTGCAACGGGCAAAGCCCGTCGGCGTGCCCCTGGTGGCGGCCTTCCGTCATCACACCCGCGCCATAATCGCCGGCATTCTGCTTTGCCTGGCCACCTTCGTTCTCTTCTATCTGATGACGGTATTCACCCTGTCGTGGGCGACCTCGGCCCTCCACTACCCCCGCACCAGCTTCCTCCTCATCCAGTTGTTCGGCATTTTATTTTTCGCCCTGACCATTCCCATCTCCGCCCTGCTGGCGGAACACGGCCGCCGCCGCGTCATGATCGTCACCACTGTGCTCATCGGCCTGTTTGGGGCCGTGCTGGCCCCGCTTTTCACCTGGGGGACCTGGGGCGCCACGCTGATGATGGCCATCGGCCTCTCGCTCATGGGCTTCACCTACGGCCCGTTGGGGACCATCGTCTCCGAGCTCTTCCCCACTTCCGTCCGCTACACCGGCAGTTCGCTCTGCTTCAGCACCGCCGGCATTCTGGGAGCTTCCCTGGCGCCCTATATTGCCACCTGGCTGGCCATGCACTACGGCCTTCCCTACGTGGGCTATTACCTTGCCGCTTCCGCCGCCGTCACCTTGCTGGGGCTGCTGATGATCCGCGAAACCAAAGACAACGCCCTGGATGACTGGTCCGACCCCGACTCTTTGCTGTGACCCGGCGCGGCGCGCGGCGCGTTTCCGTTCATTTGAAAGAACCGGCGCGCGTACTGTAAAATGAAACAACGAGCGGGAGTAACTCAGTGGTAGAGTGCGACCTTGCCAAGGTCGAAGTCGCGGGTTCAAATCCCGTCTCCCGCTCCAGATTCTGCAAATCAGGCCCTGTTCGCAAGGGCTTTTTGTGTTTCCAGAGAGTCCTGCCCCTCTCGACAAACTCCCGGGTGCAGGGCTAATTTAGAGTCAGGGCGCGGTACCCAAGTGGTAAGGGAGAGGTCTGCAAAACCTTTATGCGTGAGTTCGATTCTCACCCGCGCCTCCACTTCTAAACTTCTTCCCTTCCCAAGCGTGCCACTTCTCAACGGGAATGTGACTGGCGGCAGAAGTTTCCCCAGGCGTGCCCAACCCACAAGGCCCACGCTTTGCCAGGCAAAACGTGGGCCCCCTGTGTTTCTTCTTCCTGGTGCGGTGCAGGAGAAGGTCGGGTTAATTGGGCTGGTAGATCTGGTCGAACACGCCGCCGTCAGCAAAGTGCGTCTTTTGCGCTTTCTGCCAGCCGCCGAACACGTCATCGATGGTGACCAGATTGATTTTGGGGAAGGTGGAGGAATATTTTCTGGCCACCGACTCCAAGCGCGGGTCCTCACGCCCACAGGGATCCGCTTCCGGATCAAGACAAGCCGGACACAGACACGACGCGAAGACGGGTGGAACCTTCAACATGGAAATTGAATATGCAGAAGTTATCCTATTATCTCTACTCTTTTAGTAGATATAGTTTGCATACATGACATCTGGCCCGCGAGCTTCCCGCTCCTCCCTCTCACCCAGCCAGCTTCCGGCCCGGTCCGGCCCCGCTCTCCCTTACAATGAACTGCATGCCCTCATCTCCAGCCACGGCTTCGCCCCAGGAACAGTCCGCGCCCGACGCCACTCCGGCTTTACGATTTCCGCCAGGCTTTCTGTGGGGAGTCTCCACCGCCGCCCATCAGGTGGAGGGCGGCAATGAGCAAAATCAGTGGCATGACTGGGAGATGGCGGGCCGCATCAAATCCGGCCATGCCTGCCGCGCCGCCTGCGACTGGTGGAACAACGCCNNTGGGGGACGGCCACCGCCGCCCACCAGGTCGAAGGCAACAACACCAACAGTCAGTGGTGGGCGTGGGAGCAGCAGCCCGGCAAGATCGCCAACGGCGACAAGAGCGGGCTGGCCTGCGACTGGTGGAACAACGCCGAACGCGACTTCGATCTGGCCCAGGAGTTGGGCCTGAACTCTCTGCGCTTGTCGGTGGAGTGGAGCCGGATTGAACCGGAAGCAGGCCGCTGGGACCCGGCCGCGCTACAGCGCTACCGCCAAATGCTGCAAGCCTTGCACGCCCGCGGCATTCGTCCCATGGTCTGCCTGCACCACTTCAGCCATCCTCGCTGGTTTGAGCAGCAGGGCGGCTTCCTCCATCCCCAGGCCCCGCAACTCTTCGAGCGCTTCACCCGCCACGTGGTGGAAGCTTTGGGCGATTTGTGCCAGGACTGGCTCACTTTCAACGAGCCCAATGTCTACTCCGCGTTTGGCTACGTGGTGGGTGAGTTTCCCCCCGGGCGCCGCGGCCGGCTCGATCTGGCCTTGCGCGTCATCAGCGCGCAAGCCCGCTGCCACTTGCTGGCTTATCGGGTCATTCACGAGTTACAGCCGCAGGCCCAGGTAGGATGGGCGCAACACTTCGCCGTCTTCCAGCCGGTGGGCAGCGGCATCGACCGCTGGATTGCCTCTCTGCTGCACCAGATTTTCAATGAGAGCTTCCTGCAACTGATCGAACACGGCCGCCTGAAATTTCCCTTCAGCCTTCTGGACGGCAAAACCAGCGAGGTGCAAGGCGCCTGCGACTTTGTCGGACTCAACGTCTACAGCCGCTTCCACGTCACTATGGACCTCAGCCTGCCGGCGCAGTTGTTCGGGCACATCTTCGTGCCCTCGCACGTTCCCCAGGGAGACAGCGGCGTGGAGCGGCCCTATGGCGAGGCCTTTCCCCAGGCCATTCGCATAGCGGTCGAACGCGCCTCACGCCTGGGCAAGCCCATCTACATTCTGGAGAATGGCGTGCCCGACGCCGAAGACCGGATTCGTCCCTGGCTGATTCTGGAAGTAGTGAAAGAGCTCCACTGCCTGATTCAGGAGGGACACGACGTTCGCGGCTATTTCCACTGGACGCTGACCGATAACTTCGAATGGACGGAAGGCTGGACGCTGCGCTTCGGCCTGGCCGCTCTGGACCAGGAAACCCAGGTGCGCACCCTGCGCAAGAGTGGCAACTTGTATCGGGAGATTATCCGCAACAACGGCCTGACGCCGGAGATCATGGAAAAATACCAGCCCTGAAGGGCCGTCCCGCGACCTTCCCGCACGTTCCCCACTCAGAAAGAGTCCAACCGATGAGACTCAGTGTCTACGTAAGCCCTGCCCAGGCCGCGCCTTGCCCGAAGGGGTCCATGCCGGTCCAGGGCGAGGAAACCGGCACCGAGTGCGGCACGTGACTTTGATAGACCTCATCCAGGATCAGGGGAATTTCAAATACCGCCTGGTTCGAATAGGCGCGAGCGTGGCGGCGGATCTCCTCGAAGTTTGTAGGGGCCAGCAGTTCCTCGACTCCGGCGGCAATCTCGCGGAAGCTGCTGAGCACGATGCCCAGGCGCTTTTCCTGGAGCCAGTCGGCGTTGTAGCGCTCCTGCGGCATGGTGCGCGCATTGCGTTCGACGATCACCGGCAGGTGGAATTGCAGGGCCTCGCTGATGCTGCCGGGGCCGGGCTTGCCGATGAAAAAATCGGCCAGCGACATGTAATGCTCCATGTGCGGGGTGAAGCCCTCGACAAACATCGGGATATCGCTGGTCAGGCCCTTGAGCTCCGCCTGCAGCTTGCGGTTATGCCCGCACATCATGAGGAGTTGCAGCGGCGGATGGTTCCCCTGGCTCAGGCTGCGGGCGATGTCCAGCATGGCCGGAGCGCCGTGGCCGCCGAACAGGACAATTCCCGTGGGTAATGCGGGATCGAGGCCCAGCCGTTTTCTCTCGGCCGCGCGGTCCAGCACCGGCTTCTTGTAAAACTTAGGTTTCATGACCATGCCGGAGGTCTCAAATACCCGCCATTTGGGATGTCCCATGGCCAGGGCTTGCTGCCGCGCCCGTTCCGTGCCACAAATGAGATATTCCGACTCCGGCTCCATCCAGAAGTGCGGCGGGGTATCGGCAAAATCGGTCAGCAGGGTCACAAACGGGGTCCCGGGCAACGACTGGCGGACACTCTCCGCGATGGCGCGATTGAAGAGGGGGATGACCGAGAGCACTAGGTCGGTAGGGTTTCCCGCCCAATAGTCTTCCAGCACCCGCAGCACGCGCGGATGATAGAGCGAAACCAAGCTGCGCAACAGCACCAGCAGTTGTGGCGTGGGGCGGGTCCAGCCTTTGCGCAGAATAAGGTTGTAGCCGTCCTGGATGCGGATGCCGGTGGCCCGGCGCACCACGTCGATGGCATCCAGCAACTCCTGCAAATTGAGCAGCTTGACGTCCCAGGGACGCGATTGCGATTCCAGCACTCCCTGGAGAGCTTCGGCGGCGTTGCGATGGCCTCCGCCGGCATCGAAGAAGATGATAGTGACCTTGCGCATGGAACACCTCCCCGAGATGCTCTGGTTCCTGATCTTCGGCCCTGGAAAACTCCCGGGCGCACGGACAATCCTCTGCCTTGCCAGCATGCAGAAGTGCGTTTAAGGGAGCGTCACGGGAGTGTGAATTCTGTGTGAATATTTGGGCCGGGACCCAAGTTCGTCCATGCTTCCGAAGCTATTGTCCTGCCATTAGTTATCTTTTCGGATCAGTGCAGCAAGGGATTCGGCTTTTCTCCCAGCCAGGCCCGGGCCAAACGATACACTCAAGACGGGAGGGAATCTTGAGTCTAGCGGACATCATCGGCTACACGGCGGCAGCTTGTACCACCCTGTCTTTTATCCCGCAGATTGTGAAGATTCGTCGCCAGGGGGGAAAAGACCTCTCCTATCCCATGCTGTTCATTTATCTTTTGGGAATCCTTTTGTGGCTGATTTATGGCCTCTCCATCCATGCCGCGGCGGTGATTGTGGCCAATGCCGTGTCCTCGGTTCTGGTCCTGGTGGCGATCATCGCCAAAGCCACGCTCCCGGAACGGATTCCCGGCCGCGAATAAGCCCACAGTTCCGCATTGCTCCGGCCTAGCGTTCCGCCTTTGGCCGCCTACGCATGGGAATGCGGCTGGTCTGCGGAAAGGAACTGCTTCTCGGGGCTTGCTTTTCGGGGAAAGAATGTTTCTAATCATTCGTTGGCAGTTGGGGTGGGGCACCCCTCCGTCTGCCCACGGAAATCTCATGGCGACGCAGGCGACGATTCATTCCACATCCCGCTGGAACCTAAGCGCAAAACTGCGCGACTACAGCACGTTGACTAAGCCGGAGGTCAACTTGCTCATCCTGATGACCACTTCCGCGGGATATTACCTGGGAAGCCCGGGCAGCATCTATCTGATGGGTATGGTCCATACCCTGATTGGGACCCTGCTGGTGGCCAGCGGGACCGGCACCCTGAATCAGTTCATGGAGCGGGCTTATGACGCCCAAATGCGCCGTACCGCCGCTCGGCCCCTGGCTTCCGGGCGAGTCTCTCCCACGGAAGCGCTGCTCTTTGGCCTGCTGACCAGTATCGCCGGAGGCGTGTACCTGTACTTTGCCGTCAATGCTCTGGCCTCTCTTCTGGCGGTCTCCACCCTGCTCTCCTATCTTCTGATCTACACTCCGCTCAAACGAGTGACCCCGCTCTGCACCTTATTAGGAGCCATTCCGGGGGCCATGCCCACCCTGATCGGCTGGGCGGGCGCTTCCGACGGCTTGACCCGCAATGCCTGGTTCTTGTTCGCGATCCTCTTCCTCTGGCAATTTCCCCACTTCCTGGCCATTGCCCTGTTGTATCGCGAAGACTATGAGCAGGCGGGTTTCCGCATGCTGCCGCGCTTTGATCTGGATGGCAAATTCACCCGCGGGGAAATTCTGGGCTTCACCGTGGTGCTGATCGCGACCACACTGGCTTTGGCGCCCGGCGCCAGCTATCCCTGGGCCTATGCCACGGGCGTGACGTTGGCAGGGGCCTTCTTCCTCTATTATGGGGCGAAATTAGGAAAGTTCCACTCTAAGGTGTGGGCGGGACGGTTGATCCACGCTTCCGTACTCTACCTGCCGGTAGTACTGGTCATTATGGCGCTGTGCAAGCGCTGACCGCTCCCTCGAAAATTCGCCTATAGCGCCGCGGCCACATCGCGGCTGGGATACTGCAGGCAACCCAGCAAAATCACCAGGCGGGTCATGCGCTCGTAGCGTTCCGCCACTCCCATGGGGCTGATCGGCGTATTGGAGAAGACCATGGCCAGATAAAACATGCCGATGGCGCGAAAGGCATAGAGCCGTAAGCGCAGGGCGTTATCCACCAGCTTATTTCCAGCTTCCGCGATAGCGGGCTCGGCACTCTGCCGCGCCGCCTCTCCCAGATACAAAAGCACCGAAGCATTGTGGGCGGCGCACTGCAGATACTCGATGGCGGCGCGCAGACGCTGCCGGTGAATGGCGCGGAATTCCGCGGGCGATAGGTTCCCGCGCAGAAATTGCTCTTCACGCGGATCGATCAGGTTGCGAAACGCCTCAATATCAACCGGACGAATGCTCTCCGTCAATTGGCCCAGGTCACGGGCCGCGGAACCATGCCCTTTGGCTACACGAAGAAATAGCAACAGCGAAAGCAGTCCTGCGAATACGAGTATGGTGGCAATGATCATTGGTGTTGAAGAAGTCGCTCCAATTCCTGGTTCCAGGTCTCCAGGTCGTGATGGGCCCAGACATTAGCATCGAGCTTGGGTTCGCGTTCCGGCAAGGCAAGGTAGTAGAGCCACACCACCACGCACCCGTGGTACGCCCCCATGACGATCAAATCAAACACAAAGGTATTGCTGGCGCCGCTGTAAAACCGCACCGCGGAAACCGCCAGCGAAATGCTGGCATAGATGCCCAGTCCCAGGGCGATCCCAAACACCCGGCTGCGCCAGGGCAGGGTCAGATAATTGGACAGTAAAAACAGGAGGAGCAGCAGTCCACACTGCAAAATCGTCACCGTGCGGTCCATGGCATTGGTGGCATACATCAGCAAATCCGCAGTGTCGCCCGGCGCCGTGGCCGCCAGCCACAAGGCCACCACCAGCAGTACCAGGGAGGTCCCGCGAAACAGCGCGCTGGCTGGTTTTTGCAGCACGGCATAACTCTTGAACAGCTGATTGAAGATCTCGCGGATTACCGCGAAGCGCAGGGCGGTGCTGATGGCCAGCCCCACGAAGTACATGCGCGCATAGGCCCCATCAAACTGAATGTGGAGTTGATAGAGGGTGAACAGCAAGCTGAACTGCACAACTTCAAACGCCGTGTACAGCAGAAACATGGGAAACTGCCGGCGCATTCCGCGGCCCAGCATGACTACCAGGAGGGCAATCTGCAGGGCGTGCGGGGCCAGCCATAGGTAGTACCAAAGGGCGCGGGAAAGAGTCATGGGCTACCGCGCGCAATATACCTCTTTTCACGATAGCCCACAACCAGAGATGTCAAATGTTCGCAATTCCAAACGCCCCCTCAACGCAAGGGTCACTTGGAAAGGATTACTTTCGGGCCATTGGGCTGTCCCCAGGGATATGGGTTACCATCAGCCATCAGAGGCAGAGGCAGGGAAACTGCGGTGACAATCAGAGCGGCGGCCAGCCAAAACAAGGTTTTCTTCACGGTTCGGTCTCCTTTTCAAAAGAACTGAGCCGTGATAATGTCTCGTCGAAAGCAGAAGCGCCAAATTACCTCAGATTTGGTTTTTGTTCCGAAAACGTAACAAGACTATGACTTTCCATTCTCCCGCCGAAGACCTCGCCGCCACCACTCTGGAGTCCATCTCCGGACGGCTGCGGCGCTTGGAATATCTGGCAGGTCTGCGAGATGGAGGGGGGACCTACATCCACTGGGGGCTGTCGCGGGTGCACGGGGAATACGCGGCCAACAAGGCCTTGGCCAGCGCGCATCGTTCTTCTTTTTCCCAGGTGTTGTCGACGCCTTTGGAGACCCTGTTACGGGAAGTGGAACAAGCCAGCGAGGCACTGGGAATTTCTCCCCAGCGTTACGTTCAAGAACTGAGCAACCAGATCGACGGGCTGATGCCGGGGAAGTTAGGCGCCGGGGCGGTCCGCCACTTTAATTCAGTGTTGCGCGCTCTTTCGAGCTTGGCGCGTCAAAAACCGGACGCCACTCGCCTAGCCTCATAGCCACGCCCACCACCTGGCCAATCACTTCCGCCTCTTGCGGATAGCGCAAAGCCCGGGCCGCGACCGGCGATAAGGGATGGGGCTGCAGGATAATTTCTTCCCGCGTCAAGGTGCACCAGCAGCAGGTATGCCCGCTGCGCGTCTCCACAAAGTAAATGGGCCGCTCATATTCCGAGCGCCAGCCCCCGTCCAGAACTTTGTTTTTCGATTCGTCCACCTGCACAAATGCGCCCGGCGGAAGGATGGGATACATGGTGAAATCTTCACTGCCGATGTAGCCGTAAGTGTATTGGCAATTGGCGAACTGCGCTAAATAGGCCATGGGAACATATCCCCACTGCTCAATCATGCGCCCGAAATTAGCCGTCCGCCGCGGATCAAAACTAGGATCCAGCCGCACCGGCACTTGCACGCTGGCGATGCTGGACAAGGCTTCCGACAAATGGGACTTCGGCGGATAGGCC
Organism: Acidobacteriota bacterium; assembly: GCA_018268755.1. GTDB lineage: Bacteria > Acidobacteriota > Terriglobia > Terriglobales > Acidobacteriaceae > KAN-5. The sequence continues at coordinate 98,313 of JAFDVW010000028.1, forward strand.
AACTCCAGGTCCATGGCCATGGTATTGAGGTCCACCCCATACCACGACAGCAGTTCGCGCACATCCTTACGGTAAATCACGGCCAGGGAATACAGCCGGTAAATGCTGGGAATAACCCCTTTGGTTTCCACGTCGGAAAGACGGCTCGGAGGGATCGCATACTCGTCACTGCCATGCTTTTCGGCGATCCGTGCACTCGCGCTTTCGACATCCCGCATTGTCAAACCCAACTGCTCTCGCAAAGCGCGTAGGTTCTGCCCGCCTGAGAACATTGTCTCCCCCCTCTTGGCAAACAAGAGTCTACAGGTTGATTTATTCTAAATGTAATACTTAGGTACACGAAAGTAGATCTCTCTGGCCTTGGAATATGAATGACCGTTCTGATTTCGTAACACCCGTTCTCAACCTGCGAATCTGTCCCGATTTTGGATAGCCTGCATTCGAGGGCGCTTCCCCTAAGAATCGATTTTCCAAGCGCGTCTTGATGAGGGCTGGAAGAGTGGACACGCGGTACAAAGCGGTCCCCTTTTGCGGCCCCTGTCGTTCCGATTTGCGAAATTCGTTCCCCTCTTCAACCGGCTGCCTCCACCAACGGCACCTCCACCAGGTGCTCACTCAGGAACCAGACCTGCATCTCGTTGGCCCGTAATACATCACTCACCACCATGTCGTTGGTCCCCAGGTCTCCCAGCTTGTCCGCCCGTTCCGCCACCGCACGGCAATCGCGAATGATGACCTGATGGGCTTCCAACAGGCGGGAAATCAATACGGGCGCTTCTTCCCGTCCGCGCGGAGGGCGTTCTATCTGCGTGAGTTCCGCCACATCATGGGCCATGGCGATCGCCACCCCACCCAGAATCTGAATCCGCTCGGCAATGGTGTCCACGATTTCGCTTTGCTCCTGAAAGTGCTTATCAAACAAGAGGTGGAGCTGGTAGAAGGTCGGGCCGCTCACATGCCAATGCGATTTCTTGTACAAGTCACGTAACACCATGGTGTCTGCCAACAGCTGATTCAGGTTTTCAGTGATTTCCAGGCGCACGGGCTCTTCTAATTCCAGGGGCAACGCATGACGCACCTTTCCATAGTCCTGCATGCCTTCTGCCCTTTGATGAAAACGGGGTTGTGGGCTGACGCCCTTGCCCCGGCCAGGTTTCTTCATGGCGACCTCCTCTGCGTTAGGATCCCTAACCCTTCCGATGCCCCGGGAACCTGCCTCGGATGCAAAGATTTCCGTGGCTGCCCCCGTCCGCCTTCGCCACTGAATTCCCCCTAATGGCTCGGGAGTCGTCGAGGAGCTATCGAAAATTTCGTTTGTCAGCATCGCGCTTTCACCGGGGCGCACTTTCGTGCTTCCCGCCGCAGCAAAATTCCCCAAAATTGTCTATCATGAAAGGTTTGGCATACTTTGTGGGGAGAACTCCGACGTGGCTGATACGCAGACGAATGGCATTGAAGTAGTGGAAACTCGAGAATGGCTGGATTCCCTGGATTATGTCCTGGCCCAGGGGGGACCGGAGCGGGCGGGCCGCCTGTTACAGCAGCTTTCCCTGCACGCCCGCCGCGCGGCCGGGGTCAACTTGCCCTTTACCGCCACCACGCCCTACCAGAACACCATCCCCGCGGTGCAGCAGCCGCCCTTTCCGGGAAACCAGGGCATGGAGCGCCGCATCAAGAGCCTGGTGCGCTGGAACGCCCTGGCCATGGTGGTGCGGGCCAATAAGGTCCAGGAGGGCATTGGCGGCCACATCTCGACCTTCGCTTCCGCCGCCACGCTGTACGAAGTCGCCTTCAACCACTTTCTGCGTTCCCGCACTGAGACCGGCGACCGCGATATCGTCTATTTCCAGGGCCACGCCGCTCCTGGCATGTACTCCCGTGCCTTTCTCGAAGGACGCCTCTCGGCCGAAAAGCTGCAAAACTTCCGTCGCGAACTGAAACCCGGAGGCGGCCTTTCTTCTTATCCCCACCCTTGGCTGATGCCGGACTTCTGGGAGTTTCCCACGGTTTCCATGGGTCTGGGCCCTTTGCAGGCCATCTACCATGCCCGCTTCATTAAGTACTTGGAGAACCGTGGCCTGAAGGAATCCACCGGTGGCAAAGTTTGGGCCTTCCTGGGCGATGGCGAAATGGATGAGCCCGAGTCGCTTGGCTCCATCACCCTGGCCTCCCGCGAGAAGCTCGACAATCTCATCTTCGTGGTGAACTGCAACCTGCAGCGCCTGGATGGTCCGGTGCGCGGCAACGGCAAAATCATTCAGGAACTCGAAGCCATCTTCCGCGGCGCCGGCTGGAACGTCATCAAGGTGGTGTGGGGCAGCGACTGGGACAGCATCATTCAGAGCGATCGCGACGGCTTGCTGGTGAAACGTCTGGGCGAAGTACCCGACGGCCAATTCCAGAAATTCTTTGTGGAATCCGGCGCCTACTTCCGCCAGAACCTGTTCGGCACCGATCCCCGTCTGCTCAAGATGGTCGAGCACCTCTCCGACGATCAGCTGGCGCGCTTGCGGCTGGGCGGCCATGATCCCATCAAGGTTCACGCCGCCTTCCATGCGGCGGTCAACCATAAGGGTGCGCCCACCGTGGTGCTGGCCAAGACCATCAAGGGTTATGGACTGGGGGAGGCCGGCGAAGGCAAGAACATCACCCACCAGCAGAAAAAACTGAACGATGAAGAACTGCGCATGTTCCGTTCGCGCTTCGGCATTCCTATCCCCGACAGCGAACTGCACAATGCCCCCTTCTATCGTCCGGCGGACGACAGCCCGGAGATCACTTATCTCCAGGAACAGCGCAAGAAGCTGGGCGGCTACTTGCCGGAACGCAAAGTCCGCGCCAAGGCCCTGGCTCCGGTTGCGGAATCGCACTTCGAGGAGTTCTACAAAGGCACCGACGGCCGCGAAGTTTCCACCACCATGGTCTTCGTGCGTTTGCTGGCCAAGCTGTTGCGCGACCCCGAGATCGGCAAGCTCATTGTGCCGATTATCCCGGATGAAGCCCGCACCTTCGGCATGGAAGCCCTTTTCCGCCAGGTGGGCATCTATTCCAGCGTCGGCCAGACCTATGAGCCGGTCGACATGGAAACCCTCCTTTATTACAAGGAGGCCAAAAACGGCCAGATTCTGGAAGAAGGCATCACCGAGGCCGGCTCCATCTGCTCGCTGATCGCCGCCGGCACGGCTTACGCCAATCACGGGATCAATACGATCCCGTTTTTTATTTATTACTCCATGTTCGGCTTCCAGCGCATCGGCGACCTTATCTGGGCCGCCGCCGATATGCGCACCCGCGGCTTCCTGGTGGGCGGTACCGCCGGCCGCACCACGCTGGCCGGCGAAGGCTTGCAGCACCAGGACGGCCACAGCCATGTCCTGGCCCTGCCGGTGCCCAACCTGGTCGCCTACGATCCCGCATTCGCCTATGAGATCTCCATCATCGTGCAGGATGGCATCAAGCGCATGTATGTCGATCAGGAGTCTGTCTTCTATTACCTGACCGTCGGCAACGAACCGCTTCCCATGCCGGAGATGCCCGCGGGCAAAGACGTCCGCAACGGCATCCTCAAGGGCATGTATCTCTTCAAGAAGTCGGGCAAGAAAGACGCCAAGCTGCGCGCCCAGCTCTTCGGCAGCGGCTCCATCATGTTCGAAGTGCTCAAGGCGCAGCAGGTGCTGGAAGAAAAATATGGGGTGGCCGCCGACGTGTGGAGCGTTACCAGCTACAAGGAGCTGTATCGCGACGGCAACGACTGCGAACGCTGGAACATGCTGCACCCCGGCGACAAACCCAAAGTCCCCTACGTCTCGCAGCAACTGGAAGGCAGCGAAGGCGTCCTGGTGGCGGCCTCCGATTATATGAAGGTGCTGCCCGAATCCATCTCGCAGTGGATGCCGCGTCCCCTGGTGGCGCTGGGCACCGATGGCTTTGGCCGCAGCGAAAACCGCCAGAGCCTGCGCGACTTCTTTGAAGTCGACAGCAAGCACATTGTTTTGGCCACGCTGACGGCGCTGGCGCGTGACAAGCAGATCAAACTGGACGTCCTCAAAAAGGCGGTCAAAGATCTGGGCATCGATCCGGAAAAACCCAACCCGGCCATCAGCTAAGGTGCAGGGACACGAGGAAGAAGGAGAAAGGCGACGTGACTGAATTCAAATTACCGGAACTGGGTGAAAACATCTCGCAGGGCGATCTGGTCCGCCTGATGATCTCACCGGGTTCGAGCATCACGGAAGGCCAGCCGGTCATGGAATTGGAAACCGACAAAGCGGTGGTGGAAGTCCCTTCCTCGGTCTCCGGCACCGTAAAAGAGATTCGCGTCAAAGAAGGAGAGAAGATCAAAGTCGGGCAAGTGATTTTCACTTTGGACAATGGCGCCAGCGTGAAAGCTCCTGCCGCCGCTGCGCCGAAAGCCGAGCCCGTCGCTGCGCCACCGGCCCCGGCGGAAACCCCGAAGACCGCTCCACCACCAGCCGCCGCCGCGCCAGCGGCCTCCCGGCCCGCCGCTGCTTCCGGGGCTACGGAATTCAAACTTCCCGAGCTGGGCGAAAATGTCACACAGGGCGACCTGGTCCGCCTCATGATCGCGCCCGGCGCTCAAGTCTCCGAAGGCCAACCGGTCATGGAGCTGGAAACCGATAAGGCGGTCGTCGAGGTTCCCTCTTCGGTGAATGGCACAGTTAAAGAAATCCTGGTCAAGCAGGGGCAGAAAGTCAAAGTCGGACAAGTCATCTTTACACTGGAAGGCGCTTCAGCGGCTGCGGAAAAACCGAAACCGGCCCCGGTCGAGCACACCTCCGGACAACAGGGCGCACGCCTGGCTTTTCAGGCGGCCATTGCCGCCGAAGGCAAGACCGAAGAGCAAGCCCTGCCTCCTGACCAGCCCGCCCCCGCTCCCGCTACATTCTCCATGCCGCAGCAACTCGACAAAGTGGCCGGCAGCGAGCACCGCGAGCCGGTTCCGGCCGGCCCGGACGTACGCCGCTTCGCCCGCGAGCTGGGCATTGACATCCACAACGTCAAAGGCACCGGCCCCGGCGGCCGCATCAGCAAAGACGACATCAAGGCCTATACCAAGAGCGTGGTCACGGCAGCAGCCACAGCCTCTGCTGCACCTGCCCGTGGTGCGCTGCCGGCGCAGTCCCCGCTCCCGGACTTCTCCAAGTGGGGAGGCGTCGAACGCGTCTCCATGCGCGGCGTGCGCCGCAAGACCGCCGAGCACCTTTGGGAAGCCTGGAACACCATCCCTCATGTCACCCAGCACGACAAGGCCGACATCACCGAGCTGGAACAGCTGCGCGCCAAGTTCGCTCCCAAGGCGGAGGAAGCCGGCGGCAAGATGACGGTGACCGCCATTGCCCTGAAGGTCTGCGCTTCCGCGCTGAAAATCTTCCCGCAATTCAACGCCAGCATCGACATGGCGAAAGAGGAGATCATCTACAAGCAGTACATCAATGTTGGTGTCGCGGTAGACACCGACCGTGGGCTGCTGGTGCCGGTGATCCGCGACGTGGACAAGAAAAACATTGTCGAACTGGCCGCCGAGATGTCGCAGATTTCCAAGAAAGCCCGCGACAAGAAGCTGACCCTCGCCGACCTGGAAGGCGGCACCTTCACCATTACCAACCTGGGAGGCATCGGCGGCACGGCGTTCACTCCGATCGTCAACCATCCGGAAGTCGCGATTCTCGGCATGTCGCGCTCCAGCATTGAGCCGGTGTGGGTCGATGGCAAATTCGAGCCGCGTAAAGTATTGCCCCTCTCGCTCTCCTACGATCATCGCCTGATTGATGGCGCGGACGCAGCGCGATTCCTGCGCTGGATTGCCGAGGCCTTCGAGCAGCCGTTCTTACTTTCCGTACAGGGATAAAGGGAAACGAATTCGCAATGTCGGACACTCCAAATTTGAACATCGCAGTGGTGGGCGGCGGGCCGGGTGGCTACGCCGCCGCTTTTCTCGCCGCCGATCTCGGCATGAAAGTCACGCTCATCGACCGGGAGCTCAATCCCGGCGGCGTGTGCCTCTATCGCGGCTGTATTCCCTCGAAAGCCTTGCTGCACATTGCCAAGCTGATTGAAGAATCCCGCCACGCCAAGAACTGGGGCGTGGAATTCGCCGAGCCCAACATCGACCTGGCGCGCCTGCGCTCCTTCAAGGAAGGCGTGGTCACCAAGCTGACCGGTGGTCTGGGCCAGCTTTCCAAGCAGCGCAAAGTGCAATACATCCAGGGAAGCGCCTCGTTCGAGAACTCCAACACTCTGCGCGTGGCCAAAGCCGACGGCACCGAAGTCAGCCTCTCCTTCGACCGCATTATCCTCGCCACCGGCTCGCGCCCAGCAGTGATTCCCACCCTCAAACTCGATACGCCGCGCATGATGGATTCCACCGGCGCGTTGAATCTGAGCGACATTCCCAAGACCCTTCTCGTCATCGGCGGCGGATACATCGGCCTGGAACTGGGTTCGGTCTATGCCGCTCTGGGAACAAGAGTTTCTGTGGTCGAAATGCTGCCGGGACTGCTGCCCGGCGCGGACCGCGACCTGGTCCTGCCTTTGCAGAAGAAGCTGGAAAAGAGTTTCGAAGCCATCCTGCTCAACACCACGGTTTCTTCCGTGAAGGAAGAGGCCAACGGCATCCGCGTGACCTTCGAGGGCGCGGACGTGAAGGAACGCGAGAAGGTCTTCGACAAGGTTCTGGTCTCGGTGGGCCGCAAGCCCAACTCGGAGATCGCCGGCCTGGACAAGACCCAGGTGAAGGTCGGACCCAAGGGCTTCATTCAGGTCAACAAGCAGTTGCAGACCGATGATCCCGCGATCTACGCCATCGGAGACGTGGTGGGCGAGCCCATGCTGGCGCACAAGGCCTCGCACGAAGGCCGCACTGCGGTCGAAGCCATTGCCGGACACAAAGTCGCCTTCGAACCGGCGGCCATTCCCGCCGTGGTCTTTACCGATCCCGAGATCGCCTGGGCCGGACTCACCGAGACCCAAGCCAAAAATGAGAACCGCGAAGTCAAAGTCGCCAAGTTCCCCTGGGCCGCTTCCGGACGCGCCATGACCATTGACCGCATTGAAGGCGCGACCAAGATCATCTTCGATCCGAAGACCGAGCGCGTGCTGGGCGTGGGCATTGTCGGGGCCGGCGCCGGCGAGCTGATCGCGGAAGGCGTTCTGGCCATTGAAATGGCCGCCGTGGCCCGCGATGTGGCTTTGACCATCCATCCCCATCCCACGTTGTCGGAGACGGTGATGGAATCGGCCGAAGTCTTCTTCGGCACCAGCACCCACATCTACCGCCCCAAGCGCGGCTAGACGCGAATCATCCCTCTATATCTGGAAGGGCGCGAGCCAAGGCTCGCGCCCTTCGTCTTTTCCGCCTCTCCGGCTTCTCCCCACATTTCCGGTACAATGACCTACTGACGAGAGTGGCACGGATTCCCCAGTCCCCATGAAGATTTCTCCACGCCTGACGCGGACGCTTTGGATTGTCTTCTGCATCGTGCTCTGCCTGCCGGCCCTGTCGGCGCAGCTTCTGCCCAACCCCGCAGCCAAGCCCAATGGCGCCGCGCCCGATCCTTTCGGCCGGGATACTCCCAGCGGCACGCTCTTCGGCTTCTTGCAGGCGGCGCAGGCGGGAAAATTTGCCGAAGCTTCGCAGTATCTGCAAATGTCCGCCGCCAAGCGGCAAAGTCAGGGCGAAGACCTCGCCTCCAAGCTGAAAGTGGTCATCGACCGGGCTTTCTCTGGAAATCCCCGTAACATCAGCAACCAGCCGGAAGGCTCGTTGCAGGATGGCGTTCCCTTAGATCGCCAGCGCCTTGGAACCTTGTCGGCCGGCGACATGGAAGTAGACCTGACTCTGGTACGCGTCACCGACGCCAGCGGCTCGCGGGTCTGGCTGTTCTCCGCCGATACGCTCGCCAAGGTCCCCGATCTCTACGATCAGGTGCAGGTCCACCAGGTGGAAACCCGGCTGCCGGGCTTTCTGGTGCACAATCAATTCTTAGGAATGTCCATCTGGCAGTGGCTGGCCATACTGGTGGGCATTCCCATCGCCGCCATTCTGGGCTGGTGCGTCACGCAGGTGCTGCGCATTCCGCGGCGCTATTGGGAGAAGCGCAGCCGGCAACCGGTACGCGCCTTCAACTCCGCTTCCCAGCCACTGTGGCTGGTGATCTCGACCGTCATCCACGGCGGCATCGTCTCCTACCTGCGCATTCCTTTGCTGCATCGCCACTACTACCAGCAGATCGCCGGGGTCATCATCATCATCGGCTTCAACTGGCTGCTGTGGCGAGTGGGACATGAAGTGCTGCGGCGAGTGCGGGAGCGCGTGATCCTCAACGGCCGCACCGGCACCGGTTCGCTGATCCTGCTGGGCGAGCGCATTCTCAAGGCCGTCATCTTCGTCATCGCCGTGCTGGCCATTCTCAGCACCCTGGGTTTCAATCTGAGCGCGGCCCTCGCCGGCCTGGGCATCGGCGGTATCGCCATCGCGTTCGCCGCACAGAAAACGCTGGAAAACCTCTTCGGCGGCCTTTCCGTGCTGGGGGACGAAGTCATCCGCATCGGCGACACCTGCAAGTTCGGCACAAGTGTGGGCACGGTCGAAGACATCAGCCTGCGCTCCACTCGCATCCGCACTCCGGAACGCACTGAGCTTTCCATTCCCAACGGCTCGCTCGCCACCATGAACGTGGAGAACCTGAGCCGCCGCGACAAGATTCTGTTCAATCCCAAACTCGGATTGCGTTACGAAACTACCGCCGACCAGTTGCGCTTGGTGCTCGCCCAGCTGCGCCGCTTGCTCTACGAACATCCCAAAGTGGAAACCCAGGGCGCGCGTGCCCGCTTCACCAACTTTGACGACAGCACCCTGACCATCGAGATCTTCGCCTACGTATTGACCCGCGATTACGCCGAGTATCTCGCCATCCGCGAAGATTTGCTGCTGCGCATCATGGACCTGGTGAACAATGCCGGCACCGGCTTTGCCTTCCCCTCGCAAACCCTGTATCTGGGAAAGGACTCCGGTCTCGATCCGCAAAAGATCGACACTGCCCACCAGAATGTCCGGCAATGGCGCGACAGCGGCAACCTGCCCTTTCCCGATTACCGGGCGGAAGAGATTTCCGGTTTCAGCAATTCTCTGCCCTACCCGCCGGAAGATTCCGCCCTGCGCAAAAAGAGCTAGCCCGGCCGGAGTTTCGCGCCCGATTCGCCCCAGCCACCGGGACTTCCAGCGACGCTCCAAAGTAACGGGAAACCCCGCCAAATCATCCATTTGTCCAATTACTGACGTAACTTGAAGGGGCTGACCAGTGTACCTACGATGCCACTATGAGTTACCAAGCCCTCTTATTCTGCCCGGACGAAAAAATCACGCGGGTGGTGACCCAGGTGTTAAGCGATCTGGACTTCCGCGTGGAGCCGGCCAACGAGCCCTTCGCCGCGGTTAAGAGATTGATGGCACAGCACTTCGACGCGATCGTGGTGGACTGCGACAACGAGCAAAATGCCGCCCTGCTGTTCAAGAGCGCACGCAACTCGCCGCCCAATCAGAACTCCCTGCTGGTCGCCGTCGTGGAAGGTCAGACGGGAGTGGCCAAAGCTTTCCGTATCGGCGCTGCCCTGGTCCTGACCAAGCCGATCAATGTCGAACAATCGAAAGGCACGTTGCGCGTGGCGCGCGGTCTGCTGCGTAAAGCAGATTCCGGCAAACCGAGCGCTTTGTCGTCGGTCGCGAGCACTCCGGCCCCAGTCAAAGCTCCGGTTGCCTCCAAGCCCTCTGGTTTGGATACACCGCGAACCTTGACGCCATCGCTTCCGCCAGAAAAACCAACGTTCCTGACCGCCCAGCATGAAGCGCCTCCCGCAATCGCGGCGTCGGCGACTTCGGCTTTTGAGTTGGAGAAAGAAGCCGGCCCCGAGCCCGATGCTGCGGAAGCAGCCCTGATTGAATCCATGCATGATCCGGTACCCGCTGCACTGGCGAAATCCGGAGAGAGCGCCAGCAAGGAATATCCCTGGCAGCCGGTTTCGAAGCCGGCCGAGCCTATGGCCTCCGCCCTGCGCCGCGCCGCGGAAGCCGCGGAGAAAGGCGAGTCTTCCGGACTTCGTCTCGTCTCCAAACCAGCTATGAACGCAAACGCGGCCACCGCTCCGGCCCCCGCGCGTGAGACCCGGCCGCTCAAGCCGGAGGTTGAACCCATTGCCGCCAACGCGGTAACGGAAAAGCCGGCCCCCATCCACAAAGGGACAATCGTGGATGAAGCCGTAGCCGAGGTCCCCGAACCGCAAGAAGTGGCGGTCCCCACCTTCGGCATGCCGAAGGAGAGCGCGAAATCCGGGGGTGGCGCAAAAAAAGGACTCCTGACCATACTGTTGCTGCTGCTTCTGGCTGGCGCGGGATATTACGGCTGGACCACGGTGCATCCCGAAGCCAAGGTCCCCTTCATTGAGAATCTGGTCCGGAAGTACATCACGCATGAACCGACTTTGGCGCCTCCGCCGGCACATCCGACTCCGCCCAAGTCTCCGGAATCCTTGCCGATGACCTCGGCCCCGGCAGCGTTGAGTAACACCGACAACATCGCCAAGGCGGAGGAGATCACGGTGGAGCCCCAGGCGGAGGCCACCCATGAGGCGGCCGCTTCCACGGCCCCTGCGGCCGCTCTACCCACCATCCACACCAGCCCTGCTCTGCCGGAAAAAGCTTCCCTGCCGATTGTGGTGAAGAATGGCTCCGCCCCGGCGGTGCCGCAGCACCCCGCCGCCTCGGAAGAAGCGGTGCAAGCCCCCAGCCTGGCGCCGCAAGGCGACACCAAAACCATTGCCGGACTGGTGGGTTCCGCCCAGGCCAAGCTCCCCAAAGTCGCTCCGCAGACCGTAAAAATTTCTCAGGGCGTCTCCCAAGGACTTCTGATCAAGAAGGTGCAGCCGGTCTATCCCCGGCAAGCCGTGGCCACCCGAACGGAAGGCTCGGTGCAACTAGAAGCCACCATCAACAAGGCTGGCGATATCAGCAATCTCAAGGTACTGGCCGGGCAGCCGGTGCTGGCCCAGGCCGCCGTCGATGCCGTCAAGCAATGGAAGTACCAGCCCTACTACCTGAACGGCGATCCCGTCGAAATCCAGACCCAGGTCACGGTCACTTTCAAGCTCCCGTAAATTTTCATTCCAGAGGGTACAGAGCTACACAGAGGCAGGCATTCTTGTTTTTCGAATTCCTGTGTGCCTCTGCACCCTCTGTGGTGAGAGGTTTTGCGGTCCGTATCAGGGCATCGCTTCAGCGATGCCGCAAAGCGTGATGATTTGCTCACGCGCCGAAACGGCGCAATAGCTGCGGCTTAAGCCGCGCACTTTGAGAAACATTTCGTTCGATATGGCTGAAGCCATATCCCGATATACAGCGCTGCAACGTCCTTGTTTTTTTCGTTCTTGAAAAACTATGCGACTTGTCATTCCGAACTCGTTTCAGCGGTGAGGAACCTGCTTTTTATTCGCAGGCAAAGACCAGAAAACCCGCCCGCGGCCTTCTTCCCCATCCGCTATAATCAAGAGATATCCACTCACCGAAAATCCCTTCTGTGAGTGTTCCGGCCATCCACAAGGCCAGGGGCTGTGCTATGGATTTCAAGCTCGTCAGCGAATACAAACCCCAGGGAGACCAGGGCAAAGCCATCGAATCGCTCGTCCGCGGCCTTTATGACCGCGAACAGCACCAGGTGCTGCTGGGCGTTACCGGCTCGGGCAAGACCTACACCAT
>JAFDVW010000029.1 GCA_018268755.1 Acidobacteriota bacterium
CCCTTGTTGCCGTGACGGCCGGCCATCTTATCGCCCACGCTCAGCTTGCGCTTCATGGCGATGTAGACCTTGACCAGCTTGATCACGCCGGGGGGCAATTCGTCGCCCTTGGTCAGCTTGTCCTTCTTCTCGTTGACGATCTTCTTGAGAACGTCGATCTGACGCGAGGTCATCTCTTCGATCTCATCGATCTGCTCGTTGACCCGTGGGTCCTTGTCGGCGTACTTGATGCGCTTCAGATTGCGCGTCGAGATGCGCTCGATGGTGTCACGGTCGAGAATATTGCCCTTGGTCAGCAGGCGCTTGTTGGTGCGCTCATCGTGTAGATCGGCCAGCACTTCCTTGCCGCCCAGGATGTTTTCCAGGCGCTTCAGGCGCTCGTCGGTCAAAATGCGGATTTCATCCGACAGGTTCTTTTCCAGCTTGGCGATCTGCGCCGCTTCAATCGACTTGGCCCGTTCGTCCTTCTCCTGCCCTTTGCGGGAGAAGATCTTCACGTCCACAATCACGCCCTCGATGCCCGGCGGGCAGTAGAGGGAGGCGTCGCGCACGTCGCCGGCCTTTTCCCCGAAGATGGCGCGCAGCAGTTTTTCTTCCGGCGTGAGCTGGGTCTCGCCCTTGGGCGTGACCTTGCCCACCATGATGTCGCCCTGCTTCACCGAGGCGCCGATGCGGATGACACCGGCTTCGTCCAGGTTGCGCAGCATGGATTCGCTTACGTTGGGAATGTCGCGCGTGACTTCTTCCGGTCCCAGCTTGGTGTCGCGCGCTTCGATCTCGTACTCCTCAATGTGCAGCGAGGTGTAGTAATCCTCTTTCACCAGCTTCTCGGAAACCAGGATGGCGTCCTCGAAGTTGTAACCGCGCCAGGGCATGAAGGCCACCAGCACGTTGCGGCCCAGCGCCAGCTCGCCCTTGTCGGTGCACGGTCCGTCGGCGATCACCTGCCCCTTCAGCACGCGCTGGCTTTTGGCCACCATGGGCTTCTGGTTGATGCAGGTGTTCTGGTTGGAGCGTTTGAACTTGGTGAGCTGATAGATGTCGCTGCCCACTTCGCGGGACAGCTGTCCCGGGTGGTGTTCGCCTTCCACGCGCACGATAATGCGCTCGGAATCGACCGAGTCCACGATGCCGTTACGCTTGGCCAGAATCACCGCGCCGGAATCGCGCGCCGTGACCCCTTCCATGCCGGTGCCGACGATAGGCGCTTCCGCGCGCAGGAGCGGCACAGACTGGCGTTGCATGTTGGCGCCCATCAGGGCTCGGTTGGCGTCGTCGTGCTCCAGGAACGGCACCAGCGAGGCGGCCACCGAAACCAGCTGCTTGGGGCTGACATCGATGTAGTCCACTTCGTCCCGGTTCACCAGCACGAAGTTGCCCTGCTTGCGGGCATTGACCAGATCGCCGGTAATGCGGCCCTTGTCATCCAAGTCTACGTTGGCCTGCGCGATGACATGGCGGTCTTCTTCCCAGGCCGACAGGTAGAAGGAGAAAGGCTCAATGTCCATCTGACGCTTGCGCCGGTCCTTCAGGTCTCCGTTCAGCTTTTCCGCTTCGTGCTTCTCCAGGTGCTCGCCGACCTTGTGGTCGCTGTCGCCGGCGTTGACTACGGTCACGTAGTCCACCACCCGGCCGCCCTTGATCTTGCGGTAGGGCGACTCGATGAAGCCGTAGTCGTTGATGCGGGCATAGCAGCTGAGCGACGAGATCAGGCCGATGTTCGGACCTTCCGGCNNTTCCGGCGTCTCAATCGGGCAGATGCGGCCGTAGTGCGTGGGGTGCACGTCGCGCACTTCGAACCCGGCGCGCTCCCGCGACAGACCGCCCGGCCCCAGGGCCGAGAGACGCCGCTTGTGGGTGATCTCCGACAGCGGGTTGGTCTGGTCCATGAACTGCGAGAGCTGGGACGATCCGAAGAATTCGCGGATGGCCGCCATCACCGGCTTGGCATTGACCAGGTCGTGCGGCATGGCGGTCGACATTTCCTGGTACACGCTCATCTTTTCCTTGATGGCGCGTTCCATGCGGACCAGGCCGATGCGGAACTGGTTCTCCAGCAGCTCACCCACCGCACGCACGCGGCGGTTGCCCAGGTGGTCGATGTCATCGACCGAACCAATGTTCTTGCGCAGCTTCAGAAGATAGGCGATGGTCCCGTAAAAATCTTCCGGGTCCAGCGTCCGCTTATCCAGGCTGGTGGCGTCCTGGTTCTCAAACAGCTTGATATTGAATTTCAGCCGGCCCACGCGCGAGAAGTCATACTTGCGGGGGTCAAAGAACATGCCGTGGAACAGGGCGGTGGCCGTGTCCAGGGTGGGCGGATCGCCGGGACGCAGCTTGCGGTAGATTTCGATCAGCGCTTCCTGCGGGGTCTTCACCGAATCGCGCTTCAGGGTCTGGCTGATGACCGTGCCCACGTCGTCGCGTTCGGGGAAGAACAGGTTCATCTCCACCACGCCCGACTCCAGGATCTTGGAGACCTTGTCGGCGGTCAGCTCGGAGTTGGCTTCGAGCAGCACTTCGCCGGTGGTCGTGTCCACCACGTCGCTGGCCACCCAGGCGCCTTCCAGGTCAGTGATGTCCACTTCGATCTCGGACACCTTGGCCTTCTGGATTTCCTTGAGGATCGCCGCGTTGATCTTGCGTCCGGAGTGGGCGATTTCGTCTCCACTCTTGCTCTTGATGCTGTGCGCCAGCTTCATGCCCAGCAGGTTGGTCGGCTTTTCGCTGGCCGGATCGAGCGTCCAGTACAGCTTCTTGTCGCGGATGGCCAGGCGATCGACGGTGTAGAAGGTGCGCAGAATGTCCTCGCCCGAACGCAGGCCAAGGGCGCGCAGGAAGATGGTGCCCAGGAATTTGCGCTTACGGTCGATGCGGACGTACAGCACGTTCTTCTGGTCGTATTCGAATTCCACCCAGGAGCCGCGGTAGGGAATGATCTTGCCCAGGAAATAGGTGCGGTTGTTGGCGGTCTCGAAGAACACGCCCGGCGAGCGGTGCAACTGGCTGACAATGACGCGCTCCGTGCCGTTGATGATGAAGGTGCCGTTCTGGGTCATGAGCGGCACGTCGCCGAAGAACACTTCCTGCTCTTTGATGTCGCGGATGGTGCGGTTGCCGGTCTCCGCGTCCTTCTCGAAAATGGTCAGCCGCATGGTGACCTTGAGGGGGGCGGAATAAGTCATGCCACGCTCTTCGCACTCGGCCACGTCATACTTCAGCTGCAGACCCACCGGGTCGCCGCACTTGTTGCAGAAGTCCGGGGTATTGGCGTTGTACGTGCCGCACTTCTGGCAGAGCACGTCGCCGGGATGAAACGGATCGGTGATGACCGTCGAGCCGCAGCTCTTACAAGTGGTGCGCAGGTGGTGCAGACCTTTCAGGTGGCCGCACTTACACTCCCAGTTGCCGATGGAGAAATCCACGAATTCCAGCTGCGAGACATTGCGGAAGTCGGTAATGGGAAACACCGACTGAAACACCGACTGCAGGCCGGCGTCATCGCGCTCGCTGGGCAACCGGTCCATCTGCAGGAAGCGCTCATAGGAACGCTTCTGCACCTCGATCAGATTCGGGATCTGGATGGTGGCTGGAATCTTGGAAAAATCAAAACGTTTGCGGAAGGTGATGTTCTTCGACATTCAGAAAACTCCCAAACTTTCCTGCGCGGCCACCGGGGACCACGCTGTGTGCGGAATGTGGGGCGCGCAGCCGCGCCATGATGCACGTCGAACTAAAAGATCAGGAACAGACACGTATGCGCCCGCAGGGACATGACTCCCCTCGGGCGCCATTTGCAGCGCTCAAGCTCAATGGAAATGTCTCGTTCCGCGCCAGTCTCTCAGGCCTGTTCCGTTCCGCTTTTGCGAAACAGTTTGCCAACTCTTGCTAGCAGCTCCGCTCCGCTTCCCTGGGCCGTTGGAGTGGAGAGCCGCCTTCACTTCCGGTAAAGTGGGGAAGCGGTGTTGATATAGATGGTAACACCGCTTCCCGGGATTCAGCAATAGTGTTGGCCTGCAAAAAGTTCACGCCAGGGACTTTACCGGACCCTTGCCGCGAACCCTCCTTGGCTACTGGGTAGCGCCCGCCGGGCTGGGCCCGGCCAGCCCACCTTACTTCACTTCGACAGTAGCGCCGGCTTCGGCGAACTTCTTCTTGATGGTCTCGGCTTCGTCCTTCGAGACCCCTTCCTTCACCGTCTTGGGAGCGCCATCGACCAAGTCCTTGGCTTCCTTCAGACCCAGGCTGGTGACCTCGCGTACGGCCTTGATCACATTGATCTTATTGGCGCCCACGTCCTTCAGAACGACGGTGAATTCCGTCTTTTCTTCAGCCGGAGCCGCTGCTGCCGCGCCGCCACCCGCCACCACCACGGGGGCCGCTGCCGCCGCCGAGACGCCCAAACGGGCTTCCAGTTTCTTTACCAGCTCGGCCGCTTCGAGCAGCGACAAGCCTACGATTGATTCTTCCAACTGCGCCAGATCCGCCATGTTATTTCTCCACTTTTGATTGAGTCTTGGGACCTTGGTCCCCTTTTGCCGTTCGCCAAGAGGGTTTCCAGTGCGACCAGGCGGCTTTGATCATGCCAGACAAACACGATCCCAGCGCCGCGCAACCCCCTCCGGGCAAACAACCAAAATCATTGAGTAATTGGTGAATTGAGTAATCGGGCAATTGATTTTCAATTACCAAATTACAAAATTACTCAATTACCAAATCTTCTAGGCTTCCTTAAATTTCTTCTGCTCGACGCCCTGTCCCACCACCACCGCCAGATCGCGTCCGGTGGCGTTGATGACCGTGGCCAGCCGCTGCGCCGGTGAATTCAACAGGAACAGCAGCTTCGAGTAAAGCTCTTCCTTCGAGGGCATGGTGGCCAGCGCTTCGATCTCTTTGATCGTGATGACGCGGCCTTCCACCACTCCAGCCTTAAAGCTGAACTCCGGATTGTCCTTCGCGTACTTGGCCAGGGCCTTGGCCAGGGCTACGGGATCGCCCTCGGTATAGGCAATGGACGTCACGCCCGCCAGGTCTTTCAGGGCGCCTTCCACCTTGGTGCCCTTGCCGGCTTTCTCGGCCAGCGTGTTCTTGACCACGCGATACTTGGCGCCGGTGGCGCGCAGGGCCTTGCGCAGTTCAAAATCCTTGGCCACCGTCAGCTTGCTGTAAGTGGCGACAATCACGTTCGAGACATTTTTCAGCTCGCTCGCCAGCTTTTCCGTCTGCTCAACTTTTTTTGCTCTGGTAACCGCCATATCTCGATCCTCTGACTTCCTGGAATTTTTTCAGGGACAGCCATGGCTGTCCGGGCCGGAAACCTCTCCGGCCGTTAGCCCTTGGCCGCAGCCTCGGCCGCCGACGTGTCGACCAGGATGCCCGGCCCCATGCTGGAGCTCAGGTAGCACCCCTTGACGTACTTGCCTTTGGCCACCGACGGCTTTGCCTTGAGGACGCTGTTGATCAGCGTGGAGGCGTTCTCCACCAGCTTGTCGGCGGCGAAGGAAATCTTGCCCACCGGCACATGCACCAGCGCGGTCTTGTCGGTGCGGAACTCCACCTTACCGGCCTTCACTTCCTGCACCGCCTTGGCGATGTCGAAGGTCACCGTGCCGGTCTTCGGGTTGGGCATCAGGCCTTTGGGGCCGAGCACCTTGCCCAGACGTCCCACCGACTTCATCACGTCGGGAGTGGCGATGAGGGCGTCGAAATCGGTCCAGTTTTCCTTATTGATCTTCTCGACCATCTCTTCGCCGCCGACGAAGTCCGCGCCCGCCGCTTCCGCTTCCTTGACCTTGTCGCCGGTGGCGATAACCAGGACCTTCTTGGACTTGCCCAGGCCGTGGGGCAGGACGACGGTGCCGCGCACCATCTGATCGGCGTGCTTGGGATCGACTCCGAGACGCATGGTGATTTCGACCGTCTCGTCAAATTTGGCGAATTTCACTTTTTGCAGGAGGGATACGGCTTCCTGCAACGGATAGGGGCGCGGCTCGATCGCGGCGCGCGCTTTGGTGATGTTCTTTCCTGACTTTTTCATGACTTACCTCGTCTCCCACCGCCCATCGCTGTTCTGAAGGGCCGTAGTATCTCGACTGAACTGATTTGGTAATTGGGTAATTTTGTAATGGGTAATTTTAAAGCCCAAAATCGCAAGGTTTCTAAATTACCAAATTACCCGATTACGCAATTACCCGATAACTTCGATGCCCATGGAGCGGGCCGTGCCGCGCACGCTCTTGATCGCAGAATCGACCGAAGCGGCATTCAGGTCGGGCATTTTCTGGCGGGCGATATCTTCCACCTGCTTGGCCGTGACCTTGCCGACTTTATCCTTGTTGGGCGCGCCCGATCCTTTGGCGATGCCCGCCGCCCGTTTCAGCAACACCGACGCCGGCGGCGTCTTGGTGATGAAGGTGAAAGAGCGGTCGTTGTAGACCGTGATCACCACGGGAATAATCAGGCCTTCGAGTTCCTTGGCAGCTGTACGTGCATTGAACTGCTTGCAGAACTCCATGATATTGATCTGCGCCTGGCCGAGGGCTGGGCCCACGGGAGGCGCCGGCGTGGCCTTGCCCGCCGCGATCTGCAACTTCACATAACCTGTTTCCTTCTTCGCCATGTTCTCTTTCCCGCCTCGCGTCCGGGTCTAGGTTTTTTGGCCCTGCGACCGGAGGCTTGCTTGTCTGAAAAACTTTTTAGGTCGTGACTTTCTCGACCTGGTTGAATTCCAACTCCACCGGAGTCGAGCGTCCGAAGATGGTGACCATGACTTTCAGGGTCTCGCGGTCTTCGTTCACTTCGTCGACTACGCCGGTAAAGGTGGCAAATGGTCCTTCTGTAATGCGCACCGTCTCGTTCTTCTCGAACTTGACCTTGAGTTTCGGCTTGTCCTTGCTGTCCGCGACCTTGTAAACGATCTGCTGGACTTCCTCTTCCGACAGCGGCGTGGGCTGCTGCCCGGTGCCGACAAAGCCGGTGACCCGCGGCGTCGACTTCACCACGTGCCACACATGGTCGTCCATGTCCATCTCCACCAGCACGTAGCCGGGATAGAACATGCGTTCCGAGGTGTACTTTTTGCCGCCGCGGACTTCCGTGACCGATTCGGTCGGGATCAGCACCTTGCCGATCTTCTCCTGCAGACCGAAAGCCACCACGCGCGACTCCAGGGACTCCTTCACCTTGCGCTCAAACCCGGAATAGGAGTGGATGATGTACCACTTCATGTTCGGATTCTTGGGCGCCTCGGCGGGGGCGGCCCCTTCGGCCGCTACCGTTTCGGTTGCGTTTTTTTCTTCGTCCGCCATAGCTTGCACCTGTACCGCTTTCTTTCCCTGGACGTCAGCGGTGTGTAAAGTACTTGAACACGTAATTGACGCCGGTCCCGATCGTGTTGTCGACGACCCAGAAATAAAATCCGAAGAGGAACACCGTAATGATGACTACCACGGTGGTCGCCTGCACTTCCTTGAAGGACGGCGAGGTGACCTTCTTCATCTCCGTGCGCACGTCGTTGTAGAAAGTCTTGATCCGCTCCGGCCAGGACTTGACCCGGTCGCCAAAACTATCGCCGGCTGTTGCGAGTGAATTCGCCATTTTCTTCGTGTCAGCTCCCATCACTTCACCTGGCCTTCAACGCGGTCCCAAAACTCTGGCAGGGGCGGAGGGATTCGAACCCCCAAGTTCGGTTTTGGAGACCGACAGTTTAACCGTTGAGCTTACGCCCCTGCATGGATTTGGTAATTTGCAATTTGTAATTTGGTAATTTGAAAACCGCCCATACTGCGCATTTTCAATTGCCAAATCACCCGATTACCAAATTACAAAATCTACTTCACTTCTTTATGCGGCGTGTGCTTGCGGCACTTGCGGCAGAACTTCTTCAACTCCAGCCGGTCCGGAGTGGTCTTCCGGTTCTTGGTGGTCGAATAATTCCGGTCCTTGCAATCACCGCACTGCATGGTAATGATCTCTCGGGGCATTGCCAGCTCCTTCGCTTCCGGCTGCTAGCCTGCCGCTAGCAGTCCTGCTTCAACCGCCGCCGGCCTAAGCCAACGGCTCGTCTATGTGGCGCGAGCGCCCCCGCCCGCGAATATCCCGGCGGCCGAGGGCGGCCGCCCCACCCTTCATCCCTTTACTGCACGATTTCCGAAATGGTGCCCGCGCCCACCGTGTGGCCGCCTTCACGGATGGCGAAGC
>JAFDVW010000002.1 GCA_018268755.1 Acidobacteriota bacterium
TCTTCGTCGCGGCCAATCACCGGGTCCAGCTTGCCGCGGCGGGCCTGCTCCGTCAGGTCGCGGGCATAACGCTCTAAGGCCTGATACTTGGCCTCGGGGTTCTGGTCGGTCACCTTCTGCGATCCGCGAACGGAGGTCAGCGCCTTCAGAATGGCGTCGTAATTTGCACCATGACGCGCCAGAATCTCCTGCGCGGCGTCGCGCTTCAGATGCGTGATGGCGAGCAGCAGGTGCTCGGTCGAGACATACTCGTCCTTAAAATTGTCGGCTTCTTTGAAAGCTCGTTCCAGCAGCTGATTGGCCGCCGAGGAAAGCCCGGGCTGCGCCGCCGCGCCTGTGACCTTGGGCAGCTTCTCCAGCTCGCGGTAAATTTCACTCAGCACCGCCTGTGGACCGATGCCGATCTTCTCCAGCACCGGCGAAACGATGCCTTCTTTGTCTTCCAGCAGAGCCGCCAGCAAATGCAGCGGCTGCAGCTCGGGATTGCCGTGCTCCGAGGCAAGCTCGTTGCCGCGCTGGATGGCTTCCTGCGCTTTTAGCGTGAATTTGTCCCAACGAATCGCCATAAATCCTCGATTGGTAATTTTGTAATTGAGAAATTGGGTAATTGGAAGGCTGGGCCGGAATTTTCTAAATTACAAAATTACCCGATTACCAAATTACAAAATGAAAGGGAGGCGGTCACCTCGGCCACCTCCCGTCTTTCGCGAACCAGCTCGCGGACAACAGTGTCCGCGCCACCTGGACTCGCTTATGCGGCTTTGCCTTTGCCTTCCAGCGTCTTTTCGCCGCCCACGTTGACCTTGATCTGCTTGGGCTTGGCTTCGGCTTTCTTGGCCAGCTTGATCTTCAGCACGCCCTTGTCGTAGTTCGCGGCCACGCTTTCCTGGTCCACGCTCTGCGGCAAAGTGAAGCTGCGGGTAAAGCTGCCATACTGACGCTCCACGCGGCGGTAGTTCTCTTCCTTTTCTTCCTTCTCGAACTTGCGCTCGCCATGCACGGTCAGGGTGTTGTTCTCAATGCGGACATCGATGTCCTTCTCCTCGATGCCGGGTACTTCGATCTTCAAGGTGACGTTGTGTTCGTCCTCGTAGACATCTACGGCAGGAGCGAAGGTGCTGGTGGTCAGCGCCTCTTCCCGGCCTTCGCCATACGATTGCTGGAACAGACGGTTCATCCGGTCCTGCAAGGTGCTGAACTCACGGAAAGGATCCCAACGGGTAATCACGGTCATGACTAAATCCTCCAAAGGTTTTTCGGAAATTTTGGCTAACCTCGCCTACATCACTTTGGATGTGGCTTTAGTATGTTGCGATGCTAAAATGTGAGTGTTTTATTGTCAAGTCAGTTTTTATGTTTATTTTCAGTGGTTTATGCCGATTTCATCGCTCAATCTACCACCCTCCTGGCCACTTGCCCGGTCTCTGGATATGTCGAGGAGCCGTATACCTCTCAGGAAAATATCTCCCAGGAGCAGGGCGGCCGCGGACGGGCGTCTCCGCCCATGACCAACCGCTATATGCCAGGTGCGAGGTGTTCTGCCACTACACACCCACGATCAGGCACTTCAGATAGGCGGTTTCCGGCACTTGCATAAGGATGGGATGGTCTTTGGCCTGGACGCGGTTTTCGAGCAGGCGAAGATTTCTGTGGACATCGCGGGCGGAAGCGGCCACCACGGCCAGGAAATCTTCCCCGCTTACGTGGTAGGAGCAGGAGCAGGTAACCAGGATCCCGCCCGGCTTGAGCATCTTCAACGCCCGTAGATTCAGCTCTTTATAGCCACGCAAGGCGGTATCCAGGTTCTTCTTGCTCTTGGCGAAGGCCGGGGGATCGAGCACGATAGTGTCAAACTGCTGCCCGGAGGCGGCATAGTCGCGCAGCAAGTCGAAGGCGTTGGCCTCGATCCATTCGATTTCGCGGGAGTTCAAGGCTGCGTTCTGCTCCGCAACTTCGAGCGCCGGCCGCGAGCTATCCACTCCCGTCACCTTGGCGCAGACCTTGGCCAGGTGCAGGGCGAAGCCGCCCTGATAGCAGCACACGTCGAGCGCTTCCCCGCGTGCATACTGCGCCGCCGCGGCATAGTTCTCCCGCTGATCGAGAAATGCCCCCGTTTTTTGCCCTTCCAGCCCGTCGTAATGAAACTGCACGCCGTTCATGGTGAAGATAGTGCTCGACTTCTCCCCCAGCAGGCAGCCGGAGTCGCGCGCCGGCAACTGCTCCAACTCGCGGATGCGCGGCTCCACCCGCTCCAGGATCGCGGTCGGCCGCAGCTTTTCGCTCAGTTCAGCCACCAGGGCCGTGCGCGCCGTCTCGGTGTCCATGGCCTGGGTGAGAATTTGCAGGGAAAGCAGATCGTTGTAGCGATCGACGATCAACCCGGGAAGGAAATCGGCTTCGCTGAAAATCACGCGGTAGGCGTTCGTGTCGCCCGATTTCCCCAGCAGCCGCTCGCGGTAGGCGATGGCCTCGGCGATTCTCTGGCGCAGCAACCCAGGCAGATCGGCGACTGGCTCGCGCGAGAGCATGCGGATGGCAATCTGCGAGGCGCTGCTGTAAAGCGCCGTGCCCAGAACCTTGCCGCGCTCATCGGCCACGCTGACCAGCGCGCCGGGAAGCACGCCGTCGGCGGAAGCAACGTCCGAGCGGTACACCCAGACGTGGCCAGCCTTCAGCCGCTCCCCGCCGCGCCGGGAGATTTTGACGATGGGGATGGAGGAAGGCGGCGACGGAAGCTTAGGGGACATGGAGAGATGTTAAACCTAATAAACGTGGCGCGGGCGCCCTCGCCCGCGTTGACCCGGAAGTTTTCTAGCGGCCAGCTTCCATCATCCCCAGCTCGCATCATCCGAATGTCATCCTGAGCGAAGGAAGTGATTCGCAAAGCGAATCACTTCGAAGTCGAAGGACCTCATGCCAGCTGACGCACAAATTGCCCTGGCAAGGGGTTCTTTGAACAGACGCTGAATCCCAAGAGAGAATGCCTTGCAACGCCAGTCAAAACTGCAAGAAAATTAGGGATCCTTCGACTTCATAGCTGCTTCGCTTTCGCGAAGCCGCTCTTCCGCTCAGGATGACAAATTAAGAGGAGAGGGGACGGCGGTAGAAATCAAGCTATGCCGACTGGTCATCCACAATTTTCACCACCCTACATTTCACCAAAAACACGGGATTTTCGAATGGAGCACTGAGTGTGTGGTTCTTAGTGCAAATACTGCGCGGCCTGTTCCGGCGTCACCATGACGAAGATCAATCCGGTCAGATGATCGAAGTTGAAGATGGCGGCCTTGCCTTTTTCCGTGCCTTCGCCAATCCACACCCAGGTGCCCTGCCCGTCTTCCCGGCGAAAGATGGGAGGCAGTCCGGCAGGAGCCACGGCATTCGGTGCCGGCCGCCTCACGCGAAACTTCATTACGTCGCCGGCAGCTCCTACCTGATAACCATGCACATTATTGAAGCCGGTAGGAACAATCGTGGCCGAGGTCTCATCGCCCTCGCGCGTGACCATGGCTCCAGCGAAGTAGGGCGCGTTGTGCGGCGTGAGCTTGGTGCCGGGATGGTGCGAAGTATAGAGGTCGGTTGCATCTTTAAGGTCGTTCGGCACCTGCTCGAGGCTCTTGGCGGGGGCCAGTGAAAGCTGGTTCCCATTCAGAATGTAGATGGCCTGACTGGCATCGAAAGCGGCGATCCACGATCCTTGCGCATTGTGTCCCAGATAGCGGCCGTTGACTTTGTCGGCGAAGTAAATCAGCACCGCCGGCTGCCATTTCTCATCCCAGGGACTGAACCAATAGGTAATGCACTGAGCTCCCAGAGCGTTGGGCGCCAGCACGATGTTGCCGGCGGATTTCGGGAAATTCGGATCATCTCCGTAAAGGCTGCGAAAAAACACCGTGGGAAAGGGCGTATGCTGAAAATACTCGGGAGCTGGATTCTTCAAGCCGAGCGGCAAACTGTATATTGAGAAATTGGAAGGGGCTTGAGCGAGAAGGTCCCCCTTGAGCACCATTCGTCCCTGAAACCAGGTCCCATCTTCGTTATAGCCCTGGTAAAGAAGGAACGCTCCACCTCCACCCACCGAGTGGTCGGCTTCCACAATAGGCAGGGACTTCGGGCCAGCAGGGTAATGGTAGAACAGCTTCTTGATGTTGAAAGTGTTCGCGCGCAACGCGATTTCGCCCCGCGCGTTGGGAAAATTGGGGTCCTCCCCGTAGGGGCCGTTGGCCGCGGCGCCGGCTTTGCCTCCAGCCGGCACACCTCCATGGTCCGCCAGATACTGCGGCGAAGGGTTCTTTAAGCCGCTCGGCGCTTCCGCCGGCGACTTCACACTGGCCCGCCGGAACACGTTGCCCTTCAGGATGTAGACGGCATCCTGCTCATACATCCACGTACCCTCGGCGTTAAATCCGAGGTACACCATGCCGTGGATTTGTCCGCCGAAAGGTACTGCCAAAGCAGTAGGAATATCACCCGCCTGGTAGGCATAGGCGACGGCCGTGGCGCCCAATGGGTTCGGCGCGAGCACGACCAGCCCTTTGCCCTGGGGCAGGTTCGGATCGCTTGCGACAGACTGCGCGATCGCGCTCACTGAGGACACGAACAGAATTGTCCCGACAAGAACCACCAAAACGTGGCCTTCTCTTGCACGTCCCATGGAAGGACTCCTTGCGCTCTGTTGTTGGCTGGGCCCCGAGTAGGCGAACGTTGTATCACGACTCAGAAGGATTATCCAAGGGAATCGACCCTTGGCCCTTCAACCGGCGCCACCACCCGCAAGGCCCCCCTGGCCACGCTCACTTCCATCGGCGTGCGGCAGACGAACTCGCCATCGGCGTAAACATCGAGCGGGGTCTCCGTCTGCACACGTAAGCGATCCGTCTGGAAATATTGGATCTCCGGCAAAGCGAAAGACAGATGCCGTCCGAAATAGACGGTGGGGAACAGGCAGAACAGCTTGAGCTTGTCGATGTCGGTGATCAGGCAGACGTCCAGCTTGCCGTCATCCAGCTGGGCCCGCGGAGCAATCTGCATGCCCCCGCCAAAAGCCGGCCCATTGCCGAATGCGGCCAGCATGGTGGGGGC
This sequence comes from Acidobacteriota bacterium, assembly GCA_018268755.1. Classification (GTDB taxonomy): domain Bacteria; phylum Acidobacteriota; class Terriglobia; order Terriglobales; family Acidobacteriaceae; genus KAN-5. The sequence goes on from JAFDVW010000002.1 coordinate 5,083, forward strand.
CGCACTGCGCTCCTGCCAGGTCCCACCTTCCTGTGCCAGAATCCGCATGCGCGCCGGCGCGTAAGCATATAGCGCTCCCGGCAGGCTCAGCACGTAGCCGCCATAGGCGCGCAGCCAGCGCGGCAACCGGTTGGCCCGCCGCGCCACCGCTCCATCCAACCCAATCCCACCCACCGAGGCGAAATAATGATGCGGCCCGTCTGCCGTCTCCCCGCCCAGCGGGGTGATCACGCCCAGATCAATCGTCCGCAGATTTTGCTTCCCGGATTCCAATTGCCGCCACGCCCGCAGCGCATCCCGCCCGTTCTTCAATCCCAGGGAGCGCGCAAAATCGTTGCCGCTGCCGCTCGGCACCACCAGCACCGGCAACTGCAAATCGACCAATTGCGCAAGGTGGCGATGCAGCGTCCCGTCACCGCCAAAAAGCAGCACCACGTCCACTTCTCCGGAAGTAGCGGGCAGGCCCACCTGCCACTGGGCCGGGGAATTTTTCTGGAATGGCTTCAGGGATGCAGAAGATGTTCCCCATCCCAGAATGGCCGCGGCGCGCATGCGCAGGCAGCTTATCAAAAACTCACCCCGCGTGTTGCAAATCAGCGCCCTCCTGCCTTTTCAGACTGACCGGGCAATCCTTTTTCGCTACCATACCAAGAGGGCCAAGGAGGACTGAGCTTGCCGCCATCGCAAGACATGCTCTGGTATAAGGACGCCGTCATCTACCAGGTCCACGTGCGGACGTTCTGTGATAGCAATGCCGATGGCATCGGCGACTTCCGCGGCCTGGCGCAGAAGCTCGACTATCTCCAAGAGCTGGGCATCACCGCCATCTGGCTGATGCCGTTCTTCCCCTCGCCCCTGCGCGACGACGGCTACGACATCGCCGACTATCGCTCCATCCATCCCAGCTACGGGACGCTGGAGGACTTTCAGAATTTCCTCAAGCTCGCCCACCAGCGCAATATTCGCGTCCTCATCGAGATGGTGCTGAACCACACCTCGGACCAGCATCCCTGGTTTCACGAATCGCGCAGCTCGCGTGACAACCCCAAACGCGATTGGTATGTGTGGAGCGAAAGCGACGCCAAGTACCGCGAAACTCGCATCATCTTCCTCGATACCGAGCTTTCCAACTGGGCCTGGGACCCGGTCTCCAAGCAGTACTACTGGCACCGCTTCTTCAGCCACCAGCCGGACCTCAACTACGACAACCCCGCGGTGCGGGAAGAGATGTGGAACATCATGAAGTTTTGGCTGGAGATGGGCGTGGACGGCTTCCGGCTGGATGCAGTCCCTTATCTGGTCGAGCGCGAGGGCACCAATTGCGAGAACCTGCCGGAGACCCATGCCATCGTCAAAGACTTGCGCGCCCGCATGGACCGGGAGTTCCCCGGCTGTATGCTGCTGGCCGAAGCTAATCAGTGGCCCACCGACCTGCGCCACTATTTCGGCAACGGCGATGAATTTCACATGGCCTTCCACTTCCCCCTGATGCCCCGCATGTTCATGGGACTGAAGCTGGAAGATCGCAAGCCCATCACCGAGATCCTGCAGCAGACCCCCTCCATTCCCGACGCCTGCCAATGGTGCCTGTTCCTGCGCAATCATGACGAGCTCACCCTGGAAATGGTCACCGACATGGAGCGGGACTATATGTACGACGAATACGCGCGCGACAAGGGCATGCGGCTGAATATGGGCATCCGCCGCCGCCTGGCCCCGTTGCTCGACAACGACCGCCGCCGCATTGAGCTGATGAACGGCATGCTCATGTCCATGCCGGGCACTCCCATCATTTATTACGGGGACGAAATTGGCATGGGCGACAACGTCCACCTCGGCGACCGCAACGGGGTGCGCACCCCCATGCAGTGGGACGGCGGCTGGAACGGCGGCTTCTCCACCGCCGATCCCGAAAACCTTTATGCCCCGCCCATTCTCAATCCTGTCTATGGACTGCAGGTGGTCAACGTGCAATCGCAAAAACGTTTTGACCACTCCCTCCTTTCCTGGATGAAGCGCATCATACAGGTGCGAAAATCGATGCCGGTGTTCGGGCGAGGCAGCATGGAGTTTCTCTACCCGGCCAATCACCGTGTGCTGGCCTATGTGCGCAAGCTGGGCAATGAAACCATTCTGGCGGTCAACAATCTGGCCAGCTCCGCCCAGGCCGTCGAACTGGACCTGAAAAGCTACAAAGGGAATATCCTGATTGAAATGTTCGGGCGCAACATCTTCCCGCGCGTAGGAGACCTGCCCTATCTTCTAACGCTGGGGCCCTATCAGTTTTACTGGTTCCGTCTGCGCAAGATTTGAAGCAGCCTTTCAGCCCTGTTGCGGTTGAAGAAAATCCAAACCGGCCCGCGCCGTCACCATGACCCGGAGGTCCCTGTTGCCCGAGGAGAGCATTCTTTCGGATGATTTCCTTCGTGAACTGATGAACGTCGGCGAGGTGGACATCCTCATCGGGGTGCCCACCTACAACGACGCCAACACAGTCGGGACCGTAGTGCAGGCGGTCCGCGCCGGCCTGCTGCAATATTTTCCCCGCCAGCGCGCCGTCGTCATCAACGCCGACGGAGGCTCCAAGGACGCCACTCGCGATCTGGTGCGCGCCGCCTCCATCAGCGATCTGCACCATCCTTCCGGCATGACCGCCCTGCGCACCCTGCATTGCATCAGCACCCAATATTCCGGGGGCGTGGAAAGCGGCAAGGCCCTGCACACCATTCTGGCCGCCGCCGATCTGCTGCGCGCCCGCAGCTGCGCCGTGGTCGCCCCCGATTCCATCCACATTGAACCTGTCTGGATGAAAGGGCTGCTGGATCCGTTGCATAACAGCCACGTCGATCTGGTCACCCCGCTCTACCGCCGTCACAAATTCGACGGACTGCTGGTGCGCAACCTCATCTATCCTCTGGTCCGCGCGCTCTACGGCAAGCGCGTGCGCGAACCGAACCCTACCGAGTTCGCCTTCTCCTCCCGCCTCGCGGTGCAATTCCTGAACCAGCACCCCTGGACGCAGGACGCCGGCCGTGACGGCACGGAAATTTCCCTGATTCTCACCGCCCTCGAGCAAGACTGGCCCATCGCGCAGGTGTTTCTTGGAGAAAAGTCCCGCACCGAGCACGCGCCCACCGACCTGGTAAGGGCCATGCGGCAGACTGTGGGTACGATCTTTTGGTCTTTGGAGCAGAATTTTTCTGCCTGGAGTTCGCGTTCCGGCTCATCGCCGCTCCCTACCAGCGGACCGGAAGCAGATGTGGATCTCGAACCAATCCGCGTCAATCGCAAACGGCTGTGGGAGATGTTCGCTCGCGGCGTGGCCGAACTGGAGCCCGTGCTGAAGTCCATTCTTTCTCCGGCGACTTTGGCGGAGTTGCAGCGCGCCGCCGCCAAAGAAGAAGAGTTCCACTTCTCCGACGAATTATGGGTGCAGACCGCCTACGAGTTCGCCGCTTCGTTTCACCAGGAAGTCATCAGCCGTGACCATATCGTGCAGGCCCTGGTGCCTTTGTATCGCGGCAAAGCCTACACCTTTCTGACCGAGAACCGCGACGCCTCCGGCGAACAGCTGGAGGCCGGCATTGAAGCACTCTGCCAGACCTTCGAGCAGAAGAAACCCACCCTGCTGGAATTGTGGGAGGGAACAAAGTGAGGTCCCATGTGGCAAAAATTCATTAATGACCTGATGCTGGCCAGCCAGGAAATCATCAGCGAGGTGGCCAAGTTTCTGCCGCGCCTGCTGGTGATGCTCGTCCTGGTGCTGGTCGGGTACGTGATCGCCTATCTTCTGAAATCCGTGCTGCGCAGCATTCTGCGCCTGACCAAGTTCGACAAGCTTTCCGAGCACGCCGGGGCCACGCAGCTGCTTAATAAGGCGGCCTTGCCTTCCTCCACCGAGTTGCTCACTCGCCTGGTGTTCTGGGTAGCCTGGATCGGCTTTCTGCTGGCCGGCGCCAGCGTGCTCGGTATCGGCGGCATGCAAGAACACGTCGGCCACTTCTTCGGCTTCCTGCCCCGGCTGTTCGCCGCGCTCTTCGTCTTCTTCTTCGGATTGCTGGCGGCCAGCTTTTTCTCCCGCGCCGCGCTGCTGGCGGCGGTTAATGCGGACTTGCCTTCCTCCCGGCTCATCGGCATCACCGTCCGCACCGTGATCATTGTCTTCAGCGTGGCCATGGGCTTTGAGGAGCTGGGCCTGGCCGAGCACACCGTTTTGGTGGCCTTCGCCATTGTTTTCGGCGCGCTCATGCTGGGACTGGCCCTGGCCTTTGGTCTGGGAGGACGCGACCTGGCCCGCAAGTATTTGGAAAGGCGATTCTTGCACGGCGAGAACGAAGAGCGGGAGGATGAACTTTCCCCTTTGTGAGCCCTTTCACTCGCTGCGATTTTTAATGCGCCACATGGGGAGCAGTGTGGAAAGATTCTCGTTTCCGCGCCGGCTCCTTGACAAGGGCCTTCCGCCGGAGCAATATGCAGCACATACCCCTGCGGCCGAACCCTGTAGTTCCCTCCCAAAAAATCTGAGCGCATTTTTCGGTTCGAGGTAAAGCATGTCTCCAGTTGCCGTTCCTTCTCGCAAAATGCTGGTCCTGGCCCAGGACCCGACCGTAAAAGTTGGCGGCAAAGTGGTGACCGCCGAAGTGGATGTTCCCGACGAAATTCTCTCTCCGGGGCCGCGCGGCTACCGTGTCTACGTCGTGGACTTCGATTCCTCCAGCGGCCTGCTCTATCAGCCGGCCAAAGTCCCGGTGGATGAAACCCGCTCCCTCGCGCGCCTGCTCGACGATCCCGCCTTCCATGCGCAGAACGTTTATGCCATCGTCATGCGGACATTGTCCCGCTTCGAGTTCGCTCTGGGCCGCCGCATCAGCTGGAGCTTCGATGGACATCAGATCCATGTGGCCCCGCACGCTTTCCGCGATGCCAACGCCTTTTACTCCAAACGCGACCGCGGACTGTTTTTCGGCTACTTCGAAGACGCCAAGGACCGCCGCGTCTTTACCTGCCTCTCCCATGATGTCGTCGCCCATGAAACGACCCACGCCCTGGTCGACGGCCTGCGGGAGCGCTACACCTTTCCCTCTTCTCCCGATCAGGCGGCCTTCCATGAAGGCTTCGCCGATGTGGTGGCCTTGCTCTCCATCTTTTCGCTTCCCGGGGTCGTGGAAAAACTCATGACGCGAAAGATGAAGCGCAGCAACGACAAATTTGTGCGCCGCTCCGAACTCACCCGTGATGCCTTGCAGGCCACCGCCCTCTTCGGCCTGGGCGAAGAGGTTGACCCCCGCCATGATGCGCTGCGGCGGTCGGTCTCTATCAAGCCCAGCAAGCGGCTCATCCACACCGCGGAGTTCCTCGAACCGCATCGCCGCGGCGAACTGCTGGTCGCCGCCATGATGAACGCATTCCTCAGCCTGTGGCTCAAACGCATTGGACATTTGGCCCGGAATGAAGGCGCAACCCTGTTTCGCGCCAAAGTCGCGGACGAAGGACGCCTGGCCGCCGACCACCTGCTCACCATGGGGATCCGCGCCCTGGATTACGCACCCGCCACCGATCTTCTCTTCGGCGATTACCTAAGCGCGCTGCTCACTGCCGACCTGGAGGTCCAGCCCGACGACTCCACCTATCATTATCGCGAGACCCTGCGCGGGAGCTTTGCCGCCTATGGCATCATGCCTACTTCAAGCCGGGAAACCACCACCGAGCCCGGGGTGTGGGAACCGCCGCCGGCGCTGAAGCTCGACTATTCGCGCACCCATTTCGATGCCATGCGCCAGGACCGTGACGAGGTCTTTCACTTCCTCTGGCAGAACCGCGAGGCCCTGGGGGTCGACGATCGTGCCTATACCCGCGTGCAATCGGTGCGTCCGTGCTTGCGCATGTCGTCCGATGGCTTCCTGCTGCATGAAACCGTCGCGGAGTACATCCAGATCCTGAACCTCAAGGCCGCCGAACTCAGCAAGTTTGGTCTCACCCAACCAAAAGATATGCCTGGCACGCTGCCTATCACCATCTACGGTGGCGGCGTGTTGATCTTCGACGAATACGGCCAGTTGAAATACCACATTCGCAACCGCATCCTGAACCATACCCGCCAGGACCGGCGCCTGGATTATCTGTGGAAGTCCGGCTCCCTGACCCCGGGCGATACGGAAAGACGATTTGCCATGATGCACCGTCTGCGCAATACCGATGGCTTGCGCGCCAGTGCGGAAACGGAGTGCGCCGATGCCGAATCCTTCTAACCCGACCGGAGTCACCGTTCGCTCCTATCAGGTGGGCTTTGGAGATTGTTTTCTGCTCACCTTTCACTATCCCGAAGAAGACCGCTATGTATTGATAGACTTCGGCACCACGGGCACGCCCGATGGCAAAAACAAGCAACGCCTTCTCGCCATCGCCAAAGACATCGCCAAATCTTGCCACAACAAACTTCATGCCGTGGTGGCGACGCACCGCCATCGCGACCACATCAGCGGCTTCGACACCGGCGGCGCCACCAGCCCCGGCAAAATCATCCGCGATTGCCATCCTGATGTCGTGGTGCAGCCCTGGACCGAAGACCCCAAAGCCAAGACCAATGCCGTCGAAGCTACCCAGACCCAGGTCGAGAATTTCCAGCTGGCCTTTGCTCAGATGCATGCCTTCGCCGGGCAGGCGCTGCAGGAAATTGCCCGGCTGAAGGCGTTTTCCACGCAGGACTTCGGCCCCCTGGGTTTTATCGGGGAAGATAATCTCGCCAATGCCGCCGCGGTCAGAAATCTCATGACCATGGGGAAAAAGAATTTCTATGTGAATGCCGGCAGTCCGTCGGGACTGGAAGCAGTTTTGCCGGGAGTCAGAATTTGGGTGCTCGGGCCCCCCACCCTCAAGCAGTCCGATCTTATTCGCAAAGAGCGCAGCAGCGATCCCGATGAATTCTGGCAGCTGCAAAACAAGTTCTGGACCATCCAGGGCAAGCCGCCCTCCGCCGCCAGTTTGTTCCCTGGCCACGAGGCGCGGCAACTTCCCCTTGAAGCCCGCTGGTTTGTGGAGAAGGCCGCCCAGGTGCGCGGCGACCAATTATTGCAACTGGTGCGCGTGCTCGACAACGCCATGAACAACACCAGCGTGATTCTCTTATTGGAAGTAAACGGCAAACGCCTGCTCTTGCCGGGAGACGCGCAGATTGAAAACTGGTCTTATTCGCTGGGCAAGCCGCAGACCACGGCCCTGTTGAAGTCCGTTAGCCTATACAAGGTCGGCCACCATGGCAGCCGCAACGCTACGCCGAAAACCCTGTGGAACTTGTTCGCCAACCGTTCCACGCAGGCTTCCGCCACTCGCCTGAAGACCATGGTCTCCACTATGGCGGGAAAATTCGGCTCGGAGAAAAGCAAGACCGAAGTCCCGCGCAAAACGCTGATCGCCGAACTCAAGGCCAAGAGCGATTTCTTCTCCACCCAGGAACTCACCGGCAGCGCCCTGAGTCCCAGCCACGAGGAGACCTTATAGAAAGTAACGCTACACGTTCTTGATCGTCTTCGACGCTGCGTCCCAGGCCACGGCGCTCTGCCGGAAGTACGATTCGTTCGCCATGTGGCAGGCCAACGCTGCATTGTGTCCGAACAACGCGTCTTCCACCACCGGCTGGCGGCTGCGCACCGCCTCGAAGAACGTCCACAGGTGCGGCTTCACATCGTCGAAGTCCGGGGCCTTCATGGTCATGCTCTCCGGCATGGGCTCCTGCCCGAGCTTGGGGTCATTTTCCTCGTGCCATTTCTTGAAGTACTCTTCGCGCATGGCGCGCGGAAATCCAAACGCATAATAGCTCGGCGCGGAGTCTTTACCGCTCTGCGGCGTATAGCTTAGGCCAAACTCGGTCACCTCCAGAATTCCCTTCGAGCCCTGGAACCGATAGGTTTCCGGCATCTCCGTGCCCAGGTTCAGCCGCATATACACGGGAATCTCGCCATACTGGAAGATGGTCGGGTGCACGTCCGGCATGTTGCGCCCATCCTTCCAACGCAGAATCGCGCCGATCGACATGGCCCGCTTCGGCGGTTCTTGGATGCCGAGCATGAACATCATGCCGCTGACCAGATGCACCAGAAGGTCCCCGGCTACACCGGTGCCGTACTCCTTCCAGCACCGCCAGCGCGCGAAAGTATAAGGATCGAACGCCTTCTTCGGCGCCGTGCCCAGCCAGGTGTTCCAGTCGAGGGTCTCGGGCGAAAGGTCGGTGGGCGGGGGATACTCCCAGGCCCCTGTGGGATCGTTGCGCCCCAGCCATCCCTCCACCAGCATGAGATCGCCGATCATGCCTTGGGCAATCATCTCCTTGGCCTTCTTGCACAGCTGGGAGCTCACACGCTGCGAGCCGATCTGCACGATGCGCCCAGTCTTCTGCGCCGCCTCCACCATGGCGACCCCATCCGCTGGGCTGTGCGACATCGGCTTCTCGCAGTAGATGTCTTTGCCCGCATGCACCGCATCCACCACGATCTGCTTGTGCCAGTGGTCGGGGACGGCAGCGATCAGGCAATCGATGTCTTTGTTCGTCAGCAACTCCTGGTAGCGCCGCGTGACCGGCAGATTCGGGTTGTTGACGATTTCCCGCGCCAGCGTGTGCCGCCCGTCATACAGATCGCATGCGGCCACGCACTCGACCCCGGGAAGCTGGATGGCATTGCCCAGCAATCCCGACCCTTGCATCCCGATACCAATGATCCCAAAGCGCAGCTTGTCGCCCGCCGGCGGGACGGCCGCCCACAGCGGATCAGGTTCCAGAAGAATGGTTTTCGCGGCCAACGATGCGCCCGCGGCCGCGGCGCTCATGCCCAGGAAATCCCGGCGAGAATAACGGGGACCCATAAATGCCCTCCTGCAATCATGCCTGATTATTTTTTCAAGGCTTTGATGGCGACTTCCTTGAAGAACACGATGTCGTTGTCGCTATGGTTCTGCAGCCCGAAGTAGCCTTCGTTCGGCCGGGTGCCACGCTGTGGTTCGAAATCAAATTTTCTCTCCGGAACGGGATTCCCTTCGGTGTAATCCGTGACCTTCATCCCGTTCAGGACCACCATCGTCCTCGGCCCATCCAGCGTGATCTCCATGGTGTTCCATTCCGGTCCCGGCTTGCCCGGCTTGGCCAGCGGCTTGGTCAGGGAATACAGCGTGCCGGTTACGTGATAATCGTCCTCGTTCGAAGTCTCCGGATGATTGTCGATCTGTACCTCGTAGCCGTAATGCACCGGCATCCATTCTTCCCGGGGTTCAATCGGAATGCGGATAAACACTCCGGAGTTGTCGTTGGCGTCGCGCATCCGGAAGACCACGCGGATCACGCAGTCGCCCACCTTGCCCCCCGTCCAATAAAGCAGACCCATGCCGCCATGGGTGCGGATGAGGCCATCCTCGACGGTCATGCTGCCCGGGCCCACATGCTTCCAGCCCACCAGGTCTTTGCCATCAAACAGCTGCTTCCAGCCTTCCTCCTGCCCCCAAGCCATGGCGGAGAACGCAAACAAGATGAGTAAAAACAAATACTTACGGATCATTGGCGAACCTCCCAAAGGAAGCCCACAAATATACACCCGCAGGTCTCTGTGGGAAAGCTATCCTCTGGTACAGGTGGAGGGGAGGGCACAGGCCTGGTTACTGCCGGGAGGGCCCGACGGCGAACCGTCGTGCCGGCGGAACGCATCCAACACGTTATAATGGGAGTCACTATTCTAAGGAAGTGACCCTCCCTTCCCGAGAGCCAAAAGTGATGTCCATGAAAACCAAGGCCGCAGTTCTGATTGCTTCCGCAGCAATTTTGTTGTTCACCCTCGCCGGCACGCTGAATGGCGTGCGCGCCTCCAGCGGCGACGGCGCCTACCGCCAGATCCAGGTCTACAGCGAGGTGCTTTCCCGGGTGCGCCAGGAATACGTGGAAGAACCCAATATTCCCGCCGTCACCAATGGCGCGCTGCACGGCCTGTTGGAATCTCTCGACGCCGACTCCAGCTATCTCTCCCCGGCGGAATATAAGGACTACAAGGCGCACTTGACCGGTGGCCGGGCCACCATTGGGGCCACTGTCTCTAAGCGGTTTGGTTACGCCTCCGTGGTCTCGGTGCTTCCCGGCGGCGCGGGAGAAAAAGCCGGACTCCAGGCCGGCGACATCTTCGAAGCCATTGAGGGTAAGAGCACGCGCGAAATGTCTTTGGCCGAGATCCGCAACCTGTTGAGCGGGCAACCTGGGTCCACCCTGACCGTGTCGCTGGTGCGCGCCCGCAAAGCGGAGCCCCAAAAGACCGTCCTCACCCGCGAACTGGTCACCATTCCTCCCGTCAGCGACAAGATCCTGGAAGATGAAATCGGCTACCTGCACGCCGACGCCCTGCCCGCCGGCAAGTCCCAGGAAATCGCCGCCAAAGTCAAGGCCCTGCAAAAGAGCGGGGTGAAGCGCCTCATCCTCGATTTGCGCAATTGTTCCGATGGCGATGAGTCGGAAGGCGTGGCCGTGGCCAACATATTTATGAGCCACGGAATCATCACCTACCTGCAGGGACAGAAGTACCCTCGCGAGGCCTTCAACGCCGACCCTGCCAAGGCCGTGACCTCTCTGCCCCTGGTGGTGCTGGTCAACAAATCCACCTCCGGCGCGGCCGAGATTGTGGCCTCTGCCATTCTGGAAAATGCCCGCGGTGACGTCGTCGGCGACAAGACCTTCGGCGAGGGCTCGGTGCAGAAGGAGATTCCTCTGCCCGACGGTTCCGCCCTCATTCTCTCCGTGGCCAAGTACTACACGCCTAGCGGCAAAGCCATTCAGGACACCTCCGTGACCCCCAATGTTCTGGTGGCTGACAATGACGACGATGGCGCTTTGCCGGACGATGATTCGGGCGATACCACCGCCGAGGAAAACAAAAAGCCGGCCGGACAACAGCCGGACGAGCCCCTGCAAAAAGCGATTCAGGTGCTTAAGAAACGGGCCAGCTAGCTCCTCCGGGACAGCTGCAACTTTACCCATCGCGCGCCTCGCGGCGCGCGATTTGTTTTGCCCTCTGATGGGAATTTCTTCCTGCTATGCTGAACTCATCTCATGGAGCTTTACTCCCCAGATCCGGCTTCTGCCCAGCCTGACCGGCACAAGCTGGTGGGCCGCGTGCTCTTCGCGCTCTCCGTGCTGGTCGCCGCCCTGGCCGGCACCCTCACTGGACTGCTGTTGGTCTACTCCACCGACCTGCCGCAGGTGGAGGAACTGGAACGCTACCGTCCCAGCTCGGTCACCGAACTCTACGACGACCACGGCCGCGTCATCGGCACCTTCGCCCTGCAAAAGCGCGTGGTGGCTTCTTATGACGACTATCCGCCGGTCCTGCGCAATTCCCTGATTTCCATCGAAGACAAGGATTTCTACCGCCACTGGGGCATTAATGTGTGGCGCATTGTGGGTGCGGCTTATCGCGATATTCAGTCCGGTGGCCGCGTGCAGGGGGCCTCGACCCTCACCATGCAGCTGGCGCGCAATCTCTTCCTCTCTCCTGACCGCTCCTTCCATCGCAAGATCCAGGAAGCCCTGCTGGCCGTCCAGATCGAACGCCGTTTCACTAAGCCGCAAATTTTCACCTTGTACGCCAACCAGATTTATCTCGGCCACGGCGTCTACGGGTTCGAGGCCGCTTCGCAGTATTACTTCAGCAAACCGGCCAAGCAGCTCACACTCCAGGAAGCCGCACTGCTGGCGGGGTTACCTAAGTCCCCGACTTACTATTCCCCCATCAATCATCCGGACCGCGCCCTCAAGCGTCGCAATCTGGTGATCAATGCACTGCTGGAAGATGGCAAAATCACCGCCGCGCAAGCCAACGATCTGCGCAACCAACCTCTCGAACTGAAGCTGGCCCGCGACCCCAATTCCCTGGCCCCCTATTTTGTCGAAGAGATTCGCCGCTATCTGGAGAACAAATACGGCAGCGATCAGGTGCACGAAGGCGGGCTGCGTGTCTACACCTCGCTCGACATGGACCTGCAGCGCGCCGCCAACCAGGCGGTGCTGGATGGCTTGGCCGCCTACGAACGCCGCCACGGCTGGAAGGGCCGCCTGGAAAATGTCCTCGCCTCCGGCGCCACCCTGGCTGCTTATCGCCATCCCGACTGGGACGACGATGCTGAAATCAACGGTTACATGCACGCGCTGGTAACCGAAGTCTCGCCGGGGTCAGCCACCGTGAAATTCGGCAAGTACACCGCCGTTCTCGGGCCTGCCGATGCCGCCTGGGCCACCAAAAGCATTCAGGACACACTCAAGCCCGGTGATATCGTCTACGTCAAAGTGCTCGCGCTGGGCGCGGACAAGAAAGCCCACGTCAGTCTGGAACAGGATTCCGGAGCGCAGGGCGCGCTGGTCGCCCTCGACAACGCCACCGGCGCGATCAAGGCCATGGTCGGCGGGCGCGACTTCAATCTTTCCAAGTTCAATCGCGCCACCCAGGCGCTGCGCCAGGTCGGCTCCTCTTTCAAACCCTACGTCTATACCGCGGCCATTGACCAGGGCGCCTCCCCCAATGACATCGTCCTGGACGCGCCAGTTTCCTTTCCCACCGCCTCCGGCCCCTATACGCCGCACAATTACGACGAAAAATTTGAAGGCAACATCACCTTGCGCCGCGCACTGGCCCAGTCCCGCAATATCCCCGCCTTGAAATTGGCCGACAAAATCGGCATTAAGACCGTCCTGGACTACACCCGCAGATTTGGCGTGACTTCCAACATCCCGCCTTACTTGCCCATTGCCCTGGGAGCGGGCGAGATCACGCTGTTTGAGCAGACCGCGGCCTACAGCGTGTTCCCCAATGATGGCGTGCGCATTGCGCCCCACTACATCACCAAAGTGACGGACTACGAAGGCCGCGTGCTGGAAGAAGATTTTCCCGAGGTGAAGGATGTCATCAGCGCCCGCAGCGCCCGCATCATGACCTCCATGTTGAGCGACGTGGTGCAGCACGGTACCGGCATCGCCGCCAATAGCTTGAAGCTGCCGCTCGCCGGAAAAACCGGCACCACCAATAACTTTACCGACGCCTGGTTCATGGGATTTTCCCCCACCCTGAGTTGCGGCGTGTGGGTGGGCTTCGACGAGAAAAGGACGCTCGGCGCCAAAGAAACCGGGGCCCGCGCCGCTCTCCCCATCTGGATGGACTTCATGAAGACCGCGCTGGCCGGCAAAGATCCCGGCGAATTCCAGCCCCCGCCCGGTGTGCCTGCCCTGGCGCAGAAGCTCGACACACCCGACGCCGCTCCTGCCGAAGAAGAGGCGCAGTAGGCGAAAACTGCCCTGCGGCGTATGATTCCAACCCTATGACGATCGAATCGGAGCGGCAGCGCCTGGCGCAACTCTACGCTGGCATGTCCCTCGGTGAGCTGCAGAAGGTCGCGGAGGACGCCGCTTCTTTGACGGAGGTTGCGCGCGAAGCTCTGCACGCGGAGATTGCCCGCCGCAACCAGCTGGGAGATGACGTGCAGGAGGGCCCTCTGCAAGCCGCGATCAGCCCTGAGCCCGAGCAGCGCGATCTCGTGCTGGTACGCCGTTTTCGCGATCTGCCCGAGGCGCTCTTGGCCAAAGGCGCTCTAGACTCCGCCGGCATCCCCTGCTTTCTCGCCGATGACAACATGGTCCGCATGGACTGGTTCATCTCCAACCTGCTGGGCGGCGCCAAGCTTCTGGTGGACCGGGAAAACCTGCATGCCGCGATCGAGCTCCTGGACCACCCCATTCCCGAAATCTTCGAGGTGGAAGGGATCGGAGAATACGAACAGCCGCGCTGTCCCCGCTGCCAATCCCTCGATATCCATTTTGAAGATCTGGATAAGCAGGTTGCCTATGTCGGGCTCTTCGCCAGCATTCCCATTCCTTACTACCGGCACCGCTGGAAATGTGCCGCCTGCGGCCTGGCGTGGAAGGAAGAAGAAGAATCCGGGGATGCGGAGGATGGCGGTTCTCCATCCTCCCCGGAAGGCGATGACGCCCCAAAGTTATAATCTCCTGACATGCGAGCTTTCTTCCGTTTCGTGCTGCGCGCCCTGCTGTTGATCGTGGTGTTCCTCGTCTCCATGCTCACGGCCATGCGCTTTGCCATCCACGGACGCGAAGTCGCCGTGCCCGACCTGCTCAGCAAAACTCCCAGTGAAGCGCAAAGATTGTCTGAAGCTGAAGGCTTGCAGGTGGAAATTGAGCGCCAGTACTTCAGCCCCAATGTGCCGGAGGGAAGAATTCTCTCGCAGGCCCCACCTGCCGGCAGCAAAGTGCGGCGGGGCTGGCAGATTCGCGTGGCCCAGAGTCTCGGCCCGCAGCGGGTGGAAATCCCCAGCGTGTTGGGCCAGAGTCAGCGCGTGGCCGAGATCAACATTCGCCGCCGCGGACTTGAAATTGCCGGCGTCGCGCTGATCGCCATGCCCGGGGCCGATCCTGACCAGGTCCTCTCCCAAAGTCCGCCTCCTAGCGCCAGCGGCATCTCCGCACCCAAAATCAGTTTGCTGGTCTCCGGGCCCGCCGCGACGCAAGCCGTCGTGATGCCCAGTTTTGTGGGGCAACCCATGGGGACGGTGCGCCAGACGCTCGAAGACGCAGGCTTCCACCTGGGCACTGTCGCTCCCGCCGCCGCGGATAGCGCCGCGCCTTCATCGGCCCCCGCTGCAGCCAGCATCGTGGTTTCACAGACTCCTCCTGCCGGAGAAAAGGTCCTGCTGGGCGCCACCATCAATTTTCAGGTGCGATAAATAATGACTGCGGTATGCTCGTGTGGCGCGGGTGTCTCACCCGCGCGTAGCAGGAGACGCAACCATTCGCTGCAAACCTTTGGCCGCCACGCAAGAAACCTGCTAAACCCTCTCCAGCACCGCTGCAAAGAACCCATCGCAAGGATGCGTTCCCGGCGTCGTGCGCAGATACCGGCCCTTGACCAGCGAATCCAAGTCCTTCCACGCCAGCTCATCACCCAGCCGTTCCAACTCGGCCCGGCAATCTCGCAGGCGAAACCCCGTTCCCAGGGCCTTCTCCACGACGGCTTCATTCTCTTCGTGCTCCAGCGAGCACGTCGAATACACCAGCCGCCCACCCGAAGCTATCTGCTTCATCGCTGCCCGCAAAATTTCCAGCTGCCGGGCCGGCAGATCGACCAGGTCCTCCGCTTGCAGCCGCCACTTGATCTCCGGATTACGCGCCAGTGTGCCGGTGCCGGTACACGGTACATCGGCCAGCACGCGATCGAAGCGCGCCTCGCCTTTCAGCTTGCGTACGTCGCTCACTTCGACCTCGACATTTTTGGCTGGGACCAGTTTCCGCAACAACCGCGCCCGGTGCGCATGCAATTCCACGGCCGTGATCTTGGCGCCTGGGTTCTGCTCGGCCAGGATGCGGGTCTTGCCTCCCGGCGCGGCGCAGCAATCCAGGATATTCGCACCCTTGCCGACCAGCAGCGCCACTAACTGCGAGCTTTCGTCCTGGACCGCAACCCGCCCTTCGCGGAAAGCTTTGGTTTTCGTGATGTCGCCCTCAAGCACCACTCGCGCCGAGGTCAACAGCCGTCCGGGAGCCAATTCAATGCCCTCCTGCCGAAGCTCCGCCTCCACCTCTGCCTTCTGCAGGCGAACTGTGGTCGCAGGAATTTGCTGGTCTCCAGCGCAAATCTTCGCGGCGCGTTCCAGACCCAACTCCCGCACCCAGCGCTCCACCAGCCACCGCGGATGGGCATATTGTTGGGCCAGGACCTCCGCCGAAAGCGCCTGCTTCGTTTCTGTGGAAGCGCCCGCCTTGCTTCCCGGCTGATCAGCGATCTTTCGCAACACGGCGTTGGCGAAGCCGGCGGCCGAGCGCTTGCGCGACTGCTTGACCAGCTCCACGCTTTCGTGGATCGCGGCCCACGCCGGAATCCGGTCAAGAAACAACAGCTGATATACGCCCATGCGCAACGCGGCCAGCACTTCCGCATCCAGCTTTGGGATTTTTTGCGAAGAGTGCGCCGAAATCTTCCCGTCCAGCCACGACCGCCAACGCAACACGCCCAGCACAATTTCCGTGGCCAGATTGTGGTCGGCAGGCGAAAGGCGGGAGGCGTGGGATGAGTGCAGCAACTCCGAGGCATACCCGCCCTTCTGCTCCACCTGGAGCAGAATTTCGAAGATCACGGCGCGCGCAGGAGAAATCGGCATTAGTCTCTGAATGTCATTCTGAATTGTGTGGTCAATTTGAGGTGTGTTGTCATTCTGAGCGAAGCGGAAGCAAGCGAAGCGCGGCTTCCGCAAGTCGAAGAATCCCTATCCAATTCAAGCACCGGCCACCGTGTGGCCCAGCTTCTCGCCCGGATTAGGGCGATAGCCGTGCACAAAGTCCGGCCCCGGCATGCGCTTCTTGCCCTCGACCTGCACTTCGAGTAGTTCGAGTGCCCCCGTGGCACAGCCGGCAAACAAGCTGCCAGCCTCGACCTCCAACTCTCCCGGCACCAGCTTTCGCTCCACCGCCTTGGCCGACCACACATGCAGGTTCTTGCCCCGAAACGTGGTGAACGCCCCCGGCCAGGGCGTAAATCCGCGCAGGCGATGGCAGATTTCCCCCGCCGAACGATGAAAATCGATACGGCCGTCTTCTTTTTTCAGGATCGGCGCCAGCGTGGCTTTGCTGTGGTCTTGTGGCCGCGGCGCAATGGTCCCCGCCTGCAATCCCCGCAGGGTCTCTACCAGCAACTCCGCGCCCGGAGCGGAAAGCTTCGGGGCCAGCGTCTCCGCCGTATCGTCGGGAGCAATGGCAATCTCCTGCTGCAACAGGATGTCGCCGCTATCGAGCCCCGCGTCGATGCGCATCGTAGTGTTGCCGGTCACGCTTTCGCCGCTGGCAATTGCCCACTGGATGGGCGCGGCCCCGCGATACTTCGGCAACAGCGAAGCATGCAGATTGATATTGCCCAGCGGCGGCAGGTCCAGCATCCACTGTGGAATAATGCGCCCATAACCTACCACGATGATGGCGTCCGGCTTCAAAGCGCTAAGTTGGGCGCGGAACTCTTCGTTGTGTTTGATCTTTTCCGGCTGGGTGATGGGGAGCTTGAAGTCGAGCGCGCATTGCTTCACCGGCGAGAACGCTACTTCCATGCCGCGCCCCTTGGGGCGGTCGGGCTGGGTGACCACCAGTGGCACGGAAAATCCCGCCTCGACCAGCTTTTGCAGCGTGGGAACGGCAAAACGCGGCGTACCGCAGAAAACAAGATGAAGGAGATTTTGCAATTTGGTAATCGGGTAATTTTGTAATTCAAGAACAAAGTTTCAGACGCGGGTTCAAATTACCAAATTCCCCGCTTACCAAATTACAAATCCCTACCATTCTCCCGCTTTCACCAGCTTGCGGATCTTGCGTTTGATCAGGTCCCGTTTCAGCGCGCTGATGTGGCTGATGTAGAGCTTCCCGTTCAAGTGGTCGGTCTCATGCAGGAAGGCGCGCGCCAGCAGGTCTTCGCCCGTCTTCTCGTACCATTTGCCATTCACATCCTGGGCGCGCACGGTGACTTTTTTCCCGCGCGTGACCTCTTCACGAAACTCGGGAATGCTCAGGCAGCCTTCGCTGCCCCGCTGCTTGCCCTCAACGTGGAGGATCTGCGGATTGGCCAGCACCAACTTGGCCTCGGGGTCTTCCTTGAAGGTCACATCGATGACCGCCAGGTGCTTGGAGATGCCAATCTGCGGCGCCGCCAGGCCCACGCCATGCGCCGCGTACATGGACTCGAACATGTCCTCCACCAGCTTTTTCAGTTCGTCATCAAACACGGTGACCGGCTCGGCCTGTTTCTCGAGGACTGGGTCGCCATACTTCACGATGGGATAGATCATCAGTTATAGGGGGACTGCTCAGTAGTTTTTTAACTGCTCCAGATATCCTGCAAAATTGCGTTTGGTCTCGACCATCGAGTCGCCGCCGAACTTCTCCAGCGCGCAGCGTGCCATGGTCAGCGCCACCATGGCTTCCGCGGCCACGCCCGCCGCCGGCACCACACACACATCGGACCGTTCGTAGGCCGCCTTCACCGGCTCGCGGGAGGTGAAATCCACCGATTGCAAGGGACGCCGCAGCGTCGAAATCGGCTTCAGATAGCCGCGCACCCGGATCTCCTGCCCATTCGATGTGCCACCTTCAATGCCACCCGCGTTATTGCGGTTGCGGGTAAAGCCGGTGAACCCGGACTTCGCCCCATAGCCAATCTCATCGTGCACTTCCGAACCCGGCACGTAGGCCCCGGCAATGCCGGTGCCGATTTCCACCGCCTTCACCGCCTGCAGCGACATCACCGCGGCCGCCAGCAGCGCATCCAGACGTTCGTCCCACTGCACATGCGTGCCCAGCCCCGGCGGAACCCCATGCGTCACCACCTCAAAAACTCCGCCCAGCGTGTCACCGGTCTTATAAATCTTATCGACCTCTTCCTTCATGCGCTGTTCGGTATCCGGGTCTGCACAGTTCAGCAGGACTTCCTGTTTCTCCCACAGGGCTTGAATTTTCTCCCAGGGAACCTCGTCTTTCAGCTCCACCGGCCCCACGCCAATCACGTGGCTCAGCACTTCGATGTTCAGTTCCCGCAGAAATGACTTGGCCAGCGCGCCGATCGCCACCCGCGCCGCCGACTCCCGCGCGGACGCTCGCTCGAGAATATAGCGCGCCTCGGAAAAGTTATACTTCAGCGCTCCCGCCAGGTCGGCATGCCCCGGACGCGGCGAGGCTACGCGTTTGTGCTTGGCCGGGTCGCCCTCCTCGACTGGCAGCGATTCGGTCCAGTTCTTCCAGTCTTTGTTTTCCAGCAGCACCGCGATGGGCGAACCAATGGTCTTGCCGTGCCGCACGCCGGAAAGAATGTGGGCTTTGTCGGTTTCAATCTTCATGCGCCCGCCGCGGCCGTAGCCCTGCTGGCGGCGCCAAAGTTCCCGGTCTATAAAGGCCTGGTCTACCGGCACCCCGGCTGGCAGCCCCGAGAGGTACGCGACCAGCGCCTCCCCGTGAGATTCTCCTGCAGTAAAGTAACGAAGCATCGCTCTTGGATTGTAAATGATGCCGTGCTCCAGATTACGCAGGCACGTGTGTTTTCATGGATTTGTGCTTCATTCAACCGAATGAAGAGCAAAAATCAAGTTTTATAAAGGATGAAGACCGAGCCGCATGTATGGATCGAGAGGGTGGCGCAGGCCTTTAAGGCCTGCGATTTGGCGGCAAGCAATATGCGGCTTTAGCCGCTGCGGTGCTTAGGCGCTTCGCGCGGTAGCTTCTTCGTCAGAAATCAAATTCGCAGCGCTGAAGCGCAGCGCTACCCGACATCGCCGAATTCTCAGCCCCCTCCTACACAAGCGACAACCGATTGATTCTAATCAACTTAATGAGGATAAGACTCGCGGAATGCAGCCCGCGGGCAATTTCAATTGTGATACCCTAACACTTGTCTGAGGCCTGCTTCCTCGAAGCAGCATCGAATAACCATGCGTTTCCTTCGCACCATGTGGCGCTTTTTCCTCTCCCTCCAGTTGCTGCCGGCGCTGGAGAATGGAGAGGAGACCACCCTCGTCGGCGGCCAGGCCGTCCTCGAAGGGGTCATGATGCGTTCGCCGCATGCCTGGGCCATCGCCTGCCGCAAGCCCTCGGGAGAAATTTCCACCCATAGCGAAGTGTTGGAGCGGCCCTCGGAAAAGCATAAGTGGATGGCCCTGCCCGTCGTCCGCGGGGTCATGACGCTCGGTTACGCCATGAGCCTCGGCTTCAAGGCGCTGAAGTTCTCCGCCAACACCGCGCTCGACGAAGCCCAGGCCGATGTCGCGCCTGACAAGAAACTGGAAATCAGCGGCTGGCTGGCGGCGGTCAATATTCTTTTCTCCGTCGGCTTCTTCATCTTTATGTACAAGTTTGTTCCCCTGCTGGCCGCCACCGAGATCAAGAAGATTTATCCCGTGTTCGGCGAGCAGGTGCTCTTCAACCTGGTGGATGGCGCGGTCCGCATCTTGCTGTTCCTGCTCTTCATCTGGGGTGTCTCCCGCATGAAGGACATTCATCGCGTGTTCCAGTATCACGGCGCCGAGCACAAGACGGTCTTTGCCTTTGAAAACGGCGACCCGCTGAACACCAAAGAAGTGCAGAAGTACCCCACATTCCACCCGCGCTGCGGTACGAGTTTTCTGATGACGGTGATGCTCATCTCCATCGTCGTCTATGCCATGGTCCCGGCGGTCACCTTCTGGGGACGTTTCGGGGCGCGTATCGCCCTCTTGCCGGTCATCGCCGGCGTCTCCTACGAGATCATCCGCTTCGCCGCCAAACATCGCGGCTCGCTCTTCGCGCTCATGACCGCGCCCGGCCTCTGGCTGCAGCGCATCACCACCCAGCCTCCCTCCGATGATCAGGCGGAATGCGCCATCCTCGCCCTCGATCAGGCCATGGCCCTGGAAAAAGAGCAGGGCGGCCAGCTCGTGATTGCCTAGCGGGCCCCCCCGCGAAAACCTCGGCCATTCGCCATTTTGCTATTAGGTTTCGTCGTTCGTCATTGGTCGTTGGCTCCCAATATTAGGTTTCGAAATGTTCATTCGTCACATACATCTATGTCATGGGGAGCTAACGTGGCGGCAGGAGGATCCCATGTCGTCATCGTTTCGTGACTTGCGGATTTGGCGGGAAGCTTTGCAATTGAGCATTGAAATCTATAGGGCGACGGCCAGCTTTCCCAAACACGAACTGTACGGATTAGTCCAGCAGATGCGGCGAGCTGCAGTATCGATCCCCAGTAACATTGCAGAAGGTAACGGCCATCGCACCGACCGGGAATTTTTGGCCTTTTTGTTTCATGCCCGTGGTTCCCTTTTGGAATTAGAGACTCAGTTAATGATTGCGCAGGAATTACAATATTTATCAAAGGAACAAGCGTTACGTCTTCTGGACTCGGCAGCCACTGTGGGGCGCGGATTGAATGGGTTGATTAACTCTCTTCGCGCTAACGCCGCATAATCAAACCGGCTAACGACCAACGACGAACGACCAAAGACCATGTTCGATAGACTTGACCAAATCGAAGCCCGCTACGAAGAGCTGACCCAGGCGCTTGCCTCGCCGGAGATCACCAACGACTCCGCCAAGTATCAGAAGACCGCCAGGGCGCACAGCGAAATTACCCCCATCGTCGAGAAGTACCGCGAGTACAAGGAAATGAAGCGCGGCATCGCCGACAGCAAAGCCATGCTGGCCGATGAAAAAGATCCCGACATGCGCGCCTACGCCCAGGAGGAACTCGACCAGCTGGAGGCCCGCGTCGGCTCCGTCGAAGAGGAACTGAAAGTCCTCCTCTTGCCCAAGGACCCGAACGACGAGAAGAACGTCATTCTGGAAATCCGCGCCGGCACCGGCGGCGATGAAGCCACCCTCTTCGCCGAGGAGATGTTCCGCATGTACACGCGCTATGCCGAGTCACAGCGCTGGAAGGTCGAGGTGCTCTCCACCTCGGAATCCGGTGTGGGGGGCCTGAAGGAAGTTATCGCCCTCATCGAGGGCAACCGCGTGTATTCCCAGCTCAAATACGAAAGCGGCGTGCACCGCGTGCAGCGCGTCCCGCAGACCGAGACCCAGGGCCGGGTCCATACTTCCGCCGTCACCGTGGCCGTGCTCCCCGAAGCCGAAGACGTCGACATCAAGATCGACGCCAAGGACCTGCGCATCGATACCTTCTGCTCCTCGGGCCCGGGCGGGCAGTCGGTGAACACAACTTATTCCGCCGTGCGCATCACCCACATTCCCACCAACACCGTAGTGAGCTGCCAGGACGAAAAATCGCAGATCAAGAACCGCGAAAAAGCCATGCGCGTGCTGCGCTCGCGCTTATATGAAGTGGAAATGCAGAAACAGCAGGACGCCCTCGCTAAAGAACGCAAAGCCATGGTGGGTTCCGGCGACCGCAGCGAAAAGATCCGCACCTACAACTTCCCCCAGAATCGCCTCACCGACCACCGCATCGGGCTCACCATTCATCAACTGGAAACCATCATGGACGGCAAGCTCCAGCCGGTCATCGAGGCCCTGGTGGCGCACTATCAGGCGGAGAAGCTCAAGCAGGAAGCTACCACGGTGGCATAAATACCACGCCCGCAGGTCATGTAGGCCCAGATGCCATGTAGGCCCAGATGTCCTCATCTGGGCGGCCGCGCCAAAGCGCGGCTTCGGAATGTTTCCCCAGGCATACGAGGAAACCTGCCCCTACACAGGTCCGGCTATCCCCGCTCGAAGGCGTGCTTCTTTTCCAGTTCCGCCAGGGCTTCCTGCACGTCGGCTTCGAACTTTGCCGATTGCTCCAGCAAAGCGGGAGTCGCGCCGGCGCGGCCCCCCTCCAGCTTGATCAGCCCCTGCGACTCCAGCTTCTTCGCGATGCCGGCCATGTGCTCTGCCGTCGTCCCCGCATACAGCGCTTCCGTGGCATCGTCGATCGCCACTGGGCCCCTGCCCAGCTTGCCGTTCCAGTAGACGCTGCGCAGCACCAAAAGCGACAACTCTTCTTCGCCGGCCTTCCCAAAGGCCCACTGGTTGCGCTTGAAATCATAATGGCGGCTGGAAAACTGCACCGGCACCAGCTTGCCCGATTTCAGGAACTCCAGCTGTCGCCGGTCCACTTCCTTGCGCAGGGCGTTGATCACCACCCCTTCAATGTCCTTCGCCTCAAGGGAGGGCACGACATCTCGCAGGGTCGCCGACAAATTGATGGCGACCGGTGAATGCAGCACATCGTTTCCCGCCAGGCGCAGGTCGGCGTGCAGGAACCAGAAATCGGCCCCCGAGGTTGATTTCTGGAAGGGCCATTTCAGGTGAAATACCAGCGGCAGTCCGGTCAGCGTGACATAAATGCGCGTGCTCGCGGCACCATTGTTCGGCGAAGTCATGGCAGATTGTTCCTATCGGGGAATGTTAAGAGAGATATTTTACTGTGAGTCGGGCAGTGAGACCAACCCGGGGCGCTGGGGAAGGACACGATTTTAATCGTGCCAAACTACATCCGATCACCTCAGGCGTGCGACTGTACCGCGGCCGCCAGGGCCGGCGGCGCGTTGTATTCCTCTTCTTCCACCGTCGTCTCTTCCCAAAGCGTGCGGTCGCGCAGCAGGCGGGACACCAGGGCCGTATGCATGGCGTGGCCGGCGCGGTCGGCCACTACTCTGCCCAGAATCTGCTTGCCCAGCAGGGCCAGGTCGCCAATCAGATCCAGCACCTTGTGCCGCACGAATTCGTCGCTGTAACGCAAGGGCGGATTGGTCAATCCCTCGCGCGACAACACCAGGCAGTTCTCCGGCGAAGCGCCGCGAATCAAACCTTGCTTGCGCATGGCGTCGGCCTCATGCAGGAAGCCAAAGGTCCGCGCCGAGGCTATGTCGCGCAGATAATTTCCGTTGTTCAGCTCCACCTGGAAGGTTTCTTTGCCGATGAGCGGGTGGGGGAAATTGATGGTGTATGCCACGGCGTAGGTATCGGAAGGATAGACGCCGATAAACTTATCGCCCTCGCGCAGTTCCAGTTCGCGACGAATACGCCAATAGGTCCGCGCCCGCCGCTGCTTGCGAATCCCGGCCCGCAGGATCGCATCCACAAAGGGCTTGGCGCTGCCATCCAGAATCGGCAGCTCCAGATTGTCCAGCTCTACGATCGCGTTGTCGATGCCCAGCCCGATAAATGCGGAAAGAATATGTTCGGTGGTGGATATCAGGACGCCTTTCTTCATCAGGCTGGTGGCGTAGCTGACGCGGGCCACGTTGCGGCCCACCGCTTCTACTTCGAATCCGTCCAGGTCCACGCGACGAAAGACAATGCCTGCGCCGGCCGGCGCGGGAAGAATTTTCAGATGGACGGGAGCGCCACTATGCAACCCCACCCCGCGCGCTTCCACGGCCGTCCGGATTGTCTGTTCCGTTCTCAATCGGTTTTGCTGGCCACCAGTAAGTGGCTCAACTGGAAGAGATTACGCCTTTGCCAGTATTCCTGTCTGTGGTAAAAAAGCCACACTCAGGAAGTTTTGCCCCTTCTTCCCACCGCCTTCCTCATCCAAATATTAGAATTTTCAAAGAGATACCTGCCCCCTCAGGGCTGTGGTTACACCCTGGGCCCTGGCCCTCGGTTTGGGCATTTTTCCAGCCCGGACCGCCCCAGCCACAAAATTCTTTGCGGCACCGAATGCCCAATTTCGTCTAAACCCTATGCTCCGCGACAAGGTCAATCTGGCAGAGAAGTTCTCCGCCTTCCAGGACTACCGCCATCCCCGCATTGTGGGAGAGGTCAATGACTGCCATATCAAGGTCGTCAAACTCCAGGGGGAGTTTGTATGGCACCAGCATGAACACGAAGACGAACTCTTTCTGGTGGTGCAAGGCGAGTTAGTCATGCGCTTGCGCGATCGCGAGGTCACCATCCGGCCGGGGGAATTCTTCGTTGTGCCCCGCGGCGTGGAGCACTGCCCCGTCGCCGGCCAGGAAACCCATATCGTGTTGATTGAACCGAAGAGTACGCGCAACACCGGCGCCCTGGTCCACGACTACACCGTGGAAGCGCCGGAGTGGATCTGAAAATCATGATTTCCGCCGCTTGTAGTGGACCGGCCATATTACCTTCCAGGTTTTCCCCTGGTCTTTGGAAGACTCCCAGCTCCAGTCCAATTCATCCGCCCCGATGTTCTTCCACACCATGCGCTGCAGGAACCGCGCCCCTGCTGCGTCGCTGGCCTCGCGCTGCAAAATCATCTGGCCGTCCTGGAACTCACCGCTGAAGTCCAGATATGCGCCCTGGTTGTCCACCCAGGTCTGCTTCCATTTTTTCGCGATGGGATCAAAGCGCGAAACGCTCATTCCGACCAGCGGATTGTCCGGCCCGCCGCTGAAATTTTCTTCAATCACACAGCCCTCAAAGGCCTGCCGGACCCGGTTGGTCCCGCCACCACTCTCGCCCGGAGTCGTCAGCTCCCACTCCCCGACCCAAAAATCAAATTGCTTCTGCTCGGGCTCTGCACAGGGTTTCGTGCTCTGCTGCGGGAATGCGCTCCATGAAAAGAAGAGCGCCACACAAAATGCTGTAGCCAGAATATTTTGTTGGATCGCCATCTTCCCTCCTGTCCACCCGAATGAGACGAAGGATTTCCGCGAAAGATAGCGGCCTGGCCGGAAACAGAAAGACTGGACACTTCTCGAATGTCAGGAGGAGTGAAAATGCTGGGGAAAAATTCCGCGGGAAGAGTATTCCGCAAAAATCCGTGGGAATGTTGGGGCTGGACTTGGGCCCAGCCCCGGAAACGCAAATACGAAAGAATGTCTATTCTGCCGGTTGCGAGACATGCTCGTGTACCAGCAACCATTTCCCTTCTTGCTTCTCCATGACAAACGTCCAGCGGAAGGTGGCCAGCTCTCGCTTGCCGCTTTTCAGGGTGGCGTCCATCTTCACCGTTGCCGTTCCCCAGACCATGTCCCCTTTGGGATGCAGTTGCGCATCGTCGTTTACCGTGAACGTAGCGCTCTTGAAATTCGCCAGCTCTTTGCTTACGCCTGCCCTGAACTCGTCCCAGCTGGCGTATTGCAGCGGGGCCACGTCAAAGAAGACATGCGGTCCCTGGGCGTAAAACTGCCCTTGTTTTTCGATATCCAGCGAACCCCAGCCGTCCCAAATCTTCTGGAGATAAGCTTTGTCCGGACCCGGGCCGGACTTCTTCGGGGCGGCCGCCAGTCCCACACTCAAGATCAGCACACACACCAGCAGCGTAGAGAAGCGTTTCAGCATGCATCTTCCTCCATTTCGGCGACAGATTGTCGCACAGCATCCGCCAAATCGCTAGCCAAGCAGCGCACTTTCGCGGCTCGCCACCGCCGCCAAGCACCCCCTGGGCTCACGCCCCTCGTCCGCGCCTTTTATAACTGTCTTATTTTCAGTTATTTCCGCCGACGATTTCCCGGTAACCAGCTTGCCGACTCTCTTTCGGCAACTTGCCACTGTTTACAGAACCTGCTTATACTCAGGTGTTTGCCCGCCCACCCCGGTGAGTCTCCCCGGTGCCGGCCAGCATTAACCTCGGACCGCATCCATATTCGGAGATCGTTATGACCAAGACTGTTTCCCTCGAACAGGAGAGCAACCCCTGGGAGGCGCAGGCAGCCCGCTTCGAGCTGGCTGCGCATAAACTCAACCTGGACGAGGGGCTCTGGAAGATCCTGCAATATCCCAACCGCGAGATCATCCTCCACATTCCCGTGGCCATGGACAATGGCAGCATGGAGGTCTTCACCGGATTTCGCGTGCAGCATTCGATTGCCAGGGGTCCGGCCAAGGGCGGCATTCGCTATTCCCCGGACGTAACGCTCGATGAAGTTCGCGCCCTGGCGGCCTGGATGACCTGGAAGTGCGCCGTGGTCAATATTCCCTTCGGCGGCGCCAAAGGCGGGGTCATTTGCGACCCGCACAAGATGTCCATGGGCGAGCTGGAGCGCATGACCCGCCGCTATACGGCGGAGCTGGTGGATTTCATCGGGCCGGAAAAGGATGTCCCCGCTCCCGACGTCAATACCAACGAACAGATCATGGCCTGGATGATGGACACCTATTCCATGCACATGCGCCAGACGGTCACCGCCGTGGTCACCGGCAAGCCCATCAATATCGGCGGCTCACGCGGACGCCGCGAAGCCACCGGCCGCGGCATCATGATTGTCTGCGATGAAGCCGTGAAGAAGCTCGGCCTGACCCCGGAAAATACCCGCGTCATTGTGCAGGGCTTTGGCAACGTCGGCTCCAACGCCGCCCGTCTCATGGCGGCCGCGGGCTACAAGATCATCGGCCTGGCCGAAGTCGGCGGCGGCCTCTACAACCAGAACGGCCTCGATCTGGACGCCCTGTGGGAGTTCCGCCAGCGCAATGGCACGGTGCAGGGCTTCCCCGGCGCCGACAAGGCGGATGCGGGAGAATTGCTGACCACGGAATGCGAAATCCTGATTCCCGCCGCCACCGAGAACCAGATCACCAGCCAAAACGCCGACAAGGTGAAATGCAAGATTCTCGCCGAGGGCGCCAATGGCCCCACTTCCGCGGCCGCCGATGAAATCCTCGCCGATAAGAAAGTTTTCGTGATTCCCGACATTCTCTGCAATGCCGGCGGCGTCACCACCTCTTACTTTGAGTGGGTGCAGGACCGGCAGGGATATTTCTGGAAAGAATCCGTGGTCAACGAGCAGCTCGAACACATCATGAAAACGGCCTTCGAAGACGTAGTCCGCTATGCCGAGACCCACGGAGTGCACAACCGGATTGCGGCTTATATGCTGGCCATAGACCGCGTCGCCTACACCATCCGGCAACGCGGGATTTACGCATAAGGAGAATGAACATGCGCAAACATTGGGCCGCGAGTCTTTTTCTTTGCCTGGTGTTGGCTTTTGCCGGCACCGCTTTCGCGCAAGGCACTGCCGCGCCGAAAACGACTGCCGCTAAAGCCACCGCCGCCGTCAAGGCTGATCTGCTGGACATCAACTCCGCCACCAAAGACCAGCTGGACGCGCTGCCCGGGATCGGCGAAGCTTACTCGCAGAAAATCATCGATGGCCGCCCCTATCGCGCCAAAACCGATCTGGTCCGCAAGAAGGTCCTTCCCCAGGCGACTTACAACAAGATCAAGGACCTGATCATCGCCAAGCAAAAATAGATCGCTTGCTGCTTTCCATCTCGCGCCGGGACTCCTTGCTTCCGGCGCGATTTCTTTCTCTTGTCTGGCTCCGCGGCTGGCTGCGCTGCCCAGAGATCGCAAACCTCTTTTAGGACACCCTTGGACCTTCGCAAAACATTGGAGCAGGCTGTCGCGCAGCTGACTTCCGCCGCCATCGGCTCGCCGCGCATGAACGCCGAAGTGCTTTTGATGTTCGCTCTGGGCGTGGACCGCGCGTATCTCTACGCCCACGCCCAACGCCAGCTCACTCCCGAGGAAGCCCTCCGCTACGAAGAGCTGATTGCCGAACGCGCGCGCGGCGTGCCCGCGCAATACATTACCGGCCATCAGGAATTCTGGGGCATGGATTTCGTGGTCACCCCCGATGTGCTGATTCCCCGCCCGGAAACTGAACACCTCCTGGAGAACGCTCTGCCTCTCGCCCGCGCCCTCGCCCATCCCCGCATCGTGGATGTAGGCACCGGTTCCGGCTGTATCGCCGTCGTCATCGCGAAAGTGCTGCCCCAAGCCGAGGTGCATGCCACCGATATCTCTCCCGCCGCCCTGGAGATTGCCCGCGCCAACAGCGCCCGCCATCAATTGGACCGCCGCATCCAGTTTCACCAAACTGACCTGCTGCATGGCCTGCCCGATCAGAGCTTTGACTTCGTGCTCTCCAATCCTCCTTACGTGGGCGAGTCCGAAGAGGACCAGGTACAACTGGAAGTCCGCAAGTTCGAGCCCCGCCACGCGGTCTTCGCCGGGCCCACCGGCCTGGAAATCATAGAGCGCCTCATTCCCCAGGCGGAACGCGCCTTACGGCCGCGCGGCTGGCTGATGATGGAGATCAGCGGCTCCATCGCTTCCCGGGTCCAAAAACTGCTCAGTTCTTGGACAGAAGTGCGCCTGGCCGAGGACTTACAAGGCATTCCCCGCATTGCGATTGCCCGCAAAGCTTAAGCACAGTCCGCCATCCAAAAGTGCAAATTCTTTCACTCCCCTCGCCCGCAAGCCCTTTTCACAACTTCCTTCACAAATTGTCTCGAATGTTTTGTCGGATTTTGGTTATGATCTTTCACCCGCGAAACCCTGGCGGGAGGCCCCGTTTCATCTGCTGACTTCTTTCACCATCTTGAGGCAATGAACCCGCGCTGTTTTCCCGGAACGGCGCACTGCACACTCTGTGGAGGTTTCATGTCTGACCGTTTCTCGAAATTTGCAGTTTTGCGTTTTCTGTCCGCTTCCCTCCTTCTGCTCTCGGCACTGCTCGCGCACGCCGCCGGAAGCCGGCGGGTCATTATCTACTCCTCCGGCTCCCGCCAGGAATTGAAACAGCGGGTCCAGGCCTTGGGCGGCAAGGTCCAACGTGAATTTGACAACGTCACCGCCGTCTCCGCCACGGTCCCGGAAGGCGCGCTTTCCGCGCTGCATGCCGTGGCCGGCTATAAAGTCAGAAAGAGCGCCGCGGTGCTTGCCCCAGTCACGCGTGGGCCGCGGGGCTTGGCGGGCCAGGTGCGGGTGGCGTCCGCCGGTCATTTGAAGTTTGATCAGGCCACCATCATCAAGAACGCGCAAACCAAACCTTCCGACTATCTGTTCAACAATGCGCTGATCAATGCCGCCGGGCTGCAGGCTGCGGGTTATCTGGGACAGGACGCCATCGTCGCCATCATTGACAGCGGCACCGCCAACAATCCGGATGTCGTGTTCTCCCTCGACGGCGCGGTCATTGGTGGGGAAAGCTTTGTTCCCAGCTCCGAGGACCCGGTGACTTCCGCCACCAGCACTAAAAACGGTGACCACGGCACCTGGGTGGGCACTATGATCGCGGGCAACACCGCGTTCCTGCTTCCCAACACTTCCTGCCTGGCTCGTTCCGTTCAGTTCAATGCCCCGGACTCGATTTTTGACGGCACGCCCTATGGCTATGCCGGCTACCAGGTGCTTCCCTTGGTCGGAGTAGCTCCGGCCGCCAAGCTTTACGCGCTCAAGGTATTCCCCTCGACCGGAGACAGCGCGGCGGATGATCGCATTATTGCCGCCATGGATCGCGCCATTACCCTCAAGAAGAACTTCCTTGCCGGCAAGCCCTCCGTTCCTGTCTCCGGTTCCGGCACCGAAGATGATCCTTATGTCTATGACTCGCTGAATATCCAGGTCGTCAACATGAGCCTGGGTGGCCCGACGCAGGCCGCCGGACGCGACGTGGAAGACTTGCTGGCCCAGCAAATGCTGAAGGTCGGGATTACGCTGGCCACCTCGGCGGGCAACGCCGGACCGGCTTTGCTGACCACGGGCAGCCCTTCCACCGGTTTGGGCTCCATCTCCTCGGCCGCCGCCGATGTACCCGCGCATGAACGCATTTATTGGGACGTGGCCGGCGCCTCCTCTTGTGCTGTTGGCTTAGGCGCCCTGGCTCGTCCCACCGACACCATTCAGACCGCATACTTCAGTTCGCGTGGTCCCACGGCGGACGGCCGCGTCGGCGTCGATGTCACCTCCGCCGGATACTTCAACTTCGTTCAAAGTGCGGACGGCAGCCTGTCTCTGGTCGCCGGCACTTCCTTCACCGCACCCACGGTCGCCGGCGCCGCCGCCTTATTGCGTTCCGCCCTGCCCAAAGCCTCGGCCATCGAAACCCGCAATGCTCTGGTTTTGGGCGCCAATCCCCGTGTCCTGGACGACAAATCCGGCGCCGTGGAACAGGGTGCCGGCTATCTCGACGTGGCCCGCTCTCTCGACTTGTTGCAACGCCGCAAAGTCTCCAATCGCTTGCCCGCGTTCCCCTTTTATTTTGGGGAAGTCGGCTTGAACGCCCTGAAGTTCGGCATTGTCCCCAGTTTCCTGTTTCCGGGAGTCCCTCTGAAGTTCAACGTGAAAAATGTTTTGCCGGGTGAGACCCGCGAGTTCCTGGTGCGAGTGGGCGCCGGCCGTTCGCAGGTGCAGGTGAGCGTAAACAGTGTTACCCCCAAACTGTCTGCGGACCAGCAAAACCAGCTCTTCGGTGATGACATCTTCTTCGCCGTGCACCAGGCCAAGACCTCTTCCTTCGGAGAAGGCGATTATCCCATCCAGGATTTCGTGGGCTCTCCGGCGACCTATACCATCGATGATCCCGAGCCCGGCTATATGCGCGTGGTCATCATGGGAGACTGGACCAACGCCGGTCCGGTCGCGGCCAGCGTTACGCTCACTGCCAGCAATGTAGGGACACCGGTGTTCTCGCGTTCCAGGAAAATTGCCGAGGGCGATCAACACAGTTACACGCTGAACGTCCCTTCCGGATGGACGTCCTTGCACGCTGAACTCACCTGGGACAATGACTGGAGCCATTACCCCACCAACGATCTCGACCTGATCCTGATCGACCCCAATGGCAATGTGAATATCGACGGCGCCACCTTGAACGGACGCGAGATCGCCGACATCCCCAGTCCCACGCCCGGACAATGGACGGTTGTGGTGGATGGTTTCGATATCTTCGGGAAGTTACTGGACGATGGCAGCGAACGCGGTCCGCAAACCGACGTCTATCGCCTCACTGTCTACCCCCAGTAAATCTGTACCTTGCAGCAAGGCCCGGGCGAAAACCCGGGCCTTTTCTCCCCTATAGAAACCGTCTTAGACCGTCGGCGGCATCACCGTAGCCGCATACGGCGCTTGTGGAACCAAGGGGGCCTGCAGTCTTAATTCGATGCCGCCCACCCATCCCGCAAACAGGTTGTACAGCAAGGCTGTGATGGCCCCGGCAATAAAACCGATGGCTCCATAGATCACGGGGAAAATCAGGGCCAACACCAACATCACCCCCGCCCCTAGCGCCGCCTCCCGCTGCCCGGCCAGCATGCCCGCCATACCGGCAATCAGAAAAATCGGAATAAAAATCAGACCCAAGACCGCGTAGATGGCCCCCATCATCTTGGCCACGGATAAAATCCCAATCGATTTCACGATGTGCATATTTCGCCCCTTATGTGTGAATTGCAAATCCACCGCTTAGCCAAATCCGCCTCCCCCCGGGGTCTCAATGCGAATGCGCTCTCCCTTGCGCAATCGCACATGGAACTTGCCGGGCATTTCCTGTGCCAGCCGCCCCGCTTGCAGAATTCTGGCTTGGCCCAGGGCTCCAGCTTTTCCGCCGCGTAGACCCCATGGGGCAAACTTGCGTCGTTCCGCCAGCAAGGTGACTTCGCTATCGGCTAGCACTTCGATCTCTCGCACCACTCCATCCCCGCCGCGGAACTTCCCGCTTCCTCCGCTCCCCCGCCGCAGGGAATACTGCCGCACTCGCAGCGGATAGGCATACTCCAGGGCCTCCGCCGGAGTATTCAGCGAGTTCGTCATGTGCGTGTGCACCCCGGAAACTCCCGGCTTGGTGGGCCGCGCCCCCATACCGCCGGCAATGGTTTCGTAGTAAGTGAATGCTTCCCCGGTGCGGGGATCCACGCCGCCGATGGTCAAATTGTTCATGCTGCCGGAAGCCGCGGCTGGGACCCGCTCGGGAATGGCCTGCGCCATGGCGCGCAGCAGCACATCCACAATCCGCTGCGAAGTCTCCACATTGCCCCCTGCCACCGCTGCCGGAGGTCTTGCATTCACCACCGTGCCCGGCGGGGCAAGCACGCGGATGGGTTGCATCAGCCCGGCCGTGGCCGGCACATCCTCCTGCACCAGGCAGCGGAAAATATAGAAGCAGGCGGAATACGTAATGGCTTCCACCGCGTTCACGCTGCCCTCCACCTGGGGGTCGCTCCCGCTGAAGTCCACCGTCGCCACCGGCTTTCTCCGGTTGCGCCCATGCAGGGTGACGTGCACGGCAATCCGCACCGGCTTCTCCGTGATGCCATCGTTGTCCAGAAAATCTTCCGCGTGGTAGGTCCCGGCCGGAATGCGCTCGAGAAACCCGCGCATCATCGCGGCCGAGTACGCCAGCAACTCCTGCGCCGCCCTTCGCGCCCGCGGCAGTCCATATTGCCTGCACACCTCGCGCAGGCGCTCTGCGCCGGTGTGGCAGGCCGCGATCTGCGCTCCCAGATCGCCCTCCCGTTCCTCCGGGGTCCGCACATTGTTCAAGAACAGGGAAAAAATCTCGCGTTGCATGACCCCGCCCCGCAGCAACCGCACCGGCGGAATGCGCAGGCCCTCCTGGTAAATCTCCCGGCACAGTCCCATCGACCCCGGATACATGCCGCCGATATCGGCGTGGTGCGCGCGGGAAGCCACGTAAAAGTCCGCTTCCCCCTTTGCGCGCGCGATGTGCACCGGCGCCACCAGGGTCACGTCCGGCAGATGCGTCCCCCCGCGAAAGGGATCGTTGAGCATCACCACATCGCCGGCCTGCAGGGGAAAGGCTTCGATCGCCGCACGCACCGACAGGGGCATCGAGCCCAGGTGCACCGGCATATGATCACCCATGGCGATGACCTGGCCGTCGCCGTCAAACACCGCGCAGGAGTAGTCGCGGCGCTCTTTGATGTTGGGCGAAAACGCCGTCCGGCGCAGCGCCGCGCCCATTTCTTCCGCGATGGAGTGATAGATATTTTTGAAAATTTCCAGCTCGATGGGGTCGCGCAGCTTCATGAATGCCAAAAAGTGTACGCCTGTCCGCCGGCCTCGGCGTTGAAAAGGTAACGAAAAACGAAGGAAATCTGTTGACAATAGCACGCAGACTACGCAATATCTTGATGATGACTGTGATGTCCACCGCATTACGTGGACGGCAACGTTGCAGTTGGGTCATGAAATCACAGTCACACAAGGGAAAAATCGTTCACGGAGGAACTTCATGCCAGCAAAGAAAAAGGCTAAGAAGAAAAAGAAGCACTAAGCCGTTCGCGAGGCAAAGCCTCGTACTACTTACAACGCCTCCCGGAAGAAGCACCTTCCGGGAGGTTTTGCTTTTGCCCCTGCCCTTCTCAGGTAAAATTCAGGTTGTTCCCAGAACTGGGGAATGGTAGAAACGCCAAAGAAGCGATCCCGTCTCGCTGGAAAGGCGGCGCAGCCAATGACTAGCAAAACCAAATCGCCAAAATCCGCCAGGGCCGCCGAAATCGTCATTCCCGACCGCCTATACTTCCGTATCGGCGAAGTGGCCACGCTTTGCCATCTCCCGGCTTACGTGCTGCGTTTCTGGGAAACCGAATTTCCCCAGCTCAAGCCGGTCAAAAGCAGCACCGGCCAGCGTATGTATCGCCGCAAGGACGTCGAACATGTCCTGCGTATCAAGAAGCTGCTCTATGAAGAGGGTTTTACCATCGCCGGCGCTCGCCAGCATTTGAAGGAAGAACACAAAGCGGAAAAGAAACAGGCGGCGCTGCCTTTTCCCCTGGCCCCCGCGCCCGATCTCGCCCCCATCCGCCAGGGCCTGCGCGACATTCTTACCCTGCTCTCAGCCCGCCCCTAGAGAACGTTCTGCTTGCCGGAGCGGACCAACTCTTGCACCCCGTCCGGCCCCCCGAAGATCGCCCGCCACGCCATCCCGATAAACAGCCCGTGCTCGACTACCCCGGGCATCGCTTCCAGCGTCCGCGCCAGCGCCGGCGGATCGCCTATCTTGCCGAAATGGCAGTCCAGAATGTGATGGTGCTCGTCGGTGACGAATGCCTTTCCCGCCGCGTCCAGGCGAAGCTTCACCGTCGCTCCCAGCGCCTCAATCCGGCGCCGAAGCAGGGTCTGGGCAAATGGAATCACTTCGACCGGTAAAGGAAATTTACCCAGGAAGGGTTGCCGTTTGCTGGCGTCGGCAATGATGACCAGCTGCCGCGAGGCTGAGGCGGTGATCTTTTCCCGCAGCAACGCCCCGCCTCCGCCCTTGATCAGATTTAGCTGCGGATCGACCTCATCCGCCCCATCGATGGTGACGTCAATCTGCGGACACTCTTCGAGCGTGGTCAGGGGAATGCCCAGCTGCGAGGCCATGGCCTGGGTGTGAACGGAGGTGGGTATCCCGCGGATATTCAGCCCTGCCTTTACCCTTTCCGCCAGCGCGGGCAGCAGGTGTGCGGCCGTGGTCCCCGTGCCCAACCCCACCACAAATCCGTCTTCGATATAGCGCAGGCTGGCGAGGGCCGCAGCTTTCTTCTCCTGATCACTTTGAGGATCGTTGGCCATGGGATTTCTTTACTGCGGCTTATTCTACGTCGCGCGGCCCGCGATCCACCAGATTCCAGCCATGAATTCGTGCCGAGTCCGGGAGCGGCCGCGCTATAATCTTTCTGGATTTCATTTCTCCCGGTTCGCGCCTTATGTTTTCGTCGTCTGCAGAATTTCTGCCTAGATTTCCAAAGCATTCTTTTTCTCCACAAGGTCTTTTCGGTCTAATATCAGCAGGAATTTTTCCCACGGCTTAACTTGGCGACCACCGACTACAGCCTCGCCCACACTCTTCCCGCCAACGTGGAAGCCGAGCGCTCCATTCTGGGCGCCATCATGCTCGATAACCTGGCTTATAACCAGGCGGCCGAACACCTGCGCACCGAAGACTTTTCCCTCGACTCCCACCGCCGCATCTACTCCCGCATGGTGGACCTGGCCGAGTCCTCCCGCCCCATTGACATCATTACCCTGGTGGAAGAGCTGGAGCGCAACAAGGAGCTGGAAGCCGTCGGTGACATGGGCTACCTCTCCGGCCTGGTGGATGGCGTTCCCGACCGTCCCAGCATTGAGCACTACGTCAAGATTGTCCGCGACAAGGCCCTGCTGCGCGGCCTGATTCACACCGCCAATTCCGCCATTGCCCGCGCCGCCGAACAAAGCGATCCTGCCGAGGAAATCCTCAATGACGCCGAAGCCGCCATCTTTCAGCTTTCGGAAAAACGCATCGGCCGCGGATTCATGGGCGTGCAGGAGATCATGCGCGATTCCTTCGGCGGAATCGATGAGCTCCTGCGGCGCGGACAGCGCGTCACCGGTCTGGCCACCCACTACACCGATCTCGATGAAATGACCAGCGGCCTGCAACGCTCCGATCTGGTCATCCTGGCCGCCCGCCCTTCCATGGGAAAAACCGCGTTTGCCATCAACATCGCCGAGAATGCCGCCGTCGAAGACAAAAAAGTCGTCGGCATCTTTTCCCTGGAAATGTCGCGCGAGGCCCTGCTCATGCGCCTGCTCTGTTCCCAGGCCCGCGTCAACTCCCACAAGATGCGTACCGGCTCCCTGTGGCGCGACGATATGGACAAGGTTGTCCACGCCATGGAGCAGCTCGCCCAGGCCCCCATCTTCATCGACGACACCCCTGGGGTCTCGCTCAGTGAAATGCGCGCCAAGGCCCGCCGCCTGCAGCAATCACAAGGCGGACTCGACCTCATCATCGTCGACTACCTGCAGCTCATGACCGGGGGCAGCAAGCGCTATGAGAACCGCAACCAGGAAGTCTCCGCCATCTCCCGCGGCCTCAAGGCGCTGGCCAAAGAACTGAACGTTCCCGTGATTGCGCTTTCCCAGCTCAGCCGGGCTCCCGAAGCCCGCAGCGGCGACCATCGTCCCCAGCTCGCCGACCTGCGCGAGTCCGGCTCCATCGAGCAGGACGCCGACCTGGTCATGTTCATCTTCCGCGAAGAGGTCTACAACCACGACGACCCCGAACTCCAGGGCGTGGCCGAGATCATCATCGCCAAGCAGCGCAATGGCCCCATCGGCCGCATCAAGATGGCTTTCCTGAAGGATGCCACCCGCTTTGAAACCCTGGCGGAAGGTGGCATTCAGGGCGAAGAATAACTCGGCTGGCAGGGGCGCCGGAAGGCCGGCAGCGCTTCCCTATTACCCTGTGGAAAACTTTGTGGACGTGAATTTACATATTTTGCAGGCCACTCCCACGATTTCCCCGGAAAGCCCGGAAAATCCCCTCGTCCCCCCTTTAACATGCACACAAATAGGGACTTAAGTCGTATCCAGGATTTTCTGTAGGGAATTCGGGAAAATTTGGCCAGCCCAGCAAATTCTGGGAGATTTGCACATTTCCAGGGACATGTCCTTCCGGGAAGAAGGCGCTTTCGGCAGCCCCAGCACTCCCCGCCCTTACCCTAAGACCAGCTCCAGGCCCTCGGACGCAGCTTGCACTTTGGGATAGTAATTGCGCGCTTCCGCCACCACCTGGTCAATGCAGGCATCGTCGTGGTCGGGATCATGGTGGAACAGCACCAGTTCCTTGGCCCCGCTCTCCATCACCACGTTGATGGCTTCCCGCCAGTGGCTGTGCCCCCAGCCGCGCTTTTTGGCCTCATATTCCTCGGGAAGGTATTGCGCGTCGTAGATCAGCACATCCGCACCGGCCGCCAGTTCCCGCACGTTCTTATCGAAGAGCGGATCTCCCGGTTCGTTGTCCGTGGCATAGACCACCACTCCATCTTTGGTTTCCAGGCGAAAACCCATGCAGCCCTGTGGGTGGTTTAACCACTTCGTGCGCACCGTCACCCCCTCCAGCGGCAGCGTGCCCTGGTCAATGTTGTAAAACGTGCGCCGCGCCTTCATTTCGCTCATATCTACGGGAAAGTAGGGCGCTGCCATCTGCTCCCGCATCACTTGCTGCAGGCTGAGCGTGCGCTGCGTGGAGTGCAAGGAAAAAACATTCTCCGCCTTGTCGTAGAGCGGCCCGAAAAACGGGATCCCCTGAATATGGTCCCAGTGAAAATGCGAGACAAAGATGTGCGCGGAGAGCGGACGCCCGTTAAATTCCTCGCGCAGTTGCTGGCCCAGGGTGCGGAACCCCGTCCCACAGTCGAAAATGTAAAGCTGTTCCCCGAAGCGGATTTCCACGCAGGAGGTATTGCCTCCGTAGCGCATGTTTTCTGGTTGAGGAGTAGGCGTGGATCCACGCACACCCCAGAACTTGATCCGCATATGCCCCCGACGGGTATAAAAAGCCTTGTTGGCATCTTCCCCTGCAAATCGGCATCCGTCAATCCATGGCATGGTTACCAGAGTCATAAAAGCGCCCTGTCCCCTATAATGAAAAGCCCGCGGGATTCGGCCGTCTTGGCCCCGGCGGGCGCACATGCTCACACCCGATTACAAGGAATTTTCCCGTCTCGCCCAAACCGCCACCCGCGTGCCCGTGGTGAAGTCCGTGGCTGCCGACCTGCTCACCCCGGTCTCCGCCTTTTTGGCCGTCGCCGCCCACGAGCCGCACGCCTTCCTGCTCGAGTCGGTGGAACGCGGCGAGCAGATTGGCCGCTATACCTTTCTCGGCGCCCGCCCCTATCAACAGGTAGTGGCCCGTGGTTCCTCCATTACCATCCAGCGCGGCCGCCGTACCCAGACCGTGCAGGGCAATGCCTTTCAGGTGGTCAAAGAGGAGTTGCGCAAGCACAAGCCGGCCGCTATTCCCGGCCTTCCTCCTTTCACCGGCGGCGCGGTCGGCTATTTCGCCTACGACATCGTGCGCCAGCTGGAAAACATCGGCGTGCATGCCAAAGATGATCTCTCCGTGCCCGATGGCGTGATGATGTTCTTTGACCGGCTCTTGGCTTTCGATCACCTGCGCCATCAGATCCACATCATCGCCATGGCCGACGTGGCCGGCGAGACTCCCCGCAAGGCGTACGACCGTGCCCTGGCTGACATCGCCAAGCTGGAAAAGAAGCTGGCTGCCGGGTTGCGTCCCGCCGTCTGGCAAAAATCCTCGCGGCGTCCCAAAGGCAGACTCCAGGTCAAAGGTCGCACCCCGCAAAAGCAGTTCCTGCAAGCGGTGCAGCGCGCCAAGGAATACATCGCCGCCGGAGATATCTTCCAGGTGGTACTCTCGCAGCGCCTGGACTTCACCCCCGATGTGCCGCCGTTCGATCTCTACCGCGCCCTGCGCGCCATCAATCCCTCGCCCTACTTATATTTCCTGCGCATGGGCGATACCCACGTGCTGGGGTCGTCGCCGGAACTCCTGGTGCGGGTCACCGGACACAAGCTGGAGTATCGCCCCATTGCCGGCACGCACCCGCGCGGCCGCGACGAAGCCGAAGACCAGCTTCTGGCAAAACA
Organism: Acidobacteriota bacterium; assembly: GCA_018268755.1. Classification (GTDB taxonomy): domain Bacteria; phylum Acidobacteriota; class Terriglobia; order Terriglobales; family Acidobacteriaceae; genus KAN-5. The sequence goes on from JAFDVW010000002.1 coordinate 43,752, forward strand.
GATGCTCTCCGATGAAAAAGAACGGGCGGAGCACGTGATGTTGGTGGACCTGGGCCGCAACGATCTGGGCCGGGTCAGCGAGTACGGCTCGGTTAAGGTACGCGACCTCATGTATGTGGAGCGCTATTCCCACGTCATGCACATCGTCTCCGCGCTGGAAGGACGTTTGCGCAGCGATCTCGACGCTTTGGACGCTTTCGCCGCCTGCTTTCCCGCCGGCACCCTGAGCGGTGCCCCTAAAGTGCGCGCCATGCAGATCATCGAAGAACTCGAACCCACACGCCGCGGTGTTTACGGCGGCTCCGTCCTCTATGCCGACTACGCCGGGAACCTCGATTCCTGCATTGCCATCCGCACCATGCTGATGAAGGGCAAGAAAGCTTATCTGCAGGCCGGCGCCGGCATTGTCGCCGACTCTGACCCGCTCCGCGAATTTCAGGAGACGATGAACAAGGCGCAGGCCGTGCTCCGCGCCGTCGCAACCGCGCGCAACCCGTAAGGCTCTCCATGAATGGAGGGCGGACACCCTGTCCGCCCATGACTTATGTGGATCAGACCGAAGAGCGCAAATCGAGCATGGCTCGCGTCAACAGCCACGAAGTGGCGCAAGAATGCAGCCCAGCGCGTAAGCGCTGGGTAAAAGTGGAAAGGAACGAGCCCCGAAAGGGGCGAAAGATGAGTTGTGACCCCAGTCTCGGGAAGCCCCAAGGAATCTATTTTGTCTTGAGGAAATTTCCGACCAGCTTCTTGCCTTCACCGGTCAATACGCTTTCGGGATGGAACTGCACGCCTTCCACCACATATCGTTTGTGCCGCAGACCCATGATGGTCCGGGTGCCGTCTTTTTCCGTGGTCCAGGCGCTCACTTCCAGTTCTTCCGGCAGGTCTTTTTCCTGCACAATCAGCGAGTGATAGCGGGTCGCCGTCATGGGAGAGGGTAACCCGGAAAACACCGTGCGCCCGTCGTGCTCGACGGGACTGGTCTTGCCATGCATCAGGTGGGGCGCGCGCACCACCTTCCCGCCAAACGCCTCGCCCAGGGCCTGGTGGCCCAGGCACACCCCCAACACCGGCACCTTGCCGGCAAAGTGCCGGATCAGCTCGATGCTGATCCCAGCCTCGGCCGGCGTGCACGGCCCGGGCGAAACCAGAATGCGCTCCGGCCGCATGGCTTCAATCTCGCCCACCGTGACCTGGTCATTGCGGCGCACTTCCACCTTCGCCCCCAGCTCGCCCAGATACTGGACCAGGTTGTAGGTAAAAGAATCGTAGTTGTCGAGGACGAAAACCATCTCTTCTTAAGCTTACACGTTGGACCGGCAACTGAGAACTGAGCCCTGCCATGGCACACTGCGGCTATTGACACATTCGCCCTAAACCGCCATGCTTACAAGCTTTACCGGAGGATTCATGGCCGAAGCCCAGCAGGAAAAGCGGGGGACCCGCCGGTTCGCACTTCGTTTGCCCGTCTCGGTGCAGTACCAGGAAGAAGGTTCTTCCCAACGTCCCGCCCAGACCCGGGATGTGAGTGCGCGCGGCATTTGCTTTTTTATCGACAACGGCATCTCTCCCGGATCGCCGCTCGAGTTCACCCTCACTCTGCCCCCGGAGATTACCCTGACGGAAAGCATCCGGGTGCATTGCAAGGGACATGTCGTACGCGCCGACGAAGGACAACCGGAAGGCAAGGTAGCCGTCGCCGCCGTCATCGACGAATACGAGTTCCTGGCGGAATCCTGATCCGCTTCGGCCTCCGTTACGCCCCTGCGTGTCCGCCCTGCGACTTCACCCCGTCTGCCGCGAGTGATATCGTGGAACTATCGCTCGTGCTTCCGAGATGATTCCTTGTCGCGCACCAGCTTCCCATTCGCGCTTCTGACGGCCGCCATTCTGCTCGCGCATTATGGCTCCGCCCAGACCCCTCCCCCGCCGCCTACCGTGGCGGTGGTGCAGGCGGTGCGCGTGGTCCCCGATAAGGATGGGCCCTCGGTCGAAATCTTGGCCAATCGCTCGGTGACCCCGCAGATCCGCAAGCTGGACAACCCGCCGCGCCTGGTGATTGATCTGCCCAATACCAATTTTTCCCTCAAGCGCAAGCGCTTTGCCATCAGCAGTGACGAGATCAGCGCCGTTCGCCTTGATCAGTTTCAAAAAGAACCGCCCGTTACCCGCGTGGTGGTGGACTTGCTGAAGCCGGTCGCCTATTCCTGGGACACCGCCGGTAACCGCCTCATGGTGCGCCTCCGCGCCGAAGCTCCTCCCTCGCCCCAGCCGCCCACCGTAATGTCGCTCCACAAATCCGCCGAACCCGCGGTGGTGCCGGTGAGCTCCGGGAACAGCGGAGTAATGGCGATCGCGGGCAGCCGCTTGGCCGCCGGCTCCTCCATCACCGCCGGCTCCGATACTGCCATCCTGCATTTGGCGCGTGGCGGCGAAGTCCGGGTTTGCCCGGGCAGCACCGTCTCCGCCACGCCCTCGCAATCTGGGCGCGATCTGATGCTGGCCATGAACACCGGCTCGCTGGAGACCAACTATTCCCTCGATACCTCCGCCGATTCCGTGCTCACCCCGGACTTCCGCATTCTGCTGGCCGGTCCCGGCGATTTTCGCTATGCCATCAGCGTGGATTCGCGCGGCAATACCTGCGTGCGCACTCTGCCCGGCAACACCGCATCGGCGATCGTCTCAGAGTTGATGGGAGATGGGACTTACCAGGTGAAACCCGGGGAGCAGGTAGTATTTCGCTCCGGACGCCTGGCCGCGCGCGACAACGAGATTCCCCTCGGCTGTGGCTGTCCCGCCCCGGCCACGCGCGAAGTGCTGCGCGCCGCCACGCCTTCGGTTCCACCCATTCCCGACGAAAAGCTGCCCCCGTCCTCGCGCCTGGCTTCCCCGGGAGAAACGCTGCAGCCCGTGCCGCCGCCGGTTTCTGCCCGCGAACTGAATACTCGCAGCCAGCTGCCGGGTCAGGTCACGGTTTCGGTGGCAGAACCGGATATGCCGCCCCTGCCGGCCAGCAAGCCCAATGATGTCCAAGTGCAGATCGATGCGCCCTTTGTCTTCCGCGCTGCCGATCCGCCGCCCGCACCCACGCCGGTCGCCCCCATCCTCGAAGCCCGCAACCTGCCCTTGCGCGCGATTCCAGGAGAGACCCGGGCCCCGCTGCTGGAATTGCCCCCCGCCCAGCCCCCGGCGCAGACCAAGCCCCCCCAGCGCAGTTTCCTGGGGAAAGTGAAGGGATTCTTCGCCGCGATCTTCCGCTAGCCTGCCGAATACCAGGATTTTTTATGGATTAGCCCCGGCGAATGCTGCGGGCCAGCGGCTTTACGCGATCACGCAGGTCTTCCGCGATCTCCGCACCGCGCTCCAGGGCGTCTTCGGCGGAATCCTTCCAGTCTTCCACCCGGTCCATGGCGTCGTCATACTTGCGGCGAAGGTCCTTGCGCAGCTGCCTGCCCGTCTTCGGGGCCAGGAGCAGTGCGGTCAGAGCGCCCGCTCCCAGTCCAATGAGCAGAAATGTTACCGCCACGCCGACGTTGCTGCCTTCCGAAGATCGTTTTTCTTCACTCATAAATGGACCTCGCCGAAATAGGTTTGCCAAACTTTGCCTATTCTATCCCTCGCTTGCCCCGCCCCGCTGCGAAACTTGCCCGCCGGCAAGTTACTGTTGGGGCAGCATTCCCAAAATCAAGGGCCTCCGTTAAAATAAATGCTTTGCTGTCCGTGGCCTGGCGGAAAATGTGGTTCGCCCGCCTTTCGCCGGCCGATTGCCTTCCATTTCTTAAGGAGATTTACGCCGCAATGGCCATCCCTGCGACCCAGCTTCGCCCCGGCATGATCATCAAGCACAACAATGATCTGCATTCTGTTTTCAGCGTCGAGCACCGTACTCCGGGCAACCTCCGCGCCTTCATCCAGGCAAAATTGCGCAATCTGCGCACCGGCGCCATGTTTGAGCACCGCTTCCGCTCGCCTGACCCCATCGAAAAGATCACCGTGGATGAAGTGGACATGGAGTTCCTTTATAGTGACGGCGACGATTACTACTTCATGAACACCGAGAACTTCGAACAGACCCATCTCACCCGCGACACCCTGGGTGACGCCGTGGACTACCTGATTGCCAACCTGCAGATCAAAGTCGAGTTCTTCGACGGCAAGGCGGTCGGCATCGAGCTGCCCCAGACCGTGGAGCTTACCGTAATTGAAACCGAGCCCGGCCTGAAGAGCGCCACCGCTTCCAGTGTGACCAAGCCGGCCAAGACCGAGACCGGTCTGGTGGTGCAGGTACCGCCCTTTATCAACGAAGGGGAAAAAATCAAAGTCGACACCGCCGAAGGGACTTATCTCTCGCGGGCCTGATTTCGTCCTTAATCCCATGACTACTGCCCCACAGTCCGCCCTCCGTTTCATTGTGCGGGGACGCGTGCAGGGCGTCGGCTTCCGCTGGTTCGTGGAGCACGAAGCCCAACTCCTGGGAGTCACTGGCTGGGTGCGCAATAACTCGGACAGCACCGTGGAAGTTCTGGCCCAGGGTACGCGCGAGCAGCTGGTAGGCCTGCGCGGCCGCTTGCACCAGGGTCCCCGCGCCTCGCGCGTGGATGCTGTCGAAGAATTTGAAGCGCGGCCGCTCCCCGGCCTTACTTCATTTCGCATTGAAGGAGACTCGTAACATGTCCCAGTCGGGCCTGAACTCCGATCAGCTGAAAAAATTGATCCGCGAAGTCCCTGACTTCCCCAAGCCGGGCATCCTGTTTTACGACATCACAACCCTGCTCAAAGACAAGCTCGGCTTCGCCGCGCTCATCGATCAGCTCTCCGAGCAGTACATCGGCAAGCACATCGACCTCATCCTGGGCATGGAGGCGCGTGGCTTCATCTTCGGGCCTGCGCTCGCTTATCGCCTCAACGCCGGCTTCGTGCCCGTGCGCAAACCCGGGAAACTTCCCGCCCCCACCACCAAGGTCTCCTATGACCTGGAATATGGCAGCAATACCCTGGAAATTCATAAGGACGCCATCCAGAAGGGACAGCGCGTGTTGATCGTGGACGACTTGCTGGCCACCGGCGGCACCGCCGAAGCCACTGCCCGGCTCGCCGTATCCCTCGGCGCGGACATCGCGGGATTTACTTTCGTGGTGGAACTCGACTTCCTGAATGGACGCGAGAAACTGAAGCCCTACCCGGTCTTCTCCCTGCTCAACTATGACAAGTAGGCATACACCGGTGGCGGCTTCCTGCGCTGCCGGCGCCGCTCGTGGATTTAGCGGAAGATTTCTTCCAGGACCAGGACCAGTCCGTACCACACCAGCCCGCTGAATAAGAGGGCGGTGGTGAATCCCAGGATTCGGTCCCAGCGAAAATGGGGTGAGTGTTCTGCCTGGAATTCGGAGGACAACGGGGCCTCAAACTGCAGATTGCGCCGCTGGGGAGTGGGTAGATCTACCGCGTGGATCCATTTCGCGGTTTCGTAGCGCATGAGATTAGCCTACCTTTCAACGGGGGGATAAAGGCACGCTCACTTCTACTGCACCAAATTGTGGCACTGCTTGAAAAACAGGTCATCTTACAGGAGGCGGTGCTTCTCGACCACTAAAAAATGCCACCGCCGGGCGGGAACGTGACCGGCGGTCCCACCGCTTCCCTATCCACCACGCTGCACATACAGCATGTAAGCCGTCAGCGCCGTGATCAACACCGTGATCGCCCAGGCCCCAATATTGTAGGCCCGCGGATTCCTGTAGCTTCCCATGAGGTCGGGCTTGTTCACTAGTAACAAGATCAGCACCAGCACCACCGGCAGCAGCACTCCATTCAGCACCTGGGAAAAAATCGCCACCTTGATGAGAGGGAAATTGGGCAGCAGAATCACCACTGCTCCCAGGGCGATCAGCCCGGTGTAGAGCCCGTAGAACACCGGGGCATTCTTGAACTTCTTGTTCAGGCCCGCTTCAAATCCCATGGCTTCACAAACCGTGTAGGCCGTGGAAAGCGGCAAAATCGACGCCGCAAACAGCGAGGCGTTCAGCAGGCCCACCGAAAACAGGATGAAGGCGTAGTCTCCGCCCAGCGGGCGCAGCGACTGGGCCGCGTCCGCCGCGTCGGTGATGTGATAGTAGCCGCGCGCAAACAGCGTGGCGGCGCAGGCCACGACAATGAAACCCGCCACCAGCACGGAAAATACCGAGCCCACAATGGCGTCGGCCTGGCTGTATTTCAGATCGTTCTTTCCTGCGCCTCGTTCCACCACCGAGGCCTGCAAGTAGAACTGCTGCCAGGGTGCGATGGTGGCCCCGATAATGCCCACCGATAAATACAGGTAGGAGGAGTCCTTCAGGTCTTTGAGCGACGGCAGTTGCACAATGTGTTCGGCCGCCTGCATCCAGTCCGGCTTGGCCAGCACCGCGGTGACGATGTAGGCGATGTAAAGGAACGACAGGAAGACAAAGATCTTTTCCAGCTTCTTGTAGTCGCCAAAAACTACCAGCGACCACACCAGAACGGCCGCAATCGGCACAGAAATATACTTGCTGATCCCGAACAGCTGCATGCTGCTGGCCACGCCGGCGAATTCCGAGAGCACATCGCAGAAGTTGCACAACACCAGGCCCACCATCAGCAGGAAGGTCAGACGGATGCCATATTCCTCGCGCACCAGGGCGCTCAGGCCTTTGCCCGTGACCACGCCCATGCGCGCGGCAATTTCCTGGGCGAAGGTCAACGCGATCGCCACCGGAATCATGGTCCAAAGCAGGGAATAACCGAACTGCGCCCCGGCCGAGGCGTAGGTGTAGATGCCTCCCGCGTCGTTATCTACATTCGCGGTGATGAAGCCCGGCCCCAGGATGGAGAGCACGAACAGCAACCGGGTTGTCCAATAGCGCCAGCGCCGCACGACTGTCTCCAGGGTCCGAATTGAGGCAAGTTTGCATAGCCGATCTCAAAACCAGAGGAATAGCTAGATTATGGGAAGCCCGCCGATCGTACAACCGCAAAACCTGATTTTTTGGGGGAAAGTTCACTTTCCCGGCTTGTCTTCACTAATCAGCAGAACCCCGTCCTTGGGAAGGTAGCTCTTGCGCCGGAACCAATCTTCCATCGCTTCTTTCAGCTGGCCCATCGGCACCGTGCTTCCCACCTCCATCACACCGTCCGCCACCGGTAAGGTGTCGTCGAAGACCGTGGCATTGGTGAAGTTGCGCATGGAAAAACTGTCCAGCCACTTCATAGGGCAGGCTGTCCTATGGCCGTGGCTTTCATACTCCACACGGATTTTGCGGGCAAACATTCTCTTGATTTAAACACAGCCGCTGCCCACACCGCGAATTTCTGCCAAGGCTATACTGCTTAGGCTGCAACCGGAGATCTTCTTTCCGGCATCCATGCTCCTGCGGGAGAACACCTCATGTTTCTTCTCTACTTGTTGATCGTCGGGCTGATTGCCGGCTGGGCCACCGGCAAAATCATGAAGGGCTCCGGCTACGGGGTCGGCATGGACATCGTGCTGGGCATCGTAGGCGCCATTGTGGGCGGCTGGATTATGCGGCTACTGGGCTTCTATACCACGGGAGGGCTCATTCCCAGCATCCTGGTGGCGATCCTCGGGGCAGTGGTTGTTGTCGCCCTGGTGCGCCGGCTGCGGCGCGTTTGAATTCCCTGCAAAACAAAAAGCCCGGCGCCGGCCGGGCTTAGGTGATCCTGAAAATCTGAGAAATCCTATTGCGTAACCGGCTGGCTCTCCGCTTCCTTGGCCACCGCTTCCAGGTGGGCCAGCGTCTCCGCCACGGTCAGAGAATACATCTCCCGGCCAACGCCCTCGCCGGATTCCAGCGCCGTCTTCAGAAAGTGACCGGCAATCTCAATCGCCAGCGCATCCGTGATCAACTGGCCGGTGCGGTTCTTATACTCCACCCAAGCCGGGTGCGGCAGGGCGACCCATACTGTACGGCCGTCTACCAGAAACTTCACGTCCACGGCATCGGCGTGGCGGGTGGCGATGGCCACAATCAGGGCCTGATAAATACAGTGGACTTGCCGCTTGCTCCAGCGGTCGGTAGCGTGAAAATCGCGGTACATGCCTATTAGGATATCGAACCCCGGGCCGGGCGGCAAATGCGGGCGAGCAGGGCCTACGGTAAAATCGCCTGTACTCTAAAGCCACTGGCCAAACCAGACACCGCCATGAAAAACCTCGGCATTCTGCTTTCCGGGCGCGGCTCTAACTTTGAAGCCATCGCCGCCAATGTCAACGCCGGCCGCATTCCCGGCGCCCGCATCGCCGTGGTCATCTCCAATAAACCCGATGCCGGCGGCATTGCCACCGCGCAAAAGCTCGGCCTGCCTACCCAGGTCATTCCTTCCCGGGGCAAATCCCGCGAAGAGCATGACCGGGAAATCGTGGCCGCCCTGCGCGCCCACCAGGTGGATTTGGTCTGCCTCGCCGGATACATGCGCCTGCTCTCCCCCTGGTTCGTGCAGCAATATCCTCACCGTATCCTGAACATCCATCCTTCCTTGTTACCCGCGTTTCCCGGCCTCGAGGCCCAGCAACAAGCCTTCGCCTATGGGGTCAAGGTTTCCGGCTGCACCGTGCATTTCGTAGATGAAGAGCTCGACCACGGCGCCATCATCGTGCAGAAGGCTGTTCCCGTTCTGGATAGCGACGACGAGCACTCCCTGGCCCTGCGCATTCTCGAACAGGAACATCTGGCCTATTCCGAAGCCATTCGCCTGGTGCTGGATGGCAGTTACCAGGTGGTGGGACGGCGTCTACAAAAGCGCTAGCGTTCTGCCCCCGGTACGTAAAATTCCCGGAACTGGACGCCTTACTTTTGGAATACCCGCCGGTTACTCCGGCGCGGCCGGATATCTCACACAAAACACGGTGCTTCTCTCTGCCTTGCTGGGCGCGGGATTTGGCCTTTCTCGTGCACTTTCTCTCCTCGTAAAGCAGTTGCGAAATCGCCCGAACGACAGGAGATGACGTAAATATGCACACTCAAGAACATGTTCTCGATCAGGAAGTAGCTTCCTTTCTGCCCCCTCGCCGCTTCCCCCGCTTCGCCCTCGATGTAGCGGTGACCATTCACTGCCGCACCGGCGAATTGCTCCCCGGCCGCGCCCTCGACATCAGCGAACGCGGTATGGCCGTCACTATTCCGGTGCAGGTGCCGGTGGGAGAAGTGGTCGCCTTGGAATTCGAAATGCCCCTCGAACGCATCAGCGTGGCCGCCATCGTACGCAACCGCAAGCGCTTCCGCTACGGCCTGGAATTCATCCAGCCCAACATCGCGGAAGAAGAAATCAAACGCAATCTCTCCCTGCTCGGCGCTATTGGAGATTGGAAAATTCAGTCTTGAGCCTGCGCCGCCGGATACTCGCGCCGGCTCCCCCACTCCCCTTTTAAAACATTTCTGCCCGCCTCGGCGGTGGATGAGCACATTCCTTATAATGTCCTCCGATGGCTAATTTCGCACCGGTTGACGAACAACTCACCTACCTCAAGAAGGGCTCGGCGGAGATCATCCGCGAGCCGGAGCTGCGCGCCAAGCTGGAAAAGTCGCGCGCGTCCGGCAAGCCCCTTCGCGTGAAGGCCGGCTTTGACCCCACCGCCCCTGACCTGCATCTGGGTCACACCGTCTTGCTGCGCAAGCTGAAGCACTTTCAGGACCTCGGCCATACCGTCATTTTCCTGATCGGCGACTTCACCGGCATGATCGGCGACCCGACCGGCCGCTCCGTCACTCGGCCGCCTCTGACGCCGGAAGAAATCCTGCGCAACGCCAAGACCTACCTGGCCCAGGTCCACAAAATCCTCGACAAGCACGCCACCGAGGTCCGCTTCAACAATGAGTGGTTCGAAAAAATGACTCCTGCGGACTGGATCCGCCTGGCCGCCAAATTCACCGTTTCGCAGATGCTGGAGCGCGAAGACTTTCACAAACGCTTCCAGGAAGAAAAACCCATCGCCATGCATGAGCTGCTCTACCCGCTGGCCCAGGGCTACGACTCCGTCGCCCTGCAGGCTGACGTCGAACTGGGCGGCACCGACCAGAAATTCAATCTGCTCGTCGGCCGCGAACTGCAGCGCGGCTATGGCCAGGAATCGCAGGTGGTGCTCACCGTGCCCATCCTCGAAGGGCTGGACGGCGTGCAGAAAATGTCCAAATCGCTGGGCAACGCCATCGGCATCCAGGAAGCTCCCTTCGAGATGTATGGCAAGCTCATGTCCATCTCCGACCCCATGATGTGGCGCTACTATGAGCTGCTCACCGATGTGCAACTGGCCGACATCGAAAAGATACAGCGCGAGATGCATCCCATGGACGCGAAGAAAGAGCTGGCACGCCGCATTGTGACTGATTTCCATTCTGCCGAAGCCGCCGCCAAAGCCGGAGAAGATTGGGGCAAGCAATTCCAAAAAGGCGTCACGCCCGACGAGGTCGAAGAAGTTTCGATCGCCGCACCCGAGGGCCATCTGCGCCTCGATAAGCTGCTCGCGCTGGCCGGACTCGCCGATTCTGTCAGTGACGCCGGCCGAAAGATCAAACAGAAATCCGTGAAGGTGAACGGCGAAGCGCAAGTGGAATCCACCGCACAGATCGATCTCGGTCAGCCGGTGACCATCCAGGTCGGCCGCAAGATCAAGAAAGTCAGCAAAGCTTAACTGTCATTCTGAGCGAAAAAGGCCTTCGCGCATGCGAAGGCCCTTTGAGTCGAAGAATCCCTACCCACGCCACTGTCCAATTTTCCTACACTGTGCAATCGTTCCTTTTTCTCGCCGAAACTTACATGGTTCCCAGCGTAATCACGGCGGCAAGCAATTGATTTCAAACCACCAAAAATCCCTATATTTGGTCCCTCCCCTGCATCCCCTTTTTCCCAGTGAGGGAGGAACCCCATGAATAAAATCGCAGTTTCACTCTGCACGGGATTTCTGTTGTCGGGCCTCTGTTTCGCGCAAACTTCTGCCAGCACTAAGACCGACGTGGCGGCTTCGCAAAGCGCCTCGGTCTCCGCGGACCACTCCGGTGCGCAGGCTAGCTCGAACACATCCGCTACGGCCACCCAGGGAGCTACCGCTTCCGGCGGAAACAGCTACGCGCACGGTTCGAGCCAGCTGCAAAGCGGCAGCGCGGTGCAGGCCGAGCTGACCAAACCGGTCGATGCGCGCAAGAACAAACCCGGAGACGAAGTCATGGCCAAGACCACGCAGGACGTGAAGTCCAACGGCCATGTAGTTTTGCCCAAAGGATCGAAAATCGTCGGAAAAGTCACGCAGGCCCAGGCGCGTACCAAGGGACAAGAGGAATCTCAACTCGGCATCGCCTTTGACCACGCCATCCTGAAAGACGGCACGCAGGTGCCTATGGCTTTTGCCATTCAGGCCATCAGCGGCTCACAAGCTGCGGCCTCGATCGCGGATGACTCTACCATGGAGTCCGTGAACACCGGCTCGATGGCTACTGCATCCGCCTCCGGTACAACTCGCGGCCTTGTCGGCGGCGTGGCTTCCACTACCGGCAACGTCGTTCATACCGCGGGCTCAACTACGGGAGCCACCTTGCACACCGCCACGGCCACCGGACTCGGCGCCAACGGGGCCATCGCTTCTTCGACGCAAGGCGTCGTCGGCATGCCCGGCATGACATTATCCTCGGTGGCTTCAAACTCCACCGGCGCAAGCTCAGTGCTCAGCTCCAGGAATAGTAACGTTCACCTGGACACCGGCACTCGCATGCTACTGCGCGCTACCGGGAAATAGTAATCTTCCTGGTGGGGGAAGGCAGTAGGCAGGCTGCTGCCTTCCCTATACAATCAAACCAGCGGCGATGCCTCGATCCACTCCATTTCGTTGGCAGAAATTGGTCGTGGTGCCCATTCTGCTGTGGGCCGTGCTGGATCTCAGTGTGCCCGGACTGTGCTCGGATGAGCAGCTCCCGCCCGCGACGCAGACATCGCAACACCTTTTTGCGGCAAAACGGACCGACTCCCAAATTGTTTCGCACTCTTCCCCGCCCGTTTCTACACCATCCCCGACCATCGAAGAAGATTGCTGGTGCTGCTGTTCCCATATCGTTCCGGCTCGGCCGGTAACGCTTGTAGCTTTGGCAACTTTGACCCTCGAAACCCTGCCTGCACCTGAGGACCCGTCCCAAGGCTGGGCTCTGCCTCTTTATCACCCTCCCCGCGCTTAGCGACTGATCCCACCGCTCCTTATTGCGAGGACTTCGTGTCTTCGCCATTTGCCATACCCCAGAGTTCCGCGCCCCGCCGCGTCTGATTTCTGCCGTGGCGGCAACTGGAATTCTGGCCACCCATTTCGGGAGCATCTATGAACACGCACCGGCTGCGGCTGTTGGCCGCATCCATTCTTCTGGTTTTCACGGGGAGGGCCTCTGCCGAAACCCTGACCCTTGCCGAAGCGCTGCATCTTGCCCGTCAGCGGGCCCCGCTGATCCTTGCGGCCACCGCCCAGATTGCGGAAGCGCGCGCTCGTCTGGCGGGCGCAAAAATTCTGCTGCAGCAAAACCCGACCCTTGAATTTTCCGCGGGTCCGCGCCGCACGCCCGGCAACACCCTCACCGATTTCGAAGTGGGGGCCACGCAGGCCTTCGAGCTGGGTGGCAAGCGCCGATCCCGCATCGCCGGGGCCCAGGCCGGGGTCGATCGCGAGACTGCCGCCAGCCAGAACACGACACGCGAACTTCTACATGATGTCGCCGTCGCCTTCTGGCAGACAGTGGCCGCGCAGGAGCGTCTGCGCCTGGCGGCCTCCGCCGATGCCAACGCCGGGGAACTGTTGCGCGGCACTCAACGCCGCTTTGATCTCGGGGATGTTCCTCTTCTTGACCTGAACGTCGCGCGCAACGCTGCCGCCAAAGCTCGTCTGCAGCTGCGTTCTGCCGAGTCCGAGCAGATCGCCGCTCTGGGCGACTTGCGCTTGCTGCTGGGCCTGCCTCCGACCGAACCGCTGTCGGTCGCCGGAGACCTGAAAGAGCGCCGCCTCTACCAATTGGACCAGTTGCTGGCGGAAGCCGCCGGCCGTCCCGACCTTCGCGTACTGGATGGGGAGCTGCGCCAGGCCGAAGCGGAAGTGCAACTCGGCAAAAGCTTCGCCGTACCCGACGTCAGTCTTGGCGTCCGCTACGGACACGATGAAGGCGATGTCATTGCTCGCGGCGAACTGGCCGTCACTTTGCCCGTCTTTTCCCGAGGCCAGGAACTTCGCGCCGTGGGCTCCGCCCGCGCCACCCGCCTGCGCCGCGAGACCGACGCCAATCGGCAGATGGTCGCCAATCAGGTGACCACCGCGCTCACTCTGTACGAACAACGTATCCGGGCCGCTGACGAGTTGGCCCGCAATGCCGTCCAGTCGGCGGAGGAAAACGAAACTCTGGCCCGGCGCAGTTACGAAGAGGGCGAGATCAGCATGCTCGATCTTCTTCTGGTCCGCCGGGAAAGTCTGGAGACCCAGTTCCTGTATCTGAACGCTCTGCTACAAGCCGCATTGCAAAGAGTGGAAGTCGAAACTCACGCCGGAGTCCTGCCATGAAAAACATACAACTGCTTGTAGTCCTGCTGGCCCTGGGCCTCCTCGCGGGTTGCAAAAGCAACTCCGGCGAGGCCGTACCCGCAGAACCGTCGGCTCAGCCCTCTTCCGTCAACCGGCCTTCCCAGCCCGGCGTGCTGCACATTGAAGCCCTGATGCTGCGTGATTTGAAAATCACCACCGCCGCGGTCGAAGAGCGCCCCGGCGGAGAAGATGTCGGCTTGCTGGGCGAGCTGCATGTGAACGAAGATCGCTATGCCGAAGTAGCCTCTCCTGTCTCCGCACGCATCAGCGCCGTTCACGCAGTAGCGGGACAGTCCGTCGCGGTTGGCCAACCGCTGGTGACTCTGCAAAGCACCGATCTCGGACGCGCGCGCGCGCAACTTGCCTCCACCCAAACCCGGCTGGCTCTTGCGCAGCAGGCCCTTGCCCGAAAACGCAGTCTCGCGGAAGAAAACATCGTCTCGCAACGTGAAGTGCAGGAGGCCCAAGCCGCTGTCTCCTCCGCCGAGGCGGAACTCCAGGCAGCACAGGCCGAATTGCTCGCTCTCGGCGTTTCCGCAGGCCCGCAGGATGGCGCCGAAGGTCCGCAATTCACTCTGCGATCGCCGTTGCGTGGAGTTGTCCTCGAGCGCACCGCCGTCCTCGGACAAACGGCCGATCCGCAACGCGCATTGCTCCGCATCGCCAACCTCTCCACGCTTTGGCTCACCGTGCAGGCCTTTGAGCGCGATGCTGTGCGCCTCAAAACCGGCCTCCCGGCGCGCGTTGCCTTCCCGGCTCTCCTTGGCCGGACATTCAACGGCAAAATTGCCGTGATCGGTCAACAGGTGGACCTCCAGTCCCGCACGATCCCAGTGCGGATTGATGTCTCCAATCCCCAGGCCTTGCTGCGCCCCGGCATGTCGGCCAATGCCTGGATCACCCCGGGGGCTCAAGCCGCCAGACTTCTGGCCATTCCCGCCGCCTCCATGCAGCGGCTGGGAGAAGAGTGGGTGGTTTTTCTTCCCCAAGCGCGTGACACCTTCGAGATTCGCCGCGTAGGCCGCGGTCGCGATCTGGCGGGAGAAATCGAAGTCCTCTCCGGCCTCACCGCCGGGGAGACGGTCGTGGTGGACGGAGCTTTCCTGCTGAAAGCCGAGGCCGACAAGACCCGCGGAGAAGGAGAAGAACATGACCACTGAGCCCAACGGCTTGATCCACAAGATTCTGCGCCAGGCTTTCTCTCATTCGGCGCTCACCTTGATTCTGGCCCTGGGGGCCAGCGCCATCGGCGCGTTGTGGCTGCGCGATCTGCGGCGGGACGTATTCCCCGATCTTTCCGCGCCCGTCTTCAACATCATCGTGCAAAACCCTGCCATGGGCGCGGAGGAACTCGAGACCGGCGTGGCCATTCCTCTGGAATCCGCGCTGGCCGGCCTGCCTGACGTGCGCCGCGTCCGCTCCAACTCTCAGCTCGGCGTCACGCAGGTCACTATTGAATTCGAATCCGACGCGGACTATTACCGCTCGCGCCAGTTTGTCGCGGAGCGCGTGGCCCAGACGGCATCGCAGCTCCCCCCCGGCACCGATGCTCCGCTGATCTCCAGCCTCACTGGCAGGTTGAATGAGATCTTTGAATTCACGCTCGAGGCGGAACCCGGCGCGGCCGATCCCATGCGCCTGCGTGACCTGGCGGAGTTTGATATTCGCAACCGCCTGATCGCCGTGCCCGGCGTTGCTGCCGTCGAAATTCTCGGGGGATACCTCCGCCAGTTCCAGGTGCAGCTCGATCCCGAGCGCATGTCCGCGCGCAAAGTCAGCTTGGATGAGATTACCCATGCCGTCGAGGGCGCCAATCTCAACGCCGCCGGCGGCTTCCTCACTCAGGGTTCCATGGAATGGACCTTGCGCGCGGTGGGCCGCATTCAGGATGTGGATGCGCTACGCAATACCGTGGTCGCGGTCAGGGGACGAACGCCGGTCATGCTGGGCGATGTCGCCGATGTGCGGGAGGCCCCCGCGATACGGCGTGGCATTGCCCATCGCCTGGATGGCGAGGTCGTGAGCTGCCGCATCATCAAGCAATTCGGTGCGGACACCGTCAAAGTCGCGGCTGGCATCCGCCAGGCCTTTGCTGGGATCCAGAAAACTCTTCCGCCCGGCGTCAACGTGCGCATCGTTTATGACCAGTCGCAGTTGGTCTCGAGCGCGCTGGGCGGAGTCACTCGCGCGATTCTGCTGGGCGCTGTCCTGGTCATTGGGGTGCTCATTGTCTTGCTCGGCGATTGGCGCGCGGCGCTCATTGTCACGCTCACGCTTCCTCTCTCCATTGCGCTTGCCGGCTTGCTACTCAAGCCGGCCCACGTCGGCATCAACACCATGACCCTTGGTGGGCTCGCCATTGCCGTGGGTATTCTCGTCGATGCCGCCATCATCATGGCGGAAAACATCATTCACCGCCTTACTTCTCGCCGCAATCAGGACCGCCTTTCCACCGCGCTCGCGGCCGCCGGCGAAGTGGGCCGCCCCATCGCCTTCGCTACCCTGATCGTGATCGCCGTGTTCCTGCCTCTGTTTGCCATGACCGGCATCGAGGGCCGTATGTACAGTCCCCTTGCAGCCGCCGTCATTGCCTCCATCGCCGCCGCATTAGTACTGGCGTTGACTCTGGTCCCGATTCTCGCCGGCCACTTCTTACGCCCGCGCCCCGAAGGCCAGGAAGAGGACGTCTGGCTCATTCGCCGCCTGAAGCATCTCTACGCCCCGCTTCTCGACCGGGCTATTCGCAAGTCCGCGGTCACCATGACGCTTTCACTCGTCGTCACCGCTCCTGTCCTGGTTCTCGCCTTCTATGTAGGTAGCGACTTCATGCCCAAACTGGATGAAGGCGCCTTTCTCTTGCAGACAATTCTGCCTCCGGAAACTTCGCTCGCGGAAGTCGATCGCGTGAACCACCGGATTGAGGATGCGCTGCGAAAGTTCCCCGAGGTCGAGGATGTGGTCCGCCGCACCGGCCGCGCGGAACGTACCGAAGATCCCATGCCCCACACCGTTTCCGATGTTCTCGTGGTGTTAAGGCCGCAACGCGCGCGCAGTCTGGACGAGTTGCAGGCCGCCATGCGTCAGGCCGTGGCGGCAGTCCCGGGGGCATCGGTGCTGTTCACCACGCCTCTGGGCATGCGCATTGACGAAGGTCTAGGCGGAACGCCGGCTGACATTTCCGTCCGCGTCTTCGGTCCGGACCTCGATCGTCTGGCTACGCTCTCCGCCGAGGTCGAAGCCATCATGAAGACCGTGCCCGGCGTGACCGATCTGCGCACGGAAAAACTCACCGGACTTCCTCAGCTCAAAATCACGGTGGACCGCCAGGCCGTGGCCCGCGTCGGACTGACTCCCGGCGACGTCATTCACGCCATCACCCTCGGGCTTGCCGGCGAGGAGATGTCGCAGGTCTGGATCGGACAAAAGCGCTACGATCTCGTCGTCCGCCTGCGCGATGAAAAACGCGCCGACATCAACGCCATTCGCAACCTGCTTGTCGATGGGCACGATGGCACGCGCATTCCCCTGGGCCAGCTGGCGCAGATTGAGGAAACCTTCGGCCCTGGCGCGATTCGCCGCGAGGCCGGCAATCGCCGCATCGCCGTCGAGTGTGGCGTCGCAGGCCGCGACCTTGGCGGCACGGCGGCGGAGATCCAGCGCAAGATCGCAGCCCAGGTCAATTTGCCCACCGGCTACTTTTTCGATATTGCCGGTCGCGTGGAAAGCCAGGCACGCGCCAACCGCTCGCTCTTCCTTGCCATCGCCACCGCGCTGGTCATCGTGTTCTTGTTGCTCTATGTGGCGCTGGGTTCTTTCTCTGACGCCGCTATCATCCTCGGCACCTTGCCGGTCGCGTTTGTGGGAGGCATTGTCGCCCTCCTCCTCGCCGGAGAAACCTGGAATGTCTCTTCCCTGGTGGGACTGATCGGCCTGTTCGGCATCGCGGTGCAGAACGGCCTCGTGCTGGTGACCCAGACGCGCAGCCTGCTGGCGGAAGGAAGGCCCTTTGAAGATGCGGTGAAGGAGGCCAGCATCGGCCGGGTGCGGCCCAAGGTAATGACGGCGGCCACCGCCATCTTGGGCTTGCTGCCCATTTTGCTCTTGAATCTGCATGGCACGGAGATCGAGCGGCCGTTGGCGCTGGTCATGGTGGGAGGCTTGCTGACCTCTACCCTGTTCACCCTGCTGGCCCTGCCGACTTTCTACATCGCCCTGCACCGTCTGCGTGCGCGGATGGGGAGATAGAGAAGAAGAAACACTGAGGCGCTCGGAGCATCTTATTCGATGCTTATAAAATGCTATAATCGCGCCATGATTGATGTCACTCAAGATATTCATTCGCTGACCACGTTCAAGCGCAACTCCTCTGGCCTGATGAAGCGAATGAAGAAAACCGGGCGTCCTCTCGTGCTCACGGTGAATGGAAAAGCAGAGGCGGTTTTGCTGGATGCGGCGGCTTATCAGCAGATCGCCGGGCAGCTGGATGTCATGACCAGCCTCCGCCGCGGCCTGTCCCAGGCGGAGAAGGGGCAGGGCCGTTCGGTGGACGAGGTCTTCGACGAATTGCAGCAGATAGACTCGCAGAAATGAAGTATCGCGTTGTCATCACGCCAGAAGCTGAATCCGACCTCCGTGCCATCCATTACTACATTCGTATTCATGCGCCGCGCGCAGCGCATGCTTGGCTGAGTCGCGCTCGCAGTAGCGCGAAGAACCTTAGCCGCCACCCGGAACGGTGCCCCCTGGCGCCGGAGAGCGCATCCTTCCATCAGCCGATTCGGGAGTTGTTCTTCGGCGAACGTAACCGCGACACCTATCGCTTTCTCTTTGTCGTGTTGGGTCAGGAAGTCTACATCCTGCACGTTCGCCACGGATCCAGACTTCCCCTCACACCGGACGAGTGAGTAAACTTTGTGAGTATTTCAAACTTTTGGCAGATCTTATGCCATAGCGAGTTCGAGGCTAGGCCGAAATATCTGATCCCTACAGCGGTATGTTCCCGTGCTTCTTGAGTGGGTTTTTGTCGCGCTTGTTCTCCAGCATAGCCAGCGCCTGAATCAGCTTTTTGCGCGTTTCACGCGGCTGGATGACGGCATCCACATACCCGCGGTCGGCCGCGACATAAGGATTGGCGAAGCGGTCGCGAAACTCTTCGATCTTCTTCTGCCGCACCGCCTCGCGGTTCTCCGCGCGTTCCAGCTCCCGCCGGTAGACGATGTCCACCGCGCCCTCCGGCCCCATCACCGCAATTTCCGCCGTCGGCCAGGCGTAGTTCACGTCGGTGCGAATGTGCTTGGACGCCATCACGCAATAGGCCCCGCCGTAGGCTTTGCGCGTGATCACCGTGACCTTAGGCACGGTCGCCTCGGCGAAAGCGAACAGCAGTTTCGCGCCGTGCTTGATGATGCCGCCGTACTCCTGCGTAATCCCCGGCAAAAATCCTGGCACATCTTCAAAGGTCACCAGGGGAATGTTAAAGCAGTCGCAGAAGCGCACAAAGCGCGCCCCCTTCACCGAGGCGTTGATGTCGAGTGTCCCCGCCAGAATTGCCGGCTGGTTCGCCACTATGCCCACCGGCTTGCCGTTCAGCCGGGCGAAGCCCACCACAATATTTTTCGCGTAGTGTTCCTGCACCTCGAAAAAATACCCGTCATCCGCGATGGTGTGGATCACGTCCTTGATGTCATAGGGCTGGTTCGATTGCTCGGGCACAATCGTATCCAGCTTTTCGTCGATCCGGTCGATGGGGTCCGTACATGCTTTTCGCGGCGGGTCCTCCAGATTGTTCGAGGGCACAAAGCTCAGCAGCTCACGCACCATGGAGAGACACTCCGCATCGTCATGCGCCACAAAGTGCGCCACGCCGGAGGTTTCGTTGTGCGTCATGGCCCCACCCAGCTGGTCTTTCGTGACTTCCTCGTGCGTCACCGTTTTGATCACGTCTGGCCCGGTGATGAACATGTATGAGGTCTTATCGACCATCAGAATGAAATCGGTGATCGCCGGCGAATACACCGCTCCGCCGGCGCAAGGACCCAGCACTGCGGAAATCTGTGGCACCACGCCGCTGTATAACGTGTTGCGCAGAAAAATATCGGCGTAGCCCGCCAGCGACAGCACGCCTTCCTGGATGCGCGCCCCACCCGAATCATTCAACCCGATCACCGGCGCGCCCACTTTCGCGGCCATATCCATGATCTTGACGATCTTGCCTGCGTTGGCTTCCGACAGTGACCCGCCGAACACGGTGAAGTCCTGGGCAAACACGAACACCAGCCGGCCTTCGATCTTGCCGTAGCCGGTAATGAAGCCGTCGCCGTAATACTTCTGCTCGGCCATGCCGAAATCATTCGAACGGTGGGTCACCAGCTTGTCGGTCTCTTCAAAAGTACCCTCATCGAGCAGAAACTCGATGCGCTCGCGGGCCGACAGCTTGCCTTCCTTGTGCTGCTTCTCGCGGCGCTGCGCCCCGCCGCCGTCCTCGGCCAGACGCTCCCGTTGCTTCAGTTCTTCCAGCTTTTGTTCCAGCTTCATGGTGCGAAATTATAGCCCCTCGCGCCTGCGTTACCGCCCTTACGGACACAGGTTCTGATGTACTTCTGGTGTCTGGCAGGAAAGTCGGCGGATGGTAGGCTTTTGCCGAGGGGGAAACACATGCGCAGAAATTGCACCGTTCTATGGCTGTCGGCTGTGTTGTTGGCCCTGGCCAGCAGCTTGGCTTTGGCCCAGGGACAAGGACACGGCAAAGGGCACGGCAAACACGGTCATGATGGAGACGACTACGACCATTACGTCTACTATGATCACGATCGCGCTGGCATGAACCACTGGTATCACGATCATTATGATCGCTTACCACCGGGACTAGCCAAGAAGGACCGCCTGCCGCCTGGTCTCGAGAAGCAGCTCCGTGTGCGTGGCACGCTCCCACCCGGCCTGCAAAAGAAGCTGATGCCGTGCCCTCCGGAGCTGGTGCGGCGCCTTCCGCCACCCCCGCCCGACTGCGCCAACTTTGTGATCGGAGGCCAGGTCGTCCTGGTCAACCGCAAGACCTATATGGTCCTGGATATCTTCCGTTTTGCGATGTAAAGGGACCCGGCCCGCTTTGGTTTCTGCTACTGGCGACTGAGGCGGGCTTTCCTATTCCGTGTTTGCGCCCATGGGCTGGTATTTGTACTTCTTCCCATCCCAGAACACGGCCGAGGACATGGACTCGCCGACTCCCGCCTCATCTACGTAAATCGACACCAGCACCTTCTTCTTCACCAGCATCCGCTTCACACTGACTTTCTTGTAGGGCAGGTTCACAATCAGGAATTTGGCCTTGGGCTTTTCTGCTCGCCAGGCTTCCGCTCCCGCGCCGTGAATGATAAGCAGGCTCAAGCTGCGGTTCTGCGGGTCATCCGTGCCATATTGTGTCGTGATCTTGGGATTGCCGTAGCCAAAGAAGGTGTAGTACGGGTCAATGACCCGGTAGTTGAACTCTCCCTGGTCGCTCATGGGATTGGTGCAGCGCGCCGGGATCACCACGTCCTCAACGCCGTCGCCGTTGAGGTCCGCTGTGGTGGCGGGGACCTCTGCATTCACCGAGCAGGAAGAACCGAATTGCTTTTTGACAAATTCATCGGTGACCGGAGTTTCCGCCGCGCGCAGAATTTGTCCACACAGCAACACCGCTACCAGCAAACCATAACAGCGCATTCCCTTACTCTAGCTCGACTCGTCCCGCCAGCCTAGTACGCAAAAGGTGCCCCGCTCATCCCCGGGCCATGCGCACAAACATCACAATCGCGATGCTGAAGCCCACCACGATGACAAATCGCCGCACCATGGTTCGGCCGATCCGCCGCGCCACTCCGGCCGCCCCATACCCGCCGGCCAATGCGCCCACCGCCATCACCAGCACATACGGCCAATACACCAGCTTGGCCACTATGAATAAAATGGAGGCCACGCCGTTGATGCACAGGGAAATCAGGCTGGTCACCGCATTCATCTCCAGGATGTCGGTCATTCCCAGGATCGCCAGAATCGAGAGCAGCATGATGGTGGCGCCCGCCCCGAAGTAACCGCCATAAATCCCCACCAGCAGGAGAAGTAGAAATCCGATGACCAGCCAGCCCCGGCTGCGATGGGCATGCACCAAGCGAAGCCGGCGTTGAATCGGCGCCTGCACCGTAAACAGCACCACCGCAAACAGGATAAGAAACGGCACCAGATGCTCGAAAAGTTTGCCCGGCGTCATGCGCAGCAGGATCGCGCCAATCAGCCCGCCGATGGCTCCCGGAATGCATGCCAGTCGCATCCTCGGCTCGGCCCGCTTCAACTCCCGGCGAAACCCCCAGATGCTACCCACATTCCCCGGCCAGATGGCCACCGTGCTGGTGGCATTCGCAACGATGGGCGGTAGTCCCAGCCATAAAAGGGTAGGAAATGAAATCAGCGTTCCGCCACCCGCCACCGAATTGATGGCCCCCGCCAGAAATGCCGCGGCAAACGCCGCCCCTAAGTGAAGCGTATCGATTGAGCCCATGAAGTTATCGTGGAAAATTTGTGCCGCAGGATGCGAAGTTCCAGAAACTGTGGCACTTACTCACAAAGTACCTGCTACTTACAAGTTGCCCTTTCAAATTTTCTAGTTTCGAGTTATGCTTTGCGGCCCATGCGGTTTACCAGAACCAGCCTCTTCACCGTCTTCCTACTGCTCTGTGCCCTTTCTATGGGCTCGTACGCTCAGCGCGGGGCCCGCACCCTCCCGCGCGGGCTCGATCAACTTACGCAGGAAGCCGACGTGATTCTCCATGGATCGGTAGTTTCCACGAAAGTCGAGCCCCATCCCCAGCTAAAAAATCTGATGACAGTAGTGGTCTCCATGAAGGTTTCCGAAACCCTCAAAGGGACCCCTCGCAAATCCTTTGTGTTTCGTCAGTATATCTGGGATTTACGCGACCAGGCGGATGCGGCCCAATATTATAAGGGCCAGGAACTTTTGCTATGCATGGGCCCCGTGTCCGATTACGGCCTCAGCAGTCCCGTGGGCCTCGAACAAGGACGCTTCCGCATTCTTCGCAATGCAAAAGGAGAACTTACCGCGGTCAACGGCCGCGGCAACGCGGGCCTGTTTGACAAGGTTGCGGAACGGGCCCAGTCGCGGGGAATGAAATTGCCGGCCCGGGTCAACGCTCTCGTGAGTAAGCCGCAAACCGGCCCGATCCCTCTCGCCGTGCTCAAAGATGCGATTCGCAGCTTCGGGGGCAACCAATGAGATCGTCTCGCGTCCTCCTCTGCCTTCTGGCAGTTTGCTGCTGGTTCTCTTCCCGGGCCCAGGCCGGTGGCCCCATTCTGGTTGGTGGGCCGGCCCTGGGAAACCGCCCGGCTTATGGCGTCGACGGCCGCCCCTTCACCTGGGACCCTTCCAAAATGCCCATCTCGTACCGGGTGGACCCTGGTCCCATGGCGGTAACTCCGCAAGGCGGGACCGTGGTCGACCATGCTGCGGGATTACGGCGGATACAATCCATGTTGGGCGTATGGACCGCCGTGCCCACGGCACAGATTAGTTTTACCAACGCGGGCAATTTACTCCCGGCGGGGACCTACAGCTCGGGCGACCTGAAGACCGTCCAGCAATTTAATGATGTCATGGGTTCCTGCCAGTCAGGCAAACAGAATCCTGTCATCTTTGACGCTGACGGAAAAATCGTCTCCGGCCTCGGGCTCTCTCCCGACGTCATTGGATTCAACAGTAGTTGCGCCGTGGACACCACCACGGGATATATCACCGCTTCCGCGATCGTTCTAAACGGGCAGTTTCAGGATGGCGTCAGCACCGCTTCGCCGCTCAATTACGAACTCGATGCCGCCCAGTTTGATGAAGCCATCACTCATGAAATCGGCCATTTCCTGGGACTCGATCACTCTCAGATCAATCTCGACCTTCTGCTGGCAGGCGTTTATCCCTGTGAGGACGATGGCCTGGCCGGCCTGCCCCTGATGTTTCCCATCGCTGCCTGCCAGGCGCGCGCTGATGCGGGCTTTCCCGTACTTGCGCCCGATGACGCTGCCTGGATTTCTTCTCTCTATCCCAATGCGAGCACCGTGAACTCGTATGGCACCATCAGCGGCGTGATCTATTTTTCGGATGGCCTCACCCCGGTGCAGGGCGTCAATGTGATCGCGCGACTCGTGGATGATCCCAACACCCAGGAAAATGAATCGCGGCGCGTGGCCGTATCAGCGGTCTCCGGCTATCTGTTTACCGGGAATCCCGGCCAGAGCGTCTCCGCCGGCATTCCTCAGGCCCCGGACAATACCAACGGTAGCACCGCCGGCTCCCGCAACCCCCAACTCATCGGTTACTACGAAATGCAGGTTCCGCCCGGCACCTATACGGTCGAAGTGGAGTCGGTGTACGACCAATTCACCGCGGGTTCCAGCGTCGGGCCTCTCGACCCTCCCATCTCCATGCCGGGGCCACCGGAGTTCTGGAACCAGAACGAGTCGGCTTTCGACTTCCTTTTGCAGCGTGACCCGGTGACCGTGCACGCGGGGGACCACGTGACCGGCGTGGACATCATCCTGAATCAGACCATCCATCGCTTTGACCAATATGAAGACAGTGGGGCCCTCTTCGATTCTCCTTTAGCTTTGCCAGAATCCACGGTGAAGGATATGTCAGCATGAACGCCGGACAGCGGGCCCGCACGCTATCTTTACTCCTTGTATGCGCAGTCATGACTGCATGTGGAGGAGGATCTTCGCCTTCGGGTGGTGGTTCCACTCCCCCGCCGGCTGCACTGAGTATTACCGCCCCTTCCATTTTGCCTGGCACCCTGACCAATCAGCCGTACTCCTATACTCTGACCGAGGTCAATGGGAAAGGGGCGCTGCACTGGTCCATCTCACCGCTTTCCTCCACTTCCCTGTTTGTGGATGGCCTTTCCATTGATCCGTCCACGGGAGTGGTTTCGGGAAACGCCAACTTTTCAGGCACCGGCGGTTTCATCGCCCAGGTCACGGATTCTGCCGTACCCGCGAGAACTGCCTCCAAGAGTTTCACCATCACCGCCAGCGAACCCCTGCAGGCGCCTTCCGCTCAGGACTACACTTTGTTCCAATATCAAGACCTTGCGGTCCCCCTCTATCCTGTTTTCCAGGGCGGCGTGGAACCGTTTAGCTATGCCTTAAATGGATGTCTCGCCCCTGGCCTGCGCTTTGACAATAAAACGGGACAAATCTCCGGCAGTGCGACCGCCCTCGGCAACTATTTCTGCACCTTGACCGTTCAGGATTCTTATTCGCCGCCCGAAGTGGTTACCAGCCCCCTCACTATCAAGGTAGTCCCGTCCCCTTTGAGTGTCGCCAATTCCCTGCCTTCGCAAATTCTGCTCAATCGCCCCTTCAGCGGCAGCGTTATCGCGACCGGAGGAATCCCTCCTTACCATTTCTCGGTGCAGTCAGGCTCGCCGCCCCCGGGCTTGAGCACCGTGGATCCCCAGGGTGGGCAAATCAGCGGCACTCCCACCACGCTCGGTTCTTATGCATTGACGGTGAAAGTCACCGATTCCAGCTCGCCCGCCCAGAGCGTCAGCAATCTTTTCCCTCTCTCCGTGACCGCCCCTTTGGGAAGAAACGACACCATCCCAACCGCTACCCCGGCCGGCAACGGTAGCATTGCGGCAAGCTTGAGCCCTTACATCGACCCGCCGGATTCTGCGCCAACCCCCAATGACACGGATTACTTCAAACTCGTGTCCATCTCCGGCGTGACCGTTCATCTCGAAACCTTTGCGCAAAGGTCCTATTCCAACGATTTCATCGACACCGTCATCGAAGTCGTCGATGCCAGCGGTACGCGATACACCACGTGCAGGCAACCTGGAGGCAGTACCTTTTCCTCTGTCTGTGTGAACGACGATGTCGATGGCTCGACCGTGGATTCGGCGCTCGATTTCCAGGTGCCGGGACCGGCCAATTCCCCCACCACGTTTTACGTACATGTCCTGGATTGGCGCGGCGACGCGCGCCCCGATCTGCTTTACTCTCTGAGTATCTCCGGTCTGGTCAGCCCCTAGATTCTTACCCTCTCTGCTCGCCGCTCGGGCTACCCGCAGCCCTAGCGTCAGAGATGCCATCATGCCATTCAAGTCGCAATCAGCGTGCTTGCCCTGTAGGTGTCAAAAATTCTTTGACTTCCCGCAGCAACTGCTCTCGTCCCCGCTGCGGACGGTCCAGATGAACAAAGTGCGTGGCCCCGGGAATCACCACCGCCTTCACTTTGGGTGCGTGCACCAGATGTTCCACCAGCTTCTCCCGGTCTTCTGGGCGCGACCAGAAGTCGCGCTCTCCGGCAACGATCAGGGCCGGTACCCGGATCAGCGACGCGTCCCATAGCTGTCGCCCTACCGCCAGATAGAAGCTGTCTTCCAGCGCGCCATTGGGAGAACGGAAAGAGGGCGGCGTGCGCAGCCCACTCGTCGTGTCGCTGGCCAACGCCGCTTCGGCGTAGGCCTTCGCGATGGCTGGGTCCCGCCAGGAATCCTTGTCTTCCACGGGTATGCTGCGGTTCCAGGCGCCAAAAAGCGAACTTTCCGTGTTGAAGCGATAGCCACCAATCTTGGGATCGAAGTGGCCTGCGTGCTGTGGGTCTTCCAGGTCCGACCCATGCCCAAAAGAAGGGTGCTTGTCGCTGCCCGCGTAGAGCGTGTTTAACAGGATCAGGGCGCTGATTTTTTCCGAGTGCAGGCTGGCATAGTACCCGGCCCAGTGCCCCCCGGTCGCCCAACCCAACAGGGCGACTTTGGCCCCATGCCTGCGCCCGCGAATCCACTCCACCACAGCGCCGATATCGCGTACCGCTTCATCTGAGCGAACCAGTGGCTGGCTCTTCTCCGGCGGCTCATTCATTTCCGCGGGCCGGGTAGACTTCCCATAGCCGCGCACATCCATGAGGTAAACGTCGAATCCCAGCCCCGCCAGGTCGGCCGCCAGGGAGCCATTCGCCACCGGCAGATCAAATGATCCGATCCCGGGCACGCGCGCCCCGTGCAGGAGAAGCACAGGTTCCCCGACGCTTTCCGTCTTGATCTCGCGCACAAACAGACGGACACCGGGATCGCTGGCTACCGAGAAATCCTGCCGCACCACCCGTGAGTCGGCCCAGACGCAGGTCGCTAGCAAACCCAGCGCCACTCCATATAAAGGAGAAAACAGGGATCTCGGCTTACCCACGGAAATGCTCCCAGCCCTGCGGCTTGAACTCTCGCTTCCTCGCAACCCCCTGCAGGACCATCTTCTTTACCCGCTGCACGATCCCGATCTGGGTCACCGGCACGCCAGCAATGCTTGCAGGCACGCGCCGGCCCGACGGCGCGGTGAACAGGAGCTCATAATCCTCTCCGCCGTGCAGGGCTTCAAGCACGTCCACTTGCCGCCGCCCCACCCAGCCGCGAGGAATCGCCTCCTCCCACAGCTCGGCCCCTACCCCACTCTCCTCGCAGATGTGAGACAAATCCGTCGACAGCCCATCGCTGGTGTCGATCATGGCCGTGGCGAGCTCTTTTTCTCGTAGCCAGCGCCCTACTCGCAATCTGGGCTGAGGAAAAAAGTGCCGGGGAAAATCCTCCGGCCGCAGTTTCCGTTTGGGCGCGTTCATCATGCGGCGCAGCGTCGCCGCCGACCCGCCTAGCTCCCCGCTGACAAAGATTCCGTCCCCCGGCCGCGCTCCCGAGCGCAAGATTGCCTTCCCCTGCGGGACGGAGCCCACCACCAGAATGTCCGCCAGAATCCCATTCGGCGATTGCGCCGTGTCGCCTCCCGCCAGTGGCGTATGAAATTTCCCCGCCAGCGCCAGCAGCCCCTGCATGAATCGATCCACCCAAGGCTGCGGCAACTTGCCGGGCAGCGCGAGGGAGAGAAAAGCCGCTCTCGGCTCTCCCCCCATGGCGGCAATATCGCTCAGTCCCCGCGCCAGGCAGCGGTGCCCGACCGCTTCCGGAGGGTGCCATTCCCGGCGAAAGTGCACTCCCTCCAGGCTGAAGTCGGTGGTCACCAGCAGTTCCGCGCCCCGCGGCGCTCGCAAAACGGCGCAGTCGTCGCCGATCCCGGTCATGACCCCCGGACCGCGCCGGACCATCCCGCGGATGCCGGCAATCAAGTTTTTTTCGCTGTCGGGCAAGGCGGGTTCCATCTTACCCCAGGGCCGGTTGCGACTTAAATTCCCCCCGCCCCCCATTTCCTCCGCGTTTTGCGCTCCCACAAAACCCGCGCCCCATGCGGCGTTTCCCGCCACTCGACCGGCCACCCCCCGCATGCAGCTAAAATGCCAAGTAACCTGATCCGAAGTACTATGGGTTGCTCTCTGCCCTTCGTAATGCCGCCTCCTCCTTCCTGCCGTTGACACGGGGGAACCTCGTTTGTTACCGTGAGCAAGCTGAATTAAATACCCTTTGGCCGAACTAAGTGCTGCATTCCGTTGGAATTGCGGCGAATTCAACAGGTTCGGCACAGACCTGGTTCCGGTAGGCGCGGCACAATTAGGACTCATCCCCAAATGGGATGTGCCTCGACTTCAGGTCGGATATTTTGGACCCTCGTAACCGCGAGCCGTTCCGAAAGTAAGCCCGATCCTTTTAATTGGCGGAAGAACAGCATTGCGCAAACGCTTCTACATCCTTTTCGTTGCTCGGGGAGAAGACGGGCAACTTCGTAAGATCCCGATTCCCTTGCACTATCTCTACGTGCTGGTCGCGGGCATTGCCATTGGCGCGCTCAGCTTGACCGGAATCGCCGGCTCTTATGCCCGCATGCTGTGGAAGGTTTCCACCTTCAACCAGCTACGGACCGAAAAGGAACAGCTCAAAACCCAATATTCCCGCCTGGAACAGGTGGCCAAGGAACGCGATATCCAGGTCGCTTCCCTGGGTTCGTTGGCCAGCGAAGTATCTTCTCTTTACGGCTTGAAATCGGACCCCATCATCGCCGCCGCTTCTTCCGAAGATTTGCGCGATGAGCAGGTGACCTCGTCCATCGATCAGTTCTATGCCCTGCGCACTTCGGCCTTGACCGGCGCTGCCACCACGGGGATTTCGCTCGGCATGGTACGCAACGTCACCACCGCCGACTGGGTCCGGGCTAATTCCGCTCCCAATTTGTGGCCGGTGGAAGGCCCGATTACCGGCTCCTTCGGTGAGCGCATTGATCCCTTTAACGGAGAAGGCGCCTTTCACAGCGGGGTCGATATTTCTTCCAACTATGGCCAGCCGGTCATCGCTCCCGCCGATGGCATCGTTGAATTTGCCGACTTTATGGGCGGATATGGCCGGGCCATCGTGATCAACCACGGTCACGGCATCACCACCCGCTACGGCCACTTGGCCAACTTTGCGGTCGCTTCCGGGCAGCGCATCCAGCGTGGCGACACCATCGGCTACGTGGGCCTGAGCGGACGCTCCACCGGCCCCCATCTCCACTACGAAGTGCGCATCAACGAAACCCCGGTCAACCCTCACAAATATCTGCGCATGACCTTCGCCCACAGCGGCGGCTTCTCCGCGGGAAGCTAGAAAACAGCCCTTCGCCTTTAGTCATTAGCCCTTAGCTTTTTCGGGAAGATTTCTACCCCTGGTGAATTGCCCAAAATTCTCCCCTCCGCGCTTTCTGCGACAAGACAAAGAGATCGGCTTTGAAACGGAGACAATACGAGAGGGGATATTCCTGCTGAAAGCCTGGCATGAACATGCCTATGGCTACTGGCTAACGGCGAAGCACTGCCTCATTGCCGCAGCCCCATCCAGCGTTCCGAGACCACAATCGAGTTCCCCGGATTCTGGGGATCGTAGCGCACCGATGTGGGCAGGCCCAGGCGGCAGGATTGCAGATTGATCCGCTGCCGCAGGTAGGTCACATCTTGTGAGGCTTCGTAGGAGACCCCCGCCACGTCATATTGGAAGATCAGCAAGGTGGCGGGCTTTTGGTTTTCCAGCACCATCTCCTGCACATCGATGACGGTCCCATCCGTAATCCGGCCCACTTGGTCCAGCCATGCCCGCCTCTCCCGTTCCAGATCGTCAAAGCTCTTGGGTTTGCGGCGCAGCAGCATGTAGGCGGCAAAGAGAATTCCTGAGCCACCCAATACCAGGGAATAAAGACGAAGCGGATTCATGAGCGTGAGAAGGGCAGGGCGTGGAACTGCCCATGCCCAGCATACGGCGGAAGTGACATTTGCGGAAGAGGCATTCCGGTTACCGATGGGCCGGGGGGAATTTAACATTGCCGTAACATTGTCCGGTTAGTATCCCGCGAATGACACAAGATCAACTTACCATTCAGGATCTTCCCGGTTCCCGCGAGGGACAACGAATTCTCCAGTTGCACGGTCCGCTGGTCATGGCCACTTTGTTTGATTTTCAGTCCAAAGTGCGGGCCGACCATTCGCAGAGGTTGATTCTCGACTTCAGCAACGTTCCCTATGTGGATTCAGCCGGCATCGGCTCTTTGGTGGGGGCTTACGTCACCCGCCAGAAGGATGGTCATTCCCTGGCTCTGGTGGGCGTGAACTCACGGGTCCGTACCGTGCTACAAGTCACGCACGTGGAATCGTTCTTTCGCTTTTTTGATTCTGTACCGCAAGCCGAAGGCTCGGCATAGCTGGCGCGTGCGGCGGAATCTGCGGAAACAATAAGAGCGGCCTTGCGGCCGCTCCTAATGCGAGTTTCGGGTGTGAAAGTGGCTTAGACGCCCTTCACGTTCTCGGCTTGCCAGCCCTTCGGCCCTTTTACTACGTCAAACTGGACTTGCTGACCTTCCTGCAGGCTGCGGAAGCCGTTTGCCTGGATCGCCGAGAAATGCACGAAGACATCCTCGCCGTTCTGGCGGCTGATGAAACCATAGCCCTTGGCATCGTTAAACCACTTCACTGTTCCTGTTTCCATGTGTTGCTTTGTTTCCTTTGCTTTGATGTTGCGCTGAAACTCGGCTGGACTTCTGCAGGCAGGTCACGCTGGGTTGAGCGGAGATAACTGCATGGTGCAAAAAACCGCAAAGATCAAACGCACCATAATTGTACCGGGAACTCCTGCAAATAACCATACTTTTTTCTCTATCCCCTCGGTAACCGATTGATGATTAAATAGTTACGGGTACACCCCCGCCTGGCCCCACCCCCATCCCGGCTCCTGCTTTTCTGTCCGGCGCACTGGAAACTTTCTGGCACTCCCGGCATCATGGAGAATATGTTCCTGCGGCGCCTTCTCTTCTTCTTATGCCTGTGGGTTCCCTTGGCCTTCGCCGGGGTGACCGACGATGTGCGGGAGCTGGTCTTCCGCAATAACTTCTCTGCCGCCGAAACCACCCTGCAAGCCTACCTTGTGCGTCATGGCGCCGATCCCGACTACTGTGAAGCTCTCTCCTGGATGGCCCGGGGAGCGCTTTTCGCCCAGCAGATGGATCGCGCCGATGCCTACGCCAAGCAGGCCCAGACCCTGGCGCTCAAACAGGTACAGAAGCGGCCGCTCGATTCCGACCCCCATCTTCCCATCGCCCTGGGGGCGGCCATCGAGGTGCAGTCACAGGTGCTGGCGAAGCGGGGAAAGAAAGCGGAAGCCGTCGCTTTGTTGCGTTCGAATCTGGCCCGCTACGGCGCCACTTCCATCGCTCCTCGCCTGCAGAAAAACCTCAATCTGCTCACCATGACCGGTCAGCCGGCCCCGCCCCTGTCCTTGTCGCCATACTTCGGCGCGAAACCTATCTCTTTGGCTCAGATGAAAGGTTCTCCCGTCGTGCTGTTCTTTTGGGCGCACTGGTGCGCAGATTGCAAAGCCGAAGGCCCCATCCTGGCTCGCTTGCGGCAGGAGTTTGCTTCCCAGGGTCTTTTGATCATGGCCCCTACCCAGCTCTATGGATACGGGGCTCGGGGCGAGGACGCTTCTCCGGCACAGGAATTGCCTTATGCCGAACAAGTCTGGAAGAGCTTTTATTCCGGATTGCAGGGTGTCCCGGTTCCGGTGAGCAAGACGAACTTTACTCGCTATGGCGCCAGTACTACGCCCACCCTGGTCCTGCTCGACCGGGCCGGCCGGGTTTCTCTCTACCACCCCGGCGCCATGCAGTATGAAGAGCTGCGGGCCGCAATTGAGAAGATCGTGGCGCGATGAGTTCTATACCGGAAGGGCCGAGAACAGCAGTCCACCGCCGCTTTCCTCCGCTGCCCCCATTTGCGTCCGCAGGGTGGACTGCAGATCGGGCGGCCCGGAAACGTTAGCGGTCGCTACCGTGGTTTTGGGCATGGGAACGGCTACGCGTAACAACGCGCCTCGCCCTTCCGAATAAATTTCCAGCTCGCCCTGAAATTCGTGCACGCGTTCTCGCATGCCGGCCAAGCCAACGCCCGTTCCAGTTTTGCGGCGGAAGTCGTCCAGTAGCGCCTTGGGAATTCCCCGGCCCTGGTCTTCGATCTCCATCTGGACCTGCAGCCCGATCATGACGATGCGGATCTCCGCCGTGGGGCTGGCGGAGTGGCGGTGAATGTTGGTCAGGGCTTCCTGCAGGACCCGGAACAGGACCAGTTCGATATCTTTGGGGATGCTTTCCAGGCCTGGCATCATGTTCAACTGCACCTGGATTTTGCTGCGCTCGGAGAAGCCCTGGATGTACCATTCCGCGGCCGCCCGGAACCCTACTTCGTCCAGCAACGGGGGATGCAATAAATAGGAGAGCGTACGGGCTTCTGAAATTCCCTGCTCCAGCAGCTCGGACGCCTCAGTGAGCGCTTTCTTGTGCGCCTGCGACAGCGCTTGGTCGTACAGGACGCCGTCGACATTCATTTTAGAGGCCGCCAGATATTGCCCAAGCCCGTCATGCAGTTCGCGGGCGATCTTTCTCCGCTCCGCGTCCTGCAGTTGCAGAATGCGGCTGCTCAAGCGCCGCACCGCCGCCTCCGCCCGCATGCGCTGGCGTAGTTCAATAATGAGGCGGACAAAGCTGGCCAACAAGAACAGCACCACCAGCGCCAGCGCTGTTCCCAGCAAGACCCGCAAGCGCTGATAGCGCTCCGCAGAAATGACCACCCGCTCCTTGAGCAGCGCGGTCTCTCCCTGATTGAGCTCGTTGAACAGCGCCAGCATTTGACTGGTAAACTGCGCGTTCTGCGCAGTCAGGGTGGCCTGCTCGGGATCATCGGCTTTCCCGCTCTTGCGTAACGCCATCGACCGCTGCAAGACCACGAGTTTTTGCTGCATGATCGGCTCCAGCTGGTCGAGTCGCGCGATCTGGCTGGGATTGTCCGCCAGCAGCACCCGCAAGTGCGCCAGAATGGCGGGCACGTTTTGGATCGCTTCGTCGTACGCCGTCAGGCTGCTTTCGTCCGCCGCCAGCACATAGCCTTTGCGCGCGTCCTGCGCCATGAACATATCGGCCCGCAGGGTCTCCAGCTCCGTCTGCACTTGTCGCGTGTGCGACACCCAATACTCGCTGCGTGCAAAGCTCGATGTAGTTCGGTCTGCCGCAAATCCCAGTAGCACCAGGAGAACAAGTGGGACTCCGAAAACTAACCATGCGACTTTAGCGGTAATGAGCTGCATCATTTCTTTCAGGTCCTCGAGAATAGGAAGGGTGCGAAGCATGTAGGACTCTCCGGAAACTTCTCAGGGCGAGTGGAGCGGGTATTCTATGCCACATTCCGCATTGCCACCATACCGTATAACCCTGATCTGCCATGAAAGGCGCATGGCTCCTGCTTTTGGTGGTTTGCCAAAATCCCACCTTAGCGGTTGCACTTCGCAAATTTCTTCGCCGCGGACTAGAATCGGCTTGGCTTCCATGGACATTCTCCGCATCGCAGATTTACTGCAGCCGTTTCTGTCCAGCCCGCTTTCCGCCCCGCAACTGGAAAATATATCGACATACGTCGATCTATTATTGCGCTGGAATGCCCGCATGAACCTGACCGCCGTGCGCGACCCCGAGGAGATTCTGTCTCGCCACTTCGGCGAGTCCCTGTTTGCCGCGCAATCGCTGTTTCCTTCCGCCCAGGCATCTGCCCCGCTGGCGGCCATCGACGTGGGCAGCGGGGCCGGCTTTCCCGGTCTTCCCATAAAAATCTGGTTGCCGCAGATTTCCCTCACCTTGCTTGAGGCCAACCATAAGAAGGTCGCCTTCCTGCGCGAGGTCGGCCGGGCCCTTACATTGACGAACATCAATGTATTCCACGGCCGTGCCGAGGCATTTTCTACACCGGCGGAGCTGGTCACCCTGCGGGCGGTAGAGCGTTTTAGTCTGGTTCTTCCTGTGGCCCGACGCTTAGTCGCTCCCGCAGGCAGGCTGGCCCTCCTCATTGGGGAGGCCCAGGTAAAGCTGGCCGAACAGGGAACAGCCGATATCACTTGGGAAGAACCCCACCCCCTCCCGCGGTCAAACGGTCGCGTGCTTCTGATCGGTACCGCCCTGCAGAACCTGCCCGGTTAAGCATCTGGCTCGTTATAGGGAAAGACGAGGTGGGATTTTCTTCCTAATTTCAACCTCTAAATGGCTCCTTAGGTTCCTCCGGACGCAAGAAAGTGGGATTTTCTTTTGTCGGCCAGGAGGCCCTCGGTAATCCTGCCCTCATCCGATGTTCCATGTGGAACATCCGGATATTTCTTTCCATCCATACCATGGCGGTGTTCCACATGGAACACTCGCGTCGTTCCACAAGATTTGCCATGTTCCATGTGGAACACTCTGTGGAACCTCTGCGCAAAACCGGCCAACAATCCTTTGCTGTCAATCCAATGCACCAAGAGTTGCAATGCACACAAATCTGTCGTTGCAATCCCCATTTGTCAGGTCTTATTCTGCAAAGGCTCTCGGCATCTCCGACAATCTCATGGGACACGTCATTGCTGTTGCCAACCAGAAGGGTGGCGTAGGGAAGACTACGACTGCCATCAATCTGGCCGCCTCTCTCGCTGCCGCGGAAGTCAATACCCTCTTAATCGATTGCGACCCGCAGTCCAACGCCACCAGCGGCTTGGGATTCGTCAAAGATCCCGACCGCATCAGCACTTACCACCTGCTGATTGGCGCTGCTTCCGCCGAAGAAGCGATGCAGCCCACCGAAATGGAGCAGCTCTGGCTGGTCCCGGCCCATAAGAACCTGATTGGCGCCAATATTGAACTGGTCGAAGCCGAAGATCGCCCCTTCCGCCTGCGCGCCGCCCTGGAGTCGGTTCGCCACCGCTTTCAGTTCATTGTGCTGGATTGCCCCCCGGCCCTCGATCTCCTCACCTTGAACTCCCTGGTCGCCGCCGATTCGGTCTTAATTCCCATGCAGGCGGAATACTTCGCCCTGGAAGGCATCTCCGAGCTGCTCGACACCGTGGAGCGTATCCGCGCCGGCCTGAATCCCTCGCTCAGCATCGAGGGCGTCGTTCTCACCATGTTCGATGAGCGCACCAACCTGGCCCAGCAGGTCACCAACGAATTGAAGAAGTACTTTGGGGAGAAGCTCTGCGAGGCCACCATCCCGCGCAACATTCGTCTGGCGGAAGCTCCCAGCCACGGAAAACCTGTGCTTCTTTATGACGTTCGCTCCAAGGGAGCGGAGAGCTACATTCGTTTGGCCAAGGAGATCATCGCCCACAGCCTGCCCCTGGAGGCCGCGCCGGAGAGCGGGGAAGCAGCCGCAGCGCCCGTGGGATCCGGGCCATCTTCGGATCTTCCCGTGGAAAGCGCAGCCGTCCCCGAAGCTGGATCGCCTGGCGAAACTCAGGAAACCCCCGGGGAAGAATTAGACAAGACCGCATAGATTGATGGTCATCAATATAATTAGATAGATATTCATCAATCTACAAAACGAGAGGGAAGCATGCCCGTACCAGCGGAAAAAACCGCCGAAGTCGCCCCTGAAACTGCCAAGCTCGATAAGTCCGCCGACAAACGCCGCGCTCTCGGCCGGGGTCTCGAATCCCTGTTACCCTCCGGCCCTCGCCCGGTTCCGGCTTCGGCCGCTGCACCCGTCGTGCCCAAACTTGCCCCACCCGCGCCGCTTCTTCCCAGTGGCGATGAAATCGCCCACATTCCTCTCGACCATATCGACGACAACCCTTATCAGACCCGTCAGGATTTTGCCGCCGAACACCTGGCTGAACTGGCGGAGTCGATCCGTACCAGCGGCGTCGTCCAGCCGGTCGTCGTTCGTCCCAGCTCCAACGGACGCTACATTCTGGTCCTCGGCGAGCGTCGTTGCCGTGCCTCCCGCCTGGCCGGCAAGAACACCGTGCCTGCCATCGTCCGCAAGATTTCGGACCAGCAGGCCGCCGAGATGACCGTGGTGGAAAACCTCCAGCGTCAGGACCTCAATTGCCTGGAACAGGCCACCGCCTATGCCCGCCTCAGCCGCGACTTCGGCCTCACCCAGGAACAGATCGGGCAGCGCGTCGGCGTCTCCCGCGAATCGGTTTCCAACTACATGCGCCTCCTTAAGCTGCCCGCGGCCGTCCTTGATTTTCTCCGCAGCGGGGAACTCGGCTTCAGCGAAGCTCGCGTCCTCCTTCAATTTCAGGATCCCGACCTGATCTCAAAGTTGGCCGCCGAGGCTGTGCGCCTCCACATGTCGGTGCAACAGATCGAAGAGCTCGCCCGCAAGCAGTACAGCAAAGAAGACCTCGAGCAGAAAGAGACTGCCCGCGCCAAGTGGCTGGATCCCAATGTGCGCGCCGCCCAAACCGAGCTCGAGCGCGTGCTCGGGGTCCGCGTACGCATCAATGACAAAAAGGGTAAAGGCAAAATCGTCATCGAATACTCGACCCTCGAAGACTTCGACCGCGTGCTCGACATGCTCAAGGGAGAACCCAACTAGATAACCGGTGGGAAGGGGAGGCTGTTTTTCGTCGAAGTTCGAACCGCTAGCGGGAAGGACGACCACGTGGGTGGCCTGCAAGTGGGAGCCGTGCCCAGGATTCCGGCTCCCGATTCGATTTGGCCCCCCATTTTCACCACAGCAGCAGCCGTCATGCGTTCAAGCAGGTGTCGGGATCACCAATAGGTGGCAAAGAACTCTGATTATTCCGCTTTTACATCGCCAGCTAGCCCTGCTATCCGCTGTAAGTGGGAAGACATTGGCATTTTCCCCGCTTTCAGCCTTGTTGGCTTCTTTGCCGCAATTTGGGGCCCGTTGTCTAGCAATTTGTGGGCTCTATTCGAGGTCTTGAGGCACCCATGTGATTAACAAGTGGGATAAAGGACTGGCCTTTTGCTCTGACAGCAATCTCTAGCAGCCCCGGTAGCCCACCTTAAGCCGACAAAGTGGGAACACGAGCAGATTTTCCTGGAAATTATGGATTACCCATCCCTCCTCCGCTCCGTCGCCGCCCAGCTCATGAACGGAGAGCAAGTCGAGCTCGAAGGAGAGCCTCTCCCCGTGAAGCGGGTCGGCAGCAGTCTGCGCACCGTCCGCTTCACCTGGAACGGACGCGAGTATCAGGCGATTGAGCAGAACCGCAACAAGCCCAGCCACTGGGGAAAGCTCGCCCGTCAGGGACATCAGGTAGTGCAGTTTCAGGATGTAGTCACGCGGAAGTATCTCGCTGTCGTGGTCGACGGCGAGGTCACGGAGTATGGGCGGTAGCCCGGGCCTCTTCGACTTTCTCGCCGATGGCGTACTTCAACTCCTCCACTCCCTTGCCCGTGACAGCGGAAATGGGGAACAGCTCCAGCTTCTGTCTCTTGCAATAGCGCTTCAGCTGGGCCAGCTTGTCAGGATTGGCGGCATCGATCTTAGAAGCCACCATCAGCATCGGCTTGCCCTCGAGTCCTGCCCCAAAACTCTCCAGCTCGCCCAGAATGACCTCGACGTCCTTCACCGGATCCGGCCGCCCGCTGCCGTCGGAGACATCCACCAGATGGACCAGCACCCCGGTCCGCTCGATGTGCCGGAGAAACTGCACGCCAAGTCCTGCCCCGGTATGCGCACCTTCGATGAGCCCGGGAATGTCGGCCACCACAAAACTTTTCTCGTCCGCCGCGCTCCCTACGACCACCACCCCCAGATTCGGCTCCAGCGTAGTAAAGGGATAGTCGGCGATCTTCGGCCGCGCCGCTGAGATGCGTGAGATCAGCGTCGACTTGCCCACATTCGGATAGCCCACCAGGCCCACATCGGCAAGCAGCTTCAACTCCAGCCGGTAGACCCGCTCCTCGCCCGGACGCCCCGGCTCATGCTCCCGCGGCGCCTGGTGGGTCGAGGTCTTGAACTGGGCATTGCCTCGTCCGCCCCTCCCGCCCCGGGCAATCACGATCCGGTCGTCGGCGTGGGCAAAGTCGTGGATCTTCTCTCCGGTCTCCTCGTCGTAAAGAATCGTCCCCACCGGCACCTTGAGAACGACACCCTCGCCATCGCGTCCGGTCTTATTCGACCCTTCGCCATGCCGGCCCCGCTCCCCTTTGTACTCGGGATTGAAGCGGAAGTGGACCAGCGTATTGTGGCGCTCGCTCGATTCCATCCATACGTCGCCGCCCTTGCCGCCATCGCCGCCCGAGGGCCCGCCCCGCGGGACGAACTTTTCCCGCCGGAAGGCCATGCAGCCGTTGCCGCCGTCCCCCGCCTTCACCCGGATTTTGGCCTCATCGATAAACATGGAAACCTGTCGTTCGTCCTTGGTCGTTGGCCGACGCGAACCAACTCAACGCATATTGGCCAACGACGAACGACGAAAGACCACCGACCAAAAAGAAAAGCCCCGGCCCGAAGGCGAGGCTGTTGGCCGAAGCTCTGTGTCCCACGCTGCTACGGACACCCTGTGGCGCGGACACTCCTGTCCGCGTGCCGCTACTTCGCTTCTAGAGGCTCTATGCTGACAAACTTGCCCATCGTCCCGCGGTCCAGGAACTTGATCCGTCCCGAAATCTTCGCGAAGAGGGTGTCGTCCTTGCCCCGGCCCACATTCAATCCCGGCTTCACCTTGGTGCCGCGCTGCCGCACGATGATGGTGCCGCCCGGAACAATCTGTCCGCCGAAAGCCTTAAAGCCAAGCCGCTGCGCATTCGAATCGCGGCCGTTGCGTGATGTGCCTTGTCCTTTTTTATGTGCCATATCGCTGTTCCTGAATTTTCCTTACTTCTTCTTTTTCGGGGCGGCCTTCTTGGCTGCCGTTTTCTTGGCCGGGGCCTTCTTCTTGGCTGCGGCCTTCGCGCCCTTGGCTTCCGCCTTCGGCGCTTCCACTTCTTCCGCCGGCTTCGCCTTCTTCACTTTGGGCTGCTTCTTGGGCAGCTCGGGAGCGTTGAAAGTCTGTCCGTCAAACGCAATCTCGGTGATGCGCACCGCCGTAAAGGGCTGGCGATGTCCCGCAATCTTCCTGTACTGCTTCTTCCGCTTGTAGTGGAACACCAGCACTTTGGCGCCGCGGCCTTCGCTTACCACCTCGCCCACTACCCGGGCGTCCGACGGGGCCCGTCCCACCTGGCCTTCCGCCCCGGAAACCGCCAGCACGTCGCCGAAGGAGACCTTCCCCTCACTGCCGGCAACGCTCTCCACACGAATCACATCTCCGGGCGCCACCCGGTATTGTTTTCCGCCCGAGCGGATGACCGCATACGCACTCATAGATATCCATTCTGTCCCCGCCGCACACTGGCGCATCGCAGGGAGCTGCTGATTTTCCTATTGCTTGCTGTGTTGACCGCGCCGGCGCTTTCGGCTGCCATGGCGGGCGTCCCCAGAACAGGGCCGCGAGTACAGGCAAACTGTACCATTTTAACGTGCGCTGTGGAAAAGCGTCAAACTCTCAGTAGCTAATAGTGCGGTCTGAAAATAACCCACAGCCGTGCCCTTGGGATCGGACTGGGATGTTCCGCTCGAGCCTTAAAAGTGTAAACTCTTCGTGGGAGACGAACCTATGGAAGCCGCCCGATTTCTCGCCATTTTTGTGGGTGTATTTGTAGCCATTCTTTGTTCCATGCTCGGGGCCTATGACCCGTCGGGGAATCGCCAGAGCGCCGCCCAGGCTCGGCGTATGGCGGAGCACAGGATGAATGCCAGACTCTTAAAACTCAACCTTTGAGGCGCTTCGGAAGCTCTTTTCGGCTTCCCCTGCCTACCCCCGCGGCACCTGCGCCAGCGCCATCAGGTTCCAAATCGCCCCCGCCGCCAGCAGTCCAATCAGGACCGCCTGCACCGCATCGCGATAGCGCGTTTCCAGCAGGTCAGCGGAC
Source organism: Acidobacteriota bacterium (assembly GCA_018268755.1). Taxonomy (GTDB): domain Bacteria; phylum Acidobacteriota; class Terriglobia; order Terriglobales; family Acidobacteriaceae; genus KAN-5. The sequence continues at coordinate 83,512 of JAFDVW010000002.1, forward strand.
ACCCCGGCCAGGAATACAAAGAGAAAGGGCAGCGCCATCAGGCGAAATCCCGCCCCAGGGTAGTGCGGCATGCTCACCGAGAGCAGCAGAAAGAGCCCCGTCACCAGAAGCGGCGCGGTATTGCCGAAATAGCGGGCCCGCGGCCACGCCACATAAGCCGCCAGGGCCGGCACCAACGCCAGAAACGCCGCCGGGCTGCCGTGCACCCACTGCGCCAGAGACAAGCCATAGGCCTGCGGGACCTTATAGACCGTCCACAGATACGGCAGAAAGCTGGCGTGCGCCAAGGTCGCCCATAATGCCCCCGGACGGAACCCATAGGTCGCCAGCAGCATGAGGACCGCGATCAGGCACCCTCCGCCCCAGATCGCCACCGCCGCCTTTCGCCGTGTGGGAGCGACATACAGCATGAATCCCAGCGTCAGCGGCACCAGCACCATCAGCGAAAACTGCGTTCCCACCGCCAGCGTGAAGGAGAGCGCCAGCAGCAGAATGCGCCGCCGGTTCCAGAACACCACCTCGCGCGGCGCATACAGCGTATGGGCGACCGCGATCGCGGTAAAGATCGCCCCGAAACTTCCCCAGGCCGCCGCCATCTCAGGCGGCGCGCCAAACTGCGCCGTCGAGCGCAGGATGGCCGGCGAAAAACAGTACAGGCAGAGCGCGATGTATCCGCCGGCGTTGCCATAGAGCCGCCGCGCCACATACCACAGCGATGCTCCCAGGCAGAGCCCGAATGCCAGCTCCGGCAGCGCCGCCAGGTACCTGGCCCACACCACATGTTCCGGCGTAATCGTGCCCGGCCATAACAATAACGGCGCCGAGGCGATCAGATACCAAAGCTGCGAGTGGTCGGGATCGTCCCCGGAAGGGAACTGGCCGGATTCCGCTGGATTGCGCCCCATCTCCGGTAGCACATTCGGCCTTCCCCAAAACTGCAAACCCTTCTGCAGTTGGACAATCTGTTTGGCTTCCCAGTTTCCCGGCTGCGGCCCGCGGCTGATGAGCCACAGGCACTGCGCCAGAAATAACAGCAACAGCACTCCCGCAATCCCCTGGGGCTGGCCGAACCGCTCTCGCGTGAAAAATTTACTCATGAGGCCGACTCAGTGTTTTAACATGTCCGGGACCAACATGGGGAACTGATATGGATGATCCACTAGCGCCGCCCCTGCCGCCGGAAATCACTTCGCCTGTGCCCAGTCTTCCGCCGCCTCCTCCTGCTCACCCCGTGCACAACATCTTCCTCGGCCCGCACGGCCTGCGCGCCGGCTGGCGTCTCCTCATTTATCTCGCGTTCGCCTTCCTTCTCGTGCTGCTCGCGAGGTTCTTTTTGCAGCGCTTGCAGGGCGTCATCAAAGTGCAGTTGTGGGGCATGATGCTCGGTGAATTCGCAGCCATGGTCGTGGCCTTCGTGCCCGCATGGATCATGGCCAGGATCGAGAAGCGACGCTTCGGGGCTTACGGCCTGCCGGCCGGCACGGCGTTTCGCAAGAATTTCTGGGTGGGTCTTGTCTGGGGCCTGGTGTGGCTCACCATTCTCATGCTGGGCATGATCGCGGTGCATGCCTTTCACATTTCGGGATTGGCTTTGTCCGGGGTCCGCATCCTGAAGTTCGCCGCCTTCTACGCCGTCTTCTTTTTATTGGTCGGCTTCTTCGAAGAATTCCTCATGCGCGGCTACACCCAGTTCACCCTGACTCTGGGCATGGGTTTCTGGCCCGCGGCCGGATTGCTCTCCGCCTTATTCGGGGCCACCCATCTCGGCAACCAAGGGGAGAGTCTCCTGGGCGCCCTGGCTGCCGCCCTGATTGGCTTCTTTTTCTGCCTCACCCTCCGCCGCACCGGAGACCTCTGGTTTGCCGTGGGCTTCCATGCTTCCTGGGACTGGGGAGAAACCTATCTCTTCTCCGTCCCCAACAGTGGCAATACGATGACCGGCCATCTCTTGAATGTCTCATTCCAGGGCCCGGCCTGGCTGACCGGAGGCAGCGTGGGTCCAGAGGGCAGCGTGTTGATTTTGCTTTTGATCGCGGCCCTGTGGTTCGCCTTCCATCGCCTCTACCCGGGCGTGAATTACCATCCCGAGACTTCGTAAACCGCAGGCCAGCTTACCCCGGCTCAGGCCGTGTGGCAGCGGGTGTCCCACCCGCTGGGCATGCAGAAGTTTGAACCCTGCACAACACACTTGCCCATAAAAGCAGAGACGTAGCTCTCGCTACGTCTCCCACCCTGCTTGCTTTGACACCACCGCTCTGTCCGGCACAGGCCATGTGGCAGCGGGTGTCCCACCGCTGGGCACAGCACCCTTGCCCTACCACCAACCCCGCTACCACGAATAATGCACCGTATACGTGATCACCTGCTCTCCGTCCGGGGCCACTGTCACCGGAAACTCCACCGTCTGCGCATCCGTCTTCTTCGACGGATGCGTCTGCTCCGTCAGCTTCCAGTTGGTCCAGCGATACAGGTGCTCCACCACCCGCACATTGACCGCTTCCTTCTTGTGGTTGCGCACGCGGATTTCAAACGTCTCATCCATCCAGCGCTGGTTCGATTCCACCCGGTAGTTGACCCGCTTACGCTCGCCCACCACGTCGAATGAGTTCCCCGTGTACACCCGGATGGTTTCATCCTTGGGCGTGTGATCAATGGTGTTTTCCCCGACGAACTGCAGGCTGCCATCGCTGTCGCGGCGATAGAAGCGCAGCCGTCCCTTGGGCAGCGCGATGCCCAGACGATTGCTCTCGGAATTCTTGAACTCCTCCATCACCCAGATCTTCTTGTTGGCCACCGTGCCGTAGTTGATGTCCTGGCGGATCTGCTCCGGGCTGTAGTAGCCGTACTGCTGCACCTCGGCCCCGTCGTAAACATAGATCCTCTGCGCGCGAATGCCCGTCGAACGCACGAACTCCACCTGCTTGGTTTCCTGGTCGCGCAAGGTCGCCGCATGTTGCAGGGTGTAGAGATGAAATTCATCAAACGACTTCTCCGTCACCACCGCCGCCGGGGCCGCGACTTCGTCCCGCGCCATCGCCTTCATCGCCGCATACACCCGCCCGCTGGAGGCCGGCTGCAGCTTGTTCACATCGCCCGCCATCAGCTTGATGCGCGCGTTCTCAAAAGTTTTGCCGCTCTGGTTGCGCATGGTGATCCAGCCCACCACGTCCAGCAGGTCGGTCTTCACTCCCACCGTCTTCTCCGGATTGTCCGCCACCACCACGTTGTAGTCCGCCTGCCAGCTCATGCCGCCGCTGACGTAGGAAATCTCCGCATTGAACTTGCCCGGGGCGTTGGTCTCGAGCATCCAGTTCAGCGTGGGCTTCAGGATCGAGTCGGCGCTCAGCGCCGGAAACAGCGGCTGCCCCGGCAGCCCGAAGCGCAGGATGCCGTCCACTTCAATGATCGGCTGCGTGTAGCTGGGCTGCTGATAGCTCTGCGCGTAGTAGGTGCTGGGAACATAACCGCTGCGGATGATCTTGCCGCGGATGGTTTTGCCGTCGGGCAACAGGAAATCAATGGTCTTGCCTTCGTAGTAGGAGAGCAGCAGCTCTTGCGAAATCGGGTCGTTGCGATAACTCTGCTCCAGGATCTGCAGCGCCCGTCCTTGCGGATCCCGCAGAATCACCGAATCCGGCTCCAGCATGCGGGTCATGTCCGCATACTGCGCGCGATTCACCCCTGGCCCCAGCTCCATGGGAAAGTGCTCCCGCGCCACAAAAAAGTTTTGGTTGTAAATCGTCAGCGCAGGTCCGTCATCGGCCTTGTCTTTTTCTCTGTCCTGCGCCCAGCCCAGCGTGCACAGCGCCAACACCAGCAGCAAAAGTTTTTTCATCGAAGTCTCCCCTTCGCGTTTCCGTGACCGGGGGGAAGGCATATCCGGTCTATGGGAAGAACGCCACCAGGAGGGGATCTTGCAGGGATTGTCTTAGGGAAGGACCCGTACCTTGCACGTTGGTAACCACGGGTAACCAAGCCAGGTCAGAGCTCCGCAGCTCGACTTCGCCCACCCCGGGCATTTCTCGTCCGTGGCTCCGGCGTTTACCCGATTGCTGGCCCGCGCCCCGCAGCCCAAGCTGGGGCCAGCTTTACCATTTCTTTGGTATTGCAGCTTTCAGGATGCCTCTATGGATTCCAAAGTTTCCGGTGCACCTCAAATTACACCCCATGAGCCCGAGCATCGCGGCAGCCACCGCGATCCCGAAGAACGTCCCGCGCTACGGGACGAGGAAGTCCGCGAGAAGGCATTGGATAAGACTTTGGCGGATTCCTTTCCGACCAGCGATCCGCCCTCCAGCAATCCCATGCCCGGCGCGCCTTCCGGCGAAGACGAAACCGCGGAGGTCCCAGCCATCCCGGTGAGACTGGTCCGGGATTTGCCCCCGGGGTCCTGGGCAGCCTTGTCGCTCGATCATCAGCAGCTCTTGGGCGCCGGCCCCACCCGCGACGAAGCATTGCGCTCCGCCAAACGGCGCGGACATCCCAATGTGAGTCTGGTGGAAGTCAGCGATGCCTGGCAGCGCGCATCTTGAAAGGACACGCCGGCAGAATGTTCGTAGGCGAGGGACAGAAGCCGCCACGCAGCCACGGTTGCGTGGCAGCAATGTCTTTTCTGGATCTATGCGGGAATAAGTCAGGAGCAGGCAACTAAGACCGGATCCGCTCAGGCCCCTACTTCAGGCCTTCCACCAGATACAAATCCGCCAGCATGCGGTGGTAGCCATACACGCAGGTCTTGGCGTCCGAGGTCATCAGAACCGGACCGATGTTCTCCACACCCGCCGGGTCCGAAGGCATCAGCTGCCGCCACAGCGTGCGTTTGCCGCTCTGCAAATCAATGCGGTCTACCCGCGCCGGCAACTCTCCCGGCTGGTACACATAAATCGCCTGGCTGTCGGAGCTGAAAGTAATCGGCTGCTCCCCGCTCTTGAATCCTGGAATCACCTGTGGCTCGCCCTTCCCCTCCACGGGGTAGAGATATCCCCTTTGGTCCGGCCCAATCCCCGCCACCCACTGCGAGTTCGGCGAGATGGTGAACGCCGTGCCATGCACGCCTTCCGGCGAGATCGGCCGGTTCTTGCCGGAATCCATGTCGTGCACATAGAGCCGCACGCCCTTGTTGGGTTCATTCGCCGAATACAGTACGTGCTTGCCGTCCGGGAACCAGTGGGCCCAGTTGTGATTGACGTTGTCGTCGGTCAGGTCGCGGGGTTGGCCCGCGCCGGTAGGGAATAGCTTCAATTGCGACGGCGACCCCTGCGTCTGCGTGATCGCCAACTTGCCATCGGGAGACAGTGCCACCGCGCCGCCTTCTCCCAGCAACACCGCCGGTGAGCCGTCGGTCTTACGGATGTACACGCCATAGGTAAAACCGCCGGACTTCGAGTAAGCCAGCGACCCGCCGCCACCCTCTTCGTCAAACAGTAGTGTCTTACCGTCAGCGGAAAGATCGGCGGGATAGGTGTAGTCCAGCCAGGAAAGCTCGCGCTCTTTCGTATCGCTGGGCGTGAATCCCATCAGCTCGCGCCGCCACGTCGCGCGCACCAGCAGCACCCGCCCATCTTTGGCGATGTCGAGCAGCATGAGTGCGCCGGGCAGTCGCGCCACAATGCGCTGCTTGCCGTCCAGCGTGATCGCATACAGGGTACGGTCCGTTCCCGACTGGCTGGCCGTGAACCAGATTTCTTTCCCGCTCGGCGCCCAGGCCACGCCTTGAATGGTGAACCACTCCGTGGTCAGCGTCTTCTTCTTGCCCGCCATGTCCACCACGGCCAGCGATCCGCTGTCATCGCCGGAAATGGGGTGATCGGCAAAGGCAATCATGTCGCCCTTGGGCGAAATCCGCGGATGGCCAATCCAGCTTCCCGTCTGGTAGAGCGGGGTGCCGATGGGATACTCCATCCGGTTCATGCCGTTCACATCGCGCACCACCAGAAAATTCGAGCCATCCGGCGACCAGTCCGCCCACTGCACATGCTCCAGCACTTCCCGGGGCGCTCCGCCCGCCAGGGGCGCTCGCGCCAGCGTCCCCATATTCACCCAGGTGCCGATGGCTTTGCTGTCCAGCAACACCGCCATTTCCGCACTGGAGGAAATTGACATCAGCTGCGTCCGGCTCAGCCCCATGGAGCGCGACTCCGGGGCCTCCGGCCGCGCCGTAAAAACGTCGGTGGGATTTCCCTGCCATGCCGCGCTATACAAAATCGTCTGCCCATCCGGCGCAAAACGTGCCGAGCGGATGCTGCCCCGCCGGAAGGTAAGCTGGCGGTAAACCGGTGGCTCCGCCTCGCCCACGGAAAAATATTGTTTCCCGGCCAGCAACCCCGCCGCCAGCGCCACCAGAACACACGCCGCCAGCCACCACATGGGCACCGACTTAGCGCGCTTGGGTGCCCACGCCGAGCTCACTGCCGCCACCGCCGGATTGGATTCGGAGGCCGCCACCGCATTTCGCGAAGACTCCATGGTGCGCCGTAGCCGCTTCAGGTCGGCGCGCATCTCCGCCGACGTCTGCGAACGCAGATCGCGGTCCTTTTCCAGCGCCTTGTTGATGATCTCCTCGAGCTTCCCCGGCAGCGCTGGATTCAGCCGCACCGCCGCAATCGGCGCGCGGTTCAAAATCGCTTCCGTGATCACCGCCGACGTCTCACCCTGGAACGGCAGCGCGCCGGTCGACATCTCGTACAGCACCACGCCAAAAGAGAACAGATCGGTGCGGCCGTCGAGGTCTTTGCCCCGCAGCTGCTCCGGCGACATGTAGGAAACCGTCCCCACCGTCGCGCCCGGACTGGTTAGGTCCATATCGGAGGCGCGGGTCTGTGTATTTTCTGTGGATTGCTGCGGCGTCATCTTGGCCAAGCCGAAATCCAGCACCTTGGCGTGACCCCGGTCAGTCACGAAAATGTTGGCCGGCTTGATGTCGCGATG
>JAFDVW010000030.1 GCA_018268755.1 Acidobacteriota bacterium
AGCTCTCATACAGGACGCCCAGCACGATGTAAACCGTGATGATGGCGGCCAAAATCAGCCAGGGCTCGCTGGAAAGAGAATTGCGGAAGGCCGCTGCCGTGCCCTGGAAACTGGCATGAATGCTGGCCGGAAGGTTGATCTCGGCTTCCGCAGCCTCAATGGCGCGGGTGGCCTCGCCCAGCGAAACCCCCGGGGCCAGGTTGAAGGAGAGAGTCACCGCCGGGAACTGGCCCTGATGATTGATGGCCAGGGAAGTGTTGGAGGTCTGGAAGTGGCTGAAGGCGGACAAGGGCACCTGCGCGCCGCTGGAGGATTTCACGTAAATGTTGCGCAGGGAGTCCGGGTTCTGCTGGAAGTCGGGATGCACTTCCAGCACGACGTGATATTGGTTCAGCTGGGTAAAAATGGTGGAGACCTGGCGCTGGCCGAAGGCGTCATACAGCGTGTTGTCGATGGCCTGGGGAAGAATGCCCAGGCGGGAGGCCGTGTCGCGGTCAATCACCAGCTCCACGCGCAGGCCGTTGAGCTGCTGGTCAGTGGCCACATCGCGCAGCTCGGGGGCGGCGCGCAGTTTTTCCAGCAGGCGTGGTGTCCATACGGCCAGCTCCTGCGCGTCGGCGTCCTCCAGGGAGTACTGGAACTGGGTACGGCTGATGCGGTCTTCCACGGTGAGATCCTGCACCGGCTGCATGAACAGCGTAATACCGTCGATCTTGTCCAACTCCGGCTGCAAGCGGCGGATGATCTCGGAGGCCGATGCGGCGCGCTCATCGCGGGGCTTCAGATTGATCTGGATGCGGCCGCTGTTGGGGGTGGTGTTGGTGCCATCGATGCCGATGAAGGAAGAAAGGCTGGCCACATCTTTGTCTTTCAGGATGAGGCTGGCCAGCTTGGTCTGGCGATCCTGCAAGGCGTTAAAAGAAATGTTCTCCGAAGCCTGGGAGATGCCCAGAATGACGCCGGTGTCCTGCACCGGGAAAAAACCCTTAGGCACGATCACATACAAAAACAAGGTGAGGGCCAGAGTGCCCAGGGTGACCAGCAGTGTGGTGGTCTGGAAGCGGAGCACGAATTTCAAGGTGCGGCCGTAGAACGCAATGACCCGGTTATAGAAGTTTTCCGAGGCATGATAGAAGCGGCCACGCTCTTCCGGTTTCTGATGGCGCAGCAGCTTGGCGCACATCATGGGTGTCAGGGTGAGAGAAACCACCGCCGAGACCAGAATGGTGACGGCCAGGGTCACAGCAAATTCACGGAAGAGCCGGCCCACGATATCGCCCATGAAGAGCAGCGGGATGAGCACCGCGATCAGGGACACGGTGAGCGAGACGATGGTGAAGCCGATTTGTCCGGAGCCCTTCAAGGCCGCTTCCAACGGGGAGTCTCCCATCTCCAGGTAGCGGTCGATATTCTCGATCATGACGATGGCATCATCCACCACAAAGCCGGTGGAGATGGTCAAGGCCATCAAGGTGAGGTTGTTGAGGCTGTAACCCAGCAAATACATCACGCCGAAGGTGCCGATCAGGGACAGTGGCACCGCGATGCTGGGAATGACGGTCGCGGAAAGATTGCGCAGAAACAGAAAGATGACCAGGACGACCAGAGCCACGGTCAGCATCAATTCAAACTGAACGTCCTTTACCGAGGCGCGGATGGTTTCGGTGCGGTCGGTGAGGATCTGCACTTTGACGGCGGAAGGCAGCGAGGACTGTAACTGGGGCAACAACGCCTTGATGCGGTCCGCCACGCTGATGATGTTGGCCCCGGGCTGGCGCTGGATGTTGACGATGACCGCGGGAGACTCATTCATCCACGCCGCCTGGCGGACATTCTCCGTGCCGTCGATGACGGAGGCGACATCCATTAAACGGACCGGCGCGCCATTGCGATAAGCGATGACGATGGGGCGGTACTCGCCGCTGGAAAGCAGCTGATCGTTGGCCCCGATGGTGAAGGACTGGCGCGGTCCGTCCAGCACGCCCTTGGCCTGATCGACATTGGCCTGGGTCAGCGCCGTGCGCAGGTCTTCCAGGCTCAGCCCGTAGGAAGCCAGCTGGGTGGGATTGGCCTGAATGCGCACCGCCGGCTTTTGTCCCCCACTAATCGAAACCAGTCCGACCCCTGGCAACTGGGAGATCTTCTGCGCCAGCGTGGTATCGGCGAGGTCTTGTACCTTGGGAAGGGGAAGGGTGTCGGAGGTGAGCGCGAGGGTAAGGATGGGCGCGTCCGCCGGGTTCACTTTGCTGTAGATGGGCGGATTGGGCAAGTCGCTGGGCAGATAAGTGGAGGCCGAGTTGATGGCCGCCTGCACCTGCTGGACTTCGATATCAATGTTTTCATCCAGGTTGAATTGCAGGGTGATCAGCGAGCTTCCAAAGGAGCTGGTGGAAGTCATCTGGCTGAGGCCGGGGACCTGGCCGAACTGGCGCTCCAGGGGAGCGGTGACCGAGGAAGCCATGACTTCCGGGTCCGCGCCGGGATAGAAGGTCATCACCTGGATGGTGGGGTAGTCGACTTCGGGAAGGGCGGAGACGGGAAGCTGCCGGTAGGCGACCAGGCCGACCAGAACAATGCCCGCCATCAGTAGGGACGTGGCCACCGGGCGGAGAATAAATAAACGCGAGGGGCTCATGAGGCAGGCGATCCTGCGGTCGCGTTGTTTCCGGAAGCTCCCGGGGTTTGCCGGCTGTGGCTGCCGGCGCGGGGCTGTACTTTGCTGCCGGCTTCCAATTTGTCCTGCCCCTCGGTGACTACCACCTCCTTGGGCGAGAGTCCTTCGGAGATAGCCGCAATATTGTTTTGAGTGACGGCCACGGTGACCGGCCTGACTTCCACGGTGTTGTCACTCTTCAGCACATAGACGAAATTGCCTTGCGGGCCGTGTTGAACGGCCGCCGCCGGGACCAGCGTGCTGTTCTTGCGCACTTCGAGTAAGAGGCGGATATTGACGAACTGGTTGGGCCAGAGCTGGTTGTCCTTGTTATCAAAGACCGCTTTGAGCTTGCCGGTGCCCGTCGTCTGGTCAATCTGGTTATCAATGGTGAGCAGCTTGCCGCTGGTCAGTTTGGTTTGGTCGTCCCGGCTGTAGGCGTCCACGGTCAGCGTGCCCTGGGCCATGCGATGGGCAACCACGGGCAGGTTGTCTTGGGGAAGGGTGAACAAGACCGCGATTGGTTGCAGCTGAGTAATGACGAGCATGGGATTACTGTCGGAGGCGTGGACCATATTGCCGGAGTCGACCTGGCGCAAGCCCACTCTCCCGCTGATGGGTGCGGTGATGTGGCAATAGGAAATTTGCAGCTTGGCGTTGTCAATCTGGGCCTGGTCGGCGCGCACCGCACCTTCCAGCTGGTCGACCTGGGCTTTCTGGGTATCCACCTGCTGCTGCGACATGGCGCCCGATTCCTGCAGTAGGCCCTTGTAACGGTCGTAATTTACTTTGGCATCGCGCAACTGGGCCTGGTCGCGAAATAGCTGGGCTTCCATCTGGCTGAGCTGGACCTGATAGGGGCGGGGATCGATGATGGCCAGCAGGTCGCCCTTATTGACGAACTGGCCTTCGCGGAAGGCAATCTGCACCAGCTGCCCGTCGATACGACTGCGCACATCCACGGTGTTATAGGCGGTGACCGATCCCAGGCCGCTGAGATAGATCGGCATATCGCGCTGTTCGGCCGTCGCCACCGTGACCTGGACAATCTGCTGACCGCTGGCCCGCGCGGTGCTTTTGCCACCCGAGCCGGTACAGCCCGCGTTCAGGCCGAGGAGGGAGAGAAGGAGGAGCAGATTTGCCACGGGAAGGCGAAGTATTCTTGCCAAAAGAGAACAATTGCGGATGATGAACATGATCGACACGCAAACTTTCCTGGTGAATTCATGACTCGAGCCGACGGCCTACTCGCACCAAAGAAAGACAGCTCCGATGGGTTGGACGTAGCCGTGAGTAAAACGGATATCCCGGTTCTTCCCCGCGGGAGAAAACCGCCCGACAAAATATTATCAGGCACGTAAACATTGTGGCATGAGCACTTTCCCTTGGCTGGCTACTTTACAAAGTTTTACCTGCATTGACTGTCTCTTTACCGGCAAACTTATAGCGAGGGTGTTTCAATAGAATAAGGGGAAACTTATGCGTGCGATGCGAGTAGCAGGATTGTTACTAGCGTGTTACAGCGTTCTGGCCGTGGCGCAGGAGGCCGCGCCACCTGCCGGGCAGCAGACTCCGCCGCCCCCGGCGATGCGCCGGGAACACCGCGCTCCGGGCGTGGCCGGGACCATTACCGCCATCACCGGCCAGACGATCTCCGTGAAAACCCGGGACGGGCAGACGGCGCAAGTCACGGTCAGCGATAAAACGGAGTATCGCAAGGGCCGCGACAGCGCCAAGCTCTCCGACCTGAAAATTGGCGACGAGATTTTTGTAAAAGCGCAGAAAGCGGAAGATGGTACCTGGCCGGCGGAAGTGATTGGAGTACGGCCCCCTGGCGCTCCCAGTATGGGAGATTTCCGCGATGCGCTGGGCAAGAAGTTTATTCTGGGAGAAATTAAATCCATCCAAGGCCTGCAGCTGACTATCCTTCGTCCCGATGGTGTCGAGCAGACGATCGCCGTGGATGAAAGCACCTCCTTTCGCAAGGACGGCGAGAGTGTCACGCTGGCGGACTTTAAGGCCGGCGACCATGTTTTTGGCAGGGGCGAGTTGAAAAATGAGGTCTTTGTCCCCGTCGTTCTGAATTGGGGAGAACCACGTTTTATGGGCGGAACGGGCCAACCGCCAAAGTAATGCCTGCGGTGGCAGCGAGAACATGATCCTTCCTTCAACAATTGGGTGAATCGGGAAATGAATCCAGAGTTTCCATGGTGTCGCGCATTCGTGTACCCGCTACTGCGTGTTCTCATGCAGTGGACCTGCCTGGCCGTGCTGTTGGTTTCCCTGGGCTGGGCGCAGACAAGCGCTCCCGAGACAGGAATTATTCGCGGACAGGTTAGGTCGGGCAATACCCCGATTCCGGGCGCGACCGTGAGCGCTACCAACACGCTGACCGGGCAAAAGGCCGTTATCGCCAGCGACCTGGATGGTTCCTTCGTCCTGGTGGCGCCGGCCAACGGGCGCTATGTGGTCAAGGTGCAGATGCTGGGCTTTGCTCCGGCCACCGCCGAAGTGGTCATCAACGCCGCGAGCCTGGAAGTGAAGGTGGACCTGGATCTGGTGCTCTTGTCGCGCGCGCAGCAGTCCGCGTCTGCCCAGGCACAAGCCGGGCAACGCTGGGCCCAGGGGCTGGGCGCGGGAAACCGCAATGGAGGCGGCTTCCAGAGTCTTTCCGTCACTCAGGGCGAGGGCGTCACCTCGCTGACCGGAAACGACGAAAACGCCGCCAGCCAGTTGGCCGGCATGTCCAGCAGCGCCACGGAATCGGTGGCGGTCTCCGGCAACACCACGAACCCATTTGGAAACATGAGTTCGGAAGAGCTGCGCGAGCGCTTCGAAGAGGCCCGCCAGCAGGCGGGCTTTGGCGGTGGCGGGTTCGGTGGGCCGGGGGGGCCAGGTGGCTTTGGTGGTCCGGGCGGCGGGGGACCTCCCATGATGATTGGCATGGGGCGAGGCCGCTTCAACTTTAATCGGCCCCATGGCATGGTGTATTACTCGGTGGGCGATTCGGCCCTGAACGCCGCGCCCTATGCCCTGAGGGGGACGTCCCAAAAACCTGGCTACGTGCAGCAGCGTTTTGGCGCGTCGCTGGGTGGACCGCTGAATATTCCCAAAATCTACAAGGGCGGCGACAAAACATTTTTCTTCGTCAACTACAACGGCTCGCGCAGCGAAAATCCCTTTGACGCGTTTGCCACGGTGCCCACGCTGGCGGAACGCAGCGGAGACTTTTCCAATTCGCTGTATGCCCGCACCGATAGCGGCGGAAACCGTTTGCCGGTGCAGCTGTATGATCCCAGCAGCGGCCTGCCGGTTGCGGGAAACAACCTGCAAACCGCCGGTCTGACCCTGAGCCCCATTGCGCAGGGACTACTGCAATACATTCCTTTGCCGAACATTGCCGGGGCCTCCCCCGACACGCAGAATTTTCACTACGTGACCTCGGCCACCAGCAATAGCGACGACCTCAACGTCCGCTTGAATCGTTCCCTGGGTGGAACGACTGCGGCGCCGGGTCCACGCCGCCTTCGCGGGCCGCAGAACAACCTGAGCTTCGGCTTTCACTACCATGGAGCGGAGTCCAATCTGACCAACGTCTTCTCCAGTGTGGGAGGAAAGACCACGGTCCGCAGCTTCGACATCCCGGTGGCGTACATTCGCAGCTTCGGCAAACTGACCAATGTCGCCCGCTTCGATTTCAATCGCAACCGCGCCCACACCCAGAATCTCTATGCGTTTTCCCAAAACATTGCCGGCAATCTGGGCATCGGTGGAGTTTCACAAGACCCCTTTGATTGGGGATTGCCCAACCTTTCTTTCAGCAACTTCGGCAGCCTGAGCGACACCAACCCTTCGCTGGTGCGCAACCAGACCTATACCTTTTCCGACAGCCTGGTGTGGACGCACGGCAAGCACACCCTGCGCTGGGGCGGGGACTTCCGGCGCATTCAGTTGAATACCGAGTCCAGCACCAATGCGCGCGGTACATTTGTCTTCACTGGACTGAACACCTCGAGCAACGGCGCCAGCGATACCGGCTTTGACCTGGCCGATTTTCTGCTCGGCTTGCCGCAGCAGACCAGCCTGCAGTGCAATCTGGCGGGAGCGCCGGCCTCCGATTGCGTCGCCGGCAACTATCACTTCCGGGGAAACTCCTGGGACCTGTTTGCACAGGATGAGTGGCGTCTGCGCGGCAATCTCACGCTAAACCTGGGATTGCGTTACGAATACGTCTCGCCCTTCAGCGAGCTGGACAATCGCATCGCCACCCTGGACATTGCGCCGCAATTTTTCACCGATCCCACGTTCTCCGGGGGCAGTGTGGTGGCGCAGGTGCTGCCGGGGGCAAGCGGTCCTTATCATGGCGGCTATCCCGATTCGCTGGTGCATCCCGACCGCAACAATTTTGCCCCGCGCATCGGCCTTGCCTGGAAACCGTGGAACAAAACGGTGGTGCGCGCCGGCTACGGCATCAACTACAACACGACGGCGTATCAAAGCATGATTCAGAACCTGGCGTTCCAGCCGCCGTTTGCGCTGACCCAAACCAACGTTCAGTCCGCGGTGGGCGGGCTGACTTTGCAGGATGGCTTTCCCGCCGCCGCCTTGGGACAGATCACCAATAACTTTGCCGTCGACCCCAACTATCGTCTGGGTTATGTGCAAATGTGGAACCTGAATATTCAGCAGGAGATCCGCCCCACGCTCATCCTGAATGTGGATTACACCGGCACTAAAGGGACGCGGCTCGACATTCTGGAGGATCCCAACCGCCTGCCTTCCGGGATTCGCCTCAACGGGCAAGATGGCGTGCAGGACGTGAGCGCTTTCAACTGGGAGACTTCAGGAGCCAGCTCCCATGCCAGCGTGGGTTCGGTGCGGGTGCGGAAGCGGCTGCAGAATGGGTTTTCCGTAGGTGGACGCTATGTTTATGCCAAGGCGATCGACGATGCTTCGTCGATCGGCGGCAGCGGCAACCTGGTGGCCCAGGACGCCTTCAATCTGGCCGCGGAACGCAGTCTGTCGAGCTTTGATCAGCGCCACAAGTTTACCGGCGACTATCTGCTGGAGCTGCCTTTTGGCCACGACAAGCGCTGGCTGAACCAGGCGGGACTCAAGCAGGCGATCCTCGGTGACTGGCAATGGAGTGGCAGCTGGACCATCGCTTCCGGCTCCCCCTTTACGCCACGGGTGCTGGGAAACTTCTATGACGTGAACCGCGGCACTAATGGCACGTTGCGCCCAGACGTAGTACCCGGAGAATCGATTTCCCTCTCCAGCCCAAGCCGCAGCCAGTGGTTCAACACGGCGGCATTTGTGTCCCCTGCGGGGGATGCTTACGGTGATGCACGACGCAACAGCATCATTGGGCCGGGAAGCGTGTCGTTTGACATGGCCATCAACAAAGTGTTTCCCATGCGCGACAATCGCAACCTGGAGTTCCGCTTGCAGGCTTCCAATGTGTTCAACCATCCAAATTATGCATCCATTGACACCACCATCAATTCCCCCACCTATGGGCAGGTGGTGTCGGTGAGTTCCATGCGCACCGTGCAGTTAACGGCGCGCTTCCGTTTCTAGGGGCAGGAAGGTTATGCAAATGGGCATTCGGCCGGAAAGCAAAGTTCGTCGCGGTATCGCGGGGCTGCTACCGCTGTTGATGTTGTGCGCCTACCTGCCGGCACAGCAGGGCGATTACACCTTCCGCGCCACCACCGAAGTGGTGCTGGTGAATGTCACGGTGCGCGATCGCGATGGCAACCTGGTGCGCGACCTGAAACCGGCAGACTTTACTGTCTTGGAAGATGGCAAGTCGCAAAAGGTCCTTTCCTTTGACATGGAGAACACGGACGCCATTCCTCCCGCCAACGTGGCCCAGGCCGCGGCGGAGACGGCGCCGGCAGTTGCCGCCGTCGCGCCCAGCACTACCTCGGCGCAGGTCTTCAAGGACCGGCGCTTGATTGTGCTGCTCTTTGATTTGACCTCCATGGAGCCGGAAGAAGTGGAGCGGGCGGTGACCGCAGCGCAGAACTATGTAGACAAGCAGATGCTGCCCGCCGACATGGTTTCCATCGTCGTGCTCAGCAGCAACCTGCAAGTGGCGCAGGACTTCACCGCCGACAAAGACCAGCTCAAGAAAGTGCTGCAAGGTTTCAATACGGGAGAGGCGGCGGGCTATGAGGCCGGAAGTAGCGGTACGACGGAGGGGACGGCCGACACCGGCGGCTCGTTCACCTCGGACGACACCGAATACAACATCTTCAATACGGACCGGCGTCTGCAGGCGATCCGTGCCGTGGCGCAAAAGCTCGCCCACGTGCAGCAGAAGAAATCGCTGATCTACTTCTCCAACGGCATGGACCGCACCGGGATTGAAAATCAGTCCGAGCTGCGCGCCGCCACCAATGCGGCGGTGCGCGCCAATATGGCCATTTACACCATGGACATTCGCGGCCTGCAAGCCGTGGTGCCGGGAGGCGAGGCGCAGAGCGCCAGCCTGCGCGGGACCTCCGCCTATTCGGGCGCGTCCATGCAAAGCGCCTTCGATTCCAACTTCAGCAGCCAGGAAACCCTGGTCACGCTGGCCGGCGATACCGGCGGGCGCGCCTTCCTGGATTCCAATGACTTCGGCAAAGTATTCAAGGGCGTGCAGAACGACACCTCGATGTATTACATGCTGGGGTTCCACAGCTCGAACCCGGCGCGGGACGGCAAATACCGCCGCATCACGGTCAGCGTGAACCGTCCCGGGCTAAAGCTGGACTATCGCCGGGGATACTATGCGCCGGCGGACTACCAGCACTCGACGCGCGACGACCGCGAGCGGCAGCTGGAGGAGCAGCTGGCCTCCGAGCTTCCGGCCACCGATTTGCCGGTGTATCTCTCGGCGGGATACTTCCGCCTGAGCGAAGGGAAGTTTTATGTCCCGATCTCGCTGGTGGTGCCGGGTTCGGAGATTCCCTTTACCCGCAACAGCGATCAGGACAAAGCCACGCTGGACGTGATCGGAGAGGTGCAGGACGAAAAGAAGCGTCCTTTGCAGCCTTTGCGCGACACGGTGAAGCTGGCCATCTCTACCTCGAATGAGGTCCAGCGGAAGAACGTGCAGTACAACTCCAACTTCATTCTGCCGCCGGGGAAATACCACTTCAAGTTCGTGCTGCGGGAGAACCAAAGCGGACGCATGGGTTCGTTCGAGACCGATTTTACCGTGCCCGATTTGAAAGCTGCGCCGCTAAAGATGAGTTCAGTGTTTCTTTCGAGCCAGCTGCAGCCGGACAACAAGCGCAGCGACAATCCGCTGGTGCGAGACGGCTCTCAGCTTATCCCCAGCGTGACCCATGTCTTCGCCAGCGGCCAGCATTTGTATCTCTACTACGAAGTGTATGATCCGGCCCACGCCGCCGCGGAGAAAACCTCCGGCAATGGGAACGGCAACATTCGGGTACTGAGCAATGTGGCGTTCTTCCAGGGCAAAGTGAAAGCCTATGAGACCCCCCTGGTGGAAGTGCAGGAGATCAATGTGCAGTCGCGCAAGGCGGCATTGTTCCAGCTGGATGTGCCGCTGGCGCAGCTCAAGCCCGGCTTCTATACCTGCCAGGTCAACGTGATTGATGATGCCGCGGGGAAGTTTACCTTCCCGCGCCTGGCGCTGATGGTGCGGTAATGTTAAAACCCCAAAATCTTAAACCGCAGAGGGCGCAGAAATTGCCGAGAAAAAAGACCGCAGAGAAAAGCCTGAATCGAATTGTGAATTGGCTGGGAAGTTCTCTGTGAAACTCTGTGCTCTCTGTGGTAAAGATTTTTGCGTCGATATTTCTTAACCACAGAGGGCACAGAGTCCCACGGGGGAAGTGGCTAAACTTTGCGTTCTCTGCGAAACCTCAGCGGACTCGGCGATTTAAGATTTTAAAAGCAAAATCTTAAACCGCAGAGGGCGCAGAGATCGCCGAGAAAAAGACCGCAGAGAAAGCCTGAATCGAATTGTGAATTGGCTGGGAAGTTCTCTGTGAAACTCTGTGCTCTCTGCGGTAAAGAGTTTTGCGTCGATTTTTCTTAACCACAGAAGGCACAGAGTTCCACGGGGGAAGTCGAGCTGCGCTCAACCAGACGGCCGGGGGCGGCCGTCTCTACGTGAATCGTGCAGATTCGCTTGCCCATCCCCACTGGCGTAACCCTTTCCCCTCGCGTATAGTGACGCCTTTGCGGACCGATCATGTCCAGCGTGCCAAAAATTGTGATCCGCGATCTTGATGGCCTGGAGGACTTTGCCCAGGCCGAGGCGGTCGAGCGGGAAGTGTGGACACTCGCTGATATTGATGTGATGCCCACGTTGCTGGCCATTGCCATGAAGGCGGCGGGCAGCCTCTGGGTAGGCGCGTTTGATGGCAAGCGCATGGTCGGTTTTGCCTTCGGGTTTCCCGCACTGGAGCATGGCAAGCTCACCATTCACTCCCATTCTCTGGGGGTTCTGGCAGCTTACCGCCAGTTTGATGTGGGGTTCCAGCTCAAGCTGGCGCAGCGGGAGCGCGCCCTGGCCTTGCGCATCGCCGACATGTCGTGGACGTTCGATCCGCTGCAAAGCCGGAATGCGCACCTGAATTTTGCCAAGCTGGGCGTGATCTGCCAGAGCTATCGTCCGGATTTCTACGGATCGAGTTCTTCCAGCGCGCTGCACCAGAACGGCACCGACCGGCTCTGGGTGCGCTGGCCCATGGCCACGCGGCGGGTACGGGAGCGGATTGAAAGGAAGCTGGGGAAGGGCAGCCGCGCGGAGATGCTGGAGACGCTGCAGCGGCTGTTGCCATTGGTGCAATTTCGCGCCGACGGCAAGCCGCAGCGCAATGATCTGGCCGAGGCCCTGGGGCGGCAGCGTATTGCCATTGAAATTCCCGGCGACATCGGCGCCATCGAATCCGAAGACGCGGCTCTGGCCCTGGAATGGCGGCTGGCCACGCGCTGGGCGTTTCAGGAGGCGCTGCAGGCCGGCTTTTTCGTGGCGGAATATTGCCGCACCGTGCGCGGGCAGCAAGGGCCGGGCGCATATCTTCTGGAAAAAGCTCCGCCGGAGGAATACATCCCGGATATAGGATAGGGATGTGGCTTCCGAGTTCTCCGTGTTGCAGCAGCCCGACGGGAGCGGCTCCGCTCCTGAGCAAACGATCCTCCTGTATGACGGGGTGTGCGGCTTATGCAACCGGCTGGTGCGCTTTGTGCTGCAGCGCGACCGGCGAGATTGCTTCCGCTTTGCCTCCCTGCAGGGAGAAGTTGCGCGGGCCATTTTGCGACGGCACGGCCTCCGCCCCGGTCAGCTCGATACGCTCTACGTAGTCCTGCATGCTGGACAGGAAGCGGAACTGCTGCTGGCCCGCTCTGAGGCGGCACGCTACATCTTCCGGAGGTTGGGCGGATTCTGGGCGGGGCTTTCACGGACCCTGGGCGTGCTTCCGGTTGCAATCTCTGATTGGGGATACAACCGGGTGGCAAACCAGCGTTATCGGGTATTTGGGAAGTATGATGCCTGTCCTTTGCCGGAGGCGAAGGACCGGCACAAGTTTTTGGACTAATCCAAAATAGCGCCGCCTGATTTATAGTTCTCCGCATGACTCGGGCGATCCTGGGAGTTCTCCTTTTTCTTAGCGCATTGCATACGCAGCCTTTGTCAGCTGCGGACGCGTCCTTACCACCCCTTATTCCGCGCAGTGTGCTGTTTGGCAATCCGGAGCGGCTGTCGCCGCAGATATCGCCGGATGGATCCATGCTGGCGTGGATTGCGCCCCACCAGGGCATCCTGAATGTGTGGGTACGGCGGATGGGGGAAGCGCCGGAGCGCGCGCGTGTATTGACCGCCGACCGCGGGCGCGGCATCCACGATTTTTTCTGGCAGGCGGACAGCCGCCACATCATTTACGAGCGGGACCACGACGGCGATGAGAACTGGGTGTTCTACCAGATTTCAGCAGAAGGGGCGGAGAAATTGGCCCGGCAGCTGACGCCGACTGGAGCGCAGGCGCTCCTGATCGCCCGCCGGGCGCAGTTTCCTGGCCGGATCGTGATTGCGCTGAATGGACGTGATGCCCGCTTTCATGATGCTTATCTCCTCGATTTGAGCAGCGGGCAGAAGACTCTGCTGGCGCAGAATCCGGGAGACGTCGAATACTTTGTTGCCGACCAGAAGTTGCAGGTGCGAGCAGCGTTGGCACGGCTGCCGGACGGGAGCGCCGAGATTCGCGTGCGCGATATCAGCGGCGGTGAGTGGCGGCGGCTGGCGGGCTGGACCGCCGATGATGTAGATGGCGAGCTGCTGGCCTTCAGTCCTGACGATCAGGCGGTATGGTACACCTCGAGCCTGGGCTCCGATACCGGCCGTTTGCTGGAAACGGACGTGAAGAGCAGCCGCACGCGCTTGCTGGCCGAAGACAGCCAGCAGCAGTTTGATGCAGGGAAGATCCTGGTCCATCCTCGCACGCGGGCCCTCGAAGCGGTGCAGTTCAATCGCGAACGCAACCACTGGGAGGCCACCGACGCCGCGATTGCCAAGGACTTTGCCGTGCTGGAAAAGGCCCATCGCGGCGATTTCAGCGTTCTCAGCGCGGATGATGCCAATCAGATCTGGACGGTCGCCTACACGGTGGATGATGGCCCGACTTACTACTACCTCTACGATCGCCGCGGGAGAAAGGCGACACTGCTGTTCTCCAACCGCCCGGCGTTGGAAAAGTACAAGCTGGCGGAGATGCGGCCGGTGAAGTTTGCCGCGCGCGACGGCCTGGTGATGCACGGATACCTGACGCTGCCGGTGTTGCCTGCCGCGCAACAGAAGGACCTGCCGTTGATTGTGTATCCGCACGGTGGCCCCTACCAGCGGGACGACTGGGGCTATAACGATGACGCGCAACTACTGGCCAATCGCGGCTATGCCGTTTTGCAGATCAACTATCGCGGCTCGACCGGGTACGGCAAGAAATTTCTGCAGGCGGCCTTTCGCGAGCGCGGCGGCAAGATGAGCACCGACCTGCTCGATGGCAAGAATTGGGCGGTGCAGCAAGGCTATGCCGATGCCAAGCGCAGTTGCATCTATGGCGTCAGCTATGGCGGCTATGCCGTGCTGGTCGCGGTGGCATTTACTCCCGAGGAATTTGTGTGCGGCGTGGAAGCCTACGGGGCCTCCAACCTGGTGAGCCTGCTGCAGTCCTTTCCGCCGTGGTGGTCGCTCTACCGGCTGCAATGGGAGCGGCGCGTGGGTTACGCAAAAGAGGAGGAGTTCTTAAAATCGCGCTCCGCGTTGTTCCAGGTGCAGAACATTCGCGTGCCACTGCTGATCGGGCAGGGAGTGAACGACCCGCGGGTGGCGAAGTCGGAGAGCGACCAGATGGTGGCTGCCCTGCGCAAGAACGGCAAAGAAGTCACCTACATCGTATTTCCCGACGAAGGGCACGGATTTGTGCGTCCGGAAAATCAGGAGCGCTGGTATGCGGCGGTGGAGGCGTTTCTGGCCAAGCAGTTAGGAGGACGGGCAGAGCCGCCGGGGACGGATGGAGATTGGAAGAAGTTCGAGCAGTAAAGAGCGCTGAGGAACTTTGTGGTTAGACGTGCTGCCGTGCCATCTAACCACAGAGAACATTGAGTTCCGCAGAGTCAGCCGAGGTCATCCGGAATAAGCCACTCCCGCCTGCCCGGAAATGTAGACCGGGGACTCCAACCCCAAAATTCCTGCCTAGATTTTCAGGTCGCGGCGGATCAATGTCGAATCCAGGAAAAATCCCAGGCCCACGGCCAGGGGAATGATGCCAAAAGCTGCCGCGATCCAGGCGTCAGATTCCACCCGAGCCACGAGGGCGAAGGTGGCGATATATCCCAAGGCCCCGGTGACCAGCAGGATTCCCGAGCGGCGCGAGCGGGCCGCTTCGGAAAGCTCAGGTTCCATGGGCAGACTGGCGCCGCGGGCGATGGCCGCCAGGCGCTCTTCCGTGCGCAGCTTGCGCACATGGTAGAAGGTGTACAGCGCGGCCAGCGGAATGCCCAGAGTCATTGTGACTGCGACCAGACCGATGATGTCTCCGTTCATATAGGCTCCTTTGCGGGTATTGGGAGTGCTCCAGTACCGCGTTCAAAGGAGGATACGCAGAGCTCTGGACGAAAGTTCCCGGGAAATAGGGCGCGGTGTCGAGCTGCGCTGGACCGGACAGCCGAGGCTTGTCCTGAGCATCGTCGAAGGGGCGGCTGTCCCTACGTGGAGTTAATCGCTGATGGGGGCCTTTTCCAGGGCGGCGCTCAGGGTTTCCAGTTTTTGCCGCTGGTAGGCTTCCGCGCCGGGGCGGGTAAAGGCGGGGGTGGCGCTCTCCAGATACTTCCGGGCAACCGCGAAATTTTTCCGGCGATAAGCGATTTCCGCCTGAGCCAGGTCCACATTGGCGCCCCAATCGGCGATCCCGGCCAGCTGGGCCACCTTGGGAGAGTCGATGCCGGCAAGTAGGCTGGCGGCTTCGGGCAGCCGGCCCAGATCGATCAGGCAAGCGGCCACCGCATACGCGGTGCCGCCGGCGATGGCCGATTCCTGGCCGAAGCCTTTGCGGGCGGCCTCATAGGCTTTGCGGGCATTGACCTCGCCGTCCGCAGGGTGTCCTCCCCGGCATTGTGCCAAGCCCGCATCGGAGAGGGTCACGACAGAAAAGAAAGACAAGGGACCTTGCTTGCGCAAGGCGATCTTATAAATCGCCATATCGTCGCGAAAGGCGTCCGCCCACAAGCCCAGGCTGCCTTCAGATTGGGCGCGCGTGGTCAGCAGTTGCATGGTGAGCTCGTGGTCCTCCCCCAGCCTGGCCACAAACTGGGGATAGATAGCATTGGCCTCGGCCACGGCTTCCGCATGCTTGTTCTGGATCATGTAGGCCTGCGCCAGGTTGAGGCGCACGCGCAGGACATTGGGGCTCTCCGGCCCGGCCACACGGGTGAACTCCTGAATCAGCTCGCGGAAGGCCTGCTCGGCTTTCACACCATCGCCCAGCCGGATGTAGGAAAATCCCAGGCGCTGTTTCAGGGTGAGGCGGGCGCTTTCGTCGAACATGGGGAGTCCCTGGGCTTGGGCCAGGGCCTCACGGAAATTCTGCGAGGCGGAGGGCGCATCGTTTTCGATCAGCGCAATCATTCCCTTGGCAGTCGAAACCCAGACCGGCATATCCGGGCGAGGGTTGGAAATCTTGGCCAGCTTGGCCTCTTCTTCCGCCAGGATCTGTTTGGCCTCGGGCAGGGACCCCTTCTCATAGGTGCGGGCCAGCATGGCGGCCAATTGCAGGCGAACCACAATCGCATCCTGGGAATCGGGGCCTTCGGTTTGGGAGAACAATTGCGCGGCGCGCTCGTATTCGCGGCGGGCATCGCCATAGTTGGTGCGGTTGTCGAGGGCCTTGGCAATGGTCTGGTGCAGGCGGGCGGCGACCAGCGGCTCGTCCTTAAACTGCAGATCGATGTTGGGCGAGGCCTGCTTGACGGCATCGACCAGGGACTCACTGGCCTTGCCGCTGAGGAACGGGTTGCTGCGGCCCAGAAGATCGTCAGAGAGGAATTGATTGATGGAAATGGCGATGGCGGTCTGGCGGTTGGCATGGTCGCGTTCCTGCGCGGCCTGCATATAAAGACCAAGACTGACGCCAAAGCCCACTACCAGGGCGGAAACAGCGACCACCACCCAGGGCCGCCGGGCCCGCGACTCCGCCAGCTTGCGCTCGGCGGCTTTGGCCCGTTCCTGGGTGAGCTCCAGCTCATTTCGTTTTACCCGGCGATGATCGAGCGTGAGCAGACGCTCGGCCAGATCGGCCGCGCTCTTGATGCGTTTGGCGGGATCGCCGCAAGCGGCATCGGCCACATCTTCCCGGACCAGGGGATCGGCGATATCCGTCTCCCACCCGGGCGAAAGCGGCCTGCGGAAATCTCCAATGGCCAATTGGTAGAGCAGAACGCCCAAGGCGTAGACGTCGGCCGAGGCGGTGGGAGATTGACCGGCCAAAACCTCGGGCGCCAGATACATCAGGGTGCCGGTCAGGTGCGAGTCCGATGGGCCGGCCGTCTGCGTGAATCCCAGGTTGGTAATGCCGAGTTCTCCCAGGCGGGCCGGCTCGGCCAGGGAGGCGCTGCCGAAATCCGCGACCTTGATCTGCCAGTGGCCATCGGCTTTGGGCGCCATCAATATATTTGCCGGCTTCAGGTCCTTATGCAGAACTCCGATGCCGTGGGCCTTGGCTACGGCGTGGGCGATCTCGACCAACAGGTGCAAACGAGTTTGCAGGGGAACGGCGGGCAGTCCACCCTGCTGTTCCGCCCAATCGGCCAGATTGGGACCGCAATATTCGCTTTCCAGGAAGAAAGGTTGGGAGTCGAAGTTCCACTCCAGCACGCGTACAAACTCAGGACTGCTCCCGAGAGACTCGTGCAAGAAACGCGAGAGGGTGACCTCACGCTTCAGGCTCTTGAGCCGTGCCCCATCGGAGGCAAACTTAAATACGCGGGGTTCGCGGGTCTTGGAATGCTCGGCCAGCCAAACCTGGCTGGATGGCGAAAGGTCCAGCTGGCGAATCAGTTTCCACTGCTCGCGCCCGGGCACCGAATCTCCCACCTGAAAGCCGAGGTCGGCCCAGGCGGGGAGAGAAGCCACGACTTTGCAATGGACCGGGGCAGCCAGCCGGTAGCCCACCCGCGGAACGGTCAGGATGATGGAGTCGCCATCGCCCAGCGCCTTGCGCAATTTGGAAATGGCGGTGGCCAGCGATCCATCCACCACCATGAGTCCGGGCCAGACCGATTCCAGCAGCTCGTCCTTGGTCACCACTTCGCCGGCGTGCAGCAGCAGCTGCAGCAAAACATCCAGCGGCTTCGCTTCCAGGTCCACGGCTTGGCCCTGGACGCGTAGCTCGCGCCGCAACTCGTCGAATTCGCACTCGGCAAAACGCCAGAGACGGCCTGCGCCTTCCTGGGTGTCTGCGCCGGACGCGTTGAAGTGCATGGACTTAGCTTTCTTTAGAGTTCTTAAGAGTTGCGTCAGGACAATTGACGAATATCTGCGGCAGGCTTTTCCCCACGAGCCCGCCCCGAACTCGACTGAGGATATTTTCCCACGAATCGGGCGGCGGGCACAGGGGGGTTCCGCCATTTTGCATGGCACCAACGGGCCATGGGAAGCGGCGGGTTCCTCACACCCAGCGTTCTTTATTCAGGAGGAAATATGGCGAAGAGAGGGAAGGTCTTACGCGATCCGAATTCCGGTCCCGGTTTGTTGATGGTGGATGGGCAACAGTATTCCTTTGTGCTCGAAGGTGTGTGGCGGTCGGAAATTCCCCCCAAGCCGGGGCTGGTGGTGGAAGTCGAGTTAAGTGCGGAAGGGAATGTTTTGTCGGTGACCGCCGTCCCCGAGTCGCAGCTGGCCAAAGAGCAGGCCGAAGCGGCCATGGCGGTGGCCAAAGAAAAAGGCGCGGCCATTGCCTCCAGCATGGTGGCCAAGTTTGGTCTGCCCAGCCTGGTGGCGGCAGGACTGCTGATCGTCGGCTGGTTCTTTCTGTCGGCGGTTTCCATTAAGAGCCCCTTTGGCAGCCTGGACTTCACCTTCTGGCAAGTCCTGGGCTTCCTGAACTCCAGCAACGCCTTCGAAGGGCTGATGCAGGGGGGAAGGCAGAGCAGCGCCAGCCCGGGCATCTATGGCGTATTGGCCGTGGCCGCCATTGCCGGACCTTTCATTCACCACTTCTGGAAAGACAAGCGAGCCATTCTGGGCGGATTGCTGCCGCTGCTGTTCATGATCATTGTGGCCATCATGATCAACAGCAGCATTAACAGCATCGGTGGGGAAGCCGGGGGAATGTTCGGCGACATGGTCAAGCAGATGCGCGCCGAGATTATGAAGGCCATCACCGTAGGCTTGGGGGTGTACCTGTCGGTGGTGGTGAGTCTTTACTTCGCCGCCATAAGCACCAAGAAATTTCTTGCTGCTGGCGCCTAAGGCTGAACTGGGGTAGATTGCAGAAACGCTGTTACATCATACCGTTTCAAGGAGACCCTAATGTTCACCCTGAATAAGCAGATTGTGCTCGGTGCTTTGAAATCGACCGGATCGAAAGACCCGGACGTCCTCTACGCCAAGAAATCCGAACTCATCCAGATGTCCAAAGGCATGCGCGGCTACAGTTGGATCCCCATGATTTGCGGGGTGCTGCTGTGCATCACCATCATCGGGGCGTTTATCGGCATTCCCGCCCTGATTGTGGGCATCTGGCTGCGCATGAAAGCCAACAAGAACCTGAAACTTGCCGACGAAGCCCTGGCCGAGTACCTGCAATCGCTCGGGATTCAGGAGACCATGACGCAGGCCTCCTAAAGGATCTGATCTCTGATGCAGGGGCGCGGATGGACACCTCTGCGCTCCTGGCCGAGGAGATCGCCATTTCATTCGGCTATGTGGGACCGGGGGAACCATGGCGGCCCAGGATTATTTCTGGCTGGGACTTTCCGTGCTCGTCTTGCTGGCCTTCGGGGCGTCCTACGTCCAGAAGCAGCTGAAACTGCGGCGGGCCCACGATTGGCCAATCCAAAGCGGACGTGTGGATAGCGCCACCATCCGTCTGGAATCGCGGGGCGACAAGCAGAGCGCGTATGTGGCCGAGGTGCGGTACGCCTACGCGATGAATGGAGCGGCGTATTCCGGCAGGTTGCGCAGGAATTTCATGCGGGAGAAGTCCGCGCAGCAATGGATCGCGAACTATCCCCCGGGCCGCATTTTGACGATCCGCTACAACCCGGGGAACTTTGCCGATTCCGTGCTGTTGGAACGGGAACAGATTGGAGTCCACGCTGCCTAAGCGAAAAGGAGATGCGGAAATGAAAAATCGACCGGGTTTGCGGTGCTTGCTGGCCGCGGCCCTGATGATGACCCTACTTCCCTGGATTGCCTGCACGCCCAACGTGAAGGGCAAATACCGCGATAGCGACGGCCTCATGACCGTGGAATTGAAGTCCGGCGGGGAAGGCCAAGCTACTTTCATGGGCCAGAGCTCGCCCTGTACCTATGAGGTCAAAAGCAAAGAAGTCCATTTGACCTGCAATTACACCACTACCGTTTTCACCATTCTCGACGACGGTTCTTTGGGCACGCCTCCCATGGTGGGGCTCACGCTGAAAAAAGTGGAATAACTCTAATTATTTTTAGGCCCTAAGGAGCATACGCATGACCCTATCAAGCAGACGCCACGCTTTTTCTCTTTTTCTCATGGTTCTGTCGGTTCTTTCGTGGGCCGCTGCCGCGCAGATTGATGAGCCGGAATGGATCCCTCTGTGTGGAAAGTGTCTTTCTCCCAGCATCAGCTCCAGTTCCGGCATTGGCACGGCGCGTTCCGTCGCCGAGGGGAAGGTCACTTCGAAGGACGCCAAGGCCTGGTGCGATAACTGGCAGCCGGACGATAAAGACTGCGTGAAGCAGCAGCTGGAGGGAGAAAAGGGCGCTGTCTATCGCATCAGCGCCGACTGCACGAAAGGGAAGCTGACTTCCTGGGACGACAAGTCCTACACCTTGGCGGGGGTGTGGACGGACAACGACATCGGCCACGGACGCGCCAGATTCCGCGATGCCAAGGGGCAGGTGGTGCCGCGCGATGAGGCCTCCGGCGGCCTCAGCCTGGCGGCGCAATGGGAAGTGCTGTGCACCGCCAAGAGCAAGACCAAACAGATGGCGTCTGCAGGGGGCAAGCCGCAGACCGCGGGCGCGAAAACGGCCTCCGCGGTGCACAATGCCGCATTGCCGCCTTCCGCCTGCGGCGGGCAGCCGCTTTGCAGCGAAGTGACTTCCTTTGCCGCCACGTTGAATGACTTCCGGGTCAGCACCAGCGGCCGCTATCGCGTGGTGACCGCCAACATCAACTTCTTTAATAAGACCGACCGGCCACTGGTCCTGGGCTACGTTTCCCGTTCCGGCGTGGTCACCGATGATCGGGGCAATCGTTATGAGGCGAATGACAATTCAGTTCGCGGGATTGGGCTGATCACTTCCCGCGTGGACACCAAGTTCGTCCTGCAGCCGGGGGAAAGAAGCGACGCCCGCATTGAATATGCCTGGGAGCCGGGGCGCACCATCTTCGGCCTGTCTTATGAAATGGAGCTGACGGTGCGCGAGATCGACCTGCTGGCCGGCAATCAGGTCCGCCTGGGCAAGGAACACGCTCTGCGCTTCTCCGGACTCAGTGATGGCATGAGAGGGCGTGGTCCGGTGGCAGGCGCTTCTCCGGCTGCGCCGGGGACGGTGGCCGCTTCGCCCACCGCGGCCCCTGCAGATGCTCAGGATTTCTGTGGGACTACGCCCCATTGCTACAGTGCCGGGCCCTTTACGGCGCAGGTCACCAACATGACCGACAGCGTGGTGGGCAATAAGCGCGACCATGTGATGCGGCTTAACATACGATTCAAGAATGTGACTAACCAGCCCATTGTTCTGGGTTATGTGGCCACGACATCCTTGCTCATCGATAATCAGGGCACGCGCTTTTATTGGGGAACGGCGGGAACGCATGATACCAGCGCGCAGGGAATCGGGATTGTGGAAGGCACTCGGGCAGACCCGCAGTTTGTGCTGCGGCCGGGGGAATCCCGCAATGCCGTTTTCCAGTTGTTGCGGGACCGAGGTGCGGCTCGGACTCCGCTCGGCAGCTTGTACGGCTACAACGTCAGCATCGCGCAAATTGAGGTTCTGCCCGGCAACCAATTGCGGACCGTGCGGGAAATTAGTCTGGACTTCCAGAACCTGACCGCCGGCGGCGCGGCCCCGTCGCTGGATGGAATCAACGACGCCACCCAAAAGCTGCGCGATCTGTTTAAGAAGAAACAATAAGCATCACGTCTACTTCCAGTAGGGGCGTAGCCAAGGCTACGTCTCTACTTTTTTGTCTCAGGATAAGGGTACGGGACCTACTCCGCGTTCTTACTAAGTCCTCGGCGGTTCGCTGCGATTTAGGACTTCTAAAGTCAGAATCTTAAAACGCAGAGGGCGCTGAGAACGCAGAGATATCGCAGAGTCTTATACGAATTCTGTAAAACTCGGTGTCCTCTGTGGTGGAAGTTTTTAAGTTCCTGCAGATGGGAACAACCTAGCTGGCCAGCTTGCGCAGGAAGTCCTGTTCGGTCATGCGATACTTGAAGGCTTTGCGCCCATCGATAAACACCACAGGGACTTCGTCGGAGAACTCCCGGCGCAGGTCGCTGTTGGAATCCACGTCAATTTCCCGCCAGGTAAAGCCCCCGCGGCGGTGCAGTTTGGTGATCGTTTCCTTCACGATCTCGCACAAATGGCACCCTTTGCGCGAGTACACCACGACTTCCCGCAGGCTGGTCATATGGCGGGATTTTACCTTGAAGACCCGCGTGTTTCCAGCCGGAAACTCAGGATTTCCGCGGGCAAATCATTCCTCTAAAGAATCCAAATTGTGGACACTGCTGTTTAGGGGGTGCTTTGAAAATCTTTAAGGCAGAGTCCGCTGAGGATTTGCAGAGAACGCGGAGAAAACCATATAGGAACAACCCGTTCCCCGACGATACTCAGAGGAATTACTGGCTGTTCGGTCGAGCGCGGTTCGACAAGCTGCAATGTCCTCGTGTTCCCAACGTACTCAAGGTCCTCTGCGTTTTAAGATTGTCGGGATCTTGGAGTTTTCAATTCCCAGAGCCAACAGTGCTCCGGGCAAGCTCGACTGTGTTCTCAGGGTAGAATCACCCCATGCTTTCCACCCAGCCGCTACGCGGCAAGACAGCTCTCATCACCGGCGGGGCCAAGCGACTGGGCCGGGCCTCCGCGCTGGCTCTGGCCGAGGCCGGGGCGGACATCGCCATCACCTTCCGCAACTCGGCGCGCGAAGCGCGGGAGACCCTGGTCGACATCAGCGCGCTGGGGGTGCGCGCGGTGGCCCTGGGTTGTGATGTGACCGAGGAGAAGAGTGTGAAAGAGGCCGTCCGCGAGGCCGTCAAGGAACTCGGCGGGCTGGATATTCTGGTCAACAACGCCGCCAACTATGAGACGGTGGAATTCGAGGAGATCACGGTAAAGCAGTGGGATGCGATCTTTGCCTCCAATGCCCGCTCGCCCTTTCTGGTTTCGCGGGCCGCGCTGAAGCATCTCCGCCAGAGGAAAGGGAAGATCATCAATATGGGGTCGTTGGGCGGCATTTTGCCCTGGACCACCCACGCGCACTATTGTTCTTCCAAAGCGGCGGCGCACATGTTGACCAGAGTGATGGCCAAAGCTCTGGCCCCGGAGATCGCGGTGAATGCGGTAGCGCCGGGGATGATCGACTTAGGCGAGAAAGCGGCCAAGCCATTTTTCCGGCGCATGGCGAAGCAGACGCCGATGAAGCGCAATGGGACGGGCGAGGAGATTGCGGCGGCTGTGCGCTTCTTCGCCACCGCCCCCCATTTCATTACCGGGCAGATTCTGGTGGTGGATGGTGGGCTGAGCTTGTAGGAGATTCACTCCAGCCCGGGGGGCCTTCCAGGTTCCCGCGGTCTCAGCGTGCCTGAGTTTTAAGCGTTTGGCTGGGATCTAATCGCAGAGGCAGTAAGCGGGTCTCAGGCTTCCGCCGTGGTGGGATCAATCACCGCTTTGACTTCCGAGATCTTGTTGGCCGGGAACCCGCCCTGTTGGGCGTGTTTGCGGATGAGTTCCTCATTAGGCGCAATGTAGATGCAATAGATCTTGTCCCCAGTCACATAGCTTTGTACCCACTGGATCTGCGGACCAAGGTTTTGCAGTACGCCGCAGGAAGTCTGGGAAACGGCCTGCAATTGTTCCAGAGTCAGTGCTCCTGCGCCGGGGAGTTCCCGTTCAATCACATATTTGGGCATGGTGGATTTTCTCCGTGGTCCGACGCTTTGGAAGCGGTACGGGTTGCGATTCTACCCCAGGAGTCTAAATTTCGTCACCAAAAGAACGCAGGATTTGTCAGCCCTGCGGTTTCTTGCTATTGTGGCGCATTCCCCCTGCTTTTCAGGGACTTTCGCATTGCACGAGGCCCATGAAAAAAGCCCTGTTTGGCGCCGTCCTGCTCTTTTGCGCATCCTTTGCCCTCGCCCAAGCCAAGCCGGAAGATGGCGGCCATGAGATCCAGTTCTGGACTGGGGGCGGCTACACCGTTCCCGGCGGCACCTCGAGCATCGGCGTGTGGAATGCCGGCCTGCGCTATGGGTGGATCCTCACCCGTCCGCACGGCCCCGGCTTCCTCAAAGGCCGCTTTGAATATGCCCTGGATGCGGTGCCGGCGTTTGTGGTGTTTCAGCCGGGCAACACCGCCTTTGGGGCGGGATTCAATCCCCTGAACTTGAAGTGGAATTTTGCCACCCGCGGGCGCTTTGCGCCTTACTTCGAACTCAGCGGCGGGACGTTATTTACCAACCACGATGTCCCCAACAACACCAACAACATCAATTTCACTTCGGCGGCGGCGCTGGGCACGCACATTCTGGGCGAGTCCCGGAATTGGAGCGTGGAGGTGCGCTATATGCACATCTCGAACGCCGGCCTGGGCGACCTGAATCCCGGCGTTAACACGGTGCAGGTGCGGCTGGGGATTGGAAAGTTCTTCAGCAAAAAGTAGAAGCGTTGCTTTCCGGTGATTTCTCCGCGCTCCCTGCGCATCCTCGGCGTACTCTGCGATGTAAGATCTAGGCCCCAAAACCTTAAAACGCAGAGCGCGCAGAGCGTGCAGAGAACGCAGACAACGCAGAGAACATGGAGATCCTGATTTAGGGCTACCGTGTCTTCATTTGCTACAAGGAATTTTAGCCCCTTGCTCTGAGGTAAGCGTCCGAGACGCCCAACCGGGCCTTCCTCCGCCACTCTGCAAGGATTTAAGCCTCCAAAACCTTAAAACGCAGAGCGCGCAGGGAACGCAGAGAACATGGATCTGGCGCCGGGGGCCAAGGATGAGCCGGGGTGGAACCTGTGGTGCAAGTTCCAACCACATAACAGCTACGTCTCTACCTGGTTATAGCCTCCGGTTGCAGGGGGCTGTCCCGCCCGCTATGCTTCTTCGGTATGTCCACACTGGTGGAGTGCGTTCCCAATTTTTCCGAAGGCCGTGACAAGGCGAAGGTTGACGCTATTGTGGAGGCCATGAAAATCGACGGGGTCTATCTGCTGGATCGCGAGATGGATGCCGACCACAACCGCTGCGTGGTCACCCTGGTGGGCGAGCGCGAAGCCATTCAGGAAGCCGCCATCCGCGGGGTGGGCAAGGCTGCCGAAGTCATCAACCTGAACATCCATGCCGGCGCGCATCCGCGCATGGGCGCGGCGGACGTGGTGCCGTTTATTCCCATTGAGGGCGTGACTCTGGAGGATTGCGTGGCCATGGCCCGCCATGTGGGGGAAGAGATATGGAAGCGCCACCAGGTCCCCGTTTATTTGTACGAATCGGCGGCGGCGACCCCGGAGCGGCAGAACCTGGAAAACATCCGGCGCGGACAATTTGAAGGCATCCGCGCCGAAATTGCCACGAATCCTGCAAGAAAGCCGGACTTCGGCGATCTCCGAGTGCATCCCACGGCGGGGACGACGGCGGTCGGGGCGCGCAAGTTCCTGATCGCTTATAACGTCTTCCTGAATACGCCGGATGTGGAGATCGCCAAGAAGATCGCCAAGGCGGTGCGTTTTTCCAGCGGCGGCCTGCGTTTTGTGAAGGGCGCCGGCTTCCTGGTGCGGGGAATGGCCCAGGTCTCGATGAACCTGACCGACTTCGAGCAGACCCCGGTGCATCGGGTGTTTGAAGTGGTAAAGCGCGAGGCGGCGCGTTATGGGGTCATGCCGGTTTCGAGTGAGATTGTTGGCCTGATTCCCAAGAAAGCTCTGGAACAGGCCGCGGAGTGGTTTCTGCAAGTAGAGGACTTCGATTCCTCGTTGATTTTGGAGAACCGTCTGGCCGCCGTCATGGGCGGGACCATGGCGGTGGGAGGCTTGCGCGCCGGGGTTGAGCCGTTTGTCGAGCAACTGGCTGCGCCCACGGCGACTCCGGGGGGCGGCAGCGCGGCGGCGGCCAGCGCTGCCATGGCGGCGGGACTGGCCACCATGGTGGCCTCCATGTCGCGGGGCAAGAAAGCTTATGTGCAGTATGAAAGAGAGCTGAGTGAGGCACTAGGCCGCCTGGCGCAACTGCGCGAAGAGCTGAAGGCGGCGATTGATGGCGATGCCGAGTCTTACAATGCGGTCATGAAGGCCTACAAACAGGCCAAGAACGAAGAGGCGGCCACCGCCGAGAAGACCGTCGATGCCGCGCTCAAGCTGGCGACCAGCGTGCCCCTGGGGGTGGCCGAGCGGGCCAGGGAAGTAGGGCGGATTGCGGAGAAGCTGGGGCCGGTGACGAATCCGAACATGAAGTCCGACCTGACCACGGCATGGGCGCTCTCCCGCGCCGCGGTCGAGGGCGCGCTGGCCAACGTGGAGATCAATCTGGAGTCCTTGAAAGACGTGAAGTTTGCCGGGGAGATGCGAAAGCGGGCCGCGGAACTAAAGGGATAGTCGGTGAATGGTCACGATCCATTCCCGGTTTCTGTATCCCGCGCGCAAAAACTGCGCTTGGGCTTGCTGATCGCCTCAGGACTTGTGATCTTGATGCTGGCGGTTCTCTTCTTGGTACGTCCTGCGCCTCAACTCACACTGCATACCTGTTTATTCCGGGGCGATGGATTACAGGAAGGCGCCCTGGTCGCTATTTCCGGAATTAACGTGGGCCGCGTGGAGAGAATTCGAGTTCAGCCCCAGGACAAAGCATGCCCTGTCGCCGTGAAGATGGCTTTGCGGGCCAATTACGAGCTGATGATTCCAGCCGACAGCCTGGTGGATGTGTCCAGGACGGGACTTTTGGGAGAGACATCCCTGAACATTGATGTGCGCCATGCGGTGCTGCCCGCGGTGAAAGATGGCGGACAACTTCCCGGCCAATTTTCCGGGCAACCCTCGCCTGCTTCTGGAGTAGGGAAAGCCCCGGAGCTGCTTAAGAAATAAAGGCGTCTGTGACCATCGTTACCCGGAGGTGCAAGTGACGTTGGCCAGTAGGAAAGACCCCGTACCTTCGGAACCATGTTTTCACCCCGGGAATTGGCATAAAATTAAGGTTCACGCAATCAACGCATGCCCGGGTGCCTGGCATCCAACGAATTATTGTGTCGAGGGTTCCTATGAAAAATCTATGGGTTTTACTGGTGGTTTTTTGCAGTGTGGCGGCACTCGCCGTGCCTATGGGATCGTCCGCGCGTGGCGTGATTCCCGCCGATGTGCAGCAGCTGATCTCCGTGGACTACCGCGAGCTGAAGAATTCCAGCACCGCCATGGCGATGAAGGCGCAAGTCCTGCCGCCCAGCCTGAAGCAATTTGAGCAGGCCTTGCGGGGGGCGGGCATCAATCCTGATAAAGATGTCGACCAGCTGACCTTCGCCTCATACCGCGCGGGCAAACAGGGAACACGGGTCATCGGCATTGCCCAGGGATCTTTTGCCATGAAGACAGTGCTGCGCAAGCTGGCCGTGGCCAAGGTGAAGCCGGTGAAGTATCGCACCACCGACGTGTATCCCATGTCGAATGGGATGCAGATGACCTTTCTGGATGAGGACACGCTGCTGTTCGGCGACAGTAGCGCCCTGAAAGGCGCGCTGGACGTGCGCGACGGCTATAGCAACAGCCTGGACAGTAACGGCCAGATCACCGACATGATGGGTGCGGTCGATTCCGCGCCGGTCTGGAGTGTGCTTGATCAGGAAGGCACGCAGAACATGATGCGCTCGGCCCTGGGCGACGCCTCTAAACTGGGTGACTACGAGACGGTGAAGAAGCGTCTGCTGGGCTCGCGCTATACCATGAACTTTTCCAGCGGCGTGAATTTCGACCTGGATGTAGTGACCAGCGACTCGGTGACCGCTGCCACGCTTTCCACCCTGGTGAAGGCTGGGGTTCTGTATCGCAAGATGACGGCCACCGCCACGGAGAAAATGGCGCTGGAAAACGTGAGCGTGAACTCGGACAGCTCGAACCTGCAACTGCACTTCAAAAGCGACGACAAACAATTTCAGTCGCTGTTGAGCTCGGACCTGTTTACGGCAGTGTCGCGCTAGCCCGTTAACGGAAGAAAGTGTCAGGGCATGACCCAAGCGGGTCATGCCCTGATTTTTTTAGCAGCTTAGGCGATTCCTGGCGAATCTGCTTCCATACACCTAGTCCGGGTATATAACCATCAAAATTGACAGTTATATGAGGCGGGCATAACTTAGCCTCTGGCATCGTCCTTCTGGCGGGTCTTGAATGGTGGCAACCAATACCAATTCGCTTGTGACCGTGAGCGACGGAAAGAGGGCTCCGTCCCGTCTGGCGGCCGTGCTTGGCTTTTTCGCCATCTACGTGATTTGGGGTTCCACCTACCTGGCCATTCACTATGCCGTCGAAACCATACCACCCTTGATCACAGCTGGGACCCGGCAATTGACCGCGGGCTCGATCCTTCTGGCCATAGCCTGGAAGCGGGGCTTCCGCCCCACGCGGGCGCACTGGCTTTCTGGGCTGGTGGTAGGGGCGTTCTTTTTTCTGGGAGGGCATGGCACGCTGCACTGGGCGGAGAAGTATGTCAGCTCAGGGCTGGCAGCGCTGCTGATTGCCACCGAGCCCATGTGGATCCTGCTGATCGGCTCCGGGATGGGCCAGGAAAAGATGAACTGGAAGAACGGGCTGGGGCTGCTCATGGGGTTGACCGGGGTAGGCATCCTGACCGGCGGCGATTTTTCGCTGCACAGTGCGCAGACCTGGATCATGCTGATCGTGGTGGCGGGCGCGCTTTCCTGGGCGCTCGGCGTGTGCCTGACGCCGCGCTTGCGCATGCCCAGCGAAGCCATGGGGCGGGCGGCGATTCCTTTAATCTGCGGGGCCGTACTCCTGCTGCTGACCGCTGCCGGAGTGGGAGAGTTCCATGACCTGCGAGGTGGCGCGGTCACCCTGCGCTCGCTGCTGGGACTCGGCTATCTGATTCTGTTCGGTTCGGTGATCGCCTTTACTGCCTACACCTGGCTGCTGGAGCACTATTCGCCCACACTGGTGGCGACGCACACCTTTGTGAATCCGGTGGTGGCGGTGTTGCTGGGCTGGTGGCTGGCGGGAGAGGTGGTAGGAGTTCGCGTGGCCGCCGCGACGGCGGCCATTCTCATTGCAATTCTTCTGATCCAGCAAGGGGACCGGCGCGCCATGGAATCGGAAGTCTGAAGCGTACGTTTAGGATTTGCAGAGCGCTTGGCGTTTGGCTTTGGCCCAGCCTTCTTTGGTGACTTGCCGCGCTCTTCCCAGGGCCAGCGCATCTTCCGGGACATCGTAGGTCACGCAGGAGGCGGCGGCGACGTAAGCCCCTTTGCCGATTTTCACCGGCGCCACCAGAGTGGAATCGCTGCCCACAAAAACCCCGTCTTCAATCACCGTGGTGTGTTTTTTTGCGCCATCGTAGTTGCAGGTGATGGTGCCGGCGCCTATGTTTACGCCGGCGCCGACCTCGGCGTCGCCCAGGTAGGTCAGGTGGTTGGCCTTCGATCCCTTGCCCAGTTTCACCTTCTTGGTTTCCACGAAATTGCCCACGTGCGCGCCTTCTCCGATTTCGCTGCCCGGACGCAGGTGTGAATAGGGGCCGAGAATAGCGCGCGGTTCCACTTTGGAGTCGTCGATCACGCAGCCGTTGCGCACTACCACGCCATCGGCGATCTCGGAGTTGCGGATCACGGAGTAGGAACGGATGCGGCAATCGGCGCCAATGCGCGACTTGCCGAGAATCTGCACGTAGGGCTCGATCACGGTATCGGCGGCGACTTCCACATCGTTGTCGATGACGCAGGTATGGGGAAAGAAAATCGTGACCCCGTCGGCCATGAGCTGCCGGCACTTGCCCAGCCGCATGTGCTGGTCGATCTCCATCAACTCGGCGCGAGTATTGCTGCCCAGAATTTCGTGCGGATGGTTGGCCTCAATGGCCACCACGCGTTCCTTGGCTTTGCCGAAGATGGCCGCCATGTCGGTGAGGTAAAACTCGCCGTGCGCGTTGTTGGTGCTCAGCTTCTGGATGTTGCGGAACAGTTTGGGCACGGAAAAGGCGTAGAAGCCGGCGTTGATCTCGCGGATTATCTTCTGCGCCGGGCTGGCGGCTTTTTCTTCCACGATGGCGCGGACATCGTCGCTTTTGGCGCTCTTGCGCAGGATGCGTCCGTACCCGGTGGGCCGCTCCAGCACCGCGGTCAACAAAGTCATGGCGGCTTTCTTCGCGAGGTGGAAATCACGCAGCTTGGCGATGGTTTCCGGCGTGATCTGCGGCGCATCGCCGGACAGCACGATGACGGTGTCATATCCGGCCAGGGCCTGCTGCGCGACCATCAAGGCGTGTCCGGTGCCGCGCTGCTCCTGCTGCAGGACAAAATTCACGCCGCTATCGGCCATGGCTTTGCGGACGAGTTCCGCTTCGTGGCCGATGATGACGTGGATGTCGGAGGCGGGCACGATCTGCGCGGCGGCGGCGATCACGTGCGCCAGCAGCGGCTTGCCGCCGGCCTCGTGCAGCACTTTGGGGTATTTCGATTTCAGGCGCGTGCCTTTTCCCGCCGCCATAATGGCGATGGCGGTGCGAGAGGCGGAAAGCGGTTTTTTGTCGTTCGCAGCTTTGGGCATTTGCACTCAATATACCGCGATCCTGCCGCGGTCGTCGCGTTACGATAGTGGGCCGAAATCGGGCGGACACTGCTGTTTGCCGGGAGCACGCGGGCAAGAGTGCCCGCGCCACAGGAAGTTGTCGAGCTTCGCTCGAACGCCCAGATGAGGGCATGTGGGCCTACGTGGCCTGAGGTAATTTATTCGCGCCTGTGAAGGGGCAGGTGTCCTCCCCTGCCCGGCGGAGCGCAGCTCCGCAGAGGCATCTAGTTGGCGGGAACTTCCGAGGCGTGGCTGGGAGACTGCAGGGCCAGTTGCAAGAGGTCGCGGGCCACGCGATCGGTGGCATGACGGGCCACCACATCTTCCTCGAGGTAGTCTCCTAGTACAGGGACCACTCCCATAGCTTCGACCGCATCGAGATCGGCCACGATCTGCGAAGCCCCTTCCAAAGCATACTTGGCTTTGAGTGCCGACGAGGCCGGAGTGCGATTAATCAGGGCGTAGTCGAAGATGGGCATCTCGGCATGTTCGGTCAGAGCGCGAATGTGATCGGAGGCGCTGAGTCCCAGGCTCTCATTGGCCTGGGTCATCAGATTGCAGACGTAGACCTTGATGGCCGGCGAATTGGCGATGGCCTCCGGTATCCCCCGCACCAGCAGATTGGGGATGAGGCTGGTGAACAGGGACCCGGGGCCCATGGTGATCACGTCCGCGCGGGCGATGGCTTCGAGGGTTTCCGGCAAAGGCGCCGCGTCGTTGGGCACCATGAACAATTCCTGGATGCGGCCTTTGCTGTGGGTAATTTTGGTCTCGCCCCGGACGCGGGTGCCGTCGTCCATTAACGCCTCCAGTTCGATGTTGGAGGTGGTGGCGGGGTAGATGTGGCCGCGGGTAAGGAGGATCTCCGAGGAGATGCGCACGGCCTCGCCGAAATCGCTGGTGATGGCGGTCAGGGCGGCCAGAAACAGATTGCCGAAGTTGTGTCCTTCCAGACCCTCGCCTTTGGCAAAGCGGTGCTGGAAGAGGCGGGAGAGCAGGGCTTCGTCTTCCGAAAGGGCAACGATGCAGTTGCGGATGTCGCCGGGGGGAAGAATATTCAGATCTTTGCGCAGGCGGCCACTGGATCCGCCATCATCGCTCACCGTGACCACGGCGCAGAGATCGGAGATGACGGGCTGGGAGGGCGGCACCGGCCGCCAGCCAAAGCCAACGTAATGCTTAAGACCTTTGAGCAGAGTGGAAAGCCCGGTGCCGCCGCCAATGGCGACGACCCGGAGCGAATCCCCAGCGGGAGCCGTGCGCGAGGCAGAGTCCGGCTGTTGCTTTTCCGCCATGCGTTTGCCTACTGCAGTTCTTCCCCGGCCACCGGCACTGCCGCTTCCGCGCCCGCGCCCGGATCGGGGTAGAGAAGCTCGGTGAAGCGCGGGTCTTCGGCGAGGTTCTGGAAATCCGAATCGTTGCGGGCCTGGAAGCGCAGCGTGGGGTTCAGGCGGATGGCCTGGTCCAGGTGGCGCAGCGAATCCTCTACGTGGCCGGTCAGGCAATCCAGCGCGGCCAGTCCGTAGGAGACATAGTCGGCGTTGCTGACCTGCTTGGAAAGCTTTTCCAGGTGCTCCCGGGCACTGACATAATCGCCGATGTTGATCAACGAGACCGCGTAGTCATAGTGCTCTTCCGGGGTCTTGAACTGGGTGGTCACGCGCTCCAGGTGCTGGTTACAGGCATTCATGTGCACGGAGGCGCGGTCGGCAATCTCTTTGTAGGGCCCGGTAGCGACCTTTTGCAGAAATCCCTTGGCCTTGTCGAACTTATGCTCCTGCATGGCCCGCAGTCCGGCTTCGTAGTTTTGCACGGCCTGTGCAAATTGGGGATCTTCTGTTGCCGACTTCTTGGAGGTGGTCTTTTGTACCATTTGCAATACTCTTCCTGTGGAGTTCTTAAATGCTTTTCTTTCTAAGGTCTTGAGTGGGGACCCCTCAACTCTTTCTGGCGGTTTTTTGTGCATCCCGCGATGTCCCCGTGCTGCAAATTTTTGGGCCGCCGCTCTCCGGCTGTGGAAAACCACTACCGAGAGCCGGTTATACGCGGCTTTTTCCAGCCCGTCAACTCAGGGCAAACTCTGGTGGCAGTATGGTTTGCTATGCAAAGCCCATCCTGCCTGCGCCGTCCGGGGCGGCGCCAGTCTTATTGGGCGGCCGCGGTTTGCAGATCAACTTTCTGCCACTCGCCTTTGATAATGCCCTCGCGAATCTGCTTGGGCGTCTTGCCCCGCTGGGTCTGATCGTAGGCGTAGTAGACCTCTTTCAGACAGGTCGAGCACTGGGCCCCGTGGGTGTTCTCGAAGCAGCTGCGCAGGCTTTTGTGTCCCATGCGGTCGCAATAGCAATAGCAGGGGAGCTGGTGCAGCACGTTAGGGATCTTGGCGGCAACCTCGTAGCCATGGGTCTGGACCGGATACTGGGCGTTGCTGCCCCACAGCTGATCTTTGCTCAGAATCGGAGGCAACTTGGCGTTCTTGGCGGGAGGCGCGGGATTGTAGGCCGGCGTCCGGGCTTCCTCCTGCTGGGACCTGGCCCAGGGGGTGGAAAATGCCAACGTCAGCACAAACAAGATAGCCAGGCTCAACCCACGCTTTACCATGAGAACGACCTCGTGCCATATTGTACCCCGGATGGCGGGGCACGGGCAGGGCAGCCCGTAATCAACCAAGAACCAAGGTTCGGCATCCGTATAATGGAAGGACGCGATGACGGAGCAGGAAAACCCAACTTCGATCGTTCCGGCCGCCGCGCCAGGCGAAGAAAAACGCCCGAGCCCCCTGCTGGCCGGGGCGGTGCCGGTGCTCTCGGTGTGGCTGCGCGATCTGATTATCTCCCTGGCCATTTCCTGTTTCATCATCATCTTTCTCTACCAGCCGGTGAAGGTGGAGGGCACCAGCATGATGCCGGCGCTCGACGACCAGGAGCGCATTTTCGTCAATAAGTTTGCCTACCGCCTGGAGGCGATCGAGCGCGGCGATGTAGTGGTCTTCCGCTACCCGCGCGACCCCTCGAAAAGCTTCATCAAACGAGTGATCGGGGTGGCGGGCGACCGGGTGCGGATCGAAGCGGGGCAGGTTTTCGTCAACGACCAGCTAATGGAAGAAAATTACGTGGCCGCGGCTTTCGCCGACCAGCGCTCCTTTCCGGAAATGGTCGTGCCCGCGCACAGCTACTTTGTGCTGGGCGACCACCGCACCATGTCGAACGACAGCCGCGATTTTGGCCCGGTGAACGCTAGCTACATATACGGCAAGGCCGTCTTTGGATATTGGCCGGTGGAAAAGATGGGGCGGGTGCGCTAAATGGGGTTGCCCGCGATTTAGCCTACTTTTTCACAGAAAATTCCCGCCGAATCCATTGGCCGCCGGGCGATTCCCTGATAAAATCTTCAAAATCCACTCCCTGGAGCAGGAATGCAAGCTATCCTTGCGCTGGAAGACGGCAAAGTCTTCCGTGGCAAAGGCTACGGCGCCAAAGGCGAATGTTACGGGGAAGTAGTTTTTAATACTTCCATCACCGGATATCAGGAAATCTTCACTGATCCTTCCTACTGTGGCCAGATTGTAGTTCTCACCAACCCGCAAATCGGGAATTACGGCACCAATTCTGAAGACAATGAAGCGACCCGGCCCTATATCGAGGGTCTGATCGTGCGCGAGTTCTCCAAGGTCAGCTCCAACTGGCGTTCGCAGCAGGTGGCCGAAGAGTATCTCGAGCAGTTCAAGATTCCGGTGCTGGCCGATATCGATACCCGCGCCCTGGTGCGGCACTTGCGCGACCATGGGGTGCAGCGCGGTGTGATCTCGACGCTCGAATCGGACGTCGAGAAGCTCATCGCTAAGGCCCGCTCCATTCCCAAGATGGATGGCACCGATCTGGCCAAGGTGGTGACCACCAATCGTCCCTACGTCTGGGAGGTGGGTGAGCGCTCGCATGAGCCGGTGGAAGTGGTGGGCGTCAAAGACGTGCCCGAGCGCTTCCACGTGGTGGCCTACGACTTCGGCATCAAGCAGAACATCCTGCGCAAGCTGCGCGGCGAGGGCTGCAAGGTGACGGTGGTGCCAGCGCAAACGCCTGCGGAAGACGTGCTCGCGCTCAAGCCCAACGGAGTGTTCCTCTCCAACGGTCCCGGCGATCCCGAGCCGTGCACGTATGCGGTGGACAACATCCGCCGCCTCATGGGGCGGCAGCCCATCTTTGGCATCTGCCTGGGACATCAGCTCACCGGCTTGGCGCTGGGTGGGAAGACCTACAAGCTGAAATTCGGCCACCACGGCGGCAACCATCCGGTAAAGCAGATGCAGACGGGCAAGGTGGAGATCACGGCGCACAACCACAACTTTGCCGTCGACCCCGATTCGTTGCCGCAGAGTGAAGTCGAGCTGACGCATATCGACTTAAATGACAATACGCTGGAAGGCCTGCGTCACCGGAACTTGCCGTTGTTCAGCGTGCAGTACCATCCGGAGGCGGCGCCCGGCCCGCACGACTCGCATTATCTGTTCAAAGACTTCGTGAAGATGATGGAGGAGTGGAAGGGGTGATCTCTCCCTGCAGAGGAATTGCAGAAAGGAACGAACTGCAGATTCCTCGCATTTCTCGTCGCGCATGCCCGGCTGCGAAGGCTCGGAATGACAGGAAACTGGCGTTTTGGTGATGGTTT
Organism: Acidobacteriota bacterium; assembly: GCA_018268755.1. Taxonomy (GTDB): domain Bacteria; phylum Acidobacteriota; class Terriglobia; order Terriglobales; family Acidobacteriaceae; genus KAN-5. Next base: position 35,037 of record JAFDVW010000030.1, read on the forward strand.
CAAGTTCTGTTACTGGCACTAGCTCTTAACTTTGTCATCCCGAGCGCAGTGCGAGCCGCACGCCGTGCGGTAAGCGCAAGAGAGGGATCTGCAGTTGAGCAGTAAGCGTTATTACGTGTACATCATGTCCAGCCGTTCGCTGAACTTGTACACGGGTGTCACGAATAGTATCTACCAGCGTGCGCTGCAGCATAAGCGTGGAGACATTGACGGATTCACTAAGAAGTACAACATCAACCGGCTGGTATATTACGAAATTTTTGAGCACATCGGGAACGCGATTGCTCGGGAGAAGCAGATCAAATCGTGGACCCGGGCCAAGCGTCTCGCGCTGATCAAGAGCATGAATCCTGCCTGGCAGGACTTGGCAGAGGGCTGGGGAGAGAAGGCGGAACTGCAGATCCCTCGCGTTGCTCGGGATGACAAGAACCAAGAAGTTGGGAAGACATCTGAAGTAGAAAAGAATTAAGCGAATTCCATGCCCAAACGTACTGACATCTCCAAGATCCTGATTATCGGCTCTGGCCCCATCGTCATCGGCCAGTCGGCGGAATTTGATTACTCCGGCACGCAGGCCTGCAAGGCGCTCAAGGCCGAGGGCTATGAAGTGGTGCTGGCCAACTCCAACCCGGCCACCATCATGACCGATCCCGAGGTCGCCGACCGCACCTACATTGAGCCGCTGACCCGCGAATATCTGGAAGAAATCATCCGTCTGGAGCGCGAAATGTCGCCGGGCGCGGGTTTCGCCATTTTGCCCACCGTGGGCGGGCAAACGGCGCTGAATCTGGCCATTGAGCTGGCCGACAACAACATCCTTGAAAAATATAACGTGCAGTTGATTGGCGCGAACATCGCCGCCATCAAGAAGGCCGAAGACCGGCTGTTCTTCAAGGACGCGATGCAGAAGATCGGCCTCGACGTGCCGCGTTCGGCGCTGGTCAACAACCTGAAAGACGGTCTGGAGTTCGCCGGCAAAATCGGTTTCCCGGTCATCGTGCGGCCTTCGTTCACGCTGGGCGGCTCGGGTGGCGGCATCGCCTACAACCGCGAAGAATTGCTGGAAGTGCTGGCCCGCGGCCTCGATTTCTCTCCCGTGCACGAGGCGCTGATCGAAGAGTCGGTGCTGGGCTGGAAAGAGTATGAGCTCGAGGTGATGCGCGATGTCAAAGACAACGTCATCATCATCTGCTCCATTGAAAACTTCGATCCCATGGGAGTGCACACCGGCGACTCCATCACCGTGCCGCCCGCGCACACTCTGACCGACCGCGAGTACCAGGTTCTGCGCGACCCCAGCATCGCAGTGCTGCGCGAGATCCGTGTGGACACGGGC
>JAFDVW010000031.1 GCA_018268755.1 Acidobacteriota bacterium
AATATAAGTTAGAAGTGCAGGGGGCCTTCGACTGCGCATGAAATCCGCGCTGCGGATTTCATGCTCCGCTCAGGATGACAGAGATTTTGTGTAGGGGGAGCCGCTGGCCCATTCAGCTCTGGCTTGCCCAGGTGGCCCACAGCTCTGGCCCGAAGCGCGAAGTCACCCGGGCGCAATAGAACGGGGGTGCCCCATTTCTCGCGTCCTGTGCGGGAAGTGGGGTTTATGCGAGGCGCAACTATAGAATCTATCGGAGCTAGAATCGTTCCTTCGAGTGAGGTCCCACGTTTGCCAAAAGCAGGCAAACATGGGGCACCCCAAGAGGGTTACTGTATGCTCCTCTGGAGAAGCTACCCCGGGGAGATGTGGGCCACCCGCCTTTTTGCGCTGTCATCCTGAGCGAAGTTGGAGCGGCACGAAGCGCCGCACCAATGCAGTCGAAGGAGCGCTTTACTGGAGGGGTTCTTAACCAGAGCTGCGAGGCGTTCTCCCTGTGACTTAGAGAGGTTTCGGGGAGAATTCCTGGAGGGGCCTCGGGCAGAGCTGGCGCCATAGGGGTCCTTCGACTGCGCATGAAATCGGCGTTGCGGATTTCATGCTCCGCTCAGGATGACAAAGCAGAGTTGAATGCGTTCCTAAAAATCAAAGTCCCCACCCCTTCCACTCAGCTCAGGGCAGGCCTAACCGCAAAGTGCGCGGGGCACCCGGCGGTTCTGGGACACATAGAGAATGCCTGGAAGCCTCAGATTTAAGGTTAGAGTGCTAGGGGTCCTTCGACTGCGCATGAAATCCGTACTGCGGATTTCATGCTCCGCTCAGGATGACAAAGCAGAGTTGAAACGGCGGACTCGCTCCTTCGCAGGGTTGAACCCCCGCGCCACCCAAAATCAAATCCGGCTTCGTTCCTGGACGGGCGGGACGCCCGTCCCCACATGAGCAAAAGCAAAATCCCCACCCCTTCCACTCAGCTCAGGGCAGGCCTAACCGCAAAAGTGCGCGGTTAGGATGGGGCATCCTGCCACAAGGGTGGGCCCCCGGCGAGGGACGCCCGGTGTCGTCTGAAAGTGCGGTGGGAAGTTTTAGGTTGACGGCATGCGACGGAAAAGAGATGGTGATGCGGGGAGGCGTGGATGACGACGGGCGTAAGCAGATTAGGTAGAAGTATTGGCGCACTGTTCGCCGGGTTTGTCGTGGTGGTGGTGCTGTCGATTGGCAGCGATATCATCCTGCATAAAACCGGAGTGTACCCGGCGCAGGGGCAGGTGATGAGTAATCCGCTGTTTGCGCTGGCGGCGGTGTATCGCTCGCTGTATGGCGTAGTGGGCGGATATGTGACGGCACGCTTCGCTCCGCATGGGCCCATGATGCACGCCATGATCGGCGGGGTACTGGGGTTCTTCCTCAGCATTGTGGGAGCGGTGACGACGTGGAGCCGCAGTGCGGAGTTTGGCCCACATTGGTATCCGGTCACTTTGGTGGTGCTGGCTTTGCCCTGCGCCTGGCTGGGCGGCATGCTGTATGAGCGGCGGGCGCGGCGCGGGCCGAGGGCCCAGCCGGAAGTTACGAATTCTTTATAGACTTCTTAGCCGGTCTTTATCGGCGCGGTGCTTCAATCGGGGAAGAAAGATGGGAGCATTGTCGTATGACCGGACTCTTGTTGCTGGGATTCCTTATAGGGTTTGTCATTCTGCTGCTGGCGCTGGTGTGGAACATGGAAAGAAGTGCGCCGCATCCCAGGCAGGCCGGGAACGTGATTGAAGTCAGATTTCAGCGGGAACTGGTGCCCATGCTGGTGCAAATTCCTTCGGAGAGGAATGGGACCAAGCAGAGGGCGCGGGTGATTGCCATGCCGTCGCCGGCTAGCCGTAGGAGCAAGGACGCGCCGGCAAGCGCGCTGCCCGCGCGGATGCGTTCCTGATCCAGTCTAATTATCTGATAACAAGAAGGTTAGGAGAAAAAGGGGAATCCCCCGAAACCTTCGATGAGGCTGGCGCATCCAACCAACATGGCACAGACAGCGATATTCCAAGAGAACTACCGAGTTATCGCCGTTGACGACCAAAGCTTGGTTCTTCGGGGGGTCCGTAGCGGGGAAGTGTTACGGATCATGAATGCTGATCCCGAGAACCCTTTAACCGAAGCCGAGTACCCTCCCGGCAAGTTGATCGCGTTAACTGATCCATCGGAACAAGCACAGCACTAAAGCCGAGAATCCTCCTAGAAATTCCATACGGCCCACAAACCGAAACTGGTTGCGGGCCGTGATTTTTTGTCCCAACCGTGGATTGGCGCGCCACCCAGAAGGCTGGGGCGGGGTGAGCGGATTATTCCGACGAGATCTGCATGGTTTCGTCGATGGAGATGCGGGCCGGGCCGACGCTGGCGTCCCCGCCGCCGCGGGTGGCGGTGACGCGGAAGCCGCTGTCGGTGGCTTCAATGTCGTAGGTGTAGGGTGGGCGCGCTTTCTGAATTGTGATGTAGTTGCCCGCGATTAGTTCATCGAGCGAGGCATATTTGCCTTGCGAGGCGAAGTATCCGCGCTCCGCGCTGGCAATGCTGAGAAGGTCGCTCTTGACCCCGGTGGCGTTCACGGTCGCCACGGGGGTAGCGGCGGCGCCGCCGGGCGTCGCGGAAGTGTGCATCTGTGCCGAGTACAGGTAGAGGCCGATCCCGACCGCCACCAGCAGACTGAGTAACCCGAGAATTCCACGCATGCCATCTCTCCCATTCGGAATCTTTGCAGGCCTAGCTTGAGTCGTCAGTTGGCCGCGCTGCCACGGGCACGTTGCGGCGGGGCACCACTGACATAAAGCGAATCCAATTCAATGTGTGTATCGCGTTTCAGCCCCGCCAGGGCCTCCATTTGCGCCACAATCCAGCGGGACTCGTCCCGGCCCATGGAGTCCGCCAGCAGCACCTTTTTCTTGCCTTTGGTCCACAGGCGGATGGAGTAGCTGGTGTTTTTGATCGCGTTCTGCTGCGGGGGCGTGACGGGAAGGATGCGGTCGATTTCGCCGAAAGCCACCTCCTGCAGGCGGGCGGGAAGAATGCTGCGCCGCCAGGCCAGCTTGCCGTTTCCGATCACCACCCGCGCCGTGCCGAACAGGGAACTGAGGACGCCATAGATCAGGAGCAGATCAAAGAACCCGAAGAAGATGGCGAAAAAGAATGGCGCCTTCGAGTGCCACAACACGTAGACAATCCCCGTCCAGGCGATGGTGAAAGCCAGCAGGAACAAAGTAGCGGAAGGATGTCGAAAGGCCGGCCAGTAAAACTCCGTGTGGCCCTCGGGCGTGGTGGAAATGACGATCTTAGTGTGGGCCGGGGCGGCCACGTCGGAGTCGTCTGACTGAAATGCCGGTGCGGTATTGGAGAAAGACTCCTCGCCGGCAAAGTGGGGGCGATCGGTGCCAGCCCGCGATGACGCGGTATGGAACACCGGCACTTCGAAACTGTCCGCGTAATCGATGCCCGGGACGTCGGCTTCGACATGGAGCAGCCACAAGATCTGATCGTTGCTGCTCTCGTGATTGCTCTCGTAGGCGTCCGAAGGGATGGCGAATTCCACGGGAATCACGGTATCGAACGGGCTGGGCAGAACCGTCGATGCCGGAACCGTCTGTTCTTTCTCCCACAAAGCCACCTGGCTGGTGGAGCGATTATTGCCATTGCCGCTGGTGATTTTGCGCATGCAGGAGAGACGAAATTTTATGCCATGTTCGGCGCTGGTGTTCCAGCGCAAGTGGATGGCGCCACGCATCCGGCCGCCAGGAGTGAAAGGCAAGGATTGCAGTTCCAAATAAGTTTTGCCGAAACGCTGGCGGCGCAATGTGGCGCGCACCGCTACAACCAGCAGAATGATGCCAATGATGCCGAAGCCCGCCGGGATCAGAAACTTGGGATCGGAGGTTTCCTGGAAGCGCGGCAGAGAGGCGAGCGTGATGGGTATCGTGACCAGATTGCAGAAGCCCGCCATGATCCACCAGCCGATGGCGGAGTTGCGGTTCAAGCTGTCGGCCCGCCCCGCGGCCCAGTCCTGACGCCAGAGCCAGGGGGAATCGGGATGCGACTGCTCGATGGCGGCTTGCTCTTTCAGTTTGAAGTAGCCCCAGATGGAAGCGACGAAAAGGCCGCCCCCGATAAAGGCAAAGACCAAGGAAAGGAGAGCCCCGAAAATGTTATTGCCGCGTCCGCTCTGCCCGGCCTGACGTAAGAACGCCACAAATCCGAACAGCCCAAATCCCAGAAAGGGCAGGGCAAACAGGGCTAAAAACACCGACGCGCCTTTGGACGCTTTGGTCACGCAAAAATTATAGGTTTGCCGGGAAAGGCCGCCTATGGGGTTATTTCGCCCATGATTACCGTGGTTACGTCGCTTTGGTACACATGGTTGGCTGGAAAAAGTAACCAGGGAATCGCCTGTGGCGCGGGCACTCTTGCCCGCGTGTACTGTTGTTCCGGGCAGGCTGGCGGACAAGAGTGTCCGCCCCACGTGGTTGTGAAGGGGCGGCTGTTCTAGGTGGATTGTCTCCGCGTGCTCGGCGGATTCTCTGCAGCCTCTGCGATATAAGAACGTTGTTTCTTAGAATCTTAAATCGCAGAGTTCGCTGAGAAGCAGAGAAAATCTCTGGGGAACTCGGTGTCCTCTGTGGTGAGGGCGCTTTCGTCGAGCTACGCTCGACCGGACAGCCGGGGGCGGCTGTCCCTTCGCAGGCAGGCGGACAGGAGTCTCCGCCCCACATCTTTTTCGAGGAATCTGCTTGTCACTGTTTGAGGGCCGTGATCTTATACCCCACGGACTTAGGCAGACATAAATGATGGAACCTGTGATGGAGCGCAGTCTAGGGGCCGAAGTGGTCTCCAAGGTGACCCGGCGGCTGATGCCGTTTCTATTTCTGCTCTACATTGTGGCGTATCTGGACCGCATCAATGTGGGTTTTGCCGCGCTGCAGATGCAGCCGCAACTTGGTTTTGCCGATAGCGTGTATGGACTGGGCGCCGGCATGTTTTTTGCCGGCTATTTCTTTTTTCAGTTGCCCAGCAATCTCATGCTCTCGCGGGTGGGAGTGAGACGCTGGATGGCGGCCCTGATGGCCGCCTGGGGCGTGGTTTCCTGCGCCATGATCTTCACCACCACGCCGCGTAGCTTCTATGTGCTGCGTTTTCTGCTGGGGGTCACGGAAGCGGGCTTTTACCCTGGAATCATCCTCTACATGAAGCACTGGTTCCCGGCCGCCAATCGCGCCCGCGCCCTGGCCTTCTTCAATATGGCGGGGCCCCTGGCCGGAGTGGTGGGGGGGCCTATTTCAGGGGCCTTACTGGGCCTGCACAATCTCGGCGGCCTTGCGGGATGGCAATGGCTGTTTCTGATCGAAGGAATCCCCGCCATACTTCTGGGAGGCGTAGTGCTGGTGTTTCTCACCGACCACGCCAGCGAAGCGCGATGGCTGAAGCCGGAAGAACGCGAGTGGCTGACCACGACCATCGAGCAGGAAAAACATCTCGCGGATGTAGGCAGTAGTTCCATCTGGGCCGCGTTTCATGATCCGCGGGTATGGCTGTTGTCGCTGGTGTACATCGGGCTGAACACGTGCTCGTATGGCATTAATCTGTGGCTCCCCAATGTGATTCGCAGCGTTTCTGGTGTAAACAGCTTTACCGTCGGACTGCTGGCCGCGATCCCGTACATCGGGGCCGTGATTGCCATGCTGGTGACGAGCGTACATTCTGATCGCACTCGGGAACGGCGCTGGCATGTGGCGGTGGCGGCGTTCACTGGCGCGGCAGCTCTGGTCATTGCCGCTTATACCGGGGCAGTGGTCCCTTCGATGATTGCGCTAAGCTTGGCCATCATGGCGGCCTGGTGTATTCCGTCTCCCTTCTGGGCGCTGGCCACCACCCTGCTGAGCGGCACGGCGGCGGCTGCGGGCATTGCTCTGATTAACTCCGTGGGCAACCTGGGTGGGTTCTTTGGGCCGTGGATCATCGGCTGGGTGCGGACGGCGACGGGTGGATTTCGCGGCGGATTCCTGGTGGTGGCGGGGATCCTGGCGCTGGCCGGGGTAATTGTGTTGCAGGTGCGGGCACGGAAGGCGGCCTGATCGCGACAATCGCATGCAGCGTTGCGCCGTTCCGGCGCGTTTCGCACCGGCACGAGATAACGGCATCGCTGAAGCGATGCCCTGATACGGACCTCCCTGGGCTGAATCTGGTGTGTCGATCTCCTGATGGTGAAGGAGGCTTCCACGCCAGGGAATGCTTCAGTAAACCCTTTTCCTCATCGCGAGTTTTCCCCTTTCTTGCGCTGATTGTTACAATAAGGTGCTTTGCCCTCCCCAGCTTTGCCGGGGAGGACGTGTATCTCATAAGTCTAGCGATAAAAACGACTTGGAAACCTCGTCTCCAAACTCTGCTCTGGCCGAGCCGGTCTACTGGCGGGTGGAAGGCAGTCTCTTAGAGCTGACTACGGTCCGCTCCATCGCCTTCTTTACCTGGAACGCGCAAACGTTCCTGGAGCGCTCGCTGCGCCGGGGCCTGGCTCTGCTGATGGGCGTAGTGCGACCGCTGCTCTATGCCTATGACCGGCGCTTTGCCACCCGCGTAGTGCATAGCGTGCTGCGTGGGGTAAGTCGCGACCGCCTCGATCTGCTGGGCGAAGAATACTTCACGTACAAATTGAAGCCACGCCTCAAAAAGGCTGGCGTGGAAGAGCTTAAGGCCTTGCTCGGTTCCGGCGCTAAGGTCGTGCTGGTGAGCCAGGGCTTAGATCACGTGATGCGTCCGCTGGCTCGTCACCTGGGAGTGGGCTGGCTGCTGGCCAACCACCTGGAGTTCCGCGACGGCATTGCTACGGGTCGGTTGCTGCAACCGATTGTGCGCCCCCGCGGCCTGTTTGCGCGCCTCACCGGCGGCGGTCCCAATGGGGCACGCACGCCCGACCAGTTGGCCCAGGAACTCGACCTGTGCACCCGCACGCTAGAAAAAGGGACCGTCCCCACGGAGCGCCAGAACAAGCCGCCGGAGCGTCCGGTGGTGTACTTCGAGGGCCGCCCGCTGGGGCCGCTTTCGGTGCGCAAGGCAATGTCCGGCAAACACATCATGCTGATCGGTGTCACCGGCTTCATTGGTAAGGTCTGGCTGGTGAACACGCTGCGGGATGTTCCGGATATCGGCAAGATTTATCTGCTGATCCGCCGCCAGAAGTCGAACCCGGCGCAGAAGCGTTTCGAAAAAATGGTGGAAGAGTCGCCGGTCTTCGATCCTTTATACGAACTGTATGGGGCAAAGCTGCCGCAGTTTGTGCAGGAGCGGGTAGAGGTGGTTTCCGGAGACGTCTGCCAGCCGGGACTGGGGCTGGACCCGGAGACCGCGGAGTTGCTGCGGCGGAAGCTCGATCTGATCATCAACAGCTCCGGCCTGACGGATTTTAATCCCGATTTGCGCGACGCCCTGGCCACCAACGTGGATGCGGCGGTGAATGTGCTGGAATTTATCCGCCAGTCCGACCACGCCGGATTGGTGCATCTCTCCACCTGCTACGTGGCGGGGCAACAGGATGGGCGGGTGGCGGAGGTAGTTCGCCCCAACTACACTCCGGCGGGTGTCCCGGAATTTGACGCGGAAAAGGAATGGCGCGCGCTGCATCAGCTGGTGGAGCAGACCGAAGCCCGGGCCGAAGGCCCCGAGGTCAGCGAAGAACTGCGCCAGCAGGCGGTGGGCAAGGAACACGCCGCCCGCGACCTGCAGGGAGCGGCGCTGGAGAACCAGATCCGCAAGAATCGCGTGCGCTGGCTGAAGACCACCCTGACCGATGCGGGCATGCAGCGGGCCCAGGAGCTGGGCTGGCCGAACACCTATACGCTGAGCAAGAGCCTGGCGGAATCACTGCTGGCGAAATACGGCGCGGGGCTGCCCGTCGCCATGGTGCGTCCGGCGATTGTGGAGACCTCGACCCGTAAGCCCTTTCCGGGATGGAACGAGGGCATCAATACTTCGGCATCGCTCTCTTATTTATTGGGCACCATCTTCCGCCAACTGCCATCGAACGAGCGCAAGCGGCTGGACATTATTCCGGTCGATGCCGTCTGCCAGGGCATGACACTGGTGGCAGCGGCGGTGATCGAGCGCCGCCACGATGAGGTTTATCAGCTGGCCACGTCGGTCACGAATCCCTGCGACATGGGGCGCTCGATTGAGCTGACTTCGCTGGCGCACCGCAAGCACTACCGCGCGCAGGAGGGGCTGGAGTCCTGGCTGCGCCTGAAGTTCGACGCCATCCCGGTTTCGAAGGAGCGCTATCAGCGCATGTCGGCCCCGGCGCAAAAGGCGATCATCAAGTCCATTCAGAGGATCATGTCGCCGTTGCCTTTGCGCAAGCCGCCGCTGGCCAAGGCCGAGCGCTCACTGGAGCGGGTGGAGAAGCTGATCCAGTTATTCGAGCCGTTTATCCTGCTCAATGAGCACGATTTCGTGGCCGATAATGTGGAGAAGTTGTCCTACGCGCTGGTGCCGGAAGAAAAGGAAACTTTCGGCTACGATACGCGGTCGCTGGACTGGTGGGAGTACTGGATCAATATTCACATACCCGCGCTGCGCCACTGGACGTATCCTTTGATTGAGGGGCGACCGCTGGAGGCGCGGCCCGCGCGCAACTTCCAGCTGGCGCAAAACAGCGACGAGACGGTCAAGACGGGGACCAATTAAACGTGGCGATATTTCTCACAGGCTCTACCGGGTATATTGGCGCGCACATTGCCGCCAATCTTCTGAATGACCATAGCGCGGGGCTGAATCTGCTGGTGCGCGCGCGCTCCACGGATGAAGCGGCGGCGCGGCTGTGGCAGTCGCTGCAACTGCACATGGAGTTCCCGCGCTTTTATGAGCACCTGCAGGCGCGCATACGGATTTTTCTCGGCGACCTGACCACGCCGCAGTTCGGGCTGGACCGCGATGCCTATGACCGGCTGACCCATACCACGGATTCGGTCATCCACTGCGCGGCGTCGCTGAACCGCAAATCGGAGAAGACCTGCCTGAATGTGAACCTGCGCGGCACGCTGGAGGTGGTCCAGCTGGCGCAGAAATCGAACTACTATCACGGGCTGCGGCGCTTCAGCCACGTGAGCACGGTGGCGGTGGCGGGTACGCGGCAGGATGAAGTGGTCACCGAAGACGCGTCGATTGACTGGAACCGCTCCGACTACGATCCCTATGCGCGCACCAAGAAATTCTGTGAACACATGATCCGGCAGTTGTTGCCGGAGGTGCCCAAGACGATTTTCCGGCCCAGCATTGTGCTGGGCGACAGCCGCTTTCCCCAGACCACGCAGTTCGATATGGTGCGGGCCTTTGTGTTTCTGGCCGGGCTACCGGTACTGCCATTCCGTCCCAAGGACAAGATCGACATCGTGAATGTGGATTTCGTGGCCGATGCCGTGGCCACGCTGCACCAGAAAGAGAAGCCGCTGCACGATACCTATCATCTTTCCTCCGGGATCGGTTCGCAGACCTTCCGCGAACTGACCACGGCGCTGGCCGCGGCGCGCAACAAGCGCGGGCCCATCTACCTGCCGTTTCTGGAAAAGACGTTTGCCAACAGCGTGGATTTCCTGTCTCACCGCCAGGGCGCTATCGGCAAAGGGGCCATGTTGATGAAAGTTTTTGTGCCCTACCTCACCTGGAACACGGTGTTCGATAACACGCGCGTGACCAGCGAGCTGGGCCGGCAGCCGGTGCCGTTCTCGCACTACAGCTATCCGCTGCTCAAATTCAGCCAGGAAACTAAGTTCACCTATCCGTACCAGCCGTGGCCGGCCAAGGTGGGAGGCTCCGCGGCATGATGGACCTGGTGCTGGAAGCGTGGGTGAGCAGCAGCATCGAGCTGGCCAAGCTAGGCTGGATGCTGGGAGAAGGCAAGGCCTGGAAGCCGGGCGAAAAGCTGAAGCTGCTGTTTGCCGGCTACAACGGCACACGCAATATGGGATCGGACGTGCGTGTGGCGGAGATGCTGCGGCAGATCCGCCATATTCTGGGCGCGGAGCAGGTCGAGCTCAGCGTGATGACGCAGAACTTCCAGCGCACCGAAGGATATTTCGAGGGCACGCGGCAGGTGCATCTGCCGGATATTTTCCCGCCGTTTCTCTCCGACGAAGTTCCGAAGCACCACGGCGTGGTGGCCTGCGAAGGCTCCATGTTCAAGAGCAAGTTCGCCAATGCGCTCACCACCATGATGATCGGTTCGCTGGGCTTGGCCGCGGCGCAGAACAAGCTTTCCGTCGGCTATGGCGCGGAAGCCGGCCACATGGATCCCATGGTGGCGAAGATGTGCGGGCGCTACTGCCAGAATTCGCTCATCATCACGCGCAACGAAGAGTCGCGCACCGTGCTGCGGGAGCTGAATATTCCCACCGAACTGGGAACCGACACGGCGTGGACGTTTGAACCGCTGCCCGCGGAGTATGGGCAGAAAGTGCTGCGCTCGGTGGGCTGGGACGGCAAGACGCCGGCGCTGGTGGTGTGTCCGATCAATCCTTTTGAGTGGCCGGTGCGGGCCTCCATCGGCAAATTCGCGCTGCGCAAGCTGGCCGGGGCCTACAAAGAGAGCCATTACCGCTCGGTGTACTTCCACAACGCAGGTGCTGAGGCCGATCGCAAGCAGGAGCATTACCTGAAGTCGATCGCCAACGCGGTGGACGCTTTTCGCAAGCAGCGCAATGTGTTTGTGGTGCTGGCGGCGACCGAGCGGCTGGATGCGCGGGCGGCCCGCCGGATTTCGGAAAAGCTGGGTGGCGCGGTTCCGGTGCTGACCTCCGACGACTACAACATGTTCGAGATGGTCAGCATTCTGCGCGCCTGCCACATGATGGCTTCTTCGCGCTATCACGGCATTGTGACCTCCATGCCCGGGCTGGTGCCCTCGGCGGGCATCACCATGGATGAACGCATTCGCAATCTGATGAAGGAGCGTGGGCATCCCGAGCTGCTGATGACCGTGGATGATCCCGACCTGGAGCCCAAGCTGCTGGCGGCGTTGCAGACCCTGGCCACCGACGGAGAACGTATTGCCGACGGCATCGCCCGCACGGTGGTGAAGAACCTGAAGGTGATGGCGCGCATGGGCGTGTACTTTGAGGAAGAAGTGCAGCGGCGCTATCCGGAGTTTCCCGCGCGCAAGGGCGAGTGGAGCTGGGAAGATTATTTGCCGCCTATGAATGACGGCTTGCATCAGTTGATCAAGGCCTACGGCGCCTAACCCCATGAATTTTCTCGAACATATTTTTGCCCAGCTGGAAGCCGCGGCGGATCTCACCGTGTTGCAGGAGATCCACGAGGGCCAGGCCAGGGGCGTGAGCGGCCGGGAATTGCTCGATATGGTGGCCAAAGCCCGGGCCTTTCTGGCGGGGAAGAGCGTGCGCCAGGGCGACCGCTGCGGGTTGCTGGCCAACAATGGCATCCGCTGGGTAGCTATGGACCTGGCGCTGATGGCCGAAGGGCTGATCGTGGTGCCGCTGTATGCGCGGCAGGCCGCGGCCGAGCTTTCCGCCATGATGCAGGATTGTTCGCCAGCGCTGCTGATCTGCGAAAACGACGATCTGCGCAAAGGCATCGTGAAGAGCTGGCCGGAAGCGCCGCGGCAGTTCCTGTTCGATGAGGTCTTCGCGGTGAGCGGCGACCTGCGCGGCAAGCCGCAGCTCGCGGAAAACGACACGGTCACCATCATCTATACCTCGGGCACTTCCGGCGAGGCCAAGGGCGTGATGCTGACCGCGGGAAATTTGCAGCACATGCTGGGCTGTACCTCGCAGCGGCTGGACGTGCTGATGGAAGGCCGCGAGGCGGTCGCGCAGGACCGCGTATTTCACTATCTGCCTTTCTGTTTTGCCGGCTCCTGGATCCTGCTGCTGACCTGTCTGCAGCGCAAGAGCCTGCTCTCGCTGAATACCGACCTAGGCAAGCTGGCGAACGATATGCGCGTGGCCCAGCCGAATTATTTCCTGAATGTTCCCGCGCTGCTCGAGCGAGTGCGCAAAGCGGTGGATGAACAACTGTGGAAGACCGGCGGCCTGCCGCTCGCGCTCTACAGCCGCGCCAAAGGCGCCACGGTGCGCAGGCAGGAAGGGAAGCCTGCCTTCGGCGACTCGATTTGGATGGCCCTGGCCAATGCGCTGGTGTTTCCCGCCATTCGCAAGAAGATGATCGGGCCCAATCTGAAAGCGCTGATCTGCGGCTCGGCCCCTCTCAATCTCGATACGCAGCTGTATTTCGCCATGCTGGGCATTCCCGTGCTGCAGGTCTATGGGCTGACCGAGACCACGGCGATCTGCACTATGGATGATCCGCGCAAGGTCACGCCGGGACGCGTGGGCCCGGCGATTTCCGGCATTGAGATGAAGCTGGGGGAGAGCGACGAGATCATCGTGCGCGGCCCCAATATCTTTCCGGGCTACTGGAAGCGCCCGCAGGAGACCGACAAGGCGCTGCGCGATGGCTGGTTCCACAGCGGCGACCAGGGCGAGGTGGACGCGGATGGAAACTGGCGCATCATCGGCCGCATCAAGAACCTGATTATTCTGGGCTCCGGGCACAATATTGCGCCCGAGCCGATCGAAGACAAAGTGTTGCAGAGCCTGCCCGGCGCGCAGCAGGTGGTGCTGGTGGGTAACGGCAAAGGCTATCTTTCGGCCCTAGTGACCGGGGAAGTGACGACCGAGCGGGTGCAGGCGGCGCTGGATGAAGTGAACCCGACGCTGCCCCACTACAAGCAGATTCGAGCCTTCCACATCCGGAGCGAGCCGTTCTCCATTGAGAATGGACTGCTGACAGCCAATGGCAAGCTGAAACGCGACTTGATCGCCGCCCACCTGCAGGAAGAGATTGAAGCCATGTACGCGGTGAAGCAGGCGGGATAACTCGGCGCGAGAAGAACCATGAAGCAATATCAAGGACAAGCACTCTCCTGGGACGTGAAAGCCGGCGTCATCGAGCTGGCGCTGCATCGCGAGCCCTGCAATGAGATTGGCACGCTGGTGTTGGGAGAGCTGGAAAAGTTTGTGGAGGCGCTGGATGTCTTGCAGCGTGAGGCCCATGCCCTGATTCTCTATAGCGTGCAGAACCCGGGGTTTTGCGCCGGGGCCGACCTGCGCGAGCTCTACTACGGCATGCAGGGGCTGGAGAAGCCGGCGGCCATTGCCGGGGTGCGCGATTTTCTGGAGCGCATTCACCGGGTATTGAATCTTATGGATGCCGCTCCCCTGACCACCATTGCCGCGGTGCATGGCGTGACCTTTGGCGGCGGCTTTGAGCTGGCGCTGGTTTGCGACATGATTATCGCCGACAAGATGACGCGCTTTTGCTTTCCCGAGCTGCGGCTGGGCCTGGTGCCGGGTTTTGGCGGGATCCCGCGCCTGAAGCGGGATTTGGGCAACGCCGTGGTGCGCGACCTGTTACTGACCGGGCGCAGCTTCAACGCCACCAAGGCGCAGCAGATCGGGCTGGTGAGCCAGGTGGTGGGCGAAGGCGAGGCCTTGCGCGTGGCCCGGGCCACGGCCGCGCAGCTGGGCAAATTCGATCAAGAGACTGCCCTGGCCGCCAAGAAATTTATCAAGCCCATCCCGTATGACGAGCTGAAGCAGGAAATCGATCTTTTCTGCGAGCTGTTTGCTCGACCTGCCGTGGAAGCCGGACTGAAGAAGTTTGTGGAGAGCACCGACGCGCATCCCTATTTGCCGTGAGGGGAGGGGACCATGCCAATACATAGGTCCTTTGTTGGGAGTCTCGCGCCAAACGCAAGACTGCACTGCCTCAGGATGACAGCGATAGGGATGAAAGCGATAAGGATGACGGCCATAAGGTAGGATGAGGACATGAAAACTGCGGACCAGACACTGGAAGAAATCCTGGGATTGGCGGCGACGCACTTTAAGGTGCCCCGTGAAAAGCTGTCGGCGGACGATGACTTCTTTAAGACCCTGAACATCGACAGCCTGCAGGCGCTCGATCTGCTGACCCGTCTGGAGAACCACTTCAAGGTGGAACTGCCCGACTATGAGCTGCAGGGAGTCTCCGACTTCCGCACCCTGGCCGGGCGAATTCAGTCACGCTTATAACGCGAGGGCGGCATGGCTGCAGATTGAATCCGGCAGGTAGTGAAGTAATAACTAACGATTTCTTCGTAACTCCGTGCTGCTGTGGTGAAATATCCCTTTCATGCTTGACCTCAATGCATACACCTGTTTAGGGGCCGCACTACGCGACGCGCTGGAGCGTTGGCCGAATGAAACCTGTCTGATCGAGGCCGACCGCGAGCGGGAGAAGACGCGGCTTACCTATTCCGACTTCAAGGAAGTGGCGCTGCCCCTGACGCGGGCCTTGCAGGACGCCTATTTTGCGCCCGAGGACCGGGCCGCCATCATCATGACCAATCAGTCCAAGTGGCTGATCTCGGCCTATGCCATTTTCTATTGCGGCGGGGTCGTGGTCCCGCTGGATTACAAGCTGACCGCCCTGGAGCAACTGCAGCTGCTGGCCCATTCCAAGGCCAAGGTCCTGATTGTCGAGTACTACCTGTGGCGGGCCATGATGCAAGCGCCCGAGTTCAAAAAACACGCGGTGAAAACCGTCCTGGTGACGGAAGCGCCGCCGGGGGCGGACCTGGCGGGAGCCTTCCGCTGGGAGGATTTCCGGCGTAAGGGCGATCCCGCGTTTGTTTCCCGCAATCGGGAAGATGTGGCCTGCATCGTGTATTCCTCAGGCACGGGCGGCCGGCCCAAGGGCTGCGTGCTGACCCATGAAGTGTATCTCGAGCAGTGCAAGGCGCTGACAGCTTGGTATCCCTTCTGGCCGGGGGTGCGCTACCTGAGCATTCTGCCCACGAACCACGCCATTGATTTCATGGTTGGGTTTCTCGGACCGTTCGTGTGTGGGGCCTGCGTGGTGCATCTGCGCACCTTGCGGCCAGAATTCGTGCGCGACGCCTTCGTGCGCTACAAGATCACCTACGTAGCGCTGGTCCCCATGATCGTGAAGAACCTGGAGAAGGGGCTGCGGGCAAAGTTTGCGGAACTCTCCGCCCCCAAGCGCTGGGTGCTGAATGCCATGATCGCGCTGAATAAGTTGCTGGTCGGGGGGAGGCCGAATGTGGAACTGAGCCGCAAGCTGCTGCCGCAGGTACATGCCGCGTTTGGTGGCGAGCTGCTGGCGCTGATTACCGGCGGGGCCTTCATTGAGCCTTCCACCATGCAGTTTTTCTTCGATCTGGGGATTCCAGTGGTCAACGGTTATGGGCTGACTGAGGCGGGAACGGCGCTCACCTTGAATGACCTGAAGCCCTTCCGCGCCGATACGGTCGGCAAGCCGCTGCCGGGCGTGGAGCTGCGCATTCTGAATCCGGATGGCGATGGCATTGGAGAAGTGGCGGCGCGCAGCAAGACGCTGATGTCTTACTACCTGGACGATCCCGAGCTGACGGCGGAAACCATCGTCGATGGCTGGCTGCTGACCGGCGACCTGGGTCGCTTTGAGTCGCATGGTCACCTGCAGCTCTTCGGGCGGAAGAAGAACATGATCGTCACCGCCGGCGGGAAGAACATTTATCCCGAAGACATTGAGACCGTTTTTGACGGACTGCCGGTGAAGGAATATTGCGTGTTCGCCGCGAACTACATCTGGCCGGCCAAGGAACTGGGAAGCGAGGCGCTGGTGATGGCCATTCGCCTGGAGCAGAACCAGGAGTTCACGGAAGCCCTGAAAGAAGATTTGCTGGCCCGCAATCGCAAGCTGCCTGACTTCAAGCGGGTGGGCGGCTACCTGATATGGGACAAGGATTTTCCCCGTACCGCCTCCATGAAGATCAAGCGCAATGAGTTGGCGGCGCAGATCGGCGGCAACCGCGAGCGGGCGCAGGCGGTGGTTTCGCTGTGAACGGAACCTACGTGGCCATAGTGAACCCGGCCGCGGGCGGCGGGCGCTGCCGCAAGCTGGTGGGGCCGGCGCTGGAAAAATTGCGGGCTGGAGGCTTGCAGATTGAGGTCGCCGAGACCAGCGCGCCCGAACAGGCCACCAGAATCGCCCGCGATTTCTACGGGCGGGGATATCGCCGATTCATCGCCGTGGGTGGCGATGGCACCTCCTACGAAGTAGTCAATGGACTTTTTCCCGGGGCGCAAGCCGGGGAAGCTCCGACTTTAGGGTTTCTTCCTCTGGGTACGGGCAATTCTTTTCTGCGCGACTTCAGCGACCAGGGCGTCGACTTCGCCATGGAAGCCCTGCTGGCCGGGCGCTCGCAGCCCTGCGATGTGCTGCGCATGCGGCACAAAGAGGGCGTCCTGCACTACATCAACCTGCTCAGCGTGGGCTTCGCAGCCGACGTGAATATTCTGCGGGCGCGTACCTTCAGTGGATGGGGCGAACTGGGCTACCAGATTGCCATCTTCACCTGCCTGGCCCGTCTGCGCCGCCGGCCGTTTCCCCTGCGCGTCGATGGGGAAGCGGAAGCGGACCGGCGGCGCTGCCTGTTTCTGACCTTCAACAACAGCAAATTCACCGGCGGCACCATGAAGATCGCGCCCCTGGCCACAATCCACGATGGGTTGATCGAATATGTGCGCTGGGGACCCATTGGGCGCATCGGCCTGGTGCGAAATCTGCCCACGCTTTACGACGGGAGCCACATCGAGCATCCTCTGGCGGAACGGCGGGCGGCGCGGCGCATCGATTTTGAACTGGATGCGCCGGTGGACGTGATGGTGGACGGGGAAGCGCTGACCCTGCATTGCCAAACTTTGGACGTGCTGCCGGCCGCGCTGAACGTCGTGGTATAAACCTTCCATGTCCGCAAAGAACGGCGAAGCGCCCGTGCCGCCCAAATCCGCGTTGTTGCGCAAATTGCTTACGGCGGTGCTGGTGGTCGCCGCCTTTTTTGGCGCCTATTCCCTGGGCAAGCTCAAGCGCAAAAGCCGGCTGGATAACTTTGCCAAATGTCTGGCGGCCAAGCCGGTGAAGATGTATGGCGCTTACTGGTGTCCGCATTGCGCGGAACAGAAGGAATTATTTGGCTCGTCGTTTAAGTTCATTCCGTATACCGAGTGCGGCGTGCCGGGTTCGCGTGAGGAATCACCGGCCTGCAAGCTGGCGGGCATCAAGAATTTTCCCACCTGGGAGTTTCCCAGCGGCGAGCGCAAGGAAGGCAAGCTTTCTTTTCAGGTCCTGAGCGAGAAGAGCACATGTCCGCTGCCCTGAGCCCGCGGGCGCGCCAGTTATGTGCCGCCATTGCCGCGCTGGCGGCGGGCGGAATCGCCGTCTCCGCCCTGTCCCTGCGCCATCACTATGCGACTTCGGCCACTTCTTTCTGCACCTTTGGCGAGAGCTTCAACTGCGATCTGGTGAACCGCAGCGAGTATTCGACATTTCTCGGGGTGCCGGTGGCGTTGCTGGGAGTTCTGGGGTACGCCGCCATCCTGTGGCTGGCCACCGGCTACCGCCGCAATCCGGATGCGTCCGCTTTACTCTTGATCGCTTCGCTGGCCGGGCTGGGATTTGCCCTCTACCTCACCTACATCGAAGCCTATGTGCTGCTGGCCTGGTGCATATTGTGTCTTTCGTCGCTGGCGGCGATCACGGGCATCACCGTAATCTCCGCCTGGCTGTGGCGCACCCAGCGAAAAGCAAACTAAAAGAGCACGGCCCCCAGGGCGGGGGCTGTGCTGACTGCCCGAGAGTGGGATGAGGCTTACCAGACGGGGTTGCCGTCCTTGTCGCGGAACGCAAAAACATCGTTGCCGCGCTTGATTTCTCGGGCAAGGATCGTATCCACTCCTTCGAACTTGACTTTGGAGCCGGTCACTTCCACTTCGTCGCCCTTGGCGAAGCTGAAGCCATAATCTTTCATGAACTTCACGGTCGTGATATGCACCTCAATGGTGCTGCCATCAGCCACCTTGAGGAGGAAGTGTTCGCCCAGGCTACCGCTTATCGGGCAGTGGCGTTCCCGCACCTCCTGCACCACTCCTTTGAAAACCGCTTCCGTGGCCTTGTTGTATTTCGGTACTGCGGAGTTGTCCGCAGCGTTCTGTTGCGTCCATGCGGGCCCCGTCATCACTGCGAACAGCAGCGCAATGCCAATCATCCAGCCTTTGCAGATCGCTTTCATGGTCGCAGCCTCCTCCTCCCCAGCCCAGCTTCCGACCGGTTCTAGGCAGATTATGAGACGAAGGGGCCTTCTCGCCTGTGACGGCAATCACGAAACGGTGTGAGCGGGGGCGCAGGGATGACTCCAGGAAAAGAAAAGCCCGGGCCCCTGGGGCCCGGGCGGGATGGTGGCGATGGGAACTACTCCGCAGGGCTGGACTGTTCCAGGATGCCCGAGGCAACTTTGATCATCTCCTGGTCCACGGTGCGATTCTTGGCGATGGCGTCAGCCAAGGGCACGGAGGTAATCTTGTTGCCGCGAATGGCCGCCATGCAGCCGAAATCGCCGTGGTGCACCATGTCAATCGCACCCAGGCCGTAGCGAGTGGCGAGCACGCGGTCGAAGGCGCTGGGAGAGCCGCCCCGTTGAATGTGGCCAAGCACCACGGTGCGGGTCTCAAAGCCGGTACGGCGCTCGATTTCGCGGGCCAGGCTGTTGCCTACGCCGCCCAAGCGGGCATGACCAAATTCATCTTTACCCAGGTCAGCCAGGACCGGCGCGCCGTGCTGCGGGTCGACGTCGGCGGAGAACTTGGCGCCTTCGGCGACCACCACGATGCTGAAGTAGCGTCCCCGGCCATGGCGGGTCTTGATGGTTTCCGCCACATTGTCGATGTCAAAGGGGGACTCCGGGATCAGAATCACGTCCGCCCCGCCGGCCACGCCGCTGTACAGGGCGATCCAGCCTGCGTCTCGTCCCATCACTTCCACCACCATGACGCGGTTGTGCGCCTCGGCGGTGGTGTGAACGCGGTCAATGGCCTCGGTGGCGATGTTGACCGCGGTGTCGAAGCCGAAGGTGAAGTCGGTGCCCGCCAGATCGTTGTCGATGGTCTTGGGCACGCCAATTACTTTCAGGCCTTTCTCATGCAGCTTTTGTGCGACGGAGAGGGTATCGTCGCCGCCGATCGCGATCAGGGCGTCGAGATTGTTGGCTTTGAAGGAATTGATGCATTTATCCAGACCGTCCGGACGTTTCGAGGGGTTGGTGCGGGAGGTGCGCAGGATAGTGCCGCCGCGAGGCAAAATGCCGGCCACGGCTGCGAGATCGAGCGGGATGCTCTGATTTTCGATCAAGCCCCGCCATCCCTCCAGAAAACCCACAAACTCATCTTTGTAGTGAAAAATGCCCTTACGCACAACCGCGCGGATGACGGCATTCAGACCCGGGCAATCGCCTCCGCCGGTGAGCATTCCAACTTTCATTTCTTGCTCCTCAATAGAAGGTAGGTAGTGTTCTTCCGTCCTCTGGACTTACCAGGAAACAACGGTCGCCGGGGCCGACCACAATGGCGACATTGCAGTGAAGGCGGAAGCTTCACTTTATCACTAAACGCCTGCGGGTTGGGCGTGGCGTTGAGGAAAATTCCTCCTGCAAAGGGAGCCTTTCTTGGGAATTGCGGGGAGGGGAAAGAATTGTCCACAATGGGCGGACGCTTATGACAAAACTTTTGCGTTTTGCAGTGTGGCTGGCAGTGGCTGCGGCTGGCGCTATGGCGGTGGCCACCATTGCTTTGCATCGTGGAGAAGAGATCAACGCCATGTGGCTGGTGGTCGCGGCGGTGTGCACCTATGCCGTGGGCTATCGCTTCTATAGCAAGTTCATCGCCACCAAGGTATTGCTGCTTGACGCCACCCGGGCTACGCCGGCCGAACGCCTCGACAATGGGCGTGACTTTGTCCCCACCAACAAGTGGGTGGTCTTCGGGCACCACTTCGCGGCCATCGCCGGACCAGGCCCTCTGGTGGGTCCGGTGCTGGCGGCACAGTTCGGCTATCTCCCGGGCACGCTGTGGATCCTGGCCGGTGCGGTGCTGGGCGGCTGCGTCCAGGATTTCGTGGTCTTGTTGTTTTCGGTGCGGCGCGATGGGAAATCGCTCACCGAGATGGCGCGCGAAGAGATCGGCAAACTGGGCGGCTTCGTGGCCTATGTCGCTGTGATCTGCATAATCGTCATTCTGCTCGGGGCCTGCGCGCTGGTGGTGGTGAACGCGCTGAAGGCGAGCCCGTGGGGGACCTTCACCATCGCCATGACCATTCCCATCGCGTTGCTGATGGGGGTGTATCTGCGGCGGCTGCGCCCGGGGAAAGTGCTGGAAACATCGCTATTGGGCTTTGTACTGGTGGTGTTGGCGATTCTGGGCGGGCAGTGGGTGGCGCACCATCCCAGCCTGGGCGCGATGTTTACCTTCACTGCGCCGACCTTGGCCGTGCTCATCATCCTGTACGGATTCACCGCTTCGGCGTTGCCGGTGTGGTTGTTGCTGGCGCCGCGCGATTATCTGAGTACCTTCGTCAAGCTGGGGACCATCGCCATGCTGGCGGCGGGCATTTTGCTCATGCGGCCGACCCTGCACATGCCGCCGCTGACCCGCTTTATCGATGGCAGCGGACCGGTTTTCGCCGGCACGATTTTTCCCTTTGCGTTCATCACCATTGCCTGCGGCGCGATCAGCGGATTTCATGCTCTGATCTCCAGCGGCACCACTCCCAAACTCATCCGGAGGGAAACCGAGTCGCGCATGGTGGGCTATGGCGCCATGCTGGCTGAATCCATGGTGGCGGTCATGGCGATGATCGCGGCCTGTGTGCTGCAACCGGGGGTTTACTTTGCGATTAATAGCCCGGCGGGGATCGTCGGGCAGGCCCCGGAGGCCGCCGCTACCGTCATCAGTAATTGGGGATTTCCCGTTACCGCAAACGAGATGCAGGCCTTGGCCCAAGCGGTGGGCGAGCACACGCTTTTCAACCGCATCGGGGGCGCGCCGGCTTTTGCCGTGGGTATGGCCCACATTTTTTCCCGTAGCCTGGGGGGGCAGGCGGTGATGGGCCTGTGGTACCACTTCGCCATCATGTTTGAGGCGCTGTTTATTCTGACCGTGCTCGACGCCGGCACGCGGGTGGGCCGCTTCATGCTGCAGGATGCTTTCGGGCATATCTGGAAGCCGCTGGGAAGAACCAGCTGGTATCCCTCGATCCTGGCTACCAGCGCCTTAATGGTGCTGGGTTGGGGATATTTCCTGTGGCAAGGAGTGCGGGATCCCCTGGGTGGTATTAATTCCCTGTGGCCGCTGTTTGGCATTTCCAATCAGCTGCTGGCCACGGTGGCATTGTGCGTGGCCACCACCATCCTCATCAAGATGGGCAAGGCCCGCTATGCTCCCGTGACTTTGTTGCCGCTGCTTTGGCTGGTGACGGTGACCTTTACCGCCTCCTGGCACAAGATGTTCAATCCCAACCCCCGCATCGGATTTCTCTCGCATGCCCGGCAACTGATGGCTACGGGAGGCAGCCCGCGGGTCATCTTCAATGATCGCCTGGACGCGGTCGTGACCGGGTTCCTCATTGTTCTGGTGGGTCTGGTTTTGCTGGATTCCGCATGGAACTGGATTGGCATTCTGTCGAGACGCAGACCGGCGGGCGTGAAAGAGGCGGCCTACGTGCCCTCGGTCTATGCTCAGGAGGAGAAATGAAGCGGCTGTATCGGGCTTGGCAGGTCATGGCGGAGGCATTGCGCGAGATTTTCGACGAGGCGGCCTACTCGCGTTTCCTGCGGGCGCGCCAGCTGGTTTCTTCCCGCGAGGCCTACGCAGCTTTTTTGCGGGAGCAGGAAACGGCAAAGGCACGCCGCCCGCGTTGTTGCTGAGGTACACTGCAGGCAATATCTTATGCGCGTTCTCGGCATCGACTGCGGCACCGAGTACACCGGATACGGCGTAGTGGAGTTGTGCCCTGACCAGACCCTGCTGTGCCTGGACTGCGGGGCCATCCGGCTTTCCCCGCGCGAGTCGCTGCCGTTGCGCCTGACCCAGGTATTTGCCCACCTGGGGTCCCTTATTCAGCAGCACCAGCCCGATGAAGTCGCCATTGAAGACGTGTTTTATGCCGTGAACGCCAAATCGGCGCTGAAGCTGGGACAGGTGCGCGGCGTGGCCATGCTGGCGGCCTCCTCCGCCGGTCTGCCGGTCGCGGAATACGCCCCGCTCTCCATTAAGTCCGCCGTCGTGGGCTACGGCCGGGCGGAGAAGCAGCAGGTGCAGCACATGGTGGCGCGGCTGCTGAATCTGGCGGAGATTCCCGAGCCCTCCGACGCGGCCGATGCCCTGGCCATCGCCATCTGCCATTTGCATACCTCCGCCACCCAGGACCGCCTGCGAGTTGCGGCCCGATAAGTCCCATCGCTTCCGGCTTCTTTGGCATAATGGTGGTTCATGCTTCCTTCCTGTCTGCGCCATGTCGTACTGGGTCTATGGTTGGTGGGGAGCGCCCTGGCGCAAACTGCCGTTCCCATCGTCAGTTTCAACTTCGATTTTCCCGGCTCCGAGCCCGAGCACTATGTGATTACGGTGGCCCACGACGGACAGGCTGCCTACGAGTCCTCCGGCAAGCTGAATCCGGATAATTCGGAAGTGTCGCGGCTGGAGTTCACCATCAGCGAGCCGGCCCGCAAGAAGATTTTCGACCTGGCCAAGCAAGCCGGATATTTCCAAAAAGAGCTGGACGCGAACAAGAAAGTAGCCTTCACCGGCAACAAAGTCCTCGCCTACCAGGATGGCGCCCGCAATACCCAGGCCAAATACAACTACAGCTCCATTCCGGCAGTGCAGGAGCTGACGCAGCTCTTTCAGAGCATGTCGGCCACACTGGAGTTTGGCCGACGTCTGCGCTACTTCCACCGCTATCAAAAACTGGCCCTGAACGACGAACTCAAAAGAATGGAGCAATCCAGCCACGACAACATGCTGCAGGAAATGCAGGCGGTGGCGCCGGTACTCCAGGAGATAGCCAAAGACCCCACGGTCATGAACATTGATCGTGCCCGCGCCCTGCGCCTGCTGGAGCAGGCCCAGGCTCCAGCCCGGGCCCGTTAAGAAGAAGGGGGGTGGCCCCGCCCCTAACTCTTTCACTCCAATGGGGTAAATTTTGACAACTCCGCTACTCCCGATGTGCTCTAATAAAGTGTGGTGGTGGGTAGCCCCTCGGAGGCCTTCTATGCGTACCCGAAGCTTGGGCATTTTCACGGCTCTTCTATTGTTTCTGGCCTGCCTTTTGCTTGTACCTTCCGTGTTCGCCGACTCGCAGGTCCGCATCGTTCGGCTCAGCACGGTGGATGGCGGGGTGTTGATTGACCGCAATACCGGGCAAGGATTCGAAAAGGCCTTCCTCAATTTGCCGATCACACAAGGCACCAAGTTGCAGACCCGTCTGGATGGCCGGGCTGAGGTGGAGTTCGAAGACGGCAGCACGGTGCGTTTGACGCCGGGCAGCGTGGTGGAATTTCCCACCTTGTCGTTGCGCGACGCGGGTGGGCGCGCCTCCACGCTCGTCGTACGCCAGGGCACGGTCTACTTGAAATACAGCGGGAAGAAGGAAGACGAATTCACCCTGCAATTCGCCCGCGAGACGGTGCGTTTGACCGACAATGCGGAGCTGCGGCTCCAGATGGACCCGTCTGAGGCCGATCTGGCCGTATTCAAGGGGGCGGTGCAGGTGGAAAATGCCTCCGGGACCCAGGTGGCCATTGGCAAGAAGCAGACCGGCGTCTTTGAGCTGACTGCGCAGGATCGCTTTACTCTGGCCAAGAATGTCGAAGAGGCCCCTTTCGACGACTGGAACAAGCAGCAGGAGCAATATCACGATCGCTACCTGGCCAAGAGCTCCTATAACGGTTCGCCTTACTCCTACGGCATGAGCGACCTGAATTATTACGGATCGTTCTTTAAGGCGCCGGGCTATGGCATGTTGTGGCAGCCTTACTTTGCCGGCGCCGGCTGGGACCCGTTCATGAACGGCTCTTGGGCCTGGTATCCCGGAATGGGCTATACCTGGGTTTCGGCCTATCCCTGGGGCTGGATGCCGTATTACTACGGTTCCTGGCTATATGTCCCCAGCTACGGTTGGGCATGGCAACCGGGGAACTCCTGGGCGGGCTTCAACCGCTTTCCGGTGGTGAACGGAGCGCCGGGAGGCTTCATCACCCCGCAAGCTCCCATGAGCGGACATTCCACCCTGATCGTGAATCGCGGGCCGGTGGTGTCGTCGACATTCGCCAATCGCAATGACAGCAAAATGGTGGTGCGCAGCGGTTCGGCCGGACTCGGCATCCCGCGGGGCAGCTTGAAAGACCCGGGCAGGGTCTCGCAACAGGTGAGGGAGCAGGGAGCGGTGACCACGCGGGTGCAAGCGCCTGCGCGCCCGGCGACCAGCATGGGCGTGAGCAATGGGCAAATGGGTGGAGCGCGTCCCAGCGGCGGCATCAGCGGCTCCACGCGGAGTACGGTTTCGCCCTCGGCGCCGAGGGGCGGATACGGCGGTTCGATGGGCGGCGGATCTATGGGTGGTTCCGTGCCGCGTCCTTCCGGGGGCGCTGGCGGGGGACGTCCGCCGCGGTAAGCGCGAGGAAGTTTCAGCCAAGGGGCGGCCGCCAGGCCGCCCTTGATGTTTGTGGGGAAAACCAGCGATATCTCCGGGGACGTGGAGGGTGGGTCGCGCCACACCCGTCGCGGCGCGAGGCCAGCGATTTGTCGGGCGCAAACCCGCGCCGGCCCAGCTTTTAGCGGCCAGTTCCACGATGGATAAATTTTCCCTGCGATGAATAAAATTCTTGTCATCGTGAATAAATATTCCTTATAATGCATATAAATTCATGAGCAAGAGCTTGCGGCAAAAAGCGATCCTCTCCATCCTGGACCATGGCCCGGTGGCCAGCCAGGAAGACTTGCAGCGCGCGCTGAAGAAGCGCGGCTTCGAGGTGGGGCAGGCCACGCTTTCCCGCGATATCCATGAGATCGGCCTGGTTAAAAGTGGGGACGGCTATGCCATCCCGCAAGGCGACCTGTCGCTCGATCCCGCCCTCCCCCCGGTTTCCCGCCTGGTGCAGGAGTTTGTGCTGGGTGTGAAAGCGGCGCAAAACTTGCTCGTCATCAAGACCTCCGTAGGCAGTGCCCAACCGGTGGCCGCCGCCCTTGACGAAGAAGACTGGCCGGAAGCGGTCGGCACCATCGCGGGCGACGACACCATCCTGATTGTTTGCACCGATAAAAGATCTGCCGGCCGCCTGGCTCTCCGTCTTGAGGAGATGTCCGCCTAAATGGGGCCCCAGCTTCACACTGCGGTACTTGGCGCCACCGGCTATTCCGGTTACGAGTTGGCGCGCCTTCTTCTGCGCCATCCCCGGGTGGAAACGCCTGTACTGCTGAGCCGCTCCGCCGAGAAAGACAGCCGCCCCGACCTGGCGCATCTCTATCCCGCGCTTTCCGGAAACGGCGGCTATCCCATGGAGCCGTTTTCCTGGGACCTGCTGCAGCAGCGCGGCGTGGAGTTGCTGTTTCTGGCAACGCCGCATGAAACTTCGCGCGCCCTGGCCCCGGAGGCCCTCGCGCGCGGCCTGCGAGTGATTGACCTGAGCGGCGCGTGGCGTTTGAAGGAAGAGCAAAATCGCGCCGTCTACAAATTCGAAGACAAGGACGCAGCGACGGCGGCGGAACTCACCGAGAAGGCGATCTACGGTCTGCCCGAGTTGCACGCCGACCGCATTTTCGGAGCGCCCCTGGTGGCCAATCCTGGCTGCTATGCCACTTCGGTGATTCTCGCATTGGCCCCTCTGGTGAAGGCGGGCGTGATTGACCGCGAGAAGGGCATCATCTCAGACTCGAAGTCGGGGGTCTCCGGCGCGGGCAAAGAACCTACGGCAAAGACGCACTTCGTCTCGGTGGCCGACAATTTGTCCGCCTACGGCGTCTTCGGGCACCGCCACCTGGGTGAGATCCTGGAACAGCTCACGCTGCATACGGCTGAATTTATTTTCACTCCGCACCTGCTGCCGATTCCGCGGGGGATTCTTTCCACCATCTATGTGCATCTAAATCGCACCATGCAATCCCACGAAGTGGAAGGATATTTCCGCGAATTTTATGCCGGCAAGCGCTGGGTGCGGGTGTTTCCCACGCCGCAGCTGCCGCAGATCCAGTATTCGCTGTATTCCAATTACTGCGATATCGGGTTTCATCTGGCACAGGACGGGCGGCGGCTGGTGCTGGTTTCCTGCCTCGACAATTTGCTGAAAGGCGCCGCCGGACAGGCGGTGCAGAACATGAATCTGATGTATGGCTGGAAGGAAGACGAGGGCCTGCAGTGAAGATTGTGGTGAAAATAGGCGGCGCGGCGCTGGAGAGTAAGGAGGTCCTGCGGAAGTGTGCGCAGGCGGTGGTGGCGCTGGCGCAGGACGGGCATAAGGTGGCCGTGGTCCACGGCGGCGGCAGCGCGCTCACGCGCACCCTGAAACTGCTGGGCAAGGAAAGCGATTTTGTGAACGGCCTGCGCATTACCGACGCAGAGACGCGCGACGTGGCCCTGATGGTGCTGGCCGGCATCGTGAATAAGAGCCTGGTGGCGGCGGTGGTGGCCGCGGGGCTCCCGGCGGTCGGATTGTGCGGCGGCGACGGCATGACCTTCCGCGCGCGCAAAAAGCAAACCCAGGGTTACGATCTGGGATTTGTGGGGGAGATTTGCTCGGTGGAGCCGCGCTGGATGGAAGCCATCTGGAGCGCGGGCGGCATTCCGGTGATCTCCTCGGTGGCGCTGGGCTCGGACGGCGAGTACTACAACGTGAACGCCGACCAGATGGCGGCGGCCTGCGCCATTGCTTGCCACGCCGATACATTGATTTTCCTCACCGATGTTCCCGGGGTGAAAGACGCCGAAGGATCGGTGATGCAGTGGTTGAGCGTGAAGCAGATGCCCAAGCTGATTGAAACTGCGGTGATCGGCGGCGGCATGTTGCCCAAGCTGGAAGCCTGCACACAGGCATTAAAGAAAGGGGTCGGTCGGGTGCGAATTCTGCCGGCGGCGCAAGCCGAGGTCTTACCGCAGTTCTATTTCACCAAGCTCAATTGCGGAACGGAGGTAACAGTAGCATGAATCTAGCCACAGTGGTCCGCGCCGAAGAGAAGCTGTTGCTTCCCACCTATGACCGCCAGCGCGTTCTTTTTACGCATGGCAAGGGCCTCTATCTCTGGGACTCGCAGGGCAAGAAGTATCTCGATTTTCTGAGCGGGATCGGGGTCAACGCCCTGGGGCATGGGCACCCCGCGATCCAGGCGGTGATCAAGCGGCAGTCGGCCAAGCTGATCCACGTCTCCAATCTGTTTTTTCATGAGTACCAGGCTGAACTGGCCAAAAAGCTGACTAAGATTTCCGGGCTCGACCGCGCCTTTTTCTGCAATAGCGGCACCGAGGCCTGGGAGGGCGGGCTCAAGCTGGCCCGCGCCCTGGCCCGGGTCGAGAACAACAATGGCCACAAAGCCAAGTGGCGTTTGCTGGCGCTGGAAGGCTCGTTCCACGGACGCACTTTCGGTTCGCTGGCCACTACCGGACAGGTGAAATACCGCCATCCCTTTGCGCCGCTGGTGCCGGGCGTGGGTTTTGTCGGATTTAATGATGTCGAAGACCTCAAGCGCCAATTTGACGGCAGCGTGTGCGCCATTTGCCTGGAAACCATCCAGGGCGAAGGCGGCATTCGTCCCTTAAGCGAGGAGTTCCTCAAGACGGCGCGGGCCCTGACCGAGAAGACCGGCGCGTTGCTGATTCTGGACGAAATTCAGTGTGGGCTGGGCCGTACCGGAAAGTATTTTGCCTATCAGAATTACGGCATCAAGCCCGACATCATTACCGTGGCCAAGCCGCTGGCGGCTGGATTGCCGCTGGGCGCGCTGCTGACCACCGACCGCGCTGCCAAGGGAATGCATCCCGGCATGCACGGCACCACCTTCGGAGGAGGCCCGCTGGCCTGCGCCGTGGCCATTGAATTTCTGAACGTCCTCGACAAGCTGTTGCCGCACGTCCGCGAAGTGGGCGGATACTTTGAGGAAAAATTGCTGGGCCTCGCGGCCAAGCATGAAGCGGTGAAGGAAATTCGCGGCCAAGGGCTGATGCTGGGCATGGAGCTGAAGTCCGGCGACACCGCGAAGGCCACCGTGAAGCAGTTGCTCGAGCGGGGAATTTTGATCAACCGCACGCACGATACCGTGCTGCGCTTTTTGCCGCCGTACATCATTCAGAAAAAGCATGTGGACGAAGTGGTGCGCGCATTGGATGCGGCCCTGGCGGGCGATGTGCCCAAAAAGACCAGCCCAATCCCCGGCGCGGGCAAGTCCGCGAAAAGGAGCTAACGTGAGCATCCAGCCTATGAATCGGACCGAAATCAAACCGCCGGTGGCCCCGGGTACGTTCTGGAGCGGGCGGGACCTGGTCTCGACGCGCGACCTCAGCCCGAGCGAGATTGACGCCATTCTGAATCTGGCCGGGATCATGAAGGCCCGTCCCGCGGACTTCCGCGAGGCGCTCGCCGGCAAGCACCTGGTGCTGTTCTTCGAGAAGCCCTCGTTACGTACGCGCCTGACTTTTGAGGCGGGCATGGCATCGCTGGGCGGGGCGACCACGTTTGTCGACCAGCGCCATGAGCGGCTGGACGCACGCGAAAAGCTCAGCGACATCGCCCACAATATCGAGCGCTGGATGCACGCCATCGTATTGCGCACCTTCGCGCAGGAAACCATTGACGGCATGGCGGAGCATGCCTCGATTCCCGTCATCAATGCGCTCAGCGATCTGGAACATCCCTGCCAGGGGCTGACCGATTTCTTTACCTTGCAGGAACGCTTCGGCGACCTGAAGAAGGTGACCCTGGCATACGTGGGTGATGGCAACAACGTGGCCCACTCGCTCTTGCTGGTGGGCGCGGCTTTGGGTACACGGGTGCGCGTGGCCACTCCCAAAGGCTACGCTCCCAAGGCGGAGATCGTGGCCGACGCCCAAGCCTTGGCCAAAAAGACGGGAGCGAAGATCGAGCTGTTCACCGATCCCGCGGAGGCCGTGGCCGGCGCGGACGCGGTCTATACCGACGCCTGGGCCAGCATGGGCCAGGAGCACGAAGCCGATGAGCGCGCTAAGATTTTCCTGCCCTACCGCGTGGACGACGCCTTGATGTCCAAGGCCGCGCCACACGCAATTTTCATGCACTGCTTGCCGGCGCACCGCGGCGAAGAAGTCACGGATGCTGTCATGGACTCCGAAAGATCGGTGATCTTCGACCAGGCGGAAAACCGCATGCACGTGCAGAAGGCAATTTTGTTCTTATTGATGGGCGGCGAAATGGGCCGCATTCCTGTGAGGAGCGCACATGCCTGAGAAAGTCGTACTTGCTTATTCCGGGGGACTGGATACTTCGATCATCATTCCCTGGCTGAAAGAGAACTATTCCTATGACGTCATCGCGTTTGTCGGCGACGTGGGCCAGGCGGACGATATGGACGCCGTAGTCGAGAAGGCCTATAAGACCGGCGCCAGCAAGGTCGTGGTGCGCGATCTGCGGGAGGAGTTTCTTCGGGAATACGTGTTTCCCACGCTGAAGGCGGGAGCGGTCTACGAAAACAAATATCTGCTCGGCACCTCCATGGCGCGGCCCATCCTGGCCAAACACCAGGTGGAAGTGGCCCTGGCGGAAGGCGCGACCGCAGTCGCGCACGGCTGCACCGGCAAGGGCAATGATCAGGTGCGTTTTGAGCTGACCTATCAGGCCATTGCTCCGGAGCTGAAAGTGATTGCCCCCTGGCGCGAGTGGGACTTGAAGTCGCGCGAAGACTGCCTCGACTATGCCGAGAAGCACGGCATTGCCGTGGCCCAGAGCCGGCAGAAGATCCACAGCCACGACCGCAACCTGTGGCACATCAGCCATGAGGGCGGGGAACTGGAAGACGCGGCCAATGCGCCGTTGCCGACCACCTGGCAGATTACGCGTTCGCCGCAGGAAGCTCCCGACCGCGACGAAGAAGTGGCCATCGGATTTGAGAAGGGCGTGCCCGTTTCAGTAAACGGCATGAAGCTGGAGCCGGTGCAGCTCCTCGAACTGCTGAACGAAATCGGCGCGCGCAATGCCATTGGCCGCGCCGACATCGTGGAGAACCGTTTTGTGGGTATGAAGTCACGCGGCTGCTATGAGACGCCGGGTGGATCGCTTCTGCTGGCGGCGCACCATGAGCTGGAAGCACTGTGCCTGGAGCGTGATCTCTCCCACTACAAGGAGCACGTGGCCCTGAAGTATGCCGAGCTGGTTTACTTCGGCCTGTGGTTCACCCCGCTGCGCGAGGCGCTCGACGCCTTCGTCAACCAGACGCAGCAGTACATTACCGGCGAAGTAAAGCTCTCTCTCTACAAAGGCAACATTTCCGTGGTCAGCCGCAAGTCCGAGTTCTCGCTGTACAACACCGAGCTGGCGGGCTTCACCATGGGAGAAAGCTACGACCAGAAGGATGCGGCCGGTTTTATCCGCATTCTCGGTCTTCCCAGCCGTGCGCGGGCCCGCTCGCGCTCCGAGGTCGCGCAATGAAGATGTGGTCAGGCCGTTTCCGGCAGCCGCTGGATGCGGAGTTCGAGCGCTGGCAGCGGTCGTTTGATTTCGACCGCCGCCTGCTGCGCTACGAGCTGGAGGCGAGCCGCGCCCATGCCAAGGCGTTGAAAGAAGCAGGTGTGCTCTCGTCCGACGAACTGATCACCATCTTGCAGGGACTGGAGCGCATCGGCAAGGAGGCCACCGAATCGGCGGCCTTCCTGGAAGACAACGAAGCCGAGGACATCCACCACTTCGTGGAAAAGAAGCTGGCGGGTTTTATCGGCGATGCCGGCTACAAGCTGCACAGCGGCCGCAGCCGCAACGAGCAGATTGCGACCGACCTGCGGCTGTATGTGCGGGCCAGCATCGATCAGCTGCAGGCCGATCTGGCCGAGTGGCTGGACGCATTTGTCACTCGCGCCGAGCAGGCGGGGGATGCGGCCATGCCGGCCTATACCCACCTGCAGCGGGCGGAACCCGTGCTGGTGGCGCATTGGCTGCTGGCCTACGTCGAGATGTTTTTACGCGACGCCGACCGTCTGGCGGATTGCCGCAAAAGGTTGAACGTCTGTCCGCTGGGCTCGGGCGCGGTAGCGGGGACCACGCTGCCGCTCGACCGGCGCGCTATCGCGGCCAGCATCGGCTTCACGGCGCCCACGGCCAATAGCATCGACGCCACCAGCGATCGCGACTTCGCGCTGGAATTTGTGAATGATCTTTCGCTGCTGGCGCTGCATCTAAGCCGTTGGGCGGAGGAGATGATTCTGTTCTCCTCGCAGGAATATGGTTTCCTGCAGCTGCCGGAGGCCTATTCCACCGGCAGCAGCGCCATGCCACAGAAGAAGAACGCGGACCTGATTGAGCTTACGCGCGGCAAAGCCGGGCGGGTCCTGGGTCACGCGACTTCCTTGCTGGTTACAGTCAAGGGATTGCCGCTGGCCTATAACAAAGATTTGCAGGAGACGCAGGAGCCGTTGTTTCAGGCCACCGAGACCCTTCTGCAATTGTTGCCGCTGGTGACCGGCTGGATGAAATCGGTGGAGTTTCAATTCGACGTCATGCAGAAGGCGGCGGGCTCGGGCTTCATGAATGCCTGGGCGGCGGCCACCTATCTGGTGCAGCAGGGGGTCCCATTCCGCCTGGCGCACGAATGCGTTGGCAAGGCGGTGGCGCTCAGTCTGGACAAGGGCGTGGAATTGAAGGACCTGCCGCTGGCCGAATTGCGGCAGCTGAACCCGGCGTTTGACGAGAAGTTTTACAGCAGTCTGGCCCTGGACTCGGTGCTCGCGATCCACGATGTTCGCGGCGGCACCGCTCCGGCGCGGGTGCGCCAGGCGGTGACCGAAGCTAAAAAGAAAATTGAAGCGCTGCGGGAGGAAACCCATGCGCACGCGTGAAGCCATATTGCCGGACGCGCAACGGATCCACGAACTGATCTGCGCCTATTCCGGCGACGGAACTCTGCTGCCGCGCAATTTTGCGGAAATCTGCGAAAATGTGCGCGACTTCGTGGTGCTGGAGCATCGCGGCAAGATCATCGGCTGCGGCGCATTGCACCTTTACGGCGTGCATCTGGCAGAGATCCGTTCCATCACTGTGGACCCGGCCTATCAGCGCAAGGGCGGCGGGCGTCACCTGGTGAATGCCTTAATGGATGAGGCCAAACGCCATGGGGTAAGCTGTATCTGCCTGTTCACGCGGCGTCCGGAGTTCTTCTCCCAGCTGGGATTTACGGCGGTGCAGCGGGAGGACATTCCTGACAAGATCTCCAAAGACTGCTGTGTTTGCCCGCGCTACCATAACTGCGACGAAGTCGCCATGGTACGCGGCGAAGTGCCGAAGTTTTCCATTCTGCGCGAACCTATGAACGTCCTGGTGAAGCTCGAAGCATGACCGTTCCGTACGAATTACAAAAGACAATCCATCTGCCGCAAGGTTTTGCCTTCTCGGCGGTCACGGCGGGAATCAAAGCCAGCGGGCGGCCCGACCTGGTTTTGGCGGAAGCTACTTCCGGAGCGAATGCCGCCGCCGTCTTTACTAAAAACTTAGTGGCGGCGGCGCCGGTGGAAGTAGGACGCGCCGCCTTGTCCGCTTCCGGCGGCCGGGTACGCGCCGTGGTGGTGAACTCCGGCAATGCCAACTGTGCAACCGGAAAGCCGGGCCTGGCGGCCTGCCGGCGTATTTGCCGCGAGGCCGGCAAGCTGCTGGGGGCGCCCGCGGAGGAGATTTTCCCGTCTTCGACGGGAATCATCGGCGTGCCGTTGCCGGCGGAGAAAATCCTCGTGGCGCTGCCCCGGCTCGTGCAAGGGCGTCAGGCCAGCGAAGAGGCGGCGCGCCATTTTGCCCATGCCATTCTAACCACCGACACTGTGCCCAAGTTTGCCAGCACGCAGATTTTCTCCGGCAAAAAGACGGTCCACCTGTTGGGCATCGCCAAGGGCTCC
The DNA here is from genome assembly GCA_018268755.1 of Acidobacteriota bacterium. Lineage (GTDB taxonomy): Bacteria > Acidobacteriota > Terriglobia > Terriglobales > Acidobacteriaceae > KAN-5. Next base: position 33,016 of record JAFDVW010000031.1, read on the forward strand.
GGCATGATCCATCCGCAGATGGCGACCATGCTGGTCTATATTTTTTGCGATATCGCGGCTTCTCCTGCGGAGTTGAAGAAGACTTTGCGCGAGGCTGCCGATCGCAGTTTCAACTCCATGTCGGTCGATGGCGACACCTCGACCAATGACACCGTGCTGCTGCTGGCCAGTGGATTGAGCGGCGTGCTGCTGCGCGAAGTGCAAGCAAAGTTCGGCAAAGCTCTGCTGGAAGTCTGTCAGTCTCTGGCCGACCAGATCATCTGCGATGGCGAGGGAGTGCAGCACGTGATCCGCTTGTCGGTCGAACAGGCCAGAAGCCGCGAAGAAGCCATGCAGATTGCCCGCACCGTGGCCCACTCCCTGTTGGTGAAAACGGCGTGGGCGGGAGCCGACCCCAATTGGGGCCGTATTTTGGCTGCGGTAGGCCGCGCCGGGGTGAGGCTCGATCCCTATCAGGTCAGCATCTATATCGGGGAACAGCTGGTCTGCCGGAACGGCGTGGCGGCGCGCTTTGACGAAAAACGCGCCCACAGCGATTTGAACCAGGCGGCCTGTGGAATTCGTATTCAGTTGAAGCGGGGGCGGGAATCGGCGATTTTCACGACTACAGATCTGACCACGGAGTACGTCCACATTAACGCGGACTATTCCACCTAAACGGCTGAGGCCCTAGCTGCGCGGGCGCGCCTTCGCGGTCGACTCGCGGACCACAAATTCCGGCTCCACGGCCACTTCCTTTCCACTGCCGCCCTTGCCTTCAATTTGCTCAATCAGGATTTGGGCCGCGATCTCTCCCATGCGGCGCAGCGGCTGGCGCACCGTGGTCAGGCTGGGCGAAAGGAAGGCGGCGCTTTCGATGTCGTCAAATCCCACCACAGAGATGTCCTGCGGCACGCGCAGCCCGGCTTCCTGAATCGCCCGCACCGCGCCAATCGCGGAAATATCGTTGTAGGCGAAGAGGGCGGTGAAGGGACGGTTACGCGCCAGCAATTGCTTGGTGTAGGGATAGCCCAGACTGGGAGAGCTCTCCTCCGCCTCAATTTGCACAGTCAACTCGGGGCGGACGGCAAGGCCCAGGCCTTTGGCCACCTCACCGATGGCTTGCCAACGATGTTCCGAGTCTGAGCTGGCAGGGTGCCCCTTCATGAAGGCGATGTCTTTGTGGCCCAGGGCCAGCAGGTGCTCCAGGGCGAGCGCGGCGGCGCGGCGATGGTCGAGCACAATGTTGGTCACGCCGGGGTGGGGCTTGTGGCCCGACACGGCCACCGTGGGCAGGGGCAGGGAATGCTGCAGGATCAGGTCCACGGTGATGAAGCCTTCTACCCCTCGTTGCATGAGAAGGCGTGAATACTGCTCAAACAACTGAGGGTCATGCCGGTGCACGCCGGTGACGAAGAAGTATTCCCGCTGCCGGATATAGTTTTCGATCCCGGCAATGACCAGCCCGCCGTAGCCATCGCCGATATCGTGGGTGATGACGCCAATGGTATTGGTGCGCTTGTTGCGCAGAGAGCGGGCAAAAAAGTTAGGGCGATAGTTGAGCTCGCGCGCCGCAGTCAGAATGCGTTCGCGAGTGCGCTGCGGAATGTGCTTGGCGGACGGCGAGTCATTTAAGACGGAGGAGACGATGCCGGGTGAGAGTCCGACATGCTCTGCTACAGATTTCAGGGTAACAACCGCTGCGGCCGGCGTCCGGCCCTTCTTGTTGGATGCCATGGTTCCTGGGAATGTGTGTCTACACACTATCGCAGGTTCCAGGAATCAGAGCAAATAGGAAGAAACCGGCATTGCCGGTGCGTCCCCCCCTGCACGTGGGAAGGGGGCGCACCGCAATGCCACCCGTCTTGTCAGGAAACAGCCGGCATGATGGGGAGGCGCGGCTGCCATTCGCACGCGTCTTCTTCGGCAGGAAGCTGGAGCGCATCCACCAGCGCATCCAGAATACTGCGCAGCGATTGTGGGTCATCGTTTAGGACGCGGCGAATGCTTTCCCGATGGACGGAAAGTTCACCGATGGTCTGCCCCTGAAAAAGATTGGCCGCCTCTCCCGCGGTCTCCGGGCGGGTGGGCGGCGGGCCGGCGGTGCTGGCGGCGAACGGGTGGTGCAGGCTGCCCAGCGCCATCCAATGCACGACTAGCTCCTGTACATGTGCTATACAGCAGGCGCGGGGGACATCTTTTTGTTTGGCCAGCTCTTCATGCCACTCCAGGATGCGCAGGCAGTCGTCGGCAGTGGATTCGACGAGCAGAAACCAGCGATCATGGGCTTGCTTGTAGCGGCCGCATATGGAACAGGCGGGAGTCTCCAGGTCGTACATGCTTCACCTTTCCGAGCACAGAATTAGGGGCCTTAGCACGGGCCGGATACCTGGGTTGGGAAAGCCGTCTGAGGACGGGCATGGGGGAGGGGCTCAGCAATGACTCCCGCCGTTTTGTCACAGGTCAAAGTGAAATGGGCACAACAGGCATCGCATAGCCAGAAGTATTCCCGCCTACCTGCCCCGCGGGCGCCTCGGCGCGGGCCCCGATGCGCACCGGAGGGTGTCGCAATGGCCGTTTCCACCAAGAACAGCTTGCCTTGCAGTAAATTGCGGAAAGGGGCGTGGCAGTGCGGATTGGCACATTTGTGCAGCATAAGGCTCTCGGAACGCCAGCTTTGAATTCCCCGCGCCCTGTGGATTGCATGTGAGGGGCCACGCCGACCCCGTTCGTTTTTTGCTTTCAGTTCTTTACCGGCAATGATTTAGAAATTGGTCGAGCTGTGGGCGGGGCCTTAGGCTGCCGACAACATGGCACCCTGCCGAAATTTCGGCACTGCCGGGCCGCTATTCTCCCATCACTTTCACGATCAGCCGCTTGTCCCGTTGGCCATCGAACTCGGCGTAAAAGATGCGCTGCCAGGTGCCCAGGTCGAGCTTGCCGGCGGTGATAGGCACAATCACCTCATGGTGGATGAGCAGGGCTTTCAAATGGGAGTCGCCGTTGTCTTCTCCTGTGTCGTGGTGATGGTATTCCTGGCGGAAGGGAGCCAGAGTCTCCAGCCACTGATCGATGTCTTCAATCAGGCCGGATTCATTGTCATTCACGTAAACCCCGGCGGTGATGTGCATGGCGGAGACCAGGACCATGCCTTCCCGCACCCCACTCTTGCGGACGATGGCCTCGACCTGTGGCGTGATATGAAGATATTCCCGGTGTTTCTTGGTGTGAAACTTGAGGTATTCGGTGTGCACTTTCATGGTGGTCCCTCTCCTTGCCCTCAAATTCTAAAGGAGGGGCTTGGGCAGGAGAATCCGGAAAGCACCTGGGAGTGGGCGGGAATAAGAAAGCCCGGCTAGGCAGGGCCCAGCCGGGCTGAAGTTAGAAAGCTGCGGTGTTAGTCGGTAGCGCCGCGAGCCGTCAGAATCTGACGGTAATTCAAGCTGTCCACGTCGCGGAACATCGGGGTCCCCGGCGGCAGTCCGTCGGGAGTGGCGAAGTTCGGATCGAAGATGTAGTTACGGGTGGGCGGCTGATAGACGGCATAGGTGCAGCACTTGAACGCCCCCGTGGCGTAGGTGGCGTAATACAGGCTGACCAGCGACCCTTCGTAGTTCAGGGTAGAGCTGGACCAGTCTTCCAGGAAGCGCAGGAAGTTATGCACGCCCCCGTCGGTGCCGTCGCCGTAGTTGCCGCTGGTTTCCCAGGAGGGGAAGGGGAAGTTCATGTTCTTGCCCGCCGCAATCGCGGTGCGATAGTAGGTCGTCGACGCGTTGCGGCCGGTCCCCGGATCGGTGGGATAGTTGAAGCTGTTCAGGTCGGTCCAGGCGTTGGAAAGGACGGTGACGGAATCCGCCACGATACCGGCGGCGGAGTGGGCCTTGTCCACTCCCGTCGACCAAATGGTGTCACTGGAGTTGCTGTTGTAGTCCCCCCAAATATAGACCGGGTTCTCGGAAGCCACGCTGAAGCCGCCCTTGGAGTTGTCCGGGCGCACCGGCAAGTTTCCGATCGCGCCATCGACCAGGCGCAGAACGTGACGCGCGCCACTCACCCAGTTCTTGCGTCCCGCAACCACGCAACTGGAAATGCGCGTACTGTAAGGATTCGGCGCCGAGGCCGTGGGCGACAACGACGTATTCATGTTGGTGGTGCCGTTATAGAAGCCCAATCCCATATTCTTCGGCCCATAGTTGTCGAGCAGGCCGTTCTGGTTGACGTCTTCCGGAGACAGCGTCTTTCCGGAGGGGATGCTATCCAGGCTGCCATCCGGATTGCCGGCGGAGTTGGCGGCGTTGACCACGTCTTCCATGCCGGAGTCCCCGCTTTTGGTGCCGCTGGTATGACTGCCCACTGCATTGCTGGTGGGCAACATGCCGCGCCGATCGGAGAAGTACAGGACGTATCCGTTTTGCGCCTGATAATCGACATTGGTGCCGTTGGTGCCAATGGTGCCGGCCAGCCACTTCTTCAGGTTGGCCACATCGATCTCCACGGCATTGACCACTCCCGCCGTGGTGCAGCTTCCCGAAGTGGAGCTGCCCTGTTTGATATCACGGGGCTCGCCTTCGCGGGCATCGTAGAAATTGATGGGATACCAGTTGTATTGCGTGATGCTCTGGGCGCCGCTGCTTATGTTGGCGCCATAGACCCAGGATGACGAGGCGGTGTCGGTCAAGACCTCTACCGGTTTGGCGGATTTGCTGCAGCTGCCGCTGGAACAACTGCTGGCTGCGGTCCCTACGTTGTCCGCGGTCCCGTCACCATTGCGGTCTGCCGGTTGCTGCAAGATCAGAATTGCATTGGGATTCACCGAGTTGGCAACGCCGGCCTTGGGCGGAGTGGTGGAGCGAGCAAATCCCAGCTGCAGCCACTCTTTGGTCACGGGGTGCCAGACGCCGTTCACGTCCTTATACTCCACCCGCAAGTAGCCGTCGATAAGGTTCCAGGTGCTATTGGTTGCGCTCGGTGCTGCCGCCGCTGCCGGGTTGTAATAGGTCGGAATCGTCGGCTTGGTGTAGTAGGGCACAGAGTTGCAGGAGGTCGCCCGGCAGGTGGCAATCGAAGTAGGATTCGCCGTGCCGTTGGTCAACCACGGAGCGTTATAGGTAGCGGTGTAGCTGGACCAAAGTTTGTTGGGCACCAGGGTCAACAAATTGTTGTTCACCGTCTGAATATCTTTGGGCGCATAGGGCCAGTCCGGGGGCAGCGAAGTGGAACTGGTGGACCAGTTGGTGGCGTCAGGCAACCCGGTGGAGGCGGTCGCGAAGTACATGGTCGTGGTGGAGCTAGTCGGCACGCCGTATTGGTAGGTGCCAACGTTGGCCAAGCGAACATTGTCGGTATCGGTGAGGCCCCCCGGCAATTCGCTGGGGTCGTCCGACAGCAGCACGCGAATCTGCGCAATATTGTAAAGGCGCGAGGATCCCAGGGCCGAAGTCGCCGATTCTCCGGAAGTGGAAGGCCGGCGAATGATCTCGTAGGGCAGGTTGGTGCCGCTGACGAAGGGTAAGGACAGGTTCTTGGCGCCGGTACCGCCGGACTTGCCGTAGTTCCCGTCAATAATCATGCTGTTATAGGTGCTCTGGGAAATCGTCGGCCAACTGCTGTTCTGCGACGAAGTGGGGCCGGCGGTGACGCTGCCCTCGGTAAGCGCGATGCTGCGGCAAGCCGGTTTGGTGCCGTCGCAGCCGGAGCTGGCGGTGGGAATCTGCACTGTCCCGGTATTGTTATACGACGAAGACGCCAATCCGTTGGGCAGCTGCTGGCGCACTACGTTGCCGTAAGCCGAGAGCTTGTCATGGAACGTAAGAGTGGCGCTGCTGGCGACGCCCAGGTAAAGGTCGCCGTTGGTATGTACGCGGCCGGCAAAGTCCAGGTTGGGACTGCTATAGAAACCCAAGTCCGAATCCGAAAAAACACCAAACTGGAAAACCGGAATCAAGGCCACCTGCACGCTGCGGGTCATGGCCACTTCTTCCTGGTTAGCGGAGCGGGCGGCGGCGGAGACGGTGAGGTTCACCGGGATCAGCTGCGCATAGAGGCCCGCGTTAGGGCCGCTCTGGATCTGTCCATATTGCGTTCCCAGGGTCGTGGCCGAGCAGCCGGCGGAGGGCACCAGGGCGTATTGCTTGTAGGAAATCCCTGAGATGGTCGGCTGATAGCTGGAGGCGCTCAGGCCGCAGATATTGGCGGGCGTCGGCGCCTGCATGCTCTGGAAGGCCGCCGACAAGTTGGCCGTCATCTGTTCCACGCCGCTTTCCGCGGCATGGTAAGCCACGGTGTTCTGCAGGTCGCCGGCGCCGGCCTTCTGCTCGGTGTTCACCATCATGAGCAGCCCGATCGAAAGGGCGGACAGCATGGTCAGCATCAGCAACGATGCGATCAGGGTGAATCCTTGTGAACGAAATTTTGCGCTTCCCATCATGTGACTCCTCAATTCACAAAACTATCTGTCTCAGGCGCGCGCTGCTTCCCAGGCGCGCGGGGGCGATGCTCCCTACAAGGGATAACTGTTGGTAAAGGTCAAGTTCCGGCCACTGATCGTGGTCTGCAGGTCCATCCCTTGGTATCCCACCGTGCCTTTCACCTGGCTGCGAATGGAGAGGTGGAGGATATTGACCGCCGTAATCTGGTTCGGGGTCAGGCCTTCGGACAATCCGCCATCCGCGTACACCACCGCCGCGCCGCTGTTGTACAGGTTGTAATTGAACTGTAAAGCGACCACGTTTTCCGCCACGGGGACGGGGGTGTGGCCGCTCACCTGGCGTACCAGCCGCGGCGTGCCGGGCAACGTCGTGTTGTCCAGGTAATAGCTCACTACCATGAGGCGCGTGGCGGAGACCACCATGGAGGTCCCGTAAAGCGCCTTCAGTCCACCCGTAGCCGCAGTGGGCTGATTAATTTTCAAGGCGTCGCCGGTGGCGAAGTTCACGGTATAGGTGGATCCACTCCCGGTGATGCTGGTGACTTCGGCCACCGCCTGGCGCGTGCTTGCCACACCAGAACTCGAGACCGAGGTGGCTTTCACCCAGAGCAGGTCACCCGGAGTCAGACCGACCACCGGATCGTTGAGGTTCTGGATGGCGGTCACGTTGGTGGGCAAAGCGCAGGCCGTCGGGATGGTGCTGGGCTTGGTGAACGTAGCGCTCAGACCGTTGGAGGCCAGGGCAATGGTGTAGCAGTTGGCGATCGACAAAGTGCTGTCGGTGTAGACGGAGGTGATGACGTCCGTCTTCACGCCATTGATGGTGGGCCCCAGCTGATAACCCGGGATCAACCCATACATGTAGTAAATCGTGCCGCTGGAAGTCTGCGTGGGATACGCCACGGCGGTGCCGTTGATCCAGCACTTCGGGGTCTGGTCGCACCCGTAGACGGGAGCGGTCCCGGTGCCGGAGGGCAGGGCAATGTTGGCGTTGCTCAATCCCGAGCCGGCCAGGCTGATGTCCTGGGTGAGCAGATTGGCCGCGGCGCGGAAGTCCTGCTGCATTTCCGACTTTTGCGAGACGGTCCAGGTGGCCGACATGGCGCGGCTGAACAGCTGCATGGCCCCGGCCATGACCACCAGGCCGACCGCCATGGCCACCATCATTTCGATCAAACTGAAACCGTGTTCACGAACGCGAAGTGGTTGTCCCATACGAAAGATTCCTCTAGTGATACTGCGAGACGTAGCTGGTGAGGACATAGGTCTTATTTCCTCGCCGCTGGGGCACCGAATACGTAATGGTGATAGTGGCCTGGCGCAGGGTGGAAAGCACGTTGCCGTTGGTGTCGTAGAGGGGGGTAAAAGCAATGGTGCGCCGGAAGTTGCTCAGGCCCACTTTGACGTCGTCGGAGGTCCCAATGATGCCGTCTTTGCCGGGCTCGGTCAGGTAGGCAGCGGTCGAGCTGCCGGAGGTGCCGATCAGTCCGGTGGAGTCGGGTTGGTTAATCGGCTGCGAGCCATCCATGAAAATTCCGCCGCTCGACACATTCTGAATTTGTGAGAAGGTGAGCTGGGACGCGTCGCGCGCGGTCATGATGCTTTCAATCGCCTGGTTCGCCAGCTGCTTGGCGATCATGTCCTGCTTGGCGGTTTGGGTGGTGGAAATGGCCAGGCCGAACACGCCCAGCAGAGACACCAGCCCCACGGTGAGGATCACCATCGAAATCAGGACTTCCAGAAGGCTAAAGCCCTGTTGTGATGAGGTGGCGGAAGCCCGGCGTTGCCGGGCGGCGATTTTTGCGGTCAGGTTCATTGTTGTTGCCATGAGCTGGTCCCTGAAGATCCCTTATAAAGGCGCCATCCCCGAATACGTCCGGTCGCACCCCATAACGTAATTGCGCGCGAACTGTACAACTCCCCCGGACGGGAGAGATAAACCACGCCGTTGTTCAGATTGCCGTTGATGTCCCGGGCCGAGCCGTCGGGATAGAAATAAATCTGGGTCTTGACTCCGCCGCTCACGCCCTGGTCAAAATCGATGGGGGTGGAGGCGGTGCCGAAGCAATCCGGAGTGCAGTTGCTGCCCGAGGAAGTGGTGGGCACGCCCGACTGGATGGCGAACTTGATGTCACTGGGCAACTGCATGGTGGACACCTTGGAGTTGTCCAGCTGCTTGGTGATGGCGATGGTGTTGGGCGTGGCGCTGTTGCTGAAGGTCACGATGTAAATCCAACGGGTGGAAACCGCCCGCTCGCGCGCCTGGCGCAGAGTAGCCACCGTGCTGTTGTAGGCGTTGGTGACGCGTGCCGCTTTCAGCACGGGTTGAATGCTGATGCTGGCAATGCCGGTCACAATCAAGAGCACCGCCATGACGATCAGCAACTCGACCAACGAGAAACCACGCGTGTTCTTAGAACGCATAAACCCTTTCGTCGGGGAGGAGAGGCGCGGCCGGCATGCAAAGGCGTCAGCGCTCCGTTCCCTTGCCGCCTTTGAGATTGGGCCTGGCGTCCGAGCAACTTAGAGCGGGATATGGCCCGTCATCGCAGGAACGGCCCTGCGGGCCTGCCCGCATTAAGGTCATCGTAAGGAGAGGGGGAAAGAGCGTCAAAGCACCAAAGTGTGACTTTCCCAAATTGGACTTCGGTAACGTAATGGCTGCAAGTGACTTTGGTCATTTTGGCAAGCCGAGGATGAGGTCGCGAAGAACAACGTGTAGCTTGGGTTAGGCGTTGCCGCGGCGCGCCGCCATACCTTTGGGCGCGGCTTTCGGTGTCGCCCGGCGCGTGCTGGGAACATAGGCGCAAGAGCGGAAGTCGTAGTGTCTAGCCAGGCAAGTTCCGCAGAGATGCACCTGATGTACTTTGCAATGGATCACCGGTGTTTCGGTGCCACAGAGATCGCAGCCCCCGCGCACCGGCCGCGGTTTCGCTTCCTCCGCTGCCTCGCCTTTTTGGTTGCCGGAGAGGAAGCGGGCTTTCAGGTATACCCCGGAAGCGATGACCAGCAGACCCAGGGAAAATACAAGCAAGCCGAAGCCAAGCGTGGTGCTGTCGCTGCGGTCGCTCAGACCCGAAGCCAGAACGCACAGCCCCCCGAAGACCAGGAGGGAACCTGCCGCAATGATCCAGGCGCCGGTTTTTGAGGACATTGGGAAATCCGATCCTTCTTGGAAGTGCGGGTCCTTACGCAAATGCTTGCTGGAAGCCACAGGAAAAATATCGGTTTCCCGGCCATAACTCCAGATGACGAAAGTCACAAGCGGCCCCGGCGGCCCCGATTTGCAAGTGACCGCGGTAACTTGTCGGGGGTCTCTCTCGAGACCTAACATGCGCCCATGGCGTTGACTTCGCTATTGGTGTGCGCCGACAGTAAGGCCAGGCAGGTCTTGACGCGCGTTCTGCAGGATTTGGGGATCCAGGTAGAGCCGTGCCCGGACGCCGGCAGCGCCGCTTCCCGCCTGCAGGGCGCGCACTTTGACGCGGTGGTGCTGGATTGCGCCGACGAAGCTGCGGCCCTGGATGTGATCGGCAAAGTGCGCAGCGATCCCTCGCATCGTGCGGCCTTGCTGGTGGCCCTGGTGGAAAGCGAAAACAATGTGCGCCAGATTTTTGCGCAAGGCGCCAACTTCCTGCTCTACAAGCCCATATCCGCGGAACGCGCCAGCAGTAGTCTGCGCGCTGCCCGCGGCCTGATGCGCCGGGAGAAGCGCCGGGCGCGCCGCGTCCGGGTGCATGGCCAGGCCGCCATCGCTTATAGCAATCGCGAAGATGTGAGCGCGACCTTACTGAATGTGAGCGAGGAAGGCATCGCCATTCAGGCCGAAGGCAAGCTCCCGCCCAAGTGTAAGGTCTATTTTGAGTTTATGTTGCCGGGAAACGCCGCCACCGTGCGCCTGTCCGGAGAAGTGTCCTGGCAGGATGCGGCGGGGCGGGTGGGCATTCGCTTCGCCGATGTGCCCAAGACCTCGCGGCGGATCCTGATGGATTGGCTGAGCGCCAACACTTCGCTGGAAGCGGAACCGCAAGCCACGCAGGAGATCCGGACGGAGACTCGCCTGGACCCCAATTCAGCCGGGGGCTTTGGCCTCCTGACTGTTTCTGCTTCCGACCGGCGCATCAAATCGCGGCGCGCCTGCCATCTCGGCGCAGAGGTCTACGCCGTGGGCAGCTCGGTGCCCTACCGCTGCAATCTGAGCGATATCAGCATTGGCGGTTGCTACGTGGAGTCGCCGCAGCCATTTCCCGTGGGCACCATGGTCGACATTAAAGTCCGCACCGAGGCCTTCCGCGTGGAAGTGCGGGGAAGCGTGCAGAGTTCCCATCCCGGTTTTGGCATGGGGGTGGAATTTACTTTGCGCACCGCGGAGCAGAAGAGGCAAGTGCAGCAGCTGATCGCCTGCCAGCCCGAGGAAGAGGGCCTGGCGGTCAAAGAGGACTAGGGACTTCGTCCCGCACGGCCTGGCGGAAATACTCCAGCGAAAGCCGCAATCCCGTGGGCAGATCCACTTTTGGCTCCCAACCCAGCAAAGCCTTCGCCTTGCCGATGTCGGGGCAGCGCTGCTTCGGATCGTCCTGGGGCAAGGGTTGATATTGAATCCGGCTGGTTGAGCCGGTAATCTGCAACACCAGCTGGGCGCACTGCAGAATGGTGAACTCGGCCGGGTTCCCGATATTTACCGGGAAATGCTCGTCGCTTCTGGCCAGCCGCAGAAACCCCTCAATCTCATCGCTCACATAGCAGAAACTGCGGGTCTGGTTGCCCTGGCCGTAGACTGTCAGGTCTTCGCCGCGCAGCGCCTGCTTCATGAAATTGGGGACCACGCGGCCGTCGTTGATCTGCATGCGCGGGCCGTAGGTGTTGAAGATGCGCACAATGCGAGTGTCGACCTTATAGTAGCGGTGGTAGGCCATGGTCACGGCCTCGGTGAAGCGCTTGGCCTCGTCGTAGACCGAGCGCGGCCCAATGGGATTGACGTGTCCCCAATAAGTTTCTTTCTGGGGATGTTCCAGGGGATCGCCGTAGCATTCCGAGGTCGAAGACACCAGGTATTTAGCGCCATATTGGCGCGCCACATCGAGGGCATGAAAGGTGCCGAGCGAGCCGACTTTCAGGGTTTCAATGCCGTGCTTGGCATAGTCCACCGGGCTGGCCGGACAGGCGAAGTGGAAGACATAATCCACCGCACCACAATCGAAGGGGCGATTGATGTCAATTTCGCGGAACTCGAAGCGCGCCTCGCGGCGCAGCCCTTCCAGGTTGGCCAGACGTCCGGTCACCAGATTGTCCAGCGCGATCACGGAATAGCCTTCTGCCAAGAGGGCATCGCACAAATGCGAGCCCAGGAAGCCTGCGCCTCCCGTGACCAGCGCGCGCGGAGTGGTCGTCATGGGTTCAGTTTCCTGGCGGCGACGCTGTCCGCAAGTGGTTCGGGCAGGGCCGGCAAGCGCCCCACGCTGTAGTAGGTGAAACCATGCGCCGCCATGGTTTCCGGGGCATACAGATTGCGCCCGTCGATCACGATGGGATATTTCAGCTGGTTGTAGAGGCGGTTCAGGTCGAGGGCGGCAAACTCTTCCCACTCGGTCAGGATGAGCAGGGCATCGGCGGCCCGCGCCGCTTCATACGCGTTGCCGGCCAAGGTCACTTGCGCGCCCAAGACCTCGCGCGAGCGCTCCATGGCCGCCGGATCATAGGCGACGATCTCGCAGCCTTCCTGCAGCAGGGCCTGGATGAGCAGAATGGCCGGCGATTCCCGGATGTCGTCCGTGCCGCCCTTGAAGGCGAGCCCCAGCACCCCCAGCCGTTTGCCGCGCAGGGTCCAGAGCGCGCTGCGCACCTTGCGCAGGAAGTTTTTGCGCTGCTCCTCATTGATGCGGATCACTTCGTCCAGTAGACGGAAATCGTAGCCATGCTCGCGCGCCACCGAGCGAAAAGCCAGCAGGTCTTTGGGAAAACACGATCCCCCGTAACCGATTCCGGGATTGAGAAAACGCTGCCCGATGCGAGCGTCGGAGCCGATGCCCTGGCGGACCTGTTGCACGTCCGCGCCCACCGACTCGCAAATGGAAGCGACCGCGTTGATGAAGGAAATCTTCAAAGCCAGAAAAGCATTGGAGGCATGCTTGATCAGCTCGGCGCTCTTGGTGCTGGTCACGATCAGAGGGGGTGGAATCTGGGCCCGCTCCGGTTGCGGCACGATGTCGCTACGGCGGTAATAGGAACCGTCCGTCAAGGGAGCATAGATCTGCCGCAGCACCGCCGCGCAACGATCCTGGTCGGCCCCCACCACGATGCGGTCGGGATAGAGAAAGTCGGTGACCGCCGAACCCTCGCGCAGGAACTCAGGGTTGGAGGCAACATCAAACACCTGGGCGCTACATCCGTTGCGCAGGATGATCTTACGCACCCACTCGCTGGTGTAGACCGGGACGGTGCTCTTCTCCACCACCACGGTGTAATTCTCAATGGCGCCCGAGACGCTGCGCGCGACGGACTCGACAAATGACAGGTCGGCCTCGCCGTCTTCCGTGGGCGGGGTGCCAACCGCGATGAAGACGGCGGCGCTGCCGCGCACCGCGGCCGCCAGGTCCCCGGAAAAGGTCAAGTTGTTTCCGTGATGGCGGCTAATCAACTCGGGGAGAAACTTCTCGTGAATCGGCAGGTGCCCGGCCTGCAGTGCGGCCAGTTTCTGCTCATCGTTGTCCACCAGCGTGACCTGGTGCCCAAGGTCGGCAAAACAAGCTCCGGCCACCAGTCCCACATATCCGGACCCTATGACGGCAATTCGCATCGAAAGTCCTTTTCCCAGGAGGGGAATCCGGCTCAAGCCCTGCTATTCCTTACTCTATCAGCTTTTTTTCGCGCCAAGGAGGGCGCCGTAGGAGGACTTTTGCGTCCGCTTTGCAAAATGGGAATCGAGACTTGCGGGCCTCGACGCGATGGAATCACATGCCGAGGTGATTGGTCTCACAGCCGGGAACGGTGGGGGCGGGCACAATCATGCCATCTTGTGGAGGTGGCAGATGCCAGTATTGGTCGTTGGTGTGATCGCCTTTGTGCTGTTTGGGGTATTTGGCATTCTACTTACGGTGGCGCTGATTGCGGAACATCATAAGTCGCAGAGCGGCGGTCAGCCTGCGAAGTGGTGGATCGCTTCCAAACGGCACTAACCGGGGTCGCCCGGGAGAGGCCGTAACCAGGGGCCGCATGGTCCGGTTGTCCGGCACTCCTGTGTCCTGATTTGCGGTTGACAGCCTGCAATTTTGAGAGGAAACTCCGCTTAATAGGTCTGCACTGGCCGGAGTGCCTTCTGTGCGTATCCGCATCCGGGGATGCGCGGCAGGACCAGCAAAGATCCCGGTCAGGACCGGGCCCTTTGCTTGGCGAACGTGCATGGCTTATCGATCCTCGTTGCAGCCGGAAACCCCTGATCCTGAGTCTGGCCGCACTCCAGCTCGCGGTGAATCTCATCCTGCCCCACACTCACCCACCATGATTGATTTGGCCACGGCCCTTTCCTATCCAGGTATGGGGGCGGAAGCTTCGCAACTGGCGCTTGACCTGATTCTGCACCAGATTGTCGAGCAGGCTTGTCTGGCGACGGGGGCCACCGGGGCGGCGATTGCTCTGGAGCGGGAAGGGGAAATCCTCTGCCGGGCCAGTGCCGGGGAAAATGCTCCTGGTCTGGGAGTACGGCTGAACACTCAGGTGGGACTCTCCGGCATCTGCGTGCAGACCCGCCAGCCCCAGATTTGCGAAGACACGGAAGCCGATCCTCGGGTGAATGGGGAAGCCTGCCGGGAGCTGGGCGTGCGCTCCATCCTGGTGGCGCCGGTATTGCGCGAAGAGCGAGTGGCCGGAGTGGTGGAGGTTTTTTCGCTGCTCCCCTATGCCTTCGGCGATCGCGATATTCTGACCGTGCAAGCCCTCGCCCGCCGCGTGGTGGAGGCGATGTACGGCATCGCCAAAGCCCACCAGGCGCGCGTCCAGGCGGAGGAGGCGAGGGCGGCGGAGGCCCCGGCGGAGGCGCCCACGCTGGAAGCGGAGCTGGAAGAAGGGCCTGTGGCAGGTTCCGCGCCGGCGGAGCCGGAACCGCTGCCGCGGGTAGCCGAAGAGCCGAGCCGAGAGGAAACAGCGGCTCCCCTCGAACCACCGGCATGTCTCGCCGAGCCGGACCCTGCGGTCTCTCCGGCATTGCCGGTATCCGCTGCTCGCGACTACGTCGCCGGCGGACTCACGGTGGCCGCGATTGCAGTGGCTTTGCTGCTGGGTTGGCTGCTCGGCTATGCCCGCTGGAACAGGCATGCTCCGGAGCGGGGCGCGCTTCCGGCCCCTGCGGCTCCATCGGGCCAGAACTCCGGGCCCACCGCGGCTTCTTCCGAGATCGTGTTTCCATCCTCGCCAACCGTGCCCTCGGCCGCATTGCCGGCCCCCAAAGGAGTTTCGCCGGGTGGTCTGGTGGTGTACGAAGATGGAAAAGTCATCTTCCAGCTGGCGCCGCGCACGTCCAGCCCGCCAGCGGATAAGCCCACGCTTCCAGCCACCATTGCGCCGGAAGTCGCCAGCAGCCGCGTCGTCTATCGCGTGGAGCCGGAGTATCCCGCGGAAGCGAGGCAAAAGCATGTGCAGGGCGCGGTGGTGTTGAACGCGCTGGTGGGCGCAGACGGCGTGGTCCAGGAATTGAAAGTAGTGAGTGGGGAAGCGCTGCTGGCCCCGGCGGCCGCCGACGCGGTGAAGCAGTGGCGCTTCAAGCCCTATCGCCGTAATGGGGCCCCCAGCGAATTCGAAACCAATATCACGGTCAATTTTCTGCTGCCCTGACCGCCTCTTGCCGGCGTTTCCAGTGTGATATTCTGGCCTGCCTTCCTTACTTATTCATAAAAATTCTGTTGTCGGCGAAAGGAAGATACGGTGGATTTTTCGGGAAAACGAATTGTAGTGCTGGGCGCGGGAAAGATGGGAGGAATCCTGCTCAAGGCCCTCCTGGACAAAAAGCTGTTTACCTCCCAGACCGCCTCGGCCACGGTGCAGCATGAAGACCGGGCGCGGGCGTTGGCGGCGAAACTCGGGGTCCCAGTAGGCACCGACAACCTGGCCGCGGTGCGGGACGCGGACATCATCCTGATCGGGGTTAAGCCGCAGGTCGTCGGGGAAGTCGCCGAGCAGATTCGTCCCAACATCCGCAAGAGCCAGCTGGTCATTTCGGTGGCCGCTTCGGTGCACACCAGCCAGATCGAAAAGGCATTGGGCGACGGAGTTCCCGTCGTCCGCGCCATGCCCAACACGCCATGCGTGCTGGGGGCCGGCATGACCGCGTTGTGCAAGGGAAAGTTCGCCACCGCGCAACATATGGAAATTGCCACCGCGCTGTTTGCCCCGGTGGGAAGGACCGTGGTGGTGGACGAAAAGCACATGGATGCGGTGACGGCGCTCTCTGCCAGCGGGCCGGCCTACATCTACATCATTTTGGAGTCGCTGGCGGAGGCCGGCGTGAAGGTGGGATTGCCCCGCGATGTGGCCACGCTTCTGGCCTCGCAAACCGCGTTGGGCGCGGCCACGGTAGTGCTCGAAACGGGAGATCACCCGGCATTGTTGAAGGATGCCGTGACCACTCCGGCGGGCTGCACCATCGACGGCATCATGGAACTCGAAGAGGGCAAGCTGCGGGTGACGCTGATCAAAGCCGTGGTCAAGGCGGCACAGCGGGCGAAAGAACTGGCCCAGGGATGATTGTCCGAAGGTGGGGCGGACACTCTTGTCCGCCTGAGGTACGCGGGCAAGAGTGCCCGCGCCACGGCAATTACTGCACGGTCAAAGTCAACGATACATTGTGGGTCAGCGGACCCGAAGTCGCGCTGAAGCTAATGGTATAAGTTCCGGGCGCTGTGCCCGGCTGGCCCTTGTTACTGCCCCCGAGTCCTCCGCCGCAGGAGACAAAGCCCGCCAGCAGGAACAGTAGGAAGATTCCTGTCAGAATGCGATATTGCTTCTTGCTTTTTCTTGTCGCATCTCTCAGCACGACTATCCCGGGCAAAAGCAGTGCGAACGCATATGCCAGGTTGTGGCGGCGCGGCGTCAGCTGCGCCATAGGGGCTTGGGTCGCAATCTTCACCGTGGGCGTAGTGGCGAGCGAGTTCGCATCGATTTGTGTGGGGAGAAACGAACAACTAGTCAGCGTGGGCAACCCGCTGCATGGGCCCAGCGTGACGTTGCCGGGAAACGAGCTCACCGCAACCGGCGACACTGTGACGAAGTACGAAGCCGTCTGCCCCGCCTTCACACTGATTGCCCCGGAAGCATTGCTTAGCGCGAAGTCCCACACTTGCACCTGCACCGGAAGCGAGTGCGTGGTTTGGCCGGCGTCATTTCCCGTGGCCACCAGGTTGAAGGAATAGCTGCCCGTCCGGCTGTCTTGCACGGTGACGGTGAACGCGGAGCCGGAGACGGAAGCCGCGCAGCTGGCAGGCGCGCCAGCCGAGCATGTCAGGGTGATGGCGCCGGCATATCCGTTGAAGAAGGTGAATGTCCCGGAAATCTGGCCGGCATTGCCTGCCGGCACCGCTAAGGGAGAAGGCGAGGCGGTCAGCGAAAAATCGGGTACGGCCGACACCGTGAGCGAGAGGGTCTGCTCTTTGGCGGTGGGCGCTCCGGCCGCGCTGCCGGTGATGGTGACGGTGTAAGCGCCGGTCGACGTCGTGCTGTTGGTGGCGATGGTGAGCGTCACGGCCACCGGCGCGCTGGGCGCCGGCGTAACCGAACTTCCTGGAGAAAAATTGCAGGTCGCGCCGCTGGGCAAGCCACTGCAGGCCAGGGTTACCGCTCCGCTGAAAGCGCCTAGCGACGCCACTTGCAGCGCCACCGGCGCGCTGGTGCCCGGGCGGTTGACGGTCACGCTGACCGGCGAAGGCCCGGAGACCGAGAAATCCATCACATGCAAGGCCAGCGGCAGATCGTGGATGGCGTTGGCCCCCACTCCATGCACGTTGAAGGCATAGTCTGCCGCTGTGCCGCTCGCGGTCACGCTGAATGCCGTTCCGGAAGAGGACGGCGTAATGCTGGATGGGCTGGGCGTGCAGCTCGCCGGCGCCGGCGTGCTGCCTGCCGTGCAACTTAGCGTAACCGTGCTGCTGTATCCGTTCAGGGCAAAGATGGATCCTTGAAAGGTGGCGCTTTGCGAAGGGAAGACCGTCAGCGATGGTGTGGCGGTGGTGAACTGGAAATCGGGCGAGGTGATCAGCGGAAACTGCCACAGGCCACGTCCATAGGTCGAAGCGCGCAGCAACTTCTGTCCCCCTGCGTTGAACATGGAGAGCGCGGTAACGGCCACGTTGGGCAGAAATCCGCTCGCTCCGGGCGATGCATTGGGACCCACCTCGGTCCACACCGGCGCGGTGGTCGGGCTTGAAAATACTCCGACATCGGTGGCGACGTAGACCACCGGTCCCGTCGACGGCACTCCGGAATCGACCAGGACGGCGTTGGCTGGTGCGTCGGGCAGGTTGGCGGTGAAATCGATCCAGGTAGAGCCCGCTGTTGTTGTCTTCCACACATGCGGGGTGTGGAACCCCTGGATGCTGACGTAGGCTGTCTTTCCCGTGCCATCGGACTTGTCCAAGGCAACGCCGGAGATGGGATAGTTCTTGGGATTGATGGCTCCGGTCTGGTCGCTCCAGGTAGAAGGTCCGCCCGCGGCGTTGGTCGTGACCCATAGCTTTCCGCCAGCTGGAGAAGTCGGCATCAGCGGACCATAGCCGTCGGTCCCGGCGAAAATCACGTTGGAAAATCCATCCGCGTCGGCCGGACCGCCGGCCGCCAGCGCGCGCGTGAGGTTCACCTCCGCTCCGGTGCAGGTCGCGCCGCTCCCGGTGTCGAAGTTGTTGGAGAGTGGGCTGAAGGCGGCGCCGTCACTGCTGCCCCGCCATACCCGGCAGGTGCCGAGCAGTAGCTCTCCGGAGCTCTGTGGATCGAGCAAGTAAGGGGTATAGAGCGCGCCAGCATCGCCGCCTACTGTCGCCGCCGAAACCACGCTGATAAAGTTGCCCAACCGGCAGGCCGGTCCCACGGTGCACTTCTGAATGCTGACGCCGGTATTGGCGACGAACCACTCATTAGGGTTGGCGGGATTGATGGCGTTATAGCCTCCATCACCGTTGTTCACATTGAACCAACTGGTGCTGGTGAGGACGCTGCTGGTGGCCGGCGAGCCATTACCCTGCGTGCCGCCCAGCAACGTATTGCCATCGGTCGGGTGCTGCGAAAAGGAAACGAACTGCGTGATGGCGCCGAGGGTCTCATTCAGGCTGTTGAACTGATTGCTGCCGCCGCAGGTCCCCGTGACCAGTCCGCTAAAGCCATCCAGCGCGCGATAGATGCCGCCGTCGTTGGCGAAGTAGAGCACTGCCTGTCCGCCGGTGACCATGAATCCGATGGCGTGCTGGTTCGGGTGTACGCGCGCGATCGAGCCATAATTGGGAGGGCATCCATAAACGTGCGTGAGATTGAGAAAAGTATTGACCCCGGCGCCTCCGCAGGTGGGCGAGGCGCTGTTCATGGAGCACTTATAGATGTTGATATTGCCGGCGTAGAGGTCGGTGCCTGCACCGTTGGGTACGGCGGCCAGCGCAAGGTTGTAATAGCCCTGTTGCGTGCCGCAGCCGAAATCGTCGCTGCAGGCGGTGATCCCGCTTTCGGTGAGTGGCGTCCAGTTGGCCCCACCGTCGAGTGTCCTCCAGATACCCTGATCCGTGCTGGTGATATCCACATACCACACGTACATCTCATTGCGGCCGGGGACCGCCGCGATCTCGGCGCGATAGAGCGGGCAATTGGAAGATGAGGGGTTCGCCGGGCAGGCGTTGCCGGTCAGCCCCGCCGGCTGGTTGGAAAGACGTGTCCAGGTGATGCCATCGCTGGAGGAATAAAATCCGTGGAAGCGCACAGCCGCATAAAACTTGCCTGCGCCCGCGTTGTAAGCCACCGAGGTGACGGAGCCCGGGACGACCGCGCTGTTCCCATCCTGAATGGTGGCATAGTTCCAGGTGACGCCTGCGTCCTGCGAATAGTAGATGCCGCGATTTACCGTCAGAGGATCTTCCAAGCCTTCGACGCCGCCCGCGCCGGTGCCCGCCGTGGCCGCCACCACCAGGCTGGGGGTGGCCGAGCTGAAGGCAATTTTGCTGAAACCCAGGCCGGCAAACGAACGCGTGCCGGTGCTGTCGGCGGAGATCAGGCTCCAGGTATGGCCGCCGTCGGCGGAACGCAGCATGCCCAGGCCGTAATAGGAGTCGAGCGTGCTGTCGGTTTCGCCGCTGCCGGCGAGGATCACGCTCTTGGTGGTGTCATTGTTGCCGGGCTGGATAGCGAGCGCGCCGATGGCCAGCGTGGCCTGTGCGTCGGTGAGCGGGGTCCAGATTACGCTGGAAGGATCCGAGCTGGCGGGGCCGGCGTTCGTCGACTTCCACACGCCTCCGTACGCGCCCCCCAGGTACACCGTGTTTCCGGTGGAATCGGCGGGATCGACCGCCACGGCAGTAGCGCGGCCGGAGACCCAGTTGTAGTCCTCGAAGCCGGTGCCGCTGGCGTCCGAGGCCAGCGGCGCGGGACCGAGCGGCGTCCATCCCGCCCCTGAGGGGGTCGCCGTAGTAGCGTAGGCGACCGCCAGCCGCTGCTGAGCGCGTAGCTGCAGCTTCTGTTGCCAGGCCCGATAGCGCAGCCGCGCGGCAATCTCTCCTGGAGCCCGGCGTCCGTTGGCCAGGCGCTGCCGCAATCGGGACGTGGCAGAAGAGCGGGCAACCGGAGCCTCCTGGGCCCATGCAGAATGAGAGGAAGAAGTAGAGAAGAAGATGGCCAGAGTAACTCCGGCCCGGAGCCAACGCCACATAACCTGCCTCACAGCAAACTGCAGCCAGCCTTATCACGAGCGATTTGCCGGAGGAAAGGGCAGATGAACATAAAAAAGGTGTGCAGTTCCAAAATGGGAAGGGAAGGGCTGCAGATGCCGCGCTGAGCGTGCTGCACAAGTCGGGCTCAACGGTGCTTGATGGCGCCGGCTACACCTACGACGATGCCGGGAACCGAACGTCAAAGACCGACTACTACGCCAGCGTCACGTCAAACTACACCTACGACAATATTTATCAACTGCTGGGGGTCACGCAGGGGGGTAGCACCACGGAGAGCTATACGTATGACGTGGTGGGGAATAGACTGTCCTCGTTGGGCGTGTCCCCGTACAGCTACA
>JAFDVW010000032.1 GCA_018268755.1 Acidobacteriota bacterium
CGGCCGGTTCGGGTCCTGCAGGCCCGCGCGCGCACGACGCACCGCGGTCGAGACCGCCTGCACCGCTTCACGCTGGCCGATCACGCGGCGCGCGATCTCCTCTTCCATGCGCAACAGCTTGGCGCGCTCGCCTTCGAGCATCTTGTCGACCGGCACGCCGGTCCAGCGCGAGACCACATCTTCGATGTCCTCGCGCCCGACCACGCCGGTGGCGGACTCATCCAGATGATATTTCTCACGCAGGGCGCGCAGGTTCTCGCGCTCCTTGCGCTCTTCGTCCGAGTAGAAGCGCGCCTTCTCGAACTCATGGTTCGCGATGGCGTTCTCCATACGGTGGACGATGAACTTGATGCGCTTCTGGACTTCGGTGATCTCCTCGGGCAACGTGGTCTGGCGCAGCTTGACGCGAGCGCCGGCCTCGTCGACCAGGTCGATGGCCTTGTCCGGAAGAAAGCGGTCCGGAATATAGCGGTTCGAGTGCGATACGGCGAAGTTGATGGCTTCGTCAGTGTAAGTGACCGCATGGAACTTTTCGTAGCGGTCCTTGATCCCGAACAGGATTTTGGTAGCGTCGGATTCGTTCGGCGGCGGCACCTTCACGGCCTGGAAGCGCCGTTCGAGCGAACGGTCCTTCTCAATCGACTTGCGATACTCGCCGGGCGTGGTGGCGCCGATGCACTGGATCTCCCCGCGGGACAAAGCCGGCTTCAAGATGTTGGCGGCATCGAGCGAACCTTCCGCCGAGCCTGCGCCCACCAGAGTGTGCAACTCATCGATGAAGATGATGGAATTCTGCGACTCCATCAGTTCCTTCATGATGGTCTTGAGGCGTTCCTCGAATTGGCCGCGATACTTGGTGCCGGCCACAATCAGCGAAAGGTCCAGGGCCAGAATGCGTTTGTCGGCCAGGAACGAGGGAACTTCGCCGTCGGCGATGCGCTGCGCCAGGCCTTCGACGATGGCGGTCTTGCCCACACCGGGCTCGCCGATCAGCACGGGATTGTTCTTGGTGCGGCGGCAAAGGATCTGGATCACGCGCTCCAGTTCGCCTTCCCGTCCCACCAGGGGATCCAGCTGGCTGTCCATGGCGGCCTGGGTCAGGTCGCGGGAAAACTCGCTCAGCAGGGAAGACTCGCGCTGACGTTGTGGCTGGGCCTTTTCCTGGCTGGTGCGGGCCAGCTCCTCGCGGATGGTGGAAAGGCGCAGGCCGCGCTCGTGGAGGATTTCCGCGGCAAAGCACTTTTCCTCGCGTAGCAGGCCCAGTAAAAGATGTTCGGTGCCAATGTGCTTGTGGGAGAGGCGCTCCGCTTCCTCGGCCGCGTAAGCCAATACCCGCTTGCATTCATTGCTGAGAGGCAGATCCACGGAGGTCGAGACCTTCTCTCGAATCGTGGTATGTCCCTCGATTTGCTTGCGAATGGATTCCACCGAGGCGTGCGAGCGCAAGAACCGGTTGGTCAGGGCTTTATCTTCGCGTAGAAGTCCCAGCAGCAAGTGTTCGGTCTCAATATAAGGAGACCCGAACTGGCTGGCTTCGTAGCGCGCGAAAAAGATGACGCGCCTTGCCTTCTCCGTATAACGTTCAAACATATTGCCCTACCCCCTTGGCTTTCCCGGTAGCAGGTGGCCTGAGCGTCGCACCACTGCCTTACCGAAAGCCTAGCCCCTGTTTCTATTGTGCAATCAAAGTGCCAATGAAGCCATACCCAAATAGTGGGGTGGTACCAAGCTTGGCCCCATTACCAAAGACACCGCGACTGCGTCTTTCCGCTAGCGTCTGCAAGGTTTTGCAAGAGCGGGTAGCGGCCCGTTGCTTTCGTCCCGTTCTGGTACACCCGCCGCGCATCGCCAAATTACGGCAATTTCTATTGCGGAAGTGTCTCAGAATGCACTTCCTCGATTTGTCCGCGATTGAGGCGCAAAATGCGATCGCAACGGCGGGCAAAAAACAAGTTGTGCGTAGCGATAAGAGAGGTTAGTTGGTAATCGCGATGCAACCGGGAGATTAAAGCAAACACTGCGTCCGCCGTTCGATTGTCGAGGTCGCCTGTGGGCTCGTCGGCCAACAGGAACTTCGGCTTGGTGATGAGCGCCCGGGCCAGAGCAACACGTTGCTGTTCCCCCCCCGAAAGCTCTCCCGACCGGTGATGGACCCGCTCTCCCAGTCCCACCTCGCGCAGCCACTGCGTTGCCGCTCCTTCAACTTCCCCCCAGGAGCTGCCGCGCAGCAACAGCGGCATGGCTACATTTTCCAGTGCCGTGAACTCCGGCAGCAAATAGTGGAACTGCCAGACGAAGCCGACTTCGCGGTTACGAAAATCGGCGGCGTCGTTCTCTGAAAGCGAACTCAACCGCAAGTGGGCGCAGTATACGTCACCGGCGGAGGCCCTATCAAGGGCACCCAGAATGTGCAATAAGGTGCTCTTGCCTGCCCCCGACTCACCCACCAGCGCCACCATTTCTCCCTGCGCTATTTGGAACGAAAGGTTGTCAAAGAGCACCAGGTCCGATTGTCCGGACCGGAAAACTTTCTTCAGCCCCTCTACCCGGAAAATCGCTTGCTGAGTGGTTAGATGCAGAAGATAGGCTCCTGGAAGCAAGGGTCCGGGCATGACCCGCGGCCACTCCGCATGTCACGGAAAATGCTGCCTCTTCTATTAAATCACGCCAGACAGAGGGGTGCGAGGAGATTTGCATAGGCAGCATGGCGTGGGCACGGCCCTGGAGGCTCCCACTCATCGCAAGCTGCTCGTTATGCCGAGCGGGCGGAACGCCCGCTCCCACGCCAGCCGAGGGACTCTTATTCGTAGCGCAGAGATTCAGCGGGGAGAATCTTGGACGCGGCCCATGAAGGATAGAGGGTCGCGATCAGAGAAATTCCAATCGCCACCAATGCCACCCAGACCCCATCCATAGCGTGCGGGGCAAAGGGCACATAGTCGATGGAATAGACCTCAGGGGCGAGAGAGAGAAAATGATAATGTCCGCCGGCCCAGGAGATCGCATAGCCGAGGACCAGCCCAATGGCCGTACCCACCACTCCGATGAGCACGCCTTGGGAGATGAAAATGCGCCGCACCTGCGATTTGCGGGTGCCCATCGACATCAGCACGGCGATGTCGCGGGTCTTTTCCATCACCATCATCGTGAGAGAGATCAGGATATTGAGCGCGGCCACGAAGACAATGAGGCCGATGGTAATGAAGGTCACCACCCGCTCCAGACGCAGGGCATGGAAGAGGGACTTGTTCTGGTCCATCCAATTGGCCGACATGTAGCCTTTGCCGGCGGCGGCTTCCAGGGCAGCAGCGACTTCGCGGGCTTGGTAGATATCGTCGATGCGAAATTCCAGAACTGAGATCAGGTCGTCCAGGCCAAAGAGACGCTGCGCGTCGGAAAGCCGTGCGAAGGCCCAGGTGCTGTCGTAGTCGTAGAAGCCGGAATTGAAGATCCCGGCCACGCGAAAGCGATTGTATTTGGGCACGATGCCGAAGGGCGTCAACTCGCCCTGCGGGCTGGTGACCAGGACGATGGAGCCGAGGGTGGCGCCCAGTTCGTCGGCCATGTCCTTGCCGAGAAGAATGGGGGGCATTTCCGCGACCCGCTGCTGCACTCCTTCCAGATCGGAGGGCGACTGCGCGGCCGGCGTTTGCCCGGGGACCGCGGAGGGCGGGTCCAACGCATCCGCCGAGCCGACCTTCACGGTGCTGAGCAGATCGCCTACTTTCCGTTCGTAGGCCGGGATCATGCCTTTCAGCACGGCGCCGCGGGCCCGCGGTCCACGCGAGATGAGTACCTGCTCATAGATGGCCGGCGCCCCGGCCACGACGTGCGGTTGCTGGACGAGCCGCTCCATGAGCGGTTTCCAGTCGCGGATGCCGTCGCTTTCGATGCGTAGCAAATTGACATGGGAAGTGGAGCCCAGCAGGCGGTTTTGCAGGTCTTCGCGGAAGCCGTTATTGATGGCCAGGGCGATGATGAGCGAAGCCACCCCGGCGGCGACCCCGGCGATGGAGATGCCGGTGATAATGCCGATAAAGGATTGCCGCCGCTTGGCGCGGAGATAGCGGCTGGCGATGAATAGCTCAAAACGCATAGAAAACTGCCGCTGGCCCGCGGCCCCAGGTACGTTTAGAACGTATCACAGAGCCTGGCGCATTTTCCGCGCCGCCTCGGCTCAGGCTTTCCAGCGGGGCAGCAGGGAGGGGACCTGGGCGCGATATTCGCGATAGGCCGGCCCGAATCGCTTCTCCAGTTCGGCGTCTTCCAGACGCAGCATGAAGGCGCCGGTGAGTAAGGCGAACCCAAGCAGGGCATAAAGTGCCAGCAGACCGGTGCCCAGACTCCAGGCCAGCATTTCGCAGAGGTGGGCGAGATA
This sequence comes from Acidobacteriota bacterium, assembly GCA_018268755.1. Taxonomy (GTDB): domain Bacteria; phylum Acidobacteriota; class Terriglobia; order Terriglobales; family Acidobacteriaceae; genus KAN-5. Next base: position 4,379 of record JAFDVW010000032.1, read on the forward strand.
CACGGGGTGGCGCACGCGGCTGCGAAGGCCGGTGGTAATCAGGCGCTGCTCCGGGTGGCCGGGAAGAATTTCCGGCAGGCCCCCGAGCTGTTTCCAGCTGAATCCGCCGCCGGAGTGGGTATACATCCAGATCCCAGTCAGAAAAAGAGCGATGGCCGGGAGCCACATCCAGGGCTGATCATAGAGGACCACCCGCCGCCAGGGCGCAGTGATGACGGCCAGGATGCCCCACATCCCGAACCACAGAGGAAGCAGCCTGCTGTAGGGTGAGTGGTGGGAGCGCCAATACTCTACGCGGGGATGAATGACCAGCCAGAACGATGGGATCGTCGAGTAGATGATGCAAGCCAGCCATCCCAGGGTCTGCAACGCGGAACGCATGGATCGATTTTAATCCGGGGCCCGGTTTCCAGCTTAGACGACAGGGCCGGTTGTGTGGCACATTAGAGTGAGATGGCAGATGCCGCGGAACATTCCTCAGCCAGTGGCCGCGCCGCCTTCGCGTATCCGGATTTCGTTCTCTACCAGATTGCCCGTTTTCTCATCGTGGCCACCCTGGAGATGCAGTCGGTCGCGGTGGGCTGGCAAGTCTATGAGATCACCAAGAGTGCGCTCGATCTCGGCTTGGTAGGGCTGGCCCAGTTCCTGCCCGGAATCATTTTCTTTCTCGCCTCGGGCCACGCCGCCGACCACTACGACCGCCGCAAACTGCTGATGATCTGCTACGGCGGCTTTGGCTTGTGCTCGGCCCTGCTGTTGCTGATGGCGGTGTGGCAGGTCACCACCGTGCACCTGATTTATGTGGTCCTGGTGATCCTCGGGGTGGTGCGCTCCTTCAACGCGCCGGCCAGCCGCGCCCTGCTGCCCCAGCTGGTTCCCGACGAACACTTTCCCAACGCCGTGGCCTGGAACGCCACGGTATTTCAAGGCGCAACCATTCTGGGCCCCGCGCTCGGCGGATTTTTGTATGCGTTGTTCCACGGGCCGTCCGCGGTCTACGTGATGGCCCTGCTGACCGCCATCGGGTCAATGGTATCGATGCTGAAAATCAAGCCTCGTCCCCAGATCAAGCCGAAGGAAGAGTTGAGTCTATCGACGGTGTTTGCCGGCTTCCACTACATCTGGCGCGAGAAGCTGATTCTAGGATCGATTTCGCTGGACTTGTTTGCCGTGTTGCTGGGCGGGGCCGTGGCATTGCTGCCGGTGTATGCGCGGGAAGTTCTGAACACTGGCCCTTGGGGGCTGGGATTGCTGCGTAGCGCGCCCGGCATCGGCGCTTCGGTGACGGCCGTGATGCTGGCCTACCGTCCGCTGCGCGGACGGATCGGCTTGACCATGCTGTGGTGTGTAGCCGGGTTCGGCGTGTTTACCATCCTGTTTGGCGTCTCTCGCAACATCGTGCTGTCCTTGGTGGCCCTGTTGTTTGTGGGCGCTACCGATATGGTGAGCGTGATTGTGCGGGGCATCCTGGTGCAGGTGGCCACGCCGGATGAGATGCGCGGCCGGGTCAATGCCGTGGACATGATTTTTATCGGGGCTTCGAACGAGCTGGGGCAATTTGAGTCCGGCCTGACCGCCCAGTGGATCGGCGCGGTTCCCGCCGTGGTCGTGGGGGGCGTGGGAACCCTGGTGGTGATTGCCCTGTGGGCCTGGCGGTTTCCGGAACTGCGCAACGCCGACCAGAAAAGTCTGTTGCCCACGTAACGTCTGGGGCCTGCTCCCACCTGAGTATCAACTTTCTCGAAAGCAACCCTAGAGCCAAGCAGGAAGCAACGGAACTGATATCATCCCTCCATCCCATGCACCCGATCCTGCTCAGCATTCTGCTTGGTCTGACCGCCGCCGCCGCCAACATTTTTGGCGGCGCCATTATCGTGCAGAAGAACTGGGAGCGCCGCTATCTGAAGTACTTTATCGCGCTGGGCGCGGGATTCATGCTGGCTACGGCATTCGTCGAGTTGGTGCCCACCAGCCTGGAATTGCGCGGCCGGAGCGCGGCTTTTCTGATTCTCGTGGGCTACCTCATCATTCATTTCTTTGAGCATACGGTCAGCCCACACTTCCACTTTGGAGAAGAGACGCACAAGGACGAGTTTTCCCATGGGCACAAAGGCCTGTCGGTCCTGTTTGGCCTGGTCATTCACACCTTCTTTGATGGGATCGCCATCGCTTCCGGCTTTCTGGTCTCGAACTGGCTGGGATGGATCGTCTTTGTGGCCGTGTTCCTGCACAAGATTCCCGAAGGCTTCACCGTGGCTTCCGTCATGCTGGCTAGCGGCAAGAGCCGCAGCCTTGCCTGGGGAGCTTCCGTACTGCTGGGGGCAGCGACTTTGGCGGGAGTCCTCACCATGGCGGTGTTCCACCGCCAGGTGAGTTATGGGTTGCCGCTCTCCGCCGGGGTCACGATTTATGTGGCCGCCTCCGACTTAATGCCGGAGGTGAATCGCGAACCCGGCGTCAAGCTGGCGCTGGTGGTTTTTCTAGGTGTCGGCCTGCTGTTTCTGATGGACCAGCTCGTCCACGTTCATTAACCTCGCCCTCGCTTTATTCCACGGTGTGCTTGGCGGTGTAGCCCTCGCGCGCGATGACCTGGATCTTCACGTCCTTGCCCTTCTGGTCGCGCACTTTCAACGGTCCGCCATCCGGCGCCACCACTTCGACCTTAAGCTTGCGGTAGGTGCCGTCGAGCTTGGGGTTGGTGGGATGGTAGGCCAGCGTGTACTGATTGCGGATGTCGGACATGATGTCATGGAAAATTTCCGGGAACTCCGCCTGGAAACGCGGGAAGTAGGCCCGCCCGCCGGTAAGACTAGCGAAGGTCCGCATTTCGTTGTCGGCCTGCAGATAGTCCATGTTGGAAACTGGAATGCCCATGCCGTGCGGAGCGGCCCGGCCATAGGATTCATACATGGTGCGCACATACCAGCCCACGCTCACCGGGAAAATGGTCACGTCTTTCGTCGCCTTGATCTTCTTGGTGATCTGGTCAAGGTTGAGCTTGCTGAAGGTGTCCACGCCGGTGCTGATGAGGACGATGTATTTGTGGCCTTCGATGCGGTCGATGCGGTCCAGAGTGTCGTACAGGGCATCGAAAAGGTTGGTTTCCGAGAATCCTGGAATGCGCAGTTGGTTCAGCGCCCCGTACACAGAACGCTTGTCCTGGGTGAAGTCCGCCAGGATGTACGGCTTCATGTCGTAGGAGATGACGGCGATCCAATCGTCTTTCTTTAACTGGTCGGCAAAGGAGTAGCTGCCCTGCAAGGCTTCGTAAAGGAAGCGATAGTTGGTGGCGGCAAATTCCACCAGCAACACGGCCGTGATGGGCGCATCCGATTGGTTGAAGTTGCTGACCGTCTGGGGGACGCCGTCTTCCAGAATGCGGAAGTTATCCTTCTTCAGCCCAGGGATAAATTGTCCGTCTTTGGTGGTCACCAACACGTCGACGTTGACCAGCGGGACATCCACCCGGATGGAGTAGTCCGGGATGCCTTCGATCTTCTTGGGTCGCTCAGGGGGCGGCGGAGGCGGTTCTTCCTTCTTTTTGGGGATGGCGTAGGGCCCGACTGAACTGTCCGGCCCGCCGGCCGCGGGAGGAGTTTCCTGCTGCGGTCCCTGCGAGGACGAGGAAGAAGAGGAGCCAGACTGAGCTTGGGCAGGGCTTCCGAGGACTCCCCAGGACAGAACTAACACCAAGATCAGCAATAGTTTAAGCAGTAACCGGGCCTCACTGGAGGCGGGCTGCGGAGCGATCCGAAACATGAAGACCCCTCATATTTGAGCTATGCTAGTATAGACGCAAGAACTTTGCGATTGGGATGTTTGCCGACCCTCCGCTCTTTTCCCCTGGCAAACTGAGGTACAGACGCGAAGTGGATTTTAAGGGGGAACTGCAGAAGTGTTCTCCGGGGAACCTACATGAGACGTGCCGTCGTTGCTCTGGCCGCTTTTTCTCTTTTCCTGCGCTGCTCCGCCGCTCCGGCCCAGACTACAGCAAATCCTATCAAAACCATTGCGGTCAGTGAGATCCGGGCCGGCATGAAGGGCGTTGCCTACACCGTATTTCAGGGCACAAAGCCAGAGGCAATGGATGTGGAAGTCCTGGGTGTGCTGAAGAACAACAATGGCCCCAAGGGGGACGTCATCCTGGTGCGCCTGGGTGGGGCCAAGGCCGAATATACGGGGGTGGTGGCCGGAATGAGCGGCAGCCCGGTTTACTTTGACGGCCGTCTGGCGGGGGCCTTGGCCTTCCGCATCGGCGAATTTTCCAAGGAACCCATTGCCGGCGTGACGCCCATCGCCGAGATGCTGGAGATCAATGCCCTGGATCGGTCCTTGCCCCCGGCCCCTGTGGAGGCGCAGGCCGCCCCCATTCAGCCCAGCAAGACTTCCGGCCCGGGAACTCCGGGCCAGGTGGCGAGCTTTGCTAACCTGCTGAAACCAATTGACGCGCCCCTGGTGTTCAGCGGATTTTCCGAAGACAGCATTCGGCAGTTTGCCCCGCGTTTTGCCTCCGCCGGCATTGTTCCGGTGATGGGTGCGGGCTCGGTGAGTGATGCCAAGCAGCCCGAGCCTATAGAGCCGGGGTCGGCGGTGAGCGCCGTGCTGGTGCGGGGCGATATGAATATCGCGGCCACCTGCACCGTGACCTACATGGACGCGACCCACCTGTTGGCCTGCGGACATCCCTTGCTGCAATTTGGCCGGGTGGATCTGCCCATGACCAAAGCCGAGGTGGTGGCCACGCTGCCTTCTCCGCTGAACGCCTTCAAAATCGTGAATGCCACCGAACCTATTGGCGCCTTCGTGCAGGACCGCCATACCGGCATCATGGGTGAGTTCGGCAAAGAGCCCGACATGATTCCCGTGACCCTGAACATTCACGGTGGCCCCACGGACAAGCAGATTCGCTATGAGGTCCTGAACAATCCGCGGCTGAGCCCGGTGGCCATGATGGCGACCATTTACAACGCCTTGCATGGCGTGAATGAGTATGGCGAAGAGACCACCTACCGCATGCGCGGACGCATTGACGTCAAGGGATATCCCGAGGTCCTGATCCAGAACATGTTTACTCCCAACGATGGCAACCAGCCGGCGGCCATGCTGGCGGCGCTTTCTCTGGGAGACCGTTTTGGGCGCATCTACGATAATCCGTACAACGCGCCGGACATTCGGGGCGTGCAGCTGGATTTTGACCTGGTGCGGGAACGCCGCTGGGCGCGCCTGGAAGGCGCGCGCACCGATGTGACGGAAGCGCGTCCCGGCGATGAGATCACCATTGAGACCGTGCTGCGTCCTTACCGTGGCGACGCCATGGTGCAGCAGATCCCGGTGCATGTTCCCACCTCCACCTCCAAGGGGGTATTGCGCATCCTGGTGAGCGACGGCGAAACCCTCGACCGCGTGCGCCGCTCCGGCCCGCTGTTTGGGCGCAAGCTGGACCTGGCGTCGACCATCGCGTTCCTGAATAAACAGCACGTGAACAATCGCATTTATGTGTCCCTGCTCGAAGCCGATCCGGAAGCCACCGTGGCCGACAAAGTCATGCCCGGCCTGCCGCTTTCCATCATGAATGTGATGGACAGCATGCGTGGCACGCAGGACATGGTGGTGCAGGCGGAATCTTCGGTCAATGAGTCCGCTACGCCGCCGCTCGACTACGTGGTGGCCGGGGCGCAGGTGCTCACCATCGCCATCAAGTAAGCCGGGGCGCTCTTCCACCCGTGTTACGCTGATTTTTACCGCCGGGCGCACCTGACGTGCATGCCCGGGATTTCGCGTGAATTCATTGTGAGGTACGACTTTGGCCACTCGTCCGCGTCTGTGCTTATTCGCTGCGTTGTGTCTCTTTTCGATTCTGGCCACGCCGTTTGCCGTGGGCGAAGGCACTCGCACGTGGGAACAGGCGAAGTTTGATGAATTGAGCAAAGGAACGTCCACCGGGGTGGCCCTGCGTAGCGTGGGCGGACTGGAGCTGGCGCCGGCCTTCAAAGCGCTGGCCACCACCCCTTCCACTTACATCTGGGCCATTGCCGCGGACAATGCAGGAAATCTGTATGCCGCTGCGGGATCGCCGGCGCGGGTCTATCGCATCACGCCGGACGGAAAGTCCACCTCGATTTTCGAGCCGCAAGAGTTGCAAGTGCAGGCCCTGCTGGTGGACAAGAATGGCGCGCTCTACGCCGCCACCAACCCTGATGGCAAGGTTTACAAGCTGGAGCGCAAGGCAACGGAGGCGGGGAAAGATAAGAAGGGCCCCGAGGCTTCCTGGAGTTCTTCCGTCTACTTTGATCCGGGCACGAAATATATCTGGGACATGGTCCAGGACGCGGCCGGGAACCTGTTTGTGGCCACGGGAGACCACGGAGAGATTTTCCGGGTCACGCCCAAGGGCGAGCACACGCAGTTTTTCAAGAGCGATGAGGCCCACATCCGCGTGGTGGCTTTCGATCACAAGGGAAACCTGATTGCTGGTTCCGACGGCAGCGGCCTGGTGTATCGCATTGCTCCCGGCGGAGAGGCCTTCGTTCTCTATAGCGCGCCCAAGAAAGAGATCACGGCCCTCGCCATCGACGACGCCGACAACATCTATGCCGCGGGCGTGGGAGAGAAGCGCGCCTCCGGGCCGACGTTCACGCCGCTGCTTCCGGCTTCGCCGGCCCAGGGGAATCCCAACCCCACGGCGGGCCAGCAGCCCTCGATCGTCATCGGCGCGGCCAGTCCCCTCCCTTCGCCTGCCGCCGGGCCCTTTCCTTTGCCGGGGATGGGCGCCAGCGGAGGCTCGGAAATTTACCGCATTGCCCCAGACGGCTCTCCCAATCGGATTTGGGGATCGCGGGAAGAAATCGTGTATGCCCTGGCCTTTGACTCCGGGCGGCTGCTGGCGGGAACGGGAAACCGCGGCCACATTTTTGTGATTTCCGGGGAAGATCGCTTCACCGATCTGGTGCAGGCCAGCGCCGGCCAGACTACGGCCTTTGCCAAAGCGCCTGGCGGCGGACTGTATGTCTCTACCAGCAATTTGGGCAAGGTATTTCTGCTGGGCGTGGTCCCACAAGCGGATGGCAGCTATGAAAGCGATGTGTTTGATGCCCGCATCTTCTCCCGCTGGGGACGGCTGGAATATCGTGGCGTCGGCAACATCGAACTATTCGCCCGCAGCGGCAACGTGGACAACCCTGACCGCAACTGGAGCCCATGGAAGAAGGTCGATCTGGCCAAGGATGGCCTGATTCCGGCGCCGGCGGCCCGCTTCATTCAGTGGAAAGCGGTGTTGCATGCGGGCGCGCCTGAACCCCGCCTGGATACTGTGGTGGTCAATTATTTGTCGAAAAATGTGGCGCCGGATTTTGACGATGTTTCCGTGCAGCTGGGCGTGCGGTACCAGGCGCTGCCGAAAATCGCGGGAGGCGATGCCGGTGCGGCCTCGGGTGGTCCGCGCTTTGATGCTCCGCCGCCCTCGGTGCGGGACGCCGATTCTGTCGGCATCAAGTGGGCGGTGCACGATGACAACGACGACACGATGACCTACTCGGTCTATTATCGCGGCGACGGAGAGGGCCGCTGGCTGTTGCTGAAGGACAATCTCTCCGACAAGTTCTACTCTTTTGACGCCTCGCTGCTGCCCGACGGCGCTTACACGGTGAAGATCGTGGCCTCGGACGCGCCTTCCCACTCCCCCGGCCAGGCCTTGAGCGCGGAGCGGGAAAGCTCACGCTTTGAAGTCGACACCACAGCGCCCGTGATTCAGGACTTAGCGGCAGCGGTCGAGGGCGGGCAAATTCACGCGAGCTTCCGCGCGGTGGATGGGTTTTCCAACATTAAGCGGGCGGAGTATTCGCTGGATGCGGGAGAGTGGCAGTTTATTGAGCCGGTCGACCAGCTCTCCGATTCGAAGAGCGAGAGCTATGACATTCGCATTGCAGTGCCTGCCGGCGACAAGAAAATTTCGGCGGGAAGCACGGACCACGTATTGGTCGTGCGGGTCTATGACCGCTATGACAACATGAATGCCGCCAAGACGGTGATTCGGGGAAAGTAGGGTGTCTTGCGCGTGTGGGAGCGGGCGTTCTGCCCGCTCGGGCACGCTAGCTACTGCAAGACTGTGAAGCCTAGAGATGGACGTTCGCGCTCCGTGCCGGGGCATCGAGATTGTGCAGATCCAGGCCAATTTGCCGCCGACGCACGGGCAGCTTGCCCTGAGCGAAGCCGAAGGGCCGGTGCCCACACAAGCTATCCCTTGCCTACACCAGCGGGCGCCTTAGCCGGAGTGGCGGATATGCATGACGTCGCCGTCCTGCACGATGTAGTCCTTGCCTTCCAGCCGTAGGGTTCCCTTGGCGCGGGCGTTGGCTTCCGACCCGGCTTCGAGCAACTGGTCCCAGCGAATGGTTTCCGCGCGGATGAAGTGTTTTTCCAGATCGGAGTGAATGGCCCCGGCGCCCTGCTGGGCGCGGGTATTCACCGGGATGGTCCAGGCCCGGCACTCGTCTTCGCCGGCGGTGAAGAAAGAAATCAGGCCCAGCAGTTTATAGGTGGTGCGAATGAGGCGCGACAGGCCGCTTTCCGTCAGCCCATAGCTGCCCAGAAACTCGGCGGCATCGGCGTCGCTCATCTCGGAGAGTTCGGCTTCCACTTTGCCGCAGATGGCGGTGGCCCCGGCGTGGGGCCGGGAAGCAACATCCGCCAGCTTATATTTGTCGACCGCGGCTTCCAGGTCTTTGCCCAATTCGGTGCTCTCGCTGACGTTCAGCACATAGAGAATCGGCTTCTCGCTGAGGAACATGAAGCCGCGAAAGCGTTTCTTGTCTTCCGGCGTCATCTCCAGTTCGCGCAGCGGCCTCTCCGACTCCAGATGTTCCTTGGCCTTCTTCAGCAACTCAAATTCTTTTTCCAGGTCGGCCGAGCGCATCTTCTTCAGGTCTTTTTCCACCCGCTCCAGGCGCTTCTCGATCTGGCCCAGGTCGCTGACCATGAGGTCAAATTCCACGTTCTTGATGTCACGCAGGGGATCGATGCCGCCCACATGCGGAATGGCCGGATCGTCAAAGGCGCGCAGCACCAGTGCCAGCGCGTCCACGCCGCGCAGGTGGCCGATGTAGGCGCTTTCCTTCAGCGCGTCCTGGCCGATGGCGCCCACGTCGACGTATTCCACGGAGGCATGGGTGAGCTTTTTGGGGTTATAGAGCGCCGCCAGCTTGTCGAGGCGCTCGTCGGGCACTTTGGCCACGCCCACGTGGGCTTCCCGCGGATTGGAGTAAGCCTGATCGGAAAGGTGGGCTTTGGTCAGAATGCGAAATAAGGAAGTTTTGCCTACCTGCGGCAGGCCGATGATGCCGGTTTTCATAGGACAGTCTTGATGATAACAGGACAGGAACTTAGTGGAATCGCCGCGCCGTGAGATAGGTTGCGGTCAATCCCAGCAAGAGCACGCCCATCTCCAGACGCGTGGACCAGACATGCAGGGCGTTAAAGCGAATGCGCCCGGGGTCCGTGGCCGGCACGGCGTCAATTTCGCCCAGAGAGGCGCGCAGGGCGGCCATCTTCGGCGTGATGCCAAATTGCGAAATCACCGTCAGCAGCAGCATGAGCGCGATCAGCACGTGGCGCGCGGCCAAAGGATGGGCATCCCCCGTAGTGAGCCGGGAATAGAGCATCGAGGAAGCCAGGTAGGCGACGCCGGAGAGGAGGCCGATCCAATGCAGCTTGGCCAGCATCGGCGACACCACCGATCCGGCAAGATGGCGCGTGGGAAGTACGGAAAATAAGGTGGGGGCCAGCGTGGCGAAGAAGATAATCCCGCCAATCCACAGCATTAACGACAACAGCATAAGAAAGCGCAGGAATGACATAACATCATGGTATTCCTGCGCCCTTGCTCGCGGTAGGGTTTTCCCGCGCTACATGCCAAAGCGATAGGACGCCTGGTCGAGCACGTCCTTCATCACTACCGCCAGTTCGCGAATGGCCTGGCTGCCATCGCCTGAAAAACTGGAGCCATGCATCACGGCCAGCGTCTTCGGATTCAGCGAAGCCAGGCCTTGCAGGATGAGGTCCGTATTGCGGGTATAGGGTACGTAGTGGGCCAGCGGCCCGGCCTGATATTGCGATAAGGTCTGCCGGACTTTCTCCGCCACGCTGGTATGGACCAGGGGCGCCACGTCGCCATCGTGGTGAAACAGGTCGGAGCAGAACAGCGTGCCCTCGGTCTGCTCAAACAGAACGCCGGCGTCCCAGCCATGGGGCAATTGTGGCGTGCTGTAGTAGCGGAAGCGGTAGCGGCCGGTCTGCAGATCGTCCTGCCCGGAAAGAATGCGGGCCTCGCGTCCGCAGAAATCGTTGATGTTCACCAACGCCCCCACCATGCCGCAGGCGGGCTGGGCATGGGGAGCGATGGCCAGCCAATCGTGCAGGGCGCCGCATTCGTCCGATTCGAAGTGGCTCCAGCTGATCCAGCGCAATTTGGCCGGGTCGATTACCTGGGCTACGCCGGCGCGGACCTCAGGGAACATGCCGCGCAGTCCGGTATGGAACAGCAGAGGCTCATCGTCCTTTACCAGGAAGTGGTTGAACTGCAGGTTGATCTGTGGATAGAAGACGCTGATCCGGTAGACATCGGGAGCAATTTCGGTGACGTGAGGCATGGGTACTCTCGCCGGTTAGGTTTGCGTACATATACTAACGCGTAAGAAATGGTTGCAGTGGCTAAGATCAGGCTGAATAAGGCCAGCCCAAAAAGGCGGCGAGAACGCAGAAGACATCCACAGAGGTGGTCTGGGGTCCTTTAGATGGGGACGGCGGTGCTGTCGACGATCTCCGTAAGCACCTGCTCCGCCTGCTCGGATTTCTTCACCGACGAGGCATAGTTGGCGTTGACCATGACGCGATGGGCAAAGACCGGCACTACCAGAGATTTGAAATCCTGCGGCACGCAGAAATCCCGGCTTTCCAGATACGCCATGGCCTGGGCGGCGCGGTAAAGCATCTGCGAGCCGCGCGGGGAGACGCCCAGCGACAGATGTTGCGATTCCCGCGTCTGGCGCACAATCGACAGGGTGTACTGGATCAGCGAATCATCTACGCGGATGCGGGTCACCGCCTGCTGCATTTCGAGGACATCTTCGCCGGTCAGGATGGGCCGCAAATCGTCCAGACGGGCCGCGCCGGCTTCCGAACGCAGAATTTCGCGCTCCGCCACCGCGTCGGGATAGCCCATGCGCACCCGCATCAGGAAGCGGTCCAGCTGTGATTCTGGCAGAGGATAAGTCCCGTGGTGCTCGATGGGGTTCTGGGTAGCGATGACCAGAAACGGCTGCGGCAAGGGGTGCGAATGCGTGTCCATGGTGACCTGGCCTTCGCTCATCGCTTCCAGCAGCGCGGACTGGGTTTTCGGGGTGGTGCGGTTGATTTCGTCGGCCAGCAGAATATTGGTGAAAATCGGTCCCGGCTTGAATTCAAACTGCTGCTCCGCCATGGAATACACGGAGATGCCCAGAACGTCTGAGGGCAGCATGTCGCTGGTGAACTGCACGCGTTGAAAGGTGCAGTCCAGAGCGCGGGCCATGGCATGGGCCAGGGTGGTCTTGCCTACGCCGGGAACGCCTTCGATGAGCAGGTGGCCGCGGGCGAGGATCGAGACCAGCGCCAGGCGCACTACATCGTCTTTGCCACGAATGACTCGGCGCAGGGCCTGTTCGAGGGCGGTAGCGCGATTCGACGCCGCAGTGGCCGTTTCCGGAGACATTGAGGAAATTTTACTATGCGGCCAGGGAAGCCGCTGGTTACCGAGGTGACGTGAACTGGCCGTTCGCTGTTAGCCACTAGCTCCTAGCCTATAGCCACTAGCCTATAGCGGTTAGCTGATGGCTTGTGTCGTAAGCTTGTTTGCTCGAAAAACCTGCCCCAAAGAATATAAAGAGCACGCCGAAGAATTCTGATTCCTAGGCGTGCTCTGCTGGTTAAGATTTTGGGCCAACGGCTAATGGCCAACGGCTAACGACCAACGACCAACGGCTAACAGCCTTACTGCAGAAACTCCGCTGGCCGCCCAGTCAGGCGCTCAATGCGCTTGGCAATCGGGGGATGGGTGGAGAACAGGCTGCCAAAGTTCATTCCCAGCAGGGGCTGGATGATGAACAAGTGCGCCGTAGAAGGGCTGGCGGTCATGGGCACTCGCCGCGAGTAAGCGTCCAACTTGGCCAAAGCGCTGGCCAGGGCATAGGGATTCCCGGTCATGTGCGCGCCGGTGTCATCGGCTTGGTACTCGCGCGAACGCGAGACCGCCAATTGAATCAGGCTGGCGGCGATGGGCGCGACAATCAGCATCAAGAGCGCGCCAAAGCCTCCGCTGCGGTCGCGGCTGTCCCGTTCCATCCCGCCGAAGATCATGGCCCAGCGTCCCATGCTGGCGAGCATGGTGATGGCGCCGGCGATGGTGGCGGCAATCGAGCTAATAAGAATGTCGCGGTTGCGCACGTGGCCCAGCTCATGGGCCAGCACGCCTTCCAGCTCTTCATCCGTGAGCAGGTCGAGGATTCCCTGGGTCACCGCCACCGAGGCATGCTGCGGATTGCGTCCGGTAGCGAAGGCGTTGGGCGATTCGGTGGGAATCACGTAAATCTTGGGCATCGGAAGCCCGGCTTTTTGCGTGAGCCGTTCCACCGCCTGATAGGCGCGGGGCAGTTCCTCGCGCGTAACCGGACGGGCCCGATACATGGTGAGAGCGATCTTGTCGGAGAAAAAGTACGAGACGAAGTTCATGACGACGGCCAGGCCCAGGGCGAGCAACATTCCATTTTGTCCGCCGAAAGCACGGCCAATGGCCATCATGAGCAAAGTGAGAGCAGTAAGTAAGAAAGCGGTTTTAAAAGTATTCCCCATAAGTGGCACCTGCAGATTAGATGCAAACTGCGCGTGAATGATTTTACGTGAGATACGCACCACACAGGGGAATTGTTCCGGGTAGCAAGGCCAGAGGAATCAGTGGGTTAGGGTGGGAGCGGTGGTACGTGGAGGAGACGCTGCCGGGCCGCGTCTCCTCGCCATGACAAAGCTAGTATTGCGGGGCCTAGCTGGCGCCGCGTTTGATGGCGCGCTGCAGCGTCTGGTCGAGCGCGGCTTTGGCCTTATCGTATTCCTCTTGTGAGATATGTCCCTGCTTATGTTCCAGTTCGAGCGCGAACAGCTCTTCTTTCAGGGCCTGGAGCAGCAGGTTCGGACTCGAGGCCGACGATGCTGCGGTTGAGGTCGCCGGCTCCGGGGTTTCCGTTGCCTCCTGGGCCGCCTCGCGGCGCTGGCGTCTGGCAATGAAGTGGGCGCCACCCGCCAGCACGACGGCAAAGCCCCCCAGCAGATACCAGCGGTATTGCTGCAACGGATCCGGTGCGTCGCTGGGCGGGCCAAGTCCGCCGCCGGGACGGGAGTCGCGGCCAGCGGTTTGCGAGCCGCCCTGCTGGTCTTCTCCGCCCCCACTCCCGCCACTCTGGGCCAGGATGCCGGTGCCCGCCACCTGAAAGGCAAGGTGTTGTCCGGGCTGCGTGTTGGAAGCCACCTGCACTACCGTGTCCGATTGCCGCGGGTCCGGCATGGATTGAAACGCGGTACCCTCGGCGGCAGTAAATTGCATGGTCTTGGGCAACATCACGACAAAATGTTGCGTGCCATAAATCGGCTTGGGATCAATGCTGGCCTTGCCGTTGTAGGGAAGGTGGAAGACCACCTGAAACTGGGTCTGGCCGGGACGTAGGGGGAACAGAAACGAATAGCGGTTGCGTTCACCTTGCGGCACCGGGGCAACGTTCAGGGGCTGGCCGCCTTCGGTCGCTGCCAGGCCTTGTTCCACCTCCGCGCCCTCCGGCAGATAAAACTCGAAGCTCTGGTCGCTCATCTGGGTCCGCGGAGGATTGGAGCTATTGTCGACAGCGAACACGCGCACGCCTTGCAGTTCATTGCCCTGGGCCTGAAAACGCATGACGTCGGCGGTGACGGTGACGCCTTCGATCTTGGGCGCGGCGTCATAGACCTTCACTTCCACGGTATTGGTTCCGGGGGCCGCCATGCGGTTATAGGTGACGCCCTGGTGCACGATGCGGACCAGATACGGGGAATCGTCGGAGGGGACGGGCAAGCTGAAGTGCCCCTTATTGTCCACTTTGGCGCGGGCCACCTCTTCCATCCCCTGGCCCAGCTTGATGAGCACTACGTCGTCCCCGGCCGCGGGCTTGTTGGTGGTGCCGTTGGTGGCGGTGCCGTTCAGGGTAGCGGCGGCAGCGAATGAGCCGGTAAGCAGCAGGGAGGCGAGAAAACAGCGTACGGGCGAGAGCGTCACGCTCTGGTTCCTTTCCGTTCCGAGGATGCGGGGCCGGCGATGGCGGTTTCTTCCAGACGGGCAATCTCCGCCAGGATGGCGGCGGCTTCGTTTTCCAGGGCCGCCTTCATTTCCTGGTAATCGGAGTCTGAAAATTTTCCGGCTTTGAACTCGAAATTCAGGTCACGCAGATTTTCGTAGACCACATCTTTCCGTTCGCGCAGATAGGCGAGCCGGGTCTTTTTGGGTCCCAGGTAGAGTTCCCCGGGCAAGGCAAAGACGTAGTACAGGACCGCGGCCGTGACCAGCAAGCAGGTGAGCAGAGCCAGGGTATTCGTCATTCTTCCGTCTCCTTATGCACCTGATTGCGGAACTTCTCGAGCTGCTCACCGGTGGCGGGTTGGATCCCATCGGCCAAGGCCGGGGCCGGCCGGTGGCGCCAGGTGCGCACCACGTGATGGACCAGAAACAATCCGGCCAGCAGGGCCACAAACGGCATGATCCAGGCTACGCGGTTAAAACCGGTGGTGGTGGGGGCGAGCAGGACGGTGGGCCCATATTTCTGCACGAAGCTTTGCAGCACCAGGTCCTCGCTGTCGCCGCGGTCGATATTGGCGGCCAATTCGCCCCGCATGCGGTCGGAATAGGTGCAGCCCACGTGATTGCACTCCAGCAGCACCTGGTTGCAACCGCACACGCACATCAGTTTGTGGCCGGCGCTGCGAAAGCGGGCATCATTGTCCGCGGCCAGAAATAAAAATACGGCCAGCACCAGGAGCCCGGCCTGCAGAGAGCGTTTTACCCGAAGGTTTCGCATTAGTCTGCCACCCCCGCGGGCACAACCTCCGCTTTGCTGCGCGCCGGAGCGGTCGCCCGCAGCGGCGTGGTGTTGGGGATCAGGGCAAAGATGGTCCCCGCGATGATGATCCAGATGCCCATCCAGATCCAGGGCACCAGGGGATTCAGGTGGGCTTTGATAATGGGCCGGCCCGTGTCCTGGTTAATGCCCTCGTATACCAGGTAGAGATCGCCTTGCAACGTGGAGTGGATGACCGGCCGCGTGGCCAACTGCTCGCTGGATTTGTAGAAACGGCGTTCGGGGAACAGGGTGTCGATCTGCCGTCCCCCCTTCATCACATTGATAATGGCCCACTCGCTGCCGTAATTGGGCTTGTCTTCCTGAGTGTAGGACTGGCAGACCAGGGTATAAGGCCCGAGGGTCATCTGGTCGCCGAAGCCCATTTCCATTTCCTTGTCCTGGTTGAAGGCATAGCCGGCAAAGCCGATGACCATGACGATGACGCCGAAGTGGACGATATAGCCGCCGTAGCGCCGGGTATTGCGGTGGGCCAGAACCGCCATCGAGTAAAGCAGGCTCTGTCCGGTCTTGCCACGAATCACCCGGCCGCCGCGCACAAACTCGGAAATAATGGTGAAAGCCACCAGGGCCGACAGAAGAACGGCCATCAGCGAATAGAAGTAAGAGACGTCCAACCAGGGACGCATGCCGAAGGGCGAGCCCCAGCTGGGGGGCGTGATGACCAGCACTGCCCCGAGGACCAACGAAGCGACGGTCGGCCACAGGAAATTGCGTTTCAGGCTGTCGAGCGAAGTTTTGCCCCAGGAAAGCAGCGGACCCACCGCGGTTAGGAACAGCAGCAGCAGGCAGATGGGAACCATCACGCGGTTGAAGAAGGGCGGACCGACGGTGATCTTGTGGCCCTGGACCCACTCCGACAGAATCGGGAACAAAGTTCCCCACAGCACGGCGAAGCAGGCCACCAGAAACAGCAGGTTGTTGAACAGGAAGCTGGATTCGCGCGAAACCATGGATTCCAGCTTGTGCTCACTCTGCAGGTGCGATTTATTGCGCCAGAAGAAGTACAAGCAGACGGCGGAGATCAGCGCCAGAAAGACCACGAACCAGTCGCCGATGGAGGATTGGGCGAAGGCGTGCACCGAGCTGACCACACCGCTGCGGGTCAGGAACGTTCCCAGAATGGAGAGCAGGAAGGTGCCAAAGATCAGCCACATGTTCCAGATCTTCAGCATGCCGCGCTTCTCCTGCATCATGACCGAATGCAGGAAGGCGGTCCCGGTCAACCAGGGCAGCAGGGAGGCATTCTCCACCGGGTCCCATCCCCAGTAGCCGCCCCAGCCCAGCACGGAATAGGCCCAGTGTGCGCCCAGAGCGATGCCGCAGGTGAGCAGACCCCAGGTGACCATGGTCCAGTGGCGAGTGATGTGGATCCACTTCTCGCCCGGATAACGCATGATGAGCGCGGCCAGGGCGAACGCGAAGGGGACGGTGAATCCCACGTACCCCAGGTAAAGCATGGGGGGATGGATCACCATCTCGGCATATTGCAGCAAGGGATTCAATCCATTGCCGTCCGCCGGCAATGCGCCCTGCATGACCGCGAAGGGATGCGCGGGGAAGGTCACCAGCAACAGGAAGAACACCTGCACTGCGGCAATGATGACCGAAGCGTAGGCGAACAGGCGAACATCCGTCTTGTGGCGCAGGCGCAGGACAAAGCCGTAGGCCGCCAGCAACAGGCTCCAGAACAAGAGCGACCCTTCCTGTCCGGACCAGAGTGTTGCGAATTTATACGGACCCGGCAGGTCGCGGTTG
The DNA here is from genome assembly GCA_018268755.1 of Acidobacteriota bacterium. Taxonomy (GTDB): domain Bacteria; phylum Acidobacteriota; class Terriglobia; order Terriglobales; family Acidobacteriaceae; genus KAN-5. The sequence continues at coordinate 21,319 of JAFDVW010000032.1, forward strand.
CTGTGATGAAAAATGTACGCGATAGAAAAATCGTCGTTAAAAGCGGCCAGTACCATGACCACGGCCGCCAGCAAGACGGTGGCGAAAACGGCTATACCGGCGCGTCGAGCTGATTCTCCCAGCCAGCGAGCTGTCCGGCCATTATCGGTCAGAGCATACAGGCCAGCGAGGAAGGAATAGGCGCTGAGCGCAAGCGCGAGAAGGAGAGCATAACTTCCAATGATTGCCATGAAAAATGCCCCCAACATCTTTTCAGAAACGGCCGCGCTAGGCAACAGCGAGATTTATTTCTCGGGTCGGGGCAGGCGGAGGGCAAGCTAAGGCGGGAAGGCAGGCTAAGGACAGGAAATTCCTGGGGCCGCGGAAACCCCGGCGCTGTCCGCCCCACTTACGCAGACTGCTGCGTGTAACGCGACAATATTTCCTGTTCCGCGACGACCCAATCCTCATGCTCGTGCCCGGGTTCGAAGCCGCGTTGCTCCGCCAGCAGGTAAGCCCGCAGGCGAATTTCAGATTCCAGGTCGGGAGGCGGGGTGACTGGGAGAATCTTCGGTGTTGTCTTTTTCAACACCGGTTTCCGGGTGCTACTGCCGTTTTTCGGCGCCTTAGCTCTGGCCATGATCGAATACTCCTTACAGATGCCAAGGTTCAACAGGGAACCAAATGATTGTGTAAACCACATAGAAAATCCGGTCCAACGCAAAATAGGACCTATCTTATGAGCGGAATAAGAACATGATAAGCCTAAAGCCTGTGAATCCGCGACAAAGAGCGGACAATTTTAGTGGTATTGGTGATTCGTTTTCCCGATGCGGCCGGGGCGTCCAGGGGCCGTTGAGGCCCCTTAACGCTAGTTCATGCGGTTGTGCAGCATGGCGTGAATATGCTGCATGAGCTGAGGGATATCCAGCCCGCAATCCAGCAATTCCATGACCTGAGCTTCGCTGAGGCCGGCGGCCGCCGATAACTCTTCCAATTGCTGGACGCTTTCGAACAATGGCAGGTCGTGGCGCGTAAACTCCAAAATCCCCCCTACAGAGCTCCTCAAACCGCCAAAGCCATAGCCTACGGCCGGATAGCGAGAAGCATTCGGCCCACAAACCAGTTAGGATAGGTAGGTACTCCGGTAAGCTACGAGCGCCGCGATCTGGGAGTCAATGGCCGTTCCGTGCCATGGCCAGCGCGGCAGGCTTGAAGGCCTATCTTGGTGCAAGCTTCAAAGCCGGCTCGCCCGGCCGCTACTATCCTGAGGGGGAATGCATGAAACTGTTGCGCTACGGTTTGCCGGGAGAAGAGAAGCCCGGAATTTTGGGGCCGGATGGTGAAATCCGCGACCTCTCCAAAGTGGTTCCTGATATTACCGGGAAGACCATTCTGGCGGAATCATTGGAACGCATCCGCAAGACCGACCTGAAGAGCCTGCCGGTGGTCACTGGGAAGCCGCGCCTGGGCGCTTGCGTGGGAAACGTGGGAAAGTTCGTTTGCATCGGCCTCAATTATGCCGACCATGCCGCTGAGTCCGGCGTGCCCGTGCCCACCGAGCCGGTCATCTTTATGAAAGCCACCTCCGCCATCATGGGCCCCAACGATGATGTGGTGATTCCGCGCGGTTCCCAGAAGTCGGACTGGGAGGTGGAACTGGGCGTGATTATCGGCAAGACGGCCAAGTATGTCGAGAAATCCGATGCGCTTTCCTATGTGGCAGGCTATTGCGTGGTAAACGACCTCTCGGAGCGCGCCTTCCAGATTGAAGGCACCGGACAATGGGTGAAGGGAAAGAGCGCGGACACCTTTGGGCCCATCGGCCCCTGGCTGGTCACCGCCGACGAAGTTCCTGACCCACAGGACCTTTCCATGTGGCTGGAAGTCGATGGCTTCCGCTATCAGAACGGCTCGACCAAGACGATGGTTTTCGGGGTTGCGCATCTGGTGAGCTTTGTCAGCAAGTTTATGAGCCTGCAGCCGGGTGACATTATTTCGACCGGAACGCCTCCGGGAGTCGGCCTGGGGCAAAAGCCGCCGGTGTACCTGAAGCCGGGAAACCACATTCATCTCGGCATTCAGGGGCTGGGGGAACAGCGCCAGAAAGTCGTGGCCGAGTCCGGTTCCTAGCTCGTCCCAATCCTGCAGTTCATCGTTCCGCTGTGGAAAGGGCGTACCGTCGTGCCAAGAACCATCGGTAGAGTACTGCTCCAGGGCCTGCTTTTTTTTCTGTTAACGTTTCTGGCCCTGGGGCGTGCCCAGGGCCAGCTGCAAGGCCACGTGACCGATGCCACGGGTGCGGCGGTCGCCCGCGCCAAAGTTACCTTTCGCAGCGGCAGTGTGCGCGCCGTGCAGTTCACCGATGGCGCCGGCAAATTTGCTTTCCGGGAAGAGGCCGTAACTTCCGGGACCATAGAAGTATCCGCTGACGGGTTCCAGTCTCAGTCCTACAAATGGCAGGCTGGTTCCAGCGCTATGAGCATTGTGCTGGCGCCGGCCACGGTGACCGAGGATGTGACGGTCACCGCCAACCGCGTCAGTACACGGGTAGTCGAAACTCCCACCAGCGTGGTGGTGCTCTCTCACCACGATCTTGCCGCCACCGCCGCGCTCACCACCGATGACATGCTGCGCCAGGTGACCGGCTTCAGTCTCTTTCGCCGTTCCGGCAGCCGCACCGCCAACCCCACTTCGCAGGGCGTCTCTCTGCGCGGCCTGGGAGCGAGCGGCCCGAGCCGCGCCCTGGTGCTGGCCGATGGCTTTCCTCTGAATGATCCCTTCGGTGGCTGGGTGTACTGGAATCGCGTGCCGCATGTGGAGATCCGCAGTATCGAGGTGGCCAATGGGGGCGCGTCGCATCTGTATGGTTCCGATGCTCTCGGGGGTGTAGTGAACCTCTTGCGCCGGCCCAGCGCGGAAGACGGGTTTTCGCTGGACGGTTCTTACGGCAACGAAAACAGCGGCAATCTCTCCTTCGCGGGCGGCAAGCAGATCGGCAACTGGGCAGGGTCGGTGGCCGGGGAGTGGTACAGCTCCGATGGCTATATCGCAGTCCCCTCTGATCAGCGCGGCAGTGTCGACAAGCCGGTGAACGCGGAATACGCGACCGGAGAAGCCGGCCTGGTCCGCAGTTTCGGTGAGAAGGGCAACCTGTTTGTTCGCGGCTCCATTTATGGCGAGGCCCGTAATAACGGGACACCCATCCAGGTAAACAGCGCGACGGTCCGCGAACTTACTTTTGGCGGCAATTGGAACGCCGGTGGCTGGGGAGCGCTGAACCTGCGTGGCTATGCCAGCCGGGAAGGGCTGTATCAGACCTTCTCTTCGATCGCCGCCGACCGTAACAGCGAAACCCTGTCGCGCCGGCAGTGGGTCCCGGCGCAGCGGGTCGGTTTTTCTGCCCAGTGGGTGAAGAGCTTGGGCACGCGGCAGAACCTGGTCGCCGGCGTGGAACAGTGGAATGTCCACGGCATGACCAACGAATTGGGGGCGGTCAGTGTCCTGCACGCGGGGGGCCGGGAAGTGAATTGGGCGGCCTACGGCGAGGATATGATTCGCCTGACGCCCAACTGGCTGCTGACCCTGAGCGGACGGATCGACCACTGGCAAAACTTTTCCGCCTTCAGCGCGACCGTTCCCTTCACCGGGCCGGAGGCGCTCACGCCTTATCCCGATCGCAGCGAGACGTTCTTCAGCCCGCGGGCGGCATTGTTGCGAAAAGTGAACTCGAACCTGTCGTTGACCGCTTCCGCTTATCGTTCCTTTCGCGCGCCGACCCTCAATGAGTTGTATCGTGGCTTCCGTCTGGGCAACGTGGTCACCAACGCCAACGCTGATTTGCAGGCGGAACGCCTGACCGGCGGGGAGGCCGGCGCTATTGTTTCGGGATGGGCGCAACGCTTCCTGCTGCGCGCTACCTATTTTTACGCCCATATTTCCGACCCCATTACCAATGTGACGCTCAGCACGACGCCTACGTTGATCACCCGCCAGCGGCAAAACCTCGGCAGCACGCGCTCGCAGGGCCTGGAAGTGGAAGCGACCGGACAATTGAAATCGTGGCTGCTGGTTTCGAGCGGATATCAGTACACCGGAGCGGTGGTGCTGGAGTCTTCGACAGGATCCGGGCTGGTGGGGAAGGACATTCCCCAGGTCCCGCGCGAACAATGGAATTTTCAGGTGCGCTATTCCAAGCCTTTTCTGGTCGCGGGCATTCAGGGGCGATACGTGGGCGCGCAGTTTGATGACGACATCAACTCGCTGGTGCTGCGGCGCTACTTCACCATGGATTTGCTACTGTCGCATCCCCTGCGGCCGGGGCTGGAGGTGTTTGGCGCGGCGGAGAATCTGTTGAACCAGCGTTACGATGTCGCTCGCACTCCCACCCTCACTGTCGGCCCGCCGATTCTGGCGCGGGTGGGACTGCGCCTACAGTGGGGCGCGCGCTAGCCTTCGACCTGGGCCCTTCGGGCTGCGCTCAGGGCAAGCTGCCCGCTGGGGGCGTAGGAGGAAGGCAGCGGCCATGCTTTTGACCCCAACGATGGAACTCCTGGCAGCTAGAGCCGGCGGCAAGATTCTGCCGCTGTAAGACGCATCTTCTGCTACGCACGGGCAAGAGGCCCGCGCCCACACGCCCACACAAGTATGCCCACACCGGCATTAGCCGATGCGCAACGGCGATTCCGCGGTGATGGTCACAGCTTGATCAAAGCGGAACACAACCACTCCATCCTTCTGAGTGGACTTCGCCGCGATTGCCTGATCGCCGACGCGCACTTTGGCCGGTGCACTAGCAGCGAGCTTCACGGCCACTTCTTGCAGAGACAGCTGGCCCGTCACCGGTTCCAGCGCGAAGTCGCTTTGCGCGGCATTTTGCCGGGCGCGGCCCCACGCGGTGGGCGTGGACCAGAATGTCTGGAAGGCCTTTCCCGTCGCAAGACGCGGCACTATGGCCAGCTTCCGGGCCACAGCGTCATAGTGGAATCCGGAGACCGTGGGCACCAGGGCCCAGCTCGCCATGGGCCGCGCATAGTGATATCCGTACTCGGTTTCGCCATAAGGATTGCGGCGCTCTCCGTCGTAGCGCGCACGCAAGGTGTTCACATATTTCAATGCCTCATTGTTCCTGCCATAGGTGAACATCAGCGCCGCCGCCTCATATTCCAGGCCGGTCCACACTTCAGAGTAATAGGGCATGGGCGCGATCTCGCGTCCGGTCTTCGTGTAGTCAGTGACCACCAGGCCGCCTTCGTCATTCACTGCATAACCACGTTCGGTGCAGACGTGATGTTCCAGGCTGGTCTTGAAGTTGTAGTGATCGATGGAGGCGAGCGCAGTGCGAATATTCTTCAAATCGAGCAGCGGCCCGAGGCCGGCCAGATTGGCCATGTATTGGCCCACCAGCTGGTCCACACAGCAGCCATGTCCAATTTGCACGTCAGGATGAAGTGTATCCAGATCCTGATCGTCAAGGATGAGCCCGGAAGCAATCTTGTCTTTGGCGATGCCGCGAATGTCCTGCCAGTAGTATTCGCCATTGAAGAGGTGGGCGTCGGTCCAGCCGCTGCCTTTCTGAAAAAGTGCGGCGCACTGGGCGCTGAGATCGTCGTCGCCCATCGCCTTCGCCATCTCGGCGCAGGCTTTGAGGGCGGCCAGATACCAGCTCTGGCAGAGTGGATTGGGGCCGAAGAACTCGATGTCATAGGTATTGTGCTGCACGCCTTCCATGACGCCGTCCTGATCGCCGTCCCATCCCCCGGGACGCCAGGCATAGAGCAGGGCGCGTTTCGCGGCGGGCCAATTTTTCTTCAGCCAATCCGTATCGCCGCAGAACTTCCAATCGAAATACAGTTTGACGATCTGCCCCATCTGTCCATCCGCCGCGGCCGCTCCCCAGTGTTCTTTCCCCAGCGGCAACTTGTGGCGGAAGTCCATGTGGCCTTCCTCGTCGGTGGCATAGCCAAAGCTGGTGTCGCGCAGCGAGCGGGCCAGGGTAGGGAATAAATACTGGGTGGCGACTTCGTAATTCCACACGTGGGTGCAGGTGCCAAAGCCCAGGCCGCGCAGATCGCCGCAACCTTCAAATCCGTGATAGCTACCGTCGGCGATGCGGAATGCGGTATTGGAGACCAGCGTGCTCAGATTGGCCGTGGCCGCTTCTTTCACCACATCGGGCAAGGTGGAGTCGCGCATGATCGCGACAAACTTGCGGGTGCCGGCTTCGAGGCGGGGAAGATTGGCGGCCACATACTCCGCCGCCGCCCAGGCGTCGGCGAAGCGGGTGCAGTAGAAATTGCCGAGAATGGTTTTCTCCTCACCTTTGGGGGCATCCCATCCGCTCCACTCGGGCGTGCGATTGGGAAAATGCCAGGTCAGCAGGAAACGAAACTGGCGGCGTTCGCCCGGAGGAATGGTATGGCGTAGGGAGACGGACCCGATCTGTGATTTTGACTCGCGCCGGCTTCCCAGTGTGCCGTCTTTGGAGAAGTGGTCGCGCCAGAAGTGGTCGATGTACGACTCGCGTCCGACGTTCGTCCAGTTCACTTGCCGGTCGGGTTGCGCGCCGTCGCCGGCCAGGGCCGCCAAGGCAAAAGTGCCGCGCATCGGGTCCTGCTGCGCCAGGGACGGGTTGCTCATCAGAATGCCGGTGAGCCCGGCGCCGTCGCGTGCCTGATTAATGCGGTCTTTGCCATCGCCCACAGGGTTCTGGATGGTCCAGGCAATGACCGCCTCAGCCGAGGTTTTGCCGGGATTGTGGACTTCATACGTCAGGACCGCGCAGGGCAGGCCGGAGTCATCGGCGTCGAGCGGCTGAAAAGGCGAGAAGGCCTCCAGGGCAACCTGCACCGGCAAAGCGGGATCTTGAAACTCCAGGCGGGCCAGGGGGAAAGAGCCCAGGAACCTGGTTTCCGCCAAGCGGGGAAGACCGGGCACGTTGCTCCAGTTGCTGACGCCGTTGTCCCGCAGATCAAATGGCGGCAGAAAGCGGCGTTCCAGGACGCTGCTGAAGGTGGCGCCGCCGCCAGTCTTTACCCACAAAGCCGGCCAGGCATTGTTGGGAAGGTTGCCTACGTGCGAGCGGTTGAAGATCTCCCAGTCGCGCAGGTTGCCACGCCCGCCCAGTCCGATGCAGCCGGCGCCGATGCCGCCCAGAGGAAAGGAAATGCGCGCCAGCTGATTTCCGGTGTAAACGCGAGGGAAGGCTATGGGGCCTCTGCCGCTGGAGGAAGCCGGCTGGGCCGCTTCTTGCGAAGCCGGTTCGTTCTCGGCAGCATCCAATAGAGAAGTCGCGGAAGCGCTGAGGCTGGGCAGTACCAATGAACCCGTCGCGGCGGCTTTTAGGAAATTACGGCGGGTGGCTGGCGAGATTTTTTTCTTCGGCATAGCTTCCCTCAGAATTGGTTTGGCGCGCAGTCCCATGCGCAGGCGGCTGGCCGCGACCATCATACCGATCTTTTCAGGAAATCGGAATGTGTTCCGATAAACATGACTATGATTCCACTTTCCATTCTCGATCTTTCCCCCATCGTCGAAGGGGCGACCGCCGCGGATGCCTTCCACAATACGCTGCATCTGGCGCAGCACGCCGAGCGCCTGGGCTACAAACGCTACTGGCTGGCGGAGCACCACAACATGCCGGGCATTGCCTGCGCGGCCACCGCGGTAGTGATTGGGTATGTCGCGGGGGGAACCAAGACAGTCCGCGTCGGCTCGGGCGGGGTGATGCTGCCCAACCACTCTCCGCTGATCATTGCCGAGCAATTCGGTACGCTGGCCTCGCTTTATCCTGGCCGCATTGACCTGGGGTTGGGGCGTGCCCCCGGTACCGACATGCTGGCGGCCCGGGCCCTGCGCCGTGATCTGGCGGCCAGCGCCGCCCGCTTTCCCCAGGATGTGCAGGAATTGCTGCACCTGTTTGAGCCGGCGGCTCCGGGGCAGGCGATTCGCGCGGTGCCCGGCGCCGGATTGCGGGTACCGGTATGGCTGTTAGGGTCCAGCCTGTTCAGCGCTGAACTGGCCGCCGAGCTGGGGTTGCCGTTTGCCTTTGCTTCGCACTTCGCGCCCAGTGAGATGATTCCGGCGCTCACCCTGTATCGCCGCTATTTCAAGCCGTCGCCCTATCTGGACCGTCCTTATGCCATGTTGACCGTCAACGTGATTGCAGCGGACACGGATGCCGAGGCGCGCCGGCAATTTACTTCCTTACAGCAGGCCTTCATCAATCTGCATCGCGGCAGGCCCGGGCAAATCCCCCCGCCGGTCGACGACATCGAAGCCATCTGGTCACCCCTGGAAAAGGAAGGCGTCAACCGCTCGCTGGCTTATGCTTTTGTGGGAGGTCCGGAAACCGTGGCGCGGGGCCTGCGGTCCTTTATCGAAGCCCGCCAGCCCGACGAACTCATGATCACGGCGCACCTCTATGATCAGTCGGCCCGCCTGCGTTCCTTTGAAATCGCCGCGGAAGTCATGGGGAACGCCGCCACACGCTGATGGCGACGCTCGCCGGCGTGCTGCGCTATGATGGCACGTCCTGAGGACTTGGCGTGAAATCCACCACCAACCACGAAAACACGGTGCGCTCCGTACAGGAAGTCCGCGTTTGCCGGATAGAGGGTGTTCACGCAGATGCGGCGGCCGACCTCGTTGCGGTGGAAGAGCCGATGGAGATCCAGTTGGCCTACGGCCCGCCGAATGCGCGATTGCTGAAGTCCATCTCGGTCACCATGCGCACCCCGGGAGAGGATTTTGATCTGGCGGTGGGTTTTCTGGTCACGGAAGGAGTCGTGCGCGACGCCAGTGACATCGAGCGGGTGCAGGATGTGTCCACCTCCGCCGGGCAAAACGTAGTGCGGGTGGAGTTGGCGCCGGAAGTGGAAGTGCGGCTGGCCACGCTGGAAAGGAACTTCTACACCACCTCAAGTTGTGGAATTTGCGGCAAGGCTTCCTTGCTGGCATTGCGCAGCGTGTCGCCGCCGCGTGTGCGTAGCGAGTTTCGCATGGCACTGGATGTCCTCTATTCCTTGCCCGCCGCATTGCGGGCCGCGCAAAACGTTTTTGAACAAACCGGCGGACTGCACGGGGCGGCCTTGTTCGACTCTCGTGGAAAGCTCCACGCCGTACGGGAAGACGTGGGTCGCCACAATGCCGTAGATAAACTTGTAGGATCGGAATTTCGCAAAGACCACGCGCCCCTGCGCGACCGTCTGCTCATGCTCTCCGGGCGGGCCAGTTTCGAGCTGCTGCAGAAAGCCCTGATGGCGGGCCTTCCGGCGGTGGCGGCGGTGGGCGCGCCGTCCAGCCTGGCGGTGCAGGTGGCGAAGGAGTTCGATATTACGCTAGTCGGCTTTCTGCGCGAGGACCATTTGAATATTTACCATGGCGAGCAACGCATTGTTCCAAATTAGCCGAGGACCGGCCCGGTGAAGCTGCGAATTAAAGGCAATTCCCTCCGCTTCCGGGTGTCTCGCCCGGAGCTGGCCCGCCTGCTTGCGGCCGGCCGCATTGCAGACACCGTGCGTTTCGGAGAAGAAGAAAGCGCCCGTCTGACCTATGCCCTGGAGCATTCCCCAAGTGCAGTGGCGGTCACGGTGCACCATCGGGGAACAGAAACCGCCGTCGTCCTGCCCACGCACACGGCCCAGTCCTGGGCGGAGAGCGATCAAGTCGGCATTTATGCCAAGCATCCCCTGGGAAAATATGGAGAGCTGGATGTGATCGTGGAGAAAGACTTTCCCTGTGGCGATCCGGCTGACCCGGAGAATGCCGATAAATTTCCCCGTCCGGATTCAGGCGTGTGCTGATGCCGCGTCTGTGTTCTTGCACAGGGTAATGATCACGAATTTGGATACAGGGGTATTGCTCTTCTCCGCCACGCTGCTGATGGGCACCAGCACATTGGCTTCGGGAAAATAGGTGGCGCAATTCGATTTCGGGATCTGATAGGGCACGACGATAAACTTGCGCGCGATGCGCTCCCGGCCAGCCGTCCGATTGATCAAGTCGACCACGTCGCCGGCCCGCAAACCTTGCTCCCGGATATCATCAGCGTTCATGAGCACCACGCGGCGCTCGGAATGGATGCCGCGGTAATAGTCATTCAGCCCGTAAATCGTGGTGTTGAACTGGTCGTGGCTGCGGATGGTCATCATCACCAGTTCGCCCGCAGCCAAGGTGTGGTCGGGCAGCGGGTGCACGGTGAAGTTGGCTTTCTTGGTTGGGGTGCCGTCGAAGCGCCCTTCCCGCGGGCCATTGGGCAGATAAAATCCACTGGGCTGGCGGACCTTCTGATTGTAGTTCTCGCAGCCTGCGACGCATGCGGCAATCAGGTCGCGGACATGGTCATAATTTCCCGCCAGGCCTTCCCAGTCCACATGAGTCCTGGCGCCCAGGGTTGCGCGCGCCATGCGGCAGACGATGGCGGGCTCGGACATTAAATAAGAAGAAGCCGGCCGCAACCGCCCCTGTGACATCTCCACCACGCCCATGGAATTTTCCGTAGTGACAAACTGCTCGCCGGAGGTTTGCCGGTCGATCTCCGTCCGTCCCAGGCAGGGAAGGATCAACGCCCGCCGTCCGGTGATCAGATGCGAGCGGTTCAGCTTGGTGCTGACCTGCACGGTCAAGCGGGTGTGGCGCAGGGCTTCGGCCGTGTATTCGGTGTCAGGAGTCGCGGAAAGGAAGTTTCCTCCCAGCGCGAAGAAGACTTTGGCCCGGCCATCGTGCATGGCCTTGATGCAATCGACGGTATCGAGGCCGTGCTCGCGCGGCGGGCTGAACTGAAACACCTGCTGCAGGCGGTCGAGAAATGCCTCGGGCGGCTTCTCCCAGATTCCCATGGTGCGGTCGCCCTGGACATTGGAGTGGCCGCGCACCGGGCACAGCCCGGCGCCGGGCTTGCCGATGCTGCCCCGCATCAAGAGCAGGTTGGCGATCTCCTGGATCGTCCCCACGGCGTTTTTGTGCTGCGTCAGCCCCATGGCCCAGCAGGCGATGATCCGCTCTGAATGGCTGAGCAACTCCGCCACTTCCTGCATAGTGGCGCGGGGAATGCCGGATTGCTGTTCGAGGGCAGTCGAGTCTTCCTGGCGCAGATCGGCGGCGAACTCCTCCCAGCCGTGCGTCTTTTCGCGGACGAAATCCCACGCCACGCTGCTGCCGGGGTTGGCGTCTTCGCGCAGCAGCATCTCTTTCATGATGCCTTTGAGCACGGCCACGTCGCCGTTGATGCGCACCTGCAAGTAGAGGTCGCTGAGCGCCGTGCCGCGGCCCAGCATGCCGGAAACTTCCTGCGGATCTTTGAAGCGCAGCAAGCCGGGCTCGATGAGGGGATTGATGCAGAGGATCTTGGCGCCTGCGTCCTTGGCATGCTTCAGCGTGGTCAGCATGCGAGGATGGTTGGTCCCCGGGTTCTGCCCGATGATGAGAATGACTTCCGCCTTGGCAAAGTCATAGAGCGTGACCGTGCCCTTGCCGATGCCGATGGATTCGCTCAGCGCCGAGCCCGAGCTTTCATGGCACATGTTCGAGCAGTCGGGCAAATTGTTGGTGCCGAACTGCCGCACAAAGAGCTGATAGAGGAAAGCGGCTTCATTGCTGGCGCGTCCCGAGGTATAAAAGACCGCTTCGTGGGGTGAGGCCAGTGCGTTCAGCTCCTGCGCCAGCAGGGCAAAGGCGTCGTCCCAGGAAACCGGCTCATAGTGCGTAGCGCCCTCGCGTAACAGCATGGGCTGCTCAATGCGGCCCTGCTGTCCCAGCCAATAGTCCGATTGCCGGGAAAGTTCGGCCACGGAATGGCGGCGAAAGAACTCGGGGGTGGCCAGGCGCGAGTCGGCCTCCCAGGCCACAGCCTTGGCGCCGTTTTCGCAGAACTCGGCCAGGCGGCGATGCCCGTCCGGCTCCGGCCAGGCGCAGCTCATGCAATCAATGCCGTGTTTTTGGTTGAGCAGGCGCAGCGCCTGCGCCCCCCGCGTGATGGCGTGGTTTTCCTGCAAATGTCCCAGCGAACGCAGCACTGCGGGCAGTCCGGCGGCGTAGCCGGCGGGCTCGCCGACGCGGATGCCGGTAAAGTCCTCAGGGGGCTGGGCGAGAATTAGATCGGAGGCAGGGTTGGAATCAGCTGGGGAATCAGAGCTGGACTTCTGGGCTTTTTGCCGCTCGGGCTGGTCCATGCCAGGTCTCAGAAGGCCAGAAAAGAGATGGTAGCGCTAACGGGAATCGAACCCGTGTTTGAAGATTGAGAATCTTCCGTCCTAACCCCTAGACGATAGCGCCACGGATACTGTGATTATAACAAAGGAAGGGGCGGAGAGACTAAGGACGGGAACCGTTGCCGCTGCCTGCGGCCGATCCGAAAAAGTGTCCGGCACATAGGTTGTCGCGACACGGCTCGAAGCTGCGAAACGTTGGTTCACCAGCCAGAAAATGTCCCCAACTAAAGTATTGAATGGGTTGGCTTAGAGAGCAAGAATATGCGAGCAGAGGAAGGGGCGATGTACTTCCAAAAAGGAGATCGCATAAGCTTCGTACCTTCAGACCCGTAGGATTCTGTCACGGTGAATGGCTCTGGACCATTTTGGGGCACCGTGGTGGCAATGAACGAGACCAACCATCGCGAGACGTTTGTGAAGCTGGACAAGTATCTACAGTATGCTGGTCGTTCTAGTGTATTGGACAGGCGGTAAACCATGACGAGCATTGCGAATATTCTTCGCGAAGAGGATATCGAAGGATTTATCCAACTGGGTGCACCATCAGACGAGTACAACTCCGAAGCAAGCAAGATAGCAACTGCAATATGCCGTCTGGGAAATGATTTCAGCGAAGCGCAGGTCGCGAAAGTTCTTGAAGAAGTTTGGAAGGACTCGTTCGGCCTGTTGAGCACTGAGGACATCGAAGCCCGGCGCACGGCGTTCCAATGTGTTGCTCGTCGGATTATGTTTGAAGCTAAGCAGTTAGACGGGAAGCAAGGTTTGCGTGCACGGGAGGGAATGATGTACTTCCAAAAAGGAGATCGTATAAGCTTCATACCTTCGGACCCGTGGGATTTCGTCACGGTGAATGGCTCTGGGCCATTTTTGGGCACCGTGGCGGCAATGAACGAGGCCAACCATCGCGAGATGTTTGTGAAGCTAGACAAACATCTGCAATATGCAGGCATCGAAGCAGATTATTTTTATGTATCCAATAGGTTTGTGGGTCAAAAATTCATTATCAGTCACCAAGACATTCCCTGTGATTTTTGCTCCATGTTGGAGAGTGAGATCGGTTCTCTTGTCGCAGAGCCATCACCGCTTGCGGGAAGGCTTTTTTCTTTGGGAAGTATCTCTTGGATATCCGCGCCCGAGTAAGTTTCAACGTCTACACGTAGTCGAACAACGTCATAAAGCCAAAATCCATATGTAGTTGCTGATGGCAATGGAACAGCGTCATCCCGGGATGGTTGGCCATAAAATCAAAGGCAATTTCCTGGTAACCGCCCAACATGACCACGTCCTTCATCACTCCGGCCGTGGCTTGCCCCATGATGCTGGTGATTTCAAAGCTGTGCCGGTGTAGGTGAATGGGATGCAGATCGTCGCTTTGATTGCGCATTCGCACTCGGTAACGCCGGCCTTCGCGCAAGTGAAAAGCGGGAGGGGCCATGGTGCCGCCCATGGGATACGCTTCGCCATTTATGGTCCAGCGATTGAATCCCTCTGCGGCGGCATTTTCCTTGGCGATAGTCATTTCGAAGGTCTCATCCGGTGCGGGGGCGGTTGCGCCGGGGTTAGCGAACTTCGTGTAGTCCCACCTGAATTCCGGTGGGGCGACCCACAGCGCCTTTCCGGCGTGGTGGGCGTATTCCACGACGATGCCCATGCCGTGGCGGCGATCCTCGTCGCTGGTATCGCCCATGATCCAAACCCCGGGGTGGTCCATTTCCACAAGGGCGGAGACGCGCTCCGCCGTACCCAGCCATAAGAAGGGGACCGTCGCCGGATTCGGCACGGGGTTCCCATCCAGCGCAATCACCTGGAACTTGTGTCCCGGCAGCGCCAGGCTGCGGATCTCGGTGGCGCTTCCATTCAGAACGTGAAACAGCACACGTTCCCCCTGCTTCACCCTGATCGGTTCCCCGTGTCCCAGCATCCGGCCGTTGATGGTGAATGTGTTGTACCCGACTTCATAACCGTGCGGCATGCCCTTGGCGAGCGACGCCTTCATCGCCGCCTCACCCTGGGCTTCGAGCGACTGCACTTTGCGGACGGGAGTCAAGACGTCTTGTGCCATGTCGCCTCCGCGGCTGAAGCTGGGTTCAAATTCCTTGAGCACGAGAAAGACCTCGCGGTCGTATTTGCCGGGATCGTTTTTGGGCTCGATGTAAACCTGGCCTACCTGGCCGCCGTACTGGCCGGCCGATAAATCGGCCCCGGCGCGATTGTGGGTGTGGTAGAACCGGTATCCCGCGGGCTGGGGCACAAAGGAAATGCGCCGCGTTCCGTGGGCCGGAATGAACGGCGTGCCTTCTTCGGCCGACCCGTCCACATCGACCGGCACCCACTGACCGTGCCAATGCAGCTGCTCGGGCGCATCGGTGTCATTGATCAGGTCCACCACTACCTGGCGCCCTTCGCGAAAGCGGAGCAAGGGTCCGGGAAATTGGCCGTTGTATGTGGTGACAGAAATGATCTTGTTGGGCGCGACCTCGATGGGGGTGGCGGCGATGCGGAGGGTGTAATCGGCGGGGCCCGAATCCGGCGGCCCGCTTTTGCTCTGAGGGAGGGAAGCCGGCATTTGTGCCACTGCCGGCGCAATCAGGAAGCCGCCTGTCACCCTACCCGCCGTCTTCAGGAAATTCCGCCGGGAATTGCTCATGGCCGTTTTTCTCCTTTCGGATCATCACCCTTCGAACAGCTCTCCAAATAGCTCGCGCACCTTCACTTTCGCCGCTTGCAGGGCCTTGCGTCCGGCGGGGGTAGCAACATACACACGCCGGGTCCGGCCCTTGACCTGCTGCGGTCTGGAGCGGAGGAGACCTTTCTTCTCCAAGCCATGCACCAGGGGATAGAGTGTGCCCGGGCTCATGCGGTACCCATGCCGGGCGAGTTCCTCCATCATGCCCAGGCCGAAGATCGGCTCCTGGCAGGCGTGATGGAGAATGTGCAGCCGGATCAATCCAGAGTACAGGCCTTGATCATGGGAGGCGATTGTCATATCGGATATCGTTATCGATTTTCGATTATACTAGGATCGTACACCAAGGAGCGGCGAATGGCGGCAAGCTCGGGTACAGGGTTGTGGTCGAGGGCGCTTCGCCCCGCGTGGCGGTCGCGATCCATAGCTGGGGTCCGGCTGGCGGTGGGCTTGATCTTCCTCACGCAAGGCCTCCTTAAGTACACCGATCCGAATCTGGGGGTGAACCGCTTCGCCCGCATCGGCTTCGCGCATCCCTATTTCACCGCCCACTTCGTGGGGGCTTTCGAGATCCTCTGCGGGTTCCTGGTCCTCATCGGTTTTCTTACCCGAGTTGCCGCAATCCCGCTGCTGATCGTTATCTGCACCGCCATCGCGACCACGAAGGTGCCGGAGCTGTCCCGTCCCAACCAGGGCTTCTGGTTTATGGTCAGCGACGCGCGCACCGATTTCGCCATGTTGCTGTCGCTGTTGTTTCTTTTGCGTGCGGGCGCGGGATTGTGGTCCTGCGACGCACACCTCGTGCCCCCGGTCCCTGATGAGACCCATGGATGAGATCCTCTGCCGCCCTCCAGGACAAGGTGCCCCTAAAGTCGATTGCGCTGGTATTTCTCAAGCTGGGGACCATCGCTTTTGGTGGCCCCGCGGCCCATATTGCATTGATGGAGGAGGAGGTGGTCCGCAAGCGTGGCTGGCTCACCGAGCAGGAATTCCTTGACTATTGGAGCGCCGCGAATCTTATTCCCGGCCCTAATTCCACGGAAATGGCCATCCACATTGGGCATCGTAAAGCCGGATGGCGGGGCCTGCTTACCGCCGGAGCCTGCTTCATTCTTCCCGCGGCCAGCCTGGTGACCCTCATTGCCTGGGCCTATGTGCGCTTCGGGACGCTGCCTCAAGTGGAAGGTCTGTTGTATGCCGTAAAGCCTGTTGTCATCGCCGTGGTCCTTCAGGCGCTTTGGAAACTGGGCCGCTCGGCGATCAAAAGCAAATGGCTGGCCGCTGTGGCTGCCATCGCGGGGTTGCTCATCGTTACCGGAACGAATGAGTTATTGGTCCTTCTGGCGGGTGGTGCACTGGCCTTGGCAGTAAAGATCAAACTCAGCCAGTTGCGTCCGCATAGGGTATTGTGGGTCCCGCTTCTCACGCTTTCCCAAGGGATGAGCGCCATCCCGGCCCTGGACGGTGTTGGCCTGTGGCCGATGTTTCTGATCTTTGCCAAGATCGGCTCAGTACTGTTCGGCAGCGGCTATGTGCTGCTGGCCTTCCTGCGCGCCGATTTCGTGGAGCGCCATCATTGGCTCACCTCACAACAGTTGTTGGACGCGGTGGCAG
Source organism: Acidobacteriota bacterium (assembly GCA_018268755.1). Classification (GTDB taxonomy): domain Bacteria; phylum Acidobacteriota; class Terriglobia; order Terriglobales; family Acidobacteriaceae; genus KAN-5. The sequence continues at coordinate 37,807 of JAFDVW010000032.1, forward strand.
TCGGGCAGTTCACTCCCGGACCTGTATTCACTACCGCGACATTCATCGGATATGTGCTGCATGGAGGCAAGGGGGCGTTGGTGGCGACGCTGGGTATTTTCCTGCCGGCATTCTTGTTCGTTGCGGTAACGGCCCCGCTGCTGCCCAAGCTTCGTGCTTCAAGGACGGCGGGACACATTCTCGATGGCGTCAATGTCGCATCGCTGGCGCTCATGGGAGTTGTGACCTGGCAACTGGGGCGGGCAGCCATTGTCGACGGGCCAACTCTGTTGATCGCGGTGGCCAGTGCAGTTTTGTTGCTGACACTGCGGGTCAACTCCGCCTGGCTGGTGATCGCGGCCGGAGCATTGGGATGGCTTGGCCAAGGGAGGCAGCCCTGAATCCCGCACAGACCGGCTCGTCTCGGGCCCCCACGCCCTGCACTGTCCAAATTTGAAGCAGCGGGCCCGGCTTACCTTTTCACAAAACGGAACGGACTAAAGTAATCTAAGAATCTCCCTCGCAATCGAATGAAAATAGAACCGGGATCCTGCGCCGGCACGCCAAGTGTCGGGAGAAGCTGAGGATCTTGCAAGAATGAAGAAAGTCGTGGCAGCGCAGGATTATCAGTACCACCAAATCGCCCGCCACAATCTGGCGATGCGGCGCCTGGTGTCGGCCGTGCAGGAGCTTTCCCTGGCGCGCAGCCTCGACACCATCAAGAGCGTTGTGCGTCATGCGGCGCGGGAGTTGACCGGCTCGGACGGTGCGACCTTCGTACTGCGCGAAGGCGAGAACTGCTACTACGCCGACGAGGAAGCGATCGCCCCGCTGTGGAAAGGGCAGCGTTTTCCCATGACCGCCTGCATCAGCGGCTGGTGCATGCTGCATCGCGAAGCCGCAACCATCCCCGACGTATACGCCGATCCCCGCATTCCGGCCGATGTGTATCGCAAGACCTTCGTGAAGAGCCTGGTGATGGTGCCCATTCGAAGCTCGAAGCCGATCGGCGCCATCGGAAATTACTGGGCCGACTCGCACACCGCCACCGCGGACGAGGTGGAACTGATTCAAGCCCTGGCCGACACGACTGCGGTGGCCATCGATAATGTCCAGCTCTATTCCGAACTGGAGAGCCGGGTGCAGCTTCGCACCCGCCAGCTCGAGCTGGCGAATCAGGAGCTGGAAGCGTTTTCTTACACCGTTTCCCATGATCTGCGCGGACCACTCACGCAAATCCGGGGTTATGCCGAACTGGTCGACATCGCTCCGGGAATCGCCCCCAGCGAAAAGCAGGTGGAATATGTCGGGCGAATTCGCAGCACTACGCAGCGCATGGCTGTCCTGATCGACGATTTGATCCGCCTGACCAAGGTGACGCGCACCGAGCTGAAAATCGAAAAGCTGGACTTGAGCGCCATGGCCCGAGGCATCCTGACCCGGCTGCGCGGTGTGGAACCGGCGCGTAAAGTGGATTTGCGCATTGAAGATGGCCTGCTGGTCCAGGGAGACCGCGGATTGTTGCAGCTGGCTCTGGAAAATCTTCTGAGCAATGCCTGGAAGTACAGTTCCAAGCAAGAGGAATCGCGTATCGAGTTTGGGTCCACAACCCAGCCGGACGGTTCCCCGGCGTTCTTGGTGCGGGACAATGGCGTAGGGTTTGAAATGCAACTCGCCAGCAAACTTTTTGTGCCCTTCCAGCGTCTGCATGCCGAAGCTGAATTTCATGGTCATGGAATCGGGCTGGCCACCGTGCAACGGATTATTCAACGCCACGGGGGCAGCATTTGGGTGGAGTCGGCCAAAGGGAAGGGAACGACTTTCTACTTCACCGTTCCCGGCGGTGAGTAGAGTGGCGGGATTCTTTTCCAGGTTCTGTTCAATACGCTGAATCGAAAAAACTCCCCGACCCCGACCAATTAGTTTCTATAGCGGACGTATCGGGGAGCCTTTCTCATGGAGAGACGGAAATTTTTGCGAGCAGCTTTGACTTCCACCGCCGCGCTATCCGCGCCGGCATTTCTGCGCGGGCTGGAGGTTCTCAGCGTAGGCCAGGGAGTCAATTCGATTTCACGCGGTCAGGTGAACTATGGCCGTCCCTTTGAGCCGCGCGTTCGTCCCGCCTGCATTTCCCTGCCGGCCGGGGCCGTGGGACCGCAGGGCTGGCTACGCGACTGGTGTCTGGCGGCGCGCGATGGCTATACCGGCCACATGGACGAATTCGATGTCGCCTTCCAGCAAGCCTGGGCGCCGAACTACACCCCGACCGGCGAGCAGCTGCGCTTCTGGGACAAGGGTGCGTGGCCACTGGAGGGCGGCGGGTACTGGTTCGACGGGCTGGTGAAGCTGGCCTACGCGCTGCAGGATGACGCTCTGCTGCAGCAGGCCAAGACCCGCCTGGATGCGGTGGTCCAGCACATGAATCGGGAAAGCATTCTGTTCGTGTGGTGGCTCCATCGAGACAAGGCTTCGGACATGTCGGTCAACGAGGCCGGCTACTCGGAGTGGTTTCCGCAGTGGGCCAGTGGATTTCTGGGGCGGTCGCTTTCTGCCTACTACGGGGCCTCGGGCGATCCGCATGTTTTGCAGGCCCTGCAATGGGGATATGACGGAGATTACAACTGGCTGCGGCGGCGCTTTGCCCAGACCAGCATTTTCGCCGCCTTTGAAACCTACACCTGGAGCGGCAACCCGAAGATCCAGTCCTCGCTGACGGAGCTGTTCGAAAAGCGCGTGAACAAAAATATGCCGGGCAAGCCCGCGGAAATCGGTATGCCCTTTTCCATCGTCATGCCCGACGACAAGAGTCCCTGGTATGAACAGGCCGGACACTACACCTACAACGATGGCGGCTGGGTCACCGCCGAAAAAGTGCATGGCACCATGTTCAATGAGCTGGCCAGCCCCTGGATGCTGGGATACCTGTGGACCGGAAAGCGGGAGTTCCTCGATGCGGTGGTGCGCTACTACGATCTGGTGGAGCGGGACAGCATGCAGCCTTACGGCGCGATGGTGGCCGACGAGTTTGGCGGCCCGACGGGAGCTGCCCGCGGAACCGAGACCTGCACGGTCGCTTCCTATATGTGGAGCCAGATTGAATTGATGCGCATCACCGGCCTGGCGGCCATGGGCGACCGCGTGGAGCGGGCATTCTTCAATGCGGTCCCGGCCGTGGTTTCGCGGGAGTTCAATACCCACGTGTATACCCAGACAGCCAATCGCGTCACTCCGGCCGGGGGAGGGCGCGATTATCAGCGCAAACACTGGCCGCTGTGCTGCACCGCATCGCTCAACCGGCTGCTCCCCAATTACGTGATGCACATGTGGATGGCGACTTACGACAACGGGCTGGCGGCCATGTTGTATGGTCCAGGCAAAGTCTCCGCGTTGGTCGCGGACCGCGTCCCGGTGGAACTGACTTCCCGCACTCACTATCCTTTCGGGGAATCAATCGAGATCGATGTACAACTGGCGCGGGAGACGGCCTTTCCCCTGTCGTTCCGCATTCCGGGGTGGTGTAAGAACCCATCCCTCATGGTGAATGGCACGGTCCTGAAGACCGCTGCGGATGCCAACGGGTTCGTTCGCGTCGAGCGGCGCTGGAAATCAGGCGATACCGTCCGTTTGCAGTTTCCTATGGTGGCGCGAGTGGTGACCGGCCGCGATGTCAATGCGTCGAATGCTCCTTATGCAACCGTGCACTACGGGCCGCTTTTGTTTGTTCTTCCCATCGCCGATCAGAAAGACGGCAACACCCCGGACCCGGCGGCGCGTTGGAAATATGCTTTGGATACTCCGGGAGAACATTTAGGCGCGGGCATTACGGTGGAACGTGGGCCCATGCCGACGCGCTGGAACTGGCCGTTGGAGTCTCCTTTGAAGTTGCGAGTTCCTGTGAAGCCTGCCTTGTGGGACGGCAAAGTCTTGCCCGCACAAGCGGTGGCGGGGCGCGGGCCGGCCGAGAGCATTGCCCTGGTCCCCTACGGCTGTACGAAATTCCGGGTCGCGCTGCTGCCGGTGACAGAAAGGACTTTGACCCAGGCGGCGAAAATTTGACGCGGACCGGCTGATCGAGGGTAAGCTGTCAACCTGAGATGCGAGTCCATCTGATTGACGGCACCTACGAGCTGTTCCGCTACTTCTATGCCGTGCCGGGCTCGAAGGACGCGAGTGGGCAGGAGATTGGCGCGGTGCGCGGCGTGCTGGGTTCGGTGCTGTCCATGCTCGAAGCGGACGCGACGCATGTCGGCGTGGCCACCGATCATGTCGTCGAGTCATTCCGCAACGGCCTGTATGACGGATACAAAACCGGCGAGGGTGTCGATCCCGCCCTGCTCTCGCAGTTTCCTCTCCTGGAAGAAGCGTTGTTTGCCATGGGCGTGATGGTGTGGCCCATGGTGCAGTTTGAGGCCGACGATGCGCTGGCCTCGGCGGCCGCGCGGGCCGCCCAGGATGAGCGGGTGGAGCAGGTGCTGGTGTGCACTCCGGACAAAGACCTGAGCCAATGTGTCGAAGGCACACGCGTGGTGCAGCTGGACCGGCGGCGGGAACTGCTGCGCGATGAGGCCGGCGTGGTGGCGAAGTTTGGCGTGAAGCCGGCGTCCATCCCCGACTACCTGGCCGTGGTGGGCGACCATGCCGATGGCTTTCCTGGTATTGCGGGCTGGGGCGAGAAGGCAGCGGCTTCGGTGTTCTCGCAATATCCGCACCTCGAAGATATTCCCAGGGAGTGGAAAGAGTGGAATCCCTCGATTCGCCGCGCCCGGCCGCTGGCGGAATCACTCTTCGCGCACTGGGATGATGCTTTGCTCTTCCGCACCTTGGCTACTTTGCGCCGCGATGTGCCGGTCTTCGATTCCGTGGACGAGCTGCGCTGGGCAGGGCCGCGTGCGGCGTTTGAGGAGTACTGTCAGCGCCTGAAGGCCCCGGCATTGTTGCGCCGGGCGCGGGAGGCGGGCGCTACGCGGCTTTCCTGAGTACGCCGCAACTATTTCCGGTCGCAGCCTGGGTAAGTTTTCCCTTCAGGAATGTATCCATCAACCCAGGTACCGCATCCATAGGGAAGGAGGATGCTATGCAGAAAGAGAAGTCCGGTCTGGCAGCTGAAGCGGGCGAATATCGGCTGGGGGGCGATCTTAAGATAGCGCGGCTGGGATTCGGCGCCATGCGCATTACCGGAGAAGGTGTGTGGGGCGAGCCGGCGGACCGGAAAGAGGCAGTGCGGGTCCTGAGGCGGGCCGTCGAGTTGGGCATCAACTTCATCGATACCGCGGACTCCTACGGGCCGGGAGTGAGCGAAGAAATTATTGCCGAGGCGTTGCATCCCTATCCGGCAGGCTTGGTGATCGCGACCAAGGCGGGTTTTGATCGTCCTGGGCCCGGACGCTGGACGGAGAATGGAAGGCCGGAACACCTGCGTGCGGCCTGCGAAGGCAGCCTGCACCGCCTGCGTCTGGACCGCATTGACCTGTATCAACTGCATCGCATTGACCCGAAGGTTCCCGCCGAAGATCAGCTGGGTGCGCTCAAAGATTTGCAGGCGCAGGGCAAGATCAAGCACATCGGGCTTTCTGAAGTCAGTGTGCGGCAGATCCAACATGCCAGGACGATTGTCCCGATTGTGAGCGTGCAAAACCGCTATAGCCTGGCCGACCGGGGATCGGAAGATGTCCTGAATTACTGCGAGAAGGAAAACGTCGGATTCATTCCCTGGTTCCCGCTGGCGGCGGGGCGCATGTCGGGCGGCGAAAGCCCGGTGGCGCAGGCCGCGGCGCGCTGGAAGGCGACTCCGTCGCAAATCGCGCTGGCCTGGCTGCTGGCGCGGTCTCCCGTCATGCTGCCGATTCCGGGCACATCCAAGGTGGCTCACCTGGAAGAAAATGTTGCCGCGGCCGGTTTGCACATCGATAAACAACAACTGCAGGAACTGAAATAAGCGCGAGCTTGTATTTTTATTTGCCGCCGCGGAATTGAATGATTCTGCGGCGGTCGCGCTTGGAAGGACGCGCCGCGGGGGCGGGCTCGAAGAAATGCCGCATGAGCTTGCGGTCCTCGGCGGCCTTCTGGCGGGCCTGGCGGCTGGCTTCGGTTTCGCGATAAAGCGCCTGCGCCACCGGTGCGGGGCCGCGCGTATCGCTGAGCGCCAACACTTCCACCTCAAACTCCCCGCCGTCGTTAGTGATGCGTAGCATGTCCCCCACGCGCACCTCGCGCGCTGGTTTGACGGCTTGTCCGTTGCACTGCACGCGGTTGAGTTCGCAGGCTTTCTTGGCCAGTCCGCGAACTTTAAAGAAACGCGCCGTCCACAGCCAGATGTCGATTCGGACAGAGGTCATAGGAGAATGCCGCTAAAAATAGCCCTCGCAGTTGTCACCGTTTGGTTCTTGTGGAAATTCCAAATCAGGACAATCCCTTAAGTTAGCCTGAAAAGGTTTGCTTTTTTGCATCCTTCCATAGGATAAATGCGTTTGTGGAGATTGCGCTGTACAAGTGCCGGTCCTTTTTCTTGGCTGTCTTCGGAATGCTGGCATTCTCTGGGTGTGGCCTGGCCCCGCAAACTCCCACGATCTCTGTATCATCAGCGGCGGTGCTCGCGGGCCAAAGCGTGCAGTTCTCAGCCGCAGTGAATGGTCGCACGGCCGGATCGCTCACCTGGTATGTCAATGATATTCCCGGCGGCTCACACGCAGTGGGCACAATTTCTCCCCTCGGCCTGTACAGCGCACCAGACCTGAGCGTTCCAACCACATTCATCATCAGTGCTGCCACCAGTCCGGCAGGGCCGCGCTCCGCGGGCACTGTAGTCATCGTCCTCAGGAGTGGACAAGTGCTTGCGACGCAACACCCATTGGTGGTGAAGTATCACTTTCTCGCTCTGCCCGGTTCTTCCGCGCTCATCGAGTTTGGCACGGACATGAGTTACCGACGCCGCACCTGGATGCAGTCCGCCGATGCCAACGGAGAAATCGACATCTTGGTGGCGGGCATGCGCGCCCGCACGTCTTACCATATGCGCGCCCAGATCACCTTCCCCGATGGATTGGCATTCCAGGATAGCGACCACACCTTTGTGAGCGGTGATATTCCCGAGGATCGTCTGCCCACAATCACGACGCGGAGTGTTTCCGGCAAAACGCCGCAGGGTGGTGTAGAACTCATTGATTTGGCGTCGAGCAGTCGGCCCCAGGGAATTCTGGCGCTGGTCACGGATTTGGATGGCACTGTGATCTGGTACTACGATGCCGGGCCGGTCGTGCCCGTCCCGTCGCTTGATCCCATCAAACTCCTGCCCAATGGACACTTCCTGTTGGTGTTTACCGATATCACGCCCGGATCCGCCGACGGCCAGAACTCCGTCATACAGGAAGTCGATCTGAGCGGGCAGGTGGTTTGGCAGATGTCTTACACCGACCTGAATCAGCTGCTGGCGCAAGCCACCTGCGCGCAGTGCAACCGGACCGTGATCGGTGCGCATCATGATTTCGCTTTATTGCCGAATGGGCACATTGTGCTGCTGGCAGCGGAGAGCCGATACTTCACCAGCCTCGATGGTTATCCCAACGGAACTGAGGTCGTCGGGGATCTTCTGATTGATCTCGACGAAAATCGCAAGCCGGTGTGGGTGTGGTCGGCCTTTGATCACCTGGACCCTAACCGGCACCTGATGGGCCTGCCGGACTGGACGCATTCCAACACGGTCGTCTATTCGCCCGACGACCAGAATCTGATGCTCTCGATACGCAATCAGAGCTGGGTGATCAAGATCGACTACCGCGCCGGCCAGGGTTCCGGCGATATTTTGTGGAAGCTGGGCAATCAGGGAGATTTTACCCTGCTTAACGGCTCCGATCCGGTAGATTGGCAGTACGCGCAGCACGATATCAATGTGATCAGCTCTGGTTCGGCCGGGAGCTTTGAAGCGTGAGTGTTCGACAATGGGAATTTGCGGGCCCTGGATGGCGCGGGGAATACCTGCGGTTCGAATGAACCATGCTATAGCCGCGTAGTGACCTATCAGGTCGATGAATCCGCGCGAACCGTTTCCTTAGCTTGGGTCAATACGCTGGACCTGTTTTCCTTCTTCGGTGGCTCCGCCCGCCTGCTGGCCAACGGGAATGTTGAATTCGATGAATGTGCCGGCCCGCTGCCCGGCCCTAACTCCGCGATCTTCGAAGCCACCCGCAGCACGCCGCCCCAGACCGTCTGGCAGATGACCGTCTCCGAGTATGCCTATCGCGCCTTTCGTATGCCGAGCTTGTATCCGGGCGTGCAATGGTAACCGTGTTTGTCGCCCTAAGTAAACGTGTGCTTCAGGCAGGGTTCCTTCGACTGCAAAGCGAGCGCGCTTTTGGGCCCGACCCTTTGCTCGAGATATCAGGATATGCGGGAGGAGTGGTGGAAAGCCCGCACTTCTGCTGCAAGTAAATTGCGATGCAGTACGAAGTTATCCCGTAAAGTTACTCTTCTTATTTATATCGATAAGGGTATATTACGCATCAATAAGTCATATGCCTGTATTCAGCATTGATAGGAGTCTAATTTGTCATACCTTTAGTAATCAACGACCTAGTGTTAAGTTACCTTCGGTCTCTACTTTAGGACATTGAATCGATGTAGAGTTCCTTGGCTCAGGGACAAGTGTTACCTGAGATCTGGAGGAGATATTATGAGGAATCTCGTCGTATATGTGCTTTGCCTGGTTATGCCTCTATCAGTATGGGCGGGAGATAGCGGGTATAAAGTTACCTATGATGGCGGTTCTTTGCAAAATGTAAAGGCTGGATCCGGAGTGCGTCTGCTCATCGACCAAAATCAGGTGCACCTTGTGAAGGATGGCACTGAAGTTGCTTTGATCCCGGCTTCCGCGATTACAGAAATTAGCTACGGACAGGATGTGCATCGTAGGGTCGGGGCAGCTGTGGGGTTGGCTGTGGTTTCCTTGGGAATCGGTGGGCTTATGGCGCTCACCAAATCCAAAAAACACTATGTCGGTCTGACTTGGGCTGATGGCGATAAGAAAGGCGGCTTTGCTATGCAGTGCGATAAAAATGATTATCGTGGCGTCTTGGCCGGGTTGGAGGGTGTTTCCGGTAAGAAGGCTGTGAATTCAGATACGATGACCGTGAAGAACTAATGCTAGTTGTTGTGAGCGGAAATACTGGCTGCATCCTTCGACTGCGCGCTCCGCATGACTGAAGGACCAATGGTCCTACCCCACCGGCCAAGCCTTGCCGTCAAAGTGCGCGGGAGGCTGCAAGCCGAAGAGACGGAGCATGGTGGGCGCAACGTCGACGATGGCCGGCTTCTCCACCTGAATCCTGCGGTTGCTGAACAGCACGCCGGGCACCAGGCGCGGATCGATGCAGTGATCGCCGCTCCAGGCTTTGGCGTTGTCCTCGAAAATCTGGTGGGTAACTTTGCCGGTGACTCCGTCCCAAGAGGCGCGGTAGCCGTCACCGTAACCGATGATGAGGTCGGGGGCGTTGATCGAATAGGGGCCGGCATAGACGTTGCCGGAGTTGAAGACACCAGTGATGCCGACCTTGCCATTCTCCGGGTCGGCCAGCCCGTTCAACCTCTGCCGCAGTTCTTCTTTTAAGGCATCGGCTTCCGCGCCGGGAGCCACAATGCCTTCGCGCTCGCGTCCCTTCACATTCAGGAAGAGCCCGTTCAGTCCCATGGTGTAGGCGCGGGTGCGCGACCAATCCACTCCCTGGAACCATTCTCCGGTTTCGTCGACTCCGGGCTTCAGCACCAAATATCCGTTCTCGCGCAGCCATGTGTTCAAATTGATGCCGCGCTGGAAGGACTTGAAGCCGTGGTCGGAGACGACCATCAGCATGCTCTCGCTGTCGAGCTGTGCCAAAACGCGGCCGACTAAGTCGTCCATGCGCTGGTAGAGCTGCTCAATGACGTTGCCGAGCCTGGCTTCCGCCGGCGCATCCTGCAGCGCCGGATGGTCTTCTTCCATGTAACGCCAGAACATGTGCTGCACGCGGTCGGTGATGTCGAAGACGCAGGTGCACACGCCGCGCGTGGTTTTCTCCAAGGCGTCGAAGAGCTGCTTTTCGCGGTCGTTGTGGTTCGAGTAGCACTGTTCGAGGAAGGCCGCATCGTCGAGCGCGTGCTCGTTGAGCGCCCAGGTATCTTCTGCAAGGCCCAGGGTGGCATAAGGGCCGTTGAGCTTGGCCAGGTAGATCGAATACGTCAGAGGGTGCGAGATAGGAAGGTCGGGTTGTTTGGGATCAATGTTCACCGGCGTGACGTAGACTTCGAGCTCCGGCGACAGCTGCTTGAGGTAGAAGCGGCAGATGCCATGCGCGGTGATGCCGAATCCGGCCTTGAAGTGCACCGAGGTCCACTTCGAGTACTCGCCGACTTTCAGCAGGATACGCTCGGAACCAACCAGAATCTCCGCCGTATCCGCTGATTTCGGGCGGACCTCAAAGGGCACGCGCATCTCGTGGCTCTGGGCCGTGGAATTCGGCGCGCCGTTGGGGGAGTCCGCAATGAGCGGGTTGTCCGGGCCAGGAATGTAGGAGCGAAAATTCGCCCCATCTTTCTGAAAGGGGATGATGACGCCGCCCTGACGCGCGCCGTCATTCTGCGCGCGCGTAGTGCAGAAGCAGAACGTTCCCTGGCTGCCTTTCAGGTCGGGCACGCACATGCCGGAGAGCATGACGCCGGGAAATTTTTCCGGCGGAAAGGTGACGGGCACGCGGATCACCGAGCAGAAAACCCCGGCTTCTCCCAGCCAATGCCAGAAGGGCTTCGATTTGCGCAGAAGCTTGATCTCCGATTTTCCGATCGGCAGGCTGTATTTGCCCAGCTTCAGACGGCGCTTGGGGCCTTCAATCTGCGCGGAGGAAAGGAAGGGCAGATAGTTGCCCAGGTCTCGTTGCAGGAAATCGTAGATGTTGTGCTTGCCGGGATTCACGCCGGTCATAAAGGTGGACCAGGCGACCGGCGAAATCGCCGGAAAGGTGGTGCGCAATTTCTGAAATGTGCCCTGCTCACGCAGTTTGGCGAGATTGGGGAGTTTGCCGGCCTGGATAAATTTTTCCGCCAGCTCCGGGTCCATCCCGTCGAAGCCGAGAATCACCACGCGCTTGAAGCGGGCCTTGCCGTAGGCCTTGCGTCCACGCACCAGGCGGTAGAGCTGGCGCAGCGGCCAGGTGAAGAGCGCGTACACGGAATAGAGGAAGGCGAGAAACAGCGTCCAGAAAGAAGAAAGCACCGCAAACCCGGCGCCGGGGCCAACGTAAGCTTCACTGCGCGTGGGCAGCGTGACCACGCACAACACAAGAATGATGAAGGCCAGAACGGTCAGGTGGCGGGAGTGGTTTCTGCTCATATCTCTACACCCAGAATCCCTTTGAAGGCGAAGCCCGCAATCATGGAGAGAACAAAGAAGAGGATGATCCAGTTCCACTGCCAGCCCAGGAAAGCGATGTCGCGCGCGGGATAAATCACGGCGATGGATTCGATGGGGCCGCCTTTGGGAAAGCGCGGTTCGGCGGAAGAGAGCAGCCCCTCCCAGAAGCTTTGCGTGCGCAGCCAGGAGAGGCGCGGCATATTGCTGCCGACAACCACCGTCTTCGAAAAAGTCTGCCCATTGAGGGCAAGGTTCACCTGATAGGCGCCGTACTTCGCGGGGGCTACGCGCCACACGACCTGCGAATCACTCGCAATACGCACGGCGGGCGCGTCGGCGACCAGGCCATCGGGAAGTTGCAGCGTGGCCTCATCGAGCGGCGCATTCGGTGCGAACTGCGCCTTGACCAGAAATGTCTGGTCCGGACGGAAAGGCTCCATGCCGAACCAATGATCAAGTTGAACGATCAGCAAGGTCATGGGCACGATAGCCAGCAGAAACGGTCCACCGGCCACGCGCAGATAGCGCAGGGTGCCGCGCAGAATGCGTCCGTAGGAGCGCAGCACGACAGGAAGCTGGTCCTGAAACAGGCGCACGGCCAGCAGTTGCGCCTGCAATCTTTCTTTGGCTAGCTTTACCGCCTGCTGGTTCGAGGTGTAGCGGAAGATCACCAGCATGACGAGGCCGGTGACCACCGAGATGGCGAAAACCAGCGTCATCGGCACGCCGCCCCAAAGCGTGCGGGAGAGAAACAAAGCTGTGAGATACGGCGAAGTCATCGCAGATTAAGAGAACAACTAACTTCAGAGGACAATCTTTGGTGGTGGTGCAGTTTGAAAATGTACCCTGAAATTTTTGTCATTCCGAGCCGTGTATTTGCGGCGAGGAATCTGCTGTTGGCTAATAAAGCAGATTTCTCGGGCGATCAAACTGCCCTCGAAATGACAATGACCATGGTTGGTTTCTAGCTGCACCATTACCCAAGCTTTACTCCAGATACCCCAGCCCTTGCAGGCGCTTCTTGACGGCTTCGGCGTCGGCGGAGCCGTCGCCCGGGCCCATCAGGCGGGCGATTTCTTTCTCCAGCGTGTGCACCACGAATTCATCCACGCTGGCGTAACCGGAGGCCTCGGCGCACTGTTTGGCCTTTTCGAGCAGGTCTCCCTCAATTTTGACTTTGTGACCGAACATGCTGGTTCTGGCTCCTGATGGCGGCGGCCGGGAAAATGGAATGCCCTATCATACTCTGGGGTTTGGCAATCCCAAACTCAGCCAGGATGGTGGGCGCAATGTCGGTGAGCGCCGGCGCAGCGGCCGCCATGGGGCGGTTGCTCAGCACGACGCCCGGCACCAGGGTGTAGTCCATGCAGTGGTCGCCGCTCCAGGGGTTGAGGTTGTCTTCCAATACGTCGCGCGTGAACGCGCCGAGCACCGTCTTCCAACCGGCACGATAGCCGCGGTTGTAGCCTACGATCAGGTCGGGCGCAAGCGCGGTGTGCACGCCTGAGTAGGCCTGCTCGGCGGAATCCACACGCGTGATGACGGTATGGCCGCTATCCCGGACAGTCAGCAGCTTCTCTGTAAGTTCCTTCAGCAATGCCTCGGCTTCCGCGCCGGGGGCGACAATGCCGTCCTTTTCCCGGCCGCGCAGGTTGAGGTAGAGGCCATTCAGGCCGAGGCCATATGCGCGGGTGTGCGCCCAGTCCACGTTGGTGAAGTACTCCCCCTGCTCGGGATCGGCGCCGTCTTTCAACTTCAGGTATCCGTTTTGCAGCAGCCAGGTGTTCAGGTTGAACGAACGATAAAAGGGAGCAAAGCCGTGGTCGGAGAGGACGAGCAGCGTGGTGTGCTCATCCACTTTCGGCCAGACCTCGCCGAGCACCTGATCCATCTGCGTATAGAACTGCTCAATGGCCCCGGCGTAGGCGGCCGATTCCGCCGTGTGGTTGGGATGATGCTCATCCATGGCGCGCCACAGCATGTGCGCGTTCAGGTCCAGGCTGGAGAAATAGAAGAAGAAGAGACCGTTCTTGAATTTGGGGAACTCTTTGTCAAAGATGCGGCGATGCTCGTTGAGCACTTCGCGCGATTGCTGCAAGTACTCCGCGTCATTAAAGACCCCAGCGGAGAGCGCCTTGGTGTCTTCCGCAATGCCCTGAGTGTAGAAAGGCCCGCCGATTTCTTCCGCCAATTCCTTTGAGTAGCCGGCCGGGGTGGAGAGCGGCAGCGCGGGATTACGCGGATCGAGATTCACCGGCGACACATACAGCTCGAAGCGGGGATGCGCCTGCTTGAAATAGAAGCGGGAGATGCCTTCCACCGAAACCAGCCCCGGCACCAGAGTGAACTTCACTTTGATCCAGTCGCTCCACTCGCCTTCGCGCAGAACGAATTCCTGGTCTTGCAGGGTGAAGCGGGCCACAGGCTGGGTCGGGTCTACATCCACCGTGAAATCGGCGGTGGCGGGCGGCGAGCCTTTGCGGAAGGAATTCTCCGGACCGGGAAGGTGCGCGGTCACGCGACCGTTTTCCGGCTGTACGGCGACAATCTCTCCGCCTTCCACCGCGCCGGTCGCGGTCATCAGGTCATCGGTGTAATAGGTAAAGGTGCCGTAACTGCCGCGCAGATCAGGCGTGCCCATGCCGGCAAAGGTGACCGAGCGGGTTTTCACGGGCGGAAAATTGGATGGCATGCGGAACACGGTCGCCGGGATCCCGTGCTGGTCGAGAATCTGCCAGAAGGCTTCCCCTTGCCGCAACTGCTCGGCGGTCCCGCTGCCCAGCGGGATGCTCCAGCTCCCCAGATGAATGGTGTGCTTCGGCGGCTCGACCCGCGCAATGGAGAGAAACGGCTGCATGGTCTTGGGGTCGCGGTGGATGAAATCGAAGATGCCGTGCCCGCCGGGATTCATGCCGGTAATCAAATTCGACCATGCGACCGGGCTCTGCGGCGGAATGGCGGTAGTCAACTTCTGGAATGTCCCCTGCTGCATGAGCCGCGCGAAATTCGGCATCCTGCCGTCCTGCACGAATTTTTGCAGGAGGTCGGGGTCCATGCCGTCGATGCCCAGCACGATGAGCCGCTGCGGGCCCTCCCAATGGGCCGGGCTGCGATGCGAAAACGCGCGATAGACGACAACTCCGGCAAGAAGAATGCCGGCGGCAGCAATCCACGTCTTCAGGCCCATGCGGATAGGGATAACCTCAATCCCGCCATTTTACGCGAGGAGGTGTGGGGCGGACACTCGTGTCCGCGCAACTGCGAGAAACGCGGGCGAGGGCGCCTGCGCCACATCCTGCCCCTCCACGTTATAGTGGTACATGCTGCGAAGGCTGCTATTGCTGCTGGTGCTGGCCGTACCCGCGCTGGCGGCGTCCCGTCCCAATATCATTCTTATTACGCTCGATGGCACGCGGGCCGATCGCATGGGCTTCCTGGGCGCCAAGCCGGGCACTCCGCAGTTGGACGCGCTGGCGCAGAAGGCCCTGGTTTTCGAGCGCGCCTACGCACAGGCGCCGACCACGGTCGTCTCGCACTCCACGATCCTGACCGGGCTCTATCCGCAAGCCCATGGGATGACGGAATTCGGCTCGCCGCTGGGCGCGTCGCTGCCCTACCTGCCCGACCTGTTGCGCGCGGGAGGATATAAGACGGCGGCCTTTGCCAGCACGATTCAGCTCGACCCCCACAGTGGCACGGCCGGCGGCATGGACCGCGGCTTTGCCAGCTTTGACGCAGGGTTCCACGCACCGCGCGCCGGCGAGGGCCGGTACATTTCTGGGGAGAGGCGCGTTGCGGATGTGGCCCTGCGCGCTGCCTCCTGGTTGCAAAAAACCGGCGTCGCGCCATTTTTTCTGTGGATGCAGATCAGCGATTCCAGTAACGGAGAAGCCGCCACCGATGCTGCCGTAGGAAAAATAATCGCCGCGCTGCAAGCGAAGAAGTTGTTCGAGGGGGCGCTGATCGTGGTGGTCTCAGCGCGTGGCGAACCTCTTGGCGCGCACGGCGAAGATGCCGGCGGCGTGTTTCTTTATGACGAGACGATCCATGTGCCCCTGCTGGTGAAATTGCCCGCCAACCAGATGGCAGGGAAGCGGGTCCCAGGCCGCGTGCAGTTGGTGGATATCGCGCCTACCGTTCTCGACGTTGCCGGACTGCCCACAGTTTCCAAAATGCAGGGCCAGTCGTTATTGCGGGTGGCCCGCGGCAGCGGCGGCGACCAGCCCGCCTATGCGCGTAGCGATTATTCCCGCCAGGCTTTTGGCTGGAGCCCGCTCGAATCCTGGCGAGTGAGCAAATATCTGCTGGTGCGCGCGCCCAAAGCTGAACTCTATGACTTGACCCAGGATCCAGGCGCCGCGAAAAATGTTGCGGGCAATTTCAAAGGCACGTTGGACACGCTGGCCGGTCAAGTCGAAGGCTTTGGCCGGCGCGTGGCCGGAGAGACAGCGGCCTCGGCGAAGTTAAGTTCCAGCGAAATCCAGAAACTGGCCTCTCTCGGTTATGTGGGATTAAACCAGCAGGCAGCAGGCTCCGCGACCATCGCAGGCACCGATCCCAAAGATAAAATCGCCGTGGCCAACGCGGTGCACAAGGCGCTGGCCGCCATCGAAGATGGTAGGCCGCAGTCTGCAGTCCCGGCGCTCGAAGCCATGGTGGCGCAGGACGCCAATCTCTATCTGGCGCAGTACGCGCTGGGTGTGGGCTGCCTGCAGCAGGCGAAGTATGCGCCGGCGATTGAGCATCTGCGCAAGGCCATCCAGCTGATGCCGGAGTCGGCCTGGGCCAATTTTCAGATGGGCGTGGCTCTGCTGAAAAGCGGAGACTCGAAGACTGCGGCCACCCATTTTGAGATTGCCCTCTCGCGCAATCCGAAATGGACCGAAGCCAGCAATTACCTGGCGCAGGCGAAGAAGCGGTAGTTACTTTTCCAGTTCGAAGATTTTTTCCATGAGCAGCCACTTCTCGCCCGGTTGGGCCTGCGGCAGCGGCTTCTGGAACTTCCACATCAATTCTTCCCACTCCTGGACTTTGGGGTTGGCGCGGTCGGCCTGCGCCTTGGCCTCAAAAGAGAAGTGCTCATCGACCTCGAGCACCATGCACATACGTGTGCCGAGGCGATAGATTTCCGCGTTCACGATGCCCGCAGCCTTCAAGCTTTGGGTGATTTCGGGCCAGATTTTTTTGTGATAGCGCTCGTACTCCGCGATCAGTTGCGGATCATCTTTCAAGTCGAGCGTCAGGCAATAGCGTCGAGTCATGGTTCATTCCAGAAATGGTGGGCTAGGTGACGGCGCGGTCGAGGTGCACATAACCGCCATCCACAAAGAGATGCTGCCCGGTGATGTGGCCGGCTTTGGGCGATAAGAGAAAGACCGCCATGGCGGCCAACTCCTCCAGTTTGGTCATTCTGCGTTCCAGAGGAATGTTGGAAACGATGCTTTGCAACTTTCCTTCCGGGTCCGGAAACGTATTGAGCCACTGCCGGTAGAGCGGCGTCATGACATCGCCCGGCACCACGGCATTCACGCGGATGCTGTAAGGCAGCAGCTCGAGCGCCCATTCGCGGGTGAGGGAAAGAATAGCGCCCTTGGCGGAGGCATAGCCGGAGGTGCCGCCTTGGCCGGTGACGGCGGTCTTGGAGCTGATGTTCACAATGCAGCCCTGGCTCTGCTTAAGATGGGGCAGCGCAAAGTGCGCCATGGTGTAGTAATGGAACAAGCTTTTGTGCAGGGATTGCAGATACAGTTCGGGGCTGCCATTCTCCAGGCCCACGCGGTCGTTCACGCCGGCGTTATTCACCAGGGCATCGAGGCGGCCGAACTGTTCGACGGTTTGCGACACGGCGCGGGCACATTCTTCGGCTTGGGTGAGATCGACGGGAATGTAAGCGCAACGCTTGCCGGATTTCCGCAACCCGGCGCAGAAGGCCTCCCCGGCCGCAGAGTCGCGGTCAAGCACAACCGGAACCGCGCCTTCCTCGCAGGCGGCGCGGGCAATGGCCTCCCCAATGCCTTTGGCCCCGCCGGTCACTACCACGACCCGGTCTTTGATCTGCAGATCCAATACTGCCTCGTGTGGACGCCGGGTTGGAATCTGAAAACTTACCCTATAACGAAACGCCGCGCTTCCAGGGGATGAAATCATCCTGGCCCAGGATTTCCGCTTTGGTGCGGGCTTCTCCGCTGGCGATCTGCACCACCAGGTCCAGGATCGCCTCTCCGGTTTCCTCCAGCGTCTTTTCCCCGGAAATAATACGCCCGGTATCAATATCAATGATGTCGGGCATGCGTTGGGCGAGCTGGCTGTTAGTGGAGACCTTAATCACCGGCGTGATCGGATTGCCGGTCGGCGTGCCCAGGCCCGTGGTGAACAGGACAATACTGGCCCCCGCGGCGGCCTGCGCCGTGACGCACTCCACGTCATTGCCCGGCGTGCATTGCAGGTTCAGCCCTGGCGTGGTGGAGTACTCGGGGTAGTCAAGCACAGCCGTGACCGGGGAAGTTCCGCCCTTGCGCGCGGCCCCGGCGGACTTCATGGCGTCGGTGATGAGCCCGTCGCGGATATTGCCCGGCGAAGGATTCATGTCGAAGCCGGCATGCACGGCTTTGGCCCGCGCCGCATAATCGCGCATCAGGTGGATGAAGCGGTCGCCCACTTCTTTGCTGACGCTGCGATCGATGAGGCTTTGCTCGACGCCGCAGAGTTCGGGGAATTCCGAGAGCAACGTCCGGCCGCCCAGGGCCGCCAGCAGATCGGAGACGTGGCCGATGGCCGGGTTGGCGGAGAGGCCGGAGAAGCCATCCGAGCCGCCACACTTCAGGCCCACGCACAGGCGGGAAAGCGGGGCCGGTTTGCGCACCGACTGATTGGCCTCTACCATGCCGAGAAACGTGGCGCGGATCGCCTCCGAGAGCATTTTGAATTCTTCGCCGCTCTTCTGCTGGTCGAAGACCAACAGCGGCTTATCGAACTTCGGGTTGCGCTGCAGAATTTGTTCGCGCAGGGTCTCGACTTGTGAGTGCTGGCAGCCCAGGCTGAGAATGGTCGCCCCGGCGACATTGGGATGATGAATGTATCCGGCAATCAGCGAGCAAAGATTGTTGGAATCTTCCCGGGTGCCCCCGCAGCCCGCCTGGTGCAGCAGGAACTTGATGCCGTCCACGTTCTCAAAAATCCCCCGGCGGGTGGCGGCGGTCCCGCTCTGTCCCGGGACCAGCGTGGGAATCTGTGCCGCTTTGCCTTCGCGGTATAGCCGTACCATCTCCGCCACCTGCTGGCGGTAGACCTGCGGTGGCGCCAGGCCCAGTTCCTCCTCAAAGGCCTGCTTCAGCACGTTGATATTGCGGTTTTCACAGAAAACCAGCGGCACCACCAGCCAGTAATTGCGCGTGCCCACCTGACCGTCGGAGCGGTGGTGTCCCAGAAATGTGCGCTCGCGCCAACGCGCGATGTCGGGAGGGTTCCAGGGGTAGTTGGCGGATTTTTCGTGGAAATCCGCCGATTCGTGCTGCATGTTACGGGTGGTGACCGCCGCGCCGCGTGGGATGGGCTCGCGGGCCTTTCCCACCAGAACGCCGTACATCACGATGTCTCCGCCCACGGGAACATCCTGCGTCATGAACTTGTGCTTGGCGGGCACGTCGGTGCGCAGGCTATAGGTCTCACCGGAAAAGGCAATCTGGTCACCCTTGCGCAGGTCTTGCAGCGCAATCAGGACATTATCTTTGGGGTCGAGTCTGAGAACTGGAATTTGCATGGTGTGAAGTGGCGCGAAATTTACAATGTGAGAACGTCCCACACCTCCGGCCGGCTGCGCCGCCAACCATTCTATATACTAAATGGCGCCGCTTGTTTCTTGGCGGTGGCGTTCTGTGGAGAAAGCGGAGTCCTCAGGATGGGCCCGAAGAACCGGTATCCATGAAAAAAGTCTCGCTGTTCATCCCCTGTTTTGTAGACCAGATGAACCCCGAAGTCGGGCTCGATATGGCGCGGGTTTTGCGCCGGATTGGCTACGAGGTCGATTTCCCCGAAGAGCAAACCTGCTGCGGGCAACCCGCCTTCAATACAGGATATTGGCACGATGCCCGGCCGGTTGCCGAGCGCTGTGTGCGGGTTTTTCACTCTGCGGAAGTGGTGGTGTGCCCCTCGGCCTCCTGTACCTCCATGGTGCGGGTCTTTTACCCGGAACTGCTGGCGGAGTCGAGCAGCCGGGCCGACGCGCTCGAGCTGGGCAAACGCGTGTTTGAGTTCTCCGAATTCCTCATCAATGTCGCCAAGGTGGAAGATGTGGGCGCGGCCTTCCCGCACCGCGTGACCTATCATGATTCCTGCCACGCCCTGCGCGAACTGCGATTGAAGTCACAGCCCCGCGAATTGCTGCAGCACGTGCGCGGCCTGGAGCTGGTGGAGATGAAATACTCCGAGGACTGCTGTGGATTTGGCGGCACCTTCTCGGCGAAGTTCCCCATGATCTCCGGCTCCATGGGCGACACCAAGGCAGGGAACGCCGAGACCACGCAGGCCGAGTATGTGACCTCGACCGACCCCAGCTGCCTGATGCATCTCGACGGAATTCTGCGGCGGCGCAATTCGCCGGTGCGCACCATTCATCTAGCCAGCATTCTGGCGCGGGCGGAAGGCGCAAAAGGGGAGGCGCGATGAGTACCGCTGCCCATGAGTTTCTGCGCAATGCCGCGACCAAGTCCGCCGATCTGGGCCACCGCAAGATCCTGCAATTCGCCATCGACCAGCATGAGGCCGCGGTGCAGCGCGGCAAGTCGCGCTTCCTCGACTGGCCGGCGGCGCGCCAGAAGGCGCATGAGATCAAGTGGGAGGCGGTCAATCATCTGGACCGCTATCTCCTCCAGTTTGAAGAGAAGGTGAAAGAGCGCGGTGGGCACGTGTTCTGGGCCGCCAATGCGGAAGAAGCGCGCCAGTATATTACCGATCTGGCCAAAGCCCGCGGCGTGCACATGGTGGTGAAATCGAAATCCATGGTGACGGAGGAAATCCACCTCACGCAGGCGCTGGAAGCGAACGGGGTCGAGGTGCTGGAAACTGATCTCGGCGAGTTCATAGTGCAGTTGCGCAATGAGCCTCCGTACCACATCGTCACCCCCGCCATGCACCTCACCCGCAAAGATATCGCGGCGCTGTTTCGCGAAAAGCTGGGCACCAACACGGAAGATCCGCAGCAGCTGGTGGCCGCCGCCCGCGTGGTGTTGCGCGAGGCCTTCTTCAAGGCGGAGATGGGCGTCAGCGGCGCGAACTTCGTGGTGGCCGACAGCGGCATGATTGCCCTGACCACCAATGAAGGCAACGGCCGCCTGTGCACCAGCTTTCCGAAGGTCCACGTGGCGGTCACCGGAATAGAAAAAGTGATCCCCCGCATGCAGGACCTGGCCACGTTGTGGCCGGTGCTCTCGACCGCCGGGACCGGGCAGGCGGTCACGGTGTACAACACGCTGGTGGGCCCGCGCCTGCCGCACGAAGTGGATGGGCCGGAAGAATTCCATGTGGTCCTGCTGGATAACGGTCGCAGCGAGCTGCTGGCTGATCCCGAACAGCGCGACGCTCTGCATTGCATTCGTTGCGGCGCTTGCCTGAATGTGTGCCCGGTTTACCGCACCATCGGCGGCCATGCCTACGGCACGACGTACCAGGGACCGATTGGCAGCGTGTTGACGCCGCATTTCCGCGGCTTGAAAGACTTTCAACATCTATCGTCGGCGTCCTCTTTATGCGGGGCCTGCAGCGATGCCTGCCCGGTGAAGATCGACCTGCATCATCACCTGTTGCATAACCGCCGCAATGCCGTGAAGGAAGGCGAACGGCCGTGGGCGGAGCGCCTGGCATTCAAGGCCTGGCGCTGGGGGATGGCAGGAGCCACGCGTTTCGGATGGCTGGGCGCGGTGGCGCGCTTCGGCCTGCGTGCCGCCCAAAGTGTCGGACTCAGCGGTACCGCGCTTGATCCCGCCGGCCCCTGGAGCAAGAACCACGCAGACCTGACGGTGCCGAAGAAATCCTTCCGCGCCCTCTGGAAGGAGGAACATGGCGGCCACTGAGAACCCGTCGCGCGAGCGAATTCTTTCCCGGATTCAAAATGCATTGCAAGTTCCGGCGCACAAATATTCGGCGCCGCAGGGGGCGCAGCCGATTTTCGCGCCTATCCCGGACCTGCTGGATCGCTTCCAGAAAGAGTGCGTCATCAATATCACCGAGTGTGTGGTGACGCCGGACCGGGCCGCCAGCACGGCGGCCATCGCGCAGATACTTGCCGGACTTCCGGAAGGAGAAATTTACATTCAGGAGAGCGCGCAGTTACGGGAGATGGCCGCTTCCTGGAATCGCCCCAGCGTACGCTGGTCGAGCGAGGGCGGCTCGCGCGAAGTGTCACAAGCCACCATTACCCACTGTGAGGCGCTCATCGCCATGACCGGCTCGGTACTGGTTTCATCGGCGTGCGGCGGACGCGGCGCTTCCGTGGTGGCCCCCATTCATATTGTGGTGGCCGGGCTGGACCAGTTGGTCCCCGACCTCGCGGTTGCCCTGGCGCAAGTCGATGAACGGGGCGTGCCAAAAGAAAATTCGTTTCTGTGCCTCACCACCGGCTCCAGCCGCACCGCCGATATCGAGAAGATCCTGGTGATGGGCGCGCACGGGCCGCGCCGGCTGGTGGTCGTCATCCATCAGCAGTAACGGCAGCATGAGCATTTCTGTTTTGCTTTAGCCGGCTCTGGCAGGTTGCGCCGACCGGGCGCGTGAGTGTTGGATCATGCTGAACGGCCCGCCCTGATACGAAGCTTTTTGCTATTGAGGATACTCAGTTTTGATTGAGTTCTGCCTGTTTAGTTCCCAGCGAATCCAAATCTAAATTCAATTCCAGCACATTGACGCGCGGCGCACCCAGTACGCCGAACTGCAATCCCTCGGTGTGGCGGGTCACGGCGGCCCGCACAGCCGCTTCGCTCAGCCCGCGCTCGCGGGCCACGCGCGGCACCTGAAATTCAGCGGAATCGGGCGAGATGTGCGGGTCCAGTCCGGACCCGGACGTCGTGACCAGGTCCACGGGGATGGGCCGTCCGGGGTTTTCCGCCTGCAGTTGCGCTACCGAATCTTTTACTCGCTGCACCAGCTTGCTGCTGGTCGGGCCCAGGTTGGAGCCGCTGGAAGCGCCCGCGTCATATCCGTTGCCGGCGGCCGAGGGACGCGAGTGAAAATACTTTGGGCCATTGAAAGGCTGGCCGATAATGCGCGATCCAACCACCGCGCCGTTACGGTGGACGAGTTGGCCGTTGGCTTTGTCAGGGAAGATCAATTGGGCCAGGCCGGTGACTACCAGCGGATAAATCAGGCCAAACAGGACCGTCGTTACCACCGTCATTAAAATCGAGATAAGAAGATTCTTTTTCATGATGGCCCTCTTTTGCTTTTACGCCAAACCCACGCTGGTGATCAGCATGTCGATGGCTTTGATCCCCAGAAACGGCACGATGACGCCACCCACGCCGTAGATCAGCAGATTTTGCCGCAGCAGAATGGCCGCTCCCACGGGACGGTAACGCACCCCGCGCAGGGCCAGCGGAATCAGCGCAATAATGATCAGCGCGTTAAAGATGACCGCCGACAACACCGCGGACTGCGGCGTCTTCAGGTGCATGATGTTCAGCGCGTTCAGCACCGGGAAGGTGGCGGCGAACATGGCGGGCAGGATGGCGAAGTATTTGGCCACGTCGTTGGCGATGGAGAACGTGGTCAAGGCGCCGCGCGTCATCAGCAATTGCTTGCCGATTTCCACCACCTCAATCAGTTTGGTGGGATTGGAATCCAGGTCCACCATGTTGCCGGCTTCCTTGGCGGCCTGCGTGCCCGTGTTCATGGCGACGCCCACGTCGGCTTGCGCAAGTGCAGGAGCATCGTTGGTGCCGTCCCCGGTCATCGCCACCAGCTTGCCCTGGCCTTGTTCCTTCCGGATCAGGTCCATTTTGTCTTTCGGCGTAGCCTGGGCGAGGAAGTCATCCACGCCGGCTTCGCGCGCGATGGCTGCGGCGGTCAGCGGATTGTCGCCGGTGATCATGACGGTGCGGATGCCCATGGCGCGCAGGTGTTCGAAACGCTCGCGGATGCCGCCCTTCACAATGTCCTTCAATTCGATGACGCCTAAGGCCCCGCGGCTGCGTTCGGCCACGACCAGGGGCGTGCTGCCCGCGCGCGAGACTTCTTCCACGACCGCACGCACTTCCGGCGGGAAGGGATGACCGTTTTCCGTGACATAGCGCTCAATGGCGTCGACCGAGCCCTTGCGAATTTGAAATCCGTTCAGGTTTACGCCCGACATGCGCGTCTGCGCGGTGAAGGGAATGAACTCGGTCTGGTGGGTGGAAAGCTCGCGCCCGCGCAGATTGTACTTTTCCTTGGCTAGCACCACGATGGAGCGGCCTTCCGGCGTTTCATCGGCCAGGGAAGAGAGCTGCGCGGCGTCGGCCAATTCCTGTTCGGGAACGCCCGGGGCCGGAACAAAGCGCGAAGCCTGGCGATTGCCCAGAGTGATGGTGCCGGTCTTGTCGAGCAGCAGGGTATTCACATCCCCCGCCGCTTCCACCGCGCGGCCCGACATGGCCAATACGTTGTGCTGTACCAGGCGGTCCATGCCGGCAATGCCGATGGCTGAGAGCAGTCCGCCGATGGTGGTCGGAATCAGGCACACCAGCAGCGAGACCAGCACGAACACCGTCTGCGGCGATTGCGAGTAAACGGCGAAGGGCTGCAAGGTGACGACGGCGAGCAGGAAGATAATCGTCAACCCGGCCAGCAGGATGTTGAGCGCGATCTCATTCGGGGTCTTCTGCCGCTCCGCGCCCTCGACCAGCGCGATCATGCGGTCGAGGAAAGTTTCTCCGGGGTTCGAAGTGACCTTGACCTTGATGCAGTCGGAGAGCACGCGCGTGCCGCCGGTCACAGCCGAGCGGTCGCCACCGGACTCGCGGATTACCGGCGCGGATTCGCCCGTGATCGCGGACTCATCCACCGAGGCCACCCCCTCGATCACCTCGCCGTCGGCCGGAATGAATTCTCCCGCCGTCACCGTCACAATGTCGCCCGAGCGCAATTGGGTGCTGGCCACCTGCTCGATCTTGCCGCTGGCCAGAATGCGGTGGGCCATGGTTTCCGATTTGGCACGCCGCAGGGAATCGGCCTGCGCCTTGCCGCGGCCTTCCGCCATGGCTTCCGCGAAGTTGGCGAACAGCACGGTGAACCACAGCCACAGCGTGATCTGCAGGTTGAAGCCCAGATGGGCCTGGTGTCCGAGCGCATCTTTGACCAGCAGAATTGTGGTCACCACGCTGCCCACTTCCACCACGAACATGACCGGGTTCTTCATCATGGTGCGGGGATCGAGCTTCATGACCGAGTCGAGAAGCGCGCGGCGGACGATTTTTGCGTCCCACAAGGATTTCGATTGGTTCTTTTTTGCCATGATGTTCTCTTTCGGCCTCTACTAGAAAGTGGTCCCCGCGTGCATCAACAAGTGTTCCAGAATCGGTCCCAGACTCAGCACCGGGAAAAAGGTCAGCGCGCCGACAATCAAGATGACACTGACCAGCAGCGCGCTGAACAAGGGAGTAGTGACAGGGAAAGTTCCAAGCGAAGGGGCCACGTATTTCTTACGGGCCAAGTTGCCGGCAATGGCCAGCACCGGGATCACCACCAGAAAGCGCCCAATCAGGGTGTTGAAGCCGAGTGCAATGTTGTACCAGTTGGTGTTGGCGTTGATTCCGGCAAAGGCCGAGCCGTTATTTCCGGCGGCCGAAGTGAAGGCATACAGAATCTCCGACAGCCCGTGCGGCCCGGCATTGGCAATGCTCGAAGTCCCGAACGAACTGGAGACCACCGAAATCGCCGCCAACGTGAGAATGATCAGCGGGAAAATCAGCAGGGAAAGCATGGCCATCTTCACGTCGTAGCTTTCGATCTTTTTGCCCAGATACTCCGGTGTGCGTCCCACCATGAGCCCGGCGATGAAGACCGAGAGCACGACAAACACCAGCATGCCGTACATGCCGGAGCCCACACCCCCGAAGATCACTTCACCCAGCATGATGTTCACCAGAGGAACCAGGCCGCCCAGCGGAGTGAAGGAATCATGCATGGCGTTGACCGCCCCGCAACTGGTGTCGGTGGTCGCCGTCGCGAACAGCGCGGAGTTGGCAACGCCGAAGCGGACTTCCTTGCCTTCCATGTTGCCCCCGGGATGGGTGGCGCTGGCCTGCTGGTTGACACCGGCGAGCAGTGGATTGCCGCGCGCTTCAGACCAGTAGGTCACGGTCACGCCGGCCAGGAACAGGAATGCCATGGCGGCCCAGACCGCCCAGCCATGGGCGAGCGATCCCGTCATGTGGCCAAGCGTGTAGACCAGACCAGCCGAGATCGCGAAGATACAAAAAATCTCGATCAGGTTGGTGAAGGGTGTGGGATTCTCGAACGGGTGCGCGCTGTTGGCGTTAAAGAAGCCGCCGCCATTGGTGCCAAATTCCTTGATGATCTCTTGCGAGGCCACTGGGCCCTGCGCGATCGTCTGCTGCGCGATGGTGTCCATTACCGGCTTGCCGTCGGGACCCACGGCGGCCGTGCCGTCCGCGTTCAGGTGCGGGACCTGCTGCGGCTCGACCAACTGCACGGTGTCATAGGCGCGGAAATTTTGCACCACGCCTTGCGAGACCAGCACCAGCGAGCCTACCAGGCAAAAGGGAAGCAGCACCCAAAGCGAGGCCCGGGTCATGTCCACCCAGAAATTGCCCAGGGTTTCCGCCTGGCGGCGCGCGATGCCGCGAATGAAGGCAATCGCCAGGGCGATGCCGGCCGCGGCCGAGAAAAAGTTGTGATAGGCCAGGCCCGCCATCTGCGTGAAGTAGCTCATGGTGGTTTCCGGCACATACGCTTGCCAGTTGGTATTGGTGCTGAAGGAGGCCGCTGTATTGAAGGCCAGCGCCGGCGGCACTCCGGCAAGCTTCTGCGGGTTCCAGGGCAGATAACCCTGCACCCGCTGGATCACATAGAGCACCACCATGGAGACCACGCTGAACAGCAGCATGGAGACGGCGTATTCCGTCCAGCGCATTTCGCGCCCTTCATCCACGCCGGTCAGGCGGTAGATGAGCCGCTCGAGGGGCCGCAAAATGCGGTCGAGGAAGGTCTTCTCCCGGTTGAACACGCGGGCCATGAACAGGCCCAGCGGCTTGGTCACCGCCAGCACCAGCAGAAACAAGATTGCGATCTGTAGCCACCCATTGCCAGTCATAAAGTCAGAATTTCTCCGGACGAAGCAGCGCGTAGAACAAATACCCCATCAGCAGCGCGCTGATGATTAACATCACGATGGATTCGGTATGCATGCCAGCCTCACTTCACGGAATCGCAAAACGTCACATACAGCATCGCCACCACAAAGAACACAACCGTTACTCCCACGAACGCCAAATCGGCCATGCTTTCCTCCCTGGGAGCTGATTAGCTCCGGGCCATCTCATTCAGGCTGCGCCGAATTGCCACCCGGTGGATCGCAAGCGGGGGCGGCGGCTGCCCATCATAGTCCTCTTCCGGCTGGGGCAAGTTGGAATTCCCGCCTCGCGCTGCTCCAGGCCTTTTGCCTGGATGCTCCTGCTGTTGATCAGAGAGTACATAGCGATGCCTGTAGGCCGGACGGTCTCGCCGCAATGCCGCCAGAAAGCACAGCAGGAAGGCAATACCGGCCGAGCTGATCAACGTCACTGCCAGAGGCACGATCATGAGTCCCTCGCTTGCCCACAGTGA
The DNA here is from genome assembly GCA_018268755.1 of Acidobacteriota bacterium. Lineage (GTDB taxonomy): Bacteria > Acidobacteriota > Terriglobia > Terriglobales > Acidobacteriaceae > KAN-5. The sequence continues at coordinate 64,973 of JAFDVW010000032.1, forward strand.
TTCGATCAGCTCGGCCATAAGGCGGGCATAAGAGGTTCATAAAAAGTTTGTAAAAGCGCGGAAGTATTTGAAGAGAAGCGACTTGGTAGGTCGACGCGGGGCGTTGACGGGGGTGGCTATTCGCCCGGCTCGAAGCGGTAGCCGACCCAGGGTTCGGTGAGGAGATATTTGGGATTGGCGGGATCGGCTTCGATCTTCTTGCGCAGTTGGCCGACAAAGACGCGCAGGTATTCGGGCTGCTCGGTGCTGTTGGCCCCCCACACCGCAGCCAGCAGGGCGCGGTGGGTCACCGCCTTGCCGGCGTGACGCAGCAGGTAGCTGAGCACTTCGAATTCCTTGGGGGTCAGGCGGACTTCTTCGCCGCGCACCAACACCCGCCGGGCCTCGGGATCGAGGGAGAAGTCGCCTACCGCAATGGCCTGCTCTTGCTTTTCTTCGGGCACGACCCGGCGCAGGTGGGCCCGCACTCGGGCCAGCAATTCATTCATGCCGAACGGCTTGGTCACGTAGTCATCGGCGCCGGCGTCTAAGGCCTCGACTTTATTGCGCTCCTGCCCCCGCACCGAGAGCACGATGATGGGGACCTGCGACTTCTCCCGCAACTTGCGGCAAAGGCCCACGCCGTCCAGATTGGGCATGGCCAGGTCGGTAATGACCAGGTGCGGCGACCAGTCGTGAAAAGTCTCGAGTGCGCTCTCCCCGTCGCTGGCGGTGCGGATGTCGTAGCCCTGCGAGGAAAGCGTGGTGCGCAGGACGCGGGTGATCTGAGGTTCGTCGTCCACCACCAGGATGCGCCGATGTTCTCCGCTTATTTGCATATCAGTCCGGTTGCTGGGTCACGATGTGCACGTCCACCGCGGGGGTGTCGCGCAGAAAACGATGGATGGCTGAAAGATATAGATACCGCCGCCAGCCTTTGGTTGCAGAACGTCCGAAGATGACCTGAGTAATGTGGTGTTTGCGGACAAATTCCGCCACTCGCTCCGCCACCGTGCCACCTTCCAGTTTGACGATCTTGGCTCCCATGCTTTCCGCGAAGCGCAGGTTCTGCGCCAGCGTACCCTGATCTTCCTCGTTCTGGTCGGCGCCCACGTCCACGTAGACGACATACAACTCGCCATCCAGAGCTTTGGCCATGCGGGCGGCACGGGCGATCAGGTATTGCGCCGCGGGATTGGAGCTGACGCACACCGTGACCCGCTCATGGACGCGCAGCTTTTCGCCCAGTTCTTTTTTCTCGGCGTAGTCTTCCAGGCTGCGATCGACGACCTGCGCCACTTGCCGCAGGGCCAGCTCGCGCAGCGCCAGCAGATTGCCGGGGCGGAAAAAATTGGCCAGGGCGCGCTCCACCCGCTCGACCGGATAAATATCACCGCGCCGCATGCGGGTGCGCAGGGCTTCCGGCGTCAGATCGATCATGACGATCTCATTCACCCGCTGCAACACCCAGTCGGGCACCGCTTCCCGCACCGTGATCCCGGTGATGTTCTGGATGGTCGGGCCCAGACTCTCGATGTGCTGCACGTTCAGCGTGGAGAGCACGTCAATGCCGGCCTCCAGCAACTCCATCACGTCCTCATAGCGCTTGCGGTGCTTGCTGCCTTCAATGTTGGTATGGGCCAACTCGTCAATGACGGCAATTTGCGGTTTTCGCGCCAGGATGGCGTCAACGTCCATCTCCTCGAAGTTCGTGCCTTTGTAGGGGATGATGCGGCGGGGCACCTCTTCGAGCTGGGTTGCCAGTTCGGCAATACCACGCCGGCCGTGGGTCTCGACCACGCCGATAACCACGTCTTCGCCGCGGCTGCGGCGGCGGATGGCCTCGCTCAACATCCCGTAGGTCTTGCCCACTCCTGGAGCGTAGCCCAGAAAAAGTTTGAAGACGTTGGACCGAGGGGAAGTTTCTTCCAGCCATTGCTCAGCGGACTTGGGCATCGGGCCTATTGTGCGGTAGGTTGGCAAAAATGTCGAATCGGGTAAAATCCCGCCGTGGCTAAAAACTATTCCATCCTGGTCGTTCGCTTTACGGCGGTGTTCGTGATTGTCTTCGCCATTGTGGTGATTTACCGCCGGCTTTCCATCGTGAATCCCACCACTGCGGCGGTCACCTTTCTGCTGGCGGTGCTGGCCGTGGCGGCGGGGTGGGGCTTGCGGTATGCGGTGCTACTGGGGGTCCTGGCCACCCTGGCTTTCAATTATTTTTTCCTTCCCCCGCTCGGTACCTTCAGCATTGCGGAGTCGCAGAACTGGATCGCGCTGTGCGCATTTCTGGTGACGGCGGTGGTGGCCAGCCAGCTTTCCGAGCGGGCGCGCCGGCAGGCCTTTGACGCCAACCGCCGCCGCCGCGAGGCGGAACGCCTCTATTCCCTCAGCCAGCAGTTGCTCTCCACCGAAAACGCAGTGGAGCTGGTGAACGCCATTCCGCGCTGGATTGTGGAGACTTTCGGGGTGCAGGAAGCCGCCTTGCTGTTGCAAGCTACGGGCGAGGTTTATCGCTCGAACGCCGATGTGCGCAAGCTGGACATGGAAGATTTGCAGGACACGCTGGGCCGCGGGGAACCCTGCTTTCGTCCCGAGCAGAGCCTGATTTTCATGCCGGTGCGTTTGGGCATGCGCACGGTGGGAGCCTATGCGATTGTGGGCTCGCTTCTGCGCGAAACCCTGGAGTCGGTGGGCAGCCTGGTCGCGGTGGCGGTGGAGCGGGCGCGCGCGGTGGAAAATCTGTCCCGCACGGAAGCCGCGCGCGAGAGCGAAAAGCTCCGCTCCGCCTTGCTGGACGCCATTACCCACGAACTCCGCACGCCGTTGACCGGCATCAAGGCCTCGGTGGGGAGCCTGCTTTCCGGCATGCCGCTCGGCGAAGCGCAACAGCGGGAACTGCTCACCGTTATCGACGAGGAGACGGACCGGCTGAACCGTCTGGTGGGCGAGGCCACGGAAATGGCCCAGTTCGACGCCCAGGGCGTCCAACTGGAACTGAAGCCGCATCGCATGGCCGATGTGGTGGAGCAGGCGCTGGAAAACACCCGCCAGGTGCTGGCGCAACATCCCATAGAGCTTAAGATTCCGGCGGATCTTCCCGCCCAGCCGCTCGACCTGCCGCGCATGAACGAAGTGCTGGTGCACCTGCTGGAGAACGCGGCCAAGTATTCCCCGGCGGGCACGCCCATTCAAATCATGTGCGAGCTTGCGGGCAACAGCATCGTCACCAGCGTGGGCGATCGCGGACCGGGCATCGATGCCTTCGAGCAGTCCATGATCTTCGACAAGTTCTACCGCGGACGCGACCAGCGCCACCTGGCGCCGGGGACGGGGATGGGGCTTTCCATCGCCAAAGCCATCGTGGAGGCGCACGGAGGAACGATCAGCGTGACCAGCCAACTGGGGCACGGCTCGGTGTTTTCGGTGGCTCTACCCCTGCCGCGGCGCTAGCTATTCCTGGCGAAGCGAGCGAATGTCGATGCCCAGCTGTTCCGCTTTCTTGTAGAGATGGCTGCGCTCCAGCCCCAGCGCCTTGGCGGCGTTGGTCATGTGATAATGCGCCCGCTTCAGTTCGCTGAGGATAACTTCGCGCTCAAAGGCGGCCATGCGTTCCGCCAGCGGGCCGGTGGCGGCAGGGCTGCTGCTTGAGCTGGGTGATGTCTGCGGCAAGGCAGACGCCACGGTGTCCTGCGTAACTTTATCGTCGCTGGCTAACAAAATCAGGCGCTCCACCACATTGCGCAGTTCCCGTACGTTGCCCGGCCAGGCCTGGGTTTGCAGGGCATGAATGGCCTGCGGATCAAATGAGATCGGCTTCCAGCTGTTCTGCGCGCAGACCTGGCGGGCGAAGTGCTCGATCAGCGCGGGAATGTCTTCCCGCCGCTCGCGCAGCGGCGGCAGCATGACCGGGAAGACGTAGATGCGGTGAAATAAATCCTGGCGAAACTTGCCTTCGCGTACCAGTTCTTCCAGATTGCGATGGGTGGCCACTACCACGCGCACATCGACGGAGACCGGCTTGTCGCCGCCAATCCGCTCCACTTCGCCTTCCTCCAGAACGCGCAGGAGTTTGGCCTGCATGGCCAGCGGCATATCGCCGATTTCATCCAGGAAAATGCTGCCATGCTCGGCTTGCTCAAACTTGCCGGTGTGGCGTCCGGCCGCGCCGGTGAAGGAACCCTTCTCGTGGCCGAAGAGTTCCGACTCAATCAGTTCCGCCGGGACCGCGGCGCAATTCAGGGTGACGAAGGGCCCCGCGGCGCGCGCGCTCTTCTCATGCAGGGTGCGTGCCACCAGCTCTTTGCCGGTGCCGGTCTCGCCCAGAATGCAGACGCGAGTCTCGCTGGCGGCGACACGCTCCACCTGCGCCATCAGCTTCTTCATCCCTTCGCCGCTCCACACCATCTCATGCTTGCCCAGGCGCTGGCGAAGTTGCTGGTTTTCCGATTCCAGACGCTGCAGCTTGAGGGTGTTGGCGACGGTGAGCAGCAGTTTCTCGCTGGAGATGGGTTTCTCCAGAAAATCGATGGCGCCCAACCGCGTGGCCCGCACCGCCATTTCAATGTGCGCCTGCCCCGACATCATGACCACGGGAGTCGTGACTCCCTGGGCGCGCATTTCCTCCAGCAGCGTGAGGCCGTCTTTGCCGGGCATGACCACATCGGAGAAGATGAGATCAAAGTGTTGCGATTTGGCCAACTCAAGGGCCCGCGCGGCATTGTCGCAGACCATGGCTTCATGTCCCTCCAGCCGGAAAGCGCGGGAGAGCGAGGCCAGCGTGTTGGCTTCGTCATCAACGATCAGCAGATGTGCTTTTTGCGCCACCATGGCTCCTGTCGCGGAATTCCTCGGCCTTCAGTGCGCCTGTCCCGCCTGTGTTTTGGGCAATTCGATGATAAATGCCGTGCCCTGCCCCGGCTCGCTGCGCACGCTGATTCTTCCCCCGTGATCGCTCACGACGGACTGCACAATGGCCAGACCCAGGCCGGTGCCGTGCGCCTTGCTGGTGTAGTACGGGGTAAAGATGCGTTCGCATTCTTCCGGGGTCAGTCCGCTTCCGGTGTCGGCGACCTCGGCGAAGACGCGATCGGACTCCTGGCGGGTACGCAGGGTGAGCGTGCCGCCCTGCGGCATGGCGTCCATGGCGTTCAGCACCAGATTGGAAAGCGCGCGATGCAGCAGCTCGGGATCGGCGGCGATGGGATCGAGCGTGCCAAGTTCCATCCGGCATCCAATGGCCGTTGCCTCGGAAGCGCGAAATTGCGCCTGAAACAGCCGCGCCACATTCTGCACAATCTCATTCAGCTGCACCGGCTGAATCTGCGGCTGCGGCATCTTGGAAAATTCGCTGAAGCGCCCGATGATGCCTTTCAGGTTGGCGATTTCCGTCAGCAGGGTCTCCGAGCTTTCGCGGAAGACCTCATCGAATTGTTCCGGGCTGCGTTGCCGCGCCCGCACCAGATTTTCCACCGTCAGCTGCAAAGGGAAGAGCGGGTTTTTCAATTCGTGGGCCAGACGCCGCGCCAGTTCCCGCCAGGCGGCCACCCGCTCCGACTGCACCAAACGTTCCTTCTGGTCGAGCAAATCGCGGGTCATGCGGTTAAAAGACTCCGCCAACTCTCCCAGCTCGTCCGCAGAGGTCACCGGGACCTGCGTGCTCCACTTTCCGGCGGTAACATCGCGCGCCGCCGCCGCCAGTTGTTCCACGGGGCGGGTGACGCGTCCGGCGGCCCATCCGCTGAACAATATGGCCAGCACCAGGCCCACTCCGCCGCCCAACAGCGCCGCCGAGCGGATATGCCGGCGTAGTTCCACATATTCCCGCCGCGAACTGCCCACCAGCAGAATTCCCAGCAGCTGATTGTCCTGGCCGGTCAGCGGGAAGGCGTGCAGCGCCTCATCGTCGGCGGCATTGCCCGACCAGTGGAGCAATGCCGAAGTTTCCTGCGGCTGCTTTTGCATGCGCTGCACCACAGGAAGAATCTGTTCCGCGTGTTCTACCGGGCCTTCCGCATCGATGAGCCGTTGCGGCGAAATGTCCCCGCCCAGGTTCTGATACAGCATGGCGCGCATGCCGGTGGGAAGATCGAGACCGGCCAGGAAGTTCTTATCCAGCGTCCGCCCGCCGATCACATACAGTGGTTTGTCTCCCGCAATTACTGGACGCACGGCAAAAAGCCCGAGGGCCACGCCATCGGGCAGTTCTTCCGGCTTGAGAAAAGCATCTTTGGGGAAGGCCGGAGAGACCGGGAAACTCTCCTTGTAGCCGAATTTTCCCGGCCACTGTGCGGAAGAGAGAATCACTCCCTGACTGTCGACGAACTCCAGATAATCCAGTTGCTGGCTTTCCGCCAGCGCCTTGGCGGTCCCGAGATAGGCGCCGTAGTCGTGGGGTTCGCTGGCGGAAGCCAGGGCCATGCGGGTGGCAGTGTCGCCGGCGGCGATGGCCTGGATGCGCTGCACGATGTCCTCGCCTCGCCGCGAGAATTCATGGCGAAACTGTGCTGCCAGCGCGGTAGTGCGTTGCTCATTGGCGCGGGAAAAGGCGCGGCGCGTGGCCCAGGAGACAATCAGCGCCACCGCCGCCACCGACAACAGAACGGTCAGCGCGAACACGGAGAGAAGCCGGCGGCGGAAGCTCATGGTTTGTCCGCCCCCAGCCAGAGGTCGGGAATGTCCCAGCTGCCGTCTGGTTTGTCATTCCAATTCCTGACCGAAGCGCCCAGGCCGTAGGCCACGCGCAAGTGGAGCAGCGGGACCACGCGCCAGGATTGCAGCACTGCACTCTCCGCCCGGTAGAGGTCTTCGGGGCTGTCTCCGGAAGTCTTCACGCTGAGGCCCAGCGCTGCGGAAACACGCGCCAGAGCGGTGTGGGCATCGAGTGACTCGAGAGGCACGCGCACCACTCGGAGGTCCACGGCCGGCGCGTTGCTCAGTTGCATGCTGAGTCCGGCATCGCGGGCATTGAGGGTGATGCGCTCGGCCAGAATGCGAGTCAGTGGATCGTTGGCGTCATAGCCGAGAGTCCAGGAGATGGGTTGCAGCACTTCACTGCGCAGCTGGCGGGCGCGCGCCACATCGGCGTCCGCGGGAAAGAGGAAGTCATACCCGGTCATCCAGTTGGGCAGCAGTGAGCCGGAGGGCTCGCCGGCCTCCTGCAGCAGCACGCGGTTGATGGTGTTGCGATCAATGCTGAGTGCGAGCGCGTGGCGCAGCTGCGCCTCGACCGGCGACTGCGGATCGCGGCGAAACAGCAGCGCCACCAGTTCCACCGGCGCCGAGGCTTCCACGGGATGATCGTCGCTCACCTGCCGTGTCTGCTCCGGGGCCAGCTCGATGAGCTGTGATTTTTTCAGGTCGAGCGCCATGCGCTGCTCGCGGAAGCTTTTTCCCAACTCGACCTCGATGCTATCGACAAAAGGCCGCCCGCCCCAATAGTCGTCGCGAGCGGTCAGCGTAAGATTCTTGCCCGCTTGCCATTGCGTGACCACAAATGGCCCCGTTCCCAGAATTTTGCCGGACTCACGCTTCACAATCGCGTTCCGCGCCAGGGCCAGTTGGGCGGGGAGATGAGGCTCAGGCGAATCCAATTGGAGGACGACAGCACTGCCGTTGCTGGTGACCTTCCAGTTGGGATTGGCCGCGCGCAGGGATGCCGCGGCCAGATCGGCGGTGAAGGGTGCGCCCTCGCGAAACGCCACACCGCGACGCAGCACAAATTGCCAGCGCTGTTTGCTGGCGTCGGCCTGCCAGGAGAGTGCCAGCCCGGGTTGCGGCACGCCGCGATCATCCAGCGTGACCAATGTGTCGTAGACCAGGAGAAGGAGATTGCTGGCGGCCGGGCCGCTCGGCTGCCCCGCCTCCAGCGGATCCAGCGTGGCCACGCGCACAGCAACATGCAGAACCCCGCCATAGCGCGGGCGGGTCGCCGCGCCGGCCACGGTCACGAGCAGCAGACTACTGGCCGCAAGCCAGCGTAAGCCGAAAGGCCTCATAGGTTTCCTTCTCTACATCATGAGACACCGCCACCGCCGTGTTGTACTCTCGCGACGTCCACAGGGCGGTGATTTCACCCGAGAACACGACCGGCAGGCTTACCGGCGCCGGCTCGCGGTCGGGGACCTCGTAGGCGCGGATGAAATCGCCCGTCGGGCCACCGTTGCTGCTGGCCAGCACCTGCCAGCCCGAGCCGCAGTTGCTGTGCACGCTCACCATGTCACTGCCCCAGCCGGTGCGGGCGATAAGCGTGTCGCGGCGCCCGTCCAGCAAATGCACCTGCCCGTCCAATCCCGCGATCAGCCAGTGCACGGTGTCGTCGCGGGGCACCGGCGCCGCGGAAAAGAAGGGCACGGCCGAATTTTTGAGGATGGGCGGCGAAACCGCTCCGGTAAAGAAATTGCGCGCGGTGGAGAAAAAGGCGTTCAGATAATAGGGGTCGGTATAGAGCGGCCAGGGATCATCGCTCTCCGCGCAACTCATGCTCAGCGGCATGTTTTGCGAACTGCGGCACAGCACGCCGGGGAGATACGCGTCGAACACGTGGTCCTGGTCATTGCGCAGGAGCAGGCGTCCGCGCAAGTCGCGTGGCCAGGGGCGGGCATGGGCGATGGGCAAAGTCTGCTCCACCTGCCAGCGATTTTCGCGTTCCTGAAACTGATAGACCGTCACATTGGCGGGGTCCAGCACCAGCATGCGAGCGCTTCCCCAGAAAGCCACATCCAGAATGCGAGTGCTCTGCGACCACAAGGAAGTCTTGCGGATGGTGAGGGCGATGGCATCGCTTTTTCCACGGGAGTCGGGTGGCCGAGCTTGCGTGACCATGACCACCGTGGGAGCGTCGTCTCCGCGTTGGATTTCCCCGATCCACACATAGCTCTGTAGGTCCTCCGACAAGGTCACGCCTACTCGCGCAGAGACCGGCTCGCTGCTTACGCGCACGCCGGCGGCGGCCAATGCGTTTTGCAAAGTGCGGCGGACTTCTTCCACCTGAGGTGAGCTGAGCGAAGAGCGATTGCTGACCTCCAGGGAAATACCCATGCGCCCGGTGATCGCAGCAATCTTCGCGGCAAGTTGCTGGGCCGCTTCCCCTGCCAAAGGCCCGGCGGACTGGGCAGGGGCGGCCAGGGACGCCATTGCCAGGAACAGCAGGCATCCGGCGAAGCGCGAAGGACTTAGGCGGCGAGTCGGCATTGCAGGGATCAGGATGCGCGCATTATAAACCGCGTGACTGCGGGAGTCCTTCATGTCCTCCGCCCTAGCGCTTCCCCTGGTCCTTCCCCGCGATCGCGGGGCGAGCGAAGAAAATCCGGAAGACCTTGCCGAAGATCAGTTCCTCTACCAGCAGCGCGATGGCCAGGGAAAAAACCATGCCTGCCGTGACTGCCATTGCCGTGATGATGAGTTGCATAACGTCCTCCTGGAAAAATATGCCTGCCTGAATTCGTGGTTTAGTGGCCGCCGCCCATGGCCGCGCCCGGGCCGGCCTCGGCCAAGGTGGAATTGCCAAGGGGGCCACCGAAAATCTGCGCGATCTCCGCGTCGCGCTCCCCGCGGATCTCTACCGTGTCCCCAACTTGCACCAGGGCGAAGAAGCGCTGGATGTCACGGTTGTTCATGCGAATGCATCCGTGGGAGGCGGCCTTGCCGATCGACCGGGGTTCGTTGGTGCCGTGGATGCCATAGTGCGGGCGGTCCAGTCCCACCCAGCGCGGGCCCAGCGGATTATCGGCGCCCGCCGGTACCACCACGCCCGGGTGGTAGTAGGCGGGGTCGGTCAGGCGCCGCACAATACGAAACTGACCTGTCGGGCTGGGGCTCCTGGACGCTCCCACCGACACGGGGAAGGTCGCCAGGATCGTGCCGTTCTCTACCACCGCCAACTTGCGGTCGGGGATGCTGACCAAAACACGCCGCGCCGCAGTTGGGGCCAGCGGTGGGGTGTCCTGGGCAGCTGCCGGATGGTTCCACAGGGCCGCCAGCAGAAAGATGGCGGCAATTTCGGCGAAGAACCGGGTCGGATGGTTTAGGTTTCGTGTGGGCATGACGGCCATGAAGAAAGCAGGGCGCGGGCCATTCGGTACCGCATTGAAATAGAAAGAGTTAGCCTGGGTGCGGAGGGGAAAGAGCGTGGCTGCGAGGCAACAATGTGGAGCCAGGCACACACTTTTAGCCGTGCCCCGTCCGAGAGATTTTTCCTGATTTTGTAACGGCTTGTAAGTTGATGATTATAGGAATTTTGTGGGAAACTTATGTAACTTGCAGCGGGTACAATCCCACGCAATTCCGCAGCCTTTTTGTGCTAGCGTACAGAGTCAGGTCTTTGGGTCGGGCAGTCTTGTCGAGGGGACACTGTGGGAAAGCGTCGTCATAAGCGAACCAAGATGGTTTTGCCGATCCGGGTTTCCGCCAAGGACGCGACCAGCAAGATCTTCACTGAGCTGGCCCATACTCTGGATATTGGCCCGCGCGGCGCTCGCCTGGGAGCCATCCGGCACCAGCTGAAAAAAGGCGAGATTCTCACCATCCAATACAAGCAGAGAAAAATGCAGTTCAAAGTGGTGTGGGTGCGCGGCCTGGAAGGCACCAAGGAATATCAGATTGGGATCGAAACCATGGGGGCCGCCCCGGAAACCTGGGGGCTGGAGATTTCCCCGAATGAGCCGGGCGATGATCCGGCAGAGGGCAGCAAGAGCTGAGCCGCCCTCCGCGCCCATGCTGCGCACTCAGTGACGGCGCTGGGTCTGGCGCATGACGGTGGCAAAGCTGCGGCCGCCGAAAGCAACTCCTTGTTCAATACGTCCGGTAACCGCTACCCGCGCATCCCGGCCGGGCACGCCGAAGTTCTCACTGATCACCCACATTCTGCCGGTGCCATCGTCAATTTCGTAGCCCCCGAATCCCAGCGCGCCAAAGGAGTTGGTGACCCGTCCGGCAATGGTGACTTCACGCCCGGCAAAGCGGGCGGGGTCACGGTTAATTTTCTCGATGCTTTCCCGCGGCGGACATCCCGCCAGAATCAGCATTCCCAATAGAACCAATCCGATCGTCAAGATGCGGGTCTGGAATTTCTTCACATGGCCTCCATCGCGAGATACAGCTTGCGTTTCTGGTTAGATGCAGGAACCAGAAAAAACGCGGGTTGACCAAAGTATAAATGGGGAACGGCAACCAGACGCTTGGGCAGAGTGGCGCCGCCCCGTAGAATGCAGACGGACCATGACATTCTCCCCCAAGGTTTGGCTGGAGCAAGCGCCCCCCTTTCGCCGCCGCCTGCTCGCCTGGTATGACCTCCACAAGCGCGACCTGCCCTGGCGGGAAACCCAGGATCCTTATCGCATCTGGCTTTCCGAGATCATGCTGCAACAGACCCGCGTGGCCGCGGTGATCGGCCACTACCAGCGTTTTCTGCAACGTTTTCCCACGGTGGAGAAACTTGCCTCCGCCCGCGAGGCCTCAGTACTTGCCGCTTGGAGTGGACTCGGGTATTACCGGCGGGCGCGCATGCTGCATGCTGCAGCCAAAAAAGTGGGGAAGGAGTATGGCGGCAAATTTCCCAGGACGGCCGCAGGTTTGCGCGAACTGCCCGGTATCGGCCGCTATACCTCGGCCGCAATCGCCAGCATTGCTTTTGGCGAGCCGGCCGCCGTGGTCGATGGGAATGTGGAGCGCGTCGTGCAGCGGCTCAGCGGCGTGCCCATGGTGGGCGAGTCTGTTTGGCAGGCCGCCGAAACTCTGCTGGATAGCAAGTGCCCCGGCGATTTCAACCAGGCCATGATGGAGTTGGGTGCGACCATCTGCACCCCGCGGCAACCCGCCTGCCTGATGTGTCCGGTAGCGGATTTCTGCGTCACCCGCGGAGAGCTACCCTTAGCAGAGAAAGCCAAACGCCAGCACAAACGGGTGGTGCATTACCTGCTGCACCGGGAGGATGATTCTGTGCTTCTGGTGCAACGCGGCAAAGAAGAATCGCTCATGCCGGGCATGTGGGAGCTTCCGGAAATACAAAACCCCAATGGCGTGCATGAGGAGTTGTTTACCGTGCGCCATTCCATTACCGTGACCGATTATCGGGTGCGGGTTTTGCGGGGACCGGTTCCGGAAGAGATCGGCGGTCAACGGGTCGCGGCCGTCCGTCTGGCCAAGCTGCCGTTGACGGGATTGTCGCGCAAGATCTTGCGCAAAGCTGAGATCCTATGACGGTCTCGGCGGCTGTAGCCATGGGTGTTTTGTCAGCTTTCGTACAATAGAACATTCTTTCCCAAAAAATCAGGAGCGAGGGCACATGCGGAAGGGCATTGTAGTGGTTCTGGCGGTCCTGTTGGTTTCCGCAGTATGGGCGGCGCAAGGCATTCAGGCGGCTTCCAGCAGCACGCCGCGGCTTCCCGGTTATGCCATTGCCGCCATGCAGAAGATCAATCCGGAGAACATCCGTGCCCAGGTGCGCTTTCTGGCGCACGACTTGCTCGAAGGCCGCGGTCCGGGGCAGCGCGGCGGCGACCTGGCCGCCGAATACATCGGCACGCAGTTTGCACTGGCCGGCCTCAAGCCCGCCGGAGACAACGGCACTTACATGCAGAAAGTGCCCATGGTAGGCGTGACTCCGCTGCCGGAAACGAAGTTTGAGCTGGTGCCACAGACTGGCAAAAGCATGGAGCTGAAGCCGCTGGAGCAATATGTCGCCTACGATCAGACCCAGCAGAGCAAATCCGATGTAGACGCAGGCATTGTGTTTGTGGGCTATGGGATTGAGGCGCCGGAATATCAGTGGGACGATTACAAGAACGTCGACGTCAAAGGCAAAGTGCTGCTCATGTTGGTCAATGAGCCGCCTTCCGAAGACGGCAAGTTTTTTAAGGGCAAGGCGCTCACCTACTATGGCCGCTGGGTCTATAAGTACGAAGAAGCCGCCCGTAAAGGCGCAGCCGGAGTGCTGCTGGTGCACCGCACCGACATGGCCAGCTATCCCTGGGACGTGGTGCGTACTTCGAATTCCGGCGAGCGTTCGTACTTACAGCTGGACGGCACGCCCAAGCTGAAAGTGGCTTCGTGGATCCATCTGGATGTCGCCAAGCAGTTGGCCAGGAATTCCGGCCTCGATCTGGACAAGCTGATGTCTGATGCCACCTCGCGCGACTTCCGCCCCGTGGCTTTGCCGGTGTCGCTTAGGGCCCACATGGTCAGCCAGGTGCGCCCCTTCTCTTCCAACAACGTGGTGGCCATATTGCCTGGGTCGGACGCGAAACTGAAGAGCGAAGCGGTGCTCTACACCGCGCACTATGACCACTTCGGCATTCGCCCCGACATGACCGGCGACAATATTTTTAACGGCTCGAATGATAACGCCACCGGCTGCGGCATTCTGCTGGAGGTGGCGCGGGTGTTTGCCCTGGCCAATCCGCGGCCCCGGCGCTCCATTCTTTTCGCCGCGGTTACGGCGGAGGAGCAGGGGCTGCTCGGTTCCGAATATCTGGGAAAGCATCCGCCCATTCCAGCCGGAAAGATCGCCCTTGACCTGAATTTTGACGACGTGCCGCCGCTGGGCGAGCCGGAAGAAGTGGAAGTATCGGGAGCCGAGCGCACCACGTTCTATCCCATTGTGCAGGCCACGGCCAAGGACTTCCGCCTGACGATTCGCCCCGACGCCCGTCCGGAAGCGGGCCACTATTATCGCTCTGACCACTTCAGCCTGGCGCGCGTCGGCATTCCTTCGTTCTCCGTCAATGAGGGCATGAAGTACAAAGGCCACGATGTAATGTGGGGCCTGCAAAAGGCGGAAGAATATACGGCCAAGATTTATCATCAGCCCAGCGATGAATATCATCCCGAGATGAACTTCATCGGCGACGCCGCCATAGCGCGCTTCGGCTTCGCTTTAGGATGGCAGGCGGCCAGCTTGCCCAGGTTGATCGGTTGGGAAAAAGGCGATGAGTTCGAGCGGCCTCGATTGAAGAGTTTGGGTCTTGAATAAAACGGGGGAAATCCTCATGAGAAGACACGCTTGGGCGGCGGTGTTACTGGTTTTAGCTGGAAATATTGCGTGGGGACAGGCCCATGCAGCCGCACCGGCGCATACCGCGCCCGCGGCGGAGGTCCTGTGGAATGATCTGATGAAGGGCAATCTGCGCTTCATCTCGGGCAAGCTCAGGCCCGTCAGTATCGTGCCGCTGCGTCGATCGCTTACTGAAGGGCAGCACCCCAAGGTGATCGTGCTCGCTTGCTCCGACAGCCGCGTGGCGCCCGAGATTCTTTTTGATAAAAATCTAGGGGACCTTTTCGTGGTGCGCTCGGCAGGAAATATCGCCGACAAGATTGGCATCGGCAGCATGGAATATGCCGCTGAACATCTTGGCGCAAGTGTCCTGGTCGTGCTGGGACATGAGAAGTGCGGCGCGGTGGCGGCCGCGTGTTCCACGGAAAAGATGCCCACGCCGAACCTGGAAGCGATTGTCGATAAGATTTCTCCGGCGGTCAGCCAGGCGAAAGGCCACCCCGGCCCGGATGGCTTGCTCGAAACCGCGATACGCGAAAACGTATTGCAAAGCGCCCACGACGTGCTACGGCAAAGTGCCTTGCTGCAGGATGAAGTCAACGAGGGCAAGCTCACCATCATTGAAGCTGTCTATGAAATGAATTCCGGGAAAGTGGTGTGGTTAGGAACTATTTCCCAGCACCCGTAAAGGCTGGCTGGAGTGAACATTGACAACTCTTGTCATGTTGAGCGGAGCGCATCCGTCGCGAAGCGACGGGTGGCGAAGTCG
>JAFDVW010000033.1:0-55641 GCA_018268755.1 Acidobacteriota bacterium
ACCGACACCATGGACACCTTCGTCGATTCGTCCTGGTACTTCTATCGCTATACCGATGCGCGCAACGAGCAGGCGCCGTTCGATGCGAAGACGGCCAACTATTGGTTTCCCATTGACCAGTACATCGGCGGGGTCGAGCACGCCATTTTGCACCTCATCTACTCGCGCTTTTGGACCAAATTCATGCGCGACATGGGTCTGATCCGGAATGACGAGCCGGCCGAGCGCCTGTTTACCCAGGGCATGGTCATCAAGGACGGCGCCAAAATGTCGAAGAGCCTGGGCAATGTGGTATCGCCCGACGACATGGTGAAGCGCTACGGCGCGGACGCCGCCCGTCTCTATAGCTTGTTTGCCGCCCCGCCTGACCGCGATCTCGACTGGCAGGACTCCGGCATTGAGGGTATCCAGCGCTTTCTGGGCCGGGTGTATCGTTTCGTGGTGCGCAACAGCGCGCCCCAGCCTGCATCTTCGGATCCGGCGGCCGGCCCCTTACAGCGGCAGATCGAACGCAAGCTCCACCAGACCATCAAGCGCGTGACGGATGACTTTCAGGGGCGCTGGCACTTCAATACCTGCATCGCCGCCATCATGGAGTTGACTAACGAACTCTACGCCGTGGAAGAGAAGGCGGGCCGCCATGGCATTCCGCCGGCCTTGCTAGAGGAGGTGCAGCGCAGCCTGGTGCTTCTGCTGGCCCCCTTCGCCCCGTACTTGTCCCATGAGCTCTGGGAGATGCTGGGAGAGCAGGGAAGCCTGCTGCGCGCGCCCTGGCCGAAGTACGACCCGGTCTTAGCCAAGGAAGACGAAATTGAGGTTCCGGTGCAGATCAACGGCAAGCTGCGCAGCCGGGTGGTGGTTCCGGCGGAATCCTCCCAGGAAGTGGTCCTGGAGGCCGCCCGTGGCGAGGAGAAGGTCAAAGCCGCCTTGGCCGGTAAGCAGGTGGTCAAGGAGATCTACGTGCCTGGGAAGCTGGTGAATTTCGTGGTGCGCTAAGCCGGGGGCATAGCCTGGTGATTTCCAGCCCCGGCTGACTTCCCGCCCGGAACAGGGTAAGATCGTACTTCTTTTTTGCTCCTTGAGTTGGACAGCTTGAGCCCATTATCCATGGTTCTTTCCTTGACAGCTGCCTTCACTCGCTGTGCCCTCATTTTGGCCTGGGTGCAGGGGGTGTTGCTGGTGCCGCTGGCCCTCATTCTCCAGGAGTCTTCCAGTAAGAGTAGCATTTACAATATCTTATGGGCTCTGGTCTTTGGCTTTGCCACGCTCAATATTCTCGGCCTGGTGGCCAAGCGGTTTGAGCCGGAGCGCAACCGCTTCAGTTTTGGCGAAATGCTGGCCGTCATGGTGGTGGTGGTGGCCATTTTGCTCCTAGGCTGGGAAATGCTCTACGTGTTCGGCGTCCTGCCCATCAAGTTGGAGCCGCATTACTGAGCCGGGTTGGGGTATGATTTGGCCATGGCGAAGTCCACCCCAGCTTTCGAGGTCACCTGCCCCTGCTGTCAGGCGGTTTTGAAAGTTGACCCGCAGGAAAAGGCGGTTATTGCCCACACCGCCGCGGTCAAGCCCAAAACCTTTAACGATATCGAAGAGGCGGCCCGGGCCATGAAGGAGCAGGACAGCCGGCGGGATTCCATCTTCCGGCAGTCCGTCGAGGCACAGAAACACGCCTCCGACTTGCTGGAGAAAAAGTTCCAGGAAGCTCTGCGCAAGGCCAAGGAATCGCCCGATACCGGCAAACCTATCCGCGATTTTGATCTGGATTAAGGCCCCTTACGCGGTGTTGCGCTGCGGCCCAAATCCCTGGCAAGTTCCTGCTGTGTGGATTTGACATCCGTCGTAAAATGGCGCTTTCATGCCTGCCCGCCCCTTGCTCCTCGGTCATCGGGGGAGCCGTAAGACGCCCTCGGTAGCGGAGAATTCGTTTGCTGCCTTCGACCTCAGCCTGCAACATGGTTGCGATGGCTTTGAGTTCGATCTGCGCCTGACCCTGGATGGCTGCCCCATCATCAGCCACGACGCCAGGGGCCATGGCAAAGTCATCTCCCACACCCGTTGCGCCCAGCTTGCTGGATTTCCCCGCCTGGAAGAGGTGGTGCAACGCTACGCGGGCCGCGCCTTTCTGGACCTTGAGATCAAGGTGGCAGGCATGGAGTCCAGCGTATTGGCCGCTCTGCGTCACCGCATGCCTGCGCGCAATTTCGTGGTCTCCTCGTTTCTTCCCGATGTGGTGCTGAATCTCAAGGCCCGCAGCGCCTCGGTCCTGGTAGGCATCATCTGCGAGCATCCCCGCCAGTTAGTGCACTGGCGCAAATTGCCGGTGGATTACGTCATCGTGCACCGCAGCCTGGTGACCCGCAAGTTGGTGCAGGCAGTGCAGGATGACGGCCGCCGCGTGCTGGTCTGGACGGTGAACGACAAGGCCACCATGCTGCGCCTGGCTGGATGGGGCGTAGATGGCATTATTTCCGACAATACCAGGCTGCTGGGGGAGACGCTGGGCAAGAACTCAGGCAAGGATTAGCGGGTATCCAGAAGATAGCAATTCAATAGCATGATTTGATATCCCGGGAATGGGGCAATCAAAAAGGATCTTCATTTCTCAGGGAAATACGCATCTCGATCTCTCTGCGGTATCATGAATCCAATGCATACCCTTCACGCCTTTCAGACGGATGACCCGCGCCTGACCCCGATTCATGCCAAAGTGGTGGCGGGAGAGCGCCTCAGCCCCGAGGATGCGCTGACCCTCTACCGCACTGGTGACATCCTTGCCGTGGGCTGGATGGCCAATTTGGTCCGCGAGCGGCTGCACGGTGACACGACGTACTTCAACGTGAACCGCCATATTAATCCCACCAATGTCTGCGTGGCAGCCTGCCGCCTGTGCGCCTTCGGCCGCAAAAAAGATACCGACGGCTCCTACACCATGGCCCTCGAAGAGGCCTTCCAGACGGCGGCTTCGGGATATAGTGAAGCGGTCACCGAGTTTCATATTGTTGGCGGCCTGCATCCCGACCTGCCGTTCCAGTATTTTCTCGATCTGGTCTCCGGCCTAAAGGAGCGGTTCCCGCAGGTGCATTTGAAGGCCTTCACCATGGTCGAGGTCGCCTATCTGGCCAAGCGTGCCAAGCTCTCCATTAAAGAGACCCTGGAAAAAATGAAGGCGGCGGGGGTCGATTCGCTTCCCGGCGGCGGGGCCGAGATTTTTGCCGACCGCGTGCGGCACATCATTTGCGACCACAAGATCGACGGCAGCGAGTGGCTGGACACTGCCCGGCTGGCCCACCAGATCGGCCTCAAGTCGAATGCGACCATGCTTTATGGGCACGTGGAGAACGACGAAGACCGCGTCGACCATCTGCTCAAGCTGCGCGAGCTACAGGATGAAACCGGCGGCTTCCAGACATTTATTCCACTGGCCTTCCACCCGGACAATACCGCGCTGGAGCACCTGCCCCGGACCACCGGCATGCTCGACATCAAGCAGATCGCGGTCAGCCGTCTGGTGCTCGACAACTTCCCGCACATCAAGTCCTACTGGCAGATGATGACGCCCAAGATCGCGCAAATCTCTCTGCGTTTTGGCGCGGATGACATCGACGGCACCGTGGTCGAAGAGAAGATTTACCACGATGCCGGCGCTACTACTCCGCAAGGTATGCGCAGGCAGGACCTGGAGCGACTGATTAAGGAAGCCGGACGGAAGCCCTTCGAGCGCGACACTTTGTATCGCCCCGTGACTCGCACGGAGACGTCGGTGACGGTGGCCGTGTAGCTTTTGGTCGTTAGCCATTAGCCGTTAGCAATTAGCCTTTAGCTCAAGCATCTGTGCGGGCCGCATAGACCATCCAACTCATTTTCGCGCGCGTCAGCGCTGATTTCGCCACAGGCCAACGGCCAACGGCTAATTGCTAACGACCAACGACCAACGACTGCTTTATGGATTTCCGTTCCCATCTTCACCTTACCGGCTCAGCCCTCAAGCATTGGTTGATTGCCCAGCTGCAGGACTCCATTGCCGTTGGACTGCTTTGGTTTGTAGGCCTCTATTTCCTGAAAGTCCCGCTGGCCCCGCTCTGGGCGCTGCTGGCGGCGATCCTGCAGATGATTCCGCACTTTGGCCCGGTGCTGAGTGTGATTGGCCCGGGGATGGCCGCGACCATTGCCTGGCAGGGCTGGGAGCGCCTGCTTTATGTGCTCATCCTTTACGCGGTCATTGCCATGGTGGATGGCTTTCTCCTGCAGCCCTACCTCATGCGCCGCACCGCCAAAGTGCCCATGTGGGCATCCATCCTGGCCCCCATTGCGCTGGGATTTCTGATTCCGTTCTGGGGGATTCTGCTGGCCCCGCCCCTGCTGGCGGTGATCTACGCCTACAAGAGAAGAAATGAGGCTTCAGGCGATCGCCAAAGCAATCCCGGTATCGAGGTTCCGTGAACCTGCATATTCGATGTGCAGGACCCGGCGGCTCTCAGCGGAAAGTGATTTTGAGGAAGAGTGGAGCAGGAGTGGCCGCATCACTAGAATTCCGCCCTGCGGCACGAGGCAAGGAACAGGAGGGATGACCTCGGCGAGGTCGTGGATTTCATCGTCGTTGAGCACTCCCCGCGTATGTGTGCCCGGAAGCACACGCAAGGCGCCATTTCTTTCATGGCAATCGTCGAGATGAATCCGTAGCGTCAGAATCCTCCGTAACGCCGAGTCCGGGGCATGAGCATACAGAATGCCCTCCTTGGTAGACCAAGGACCCCAACCGGGCAAGTTGTGCCGAACCTGCATCGGCAAAGCGGTATCTTGGTGCCAGACCACCAGCCAGTTGGAGTCCTGGGATTTGTCGAAAAATGTCGCCCGATAGGGGATGGCTTCGTCTCCTAGAACCGAACGTGCGATATCCAATAATCTGGAGTCGTGTGCCAAAAATTCCACCGGCCGGTAGGAGAGCGCATGCCGAATGCCCGCCCGGCTGCGCGATAAGTCGGAGTGCGTCAGGGTTTCTCCCAGCGCCAGCATCTCCCGCGGGTGCAGAATTCCCGGCAAAATCGCGAATCCGTTCTGCTCGACCGATTCCTGCCAGGGCCATGTCATTCCCGGCTCCTGATGTCCAAGCACATGCTATAATTTTACTTCGCCTGCTATGGTTTCGAGGTAATCCAAATGGTCTCCTCTAAAGGCGAATCCAAGCGCAACGCACTGCGACATTTTTAGGAACGAGGTCTTCCCATGTCCGGGCATTCTAAATGGGCAACAATCAAGCATAAAAAAGGCGCCCTCGACGCCAAGCGCGGCAAGATTTTCACCCGCCTGATCAAAGAAATCAGCATTGCCGCGAAGAATGGCGGCGGTGATCCCAACATGAATCCCCGCCTGCGTACCGCCGTGGCCGCCGCCAAAGCGGAAAACATGCCTGCCGACAACATTAAGCGCGCCATCCAGCGCGGCACCGGCGAATTGCCCGGCGTAAGCTATGAAGAATTTTCTCTGGAAGGGTACGGTCCGGGCGGCGTGGCCATCCTGCTCGACATCAATACCGACAATCGCAATCGCACGGTGAGCGAAATCCGCCATGCTTTCGGCAAAAACGGCGGCAACATGGCCGAAGCCGGCGCGGTTTCCTGGATGTTCCAGAAGAAGGGCGACATCGTCATTCCCAAGGCAGCCGCCAAAGAGGACGACCTCATGAATATCGTCCTCGAAGCCGGCGCGGAAGACCTGCGTGACGATGGCGATAACTGGGAAATCCTCAGCGAGCCCGCGGCCTATGAGGCCGTGCTCGAGGCGGTCAAGAAGGCCGGCATTACGCCTTCCTCTTCCAGCGTGGCCATGATTCCGCAAAACTACATCAAGCTGGAAGGTTCGCAGGCCTCGCAGATGATTCGTCTGGTGGAAGCTCTGGAAGAGCACGACGACGTGCAGAACCTGCACTCCAACTTCGATATCGACGAGAAGCTGTTGGAAGAAGTCGCGACCTAGCCAGCTTCCTGACGACCTCAAGCCGCCCGCAGGGGCGGCTTTTGTTTTTGCCGGGGTCCGGGGCGGACGAAAAGCCCAAGGACCCTAGTTTTCTGCGGGGATTCCTGTACTGGGGAACCAAACTTTTCAACATGACTGTGGAAAACGCTGTGGAGAACGTGGCAACTATACTCTTAAGTAATTCACTGGCATGGACTTCTACTCCTTGCACACTTCTGGGTGCTGGCACTTTGGTGGTAAGGTGCGATTTGCCGGACAAGGGCTGAGCATTTGAAAATCCGCTTGGACAAATTACTGTTGCAGCGCGGCCTGGCCCCCTCCCGGGAGCGCGCCCAGGCGTTGATCCTGGCGGGAAAGGTCCTGGTGCAGGAGCAAAAGGTCACCAAGGCCGGGGCGTCGGTCGAGGAGGAGGCGGAAATCCGCCTGCTCGGCGATGATCTGAAATACGTCAGCCGCGGCGGGCTCAAACTGGAAAAAGCTCTGCAACACTGGCAGATCGATGTGCGCGGCCGAACCTGCCTCGATGTCGGCGCCTCGACCGGCGGCTTTACCGACTGTCTCCTGCAGCATGGGGCCTCGAAGGTGATCGCGGTCGATACCGGGCACGGGCAAATCGATTTCCGGCTGCGGCAGGACCCACGGGTTCGCCTGCTCGAAAAGACCAATGCCCGCTACCTCACTGCGGAACAACTGGGGGAGCCTGCCGCCTTCCTCGCCATGGACGTATCGTTTATCTCCGCGACACTGGTTCTGCCCGCGGTAGTCGCCGCCGCTTTCGGGGAACACCCGGAGGCCCGCGCCGGGAAGTCGCTGGTGGTTCTGGTCAAGCCGCAATTTGAAGCCGGGCGCGAGCAAGTGGGCAAGGGTGGCATTGTGCGCGACCCGGAGGCGCAGCAGGCGGCGGTCGAGAAAGTGCGGGCCGCGCTGCAGGCGCTGGGCTGCCTCTCCACCGCCGTCATCGACTCGCCGATCCTGGGAACGGAAGGCAATCGCGAGTTCCTGCTCTACGCCGTGTTCTGAGGCCGGAAGATCCGCCCGCGACGTCCCCGGCCTTTTCCTTGTACAATCTTTTTTCTTATGACCAACGGGAGTCCTCCATCCAACCTGGGGAAGTATGCGGCCATTGTCTCCAAGCCGAACAAGCCCGAGATCGGGCAGATTGTCCCCCCGCTGCTGGAGTGGTTTCGCCATCACAATTACTCCGTGCTGGTTGACCCGGTCACGGGCATGTTCGCCCAGGACCATGAGGTGCTGTCGCGCGAGGAACTGGCCACCCGGCCGCTGAGCTTCGTGGTGGTGTTGGGAGGAGATGGCACGCTGCTTTCCGCCGCCCGCGCCGTGGCCAAGGCCAATATCCCCGTGCTGGGAGTCAACCTGGGTTCGCTGGGCTTTCTGACGGAAGTTCCCCTGGAAGAGCTGTATTCCACGTTGAACGCCATCGACGAAGGTTGCTGCAACGTAGAGCACCGTTCCATGCTGCATTGCCAGGTCCTGCGCAATGATTGCCTGATGGCGGGCTACGATGCGCTCAATGACATTGTGGTGGGGAAGACCAATATTGCCCGCCTGAACCATTGCGAAGTGTATGTGGACAAGATTTTTGTCTCCAAGTACCAGGCCGATAGCGTCATTGTGGCCACGCCCACCGGTTCCACCGCCTACTCTCTGGCGGCGGGCGGGCCCATTGTCATGCCCTCGGTCAAGGCCTTTCTCGTCACCCCGGTGTCGGCGCATTCCCTGACGCATCGTCCCTTGGTGGTGCAGGACACTTCGGAGATTGAGATTGTGGTGCAGACCGGCGACGAAGAGGCCTACCTGAGCATCGATGGCCAGGTCGGCATGCCGCTGTATTCCGGCGATCGCATTCTCTGCCGGAAATCAGAACACGAAGTGAAGTTGCTGCATATCAAAGGCACCTTCTTCGACGTGCTGAGCAGCAAGATGAAGTGGGGCCAGCGCTAGGCAACTGTCATTTCCACAACGAAGGCAACCGCAATGAAAAATTTCTTTGCGCTGTTTTTCCTGGGACTGGCCGGGTTGGCCTTCTGCCAGTCCCAGCCCTCCGCCGATCTCATCATCACCAACGCCAAAGTCTGGACGGTCGATCCGGCGCATCCCACGGCCCAGGCAGTCGCCGTGCTGGGAGATCGCATTGTCGCGGTCGGCTCGAACTCTGACGCGGAGGCTTGGCGCGGTCGCGCCACCAAAGTGATCGATGCGGGCGGCAAGTTGCTGTTGCCTGGCTTTAACGACGCGCATGTGCATTTCGTGAGCGGCGGCATGCAGCTGGATAGCGTGCAGCTGAACGATGCCACCAGCGCGCAGAAGTTTGCCCGCCGCATTGGCGAGCGCGCCCGGCAAATCCCCAAAGGACAATGGATCCTGAACGGCACCTGGGATGAAACCAAGTGGACCCCCGCCACGCTTCCCACCAGGGAACTGATTGATGCGCTGACGCCGGACAATCCGGTATTGGTCTCGCGCTATGACGGGCACATGGTGTTGGCCAACTCCTTGGCTCTGCGCCTGGCGGGCATCACCGCCCAGACCCCGGATCCTCCCGGCGGCGTGATTGTGCGCGATGCCCAGGGTAACCCTACCGGAGCATTGAAAGATGCGGCCATGGATATGGCCATGAAGGTGGTGCCGCCGCCTTCGCACGACCAGCTGATGCAGGTCGTCAAGCGCGCCCTGGCCCATGCGGCCTCGCTGGGTGTGACCAGTGTGCAGCACATGGACGCGGACTATGCGGACATCGCCATCTACGCCGAACTGCGGGAGCGCGGAGAACTCACCACCCGCATTTACGCCGCGCCGCTGATTCAGCAGGTCGATGATGAGGCCAAACTTGGAATCCGCCATGCTTTCGGGGATTCCTATCTCCGCATCGGCGCTCTCAAGGGTTTTGCCGATGGCTCCTTAGGCTCGAGCACGGCCTACTTCTTCGAGCCCTTCCTCAATCAGCCGAACAACCATGGCCTGCTTTCCGACGCCATGCATCCGGTGTCCCTGATGCGCGAGCGCATGATGAAAGCGGACGAAGCCGGGCTGCAGCTCTGCATTCACGCCATCGGGGACCAGGGCATTTCCATCATTCTGGATCTCTTTACGGACGTGGTGAAGGCCCACGGCCAAGCCGATCGCCGCCTGCGCATTGAGCATGCTCAGCACATGGCGGAAAAGGACTTTGACCGCTTTGCCAAGCTGCATGTCATCGCCTCGGTGCAGCCCTACCACGCGATCGATGATGGACGCTGGGCGGAGGGGCGCATTGGCCATGACCGCGCCAGCCGCACTTATGCCTTCCGCACGTTTCTCAACCACGGCGTCCGTCTGGCTTTCGGCACGGACTGGGAAGTTGCCCCCCTGAATCCTATGTTTGGTCTCTATGCCGCGGTGACGCGCGCGACCCTGGATGGCAAGAACCCCGCTGGCTGGTTTCCCGAGCAGAAGCTGACGCTGGCGGAGTCACTTGAGGCCTACACCATGGGCTCGGCGTATGCGGAATTTCAGGAGAAAGAGAAGGGGTCGATTACTCCCGGCAAACTTGCCGACATGGTGCTGGTGAGCGATGACTTATTCACTATCGCGCCGGAAAAGATCCGCGACGTGAAAGTGCTGAAGACCTTTGTGGGCGGAAAGCTGGTGTGGGATGCGTCCACGCCCTAGCGTCCAGGCTTGCTAGAGTTCCTGCCGCAGCAAGTCGGCGATGGTTTCCCGGCGGCGGATTATCTTGGCGGATTTTTTGTCCACCAGGACTTCGGCGGCCTTGGGGCGCGTGTTGTAGTTGGAAGCCAGCGACATGCCGTAGGCTCCGGCGTCGAGAACGGCCAGTAAATCGCCGGACTGGGTGGCCGGCAGCTTGCGTTCGCGGGCAAAGAAGTCTCCGGTTTCGCAAATCGGTCCTACCACATCCACCTGCTCGTAGGCGGTCTCCGGCGGCGCTTGCACCGGAATAATCTCATGGTAGGCGCTGTAGAGCGAGGGACGGATCAGGTCGTTCATGGCCGCGTCCACAATCACGAACTTCTTTCCCCCATTGGTTTTCTCATATACCACGCGAGTCAGCAGCGTCCCGGCGGGCCCGACAATGGAGCGCCCAGGTTCGAGCAGCAGGTGGAGGCCAAGCCCGCGCAAAGGTTTTGTGAGGGTCCCCGCGTATTTCGTGACTGCTGCCACAAAATCAAAGTTGCCGAAATCCTGGTAAGCAATCCCCAGCCCGCCGCCGGCATCTACGTAGCGGATGGCGTGGCCGTCGCCGTGCAGCTCACGCACCAGCTGGGCCACCCTCTCCATGGCTTCGCCGAAGGGCGAGACGTCGGTGATCTGCGAGCCAATGTGCACACTGACTCCGGCAGGCCGTAAGTATCGTTGCTTTGCGGCCAGGGCATAGAGCGCGCGCGCCTGCTGAATGGGCACCCCGAATTTATGCTGATGCAGTCCAGTCGAGATATAGGGATGGGTCTCCGCCGAGACGTCAGGGTTCACCCGCATGGCGAGACTGGCTGTTTTTTTCAGCTGGGCGGCGCACTCGGCCAGCACGTGCAGTTCAGCTTCGCTCTCCACGTTAAACAACAGGATCCCGGCCTTGAGCGCCGCTTTGAGTTCGTTGGCGGTCTTGCCTACGCCCGAGAAGACCACGGAACGGACTGCGCGCGGGGCCGCTTTCTGCACCCGCGCCAGCTCGCCGCCCGAGACTACATCGAAGCCGCAACCCATACGGGCCAGCAGCCGCAGCAGGCTCAGGTTGGAATTCGCCTTCACCGAATAGCAGACGGTGTGGGGGAACCCGCGAAATGCCTTGTCGAAGGCGCGCACCCGCTCGCGGATCAATCCCGCCGAATAGACATACAAAGGCGTGCCAAAACGTTCCGCCAGCTTGCGCAGGGAAGCGCCCTCACAATGCAAAAGGCCGGCGGAATACAAGAAGGCGGGCGGGCGGACAGAAATTTCGCTTTTCTTTGGGGTCACGTGCGCTTTCCAGGGCTGCCGCTTACCCGAATGGCAACCACGGTTTGATCATCGAAGGTTT
Source organism: Acidobacteriota bacterium (assembly GCA_018268755.1). Taxonomy (GTDB): domain Bacteria; phylum Acidobacteriota; class Terriglobia; order Terriglobales; family Acidobacteriaceae; genus KAN-5. Next base: position 11,006 of record JAFDVW010000033.1, read on the forward strand.
CTACACCGGAAGCGTGGCTCTCCACCGCCTGAAAAATGGAGTGCACCAGGCACTCCGCCGAAGCCGTGGCGTTTTCTGCGACGATCTGCTCCACGCGATGGCGGCCAAATAAATCGCCCGCCTTATTGCGGGCATCCAGGATCCCGTCACTGAAGAAAACGAAAAGATCGCCGGGCTTGGCCTGGAACTTGAATTCGTCGTATTCCGCATCGTCGAAGAGGCCCAGCGGCAGACCGGTGGCCTCGATGATTTCCGTCTTGCCGTCATGGCAATAAATCGGGCGAGGCAGGCCGGAATTGGAGACATGCAGGGTCAGGTTGACGTCGTCCCATAGGGCGCAGATCAAAGACACGAACTGCCCGTCGATGCGGCGTTCCCCCAGCGAAAAGTTCACTGCGGAAAGCATCTCCGCCGGCCCCGGCTCAATGGGAGCGTGCGAGCGCAAAATGCCGCTGACCAGCGCGGCGTAAATGGCCGCGGGCGCGCCTTTGCCGCTGACATCGCCGATAATCAGCGCCAGCCGGTCCATGGAGTAATGCATGAAGTCGTACAGGTCGCCGCCGATGGCGCGGGCAGGCATGAACTTGGCGGCTACATCCAGGTTCTGCAGTTTGGGATGTTTGGGCGGCAGCAGGCGGAACTGCAACTCCCGCGCCATGGAGAGGTCGCGGTCCAGACGGCGCTCCTGCCGGGCCAGCTCTTCATACAGCCGCGCATTCTCCAGGGCAATGGCGATCTGCGCTGCCAGCGTGGTAATGGTGCGCTGATGATCTTCGGTAAAGAACCCCTTCCGGGTGTGCTCCAGATCGAGCACGCCGATCACCTTGTCCTTGTAGATCAGAGGGGCCGCCAGCTCCGACTTGGTTTCCGGATTCAGGGCGAAGTAGCGCGCGTCCTTGCTCACATCGGAGACCAGAATGGCGTGCTTGTCGCGGGCCGCATGCCCCACGATGCCTTGCCCGATAGCGATGTCATGTTTTAGTTGAGTGTTTTCCTGGAAGCGCAAGGAAAAACGGTGCTCTAGCTTGGTACCGGTGGTGTCCAGCAAGAGCACACTGAAGATCTGATAATCAATCAGCCGGCTGAGCAATTCGGCAATGTGTTTCAGCAGTTCGTCGACGTTCAGAATCGAAGTCAGCTCGCGGGCAATCTCGTTCATCAGCAGCAGGGTGCGCGCCTGCTTGGTGGTGCGGGTATAAAGGCGGGCGTTCTCGATGCCCACCGCCATGCGGGAAGCAATTAGCGAGAGCAGCCGCTTATGCTCCTCCTGGAAGTAGCCGGCCTGTTCGGCTTCGATATCGATGACCCCGATGACCCGGTTTTTCACGATCAGTGGCACGGCGAGTTCCGAGCGCACATTGGGCACGGCATCGATGTAGTAATCGGCCTGGGTGACGTCATTGACCAGGACCGCCTCGCGCCGTTGCGCCGCCAGCCCGGTCACACCCTTGCCGACTTTGACCCGCACCCGCTCAGCCACTTCGCGCTTGTGCCCCACCTGAAAACGGATGCGTAATTCCTGCGTCTTTTCGTTGAGCAACATGATGGCAAAGATCTGATAATCAATGACTTTGCGCACCAGTTCCGCCACCCGGCGCAGCGCCGTGTCGAGGTCCAGCGTGGTGCTCAGCGTATCTGCGACTTCGATCAGCAGAGGCTCAGCCTTCGGCGGCAGGGCGTATTGGGGCTCCGTGCTTTCCACGTCTCCTATCATAGCAGTGACATTTGGCTGTCCTGCGGCGGCCAAGGACCGGCTTACTCCCGCGGAATGATGCAGATGTCCGGGAGGTTGCGGTAGAGTTCGGCGTAGTCTAAACCATAGCCGACCACGAATTCATCGGGAATCGTAAAACCGGTGTAGTCGGCCCGAATCGGCATTTTGCGCCGGGAGGGTTTGTCCAGTAGCGCGGCCAGACGCAGCGTCCTGGGTTTACGGGCCAGAAGGTTGTTCTTCAGGTAGGTGAGCGTAAGGCCGGTATCGAGAATGTCTTCTACCAGGATCACGTTTTTGTCGGCGATCGGCTGGTCCAGGTCTTTGGTTAGGCGCACCTCGCCGGTCGAATCCCAGCCGTGCTGCAGCTCCTCCGCTGGGTTGGGCCGGGCGCCGTAGCTGGAGACGCCGATAAAGTCAAAGGTGGCGTTGACCTGCACTTGCCGCGCCAGGTCGCTCAGGAAAATAGCCGCGCCCTTGAGCACGCCGACCAGGACCACGGATTCCTGCGCGAAATCGCGCGTAATCTCCGTACCCAGCGCCGCCACGCGTTCGGCAATCTCCTGGCGGGAGATTAGGATCTTCAGTTCCATCACCTGCCTATATTAACGCCAGAAGCCCTGTGGACAGTCGGCCGTAGTCGCTCCCCGGTTTCTACCCGGACTTCCTATAAAATGCAGGCATCGGCCCACGATTCTTTATAGGACGGGAATTCCCATGAATTGGAACGGCATCAAAATCACCTGGCTTGGTCATGCCACCTTTCGCATCCAGACCCCCGCAGGGAAGACCATCCTGATCGACCCCTGGGTCATGAACAACCCCGCTTGCCCGGAGAGCGAGAAAAAGATCGAGCAGGTGGATGTCATGCTCTGTACCCACGGCCACTTTGACCATATCGGCGATGCGGTGGAAATCGCCAAAAAGCACAATCCTGTCGCGGTGGGGATCTTTGAACTGTGTGCCTGGCTGGAGAAGAAAGGCGTGAAGCAGACCTCGGCCATGAACAAGGGCGGTACGCAGGTGGTCGGCGACATTAAAGTCACCATGGTCCACGCCGTGCACTCCTGCGGCATTGCGGACGGGGACCAGATCATCTACGGCGGCGAGGCCTGCGGGTATGTTATCGAGTTCGCCAATGGCCTAAAGCTCTACCATGCCGGGGACACCAACGTCTTCGGCGATATGGCGATCATTCACGACCTCTATGCCCCCGATGTCGTCCTGCTGCCGATCGGCGATCGCTTCACCATGTCGCCGCGCGAGGCCGCCTATGCCTGCAATCTGCTTAAGCCCAAAGTCGTCATTCCCATGCACTTCGCAACCTTCCCGCTGCTGACCGGTACTCCGGGAGAACTGCAGAAACTGGTGAAAGATAGCAAAGTGCTGGAACTGAAGCCCGGGGTGACTATTTCCTGAAACCTTGTCTGGAAGCTGAATTCCTATGAACGAGATTACCGCTAAACCCGTACAGGACTATCTCTATTCACTGCTGCCCGCTCGGGATGAAGTCCTCAGCGAGATGGAGGCGGAAGCCGCCAAGCACCAGGTCCCCATTGTGGGGCCGGCGGTTGGCCGGGTGTTGCACCAGCTTGCCTTGATGATCGGCGCTAGGAACGTCTTCGAAATGGGCTCGGCCATCGGCTATTCCACCATCTGGTGGGCGCGCGCCGTGGGCGACGGCGGAAATGTCGTCTATACCGATGGCGACTCCAAAAACGCTGAGAAGGCCAAGCGCTACTTCCAGCGGGCCGGGGTCCATTCCCGCGTGAAGGTCCACGTGGGCGATGCGCTCGAATTGCTCTCTGAGCAGAAGCAGGAATACGACATCATCTTCAACGATGTAGACAAGGAAGACTATCCCCGCGTGCTTCGTCTGGCCTTGCCGCGCCTGCGCAAAGGTGGGCTGTTTGTCACCGACAACGTGCTATGGAGCGGGAAGGTTACCCAGAAAAATCCCGCGGAAGCCAGTACCAAGGCCATCCAGGAATTCAATCGTCAGCTTTACGCGGCGGACGGCTTCTTCACCGCCGTCCTGCCTCTGCGCGATGGCATTTCCGTGAGCATCAAGCTGTAGCCCGGCGCTTTACGGCAACAGGCCGTAGACATCCACCTCGGTGGCCGTTCCGATATACACTTTGCCATTGGCGATGGTGGGTACCGTGAACTTGACCGAATTGCCGGCAGTGTCAGACGCGTTGAGCGAACTATTCCACAGCATGTTGCCCAGATTGGTGGCGTCATAGGCATACAGGACCGCGGGCGCGGCGGGCGCAGTCTTCGGCGGACCATACAAGCTGGAGTCGGTGATCCACACGATGCCATTGCTGGCCCCCTGGGAGGAGATCGAGGGCGTAGGCGGAGGAAAGGGAAATTTATACGCCGACGTGGAGTTGGGCGTCGCCGAGAATTGCCCCGTGGTCGGATTGAAGGGCAAAGCCCGCAAATAGTCGCGGATCGCCGTCAGGTAGAGCGTATTCTGCCAGAAAGCCGGGGTGCTGAAGACGCCGCTGCTCAGGGTCACCGTCTGCACGATTTGGCTGTTGTCGATGCTGTTGTATTGCCCCATGTTGTCCCGGTCCAGGACGTAGATCAGTCCCTGCTTGCCGCCTTCCACCAGCAGGTGGGGCACCGGCCCCGTCTGGTCGGGCAGTAGCAGAACGCCACCCGCTCCCAGGTCCCCGTCGTTGCTTTCTAGTGCCCCCTGGTTGTAGGGGGTGAAGTAGTCGGCCCGCACCAGCCCGCTGGGATTCAATTTCAGAATGCTGTCCCCTACGTCATTCAGCGAGAGGTTGGAATCGGCGTCAAAGCCGCCGTTTCCGGTGGCGAGATAGAGATTGCCGGCGCTGTCGGCCGCGGGTGCGCCGCCGCCCATCCAGATTCCACCCAGCCCATCGTTGGGCGTCGTGTTGAACACCGACAGTTGCTGCAGGGTGGAAGCGTCGTAGCCGATGACCCAGCCGTGATAAGGGGTTTTGTCTTCGTGAGAAGCCCAGCTGATATACACCACGCCGTTCACCAAGGCCAATCCCGGCCGCTGCAGATGGTAACGGGGATCGAAAGCAATCGTTCCGCCGACATTCCCGTCTCCCGTGCCGGTCACGGAAGCCGTGATGCTTACCGGCCCGCTCAGTTTTTCATTGCCGGTGGCGATGTCCAGGGCATGCAGGCGTTGATAAAAGTTGCTGGTGGTCTTCTCAGATTTGCTGACCACATAAAGTGTATGGCTCGACGGATCAATCACCGGAGTTCCGGTAATCCCAATCTCTGGATAGATGTCCTTGTACCCGTTCCCCACGTCGGTCCAGGAGACGGAGGTCTCGCCGGTAGTCGCGCCGTGCGCTGTGTCGAGCAAGGATGCATGCCATAGGGTCGCACAGGGGCTGGCGTCGGCGTCAAAAGCATAGACGCTGTCATGTTGAGTGGCGACTACCACGACATTGTGCAAACCGCCGTTGATGGTGACGTTGGGCACCCAGAGCGGTTGGGCATAGACCGCGCCGTCCACGGCGCAAGAGAACAGCTTGCCGAATGTGCCGGATTTCACATTGCTGGTGTTAAGGATGTATTCCTGTGTGTTCGTGCCATCCCGGGCCAGGTTGTTGTGATAAGTGAAGACTCCGGCCAAGTCAGTGACGTTGATGCCTGCCGAATCGCTCTTGGTGGTATCGGCGACACTGGTCGCCACGATGGTATGCGCGCCCCCGCCGCCGGCCGGCGGTGTGTATAGCCCGGAAGCGCTGATGGTCCCCACCGTGGAGTTTCCGCCCGCCACGCCATCGACTTTCCACGTCGCGCCCTGGTGTTGGGTATCCCCGGTAAGGGTGGCTGTGAATTGCAACGTTTGGGGGGAAACCAGATTGTAGCTTTTCGGCGCAACCGCGATCGTGACGTTGGGGGGAGGAGGAGGGGGTGGTGTTCCACCGCCGCCATTGCTGCTGCCCCCGCCGCAGGCCACGAGCCCAGAAAGGACGGTTGCTCCGACAATCCCGCCCATCAACCGCAAAACTTTGCACTTCTCCATGGATACCCTCAAGTGAAACTATGCATTCCTAACCGAAATCGTCCTTCGCTTTCAAGTGCTCAGTTGGGCAGCCTCTCAGATCGATTTCACGGGAATGGCGGTAACATCCTCGACCAACCCGACTTCCTTTTGCAGGAAGGGCTCGGCGTAGGTTACGCCGCCCAGCATGCCGTAGAACCGCGCCATTGCTTCTACCCGGGCCCGTATCTCGGCGGCGGCGGGAAAAATATCCTTTCCCGCCTGCTGATCGGCAAACTGCGAATGATAGGCCAGCAGCGACTGCAATCGCGCTTCAAACTGCTCGGTGATATCAACGACGAAGGTGGGGCGCACATCGTAGTAAAGCGTGGCGTAGATGATTTTGAAGGGGCGATGCGGCGCGCCCGGCAGGTCGAGCTTGGCCAGACCGGCCAGGAAGCAGGCTTCATATCCCAGCGTCGACGCCGTGTAGTGGTCGGGATGGCGGCCCAGCCAGTAGGGAAGAATCACGGTGCGGGGCCGCTGCTCACGCAGGACACGCGCCACTTTCAGGCGATTTTCCCAGGTGTTTTCGACGCGGCCGTCGGGGATGTCCAGCGCTTGCCGCCAGGAAACTTGCAGGATGTTGGCGGCAGCGTCGGCCTCGCGCGCGCGTTCTTCCGCCGTTCCGCGCGTGCCCATCTCTCCCTGCGTCAGGTCCAGGATGCCGGTGCGATGTCCGCGCTGCGCCATCTTCAGCAGCGTGCCGCCGCAGGTCTGTTCCACGTCATCGCGGTGAGCGGCGATGGCCAGCACATCCAGCGCGGAAGCTGCAATCTCGGCCAAACCATTCTCCTTACGGCTTTGTCATGTTGAGCAAATTGGCGTCCTCGCAAAGAACCCAATTCAGTCGAAGAATCCCTAACTATTCGGACAGAAAAATTCTCTCAATCGACCGCGCCTTGCCGGTGTTCTCGTCGCAATCCACCACCACGCCGCACAGACGCGCATCCCCAGTCGCCGGCTCAAAGCGCACCGGCATATTGTTCAAGAATCGTCCGATGACCAACTCTTTCTTCACGCCGATCACGCCGTCATACGGCCCGGTCATGCCCACGTCGGTAATGTAGGCGGTGCCGCCCGGCAGCACGCGCTCATCGGCGGTCGGAATATGGGTGTGGGTGCCCACCACCGCCGTCACCCGGCCATCCAGATACCAGCCCAGGGAGACTTTCTCGGAAGTGGCCTCGGCGTGCACATCCACAAAGATCACTTTGGCGCGGATCTGTTTGAGCAGATTGTCCACCACGCGGAAGGGATCATCGTTCGAGGCCATGAATACGCGGCCTTGCAGATTGATGACCGCATAGGACACGCCGTTCTTGCTGCCTTCATAAAAGCCCCAGCCCGGCAGGTCGGCGGAATAATTGGCCGGGCGCAGAATACGCCGCGCCATGCTGTGCGGGTTTCCATCCGCCATGCCGAAGTAGTCGATGATTTCGCGTTTGTCCCAGACATGGTTGCCTGTGGTCATCACGTCGATGCCCAGTTCAAATAGCTCCTCGGCGAGTTGCGGCGTGATGCCGAAGCCGGCGGCGGCGTTCTCGCCGTTGGCGATGACGAGATCGATCTGGTGGTCGCTGACCAGCGATGGCAGCCGGTGCCGCACCATGGTGCGCCCCGGCCGCCCAAAGATATCTCCAATAAAAAGAATGCGCATAAGTCCGTTTGAATTCTCGATGGTAACACGCTCGTTCCGCGAGAAACGATGTAGCGCGGGCACTCTTGCCCGCGAACGCCAGGACGATCAGGCGGACAAGGAGCGTTCGTCCTTCACCGTTGTAGTGGAAATCACTTCTACGGCGCCAGCTCGGCGGTTTTCAGGAAATCATAACTGCCGGAGGGGCTCAGGCGCAGGTTGCGCACACGCCTGGAGGCCACCAGCACATTATCGAAGTACCACAGGTTCAAATACGGCAGCTCTTCGCCGATGATCCGCTGCAATTCCGCATAAATCTGCTGGCGCACTCTCTGGTCGGGCTCTTTCCGCGCCTGGTCAATCAATGCGTCCACGCGCGGATTGGCGAAGTACCCGCGGTTGGCCCCATTCGGGGGAAACTTCGCCGAGTGAAACACATATTCAAAGATGTCAGGGTCTTCATTGCCGCCGATCCAGCGCAGCGAATAAATCTGAAACTCTCCCCGCGTGACATCGGCAAAAAACGTGGCGAACTCGAAGGTGCGGATATCGAGCGCAATGCCCACCTCGCGCAATTGTTGCTGAAACACCGCCGCCATCAGGCGCGAGCTTTCTTCCGTCGAGGTCTTCATGGTGAGATGAAAGCGCACGCCGTTTACCGCGGGATATCCCGCCGCATCCAGGATTCGCCGGGCTTTCTCCGGGCTGTAGTCGTAAGGGGGGACATCATTGCTATAGGCCCAGCTCTGCGGGGGAAGAATGCTCGCCGCCGGCCGGGCAAAACCACGCCACAGATATTCGATCAAGGGCCGCCGGTCGATGGCATAGGCGAGCGCCTGGCGCACTCGCACATCGCGCAGTATCGGATCGCGCAGATTGAATCCCATGTATGCCAGCACGGTGCCGGGGGCGCGCAGCACCTGCAACGCCGGATCGTGCTGCAGGGTCAGCACCATGTCGGAGGTGAGGGCATTGATGGCGATGTCCGCGCTGCCTTTGCGCAGTTCCAGCGCCCGCGTAGTAGTGTCGGGAACCACGGCCATGCGTACCCGCGCCAGCCTTGGCTTGGCTCCCCAGTAATCGTCGTTTCGTTCCAGCACCACTTCCTTGTCCAGTTCGGCGCTCACAAAACGAAACGGTCCCGAGCCAATCGGCCGTTTGGTCATCTCCGCGCCGCTGCCTTCCGGCACAATGCCAATTGCGCCTTCGGAGAGGTTCCACAACAATGTGGCGAAGGGTTCTTTCAGATGGAAGACAACTGTCGCCTCATCCGTCGCGTCGATGCGGTCGACAAAGCGGTACGCCGCCGATTTGGTGCTGCGAATTTTGCCTTGCAGCAGGGAATCAAAGGTCCACTTCACGTCTTTCGCGGTCAGCGGGCGGCCATCGTGAAACTTCACCCCCCGGCGCAGATGAAAAACATAAGTCAGCGGATCGGGGACCTCCCAATGCTCGGCCAGACCGGGCGCGACGTTCAGGTGGTCGTCGTGAGTGAGCAGGGCATCGAAGATAAGCTGATCAATGCGCTGCGATTGCGCGTCCAGCCCAACCCGCGGATCGAGGTTCGATGGGCTGCTTTCAATGATCAGGACCAGCGTATTGCGCTCCTGCCTCGCCGAACAGGAGAGGAGAAATAGAAGGAAAGACGCCAGCGCGAGCCGCAGAAATCGCCGCGCCTTAGACATAGGAAATCTTCCCCAGCATGGCCGGCCGCCGGGCCCCGGTGGCCGAGGGAACATTGGAAGGACGATGGTTCCACGTCTGATAGGCCAGCAGTGCGAAGGCCACGGCCTCCTTGGCCTCGGCGGGAAGGCCGAATTCCTCAGAGGAACGCAGTTTCAAACCCAGCGTGCCCAGTTCATTGGCCAACATCGCCATTAAAGTTGGGTTCTTGGCCCCGCCGCCGGCCACGATGAACTCCTGAAACTTTCCCCGGGGCAGCACATAGCGCCGCACCGCGTCGGCGATGGAACGTGCCGTCAGCGCCGTGGCCGTTGCCAGGACGTCAGGTTTTGGGGCGCGTCCGCAACGGCGCAGAAACCAGGCGGCAAATTCCCGCCCAAATTCCTCGCGCCCCGCGGTCTTGGGTGGCTGGGCACGGAAGTAAGCAGCGCGCAAGGTTTCGGCCAAAACGCTTTCTAGCACCATGCCGCCGGCGGCGATCTTGCCATCTCGGTCAAAAGGCTTGTGGAAGAGCCGGTCCATGAGCGCGTCGATCACCATATTTCCCGGGCCGGTATCGAAGGCGGTCACTTGTTCCGGACTTGCTGCCCGCGGGACCGCGCTCAGGTTGCCGATTCCACCAATGTTCTGCACTATGCGGCCTACCCGCGTGTCGCGATAGAGAAGATAGTCGAGAAAGGGGACCAGCGGGGCTCCTTTGCCGCCCGCCGCCATGTCGGCCGGCCGGAAATCGGAGACCACCGGCACGCCAACGCGTGCGGCCAGCACTGCGCCCTCGCCGGTTTGCCAGGTGACCGCAATCTTCCTGCCCAGAAACCGCGCAGCCTCACCCTGGTGATAGATGGTCTGTCCGTGACAGCCGATCAATTCCACCTGGCGGCGAAATTTGCGTTGCGCGGCCAGCACCGCGTCGGCATACAGCTCGCCCAGCAAAAAATTCAGGCGGGCCAGGTCCGCCACGCTGGCTTGGCCGGCATTCATCGCGGCCAACACTGCACGGCGAACGTCCCGGGGATAAGGGTACTCGGCGTGTCCCAGAAGCTGAAATGTGGGCCCGTTTTTGGTCCGGCCGGAAGAAACGCGCACCAGCGCCACATTGATGCCGTCGGCCGAAGTGCCGCTCATCACCCCGGCCACGATCATGCTGCCCCCTCGCGGCCGATAGTGGCCAGCCGTACCTGCTCGCTGAACTCCCATAGATTGCGGGAAAGCTTTTCCACGGTTGCCTGGGTCGGCGGCGCTATCCGGCGGAACAGATTCTTGTGTTTCTTCTTGTAAGCCAGCACGCGGCGGGCGGATTCCGCAAGGCGACGCCGGAAGCGCGGGTCCCGCTCCGCTTCCCGCAGCAGCGCTTCATAGCCACGCACCACCAGTTCTTCCTGGCGGCAGATCAGGCACAGATCGCCTCCGGCGCGGAGAAAGCCGACCGCCACCTCCTCAATCGATCCCGCCGCCAGCACGCCACCCATCTCCATGTCATCGGAGACCACCAGGCCGCGATAGCCGATCTTCTTGCGCAGAACATCGGTAATCCATTTCCTCGAAAGCGAGGCCGGCGTGGAGTCGCGCGTTACCGCCGGATAGGCCGCATGCCCAATCAAAATCATGGGGAGTTCCCGCCGCAAGGTGCGATAGGGCTGGATGTCCTGGTCCCAGAGTTTCTTCCATGGCTTGGCCACGTTGGGCAGTTCATGGTGGGTATCAAGGTTCGCCTCCCCCAGGCCGGGGAAGTGCTTGCCGCATCCGGCGACACCGGCCGTCTGCAGCCCGGCTAGAAATTCACGGGCATAAGTCACCACTTGTCTGGGGTCGGCGGAAACCGCCCGCGAGCGCATGACGCTGCGCGAAGCTTCCAAGGCCAGATCGAGCACGGGGGCAAAGTCCAGATTGAAATTCAGCGCCCGGCAGGCCGCGCCAATGATGCGGCCGTGCTTGCGAAAGAGCTTTCGATTTCCGCTGGCGAAAACATCGGCCGGCGCCGGGGTGCGGCCCAATAGATTGCGGAAGCGATCGACCAGCCCGCCTTCCATGTCCACCGCGCGAAACAGGGGAAACGCGACTTTGGCCTGGCACTCTGCCAGTAGCCGGTGGGTTTGCTCGGCGCTGACAATGTTGCGCGCAAACAGAATGACGCCACCCGGCTGGAGGCGTTGCAGCAGCGTGCGTACCGACGGCGACATCTCCGCCGGCTCAAAGCCCAGGGTAAGCACTTGCCCGACTTGCTCGCGAAGTTCGTTCTGTTTCGCCATGGCAATTCTCTTGTCCTGCTGAGCGAAGCGAGGAGTTCCGCAAGCGGGACTACTCGCAAGTCGAAGCATCCCTTCCGCAGGCAGTGAAGGCGCTAGGGGTTCTTCGACTGCGCCGCCATCGCGTGCGATAGCGGCTACGCTCAGAATGACAAAAATCTCACTCCACCTGCCGCTTCAACTCCGCCAGCAGATTAAGGGCCTCGAGTGGCGTCAGGCGATTCAAATCCACCTCGCGCAGGCGATCCAGAACAGGCTGCGAAAGCGGGGTGAAAATCGTCAGCTGCGCCGCCGGTGGGACCGCCCCCGGCGAAAGGTGTCCCGTCACTTGATGCTCGGCGTTCTCATGTTCCGCCAGCACCTCGCGGGCGCGGTCAATCACCTCATGGGGAAGTCCGGCCAGCTTGGCTACTTCAATGCCGTAACTACGGTCGGCTGCGCCCGGTTCCACTTTGCGGAGAAATACAATGCCGCCGCCGGTTTCTTTCACCGACACGTGATAATTTTTTACGCCGCTGAGCCGCTCCGCCAATTCCGTGAGCTCGAAATAATGCGTGGCGAATAAGGTTTTGGCCTGGGTACGCGCATGCAGATACTCGACCGCCGCCCAGGCGATGGCCAGTCCATCGTAGGTCGCGGTGCCCCGGCCTACTTCATCCAGCAGGATCAGCGAACGCGGCGTGGCGGTGTGCAGGATGGCCGCCGTCTCCGTCATCTCCACCATGAACGTGGAGCGCCCACGCGCCAGGTTGTCGCTCGCCCCGATGCGGGTGAACACGCGGTCCACCACGCCCATGCGCACCGTGCGCGCCGGCACAAAGGACCCCATTTGCGCCAAAATTACCACTAGCGCCGCCTGCCGCAGATAGGTCGATTTGCCGCCCATGTTCGGTCCGGTCAGTACCAGCACAGTGTGCGTGGTGCCGTTCAAATAGAGATCGTTGGGAACAAAACGCTCCGACCCGCCCGCCAGCTCTTGCTGCTCGATGACCGGATGCCGTCCTTCCACCACTTCGATATCGGATGACTCATCAAATCTGGGACGGCAATAGTTCCGCAGGGCCGCGATGTGGGCCAGCGCGGCCAACACGTCCACCTCGGCCAGCGCCAGCGCGGTTTGCCGGATGCGCCGGGCTTCGCCGGCTATCGCCGAGCGCAACTCGGCGAAGAGGCGCCGCTCGATCTCTACAATCTTGGCCTGCGCGTCGAGAATCTTCGCTTCGTACTCTTTCAGCTCCGGCGTGGTAAAGCGCTCGGCATTGACCAGCGTCTGCTTGCGCTCATAGTCGCCCGGGGCCAGGTGCAGGTTGGGCTTCGAGATTTCCAGGTAGTAGCCAAAAATATTATTGAACTTGACCTTGAGCGAGGCGATGCCGGTGCGCTGCCGCTCGCGCTGCTCAATCTGCGCCAGGTATTGCTTGCTGTTGCGGCTCAGATCGCGCAGTTCATCGAGTTCCTGGTCGATCCCGGCTGCGATCACGCCGCCATCGCCCAGCGAAATCGGCGGTTCGGCAACGATGGTGATCTGAATGCGCTCCCGCAGGTCCCCCAGCTCATCGACCGACGTGTGCAGCGATTGCAGCCGCTCCGCCGGCAAGCGATGCAGCCCCGCCCGCACCGCCGGGATCTTCGCCAGGGAAGCCGAGAGCGCCAGCATGTCCCGCGCGTTGGCCGTCTCGAGCGTGACCCGGCTCAGCAGCCGTTCCAGGTCGAGAATCCCATCCAGGGCGCGCCGCAATTCTTCCCGCGTCAGCGTGTCTTTGACCTGGACTTCCACCGCATCCAGCCGGCGATTGATCTCCGCCACATCAATCGAAGGCCGCAGCAGCCAGGCCCGCAGCAGGCGCTTGCCCATGGGGGTGACTGTGGCGTCGATGGCGCGACACAGGGTGACGCCGGCATCCGTGCCGGCAAACAGCGGCTCAATCAGCTCCAGGTTGCGCACCGTCACCGCATCGAGTACCAGACAATTTTGCCGCTCGTAGAATCCGATGCGGTCCACGTGGTCCAGAGTTCCACGCTGCGTGGAGCGCACATAGTAGAGGACCGCACCTGCCGCCGCGGCGGCCGCCGGCTTTCCCGCCAGCCCGAAGCCCTCCAGCGACAAAACCCCAAAGTGATTTTCCAGCAGGGGGATGGCGTGGTCAGGAGCAAAGATCCAGTCTTCAATGGGAGTTTCGGCGAATCCGCTGCGCAGGCGTGGCAGGCTGCTGGCTGAATCCGCGTGGGGATGGGGTTGGCGTCCGTCCAGAGGCGTGAATTCCGCAGTCTGCCCGGTATGTCCTTCAAACAGCGGCGCCGACGAGGCGTACAGCACCTCCTTGGGACGCAGTTGCTGCAGCTCGTCCTGAATGCGGCCCGTCGCATCGGCTCCGGCAAATTCGGTGGCGCGAAACTCTCCCGTCGAAAGGTCGAGAGCGGCAAAGCCCACGCGCTCGCCCACTTTGGCCACCGCCGCCAGAAAATTGTTTTCTTCCGAACTCAGCGAGGCGTCGGCCGCTGTGCCCGGCGTTACCACCCGGGTGACTTCGCGCCGCACCAGTTTCTTCGCGGCCTGCGGCGATTCCATCTGCTCGCAGATGGCGACCTTGAATCCCTTGCGAATGAGCTTCGCGATGTAGCCTTCGGCCGCATGATAGGGCACGCCGCACATGGGGATGGCGATGCCTTTTTCCTTGTTGCGCGAAGTCAGGGTGATTTGCAGTTCGCGCGCCGCCACCGTGGCATCTTCAAAAAACAGCTCGTAGAAGTCGCCCAGCCGAAAAAAAAGAAGCGCATTGGGGTGCTCTTTTTTGATGGCGGCATATTGCCGCATCAGCGGCGTGGACGGCTCAGTCATGGGCAGGCTTGCAGCGGATTATAACAAACATATCTTTGCCCTTTGCCGTAGTTGACGCGCCCTCGCTGCCGATGTTTTCCTACAAATATGGAACTGCGGAAAGATCCCATCACCCGCTCCTGGGTCATCACGGGAGACGATGTCCCCGATGCGCCGCCGGCTTCCCCCATTTGCCGCTTTTGCCCAGACTCTCCCCAGCCAGCCCGCGTCATTATGAGTATGCCGGGTCTGCATGGAGCGCCCTGGTCGGCGCAGGCCGTGGTGCATCCTGTTCCGATTTACCAGGTGGAAGGCGAGCCGCAGCGCCGTGGCGACGGTATTTACGACCGCATGCGCCCTGTGGGCGCCCATGAAGTCCTGGTGGAAAACCCACGCCACGACGGCCACCTCTGGAACGCGGGCGATGACGAGATTGAGCAGTTGCTCCTGTTGACGGCCCATCGCATTGACGATCTGAAACAGGATTCCCGCCTCAAATACATCAGCATCTTCAAGAACCATGGTTCCTCCGCCGGACAGGAGTTTTCCCATCCCGTCTCCGAGTTGACCGCGACCACCTTCGTGCCTCGCCGCGTGCTCTACAAACTGCGGGCCAGCCGGGAGTACTTTAAGCAAAAAGAGCGCTGCGTCTTTTGCGACATCGTTTCCCAGGAAGTGCGGCAGAATGCTCGGGTCCTCGAGATGCGCGGCGACTTCCTGGCCTTCGGCCCCTACGCTCCGCGTGTGCCTTACGAGATGTGGATCATTCCCCAAACCCATGAGATGTCCTTTGAGCGGGTGCGGCACGGGTCGATGCGCGACCTGGCCGCCTTGCTGCGCCGGACATTGCAGCGTATCCGCACCGTGACTGAGGACTTCCATCTCGTACTGCACACTTCGCCCAATACCCGCCGGACCACAGAGAATCCGGATTATTGGAGGACCATCGACGAGGATTATCACTGGCACATCGAGATCATGCCCATCCTGGGCGCGAAGGCCAAGTCCTATTCCTTTAAAGAGGTGTACTATTCGCCGGTGAGCTCGGAGACGGCGGTGAAGCGGTTACGCGCAGCCTCTATAGAACGCTAGCTGCGATGCCGCCGGAGGGATTCTACCGACATCTGCGGCGGTTCAAGTCTCTGCCGTATAATGGCCGCGATCTTTGCTCCCTGCGAGGCCTCCTTTGAAGCATTTCTTGTGCAGTCTGCTTCTTCTTGCCACCGCTTTTGCGCAGAACGCGTCTGCTCCCCCGGCAAAGCCACAAATCCTGTGGCAAAAGTTGGAGGCCACCATCGCCGGCGTCGATCAGACGCTCGACGGCGTGCTGGGCGTGGCCATCGAAGATCTCGCCAGCGGACAGACTTATTTTTTGCACGAGAACGAAGTCTTTCCCCAGGCTAGCTCCATCAAGATCGCTGTCCTGGCCGAGCTGTATCACCAGGCGCAGCAGGGCAAGCTGAAACTCACCGATCTCTACACCGTGCAATCCTCCGATTTGGTTGCGGACAGCGACATCATGGGTGGCCTGACGCCCGGCGTCACCCGCATCACCCTGCGGGACCTTGCCACCATGATGGTGGCGGTCAGCGACAACAGCGCCACTAACGTGCTGATTGACCGCGTCGGCATGGATAACGTCAACACGCTGCTCGACTCGCTTGGCCTGACGCATACCCGCCTGCGCCGCAAGATGATGGACCTGAAGGCCGCCGGCGAGGGCAGGGAAAACATCTCCACCCCACGCGAGATGATGTTGCTGCTGGAGAAGCTGCAAAGCGGCAAGGTGCTGAATGCGCCCATGACCGAAGATTTCTTCCGCGTGCTCAGCACGCATAAGGACTCCTGGATTCCCCGCGACCTGCCGCCTGAGCTCCGCACCGCCAACAAACCCGGCGCGCTCGAAGGGGTGCGCAATGATTCCGGGGTGATCTTTGTGGAGAAGCGCCCCTACGTCCTCTGCATCATGACCACATATTTGCGCAACGAGCGGGAAGGGGAGGAGGCCATCAGCAAAATCTCCCTGGCCGCCTATCAGATGTTCGACCGCCTGGCCCGCGCCAGCGAGTATGGAAGGGTGATTTCCCCCGGAAACGGCACGCGCTAGAATGGCCTTGGCTGCCCTGGCCACTAGCAGCCAGCTCCTGGCTAATGACCAACGACGAACGGCTGCTCCCATGACTCTCCGCCGCCTCAAAACGTACGCCGGAAGCCAGGGATACGTGTATCAGTACTATTTCGTGGGGCAGCGCGCTGCGCTGGAGGGGGAACCGCTGGCCCCCGCCGCGGAGTACATCTTTGACGTCACTCCCGACCGCAAGACCACCTTTGCCGTCAGCGTATTTGTTCCGGAGAATGTTCCACGCGCCTGGGCCGCCGGCCATGGCCGGGACCTGACCGATGCGGAAAAATATGGCGCGGTCAAAATGCGCCTGTTCCGCGCCTTTGATGAAATCGAGAACCTGCTGGCCGAAGGACGGCGCCTGGTGGTGGATTCCGCCCAGCTCGAAGCATCGTTGGCTACTCTGGGTATCTCTTAGGTTAGGTCTGTGATGCCAGTCACACACCGTGGTGGCGCAAGCCACGGAGTAGCGGCCCGCCTTGGTGTTGAATATCGCTACAGGCGCGGACTGTGACTATAATGACAACAGCCGCAGGAAGCTGGGGTCCGGCCTTTCTATAACTTATGGCACTTTTCTGGTTGCGAGTTGCGCTCGGCTGTTATGCCGTGGGGTTGTTGTACGCCCTGGTGGCCCTGACCCGCACCAGTGAATTGCTGAACCGCATCGCCTTGCATGCCGCTTACCTCGGCATGGTCTTTCAGTTTGTCTCGCTGGTCGAAGCGGTCTTGATTTATGGCCACATCACTCTGGCCACGGTACACAACGCCGAATCTCTCCTGGCCTTCCTCATCATGGTCGTCTTCATGGTGGTGTATCTGATCTACAAGACGACCTCGCCCGGCATTGTGGTCTTTCCCCTGGTGTTCTTGTTGACCTTTGTCGCGGCCACCGGACAGCAGCCTTTTCTGCGGCTGTCGCCCAGTATGCGTACCGGCTGGCTGTTCGCCCATATCGCGCTGATCTTCACCGGCTATGCGGCGCTGGTGTTGAGCTTTGTGGCCAGCCTCCTCTATTTGGCGCAGGAGCGGGCGCTGAAATCCAAGAATTCCTCCGGACTGCTCTCCCGTTTGCCCTCGTTGCAGGTCATTGATGAAATCGGCTTCCGTTCGCTGTTGCTCGGTTTCCCATTCATGACCTTCGGCTTGATTGCCGGCACCATTGTGGCGGAATCCACCTATGGGCGCGTGGATTTGCTGGACCCCAAGATCCTGCTTTCGGTCCTGATGTGGCTGGTGTATTTGCTGATGCTGTATACCCGCTGGAGTGCGGGATGGCGTGGCCGCCGCGCCGCGTATCTGGCGGCAGGGGCCTTTGTGGCGGCGGTAGTGGCTTGGATTGCAAACTATTTCAGCGCGATCCACAGGTTTGTACAGTCATGAGCTTTCAGCTGATCGGCGTCAATCATAAGACCGCGCCGGTGGAAGTGCGGGAGCGGCTGGCCATCCCCGAGTCGCGGCTGCCCGAGGCCATGCGCCGCCTGGCCGAGCATCCGGGCGTGGAAGAGGGCCTGATCCTGTGCACCTGCAATCGGGTGGAGATCCTGGCCCAGACGCAGAACGGCCATGCGGACTTGCATAGCTTTCTGGGCGATTATTTTCGCCTGGACCCGGAAAAGCTCGGACCTCACCTCTACGAATATCGCGAGCAGGAAGCGGTGCGGCACCTGTTTCGTGTGGCCTCCAGCCTCGACTCCATGGTGGTGGGTGAACCCCAGATTCTTGGGCAGGTGAAGGAGGCCTATGCCACGGCCCGCGCGGTCGGGGCGGTGCACTCTTACCTGGACCAACTTCTGACCCGCTCTTTTGCCGTCGCCAAGCGCGTGCGGACGGAGACTGCGGTGGCGTCGTCGTCGGTTTCCGTGGCCTCGGTGGCGGTGGAACTGGCCAAGAAGATTTTTGGTTCGCTGGAAGGCAAAAACGTCTATCTGGTGGGCGCGGGCAAGATGATCGAGCTGGCGGCCCGCCATCTAGTGGCCAATGGCGCGGCTTCCATCTTTGTGGCTAACCGCACCTATGAGCGCGCCGTGCGCCTGGCGGAGAAATTCAGCGGCCAGGCCCTCCACTTCAGCGAAATTTATAACTCCTGCGACCGCGCCGATATCGTCATCACCTCCACCGGCGCGCCCGTGGCCATTTTTAAACGAGAGCACGGGGAGTTGTTCCTCAGTCGCCGTAAGAACCGGCCCATGTTCTTCATCGACCTCGCGGTGCCGCGCGACGTGGACGAGGAAATGAACAAGCTGGACGGCATCTTCGTCTACGACATCGATGATTTGCAGCAGGCCGTGGCCTCGCACGTGGCCGACCGCAAGAAAGAGGCGGCCCGCGCCGAGGAGATCGTGGGTGCAGAGGTGGAGCGCTTTCAGGCGCGCCTGCAGACCCTCGATGTGGTGCCTACCATCGTTTCCCTGCAGGACCATCTCGAAACCATCCGTCAGGCGGAGATTGACCGGGTCCGTGGGCGGCTGGGTCCGCTGAGCCCCGAGCAGGAACTGGCCGTGGAAGCGCTTACCCGCGGCATCGTCAACAAGATCATGCATACCCCGATCAGCACCTTGAAAAGCGCGGCGCGCGAATCCGAAGCCACCACCGTCATTGACCTGGTGCGGCGATTATTTAATTTGCAGGATAAAGGCCGTTCTAACCCGGGCGGCGACCCTGGAGACCGCCGCTGATGGCTCATTTGCGTATCGGATCGCGTGGTTCGCAGCTTGCCCTCTGGCAGGCCAACCACATCGCCGCCTTGCTGCGCGCCCGGGGACATGAGGCGGAAATCACCGTGATCCACACCACCGGCGACAAGATCCTTGACGTTCCCCTCGCCAAAGTCGGCACCAAGGGGATGTTCACCAAGGAAATCGAGGAGGCGCTGGCCGCCGGTCGCGTGGACCTGGCGGTACATAGTCTGAAGGACCTGCCCACGGAGCTTTCCGCCGGCTTCGAAATTGCTGCCATTCCACAACGGGAAAATCCGCACGACGCTTTCTGCTCCCTGCGTTTCGACAGTATTGGGGCGTTGCCGCAAGGGGCGCGTGTCGGCACCAGCAGTCTGCGCCGTCAGGCCCAACTTAAGGCCCTGCGCCCCGATCTCGAAGTCCATCCGCTGCGCGGCAACGTTGACACCCGCCTGCGCAAGCTGGAAGCCGGAGAGTATGACGCCGTCATCCTCGCCATGGCCGGGCTCACCCGTCTGGGCAAAACCGCCCATGTGAAGCAGGTGGTCCCCGGTAACGTTATGTGCCCGGCGGCCGGGCAGGGGGCGCTGGGTATCGAGATTCGCGCGGGAGATGCGGCGACCCGCGGGCATCTGGCATTTCTTGACGACCCTTCCGCACGTACCACGACCGCCTGCGAACGCGCTCTCCTGAACAAACTGGGCGGAGGCTGCCAGGTCCCCATCGGGGCCAGCGCCGCAGTGCGCGATGGCCGCGTGTTCCTGGAGGCCTTGGTGGCCAGCCCTGACGGAGAAAAGATCCTGCGCGAAGTGGCGGACGGCGAGGATCCGGTTGCGCTGGGAGAGTCGGTGGGCGAGGCATTGCTGCGCCGCGGCGGCCAGGCAATCCTCGAAGAGGTCTACGGGAAAGGCATAGCAACGCCGGAGCAGCCTTAAGCCGAGGGCCTTTCGCTTTCAGGAACCGCATGACGTTTCGAAAAAAGACCGCAGACTTGCCCCTTTCCGGCGCTCGCGTCCTGGTTGGACGCGCCCGCCATCAAGCCAGCGCGCTCTCCGCCAGCCTGAAGGCCCTGGGCGCGGAGGTCCTGGAAATCCCTTTCATTGAAATCCGCCGTCCTGCTTCGTACCAGCTCCTCGATTCCGCGCTCAAGGAGCTTCGTCAATACGACTGGCTCATTCTGACCAGCGTGAATGGCGTGGATGCTTTCTGGGAGCGCATGAAAAAACTGCGCCTGCACCCAAGCCATTTTCAGGGCGTGCAGGTGGCCGCCATCGGTCCGGCCACAAAAAAAGCCATGGAAGGTCACGGCATAAAAGTCAGCGTGGTGCCGAAAGAGTACGTTGCGGAGTCGGTGGTCGCCAGCCTGCGTCGGCGAGTGAAAGGGAAGCGAGTGCTGCTGGCCCGCGCCAAAGTGGCCCGCGACGTAATTCCCCGCGAGCTGCGCAAGCTCGGCGCAAAGGTCGATGTGGTGGAGGCCTATGAAACCGTGGTGCCTCGCGCCTCGCGCGCCCGCTTGCGCGCGGCGCTTAAAAATTCTGCCCGCCGGCCCCACGTCATCACCTTCACCAGCTCATCCACGGTGCGCAACTTTGTGGCGCTGGCCGGATTGCGCGCGGCCAGCCTGCCTGCTCGTCTGCAAGGAATTCACTTCGCCTCCATCGGCCCGGTGACGTCCTCCACCCTGCGCGAGTTCGGCTTGCCCGTTAGCATTCAGGCGCGAGAATACACGATACCCGGTCTGGTGCAGGCCATTCAGAAGCTCCGCGCATAATTTCTCCAGATTTCTCCAGACGGTCATCCTGAGCGAAGCCTGGGATCCTCTCCGTGCATCCCAGCGAGTCGAAGGATCCCTACCGCCGCTGAGGTCCAGAGTGGGCGGAGCTCAGTTTGAATCAGGATCTAAAGTTTTGTCATTCCGAGCCACGCAGTTTGTGGCGAGGAATCTGTTTTTTAAGGAAAGCCATGGATTTCCAGGCAAAAGCAGATTTCTCACCGCTAAAGCGGATTCGAAATGACAATGATAAAAAGATAGTGTGGGTTCTAAAATCTCACGCAGTTTCGCCACCCTCTTCTCGGGGATACTTCGGCAGCAGGAAGCTCAACAGCGCTCCCACCACCAGCGTCATGGCCAGGCCGAAAATGAAGCGCGGCTGATAGGAGCCGGCCCGGTCATAAAGATGACCGACCACAATCGGCCCCGTCGCTCCGCCCACCGCATACGCGGTCCAGGTGAGCCCATAGAGCGCGGCAAAATGTTTGCGGCCAAAGTAGCGCGCAATTAGATAGGGAACTACATCCGCCTCGCTGCCCAGGCCGTAGCCCAGCAACGCCGCGCCTACCAGCGCGGGCATGGCGGTGGTGGCTGTTGCCATCATCATGACTCCGCCGCCCGCGGTCAGCAGCATGACGACGGCCACGTAAGGCGCGAAAAAGCGGTCGATCAGCAGCCCGGTGGTGAGCCGTCCCATGATGCTGGTGGCCCCCATTACGGAAATCGCCGCCGCCGCGCTCTCGCCCGAGATGCCGCGTTCGGTCAGCAGGGCCGCCATGTGTGAGATCAGCCCATTCGAGCCAAACGCCTCCAGCATGATAATGATCGCCATCACCCAAAAGATGGCCCCGCGGAGCGCCTTGCCCACCGAAACTCCCGCCGTGAAGCTATGGTCAACGTGCGTCGTGGGCGCCGGGCGGTTGCGCACCAGCAGGGCCGTCAGGGGAATGCCCAACAGCGCTATGCAACCCAGTACCAAGTAGGCGCTGCGCCAGCCATAGGCGTGGATCACCGCCTGCACAATCAGCGGCATCACAATCGAACCCGTGCCGCTGCCGGTCAGCACCAGCGCCAGGGCCAGGCCGCGCCGCCGCTGAAACCAGGTGAGCACCGCTCGCGTATAGGCCAGCTGCGCCGTCCCATTTCCCACGATGCCCATGAGAAAGTACGTCAGATAAAACTGCGTGATGTTGCTTCCCAGCCGGCTCAGCGACATGTAGGCCAGCGCGAAGATCACGACGGAGGGCACAATGATTTTGGGGGGCGCCCAGCGGTCGAGCAGCGTCCCGATCCCGGGTGAGACCACGGCCACGGTGATCGCCGCGATGCCAAAGGCGCTGGAGATAGCTTCCCGCCGCCAGCCGAAGGCGCCGGAGAGCGGCTCCAGAAACAGGCTGAAGGTATAGGGCATGATGGCGGCAAAGCTCACCATCACGCCGACGAATGCCGCCAGCACCACGCCCCATCCCGGATAACCCAGCGAATTCTCTCCCAGCGAGTGCGAGGCATTCACTTCCACGGTCGAAGTTCCCATAGGCCCTTTCCCAATGACTTAAGCAAAAAACCGGCCCGCGTCCCACCAGCCGGTGCGCGAAAACAACAGGTGCATCAGGTTGGCTGATCCGCGGAAATTTTGCAAGCTCGCGACTTGTGTATCGTCATACACACACGTGTCCGGCCAGACACGCTGAATCTCTTCCCCGGGTTCGAACTCCTTATTTTTCTTTGGCGCGCTTTCGGCGCGCCTCCTGCACTGCAATTTACGGACACATCGTCCCAGGAGGATTCCTTGCTCGGCAAAATTACCGCGCTGGTTTTTATCTTTATCTGCACCACCATCGCCTGGATGATTCTCGGCGGCACCCTCTCCCTGCGCACCGCGAGCAGCAACTCGCTGCTTTCCGGCCGGGTCGGCTCGACCTGGGGACAGCCCCAGGTGCAATCGCCCCCCACGGCTTGCTATGACAAGACCGAGCCCTCAACCACGACGACCATTGAAAATGGCAAGACCCTGGTCCGCACCACCGATGTGAAGCGAACTTTTTGTCTGCCGCTTGCTTCCACCCACGCCAAGGTCGATATCGACCTCCAGCCTCGGCTCAAGGGCCTTCTCTGGTACAGCACCTACACCGTCAGTTTCGCCGGCGATTACGAGTTCACCAACACCAGCGACCATCCCACCGAATTGAACCTGAGCCTGCCTTTGCCCGGCCAGCGGGCCAACTACGACAGTCTGACCATGCTGGTAAATGGGCAAACCGCGCCTCTGACTGTGGGAGAGCAGTCCGCTGGCGTGCAAACCCGGGCCGAGCCGGGCCAGACCCTGACCCTGCATACCTCCTATCGCTCCCAGGGACTCGACTCCTGGCGCTACAAGCTGGCCGATGGCATTGCCAAGGCCAACAACTTCTCCCTGGTGATGCACACCAATTTCCGCGACATCGATTTCGCGGAAGACACTTTGTCTCCCACCGCGAAAGAGTTGGCTCCCGACGGCTGGAACATCACCTGGAATTATTCGAACCTGATTTCCGGTCTGGATATCGGCATGACTATGCCGGAAAAACTGCAGCCCGGCCCGCTGGCCGCGCAGATCAGCTATTCCGCCCCCGTCTCCCTGTTTTTCTTCTTTTTCCTCATGTTCGTCATTACCACCATCCGCAATATCGACCTGCACCCGGTGAATTACTTCTTCATCGCGACCGCGTTTTTCGCCTTTCACCTGCTGCTGGCCTACCTGGTCGATCACATCTCCATTCACATCGCGATGGTCATCGCCTCGCTGGTTTCGGTGACGCTGCTGGTGAGTTATCTGCGGCTGGTGGTCGGGTTGCGCTTTGCTCTGCTGGAGGCCGGCATCTCGCAATTGATCTATCTGGTGCTGTTTTCTTATGCATTTTTCTGGAAAGGCTTCACTGGGCTATCCATTACGGTGATTTCTATCCTCACGCTCTTTGTGGTCATGCAGGCCACGGGGCGGATTTCCTGGGCGGAAAAATTTGCCCGCAAGAATGGGGCCTCCGGCCTGCGCTCGCGGATGAAGGAATACCTCGAATAGAGAGGTTGGGGTGGCCTCACCGGTCTGGGGAGGACGCAGCTATGCTGCGCCTCCCGCCGCCGTGGCACAGCGGGCCCATTTTCAGTATGATCGAGAACCACTGGGTAGTCTGGAGCCCCATGACTTATACCCCTCGGGACCGCATACTGGGCATGGATCGGCCGATTTCGCGCCGGGATTTTCTGAATGGCGTCAGTCTGGCTGTCGGCGGATCGCTGCTGGCCTCCTCTTCCGTCGGCCCGCTGGCGGCCCTGGGCACGCAAGCCACTTCGGCCTCTTATCCGCCCTCCCTTACCGGCCTGCGCGGCAGCACCAATGCCGCTTTTACTTATGCCCACCAGCTGCGGGATGGCACGTTCTGGGAAAAGGCGGGAAAGCCGGAAGATTCCGGAGAAGCTTACGATCTGGTGGTAGTGGGAGGCGGCATCAGCGGCCTGGCGGCCGCCTATTTTTACCGCAAGCAGGCTGGCCCCGAGGCGCGCATTCTGGTCCTCGAAAACCACGACGACTTTGGCGGTCACGCCCGCCGCAATGAGTTCCAGGTCGACGGCCGCCTGCTGCTCTCGAACGGCGGCACGCAGGCTATCGAAAGCCCGAATGAGTACAGCGAGATTGCCAAGGGGCTGCTGGTCGAGCTGGGGATCGATGTCAGGAAATTTTACAAAGCTTACGATCAGAAGCTCTATGCCAATTTAGGCACGGCCTGTTTTTTTGACAAGGAAACCTTTGGCCAGGATGTGACAGTCCCGGGGATGGGAACTGCGCCTTGGGTTGAGTTTCTCCGCAAATCGCCGCTCCCGGAAAATATCCAGCGCGAGATCACCCGGCTCTACACAGAGGAGACCGACTACCTGCCCGGGCTTTCCCCAAAGGAAAAGCGTGCCCGGCTGGCCAAGATCAGCTATGCCGATTTCCTCACCAAAATCTGCAACGCCGATCCCGGCGTGCTGCCTTTCTTCCAGAGCTATACCCACGATCTTTTTGCGGTCGGTATCGAAGCCATTTCCGCGCTTGCCTGTTACGAAAATCCCGATGATTACGGCGCCATGACTTATGCGGGATTTTCCGGCATGAATCTGGCCGCGAAACCCGGAGAGATCACGGACGCGCAGTCCGATGACGAGCCCTATATCTTCCACTTTCCTGACGGCAACGCCAGCATCGCCCGCTTGCTGGTGCGGTCGCTGGTCCCCGGCTCTATTCCAGGACACAGCATGGAAGATGTGGTCACCGCGCCCACCGACTATGGCCGTCTTGACCAGCCACAGTCGAAAGTCCGTATTCGCCTGGACAGCACCGCCGTGCGCGCGCGCCATGTCTCTAGTAAATCCGGCAAAGATGTGGAAGTCGCTTACATGCAGAATGGCAAACTGAAATCGGTGAGCGCCAGGGCCTGCATTCTCGCCTGTTACAACGGCATGGTGCCTTATCTTTGCCCGGAGCTTCCCGAGAAACAAAAGGAGGCGCTGCATTACGGGGTGAAGGAGCCTCTGATCTACACCCACGTGGCCATCCGCAACTGGAAGGCCTTCGCGAAGCTAGGCGTCCGCAACATCGTTTCGCCGGGCGGCTATCACTGTCTCACCCTGCTCGATTTCCCCGTCAGCGTCGGCGACTACCAGTGTCCGCGCGATCCGGATGAGCCCATGGTGCTCTTCATGTTGCGCACGCCCTGCAAGCCCGGCCTGCCGCGCCGCGATCAATACCGGATGGGCCGCTTTGAACTGATGGGCACGCCGTTCTCCACCTTCGAACGCAATATACGGGACCAGTTGCAGCGCATGCTGGGGAACTCGGGCTTTTCGGCCGCGGACGATATTGTGGCCATCACGGTCAATCGCTGGGCGCATGGCTACGCCTACGAATACAACTCGCTCTCCGATCCCGATTGGCCACCGGAACAGCGTCCCTGCGTGGTAGGAAGAAAGCGCTTCGGACACATCTCGATCGCGAACTCCGACGCGGCCGCCCATGCCTACACCGATGCCGCCATTGATCAGGCCTATCGTGCCGTGCAGGAACAACTGAAGAGCTCCTAGCTCAAGCCCGAGACGGGGACGCGATGGGCGGTGGGGGAACTGCTCGATCTAGCGCTGGAAGCAGTCGGCGAAGGCGCTCTCGTTGGTATGGCGGATGACCTGTTCGTAGTCCGGGCCCAGAAATTTACGCAGGCGGTCGGTGTTCATGATGTACTCGCTGGTCATGTAAGGGGCCGCTTCCGGGGGAATGGCCGAGATTTCCCGGTCCCACAAAAACTCCAGAACTTTGCGGAAGAGCCATAGGCCGGGCACACGCTTCAGCCTCGCCTGGGCGGTCGCAATGCAGCGGCCGAAGGTCAGGGGCTCGCCGCGACCGGCGACGTTGAAAACCGTCAGGCGCTGCGCCTCCGGTTCTTCGCGGCCAAGAATGTAGGTGATCAGTCGCGCCACGTCGTCGACGTGCACGAACTGGATGCGATTGTTCAGGTAACGCTCGCCGTAGGGCAGCAGACAAGGCAGCCGCGTGCCTGCCTGGCGCATGCGTTCCGCCCTCGGTCCCTTTCCGTTGGGGGTCCCGCGGAAGGCGCCCAGTAGATAATTTTCCACGCTGGCTCCGGCGTAGATATGGGGCCGCAACATGAATACGCCACAGCCCCGCAGCGCCGGAGACCGCTCCTGCACGACCTTGTCGGCGTCCATCTTGTGAATGGCGTAAGGCAGGGTGTGCGCGGCCAGAGGAGAACTTTCCGTGGCCGGACCCGCCAGGTCGGTGCCGTAGACCGAGACGCTGCTGGGGAAGATAAATTTTTCTACCTGGAATTCCGTGTGGTTGGTCTCCGCGATGGCTTCCATCACCCGCGCCGTGCCGGCTACGTTGATTTGCCACATGCGGTCGAGATCGAGAATGCCGTTGCGCACCGGATCGATGACAAATGCCAGATGCACGACCGCAGAGGTGCCCGTTTCGCGGATCAGATAAAACAGTTCCCGGCAGGACTCCTCGACCCCCAGATCCATACGCACGAAGCGCAGGGGGAAGGTCGTCTTGGGCGGGTGTAAGTCCACGCCAATGACGTCATAGCCCTCGAGCAAGGGAAGCAGCCGGAGTCCGAGATTGCCGGAAACTCCCGTGACCAGAACAGTTGGTTTCGCAGCACCCATTATTTGTTTTCAGCCGTAGGGACCCGCGCCGGTGGACGAAGCGGCCCTGATTCCGCTTTGCCCGGCGCAGTCGTCAATCCGCCGGCCGGGGCTTGCGCCGGAAAATAATTGTCATCCAGCGTGGCCTTGGAAGAGTGCTCCAGTTCCTGGGCATATTCCTGCATGCGCTGGCCGGTCAGGGTGCGCCGGATGTCATCTTTGGCTTCCTCCAGAGGCAGCGCCTTTTTATTTTCCAGCTTGTAGAAATAATATCCCGTCACGTCTGCGATGAGGGGCGAAACTTGGCCGGACTGCAGGTCCATCACGGACTGATGATTGGGCGGCAGACTGGCCGGTCGCATGGCGCCCAGTTGGGTCGCGGGCGGCGCGGTCTTGAGACCGGCGTATTGGAAAGCTTCCGCCTGCAGCGCCTCGAATTTCTCCCCTTTGCCGGCGCGCGTGCGCAGCGCCTCCGCCTTTACTTTCATAGAGGCTTCGCCCTCTTCCGCGCGCTTCTTGCCGGCGCTCTCCGAGAGCTTGGTCGGGCTGGCCGGAAACTGCTTGGTCTTGGGCACGAACACGCGTTCCAGGGTAGCTTCCTGGAAGGAGGCCAGGTTTTTCTGATAGTAATCCGCGATCTCCGCTTCCGAGATTTGGGCCGCCTTATCCTGCAGGGCCTTGGTGGTCAATTGGGCCAGGGCCTGGGTGCGTACCAGCAGCATGAGCTCTTCATATTTCGGGCCCTGGTCGAGACCCATTTCATGGGCGCGGACCGCCAGGGTCAAAGCCCGGGCATACTGCATGGCGAACCGGCGCTTCACTGCGGGAGCCATTCCGGGATCGAGGGCATTGGTAAGTTTTTCAAAGTCGGCTTTGCTGACTACCGTCTTGCAGTCGGCTTGCGACTTGATCGTGGCCTTGTCGCACACTCCCTGCAGGGTGATGACCGGGGCATCGGGCGCCACTTCGCGCGGTTCCGCATTGGAACGCGGCTGCAAGGTCTGTACCCCTGGCGGCTTGGGAGCTGCGCCGGGCGCAGGAGCGGCGCTTTGCCCCCAGGCCATCGTTCCCAAAATCAGACAAAACACACTTTGACGCAGCATAAATCTCCGCCTCCCGACATAATGTCCGCGCAAGTCCAAATCGTAGCATAGCCGCGGCCAATCCCCCTGGTGCCGATAGTCACACGCAGCGGCAATTTTGGGTCGTCGCTCTCCCGCGTAAACCGCCGTTTACCGGCGCGGCGCAGGGGTGGCCAGGGAACGAGCGCGGCCTCGTTGCTCTCGCCGATATTGGCGGAAATTCCCCCTGCCAGCGATAATGATCCGTCATGTCCCAGGCAACGGTTGATTACGGTCTGGAAGCGATGCGCGCGGAGAAGCGCCACGTCGCGCGCAATTCCGTGTTCGCCGCCATCGCCATTACCATCATGAAAGTGGTGGTGGGGGTAATGACGGGGAGCCTGGGAATTCTCTCGGAAGCGGCCCATTCCGGCCTCGATCTGGTGGCCGCTATCATCACCCTATTTTCCGTAAGGGTGTCGGACAAGCCCGCCGACGCCGACCACCAGTATGGCCACGGCAAGGTAGAAAACTTCTCGGCTTTCCTGGAGACCGGCCTGCTGTTGCTGACCTGCATCTGGATCATCTATGAAGCGGTCCGCCGCATGTTTTTCCACCGCGTGGAAATTGAGCCCACCCTGGCTGCGTTTTTGGTGATGCTTTTTTCCATCGGGGTGGATTATTGGCGGTCGCGGGCGCTGGGCCGCATTGCCGCCAAATACAACAGCCAGGCGCTGGAGGCCGACGCCCTGCACTTCTCCACCGACATCTGGTCGAGCGCCGTGGTCATTCTGGGTTTGTTACTGGTGCTTGCCGGCCGGAAGCTGGAAATTGTCTGGCTGCGCGACGCCGACCCCGTGGCCGCCCTGGTAGTGGCGGGAATCGTCGTCTACGTGAGCTGGCGCTTGGCCCGCCGCACCATTGATGCCTTGCTCGATGCCGCCCCCAGTGGCGCGCGTGGCCAGATCATCGACGCTCTGAGTAATGTGGACGGATTGCTGGAGGTTGACCGGGTGCGCATCCGCCGCGCCGGCAACCGCTACTTCGCCGATCTCTCCGTCGGATTGGCCCGCAATGTGACCTTTCAACGCTCGGAAAAAGTTGCCGAGGCGGTGACTGCTGCCGTGCAAAACGTATTGCCTGACGCTGATGTCGTAGTGCGTCCCGTGCCGCGCGCGTCCTTTCAGGAGAACATTTTTGACCGCATTCGCGCCGTGGCCACCCTGCACAATTTGAATGTCCACGACGTCAGCGTGCAGGACCTGCACGGCAAGCTGCACGTCGAGCAGCACCTGGAACTGGACGAAACCCTTAGCCTGAAGGACGCCCACGACCGGGTGTGCGCCCTGGAAGCCGAGATGCAGCACGAGGTCCCGGAAATCGCTTCCATCCTTACTCACATCGAGAGCGAGCCCGCGACCATCGAGACTGGGGATGAAGTGGTGCAGGACGCGGCTTTGCAGCAGCGCCTGAAGGCCGTGGCCGCCGAGTTTCCCGAAGTCCTCGACATGCATGATGTGCAATTCAAGCGGGTCAGCGGCAGGCTCTATGTTTCCTGCCACTGCACCATGCCCGACGGTTTGCCCCTCACTCGCGTGCACGATGTGCAGACGGAACTCGAGATCCGTTTCAAACAAGCCGCCCCGGAGCTGTTCCGGGTGCTGATTCATCCTGAACCCAGTACGGACAACCGGAGGTAGCATCGTGACCGAAGCCAAGGCCATTTGGGTGGATGGCCAGCGTTTCCTCGCCCACTCTTCCAGCCAGCATGCCATCGCCATGGATGGCGACAAACACACCGCCAATAGCCCGATGGAGCTGGTGCTGATCGGCCTCTGTGGCTGCACCGGCTATGACGTAGTGAGTATTCTGCGCAAAAAACGCGAGCCCTTTACCAGCGTGGAAGTGCGCGCGGAGGCGGAGCGCGCGGCGGATCCGCCCACGGTTTATACCAAGATTCATCTCGTGTACCGGGTCGGTGGCCCAGTCTCGAAAAAGGCGGTGGAGGATGCCGTGCGCCTTTCCGAGGAAAAATACTGTTCGGTCGCCGCCATGCTGCATAAGACTGCCCAGATTACCTACGCCATCGAGTACGCCGGATAAACATGCCTTCTCCCGTCAATCGCGCCACGGCGGAGCATTACCTGTGGGGGCAGGGATGCGACGGCTGGCGTCTGCTGCAAGACCCGCAGCTTAGCGTGATTCAGGAGCAGATGCCGCCGGGAACGGCAGAGGTCCGGCACTTCCACCGCGCCGCCCAGCAATTCTTCTACGTCCTTGCCGGGGAAGCCAGGATGGAGGTCAATGGAGAGACTTTTCCCTTGCCGGCGGGCGAAGGCATCCATATCCCGGCGGGTGTGCCCCATCAGATATGGAACGAGTCTCCGGCCCCGGTGCAGTTTCTGGTCATCTCGCAGCCCGCCAGCCAGGGGGACCGGGTACCCGCTCCCCAGCAAGCGCGACAAATCCTGTAGACTCAAAGGCGCTTGCGGTGACCCTGGAATCGTGACAACTCCTGACAGCAAACCAGCTTCCTGGCGCGGTTATTTGTACATCGCGCTGGCCACTTTCTTGTGGGCGCTTTCGGCGGCCATGGGCCGCGCCGCGTTTACCGGCCGCCTTTTGCCCGGGGGCGAGTCCCTGCGGCCGATTGATCCCCTCATCCTTTCCCAGACCCGCGCCACCTTTTCGTTTCTGATTCTGCTGCCCGTGATGTTAGGGCTGCGCGGCAAACAATTGCGGCTGCCGTGGGCGGATATTGGGCGCACTTTTCTGCTGGGCGTCTTTGGCGTCGCGGCCTCCAACTTCAGCTACTACCTGGCCATTCAGCGGACCAATGTCGCGACCGCCATCGTCTTGCAATACACCGCCCCGGTCTGGGTGCTGTTGTACATGGTGCTGCGCGGTTCACAAAAGGCGACGGCGCGGCGTGTGGCCGCTGTTACTTTGGCCCTGGCTGGGATCGCACTGGTGATTGGCATCGTCGGCGGGGTGGGCATTCGCCTCGACCGGCTGGGGGTGGCGGCCGGTCTGTTTGCGGCGCTGTCGTTTTCTTACTACAGCATTGGCACCCATGCCATTGTGACCCGCCGCGACCACTGGATCGTCCTGGTGTACGCCACCCTGGGGGCAGCGCTGTTTTGGCTGGTAGTCAATCCACCGGCAAAGATTATCGCCGCGCACCATTCTCGCCAGCAGTGGATCTTCATGGTGATCTTTGCCGTGGTTTCCATGCTCGGGCCCTATTCGTTTTACTTTGCCGGACTGAAGTATCTGGAGCCCACGCGTGCGGTCATTGTCAGTTGCCTGGAGCCGGTATTTTCCATCGTGGTCGCCGCCCTGACTCTGGGCGAGGTGCTGCGTCCGCTGCAGACTTTGGGTATTGTCCTGGTGTTGGTGGCGATTGTGGTAGTGCAGCGGCCCGGGCGCGATGAGCCCGATGCCGTTCTGGTCGAGCCCATCGAATGACCGTTCAGCTTCCCGCTTTCACCGAGGAAGCGGGTACCGCCCGTTCCCGCGCCCATCGCCGCAGGGTTTGGACTTCTTCCGCGCGCGTAGTCGAAAGCGGTACGGTCTGGGCCACGGCGTCGAGCAGGGTTTGCGTGCTCAG
The DNA here is from genome assembly GCA_018268755.1 of Acidobacteriota bacterium. Taxonomy (GTDB): domain Bacteria; phylum Acidobacteriota; class Terriglobia; order Terriglobales; family Acidobacteriaceae; genus KAN-5. The sequence goes on from JAFDVW010000033.1 coordinate 42,561, forward strand.
CGGATGCTTGCTGGAGAAGGCCGAGTAGAGCGCGGTTTGCACCACCGCATCGATTTCCGCCCCGGAAAACCCTCGCGCCGCCGCCGCCGCGCTCTCCAGATCAAATTCCGCCGGGTTCCGTTTCCGCTTGGCCAGCTGGATGGCAAAAATCTGCTTGCGCTCCTCCTGTTCCGGCAGGTCCACAAAAAATAGTTCATCGAAGCGTCCTTTGCGGATCAGCTCCGGCGGCAACGCGGTCACGTTGTTGCACGTGGCCGCGACGAAAACCGCCGCCTTGCGGTCCTGCATCCAGGAGAGAAACGCGGCCAGCAGGCGCGAGGAGACCCCGGCATCGACCGATGCGGAATCCGGCCCGCTGCCGGCAAAGACTTTTTCCAGCTCGTCAATCCACAACACACAGGGCGCCAGCCCCTCGGCCACGCGAAAGACTTTTTGGATCCGCTTTTCCGTCTCGCCAATGTACTTGTCGAAGATGGCCGCAGTATCGAATTTCACCAGTGGCAGTTTCCATTCCCCGGCCACCGCCCGCGCACACAGAGACTTTCCGCAGCCCTGCACCCCGAGAATAATTACGCCTTTGGGTGGCTCTAGGCCAAACTGCCGCGCGGAATCCTCCCACGACCCTCGGCGTTGCCCCAGCCATCGCTTCAGATTGTCCAAACCACCGATCCCGGCCATGTTTTCGGTGACGTCGACGAATTCCAGCATCTCCGAGCGCCGCAAGGCGTCTTTCTTGGCCTCCAGGACGTCGGTGACCGTCTCGGGGCAGAGCGCATAGCGGGTGACCAGCGCCTGCGAGACGGCCCGCTCGGCTTCTTCTTCGGTCAGGCCGCGCAGGTTCTCCGCCATAGCGTCCATGCCGGCGGCATCCAGCCGGCGCTGCAAAGTGAGGGTGCGGCTGATCTTTACCAAAGACTCGTCGATGATCTGCCGTAGCCGCTTGCGGTCGGGAAGGGGAAGCTCCAGAAAGTCCACCAGGCTGCGCAGTTCCGGCGGAATCTCAATCTTGGGAGCGGTCAGAATGACGGTGCGGCGATTGGCGGCGAACTTCTGGCCTACGTCGCGCAGCCGCCTCACCACCACCGGGTCCTCCATGTGCCGATGCAAGTCCTTGAGAATGAAGGCCGCTTCGACCGAAATCGCCTCCAGATTGCTGAGCATCTGGGCGGGCTCGCGGCTGTTATAGACCGCTTGCGTATCCTGGTTGGAACTTGCGCTGTTATAACCTCCGGGAGGCATGGCGGTTTCTACGGCCGGAGAGCTGCTCAAGCCGCTGCGGGTCAGGCCGCCGGCGATGCTCCACTCAAATGTGGCCAGCTGCAGCGCGGAGCAGGCTAGGCGCACCATGCGCACGGCGCGCACCTCCTCCACCGTCTCCATGACCACGATGGGAGTGGAGGAGTTGATCAGGATTTTCAGGCGCTCCAGGGCGTCCGTCATAACTGTTTGACCAATCGAGAGTTATTCTCGTAAAATAACGTATTCGGTACCCACCGGAAACATCATCAGAGAAAACGAAGGTAACGCGTACACATGGCAAATCATTTTTCTGCGCTGAAGCGCGCGCGACAGACTGAAAAACGGACCGCCCGCAACCGGGCCAACACCTCGCGCCTGCGCGGCTCTTTGCGCGAACTGCGCGAATCGCTGGCCAAGGGAGACAAGGCTGCGGCCGAGAAGGTCTACCGCTCCACGGTTTCCGCCCTCGACAAAGCCATCCAGAAGGGTGTGCTGCACAAGAACACGGCCGCGCGCTACAAGTCCCGCCTCAGCGCCCGCGTTAAGGCCGTAAAGTAGCATTCCAGGATTTTTTCGCCAAGGCAGGCTCCGGCCTGCCTTTTGCTTTTATGGCTCAGTATTCAATGAGGTCTTTTTTGGCCAGGCTTAGCCATTCAGGGCCTTATACCGGCAGTTCTTCCTGCATCCAGGTGACCTCGGGCTTGGGCTCCGCGGTCAGGTCGAGCACCAGCTTCTCCAGCACCAGCCGCTTGCTGGGAGGATTGGAGCGCAGGGCCAGGTCGGTCTTGGCGACCAGGCGGATGGCCCGCGTGAGTTCGCGCTTTGATTTGTAGCGCCGGGCTTGCTTGATGATGTCGTCGGCGGCAAAGGGCGGCACCCGGAAGCCCTGCCACAACGCCGCCCACAGCATGCGTTGGTCGCGCACATTCCGTTCCACGATCACCAGCATCTGGCGAAAGGTCTTGGCCAGCATGTAGAGGTGCCCGATGGCGGCTTCCTCGCCGTCGCCGGTGGAGAGGATGGCGTCCAGGATCTCCAGCGCCCGTACCCGCTGCTTCCCGGAAATGGCGTCGGTCAGCTCATAGAGCGAGCGTTGCTTGGCTGCCAGCACCATGGTTTCCACGTCGCCCAGGGTGATACGCTTTTTCTCGCCGACGTAGAGAATCAATTTCTCCAATTCGTTCGAGACCATCATCATGTCGCCGCCCAGCGCATCGACCAGTTCCCGGGCCGCGTCGGGCTCAATTTTGATGTCGCGGGTGACGCCATATTCGCCGATCCAGCGCACCGCTTCGCTCTCATCCACCCGCGCTAGTTCCACAATCGCGCAATACGGCCCCATGGCTTCGCGGATGCGCTCGTAGCGTTCTTTATCCTGCATGTCCATGCGGCGAATGTCGGCCGGGATGCTGATGTGGTCGGCCACGAAAATAATCGTCGCGTTGGGATTGGGATCTTTGCAGTACTCCTCGATGGCCGCCAGCTTCTCTTCGTTGGAACCACGGCCGAACAGGGTCTTGACCCCGCGCACGAAGAAGACCTGAAACGGCGCCATGAGAGAGGGCGTGCGGGCGCGGTCCAGCACTTCGGCCAGGTCGGTTTCTCCCAGTTCGAACTCAAACAGGCTGAAGTCGCGCAGATCGGGCGGGACCAGATGCTCCAGGATGGCTTCCCGGCAGCGGCGGCGGAAAAACACTTCATCGCCTACAAACACGTAGGCCGGGCGCAGCTTGCCGCTGACCACTTCCGAGACAAAGCGGTCGGCCTGGGCGAAGGCCCGCATCAGAAGCCCTCCAGAATGTTGGACACCAGGGTACGGGCGAACTCGCGCGACAGACGTTCCAGGGCCGGCGAATCTTCCTCAAAAAAACTGGAAGGCTCCTGCGAGACCTGGTACTGCTCGCGGAACAGATATGACGGGTTCTGATACAAGACCTTGCCCTGTTTGTCGGTGAGGGAAACTTTCATGCTCACGGTCACCAGCACGGTCGACGCACGCCCGGTCTGCGAATCATAGGTCAGGGGTGCGGTGTAAGTCGAGAGCACGGTGCCTCGTAAGGTAGCATCCGCGTTGGCGTCGGCCTCATGCAGGACCTGGTAGTGCGTGCGCGTGACCATCTCGCGGACGACCGCCGCGGTCAGCATCTGCTCGATCTTGAAAGTCTGGGTCTGATTGGTGAATGAGGGAATGGCCAGGGTGTGGATGTTGGTGGGCAGGGTCACCGCATGCCCGGCCGTGTGATAGCCGCAGCCCACGCTGCCCAAAAGCATCAGCGCGAGCAGTGCCAGGGCCCGGCACCTCATTGAATCTGCCCCCGCGGACGGGTGGCGGCCATGGTCTCGGCGCACTCCACGGCGCTGGCGGCGGCCACGCGCAGATTGTCCAGCGCGCCCCAGATCCACACGCTTCCCGGACGGTCTTCTTCGGGCAGCACGGAAAGCGAAATACCGTCCTGTCCGGCGGCGTTGACGTTGCTGGGGGCCTCTTCTGCCAGGCGCGTGATGCTGATGTGATCGCCCGCCAGCGCGCTGTGCAGACCCTCCATGTCAACGGCGGAGGAAAACGCCACATGCAGAGCAAAGGCGTAGCCGTGGAAAATGGGCGCTTGCAATAGCAAAAGGGAGGGCAGGGGAGCGTCCGGTCCGGCGATCTTGCGATAGTGCTTGAGCACTCGTCCTTCCACGCTGGCCAGCGTGGGCGAGGACTGTTCGCCATAGCGCTGCACCATGTTGAACGCGACCTGCACATCAAAAATCTTCTTGGGCAGCTGCTGGAAGGAAAGCAGGTTCACGGTCTGCTCGTGCAGTTCATCCATGCCTTTTTGCGCGTGTTCCGATGCCGGCTCAAACACCGTGGCCACGGCGTGGTCGATGGCGCCCACGTTCTTGGCCCGCAACAGCACCAGGGCCAACGCCACCGCCATGGGATGGGCCACCACACAGGGCCCGGGCTGCAGATCGAGGGCAACCGTCTGCCCCAGCTGCCGCTCCAGCCACGGCGAACGGACCATCGCGCCCGCTTCCTCCTCCAGCCCGTAGGAGAGGTCGATGATGGTGCTGCCCGCGTTCTGCGCCACCTTCCAGCTCTCCCGCGTGCTCTGCACGTCGGAGGCAAAAAAGGTGAAGTCAATCTGTTCAAATTGCTCGTTGCGCAGGCTCTGGATAAAGGTGATTTCGTCCTTCATCGCTTCCAGCTGGCCAATGGCTTCGTCATCATCCAGCAAGCGGACGTCGGAAGAAGGGAAGTTGCGTTCATTGAGTACGTCCGCCAGTTCTTTGCCCTTCAGGCTGGACGCGCCCACAATGGCCACCCGATACAGTTCTCCCCGCCGCAGATCGGTGGAAGGTGCGGCGGCCGGTTTGTAATTAGAGGTCATGAGGTTTGGGAAGCCTCATTGTACTTGGGCGGAGGATCAGATTTCCGGCGCACCAGCCATTGTAGCCGCCAGAAAACCCCCGAGAACATGTAGAGCATGGCAATGGTGAACAGAACCGGCCGGGAAAAGTACCAGATCAGGGCAAACAGCACGGCAATCAGAATAATCAGCCGATAGGGCTGGCGAGTCAGAAAATCCACGTCCTTAAAGCTGTAGAAGCGCCAGCTGCTCACCATCAGGTAGGCCACCGCCGCCAGCAGCAGCACCCACGTGGCCGCCATCCGCCAGGAGGAAATCGGGTCCCCCGACCATAAATGCACCGTAGCCGCCACCACCCCGGCTCCCGCCGGAATCGGCATGCCCACAAAATACTTTTTCCCCGGACGTCCCGGGTTCGAAGGCTGGGGATTCACGCTGATGTTGAAGCGCGCCAGCCGGCTGGCCCCCGCCACCAGAAAAAGAAAGCTGGCGATAGCGCCAAACTGGATCACCCGCGCCAACAGGTCGGGAGCCAGCCCTTCCGCCATCCCGGCCAGACTGCGGAAGCCCCACATCCAGGCCAGCAGCGCCGGAGCCACGCCAAAGGTGATCACGTCGGCCAGAGAATCCAGCTCGCGGCCAAAATCGCTGCTGGTGTTGGTCATGCGCGCGATGCGTCCGTCCAGGCCGTCAAATAGAACAGCATAGCCAATGGCTTTGGCGGCAAAATCAAAGTGCCAGGGTTCGGCCAAAGAGCCGTGCGTGACTTGCAGGATGGCGTAATATCCGGCCGCGATGTTGGCCGTGGTGAACAGCGACGGCACAATGTACATGCCTTTGCGCATGCGCCGGTCGGGCCGGTCCGCGCTGCGCCGTTGCGGAACAAAAAAGTTCTGGCCCATCAGCTCGCTCCCTGGCGGGTTGGCGCCGGTCCGGCCGCCGCCTGAGCGCCGCTGGCCGCAAGCAGGGCCAGCACGCTTGCCCCTCCGCGTACCCGGTCGCCCACTTTGATTTGCACCTGGGCCGAGGCGTCCAGCACCACGTCCACCCGCGAGCCGAACTTGATCAGGCCGATGCGCTCGCCCCGCGCCACCGTGTCGCCGACCTTGCGGTCAAATACGATCCGTCGCGCCAGCAGGCCGGCAATCTGCTTGAATACCACCGTCTGTCCTTGTCCTTCCACGGTGACGATGTTCTGCTCATTCTGTTCGGCGGAGACCCGATTCATGGCGTTGAGAAATTTCCCTCGTTGATAGCGCACGTCACGCACTACGCCGGCGATAGGGGAACGATTGACATGCACATCAAAGACGCTCAGAAAAATGCTGATGCGTGTGTGCGGCCGTCCGCCGATGGGAATGGTGGAAACATCGGTCACCTTGCCATCCGCGGGCGATACCACCGTGGCTTCGCCTTCGGGAATGCGGCGTTCGGGATCGCGGAAAAACCACAGGAAGAATGCGGCCAGAATCAAAGGAGGCAATATCCAGGGCAACCCGGCCAGCCATCCCAGCAGGGCTGCCGCCACAAGGAGAGGCAGTGCGTATTTGTATCCGTCAGCGACCATGGGGAGTTTGGAAGACAACTGAATTATAGAGCAGAGGCCTAAAGAATCTATGGCTTATCACGCGAAAGCGAAATACCCGCATGCTGTCCGGGTTTCGGACGATCCGGCCAGCGCCATTTGCATTGTGTGCTTGTCCGCAAATGTTGGCAATGTTCGGGTTTCGTAAATGGCATGACACACCAGATCCATCCATGAAGAAAGCTTCTAGTCTCAATGGCAGTAGCCCATATGGAAGTACGGCGATCGTTTGCCGCACATGAGGGGGATGATTTGCCGACTTCGAAGCGCCAGCCTCTGGTTCCCGCTGAGCAACCGCAGATACCACCGCCTTCCTTCGACTGGAAAGACGCCTCCGCCAAATCGGATCCCGTTGAGCTTTCCCGGGCCGGCATGGCCATAGCCTGGAAAGACCACAAGCAGTTGGAACAACGTCTGGCGCATGCCCACCGCATGCAGAGTCTGGGGCGTTTGGCCGGCGGCGCCGCCCATGACTTCAATAATCTGCTGACCGTGGTGAGCGGTCACGCGCACATGCTGCGGGAATCCATGCTGACCCCTGAGGAAATTTCCGAAAGCATTGCCCAGATTGTGCTCGCCAGCGAGAAGGCCGGCGCCCTGACCCGGCAACTGTTGCGCTTGAGCCGTAACAGCACCAATCAAATCACCGTGCTGCATTTGAAGGACGTGGTGAGCGATGCCCGCCTCATGGTGCAGTGGATGGCGGGCCGCAAGATCCGCATCGAGGAGAGCCTCGATCCCGGAACTTGCCCGGTGCGCATGGACCTGGCGCAGTTCCATCAGGTGCTGTTGGATTTGGCGGCCAATGCCTGCGATGCCATGCCTGAGGGCGGCACCCTCACTTTGCGCACCTGGGGGCACCAGCAGGAAGACCGCGGGGTTTCTCCCTGGTTTGAAGTCCTGCCCGGTGAGTATGCAGTCTTGGAAGTGGGGGACACCGGGGGTGGCGTTCGCCCCGAGATCATGGCCCACTTGTTCGAACCTTTTGTTTCCTCCAAACCCGCCGGATCCGGCACCGGTCTGGGTCTGTCTACGCTGCACGGCATCGTGCGCGACGCCGGCGGCTTTGTGCGGGTCCATAGCAGGCTGGGCATTGGGGCGCGCTTTCAGGTCTTTTTCCCGCGGGCGCAAACGGCTTCCCGCGCCGCGGTCTAGACACAAACAGCCGGCCAAGCTCGCGCTCGCCGGCTGTTTTCCTTCTCCAGTCACACTTGCCATGCAGCGGTCCACGCCGCGGCAAAAGCTGCCGAGTCTTAGGCCACCTGATGGTGTTGGATCTGAATGCGAAACTCGCGCTCTATGGATTCCATTTGGTCCTTGAGCCGCAGTTTCAGCTTCTTCAGCCGCACTTCCTCCAGCTTTTCGTCGTCGGTGAGATAGCGTTTTTGGGTGAGTGAATCGAGGCGTTCTGCGTACTGTGTGTGCTCCGTAGCCAGCTTGCGGAATTCCTCGTGGCTGGCTAGGAGTTGGTCTCGCGGAGTTAACATCCAGTCGACCTCCCTACGCAATTTTTCGCCTTCAACCTACCACAGGAGTTGGCCGCGTTCAATTCCTAATTTCTCGTAGATAGCCCTCGGGGAAGCGGCCCGGATGCCGCTTCGGGGCCGGCCCGGAAGGCTCGAATCAGGCAAAGGAAAGCACATATAAAAGGGCATCTTCAGGAGGGGAGGAGTAGTAACGCGGACGGCGTCCGTTTTCTACGAAGCCGGACTTTTCGTATAACCGGCGTGCGGCTTGGTTGGATTCGCGTACCTCCAGGAATACCGACCTCGCGCCCTGAGCCCCGGCTGCTTGCAACAGCGCCTGCAGCAGGCGGGAGCCGTGCCCTTGTCTGCGCGCCTGCGCCGTGACCACCATGTTCTCCACCTCCCACTCTGTTTTGCTGCAGGCGTTGGCGACGGCAAAGCCCAGCAGGGAAGTTTCCTCGAGCACCAGGAAAACGCGCTGCCCGCCGGCGAACATGGCCTGATACTGCGCTTCCGACCAATGCGCCGCATTCGGCGATGGTTCGGCCAGCTGCCTCAAGGCAGGAATATCAGCGGCAGTGGCGGGACGGATCGGCAAAGCGTAGGCTCCTGCATTACGTCCGGGGCTGGGAAAAGATCTCGGCATCGGAGCGGCGGATGTAATTGGCTTCCAGCGCTTCGGGGGAGACGATCTCGCCGTGCTGGATTTTCTGCCAGCCCAGGCGCGCGATGACGTCACTGCGCGGCCGCTCGATTGCCTGCACGGCAAGCCCGGCAGATTGCGCCGTGCTGAGAAGCGACGAGTCCGGCGTGATGATGGTATGCCCACTGGCCACAGTAAGAAATTCCTCCCGCGACAACAGTCTCTCTGCACCTTGCGGTGCACCGCCCTCGTAAGGCGCCGCATAGACTTCGTTGCGCCCGGCATCCAGCGCCGCCAGAATTTTCCCCGAAGTGGTGGCAGTAATGGCTACGGCTTCCAGCAGGGATACCGGCGCGATCGGCTGGCTGAGAATTTCTCCCAGCGCCTTGATGGCGGAGAGCCCCACTCGCAGGCCGGTGAACGAGCCCGGTCCGGAAACTACGGCGAAGCCCTCGAGGTCCACTTTGGTCAGCCCCTGACCGGCCAGCAGGGCGGCAATCTGCGGCACCAGTTGCGCGGAAAACGTGCCACCCTCCAGGGCGACCACATCAAGGACCGCGCAGGCATTGTCTTGCGGCCCGCACCGGGCGAGGGCGATGCTGCCGAATTTTCCCGAGGTATCTACGGCCAGAAGTAGCATGGTTTTAATGGGCGGAGTCGACTAGCTCCAGCAGGACCCCTCCCGTGCTGGCCGGGTGGACGAATACGTAACGATGTCCCCCCGCTCCGATTTTAATTTCTTCCGCGACCAGACGCACTCCGTCCTGTTTCAGTCGGGCAACGGCCGCGGGTAAATCCGGGACGCGCAGGCACACATGGTGCAAGCCCTCGCCCCGCTTGGCGAGAAAGCGCGCAATCACGGAATCCTCGCAGGTCGGTTCCAAAAGCTCGAGACGGCTTTCTCCTACCGGCACCATGACCAGCCGCACCTTCTCGGCTTCCACCGTCTCTTCCGGGGAAACGCTCAGGCCGAGCTTCTCGTAAATGGCTTTCGCGCTGGCCAGCGACTTCACTGCAATGCCCAAGTGATCAATGGTGAACATAGTTCTTGCTCCACGCGCCGGGATTAAGTATGCGCCGCCCTGCCGGTCAGCTCTTCCACCAGAGAATAGGGATCACGCCGGTGCTGCGCGATCTCCTCCGCATAGCGGGCCAACTCGCTTTCGGACAGCTGTCGCTGCACCCTCTCCATGACCGTGTCGCGCAGCATTTCCAGCAAACGCAGCCGCCAGTTCTGGCTCTTCCGCTGCAGCAACCGGTCCTCCCGCCGCAAATATTCCTCATACTGCTCCACGGCTCCCGCCAGCTCGGCGATTCCCGCTCCCTGGCTCGCGATGGTCTTCACCACCGGCGGCGTCCATCCGTCGCTGCGCGGCGCCAGGGATTGCATGCTGCGAATCTCGCGCTCCACTCGCTCTGCGCCTTCGTGGTCGCTCTTATTGATGACGAAGATATCGGCGATTTCCATAATGCCGGCCTTGATCGATTGCACATCGTCGCCCATGCCGGGCACCAGAATGACAATGGTCGTCTCCGCCAGGCGCACGATGTCGACCTCGTCCTGGCCCACCCCCACGGTTTCGATCAGCACCATATCGCGGCCCGATGCGTCCAACACCGCGGCCACATCGGAGGTGGTCTGCGCCAGCCCGCCCAGCGACCCGCGTGTCGCCATGCTGCGGATGTAAATCCCCGCGTCGGCGAAGTGCTCTTGCATGCGAATGCGGTCACCCAGGATCGCCCCTCCGGTGTAGGGACTACTCGGGTCCACCGCAATGATGCCCAGGCTGCGTCCGGCCTTGCGATAGTGCCGTGCCAGCTGGTCCACCAGCGTACTCTTGCCCGCGCCCGGGGCGCCGGTCAGCCCCAGGATGCGGGCCCGGCCGGTGTGAGGGAAGAGGCCCTTCAATAGCTCTTGCCATCCCGGAGCGTGGTTCTCCACCACGCTGATGGCGCGGGCCAGCGCGCGAACATCGCCCGCGCGCAGTTCCTCCAGCCAGGGTTGCCATGGGGTCGAAGAGCTCAAGCCATTCAGTGTAATGCACAATCCCCGCCACGCAAGCCGGGGAAAGTGCGGCGGTGGCCAGCTTGAAAACAGCCGCAGCCGTTCGTCCCTGGCGCTTTTTTCACAACATTTACCCCGTCCTGCCTATCAAAGGGGCAACGATGGCTTTCAGCAGGGGCACATCGCGACCGATGCGTCCGCAGTCTGCCTTGCTGCGTCGTAAAACATTTTAGGAGGCACCAATGAAAAGGTCCCTGGTCCTGATCCTCTGTCCTTTGCTGGCGATGTTGAGCAGCTTCGCCTGGGCGGGTTCCGCCAAAGAAGATTCCACCGACCGTCTGCGTGATGCCGGTACCGTGCTCAAGCAAATCATGGACGCACCCGATAAAGGCATCCCCGAAGAAGTCCTGGATGGCGCCAAATGCATCATGGTGGTCCCCAACCTGGTGAAGGGCGGATTCATCTTCGGCGGCAAACATGGCCGTGGCGTGGCCTCCTGCCGCACTGCCACCGGTTGGAGTGCGCCTGCGTTTGTTTCCGTGGGCGGCGGCAGCTGGGGGCTGCAAATCGGCGTCGAGGGCGTCGATCTGGTCATGCTGGTGATGAATGACGCCGGCCTGGAGCATCTGCTTTCCAGTAAATTTCAGCTGAGCGGAGAAGGTTCGGCGGCCGCCGGGCCGGTGGGTCGCCACGCCTCTGCCGGCACCGACTGGAAGATGAATTCCGAACTCCTGACCTATTCCCGTTCCAAGGGTGTCTTTGCCGGCCTGACCCTGGAAGGCGCGGTCATTCAACAGGACTCCGACTCCACCATCGCCATCTATGGCAAGGATGTCCCGTTCCGCAAGATTCTGACCGGAGATGTGGCGACCCCGGCCGTGGCCGCACCCTTCATGGCGGCGGTGCAGAGCGCCAACCATCAGGCTAAAGTCAGCGAGAATAAATAAGGAAAGGCCAAATACCAGAGAGTCCCCGTGCTCGGCAAGCGAGTGCGGGGACTTTTCATTCTCCGGTCAGGAACTTGAATTGTGCGGCGGTCAGCGGCACCACGCTCAACCGGCCTTGCCGCACCAGGGGAGAATCGGCGAACAGTTTGTGCGCTTTGATCTCTGCCAGGGACACGGGCGTGCCCAGCGCTTTGCCGGCTTTGATTTTCACCTGCGGGTTCTTGGCGTCGGCTGCGTCCACGGAAACTACGCTGGCCGTTCCCGCTGCGCTCTTTTCGTCTCCCGTGTGGTAGATCACCAGCCGCTCCCCCGCCTTCATTTCGCGCAAATGCTTGACCGCCACCGGGTTGCTCACTCCGTCCCAAACCGTGGTCTTGTCCTTTTGCAGATTGGCAAAGGAGTAAACCGTTGGCTCCGTCTTCAGCAGGTAATCCATAGCTCTCCCCTTACCTTATTGCTTGGGTTTGTCGTCCGGCTTGGAATCGTCTTCTTTCTTGTCTTGCGGCTTGTGGTCGGGGTGGTCTTCGTAAATGGAGTACTGCTGGGCCGGCCGCTTCATGCGAACCACGATGTCCTTGGTCGGATTATCAATGCTGTAGTCTTCCCCGAAGGTCTGATAGCCGGGCGCCAGCACCTGAATGCGCAGCTTGCCATAGGGCACACCATCGAAGCTGGTCTTGCCGTCCGCATCGGTCTTCAATTCCAGACCGCCGCGCTCCTGCTTGCCCTTTTCATCCACCGGATGCAGTACCACCGCGGCGTTGCGCAGCGGTTTGCCGTTGTGGTCTTTCAAAACAGTGAAGGTCACCAGCGACAACTCGTCTTGCGCCCAAGCCGCTGCGGTCAGCAAAAGAAAGATTCCTGCAAGATATGAAAATCTCTTCATGGCAACTCCCCGGGAGGTCATTGTAAGCATCCGCACTGCGCTTGTCATCCACGCCCATTTTCGCCTGCTGGTAGGATGCGCACTTTGCGATTTCCGCCCCCAAATTGCGTATCCGTTCTCTAAACCTCTTTCAAGATATTGAAAATAAAATGCTTATTTCTTTTACGGGAAGTGTTGCGCTTGACAACGTTGGATGGCCCTCCTTACAATTAGCACTCGTTGGGAATGAGTGCTAACAAGCGGACGATTCAAATTTCTGTTTCGTCGCATTCAAAAACCACAACCTACTTAAGAATTTGATCGAAAGGAGTATTGCAGCATGGCTACGAAATTTACCCCACTGCATGACCGTATTCTGGTGCGTCGCGTCGAAGAAGCGGAAACCACCCGTGGCGGCATCATTCTGCCCGATACAGCAAAAGAGAAGCCCCAGGAGGGAGAGGTTGTCTCCGCCGGCAAAGGCAAGATCAGCGAGGACGGCAAGGTGCGCCCCCTCGATGTGAAGGAAGGCGACCGCATTCTCTTCGGCAAGTATTCCGGCACGGAAATCAAGCTGGATGGGGAAGACTTCATCATCATGCGGGAAGAAGAAGTGCTGGGTGTCATCACCGGCGCGCCCGCAGCAAAATTGGCCGGATCGAAGAAGTAGTACACAGGTCCTTGCCGCAAAAAACGCGGCTTCAGGATGGCAAGAGGTTTGGCTAAGGGCCAATGGCCAACGGCCAAAAGCTCTCCAGCACATTTCAGCAGGGAAATCCTGCGAAGAATTAATCAGGAGATATAAGTTATGGCAAAACACATCGTTCACGGAGAAGAGTCGCGGCAGGCGATCCTCCGCGGCGTGAACCTTCTGGCCGACGCCGTGAAGGTCACACTCGGCCCCAAGGGCCGCAATGTTGTCATCGAAAAGAAGTTCGGTTCGCCGACCATCACCAAGGACGGCGTCACCGTGGC
>JAFDVW010000033.1:55780-55910 GCA_018268755.1 Acidobacteriota bacterium
CTGAAGCGCGGCATCGAGAAGGCCATCGCCGTCATTGCCGGCGAAATCGACAAGAAGACCGGCGAGCGTGGCAAGGGCGAGCTCGATAAGCTCTCCAAGCCCGTTTCCGGCGACATGATCGCCCAGGTCG
>JAFDVW010000034.1 GCA_018268755.1 Acidobacteriota bacterium
GGCGCAGATGGACGGGGCGATCCTTGTGGTCAGTGCGGCGGATGGACCGATGCCGCAGACGCGCGAGCACGTGCTGCTGGCGCGGCAGGTAGGGGTGCCCTACATCGTGGTGGCGCTGAACAAGTGCGACTCGGTGGACGATCCGGAGCTGCTCGACCTGGTGGAGCTGGAAGTGCGCGAGCTGCTGAAGTCGTATCAGTTTCCGGGCGACGATGTGCCGGTGGTGCGGCTGTCGGCGCTGGGAGCGCTGAACGGGGAAGCCAAGTGGGAAGCGCAGATCGATGCTTTGATGGAAGCGGTGGACAAGAGCGTGCCGCAGCCGCAGCGTGATCTGGACAAGCCGTTCCTGATGCCGATCGAAGACATTTTCTCGATTTCGGGGCGCGGCACGGTAGTGACGGGCCGCATCGAGCGCGGGAAGGTGAAGGTGGGCGAGGAAGTGGAGATTGTGGGCTTCCGCGACACGCGCAAGACGGTGGTGACGGGCGTGGAGATGTTCAAGAAGCAGCTGGATGAAGGTCTGGCGGGAGATAACGCCGGGCTGCTGCTGCGCGGTATTGCGAAGGAAGATGTGGAGCGCGGCATGGTGCTGGCGAAGACGGGATCGATCACGCCGCACACCAAGTTCAAGGCCGAGGTCTACATTCTGACCAAGGAAGAAGGCGGGCGGCACACGCCGTTCTTCAAGGGATATCGTCCGCAGTTTTATCTGCGCACGACGGACGTGACGGGAGTAGCGGAGTTGCCGGCGGGCACGGAGATGGTGATGCCGGGCGACAACGTGAGCCTGGTGATTGAGCTGATCACGCCGGTGGCGATGGAAAAGGGCTTGCGCTTCGCCATCCGTGAAGGCGGCCACACGGTGGGCGCGGGCACCATTTCGGAAATCGTGCAGTAAAGGGATGAAGGGTGGGGCGGCCGCCCTCGGCCGCCGGGATATTCGCGGGCGGGGGCGCTCGCGCCACATAGATCTTTCCTCTCGGAGAAGCCGGGAGGGGTCAGAGAGAGAAACGTGATAGGAAACGAAAAAATTCGCATTCGGCTGAAGGCCTACGATTACCGCATCCTCGATCAATCGACGGGCGAGATCGTCGAGACGGCGCGTCGCACGGGAGCGCAGGTGGCCGGGCCGATTCCTCTGCCGACCATGAAGAACAAGTACTGCGTGCTGCGTTCCCCGCACGTGGACAAGAAGTCGCGCGAACAGTTCGAAATCCGCACTCATAAGCGCCTGCTCGATATTCTCGATCCCACACCGCAGACGGTCGATGCCCTGATGAAGCTCGATCTTCCGGCCGGCGTGGACGTCGAAATCAAAGCGTTCGGGAAAGAACACAAATAGATTGCGTGGAGACGGCCGCCCTCGGCCGTCGGCGGAAGCTGGTCTTCCGCGCCTGTTTGCGGGCGAGGGCGCCCGTGCCACAAACCAGCCAATAGCGCGAAGCCAAGCTGGAACGGAGAAAAAGGGAAATGGCGAAAGTCGCAGGAATTTTGGGCAAGAAAGTCGGTATGACGCAGCTCTTCGATTCGAAGGGCGAAGTTCGTCCCGCCACCGTGCTGCAGGCCGGTCCTTGTGTGGTTACCCAGCACAAGACGGCGCTGCGCGATGGCTATGATGCCGCGCAGATCGGCCTGGTCGAGTTTGTGAAGGAATCGCGCCTGTCCAAAGCGGAGCGCGGACACCTGGGCAAGCACAATCTTCCACCGGTCAAGTTCAAGCGTGAAGTTCCGGTCGAGGTCGACGACAAACCGGCCGAGGGTGAAGTCAACGGCGTGAAAGCCGGCGACCGCGTGCTGGTCGACATCTTCGAGGGCGAAAAGTTTGTGGATGTGGTGGGTATCAGCAAGGGACGCGGCTTCCAGGGCGTAGTAAAGCGTCACCACTTTGGCGGTGGTCCCAAGTCGCACGGCTCGATGTTCCAGATCACCGGTTCCATCGGCTCGTCGGCGTTTCCCTCGCGCGTATTCAAGGGAATGCGCATGTCGGGACACATGGGCGATGACCGGGTCACGGTGCGCAACCTGCGCGTGCTCGGCATCGACAAGGACGACAATCTGCTGGTGGTCGAAGGCAGCGTCCCGGGTCCGAATGGCGGCTACCTGGTCATCAGCAAGGCCAAAAAGGCCCCCAGGGAGCGCCGCGGCTTTGCCGGTTCGGCGACGGTCGATCCTTTGAAGGCGGCGAAACGCGCAGCCAAGAAGGGCTAACGAAATTTTTTGAAGGAACGCGGATGTGATGTCCGCGCCAGGCAGAATCTATGGCAACGATCGACATACATGATCTCAGTGGCGCCCGCGTCGGGACCCTGGAACTGGCCGATGAAGTCTTCGGCGCAGTGCACGAGGACCTGCTGTGGGAGGCGGTGAAGCACTACCGCGCCGCGCAGCGCGCCGGCACGCATGCCACCAAGAACCGCAAACTGGTCTCGGGTTCGGGCAAGAAGCTCTGGAAGCAGAAGGGCACCGGACGCGCCCGCGTGGGCTCCATCCGTACCCCGCTGTGGCGGCATGGCGGCACCGTGCATGGGCCCCAGCCCCGCTCCTATGACTACACCTTCCCGCGCAAGAAGCTGCTGGGCGCCCTGCGTTCGGCGCTCGCGGCCAAGCTGGCCGACGGCAAGCTGATCGTGGTCAACGCCTTCAATGTGGCCGAGCCCAAGAGCAAGCTTTTCCGCCAGGCCCTCGACAAGCTGAAGGTCAACTCGACCGCCCTGCTGATCGAGGAAGCCAGCAACGGGAACCGCAACCTCGAGCTCAGCTCACGCAATTTGGATGGGGTCGAGCTGGTGCGGGGCAATACGGTGCATCCCTATCATCTGCTGCGCTACGAATTCGCCGTCTTTACCCAGCCGGCGATTGAGAAGCTGCAGCTCTCGCTCAAGAACAAGGTTTCGAAGCGGCAGCGCCAGGCGGTCGAGGGCGAAGGCACCAAAAAAGCCTCCGGCTCCCCGCGGCGTCGCGCGCGGCATGAAAAAGCGGCGGAGGTGGCCTGATGAAGTCCTCATACCAGATCATTCGCCGGCCGGTGATTACCGAAAAAGGCCTGACCATCAAGGAAAACCAGAACACTCTGGTCTTCCAGGTGGCGGCCAAGGCGACCAAGACCGAAATCAAGGAAGCAGTACAGGGCATTTTCAAGGTGAAGGTGCACTCGGTGCGCACCGCGCTCTATCCCGGGAAGGAACGGCGGCGCGGCAAATTTGCCGGCTACCGTCCGGACTGGAAGAAGGCGTATGTCCGCCTGAAGTCCGGCGAAAAAATGCCGGAGTACGCCCAGAACCTGTAAGGCCGTTGTTGATCGTTCGCTGTTGGTCGTTGGCGAACGACGGACGACCAAAGACGAACCACGAACGAAGAGTTGCATATGCCAATTAAGACTTACAGACCGACGACGCAGACGTTGCGCTTCCGCACGACGCTGGTCAATGACGACATCACGACCAACAAGCCGCACAAGCCGCTGGTCGAGCCCAAGCGCCGCACCGGCGGACGCCGCAACTCGGGCGACATCACCATCTGGCACCGCGGCGGCGGCAACAAGCGCAAATTGCGCCTCATCGACTTCAAGCGCGACAAGACCGGCATCCCGGCCACGGTGATCTCGATTGAATATGATCCCAACCGCTCGGCCCGCATTGCGCTGTTGAGCTATGCCGACGGGGAGAAGCGTTACATCCTGCAGCCGGATGGGCTGAAGGTGGGGCAGAAAGTGGTCAGCGGCCCCGACGCCGACATTCTGGTGGGCAACGCACTGCCGCTGCACAACATTCCCCCGGGCACCACCATCCACAACATCGAGCTGAAGCCGGGCAAGGGCGCGCAGATGGTGCGTTCGGCCGGCGGTTCGGCCCAGTTGGTGGCCAAGGAGGGCGAGTACGCCCTGGTGAAGTTGCCTTCGGGCGAGACCCGCAAGGTGGCGCACGGCTGCATGGCGACCATTGGGCAGGTGGGCAATCTCGATCACGAGAATGTCACCATCGGCAAGGCGGGCAAGACCCGTTGGCTGGGCAAGCGTCCGCACAACCGCGGCGTGGCCATGAACCCAGTGGACCATCCGCACGGCGGCGGTGAAGGCAAGACCTCCGGCGGACGTCACCCGGTGACCCCGTGGGGCCAGCCGACGCGCGGTTACAAGACACGCAACAACAAGCGGACCGATTCCTTCATTGTGAACCGGAGAAGCAAGTAGGGCCGCAAGCACTGCGGTAGAACAATTTTGCGGGTCGACGGCCGCAGGGCCCAAGACCAAGGACAGATTTCTATGGCACGTTCCACAAAAAAAGGCGCGTTCGTTGACGGCCACCTGCAACAGCGGGTCGAGGCCATGAACTCGCGCAATGAGAAGAAGGTGCTGCGCACCTGGTCGCGGCGCTCGACGGTGCTGCCCGAATTTGTCGGACACACCATCGCGGTGCATAACGGCAAGAAGTTCATCCCGGTGTACGTCACCGAGAACATGGTCGGACACAAACTGGGGGAATTCAGCTTCACCCGTCAGTTCAAGGGCCACTCGATGAAAGCGGCCACGGAATCGGCGGCCAAGCCGGCCGCGGCGCCCAAGGCATAGGAGAGGGATGATGGAATTTCGAGCTCAAGCCCGGTTTATGCGCGTGTCGCCGCAGAAGGCGCGCCTGGTGCTGGACCTGATCAAGGGCCGCCGGGTGGAAGACGCGCTGAATACCCTGGTGTTCACCAAGAAGCGTGTGGCGGCGACGGTGGAAAAGCTGCTGCGCTCGGCGCTGGAAAATGCCAATTATCTCAGCGCGGAGAAGAACATCGACGTGGACATCGACAGTCTCTACGTCAAAAACGCCGTGGCCAACGATGGTCCGCGCATGAAGCGCATCCGTCCTGCCCCCATGGGCCGGGCTTATCGCTATGTGCGGCGCATCTCGCACCTGGAGATTGTGCTGGCGGAGCGCAACAAGAAGAGCGACGGTCTGGCCACCGTGGTGGGCGAGGAAGAAGCGGCGCCGGCCAAGTCTAAGGCCCGCAAGGCCCCGGCCGCCAAGAGCAAGGCCGCCGGCAAAGGGAAGCGCAAAACCGCGGCAGCGCGGTAGGGAAGCGAACGAAGTTTAGGAGATACGATGGGACAGAAGGTTCATCCATATGGTTTCCGCCTCGGCTACACCAAGCCGTGGAAGTCGCGCTGGTTCGTGGAACGCGATTACGACAAGCTGCTGCTTGAAGACGTCAAGCTGAAGGCCGAGCTGAAGGACAAGCTGAAGTCGGCCGGGGTCAGCGCCATCGAAGTCGAGCGTCCGGGCAACAAGCTGCGCATCATTATCAAGACGGCGCGTCCCGGCATCATCATCGGGCGCAAAGGCGCGGAAATCGACAAGCTGAAGCAGGAGCTGCAGAAGCGCACGGCGCGCGAAGTGCACATCGACATCCAGGAAGTGCACAAGCCCGAGCTCGACGCCCAGCTGGTCTCCGAATCGATTGCCTTGCAGCTGGAAAAGCGCGTCGGCTTCCGCCGCGCCATGCGCAAAGCGGTCGACTCGGCGCTGCGTTTCGGCTGCAAAGGCATCAAGGTGCGGGTGAGCGGACGACTGAACGGCAATGAAATCGCCCGTTCCGAGTGGTACCTGCAGGGACGCTTGCCGCTGCACACGCTGCGCGCCGATATCGAATACGGCTTCTCGGAAGCGCGTACCACCTACGGCGTGATCGGCGTGAAGTGCTGGATTTATCGCGGCGAAATTCTGCCGACCAAGAAGCGCGAACCGCAGCAGGCGGGCGCGTTCTCCTAGAGCCTTCGAGATTACAGAGAGTAAGGGCAAACGCTTATGTTGATGCCAAAGAAAGTGAAGTACCGCAAGCAGCAGCGCGGCCGCATGACCGGCAAGGCCTGGCGCGGCAGCCAGCTGGCCTTCGGGGACTTCGGGTTGAAGGTGCTGGAGCCGGGCTGGATCACCGACCGGCAGATTGAAGCCAGCCGCGTGGCCATGACCCGTTTTGTGAAGCGCGGGGGCAAGATCTGGATCCGCCTGTTTCCCGATAAGCCGGTCACCAAGAAGCCGGCCGAAACCCGTATGGGTAAGGGCAAGGGCGCGCCCGATCACTGGGTCGCGGTGGTGCGTCCGGGCAAGATCCTGTTTGAGATGGAAGGTGTGTCGTTGCAGGACGCGCAGGAAGCTATGCGTCTGGCTTCGCATAAATTGCCCTTGCGCACGACCATGGTCAAGCGCGAGACCATCCACTAAAGCCGTTGGCCGCCGCTTTGGGGCGGCCGGAGAATTTGAGAAGCGGACACTGCTTATGAAGGCTGAAAAAGTACGTAACCTGACTGATGAGGAGCTCCGCCACCAGGAGCACGAGCTGAGCGACCAGCTGTTCAAGCTGAAGTTCCAGCTCAACATGGGGCAGACGGAGAGCCTGAAAAAGATCCGCGGCCTGCGCAAGGACATCGCCCGCGTGAAGACCATTGCCCGCGAGCGCGAACTTGCCGCCGCCCGCGCCACGGAGAAGAAGTAGGTATGGCTGAGACAACCGCAACCCAGGGACGCCGCAAGGAAGTGGTCGGTGAAGTGGTTTCCAATCGCATGGCCAAGACCATCGTGGTCCTGGTCGTGCGCAAGAAATCCCACCCGCTTTATGGCCGCGTCATCGCCAAGGGCAAGAAGTTCTACGCGCATGATGAGAAGAACCAGGCGCATGTGGGCGACGTGGTGCGGCTCGAAGAGACCCGCCCGCTGTCCAAGCTGAAGCGCTGGCGCCTGAAAGAGATCGTGCGCAAGACGTCGCTGGTGCCGGAAGCGGCCCCCGCGGCGGCCAACTAGTCCGCCGAGCGCGGCAAGGGAGACGGAATTATGGCAGTGATGATGCGATCCATGCTCGAGGTGGCCGACAACAGCGGCGCCCGCAAGCTGCAGATGATTCTGCCGCTCGGCGGCGGCACCGGGCTGCGCGCCCGGCTGGGCGATGTGATCACCGCCGCGGTCAAGGAAGCGACCCCTGACGGACAGACCAAGAAGGGCACCGTGGTTAAAGCGGTCATCGTGCGCACCCGCAAGGAGCACCGCCGCCGCGACGGCACCTATATCCGTTTCGACCAGAACGCGGCCGTCTTGATCAACGATGCCGGCGAGCCGGTCGGGACCCGCGTCTTCGGTCCGGTGGCCCGCGAGCTGCGTGAAAAGAAGTTCTTGAAGATTGTCTCTCTGGCGCCTGAGGTCCTGTAGGCGGCTCGGGGGAGCGGGTTTGCACCCGCACAGAAATCAGGAAGTGGAAGGTTTGGAAATGGCGACAGCAACGGTAACTACGGCACACAAGCGAGTGGACATCCGGCGCAACGACACCGTGAAGATCATGGCGGGCCGGGACAAGGGCAAGGAAGGGCGCGTGCTGCGCGTCATCCCCGACAAGGGCAGGGTCCTGGTCGAGCACGTCATGATGGCCAAGAAGCACGTACGGCCGAACCCGCAGCGCAATGTGAAGGGCGGCATCGCCGATCAGGAGACGCCGATTTCCATTGCCAATGTGCAGCTGGTCTGCCCGAGCTGCGGTCCGGTGCGCATCGGCCACCAGGTGCAGGGCGACCGCAAGGTGCGGGTCTGCAAGAAGTGCGGCACCACCCTCGATAAGTAAGCCCCGGCAATAGCCGGGACCTTACCGTTGAGAAAATTCAAGTCTTAGAGAAAAGGCTCACGAACCGGAATTGGCTAAGCCATCCGAAACCGTGAGAGACAAGGTACCCGAGATGGCGAAAGACAAAGAGAAAAAAGGCAAAGGCGCGGCCGCCGAAGAGACCACCCGGTCTTCCGAAGCGCCCCGGCACAGCGCGAAAGAGAAGCCCCGCCTGAAGGTCCGTTTTCAGAGCGAAGTGGCTCCGGCGCTGCTCAAGGAGTTTGGCCTGGCCAATCCCATGGCCGCTCCCCGCCTGCACAAAGTTGTGGTGAACATGGGCATTGGCGAAGCCACACAGAACGCCAAGATCCTCGATCCTGCGGTCAACGAATTGGGCCAGATCACCGGCCAAAAGCCGGTGGTGACGCGGGCCAAGAAATCGATCGCGGCCTTCAAGGTGCGCGAGGGTCAGGCCATCGGCACCATGGTCACGCTGCGCGGGGACCGCATGTATGAGTTCCTCGACCGCTTGATCAATATCGTGCTGCCGCGAGTGCGCGATTTCCGCGGGGTCTCCACCAAATCGTTCGACGGCCGCGGCAACTATACCCTGGGTCTGCATGACCAGCTGATCTTCCCGGAGATTTCCTACGAGAAGGTCGACAAGCAGAAGGGCATGAACGTCACCATTGTGACTACCGCCCCGAATGATGACCAGGCGCGCTCATTGTTGAAGCACCTGGGAATGCCGTTCCGGGCATAAGCCAGTTTTAGGTTGAGAGTTTCCAGTTTCAAGATAAGGATTTCATGGCGACGACAGCAAAACGAGTAAAGGACGCGAAGAAACCCAAGTTCTCGACGCGCAAGCACAACCGCTGCAAGATTTGCGGACGCCCGCGCGCCTATCTCCGCAAGTTCGGCATTTGCCGCTTGTGTTTCCGCGGGCTGGCGCTGCGCGGAGAGATCCCTGGGGTCTCGAAGTCGTCCTGGTAAGAAAATTGTCCGCGCGGACAAGGGTGTCCGCGCCATACAGGGCCGTTGCAGGTTCTCCGGCGCAACCCGGAGCAAACGAACGGACGAGGAGAAGCAGACGATGAAGTTGACCGATCCGGTCGCAGACATGCTGGCGCGCATTCGCAACGCGATCCGTGCCCGGCACCAGAAGGTAGATATCCCGGTTTCCAAGCTGAAGCTGGAGATTGCCCGCATCCTCAAGGAAGAGGGCTACATCTCGAACTTCAAGGCCACCGAGGAAGACGGCCACAAAATCCTGCGCGTGTATCTCAAGTACAGCAGCGGGAATGAGGCGGCCATCTCCAACCTGAACCGCGTCTCGCGGCCGGGTTGCCGGGTGTATGTGCGGCGCAGCGAGATTCCCCGCGTGCTGGGCGGGCTCGGCATCAACATTCTCACCACGCCGCAGGGCGTCATGACCGGCCGCGCCGCGCGCAAAGCCGGCGTGGGCGGTGAGTTGCTGTGCGAAGTTTGGTAGATCGCTTCTAGCTGCCGGCCACTAGTGGCGTCCCTAAAGATCCGAGCTAGTAGCGGCAAGCTAGTAGCTAGAGGTTGAAGAGCTCACTATGTCACGAATTGGAAAAAAACCGATCGAGCTCCCCAAGGGAGTGACGGTCAAGATTGAAAACAATGTGGTCGCCGTGCAAGGGCCCAAGGGGAAGTTGGACACGCCTCTTCCGGTTGGTATCCGCGTGGAGCAGAAGGAAGGCCATCTGCTCGCCTTGCGCGAAAGCGATAACCATGCGGCCGTCCACGGCCTGGCCCGCGCCCTGGTGAACAACGCCGTCGAAGGCGTCACCAAGGGCTGGACGAAGGAACTCGAAATCGTCGGTATCGGCTATCGTGCCGAACTGAAGGGTAAGGGAATGGTGGTGTTTACTCTCGGCTACTCCCACCCCATTGAGTATCCGCTGCCCTCCGGCATCGAAGTGGCCGTCGACCCCAAGCAGACCCGCTTAACGGTCAGCGGCATCGACCGCCAGAAGGTGGGGCAGGTTTCGGCGGAAATGCGTGCCCTGCGTCCGCCCGACCCTTACAAGAACAAGGGTGTGCGCTATGTCGGCGAGCACCTCAAGAAGAAGGTCGGCAAGACGGGCGCCAAGTAGAAACGCGGCCCGAGCTAGGGTAGGCCGGCAATCAGAAATGGGTTTTGCGAACGGCCGATGGTGAACCGCCAACGGCTCTCTTAAGGACTGAAGCACATGTTCAACAAGGCATCGAAAAATACGACGCGGCAACGGGTGCATGATCGCATTCGCAAGAAGCTGCAAGGGACTTCCGAGCGGCCCCGGCTCAACGTCTACCGCTCCCTGAACCACCTGTACGTGCAGCTGATCGACGACAGCAAGGGTGTCACGCTGGTTTCGGCCAGCTCGTCCAAGGGCAAGAAGGGCCAGCGCACCACCGGGGGAAACGTGGCGGCGGCCAAGGAAGTGGGCAAGACCATCGCCGAACGCGCCCGCGAAAAAGGCATTGAGCAGGTCGTGTTCGACCGTGGTGGCTATATTTACCACGGCCGCGTGAAGGCCCTGGCGGAAGCCGCCCGGGAAGCCGGACTGAAGTTTTAATTTGGTAATTTTGCCATCGGGCAATTTTGTAATTTTGCGCCCGAGGCCCAGCGTGTAACGGGTCCTTTATAAAATTACCCGATTACAAATTAGAAATCAGGTTATTCCATGCCAACAGTGATTAAGAAACTCGATGCTGGCGCGTACCAGCTGAAAGACCAGGTGGTCGCCATCAACCGCGTGACCAAGGTGGTCAAGGGCGGCAAGAACCTCTCCTTCGCCGCGCTCGTCGTGGTGGGAGACCCCTCGGCGGCGGTGGTGGGTTATGGTTCCGGCAAGGCCAAAGAAGTGCCGCAAGCCATTCGCAAGGGGATTGAGTCGGCGAAGAAGAACCTTTTCAAGGTCAATCTGACCCAGACCACCATCCCGCACCTCGTGCTGGGCCGTTTCGGCTCCGGTAAGGTCCTGCTGAAACCCGCTCCGGAAGGTACGGGCGTGATCGCAGGCGGCGCGGTGCGCGCGGTCATGACTTCGGCCGGCATCCAGAATGTGCTCACCAAGTCGATCGGCACCACCAACCCGCACAACGTCATCAAAGCCACCTTCGATGCCCTGAAGCGACTGAAGAGCAAGAGTGATGTGGCCGCGATTCGCGGCAAGTCCGCGGAGGAATTGTAATGACGGCAAGCACGAAGACAGCCAAGAGCGGCGGCACCCTGCAGTTGAAGTATGTGCGCTCCGCCATCTGCACTCCGGTGAAACACAAGCTGGTCATCAAAGGGCTGGGTTTCACGCGTCTGAATCAGGTGATTGAGCGGCCCGATACTGCGGCCATCCGCGGTATGGTGGCCAAAGTGCCGCATCTGGTGGAGATCGTAAAGTAGAGGCGCATTGCGCGCGGGGAACGGACGAGAAGCCATGAATCTTTCCAATATTCGAGCACCGAAAAAGGCGACAGCCAACAAGAAGCGCGTGGGCCGCGGTATGGGTTCCGGGATGGGCAAAACTTCCACCCGCGGACACAAAGGCCAGCGCTCGCGCAGCGGCTCGCGCCTGATGCGCGGCTTTGAAGGCGGCCAGATGCCTTTGCATCGCCGCGTGCCCAAGCGCGGATTCACCAACATCTTCCGCAAGGAATACGCGATTGTGAGCATCGAGCGCCTGGCCGGCCTGGGGGAAGAGACCATCAACCCCGAAGTGTTGCGCAAGGCTGGCGTGATCAAGGGCGATGCTCCCGTGAAGGTGTTGGGAGACGGCGAATTGAAGTCGGCCATCACCGTGCAGGCCCACAAATTCTCCAAGTCGGCCCAGGAAAAGATCACCAAGGCCGGCGGCAAGTTTGAGGTCTTACAGTAAACATGCTGGAAAAACTGGCAAACGTCTTTCGCGTTCCGGACCTGCGCAAACGTATCTTGTTTACGCTGGGACTGCTGGCGGTGTATCGCCTGGGTGGACATATCCCGACGCCGGGCGTAAATGCCGACCGGCTGCAACAGTTCTTCGAGCAGAACCGGGGTTCCTTCCTCGGATTTATTGATCTGATGTCGGGCAGCCAGTTGCGCCGCCTGACCATCTTCGCCCTGGGCATCATGCCCTACATCACCGCCTCCATCATCCTGCAGCTTCTGACCGTGGTCTATGAGCCGTTGGCCAAGTTGCAGAAAGAGGGCGAGCTGGGGCGCAAGAAGATCACCCAGTGGACGCGCTATCTGACGGTCATTCTCAGCGCGGTACAGTCCTTTGGTATCGCCATCAGCCTGCAGCGCCAGGGCGACTTCGTGGTCAATCCCGGGGTGGGCTTTGTCCTGATGACCATGTTGACCCTGACCACGGGCAGCGCCTTCATTATGTGGCTGGGTGAGCAGATCACC
>JAFDVW010000035.1:0-163 GCA_018268755.1 Acidobacteriota bacterium
CACCACCATCAAGCAGGCCAAGGAAATGGTGGAGCAGCAGGAATCGATTGTGTGGGACATTCTGGAAGAGGTGATTAAAGACCACCCGGTGCTCTTGAACCGCGCCCCCACCCTGCATCGCCTGGGCATTCAGGCCTTTGAGCCGGTGCTGGTGGAAGGCAAG
>JAFDVW010000035.1:196-57899 GCA_018268755.1 Acidobacteriota bacterium
CTTCGACGGCGACCAGATGGCGGTACATATCCCGCTGTCTCCGGAAGCGCAGGTCGAGGCCAGCGTGCTGATGCTGTCTTCCCACAACATTCTGTCGCCGGCCTCGGGCCACCCCATCACCGTTCCTACCCAGGACATGGTGCTGGGTCTGTACTACCTGACCAAGGCGAAGCCGGGAGCGAAGGGCGAAGGCCGTTCGTTCGCCAACATCGACGAAGTATTGCTGGCGCTGGAAATGGGCGAAGTGGAGACCCTGACGCCCATTCGCTTGCGCTATACCGGCGAGGTCATTGATCTGACCCAGGCCTACGACGATCAGGACATCACCCACACCGAGCCGGTGCAGTATGACCGCAGCTACCTGAACACTACGGTGGGCCGCGCCATCCTGAACGATCACCTGCCCAAGGAGATGCCCTACATCAATGGCCTGCTCAAGAAGAAGGGCATCGGCCAGCTGGTGAACTACGGCTACCTGCGCTTCGGGCTGGAGATCACGGTCAAAATGCTCGATGAGATCAAGACGCTGGGCTTCCAGTTTGCCACCCGCGCCGGCCTCTCCATCGGCATCGATGACATGACCATTCCGGACAACAAGAAAGTGCTTGTCCGCGACGCCGAGAAACAGGTGGTCAACG
Organism: Acidobacteriota bacterium; assembly: GCA_018268755.1. Lineage (GTDB taxonomy): Bacteria > Acidobacteriota > Terriglobia > Terriglobales > Acidobacteriaceae > KAN-5. The sequence goes on from JAFDVW010000035.1 coordinate 835, forward strand.
TTCAGCAGCAGTACCTGGACGGCGCCATCACCAACGGCGAGCGCTACAACAAGGTCATCGAAATCTGGTCGGGCATCACGGAAAAGGTCGCCGACGAAATGTTCGGCGAAATGCAGAAACGGGACAAGGAAGGCGCCATCAACCCGATCTACGTCATGGCGGACTCCGGCGCTCGTGGTTCGAAACAGCAAATCCGCCAGCTTTCCGGCATGCGCGGACTGATGGCCAAGCCGTCGGGTGAAATCATCGAGACGCCCATCACGGCGAACTTCCGTGAAGGGCTGACCGTGTTGCAGTACTTCATTTCGACGCACGGCGCCCGCAAGGGACTGGCCGACACCGCGCTGAAGACGGCCGACTCGGGTTACCTGACCCGCCGCCTGGTCGACGTGGCGCAGGACGTCATCATCAGCGAGTACGATTGCGGCACCGTGGATGGCATCTACGTGGCCGGCATCGTGGAAGCGGGCGAGATCATCGAGCCGCTGCGCGACCGCATCGTGGGCCGTGTTTCGCTGGAGAAGATCAAGGACTACGACGGCAACGTGATCGTGGACATCAACCAGGAGATCACGGAAGACCTGGCGGGTTCGATCCAGGCCGCGGGCATTGAGCGGGTGAAGATCCGTTCCGTGCTCACCTGCGAATCGAAGCGCGGGGTTTGCGTCATGTGCTACGGCCGCAACCTGGCCTCGGGCCGCCTGGTCGAACTGGGCGAAGCCACCGGCGTCATCGCGGCGCAGTCCATCGGCGAGCCGGGCACCCAGCTCACCATGCGTACCTTCCACATCGGCGGTACGGCATCGCGCGTCTCCGAGCAGTCCCGCCTGGACGCCAAGAACAACGGCGTGGTGCGCTTTATTGGCCTGCAGACGGTGAAGTCCAAGGCCGGCGACCTCATCGTCATGAACCGCCAGGGCTCCATCGCGGTGGTTGACGATAAAGGCCGCGAGCGGGAGCGTTATGCCGTGGTCTACGGCGCCAAGGTCAAGGTCAATGACGGGGACCAGGTCACGCTGGGCCAGGTCATGGTCGAGTGGGACCCCTATACCTTCGCCATCCTGACCGAAATCGGCGGCACGGTGCAGTTCAAGGACCTGCAGGAAGGGGTCACGCTGCACGAAGAAGTGGACGAAGTCACCGGCCTGTCGCGGCACGTGGTGGGCGATTCGCCCGATGAAAAGCGCCAGCCAGCCATCGTGATCAAGGGCAAGACCAGCAAGCGCTACCTAATGCCCTCGCGCGCCCACCTGATGGTGGCCGACGGGGACACGGTGCATCCCGGCGACGTGCTGGCCAAGATCCCGCGCGAAACCACCAAGACCAAAGACATCACCGGTGGTCTGCCCCGCGTGGTCGAACTGTTCGAGGCCCGCAAACCGCACGAGACCGCGGTCATCAGCGAAATCGATGGCACCGTCAAGTTCGGCGAGGTCTCCAAAGGACAGCGCAAACTCTACGTGGTCGCCGACAACGGCACGGAGAAGGAATACTCCGTACCGCGCGGCGTTCACATCAACGTGCAGGAAGGCGAGCGCATGAAGGCGGGTGAACCGCTCATGGACGGCCCGCTCAACCCGCACGACATTCTGGCCGTGCTGGGCGAAAAAGAGCTGCAGGCTTACCTGGTGAACGAAATCCAGGAAGTCTACCGGCTGCAGGGCGTCAACATCTCGGACAAGCACATTGAAGTGATCGTCCGCCAGATGATGCGCTGGGTGAAAGTCGAGGACGTGGGCGACACCACCTTCCTGCTGGAACAGCAGATCGACAAGTTCCGCTTCCGCGAGGAAAACGAACGGGTCATCCGCGAAGGCGGCAAGCCGGCCACTGGCCGTCCGCTGCTGCTCGGCATCACCAAGGCCTCGCTCTCGACCGATTCGTTCATCTCGGCGGCGTCGTTCCAGGAGACCACGCGCGTGCTCACCGAAGCTTCCATTCAGGGAGCGGTGGACCACCTGCGCGGCCTGAAAGAGAACGTCATCGTCGGGCGCCTCATCCCTGCCGGCACCGGCATGGAGTACTACCGCAACGTGCGCCTCTCGCCGGAGATGGAAGAGGCCGCCGCCAAGGTGCAGGAGGAAGTCTCCCAGGCCTACGAGGAGGCCGAGCGCGCGCTCGAGCTGATGCGGACCGAAGGCGACACCGAAGAAATGACGGCCGCGGAGTAAAATACTTCACAAACGATGAGGGGGCGGAGAGCATCCGCCCCTTTGTCATTTGGGATTTCTTATGCACGCCACCCCCCAACGCCTGTCCCCAGCGCGAGTGCAAAATCAGGAACCGGGGCCTAGTTACCAGTTGCACTTGCTGCCCCCGCCCCATAACCTGAAGCCATTGGTCCTGCGCTTCTTACGTCTGTTCCGGCTGGCCATCTGGCGGGCCTTCCAGCACGACGCTTTCGCGATCGCCAAAGCGTCGGCCTACTCGTCGATTCTGACCTTCTTTCCCGGCCTGCTGGTCATGGGATCGGTGCTGGCGGCCTCCCACGCCACGGAAGCCTATTCCCGGGAAATTGCCTATGCCCTGGGCCGTATTCTGCCTGCCGGCACGGCCACCGCTCTCACCTACCTGCGTGGGAATACCCAGCGTTCCGTGGGCCTGTTGGTCACCGCCTCGCTGATTACCCTATGGACGGCCTCGGGCGTGATGATTTCCTGGATGGATGGTTTCCGCCGCTGCTATCAACTGCCCAAGATCTGGGGACTGGTGAAAGAGCGCATGATCGCTTTTTCGCTGGTCATCATGGCGGGAATTCCGCTGAGCTTTGCCACCATCATGGTGGTTTTTGGCAGCCGGATTGAGACCCGCATTCTCTTCCACATCGGCCACGAATTTGGCCCGCTGATCCTGCTGATGTGGGCCATGATCCGCTGGTTAATTGCGGTCCTGACCAGCATCGCGGTGATCGCCCTGATCTATCACAATGCCGTGCCTCGCACCCAACCCTGGCACAGCGTTTTGCCGGGCGCCACCTTGGCGACGGTCATGTGGTTCATGGCGACGGCGCTCTTTGGTTGGTACCTGCGGCGCTATGCCGACTACAGCATCATTTACGGCTCACTGGGGGTGGGCATCGCCTTACTGGTGTGGATGTACATGATCTCCCTGGTCATCCTGATCGGGGCGGAGTTCAATGCCATGCTCTTCCCCCGCTCCACCCTGGGCAAGGAACTGACCGCGGCCGGCAAGGGCCCGGGCGAGGCTTAGCCTCCCCGCACAGCTCCATCCAGCCATGTCTGTAGGTTTTGTTCTTTCGGGCAACGAGCGGGTACAATCGTTCTTCACCCAAGCGAAGGTGGCCCCCTTGAATCAAGGCAGACCAGACCTGGTGGCGGGAGATTTCGCGGTCCCGGCGGGAAGTAGTTCCTCTGGCCGCCGGGCCAAGATCATTTGCACCATTGGCCCTTCCTGCCACAGTGAGGCCGCCATGCGCGAGCTGATGGGGCTGGGCATGGACGTGGCCCGCCTCAACTTCTCGCACGGGACCCACGAGGATCATGCCCGCAATATCGCCCGCTTGCGCCGGGCCGCCAAGCGGGAGCGCCGCACCGTCTGTATCCTGCAAGACCTGCAAGGCCCCAAAATCCGCACCGGACGTCTGGAAGGCCACAAGTCGGTTCTTCTTAAGACCGGCGGCAAAGTGACCATTACCACCCGCCCGATCGAGGGCACCGCCAGCGTGATTTCCACCACGTTTGCCGGACTGCCCAGGGAAGTTCGGGCGGGGGGGCGAATCCTGCTCTGTGATGGCCTGATTGAGCTGCGCGTGTCGCGGGTGCGGGGCCAGGACATCGAATGTGAAATCGTCAACGGTGGGATGCTGGGAGAACAGCAGGGAATCAATCTGCCGGGAGCGGCCCTCTCCATTCCCGCCCTGACCAGCAAGGACCGTGCCGATTTGGAATTCGGCCTCAAGCATGGGGTGGATGCCGTGGCCCTCTCCTTTGTGCGCTCGGCGGAAGATGTCCAAGGGGTCAAGCGCATGATTGCCGAGCATGGCTCAGAAGTCCCAGTCATCGCTAAGCTGGAAAAGCCGCAGGCCATCGAACAACTGGACGAAATCTTTGAAGCGGCGGACGGGGTGATGGTGGCGCGTGGCGATCTCGGAGTGGAGTTGCCGCCGGAACAGGTGCCGGTCATCCAGAAACACGTCATCCGGCGGGCCGCGGAGTGGCGCAAGCCGGTGATCATTGCCACCCAGATGCTGGAGTCCATGATCGAAAATCCCCGGCCCACGCGCGCCGAGGCCAGCGATGTGGCCAACGCCATCTTCGATGGCACCGACGCGGTCATGCTTTCTGCAGAGACGGCTAGTGGCGCCTATCCCCGGCAGGCGGTGGCCATGATGGCCAAGATTGTGGTGGAGGCCGAGAACAACCTGGCGGATCTGGCGCCGCCTCGCCGCCGTGAGCGCCGTACCGCTACGATTTCTGAGGCCATCTGTGAGTCCGTGGCCCATTCTGCCGAAGATCTTCCCATGGCCGCCATCTCGGTATTCACCGAGACCGGCAACACCGCGCGCCTGATCTCCAAGTACCGTCCCAAAGCCGCCATCTACGCATTCGGCCGGACCCTCGAAGTCTGCAATCGGATGAATCTGTTCTGGGGGGTGCACCCGCTGCGCCGCATTGGGGCATTGACCACGGAAGAAATGGTCTCCGCATCGGAAAAGGAACTGCTTCGCCTGGAGAAGGTGAAGCCGGGCGACGTGCTGAGCGTGGTGGCGGGTACGCAGATGTCGTCCGGGTCCACCAACTTCCTGCGCTTGCACGTGGTGGGCGCAGGACGCCCGGAAACAGCCCGTCCGCGAAAAGCCCGCCGCTCCCGCCGCTGATTGCGGCATAATGGGCAACCATGCCCCAGGAGATCCTTTCGATCGCTGTTTTTCAACCCTGCCTCGGCAAGGAGAAAGAATCCCTCCAGACCCTGCAAGAGTTATTTGCCGTCCTGGCTGCGGCCGGTCACAGCCGTGATCTGCTTTACCGCGACACTCAGGCTGCGGAGGGCTGCCTGCAATATGTTCTGCTTCGCTACTGGAAGTCGGAGGCCGCCCGGCGCGCCGCCCAGGAGGACGCGGAAGTGCAACGGTGTTGGGCGAAGCTGGGTAACGAGGTCCGCATCGTCACCGTATATGAGACGCTGCAGGGGGTGGAGGGATAGAGAGTATGGCGGAGCCTTTTGCAAGTGCGGCGCTGGATCCGCCGGTGCGCGGATTTCTGCACCGGCCGGAACGGCCCAGCGGCGATGGCTTGGTGCTGACCCACGGCGCGGGCGCCAATGGCCAGTCGGCCCTGCTCCAGGCCGTGGCGGAAGCCTTTGCCGGCGCGGGCTTCCTGGTATTGCGCTGCGACTTGCCCTTTCGGCAGGCGCGGCCCTATGGCCCTCCCCATCCGGGCGCGGCCGCCCGAGACCGGGAAGGATTGCGCCATGCGGTGACGAGCTTGCAGCGACTGGCAGGGGGACGAATTTTCCTGGGTGGCCACTCCTATGGAGGGCGGCAGGCCACGATGCTCTGTGCCGAGGACCCCGCCGTGGCGGCTGGATTGTTGCTCCTCTCCTACCCCCTACATCCTCCGGCCAAGCCGCAGCAATTGCGCACCCAGCACTTCCCGCAACTAAGAACGCCGGCCTTGTTTGTGCACGGCACAGTGGATGGCTTCGGCGCTATCGCCGAGATGGAGAGCGCACTGCAGTTGGTTCCGGCGCCTACCCGTTTGTTGGTGGTCGAAAAGGCCGGCCACGATCTGGGATTTAAGGGCAAATCGCGAAGAGAAGCCCTGCCCGGACAAATTCTTACTGCATTCCAGCAGATGTTTTCGAAGGGTGATTAGAGGGAGGAAAGCTCCTCGGCTCGTGTGGGAGCGGGCGTTCCGCCCGCTCGGCATGAAGGTCACTAGATACTAGCAATGCATTTAAGCCTTGAGATGGGCAATATGCTGAAGATTGGCTGCTAGTTGATCCAGCCGGACTTGGATCCGCCGTTGCTCTTGCCGGAATCCTGGTCTTCCGGGGGAATGTAATTCCCCTGCTCGTCGAAGGTGACCTTGCGGTCGTGTTTGCTCATGTAGACTTCAAATTTCTTGGCGGCCCGGCGGCGTTTCCAGCGGTAATAGGTATTGCGCAGTCCAAAGTACTGTTCCGACATGCCAATGAAAATTCCGCGCCGGAAGAGAAACTTGATGTAAATGAAGCCAAAAAGCAGGCCGCCGAGATGGGCAAAGTTGGCGATGCCGACCTGCGAGCGCTGAAAGGTGGCGAAAATCACCAGCAGAATCATGATGCCGACCATGTACTTGGCCTTCATCAGAAAGGGGAAGGGGAACATGAAGATTTCGCGGTCGCCATAGAGCATGCCAAAAGCGATCAGCAGCCCATACACTCCGCCTGAGGCCCCCACGGTGATGGTGGAAGGAGAAACCCCCGGCAATGGGGAATAGGCCACCGCGATGGTGGTGAGCGCGGCCCCCACCACGCAGAACAGGTAGTACTCCAGAAACTTCTTCGGCCCCCAGTCTATTTCCTCCTGCGCACCGAACATCCACAACATGAGCATGTTGACCAGGACATGCCCCACGCTGCCGTGCAGGAAAGAATAGGTCACCAGCTGCCAGACCATGCCGTAATGCAGCACCAGTCCAGGGACCAATCCGCCGAAGACATCGAGATATTGCGAGGCTTTGGGTGCAACCAGATCGAGCAGGAGCTTGAGGGCAAATAAGCCAACGCAGGCGATGATGATGCGCTTCACCCAGCGCGTAAACGGAGGGAAGCTGAGCGTCATCTGTCGGCCTTGGACCACTGCGAACTCCTGTGGTTTGAAAATCAGGTTCTTACTACTGTCTCATCGCTCGGGCGTTGGCACAACCGGCAAGCTCTTGTGTCCTACATTATCCACCGCGCGCACCGCGAAGACCACATTGTCCTTGGATTGTGGCAAGGTGATGCGAGTGGCGTTTCCCGCGGAGAGAGATTTTTCCCAATCCGGGCTACTGGTGGCGCGCCAGAGCACTTCGTAACTGGCCGCGCCGGGAGAAGCTTCCCATACCAGTGTCGAGTCGTTCTCCAGTTCTTTGGTCAAGAGGCGTACGTGAGCGGGAGGCGGCGGCGCGGCCGCCAGGGACGCCAGCGTAGCCGCATTCAGCCGCGCCACTCCGGCCACATAGGCAAAATTCACGAAGTTGGGCAGATCGCCATATTCGGAGCCGTTTTCGGTGCGCACGTTCTGGTGCTGATGGTGATAGTTTTCGCGAAATTCCGTGAAGCGCACCGCGGCAAATCCCTGCTGGTTAAACGAAGAATGATCGCCGCCGCGCAAATAGCGGTCGGGACGGAACACCAGCAGAGGCTGGACTTCGGTGTGGTAAGTGCGCCCGGCTTCCGCTATATAACGCGCCACCTGGCGGGAAGGCGAGTCGTTCTCTCCCCCCAGGCTACGAATGAGCTTCCACTCGGCCTCGCTGGCGGTCGCGGGGACGCCCTCGGAGAAGACGCGTACCACTTTGTCGTCCTGCTGCGGGCTGCGGTCTCCACCGACAATGTCGTTGTTGAGGGCGGCTTCGATCGTCCAACCCTGCTCCTTGGCCATTTTGGCGAAGTGGCGGCTGCCGTTGAGGCCCTGCTCTTCGCCGGCCACCGCCAGAAAAACGATGGTCGCGCGGAACTTCAATTTGCTCAACACGCGCGCGCATTCCAGACTCACAGCCGTGCCGCTGGCATCGTCATTGGCCCCCGGGGCAAAGCCTTGGCCATCGAGCGTATCGCTATTACGCGAATCGTAGTGCCCGGTCACCAGCACGACGCGTTTTGCAGCGTCCGGGGCGCTGCCCTTCAGGACTGCGTAAACATTGGTGATCTCCACGGGCTGGGGGATGCGGTCGGCCGGGCCTTCGCGGAACCGATCAGTCTCGACTTCCAGGCAGCCGCCGCAATTTTGGGAGTAACGGGCGAATTCCTCTTTGATCCACTCGCGCGCCGCGCCAATTCCCCGTCCAGAGGCTATGGCGGCGGGATCCTGGGCGGAGATGGTTAAACGGGTGTGAAAACTTAGCAGCTTTTCGATATTGGCCTGCACCCGCGCCGCCGAAATCTGCTGTAGAGCTGCTGCAATGTCCGCGTCCACCTGGGGCGTTTTCGGCCCATCTGCATGCAAACACAAGGGCAAAAATATCAGCAGGCAGGCCGCCCAAAACCTCGCCGGCGAGCGTCTCCAAGGCGGATTGTCTTTTGCGGTCCGGGGCCGGTCCATGCTATTTCTGAACGGGTCGAAAATGCGCCGAGGAAAAAATGCCCGGGCACTTGACCTCCACGCCTGTAAAAAGAAATATTATCAGGGGTGGTCTTAGAACGGAGGGAATCATGATTTATTGTCCAGAGTGCGAAACCAATCTGGATGTCGAAGAAGACGAGGTCGATGAGGGAGAAATCATCTCCTGCCCGGAGTGCGGCACGGACTTCGAGGTGGTGACGACGAACCCGGTCGAACTCAAGGCGGTCGAAGAAGGGTACGACGAAGATGAGGAAGAGGAAGAATCGGAAGACGGTGACTATTCCTGAGCACTCCCGGACCCTGTTTTGTCCCGCGGCCCCTTCCGTTCCGGCCCGCCCTTTCCAGTTCCACACCTTGATCTTAGTGCTCTTGCTGGCGTCGATCGTCCCTGCCATGGGAGCTAGCCCGCAGGGCACGGGCGGCAGCCAGAAAGCGGCCAAACGGCAGGAGAAGCCCTACGCCCTCATATTTGGCACGGTCTGGAGTCCGGCCAATCGCCCGCTTTACGGCGTACACCTGAAGCTGCGCCGCGCCGACCAGAAAAAACCCCACTGGGAGCTCTATTCCGACCATGCCGGCGAATTTGCCTTTCGGGTGCCGGCGGGCAAGGCCGAGTATTATGTCCAGGCTGACTTGAAGGGGTATAAGTTGTCTAGCGGCAAGCAGTTACAGACACCCCCAGAGGCCAAGGTCAGCATCGAAAATGATGAGCGGGTCGATATCGGCGTGCATCTAACAGAGTAGAATGGATGGCAGGCGGTTGCCGAAAGCCCGGGCGACCAAGGAGACCTCATGAAGCGACTCGCGGTGATGCTGGGGCTGCTGGTGGTGGTCCTGGCCGGTGTGAGCTGGAGTTACGCCAAAGACAATGACAATCCCGGCCGGCTTCTGGTGGGGCGGGTCAGCGATCGCAATGATTCCCCGCTGCCCAATGCCATGGTCTATCTCGCCAACACGCGCACGCGCGCGCTGAAGACCTTTATCGTGGGCTCAGACGGGACCTACCGCTTTCCGGCGCTTTCGCCCAACGTAGACTACGAAGTCTATGCCCAGTACAAAGGCAAGAAGAGTGACACGAAGACGATGAGCCAGTTCGATACTCGCCCCGAAGTAACCATCAATTTGCGCATCAATCTGGATTGATCGCTCGACCTCTTTTTTTCTTTTGCCTCTCCCCGCACCGGTCCGATAGCATTTTTCCGGGCCGGATGCGGCTTCCGCAAAGCGGAAGTCCCCACGGAAAAATCCTCAAGCTGACGTTTTCCACTTATGGACGCGAATCTTCTTACCCATGCGGCGCTGGCTTTCTTTGCGGTTGGGGTCTTTGTCTATGGAGTCATTCTCTACAACGAGCTGGTGCGCCTGCGCAACGACAACGACCGGGCCTGGGCCAATATCGACGTCCTGCTGAAACAGCGCCACGACGAAATTCCCAATCTGGTGGAAACGGTGAAGGGGTACATGCAGCACGAGCGCCAGACGCTGGAGGCCCTTACCCAGGCGCGTACCGCCTCTATGCAAGCCGCCACCGTGGCTGAAAAGGCGCAGGCCTCGCTGCTGATGACCGGGGCTCTGCATGGATTGTTCGCCGTGGCGGAAAATTACCCCCAACTGAAAGCCAGCGACAACTTTCTCGCGCTGCAAAAGCGAATTTCCGAACTGGAAGAGCGCATTGCCGATCGCCGCGAATTTTTCAACGACAACGTCAACACCTACAACACGCGCATCGGGCAGATACCGGAAGTGTTTCTCGCCAGCTTCATGGAGCTGAAGCCGCGCGAGATGTTCAAGGCCGCGGAGGGCGAGCGTAAGACGGCCGCGGTGAAGTTCTAGCCCACCTGGGAAGAAAATAAAAGGCCGCCCCTAGGGCGGCCTTTTGAGGATTTGCGGGAACCCTTAGTTGCTCGGGAGCCCTTAGTTGTTTTCGTTGCTGGCCCGTTTCCAGGAAAGCAAATCGCCGATGGTGGAGCCGCCCGTGCTGGAAGAGACCGGCTGCTTGTAGGCTTCCACGTCCGCTCGCGAAGCTTCTTCGCCCACGGCGCGAATGCTGAGGCCGACTTTCTTCTCCTCGGGATTCATCTTGATGATCTTGAAGTCGTGCTCCACACCCGGTTCCAGCTTGATGGGGTGGCCCTGGTCGTCCACGGCCTCGGAATTGTGACAGAGGCCTTCGACCCCCTCGGCGATCTCAACAAAGGCGCCGAAGTTGGCCACGCGCAGGACCTTGCCGTGCAGCACGTCGCCGATCTTATGGGTCTCGAAGAAGGATTCCCAAACGTCCGGCTGCAGTTGCTTCACGCCCAGCGAGAGACGGCGCTTGTCCGGCTCGATGGCCAGCACCACAGCCTTCACGCGATCGCCCTTCTTCAGGACTTCGGAAGGGTGCTTCACGCGCTTGGTCCAGCTCAGATTGCTGACGTGGACCAGTCCGTCGATGCCGTCTTCGATCTCAATAAACGCGCCAAAATCGGTCAGGTTGCGCACCCGGCCTTCCACCTGCGCGCCCACCGGGTACTTGTCATGCAACGAATCCCAGGGGTTGGTGGAGAGCTGGCGCATCCCCAGCGAAATCCGGCGCTCCTGCGGGTTCACATTCAACACCACGCATTCCACCTGGTCGCCGACGTTGACCAGCTTGGAGGGGTGTTTCATGCGCTTGGACCAGGTCATTTCGCTGACGTGGACCAGGCCTTCGATGCCCTGCTCGAGTTCCACGAACGCGCCGTAGTCGGTCACGCTGATGACCCGTCCGGCCACGTGCGCGCCCACCGGATAACGCTGGGTGGCATCCAGCCAGGGATCGGGCGTTAGCTGCTTGAAGCCGAGCGAAACCCGCTGCTTCTCTTTGTCGAATTTGAGCACCTTCACCTGGATCTGGTCGCCCACATTGACCAGGTCTTTGGGGTGAGTCAACCGTCCCCACGACATGTCGGTGATGTGCAGCAGACCGTCAATTCCGCCCATGTCCACGAAGGCGCCGTACTCGGTGAGGTTCTTGACCACGCCGGTCAGTACCGAGCCTTCTTCCAGGTGCTCCAGGGTTTTGGATTTCTTTTCGTTCTGCTCTTCTTCCAGAATCTGCTTGCGCGAGACCACGATATTGCCGCGCTTCTTGTTCAGCTTGATGACCGCGACTTCCAGCGTCTGGCCCTTGAGTGCGTCCAGGTTCCGCACCGGGCGCAGATCGACCTGAGAGCCGGGCAGGAACGCCTGGGCTCCCAGAATGTCCACCGTGAGTCCGCCCTTAATGCGGTCAATGACGATGGCCTGGATCGGCTTCTTGTCGTTGTGGGCCTTCTCAATCTCGTCCCAGGCGCGCAGGCGCTGCGCCTTCTGGTGGGAAAGGTTAATGTAGCCTTCCTCGGTCGTGCCCTTTTCCCGCATGACGTCAATTTCGTCGCCGGGCTGGAACTTCGACTGGCCCTCATGATTCAGGACCTCGGAGAGCGGCAGCATGCCCTCCGACTTGGCGCCAATGTCCACCACCACGTGGGTGGGGGTCAGCTTCAGCACCGTGCCTTTGAGGATGTTGTCCTCGCTGATGGCCTCTTCCGTCTCGCTGGTGAAGTTCTCGAGGGCCGCGGCAAAGTCATCGCCGGCGGATTCCTGGCTCTCCGTTTCGTCCTCGGCCGCACTGGCGGCAGGAGGAACGACGTGTAGGTCGTGCTCGTCAGCGGCTGGGCTGATGGGCTCGGGTTCTTGTGTGGTAACGGACGAATCCAGGTTGCGGGCGGTGCTGTCGTCGGACAAGGTTATGGCCTCTCTGAGAGTCTAGAAGCGGGCTGTTTCGCGGACTGCTGGTGGAGTCTTTGGTTTTGTTGTACCCGCCCTGGCGAGCGAGCTAGGACAATGCCAGCGGTCAATCGTTCCTGAGAAGCGACCCGCCTCCAAGGGAACACTTCGACTATAGCAACGGCTTACAAAGGGTGTCAAACGCCAAATCGGGAGTTTTTCCTGGGCAAACCCCCAACCTGCCCGCCTTTTTGATCTCGGCCAGAGTGGGGTGGCAGATTGTGAAAATTACATGAAATTCCTTCCGTTTTTGCTCACCGATGCCGGTTATGGGGCTCGAAGCGCGGGGTGGTTTCCAGCATTCGGCCTTAGGGAGGGCCTTAACCCTTTACAAACCCGGAGGGTTCCGCTTCCTGCCCCTTATCTGCTACTCTCCGGGGCCATGGACTACCTGTGGACTCCCTGGCGCTACGCCTATGTCAGCACGGCTGGCAAGACCTCCGACTGCATTTTCTGTGACCTGCTCGCCGCCGGCGACGACGCCCAAAGCCGCATCGTTCACCGCGCCCGCCATTGTTTCATCATCCTGAATACTTATCCCTACAATCCCGGCCACGTGATGGTGGTCCCTTATGCCCACCTGGACCAGCTGCAGAAGCTGCCCGCGGAGGCGGCCCACGAGATGATGGACCTGGTGCAGCGCATGGAGACGGTCCTGCGCCAGCTGTATAAGCCGGACGGGGTCAACCTGGGGATGAACATCGGCCGCTCCGCCGGGGCCGGAGTCGCGGGCCACATTCATATGCATGTGCTGCCCCGCTGGACGGCGGACGCCAATTTCATGACCGTCATCGGCGAGACCCGGGTCCTGCCGGAAAGCGCCGAAACCACCTACGCCAAGATCAAGGGCGCCTTGGGAGTGGGATAAGCGATTTCTGGGTTAGCCCGTCCCGGGATACCCGGAGGCAAGGCCGCGCCCAAGTTGACAACTAGCTTTCCTCGCTAGGAGTTATACTTCCGGGTATCCGGGGCCCGCCTGCATTCGCGGCCCCTATTCACCGTAGCTAGCGAGGCACGCTATGAGCAAAGACCTCTCCCGCAGAAAATTTCTGGAAAAACTTGGATTGGGATCGGCTGCCGGCGCGAGCATTTCGCTGCTAAAAGATGCTGCTTTCGCACGTCCTCCCGCGGCGGTGCTTCCGGGGCGCACTCTGGGAAGGACGGGAAGCAAGGTTTCGATTCTGGCCTTCGGATGCGGCAGCCGATTCCTCATGTATCAGGAAGAGGACAAAGCCTTCGCTGTGCTCAATCGCGCCATCGATTTGGGCATTACTTATCTGGACACGGCCTATGCCTATGGCGATGGCAAAAGCGAAAGCCGGGTGGGACAGGTGATGGCGTCACGCCGTAAGGAGGTATGGCTGGCCACGAAGATTCCCGATCGCAGCCGCGACGGATTTCTGCGGCGGTTGGAAGGTAGCCTGAAACGGCTCCAGACCGACCACGTGGATCTGGTGCACATCCACAGTCTGGGCCAGGCCGATGACCTGGCAAAAATCGAGGCGCCCAACGGCGCACTGAAAGGCGCCCTCGAAGCCCGCGAGCAGAAAATGGCGCGCTTCATTGGCATGACCAGTCATACCAATGGAGAAGTGATGGCCGCCGCCATCCAGCACAACGACCTCGACTGCGTGCAAATGGCGTTGAACGCTTCCCGCAATGGACGGTTTGAAGAGCTTGCTTTGCCCGCCGCGAACAAAAAGAACCTGGGCGTCATCGCGATGAAGGTCACCGGCCAGGAATTTTTAGTGGGTAACGGGGCCGGGAAAAGCGATATGAAATCTTTGCTGCGCTATTCCATGGGACTTCCCGTGACTACCGCCGTGGTCGGCATGCCTCAATTGGAGATGCTGGAGCAGAACGTGGAAATCGCGCGCAGTTTCTCCCCACTGAATGAAAAAGAACTGGAAAAACTTCGCCGCGAACTCGCGCCCTCACGCGAGGGCCTGGAACACAGACTGGTGGGCCACTTGGATGGACCGACGGAAGCTCCCGAAATGTTTTTTGCGTAATTCGGGTGGATGACGATATTTGCCTTTATCGCAGCAGCCTGGCCATCTCTTCTTCATCGATCACGGCCACGCCCAGCTCTTTCGCTTTGTCGAGTTTCGAGCCGGCCTCGCTGCCCGCCACCACGTAATCGGTCTTTTTGCTGACCGAGCCGGAGACCCGCCCGCCGGCGTCTTCAATGAGCTTTTTGGCCTCATCGCGGGTGAAGTGCCCCAGTGTGCCGGTCAGAACGAATGTCTTTCCGGCCAGTTTGGTGCCGCGTTCCTTCTTTTTGCCGGTGAAGGCCAGCCCGGCCTTGCGCAGCTGCTCGACCAGCTCTCGGTTCTTGGGTTCGGCGAAAAATTCCAGGATACTTTCGGCGATGCGCGGGCCGACTTCGTTGACCTCCTGCAATTCCTCGAGGTTCGCCTGCATCAGCGCATCCATGGAGCCGAAGTGCTCGGCCAGGAATTGCGCGGTGCGTTCCCCCACAAAGCGGATGCCCAGCCCGAAGATCACGCGCTCCAGCGGCAGTTTTTTGGACGCTTCAATCTCATCCAGAACATTCTGCGCCGACTTGTCGCCCATGCGTTCCAGTGAGAGCAAGTCGTCTTTGGTCAGCTTGTAGATGCCGGCGACGTTTTTGACCAGGCCCTTGTCGGTGAGCTGATTGACCAGCGCGTCGCCCATGCCCTCGATGTTCATGACGTGCCGCGAGGCGAAGTGCAGAATGGTCTCGCGCAATTTTGCCGGGCAGTTGGCGTTCACACAGCGGTGGTCGGCCTCGCCCTCGGTGCGGATGACGTGGCCGCCGCACACCGGACACCTCTCCGGCATGTGAAACTCTTTGTGCCCGCGAGGGTGGTCTTTGTCGTCTACCACGCGCGTGACTTTGGGGATGACATCCCCGCCGCGTTCCACTTCCACCCAGTCGCCAATCTTCACGCCCAGGCGCTCAATCTCGTCCATATTGTGCAGGGTGGCGCGGCTGACCGTGGTGCCGCCAATCGGCACGGGGGTCAATGCCGCGACCGGCGTGAGCTTTCCCGTGCGCCCTACTTGCACCAGGATGTCCTCCACCTGCGTGATGCCGCCGCGCGCCGCGTATTTGTAGGCGATGGCCCAGCGCGGGGCCTTGCCGGTGAAGCCCAGCTCCTGCTGCAAGGGGGTGCGGTCGACCTTGACCACGATACCGTCAATCTCGTAGGGCAAGCTCTCGCGCTTTTTTTCTTCCTTTTCGATGAAGCGCCACACTTCGTCGAAATTCTTGGCGAGGGTGCGATAGCTGTTCACCTTGAAGCCCGCGGCGTCGAGAGCTTCCAGGGTCCTCCAGTGCCGGTCGAAGTAGGTGCGGCCGTCCACCAGCAGCATGTAGCCGAAGTAGTCGAGGCGGCGCTGCGCGGTGATGCTGGGCTCCAGCTGCCGTACCGTGCCCGCGGTGGCATTGCGGGGATTGGCAAAGGTCGAAAGACCATGCGCGGCCCGCTCATCGTTCATCTTTTTGAAGGCGGCCAGCGGCATCAGCATTTCTCCGCGCACCTCGAAGTTCGCGGGAACTCCGGCCTTCTTCAGCTTGTCTTTAGGAATCGACAGGGGGATGGAGCGCACGGTGCGCACATTCAGGGTAACGTCTTCGCCGATCGAGCCGTCGCCGCGGGTGATGCCGCGCACCAGTTGCCCGTCTTCATAGCGCAAAGCCAGCGACATGCCGTCCAGCTTCAGCTCACACACGTAGTCCACATCACTGCGCCCGGTGAGTTCGTGCACCCGGCGCTCCCAGTTGCGCAAATCGTCCTCGTTGTAGGTGTTGTCCAGCGACAACATGGGCGAAGAGTGCTGGGCCTTGACAAATCCCTCGCGCGGCTTGCCGCCCACCCGCTGTGTGGGCGAATCGGGAGTGATCAGCTCGGGATGCTCCGCTTCAATGGCCTTCAATTCGTTCATCAGCACGTCGAACTGGGCGTCGCTGATCTCGGGATTGTCAAGCACGTAATAGCGGTACTCGTGGTGGCGGATTTTCTCGCGCACTGCATCGAGCTTCTTTTCGAGGTCTTTTCCCTTGGGATGCTTTGCGGCAGACATGGCGAGAGGAATTATATGCGGAGTGACAGTCATGTGGCGCGGGCGCCCTCGCCCGCGTCTACCCTGGCGAACAAGGGTGTCTGCCCCACTTTTGCAATTGCCGCGCAAACGCCTACACCAGATCATCCGTTTTGAGCGGTGCGCCTTTCCACGTGCTGCCGAACTGCTTCTCCACGAACCCGGCATCGTAGTCTTTCTTTTGTGCTTGCAACGCCTGGCTCAGCCCCCACAGCGAGCGCGGATTGCGTGGGTTGCGCTCCAGATCGTCGCGGAAGATTTTCTCCGCCCCGGCGTAGTCGCCGTTCAGCAGCAGCACGGCGCCCAACGACTCACGCACCGGAAAGAACCAGTCCGGCGGCTCGTTGTACTTGAGCGTGTCCTGCACCGCCACCGCCTCCTGCAACTGCGCGATGGCGCCGGCCCGGTCATTTTTCGCCAAAGCGATCTTCGCCCCCAGGAAATCGCGCGAAATCTTCAGGATATCTTTGGTCTTATTGGTGACCGGCATGGCGAAGATGGCGTCTTCCGGCATGTTCTTTTCGGCATCCGCAACAATCTGGTATTCCTTCTCGGCTTGGGGAAGCTTGTCCTTGCCGGCGAAGGCCAGGCCGCGGGCAAAGTGCCAGAACAGCGTCAAGGTCTGCAGTTCGGCGGCCGGCTGGGGCGTCCTGAGAATTTCATCCCAGCGATGGAAGCGGATATCCACCGCCAGGGGCACGGTCATAAAGCCTTCGAGCGGCGGCATCTCCTTCACGTGCGGAGCCACATGCGCCGCCAAGGCCTGGCCGGCCTTCTTGGAATTTTCATAGTCTCCGTCCATGGCGGCACAGATGGCAATGAAGTGCAGATTATGGCTGTAATACATGGCGGCATACATGCCTTGGCCGCCACTGGCCTTGATGTAAGCTTCATCCGCCGCGGCGGCCGCCTGGTTGGTTTTTACCGCTGAGGCATAATCGCCGGTGCGGATATAGACGTGCGCCGGCATGTGAACAATGTGTCCAGCGGCGGGGGCGATGGTAGGCAGGCGGCTGGCGGCGGCCAGGGCCCGCTCCGGATGCTGCGAGGCCTCCGTGGCATGGATGTAGTAATGGATGGCTCCCAGATGGTTGGGATAGCGCCGCAACACCGACTCCAGCGTCGCAACAATCTCCTCGGTATTCACTTCCGGCGTGCCATCGGGATGCCACAGGCCCCAGGGATGCAGGTTCATGCCCGACTCGGCAAACAGGACGGCCGCATCGGGATCATCCGGGTACTGCTTCATCACCTCCCGCATCGCGTCATGATAAGCTTCCGCGGATTTGTGCCGGTCGGGATTGGGCTCAGCCGGGAAGCGCACCGCCATGGCCTGAATGTAGGCCTGTTCGCTCGGCGAGGCATTGGCCATCAGGCTGACCGCCTTCTGGATGGCTTCGTGCGCCTGCTGAAAGCGGCCATCGTCGGCCGGATCGTTGTAGTTGGGGCCAATTGCTTCCGCCACGCCCCAGAACGCCATGGCCAGCTTGGGATCGAGTTCCCCGGCGTGGGCGAAGGAGCGCGCTGCCTCGTCATGATTGAAGGCGTAGATGTAGCGCAGGCCCTGGTCGAAGAACTCCTGGGCTTGCTGGTTTTTGGTGGACACGGGATGATGCAGATCGCTGAGGCCGGTCACCAGGGTCACAGGCTTCGCCTGGGTATGCATGGAATGGTCCTGGGCGGCAGCCAGGCAGGAAAATGTAAGTAAGATGAAAGTACAGAGATGTCGCATGAATAGACCTCCTGAGAAGGAGACGGTTTTGAATTGCGAGACGAACACCCCAGATCGGTGGCAGTAGCTTAGCCCAGGAGGGCGCGCTTCGCAATCCTGGACTGAGCGGGTCGGTTTTTGCCGGGGAGGCTGCCTGGGGCCTTGCTGGGTTTACAAGACTGTAACCTCCCTCCGTTACAATGCATTTTTTCCATGCAAAAGGCCGTGCTGCTCTATAACCCGCTCTCCGGCCGCCGTCGCGAACGCCGCGTCCACGACGTTGAGAAGGCCGCCGGGGTCCTGCGCCGGGCCGGCAAGGAAGTTTCTTTTGTTCCCACACGCGGTGCGGCCGACGCCATGGAGCAGGTGCAGGAATTCATCGCACACGGGTACGACACCATTTTTGCCTGTGGGGGCGACGGCACGGTGCACGACCTTTTGCAGGGGGTGGTGGGCACGGACGCGGCCTTAGGAGTCATCCCCCTGGGGACCGCCAATGCCTTGGCGCACGATCTAAAGCTCCCGCTGACTCCGGAGAAGGCCGCACAGGCGGCGCTGACGGCGCGGCGCCAACGCATTGCTGTGGGCCGCGTGGAGTATGCCGATTTTTCCGGGAACCCCGCCGCCCGTTACTTTACCGTCGCCGTGGGCATCGGTGTGGATGCGCATCTTTTCTACAAATTGAATTCCGGCATCAAGAACCGCCTGGGCATGGCCGCTTACTACGCCAAGGCCTGGCATCTGTGGATGACCCACGAGATGGAGCGCTTCCGCGTGCACAGCGATGGGCACGAGCATTCGCTTACCGAACTTCTGGCGGTGCGGATCCGTTATTTCGGCGGCGTCATGCGGGAGTTGGCCCCGGGCGCGTCGCTCGAATCCGAGGATCTGCGCCTGCTCATGAGCCACACCGACAGCCGCCTGTCCTATCTGCGCTATGTGGTGCGGGGAATGGTGGGGGCGCGGTGGAGCGTGCCCGGTATCGAGCTGCGCAGCAGCCGGCAGGTCGCCTGCGCTTATGAAGCGCCGGCCTCAGGGAAGAAAGTGTATGTCGAGGCCGATGGAGAATTGCTCGGCACCCTGCCGGTGAAAATCTACAGCGTGCCTAATGCGGTGACCCTGCTCATGCCCTGAGGGTATGCGTGGGCGGGCGTCTCGCCCGCGCAAAGATTCCATCCGGCCACGCGCGGGCGAGACGCCCGCGCCCACACGAAGCATCCTATCCCACCCATAGGGATTCTTCGACGGCGTGCCGTTCGCAAAAGCGAACGGCAACTTGCTCAGAATGACAGTATGGATATGGCCTTGTCGAACTCGAGCACCCGCTCATAGACCGAGAGCACGTGCTTCGGCAGGGGCAGCTTGCTGCCTTCCTCGAGAATCGGCACCAGCTTGTCGAACTCCGGGCCGGAGTGCGATCCAGTGACCACGATGCGGATGGGATGAAACAGTTCCTTCCCCTTCGCACCGGTTTCCGCTTTCACTTCATTTACCAGCTGTTTGAAGCGCTCCGGCGTCAGGCGGGCTTCTTTGGCCGCGTCGTCCTCCAGAATCTTGGTGCTGAAGCGGGTAATCACCGCTTTGGCATTGGCCGCCTGTAGGACCTCCGCATTGTCGGCGGAGGAGAGTGCAGCCTTGGCGTCGTAGGAAAAGATCAGCCCTGCTTTTTCCGGCAACTGGTCCAGGCGATCGACCGAAGGCACCAGCAGGCCAGTGACTCGGGCCAGCCATGCCGACACGGTTGCATCCGGGCTATCAGCGGCTTCCTTGTAATAGGGCAGCGCCAACTGCTGAATTCGCTCCGCCGGGGCTTCCTTGATGTAGTGCCGGTTCAGCCAGTAGAGCTTCTCCATGTCGAACACGGCGGGGGACGGCGTGACCCGCTCCAGCGAGAATTCCTTGACCAGCTCGGCAGGGGTGAATAGCTCGCGGGTGCCCCCGCTCGGCGCCCAGCCCAGCAGCGCCAGGTAATTCATCAACGCTTCCGGCAGCACGCCCATCTCGCGGAAGTTGGCGATGGAAGTCGCGCCGTGGCGCTTGGAAAGCCGCTCCCGGTCGCTGCCCAAAATGGTCGAGAGGTGGGCGAATTCCGGCACCGGCCAGCCCAGCGCTTCATACAACGCCACTTGCTTCGGCGTGTTGGAGAGGTGGTCGTCGCCGCGGATGACGTGCGTGATCTTCATCAACGCGTCGTCAATCACTACCACGTAGTTGTAGACCGGCACGCCGCTGGAGCGCAGGATAATGGGATCGCTCACCACTTCATTCGAGAACTCCACCTCGCCGTGCACGATGTCGTGGAAGCGAATGGGGTGCTCGGGAATGCGCAGGCGGATGGCGCAGGGCTCGCCGGCGGCGCGGCGTCGTGCCGCGTCCGCGGGATCGATGTGGCGGCACTTGCCGGAGTAGATCGGCTGCCGGTGTTCGGCGTGGGCCTTCTGCCGCTCCTGCTCCAGCTCTTCTTCCGTGCAGAAGCACAGGTAGGCCTTGGCCTCGCGCACCAGCCGCTCGGCGTGTTCGCGATAAACTTCGAGTCGGTCCGACTGGCGGTAAGGAATATACGGCCCGCCCAGGTCGGGGCCTTCATCCCAGTCCAGGCCCAGCCATTTCAGATCGGCCATCAGCAAATCTTCAAAGCGGGCTTCACTGCGCTCGAGGTCGGTGTCCTCGATGCGCAGCACCATGGTGCCGCCTTTCTGGCGGGCAAACAACCAGTTGAAAAGCGCGGTGCGCGCGTTGCCGACATGCAAATGCCCAGTCGGAGAGGGCGCGAAGCGCACGCGAACAGGAGTAGGAGAAGTCACAAATTGATGTTAGCAGAGACTCCGCCGCTAGCTTGTCACTTGGGACAGCATGGGAGGAAAGATA
This sequence comes from Acidobacteriota bacterium, assembly GCA_018268755.1. Classification (GTDB taxonomy): domain Bacteria; phylum Acidobacteriota; class Terriglobia; order Terriglobales; family Acidobacteriaceae; genus KAN-5. The sequence goes on from JAFDVW010000035.1 coordinate 21,564, forward strand.
GCAACCCTCCCATGCGAGGTCCGAAGCGATCAATAGGCCAGCACCTCAATGGTGGCCAGGTTCCAGCGATCAGTGCTCGGAGCCGTGTCATTGATCACCACAGTGGTTTTCGTTCCCGGGGTAACGGCATTCTGGCGCTGTACCCAGTAGGTATCTCCACTCGAAGTGAGCGCTTCGTAGACTTTGGCCTGGTTGCTGCCTACGGTGCGGGCCTTGGCGTTGTCCCAGTCGTTGCCGGTTCCCCAAACCCAGGAACTGGTTTTAGTGGTGACCAGCGAGGCGGTAGGCGCGCCACTGGAGGCGCTGCCGCCTCCGGTCGCGCCAACCACGTTCAGGCTGGCGTTCTGGAAGGCCACGATGGTGATGGCTCCCTGATAGGCGCTGTTAGGCCGCGCCAGTACAGCGGAGACAGTCATGTTGCTGACCGGCGCCGCCGCCACGGCCTGCCAAATTTCTGACGTGCCCGCCTGGGCATTGCTGCGTTTGCGCAGCGTCCAGGTCAGGCCGCCGCCAGTGACCGAAGAGAACGTTTGTGCGGATCCGTTGGGGCCGTCCGCGGTAATAAAGGCGACCAACAGTTCGTTATTGCCCGCCGTACTGACCGCAGCCGAGGTCATGCTGCTGGTAATGGAGGTCTGGGTCCGGGAATAAATGTTGTCAATCGCAAGCACGCCCGGAGCCAGCGTGGAAGTCGCGGCCGCCGGGGAATCGAGCGAAGCCAGACCGCTCGCGTCATAGGCGCGCACCGTGTAGGTATAGGCCGTGCTGGCCTGCACGTTGGTGTCGACGTAGGTCAGGTTCAGGCTGGCGCCAATCTGCACTCCATTGCGCCAAATCTGATATCCCGCAAGGGCATTGCTGCCGGCGGTGGCCGCTGTCCAGGCCAAATTTACCTGGGTGCTCCCCACTGGGGAGGCGCTCAAGCTGGCGGGCGGGCTGGGCGGTGTCTGCGCCGGCACCGGCACGGTAGTGGTCACGGCGATGGAAAGAGACGCGCCCGAGACATTCCCCGCCGCATCCTGCGCGGTGACCGCGTAGGCGTAGTTCACCCCGGGCGTGAGTCCGGTGTCAGTGAAGCTCGGCACGGTGGAGGTCCCCACTGCGCCCCCGTTACGCCATATCTGGTAAGCCGTGACCCCGATATTGTCGGTGGAAGCGGTCCAGCTCAGACTGACTTGCGTGCCGTCGGCGCTCGAAGTTCCCGCCAGATTGGTCGGCGCGGAAGGCGGCGCGGTGTCAGCCAGCGTGGTTGTGGTGGCGGTGTTCGAGGGATTGCTGACGTTGCCGGCTGCATCCACTGCGGTCACCGTGAAGCTGTAGGCCGTTTTTGGGGAAAGGCCGGAGTTGCTGTAACTGGTAGCGGTCGAGGTTCCAATCTGCGCGCCATTGCGATAGACGATGTAGTTCTTTACCCCAGTATCGTCGGTTGAGGCCGTCCAGCTGAGGGCGATGCTGGTGGCGGAAGTCGCGCTGGCCGCCAGGTTCGCCGGTGCGGTGGGGGCCTGGGTATCGGCCGGCGCGCTCACCGTAAAGGTGTAATCCCCGGAGATGGCCAGGTTCCCTGCCGCATCGCGAGAGCGTACCTGGTAGTGGTAGGTGGCGCCCGTGGTGAGGTTGGCGAGCGCCTGGGTATGGTTGACGACCAGCGAGCTGTCGAGACTGGTCGTGAGTCCATAGGCCGTGGTGGCGCCATAGCGAATCTGGGAGTCCGCCGGCTCGCTGGTGGTCCAGCTGATGGTGGTGGGGGGCGTGCCGCTCTGATTGACCGCGGCTGCCACCTGCGAAATGGTCGGTGGGGTGGTGTCGACGTTCGCCCCAGCGCTCACATAGTCGAAGGTGGAAGTGCTCAGCGCCGTATTTACCCGGCTGCTTACGGCCAGCCCGATATACACATTCGTCGCCATATTGAGGGTGGCGGAGCCGATCTGGGTCCAGGCCGAACCATCACTGGAACGATAGGCGGTGAAGGTGCTGCCCTGGCGGCGCAGCCGCAGCATATACGGGACGGAGCCGGTGGCTGCCGTCGTCGTGCTAGTGGTGTTGTTGGTCGAAGTACGGCGACGGAACTCGATGGAGCCGCCGGCGGTGATGTCCACTAACGCTTCGCGCGCTCCGGCAGACAGGCTTTCCCGAACCATGACGCCCGCCAGGGAAGTGCTGGCGGTGTTCTGCACATTCAGCACGCGGGCCACGATCTGGCCGTTGCCGCTCAAGGGCAGATAGACGAAGCGGAACGAGTCCGCCGTCCCGCTGATGTTCGTGCCGCTGCCTTGGACGGTGAATATGCCGTTCGTGTAATTGGCGCTGCCCGCTACGCCGACGCTGCCGATGTCCGCCATAAGCCAGCCCGTGGGCAGGGTGCTGGGTGCATTTACCGTGACCGAAACCGTTACCGGGGCGCTGGTCGTGGTTGAGCCCAGATTGTCCGTGGCTACCGCGGTCAGGCTATAGGCGCCGGCCGTTACACCGGTCCAGGTGTAGCTGTAAGGCGCGGAGAAGCTGGTGCCCAGCAGGGTCGTACCATTGTAGAAATCCACTTCCGCGACACTGCCGTCGCTGTCGGAAGCCGAGGCGGTCAGGGCAATGGAGGCTGGCGCCTGGTAGCTTGCGCCCGAAACCGGCGCCGTCAGGCTTACGCTGGGGGCCAGGTTGATGGGCGTGCCTCCGCTCAGAATCTGGATGGTTCCATTGCTGTCGTGGCGAATGCGCAGAACGCCGGTGGAGGCGTCAAAAGTGAAGCCCTCCTGACTCAGGTCAGTGTTCTGGGTCAGGGTATTTCCCCCGGCGGTGATGCCGGAGGGGACAAAATTAATGCGCAGAACCTCGGTGGCGGCCGCGTCGTAAGTGGTGTACGCGATCCCAGATGCGGAGTAAGAAATGTTCTGCACTACAGAGGTAGAACGCAGCAGGTGGTTCTGTGCGGCTGGCGCCAGCGTGGGCATGGCGCCCATGCCGGTCAGAAAGTGCCGGATGTAGTCTCCATAGCCGTCGGTGAACCACAGGTGGTTGACCAGCGGGCCGTCGATCACGATGCCGGTGGTGCGGGCCATGTAGGTCGCCCAGTTGAAGGAGCGGATGGCTTCCTGCTGCGCGGTTGTGCTGCCGGTCAGCTCATAGAGAAGGGCATTGACCGAGGCGTAGCGCGAGGTGTGGCTGCCCATGGGATAGGCGAAGGTGGCCTGTTCTTCAATGGTGCTGGCCCCATACGCGCTCACTAGAAAATTCGTTTTCACCCAGCTCAGGATGCTCTGCACATGGGTCTGCCAGTTGGCGTCGTATTCCGGATGCTCCAGCAGATAGCGCGCGGTCATCAGCGCCGTGTACTGCGTGGTGTTGGCCAGGTTGGGCTGAATGGCGCTGTCCTCGAAGTAGTTGGCCCAGACATTGTTCTGGATGGGATAGGCCATGAGCCATGTCCAGGCAGTCTGGCGCGCCGCCTGATAGTTGGCCGTATTGCCCAGGCCGAGTTTGATCAGCAGGTCAAATAGCCGGATGGGGCCGATGGTGTCCGAAGCATAATCTTCCCGCACCGCGCCGGTGTGGGCATTGACCTTGAAGGGCCAGGGGGATTGTGTGGCATTGCCGGTGCGGACCTTGCTTGCCAATACGTCGGCGCACTGAATGGCGGCGTCCCGATAGGCTGTGTTCCCGTCGAACTGATAGAGGGTAAGCCAGGCGTAAGCGAGTTCGCCGATTTTGTCCGGCTCCAGATATCCCTGCCCGTCCCCGATCCCGCTGGTGTTGCCGTAGGATGCGCCCTGGTAAGTGAGTGAACCGGCGTCTCCTTCTGAATACGGAACGTTGGGCCAACTATCGGAGGCGCTGGTCATGCCGTGCTGTAAATGCCAGGTCGCCACGTTTTCCGCCACCGTCACGGCCGCGCGGTTCCCGGAGTACTGGTAGTACTTGAGCGCCGACTCCGTCAGCATGGCGTACATACCGGCGGGATTGAAGGGCCAGTTTTGCGGCTGTTGGGTGTCCGGGTCGAGATAGCTGTAGCTGTAATACACCGGCTTGCCGTTGCTGGCGGTAGGCACGTTATTCAGCAGGTAGCCCCAGGCCAGGTTCACGACGGTGTCATAGCCAAGCGCGGGGTCGGAGGTCCAAGGGATGATTTTGCCGCTGCTGTCGAGCACGACGGTGTGCCCGTTGATGGTGTCGGCGAAGGCCTGCGAGACAGCGGCCGACAGCACGAACGCGAGGACTACACTGCAGAACAAAGCGCGCAAAACTTTTTTGCGCACGTATACACACCAGCTTGTGGACATGGGGGAGTGTCCTCCGCGAAACTTCTCAATTCGCTTTCTCAAAGATCTTTGGGGCGCATGCGCACTTTTGGAAATGGCCCAGTCGCCGGTTCCAGCCGGAAGAAATGCAAGTCCTTTCTACTACATAGAAGGAAAGTTTAAAACTGTGGAAATCCTTTCAGGCTGTTCTTCAGGGATCGTCCCTGCGGGTTCTGCGGCCTGTCCTCCCTGGCTTGTTGGGAAAGACTCTTATTGGAACTCGAAGGTCACGAACTTGGCGGGTTTTGTTCCGGTATTGCTCAGGGTGTGAGTGTAGCCGCCGGGTAGCCACTTTACCTCACCGGCCTGGAACCGCCCTGTCATGGGTCCCGTACCCCCCGTTTTACTCTGAGAAACATCACTCTTCAGCTCGAGGTCAGTCACCGCGACCAGCAGGTGCGGCCCCTTGTGGCCGTGGGAGGGAATCATGCCTCCCGGCTGCAGATCAATCTCCGACACCCGCACCCCGTCTTTCACAAACAGAATGTCCTGGGTGCCCCCGTGCAGGATGTTCAGCCCGCGTTCTTCGTCCCACTGGGCCGGAGGCGACTGCCGCGCCTGGGCGTCTTTCTGCAATTCAATATTGATGTGCAGGAAGGGCGTGGCCGCTTGGTTGCGCACGCGATGCACAAACCCGCCCGGCTTGAAACTGGCCTCGCCCGCCGCCAGCTTCACCGCCGCCGGAGCTTGGCCCTGCACTTCGTTGACGATGTCTGCCGGGATAAGCGTCACGATGAAGAAGTCATGGCGATGGCGGTGGAGCAGCGTTGATGAGTGCGGTGGCACCTCCACGCGAAACACATGCACGAATTCATTTTCGAGCACCAGATGGTGCGCGGGCTCGGCGGTCACCTCGACTTCTTTCTCCGTCTGGGCGAAAAGGAAGCATGCGGAGCACAGGAAAAAAGCGGCAAGGCTGCGGCGAATCATGGGGCGAGATTGTACACCCGGAAGCAAGCCAGGGGACGGAAGCCTTCATGTACACTGCCTGCATGTCATTGCGTTTTTCTCCTGGCCCGGGCGCTCCCGCTCCGAAATCGTATTTAGTGGCGCACACCGACGGCGGGGCCCGCGGCAATCCCGGGCCCTCCGGCTATGGGGTGGTGATTCAGGACGAGGCGGGCAAAAAAGTCGCCGCGCTCAGCGAATATCTCGGCCATCAGACCAACAACTTCGCCGAATATCAGGGACTGATCGCCGCGCTCGAATATGCCATCCAGCATGGACCGAAGGCCCTGAAGGTGGTGAGTGATTCCGAGCTGATGGTGAAGCAGATCAAGGGCATCTACAAGGTCAAGAACCCGACCTTGCAGGACCTGCATGCCCGGGCCAAAGAGCTGATCCGCCAGCTGGAGTGGTTCTCTATTGGCCACGCCCTGCGCGAACACAATCAGGAAGCCGATCAGCTGGCCAATGCCGCCATGGACAAAGGCATGGGACGGGTGGCGCGGGCGCCCTCGCCCGCGGTGCCCTCGCCCTTGGTGGCAGTGTCCCAACCGCAGGAATTCGAAGGCATCGTACAGGACGGCGTCATCCGCCTGAGCAACGGTTCTCTCCCTGACGGCACGCGCGTGCAGATCAGGGTGAAGCGATAAAGAAAAAATGTGGCGCGGGCGCCCTCGCCCGCGAAGAAAGCCGGCGGACACGAGTGTCCGCCCCACCACTTCTACTCTCCCGACAGGTCTGAGCGAAGCTTGTGTAGGGGCAGGTGTCCTCACCTGCCCGGTGACGAAAGCTGGCGGACATCGTTCCACCTTTTCCATTTGTCATCCTGAGCGCAGCGAAGGACCTATGCATTTACAGTGCAGAGGTCCTTCGTCAGAGGTTTGCGCTGCGCGCAAACCCCACTTCCGCAGGATGACAGAAGAACGATGTGGTCTGGGCACTCCTGCCCGCGAAGAAAGCTGGCGGACACGCGTGTCCCCCTCATCTACATCTATGGGAGGCGTGGCGCGGGCGCCCTCGCCCGCGGTGGTTTCGCCCGTGCAAGCCGTGCTCGGGCATTCCTGCCAGCCAAAAGAGCCGGCGGACAAGAGTGTCCGCCCCACATCCCCCAGCCCTCGGAATACCTTGCCACCACGCCCCTCCTTCGTCATCTCGGTCGCCGGTAGACCCTGTGGGATAATAGAGATACGCGGCCCGGAGCCGTTTTCGGGATGGGGGACATCTAATTCTCGTGGATAAGAACCGGTTTTTCTTCGAACACTACGGCCTCACCGAGCGCGACCTGGAAAAGTATTTGGCGGCGGCGCTTTCGGCTGGGGGAGACTACGCCGACCTCTATTTTGAATACTTGTCCTCGACCTCGCTGGGGGTGGACGAGTCGATGGTAAAGACGGCCTCGCAGGGAATTTCCGCGGGCTGCGGCATTCGCGTGCTCTCCGGCGAGCGCACCGGCTATGCCTATACCGATGATCTTTCTCCGGCGCGCATTCTGCACGCTGCGCGCACCGCGGCCCTGATCGCCAGCGGCCCGGCCAAGACTCCCAGCGCGGGTTTCCAGCAAACCCAGGCACGCAGCCTGTACCCGGTGACGCTGCCCTCGGTGGATGCCGAAATCACCGCCAAAGTCGAGCTAGTCATGCGGGCCGATGCCGCGGCGCGGGCCTATGATCCTCGCATTAAGGAAGTTCGCGCCAGCTATGCCGATGAGCTGCGCAACATTCTGGTGGTCGGCTCCGACGGCACCTTTGCCGAGGATTCCCAGCCCCTGGCGCGCATGAACGTTTCCACCATCGCCAAGACTGAGAGCAACTCGGCGCGCGGCACTTCCGGTGGCGGCGGACGCGTGGCCCTCGACTTTTTCTTCGGCGACAAGACCCCGGAATATTTCGCCAAAGAGGCGTCGCGACAGGCCATTTTGCAGCTTGACGCCCGCGAAGCTCCGGCCGGGGAAATGGAAGTGGTGCTGGGCCCGGGCTGGCCCGGCGTCCTGCTGCACGAAGCCGTGGGGCACGGACTGGAGGCCGACTTCAACCGCAAGCAGACCTCGGCCTTTGCCGGCCTGATCGGCAAACGCGTGGCCAGCGAAAAGTGTACCGTGGTCGACAACGGCACTATGCCGTGGCGGCGCGGCTCCCTGAACGTGGATGACGAAGGCCATCCCACCCAGGAGACGGTGCTGATCGAAAAGGGAATCCTTAAGGGATACCTCAGCGACAAACTCTCCGCCAAGCTTATGGGCACGGCGGACACCGGCAACGGACGGCGCGAGAGTTACGAGCACATCCCCATGCCGCGCATGACCAACACTTACATGCTTTCGGGCGAAGACCACCCCGAGGACATTATCCGTTCCGTGAAGAATGGCATTTACGCCGTCAACTTCGGCGGAGGACAGGTCGATATCACCAGCGGCAAGTTTGTCTTCTCGGCCTCGGAGGCTTACCTGATTGAGAACGGGCAAGTGACCGCCCCCATCAAGGGCGCCACCCTGATTGGCAACGGGCCCGACGTCCTGACCCGTGTCTCCATGGTGGGCAACGATCTGAAGCTCGACGAAGGCGTCGGCACTTGCGGCAAGGACGGACAGGCCGTGCCCGTGGGCGTCGGCATTCCGACGGTGAAGGTGGACCGCCTGACCGTAGGCGGTACAGCCCGCAAAGATCCCGGCGGCTTTATGCAGTAAACCAGCCGCTGACCCTTGGCCGTTAGCCTGTTTTGCGACACCAACAATTTTTGGCCACGGATTTACGCGGATGAAAATCAAAACCTTAAACCGCAGAGTACGCAGAGTTGAAACTAATTTCTTGTTTTTTCTCTGCGATCTCAGCGGTTAAAGATTTTGACTTTATCCGTGCGAATCTGTGAGATCCGTGGCCCCATATTGGACCCATCATGCCAACTGAACTGGAAAAGCAAACTGAGATTGATCTGAAAGAACTGGCGCAGGACCTGGTGGCCCGCGCCATGAAAGCCGGGGCGACGGCCGCCGAGTGCGTGGTGCGCGAAGGCGATGAATTCTCCACCCTGGTGCGCAAGGGGCAGGTGGAGACGCTGAAAGAATCCGGCTCGCGCGCCATCGGGGTGCGCGTGTTCAACGGAAGCCGCGCCGCCAGCACCTATTCCAGCGATTTTTCCCGCGACGGCCTGGAGCGCATGCTGAAGTCGGCCATCGAGCTTTCGAAGATCACCTCGGAAGATCCCTTTGCCGGCATCCCGGAACGCGAGCAGCTGGGCGCGATTTCTGGCGATCTGAATCTCTACAGTGACGACGTCTACTCCCTGCCCGGCGAGCAGCGGATCGAATATGCGCGGCGCTGCGAAAAGGCGGCCCTCGATTATGACCCGCGCATCAAGAACTCGGAAGGCGGCTCCTTCGACGCGGCCACCGGACAGAAAATTCTCGCCAACTCGCACGGCTTTGTCGGCGAGTACCGGCGGTCGTACTGCTCGGTGTCCGCGGTGCCCATCGCCCAGACCGACGACGGCGCCATGCAGCGCGACTTCTGGTATTCCGTGGCGCGCAGCCTGAAAAATCTCGATTCTCCGGAAGAAGTCGGCAAGATCGCGGCCCAGCGCACGGTGCGCCGTCTGGGCGGGCGTAAGGTGAAGACCGCGCATGTCCCGGTGGTGCTTGATCCGTTGGTGGCGACCTCGCTGCTGAGCCATATCTACGAAGGGGTCAACGGCGATTCCGTCTACCGGGGAGCCTCTTTCCTGGCCGGCAAGCTGGGAGAAAAGATCGCCGCGGACCACGTCACGGTGATTGATGACGGCACCATTCCCGGGGGCTTCGGCACCACTCCCTTTGATGGCGAAGGCATTCCCACCCGGCGCACCGTGGTGATCGAGAACGGCGTGCTGAAATCGTATCTTCTGAACACCTATACCGCCAAGAAGCTGAAGCTGCAGACCACCGGCAATGCCTCGCGTGGTCTGGCCGGCACCCCCGGCATCGGGTTGGGCAATTACTTCTTGCAGCCGGGAACCAAGACGCCGAAGCAGCTCATTGGAGAAATTCAGGATGGGTTGTACGTCACGGAGTTTCTTGGCAGCGGGGCGAATCTGGTCACCGGCGACTACTCGCGCGGCGCCTCCGGCCTATGGATCTGCGGCGGCGAACTGGCCTATCCGGTGGAAGAGATCACGGTCGCAGGCAATCTGAAGGAGATGTTTCGCAACATCTCCGAGATCGCCGATGATCTGGAGTTTCGCGGATCGGTGGCCAGCCCGACGCTTCGCATCGATGGCCTGCTGGTCGGCGGTGAATAAATTGGCCACGGATTTGCACCGATTCACACGGATGAAAAGCAAAACCTTAAACCGCAGAGAACGCTGGGTACGCAGAGTAAAACTAATTTCTTGTTTTTTCTCTGTGATCTCTGCGCCCTCTGCGGTTCAAGATTTTTGATTTTTATCCGTGTAGATCGGTGAAATCCGTGGCATCCATCTTCCGGTAGTACAATCGAAGCATGGGCGGACTGCTCCAACCCACTCCCGCGGCCGAAGAAGCTTCCAGCCGGAAACCGATTCTGGTGGGAGTCGCGGCGGTTTTGGTCCTTATGGGGCTGGTCGCATTCCTCATGCGAAGCAAGCCCAAGCCGCCGTTTGAACCCCCTCCCTATGCCGCCCACCTGGTATTTTCCGATCCCCTGCGGCCCCAGGGCGTCACCAATTTTGTGGGGGCCAACATCACCTACATCGAGGGCACGATCACCAATACCGGGGACAAAACGGTCACTCATGCCGTCGTCACCGTGACCTTTCGCGACGACATGGGGCAGATTGCCCAACGGGAGAGCGTGCCTTTGCACATTTTGCAGGAAACCGGACCCTATCCCGACCCGGTCGACTTGAAGGCTGATCCCTTGAAGCCGGGGCAGAGCCGGACCTTCCGCCTTACCTTTGAGAACATCTCCGCGCAGTGGACCCGCGCTTATCCCGAGCTGCAAATCATCAGCGTCAATCTGAAGTAGCTTCCCTTCCTCTCGGTTTCATCCTGTGATACGCTCCCTTGCCAGTCGTGGGCCCCGCTTTTTCTGTCAAATCGCACAGGAGAGATACTTATGTCGAGCAGTGGAATGGGCCTTTCCTCGCCAGCTTCCCCCCAGACACCAGGACCTTCTCCCTATCAGCTGCAGGCGGAGCAGGTAGTGAAGGCGGGCGCGGGCTGGTTTATCTGGATCGCCGGACTGTCGGTGGTGAATTCTCTGGCCGGACTGTTCGGCACCGCTTTTCACTTCATCCTCGGGCTGGGGGTGACCCAGGTGGTGGATGTTCTGGCCCGGCGGGCGGGCAACGCCGGCGTCGTGCTTGACCTGGTCATCAACGGCTGTGTGGTGGGGGTCTTTGTGCTCTTCTGGCACTTTGCCCGCAAAGAACAGCGCTGGGCTTTTATCGTCGGCATGATTTTCTATGCCCTGGATGGCCTCATCCTGCTGTTGTTCGAAGATTTCTTCGGCGCCGCCTTTCACGCCTACGCGCTGTTCATGCTGTATCGCGGACTGAGTGGAATTTCTCTGCTCGAACAAATCCGGCAAGCCAGCCTTCCCGCCGGGGCCGCCATCGAGCCGCAATAGCGGCCAGAGTGCAGGCAAACAAAAAGGGCGGCCATCAGGCCGCCCTTGTGTATGCAGTGAAGTTTCTTATGCCCGCGCCGGACTCTCTCCGCCCTTGGCAATGCCGGGGCGGCCGGGTTCGGGTTTCAGCACCTGCTGGACGCCGTTGTCGTCGTGTTTGGAAGGAGGCTGCATTTTGGGCAGCTCCTTGCCTTCGACGATCATCTTGATCTCATTGGCGTCGAGCACTTCGCGCTCCAGCAGGGCCAGGGCGATCTTGACCAGGATCTCGCGGTTGTCTTCGAGAATGCCCTTCGCCGTGTCGTAACCTTTGCCCACCAGACGACGGACTTCCTCGTCGATCTTGATGGCGGTGGCTTCGCTGTAGTCGCGGTGCTGATTGATCTCGCGGCCCAGGAAGATCTGCTCTTCCTTCTTGCCGAAGGTCAGCGGCCCGAGCTCGCTCATGCCGAACTCGCAAACCATCTTGCGGGCCATGTCGGTGGCGCGCTCAATGTCATTGCCGGCCCCAGTGCTCATCTGGTTGAGGAAGATTTCCTCGGCCAGGCGGCCGCCCATCAGGATCGCGATCTCGGTCTCCAGATACTCGCGGGTGTAGTTGTGCTTATCGTCGATGGGCAGCTGCATGGTCAGGCCCAGAGCCATGCCACGGGGAATGATCGTGACTTTGTGTACTGGGTCGGAGTGCGGCAGCTTCGCCGCTACCAGAGCGTGGCCGGCTTCGTGATACGCGGTCACTTTCTTTTCTTCGTCCGACAGCAGCAGCGACTTGCGCTCCACGCCCATCAGGACCTTGTCCTTGGCGACTTCGAAGTCATATTGCAGCACCGCTTTGCGGTTCTGCCGCGCCGCCGCCAGGGCCGCCTCGTTCACCATATTGGCCAGATCGGCGCCGGAGAACCCCGGTGTACCGCGGGCCAGAATGGAAAGATCCACATCATCCGCCAAGGGAATCTTGCGGGTGTGGACGCGAAGGATCTCTTCCCGTCCGCGAACGTCGGGCCGGCTGACCACTACACGGCGGTCAAAACGGCCGGGGCGCAGCAGCGCGGGGTCCAGCACATCGGGGCGGTTGGTGGCCGCCATGAGGATGACGCCTTCGTTCGATTCGAAGCCGTCCATCTCGACCAGCAGCTGGTTCAGGGTCTGTTCGCGCTCGTCGTGCCCGCCGCCCAGGCCTGCGCCGCGATGGCGTCCCACAGCGTCAATTTCGTCGATGAAGATGATGCAGGGGGCATTCTTCTTACCCTGCTCAAACAGGTCGCGCACGCGGCTGGCGCCTACGCCGACGAACATCTCCACAAAGTCCGAGCCGGAGATGGAGAAAAAGGGCACATTGGCTTCGCCGGCGACGGCGCGGGCCAAGAGGGTCTTCCCGGTTCCCGGAGGGCCTACCAGCAGCACGCCTTTGGGAATGCGTCCGCCCAGCTTCTGGAACTTTTGCGCTTCGCGCAGGAATTCGATGATCTCGCGCAGCTCTTCTTTGGCTTCATCCACCCCGGCCACATCTTTGAACGTGACCTTCTTCTGCTGCATGGAGAGCAGGCGGGCCCGGCTTTTGCCGAAGGAGAGCGCTTTATTCCCGCCGGTTTGCATCTGGCGGATCATGAAAAACCACAAGGCCGCCAGCAAGACCAGAGGCGCAAGGTTCAATAGCCAGGTCGGCCAGCTGCCGTTGCTGATGTCATGGATGGTGATGCTGACGCCCTTATCGCGCAGCACCTTGATCATGTCCGGATAATTGGACGGCGCGGTGGTGTGGAAACCCGAATTGTCGTTCTTGTACTTGCCCCGGACTTCCATGCCCGTGATAGTTACATCTTTGACAATGCCCTGGTCCACGTCGGACATGAATTGCGAGAAATTGACTTCCTTCTCTTTGGGGCCGGCGTTAGCGCTTTGCACGACTTTCCACAGCAGCAAAGCGGAAACAATGATGACCAGCCAGAACAGCACGGTTTTGACGGTAGAGTTCACTCACGACTCCTGAAAGTGCCAACGGCCCGGATCACACCTGACGAGCCAGCCAATGCGCTCCCACCTCCGTTAGATGGTGGGCAATAGGCTTTCGGTTCGGGGGAAGGGGTCAAATTATTATTCTACCTGCTTCGGTCTAAAAACGGTGCGGCAATGTTGCGTGACCTAAGTCACGGAAAGCGAGGGAGTTGCAGCGGCCAGGTAGGGTAGATTGCGGTGTGTCTGCTGGGCCGAACCCAGGCCGTACCCGATGAGAAAGGTCTCATCCACCAAAAACCCGAAATAATCCGGCTGCAATTGCACCCGGCGGGCCGATTGGCGGTCGGCCAAGGTGGCCAGTTTGACCGAAGTGGCCCCCCGCGAGCGCAGGTCGCTCATCAGGAATTCCGTGGTCAATCCCGAGTGCACCAGCCCTTCCACCAGCAGGACATCATGGCCGCGGATGTCGGAATCATGGCTAAAGAAAATCTCGATATCTTCCGGCGAACTTTCTCCCGGGCGGCGGTAGCGCGGCTTGATGAATTGGCAGATGACCGGGACTTCCAGCGAGCGGACCAGATCGGTCATGAACATGAATCCGTTTTCCAGCAGCGCCAGGGCATGGACGGTTTTCCCCCGGTAGTCGTCGGAAATCTGGCGGGCCATTTCACGCACCCGCTTCTGGATCTGTTCCGCGGCAATTACGGTGGGAAAGCGGTCGGGGTTCAGGGTCTGACTCATGACGTGGAGTTCGCCTCCTGCACAGTTTCCTGGATGAGCAAGCCTTGCCGCGCCCCTGGCTGGGGGCGGAAATGCGCGGGCGACGGAAATCCGCGCACCCAGACAATTTCCTCCCCACACACCGCAACCGGCCAAAGCTGTCGTTGCGGGCCGCTGATCCGGCGCTCCTGCAACAGCTCTTTGATCTTTTTGGGGGCCTTGGTGTGGGCCGGCCAGAAACGGTCGCCCGCCCGCCAATTACGGATTTGCAGTTCGCGCGTAAGCAATGCCGGGTCCAGCAATTGCTCGGGATTATAACTCGCCTCCCCGCTGGCGCCTGCTGCGTTGCGTGGTTCGGCAGGGACCATCCGGGCCTCGATGCAAAGGCGCAGTGGCGGCACAGGAATGCGCCCCGGCACCGGCAGGGTATAGGCATACTCCTCGCTGGCGGAAGACGATGCTCCGGCCGGTTCCAGGTACAGAGCGCCGGAACGGAGCGCCGCGCAGAAGTTCCCCGGAAGTCCCGTGCGCCCCTGGGAGGCGGCCAGTAATCCCAGGATCTCTTCCACGTGGCGAAATTCCAGATGCAAGTCCACACCGGCGGCTGCCGCCCGCACCACACGGCGGCGCAAGGCCAGGGGCAGAGAAGCCAGGAGCGGGGTCTGCAGGCAGACGGACCGCCCCACCTGGGTACAAAGCTGAGGCAGAACGCGGGCCACTTCGGCGCTCCAGTACTCTTCTTCGGCGCGCGCGATGGCCGCGGTTTCCGCCAGGTTCTCTCGCACCGCCGGATTCAGGTTCTGCTCCATGCCGGGCAGAAGGCCGTGGCGCACGCGGTTGCGGGCGTGTTGCAGGTCGCGATTGCTGCTGTCCTCCCGCCAGTCCTGTCCCAATTTCGTCAGATACGCTTCCAGTTCCTGGCGGCGGATGCTCAGGAGGGGGCGGATGATGGCGGCCTGCTCGACCGCGAGGCGGGGATAGATGCCCGCGAGTCCGCGCGTGCCGGTGCCCCGCGCCAGACGCAGTAGCACGGTCTCGGCCTGATCATCGAGAGTGTGGGCGGTAGCGATTTGCGTGAGTGAGTTTTCGCGCAGCAGGCGGCGGAAAAAATCGTAACGGAGGGCCCGTGCGGCGGCTTCCAGGCTGAGCGATTTCTCTGTCGCGTAGGCGGCCACGTCTCCCCGTCCGCCATGAAATTCCAGATCATGCCGGCCGGCCAGGGCCCGAACAAACTGCTCGTCCGCGTCCGCCTCCGCTCCCCGCAATTGATGATTGAAGTGGGCAACGGAGAGGACAATGCCCAGCTCGAGCCGCGCTTCGAGCAGCAACCGCAGCAGGGCCACGGAGTCCGCCCCGCCGGAGACCGCTACCGCAACCCCGTTGCCCGGTTTCAGCAGGCCTTCCCGACGGATATGCGCCAGTACGGTTTGTGCCAGCGAGTGCACCGCACCATGGTACACAAAGCCATGGTGAAGATGTGGCGCGGGCGCCCCCGCCCGCGAAGTGTTCCGGCGGACAAGAGTGTCCGCCCCACAGTTGCCGGCCCAAGGTGAAGATGAGGCGCGGGCCCCTGCCCGCGAAGTGTTCCGGCAGACAAGAGTGTCCGCCCTACAGTTGCCGGCCCAAGGTGAAGATGAGGCGCGGGCCCCCGCCCGCGAAGTGTTCCTGCAGACAAGAGTGTCCGCCTTACAGTTGCCGGCCCAAGGTGAAGATGTGGCGCGGGCGCCCCCGCCCGCGAAGTGTTCTGGCGGACAAGAGTGTCCGCCCTGCAATGTTCCAGCAGAGGTCATTTCCGGAACAGTGCGTTCATCTCCCCATAGGGAATGCCACCCTCCAGTGCGTGGTAGGTGCCGCTGGTCTGCAGTTCCTGGGCAATCTTCCGGGTCACGCCCATAGTGGCGCGCATGGCGGAAGACCCAAGACTGGCCCGGGCCACTCCCAACTGTTCCAGCTCGGGGATAGGCGGTACCCCGGGCCCCACCAGAATATTTAGCGGGCAACCCAGGTCCTTGGCCAGGCGCGCGATGGTGTCCCGGTCCGTGACTCCCGGCACGAAGACGCAGTCGGCGCCGGCGTCGCGATAGGCGCTGAGACGGCGTACGGTCTCGTCGTAGCGTGTTTCCGGCGCGCCCACCTGCGCCAGGTAAACGTCGGTGCGAGCGTTGAGCACCAGGGGCACGCCAGCCTTGGTCGCAGCTTCACCCACGGCGTGAATTTTCTCCAACTGCAAGGAGAGGTCCACCAAAGGGTCGGCCGAGTCGATGGCGCCATCCTCCAGGTTCATGCCCACGGCCCCCGCTTCGATCACCAGGGACGCGGTGTGGCCGGCGTCTTCCGGGCGCGAGCCGTAGCCGGCCTCCACGTCAGCGGTGACCGGAACGCTTACTGCACGGGTAATCCGCGCAATGCGGGCCAGCATCTCTTCCTGCAGAATTTTCTGTCCGTCGGGATAGCCCAGGGTAAATGCGATGCCAGCGCTGGTAGTGGCGAGGGACGGGAAGCCGGCTTCCTCGAAGACGCGGGCGCTGGCTACGTCCCAGGCATTGGGCAGCACAAGGATCTTCGGGGCTTTGTGTTGGGAGAGAAAGGCGATGGCTTTGGCGTTCTGCGTCTCGGAAGCGGACATGCAAAGATTCTAGCTCTACCGGGCGTGGGGCGGACACTGTTGTCCGCCAACATTCCTCGAAATGAAAATTCTCGATACGGACCAACCATTGCTTATGCGGAACACGGCTCCGCGATTCGTATCAGGATATGGCTCCAGCCATATCGCAAAAGACGATTTCGAAGTCACGCGGCTCCAGCCGCAATGTTACTGCGCCATTCCGGCGCAGTGAACATTCCATGTGCAGCTTTCGGCATCGCTGGAGCGATGCCCTGATGCAAATCCTTCTTCTCTGCGTTTCTCAGCGCACTCTGCGGGTCCGCGATTCGTATCAGGATATGGCTTCAGCCATATCGCAGAAGGCGATTTCGAAGTCACGCGGCGCCCGCCGCAATGTTACTGCGCCGTTCCGGCGCGTGAACATTCCAAGTTACAGCTTTCGGCATCGCTGAAGCGATGCCCTGATACAAATCCTTTCTTCCCAGCGCACTCTGCGGTTCCGCGATTCGTATCAGGATATGGCTCCAGCCATATCGCAAAAGGCGATTTCGAAGTCACGCGGCTCCAGCCGCAATGTTACTGCGCCATTCCGGCGCAGTGAACATTCCATGTGCAGCTTTCGGCATCGCTGGAGCGATGCCCTGATACAAATCCTCCCTCTCAGCGCACTCTGCGGGTCCGCGATTCGTATCAGGATATGGCTTCAGCCATATCGCAGAAGGCGATTTCGAAGTCACGCGGCGCCAGCTGCAATGCTACTGCGCCGCTGCGGCGCGTGAACACTCCATGTGCAGCTTTCGGCATCGCTGGAGCGATGCCCTGATACAAATCCTTCTTCTCAGTGCGCTCTGCGCCTTAAGATTCTTTTTCCTGATTTGCAGTCTGGGAAGGAAAACTACTTAATCTGCACTAAATCTCTGGCTTCCGACCCCACCGCCGCGGGCGCGGGATGCTGTGCGGCGCGCCAGGAGTCGAAGATCGAAACCTGGTGCACGCAAGAGACGGTGCAATGCGGGGCGCAGGATTTCTCCGCCAGATATTCCCGGCGCAGGTCCTCGCGGGTGTACTGAGACAGCGGAATGCCCGGATAGCCGCGTTGTTGCGAGCAGTAGTGCACCAGCCCGTCTTCGCAGATGTAGAGGTAGCGCGCCCCGGCGCGGCAGCGCCAGTCGTTGGCTTTGCCCTGGGCAATATTGTCCTGGAAGGAGTTGATGCGGGTGAAGCTGCGCTTCTCCATGGACTTCATCTCGTGGTAAATGCGGCGCTCTTCCTCGCCCAGCGGCTGCAGCTGTCCGTCGCCGTCGTGAATGATGCCGATGGTCGAGCTGAAACCCAGCTCCAGCGCGCGCTTGCCGATGACCAGCGCGTCCTGCGGATTGCTTACCCCACCACCCACCACGGAGTTGATGTTCACGTGGAAGTCAGCGTGTTCGGCGAGGACCTGCAGTTTCTTGTCGAGCACCTTCAAGCTCTTCTTCGAGACATCGTCAGGTGTGACGTTGTCGATGGAGATCTGCAGCCACTCCAGGCCGGCGCGGTTGAGGCGTTCGACCCGCTCTGGGACCAGCAGATATCCATTGGTGATCAGTCCGGCCACGATGCCGTTGTGCCGGATGCGGCGAATGACCTCGTCCAGCTCCGGATGCAGCAACGGTTCGCCGCCCGAGATGGTGACCACCGATGTACCCAGCTCGCCCAGCTTGTCCACCCGGCGGTACATCTCCTCGATCGGCACCGGCTTGGAGACGTCGTCAAACTCGTTGCAATAGGTGCAGGCCAGGTTGCAGCGGCGCATGGGAATGATGTGCGCCAGCAAAGGGTGCTCGGTGGAGAGAAACGCCTTGGCCACCATCTTGCTGCCCCGCAAAGTGCGGTGCAGCGCGACCAGATTGCGGCGCAGTTTTTTGGCAGTCGACGGCATGGGAAGTCAGTGTCCTTATTAAACCATGAATGCACTGTAAGTGCATGGTTTGCAACAGCGTTTGGTGGAAATCCACAGGCGAGCGGGGAGGATTGCGGGGCGAAAGAACCCCCCTAAGAGACCGCTACATGGCCGCCGCGCTGCAGGCTGCGGAGGGCCGCGGCCTGGAATTCTTCCTGCACCAGGACATAGTCGGTGTCGAAGGTGGAAATGGCAAAGATGGGGACGCCGTCCTCCGCCAGGAGGTCGAGAAAAGACGCCAGGATACCGGTCTCGGAGAAGGCGAAAGGGCCCTCCAGTTTGAAGCATACCCAGCTGCCCGAGGCTTTCACCTCGGGCGGAACATTTTCCCGAGGACAGACGATGGAGAGCTCATCCGCGTTGCGCGTGACCGAGAAGAAGGTTTTTGCATCAGCCCAGGCAGGGAGGAGCGCATCCGCCGCCAGGCGGCAAACTGTATAGCGGCCGGGGAGTTCCCGGAAACGGAGAGGCTTCGGCATAGTGTGATCTTACGGTAAGGGTAGAGCAGGCCTTTCAGGCCTGCAATGAGCGCGCATGCTGCACTTGTCATCCTGAGGATGGGAAGTCCTGCGCTGGCGCAGGACTTCCCACGAAGGACCCATGCATTGCAACATTGTTATTCCTGAGTTTGTCTTTTCTGCGCGGGGAGCCGCCGAGCGCGGCTGTCCCTACACCATGACTTTCTCTGCGACAATTTTACTCTGTGCTCTCTGCGCCGCTCTGCGTTTTTAAGATCTTTCCCATGAACTCTGAGGGTGGAGCAGGCCTTTCAGGCCTGCAAATTTGCATTGCCTGCAGGCGCTACGCGCGTCAGCGCTAACGCGCGGATATCTTCTCCTCGCTCCCACCGCAGGGCCGAGGCCCTGCTCCACCCAAACCGCCGGGGCCTGCCCTGAGCATCGTCGAAGGGGCGCCTGTCCGTACACAATCATTTTCCCCGCGCCCTCTGCATTTTCAGGCTTTCATTCCTCCACCGCTTTCCGCAACGCAGCCCTTGCCAGCAGCCGCGTTGAATCCAGAGGCGGCAAAGGCGAGGTCTCCGCGGTCACCAGCAGGGGAATTTCGGTGCAGCCCAAGACCACGGCGTCGCAGCCTTCGTCCCCCAGGGCGCGGATCACCTCGCGGAAATAGGCCAGCGACCGCGGCAGGAATTCTCCGTGCACCAGTTCGTCGAAGATGATCTGATTGATCTTTTCGCGCTCCTTGGCGCCGGGAATACGGTAATCCAGGTCCGCCGCCCGCAACGCATCGGGATACACCGGCCCTTCCATCAGGTAGCGCGTGCCCAGCACGGCCAGCCGTTTATGCCCTCGTTGCTTGGCTTCCTTCGCGACTTCGCGCGCAATGTGCAGCCAGGGCCGCGGCGAGCGGTGTTCCACCAGATCAAAGGCCTGATGAATGGTGTTATCGGGGCAGATCAGAAAATCCGCCCCCGCCCGCGCCAGCTTTTCCGCGGAGGACATCATCAGCTCGGCCACGCCCGCCCAGTCGTTGGCTTCAATGAACTTCATGTACTGGGCGAGAGAGTGGGTGTGCAGGGAGACCTCCGGATGGTTGTGCCTCCCCATGCGTTCGGCGCCTTCCAGACAAATAGTGCGATAGCAGAGCGCGGCGCCTTCCGCGCTGCACGCCACAATCCCGATATGCTGCGTCATCTCAGTTCCCGATAGGCGGGTTATTGCGATTTGGCCAGTTCCCCCACCTGAGCCAGTATTTTATCGAGATCGGCGCGAGAATAATATTTGCCGCCGTCGACGACCGCAAAAATTCTGCGGGTGTTGCGAATGTCTTCCAGGGGATTGGCGTCCAGAAGCACCAGGTCCGCGGCCCGTCCCACTTCGATCGCGCCATACTCCTCCTGTTTGCCCAGGAATTTGGCCGGTTGGAGAGTGGCCGCTTGCAGCGCTTCCAGGGGAGTGAAGCCGCTCTTGACCAGCCACTCCAGTTCATCATGCAGGCTGAAGCCGGGATATACGTAGGGGTCCGGGCCGTCGGTGCCGGCGAGAATGGGGACCCGGGCCTCGTGCAGGTCATGGATGAGCTGCACATCGCGTGCGGCTTCGGCTTTCTCCAGTTGCGACGTGGCGGAGGATTTTTCCCGGGCGGCGGCTTTCTTCCACTGCTCACGCACCGAGGCAGGCACGTAGTTTAGGCGGGGATCGTCGGCCAGGTGGGGGTCCTCCAGGTTCGCGTTGGTCTGGGTCCAGATGAAGGTCGGCGTCTGCCAGGTATCGTTCTTCACGAATGTCGCAAACACCCGGGCGGCCTTGGCGGTGTCGTAACTACGCAGCATCTGCGCTCCCAGCGAAGTGTAGGCGGCGTAGTCGCGCTGGGCGGCGGCCTCCAGTCGCTTGCCGCGGAGCTCCGCTTCCTGCGAAGAGCAGGCCAGCAGAATTCCACTGAGATGTTCGATGCTGCGCTGCCCGGCATCCGAGGCCTCGACTGCGCTGACGCTGAACGGTACATGTCCCACGAAAGAGATCTTCTGTTTGCGGCTTTCTTCCGCCAGGGCGAAGTAGGACTCGCGCGGAGCATTCAGGAGTTTCAGGAAGTCCACGCCCTCGTTCTTGAGCGCGTCCACCGCTCCTCGGGCATCCTCCGGCGTATTCACGGGAATGGTTTCCGCATCGCCTTTGCCCGTCGAAAGAAAGGGACCGGCCATCACGAGGTGCGGTCCCAGCACCGTGCCTTGTTGGATGTGCTCACGCCTTTGCCGCAGCAGCCGGGGATCGCCACCCATGTCGCGAATGCCCGTAACGCCGTTTGCAAGGTAGAGGGGATAGAGGATGTTCTCGTCCCAGGCGGCCCCGGCGAAGGCGCTGTGCACGTGCATGTCCCACAGCCCGGGGATCAGATATTTCCCGGCGGCGTTCAGCACGGTAATGCCGGGGCCGGGAGCGACCAGCGCGATTTTGCCGACGCCATCGATGAGCCCATTCTTCACCACCACGGTGACATTGGGCACCAGCGCGCCCGCCCGTACGTCCACCAGGTGGACGTTCGTGAGCACCAGCGTGGTTGGCGATGGCTTGGGCGGCGTTTCCGCAAAAAGAAGTGCGGCCGCCAGAAGGAGCCATGCCGGCAGGTGGACCTTCATCGTCCCGCCTCCCCAGGAAGTACGGCCTAGCCTAAGAGCGGGCGGCGGCAGCGTCAAACAAATTCAGAAAGAGAAGCTTCTTTTCCGCGGGAAGGAATGAGGCCTCGAAAGAATTGCGGGCAAACTCGCGCAGATGGTCATCAGTAAATTGGAAATTTTCCTGCGCCAGCTGGTATTCACGCATCAGGGAGGTACGAAACATGGCGGGATCGTCAGTGTTGAGCGTGAGCATCAACCCCTGGTCAAAATACTCGCGCACGGGATGCGCCGCCAACGAAGCGCAACAACCCGTACGCAAATTGCTGGTCAGGCAGATTTCCACCGGCACTTGGCGCTGCGCCAGTTCCTCGATCAGCTCCGGGTCCTGGGCCGCCGTGAGGCCGTGACCGATGCGTTCCGCCCGCAGATTCAGCGCGCCCCAAATTGACTCCGGGCCGGCGCTCTCTCCGGCATGGGCCGTCAGGTGCAGGCCGTGGTCGGCGGCGTAGGCGTAGGCGTCGCGAAACAGCTCCGGCGGGGCCTTGAGTTCGTCGCCGCCAATGCCGATGCCGATCACGTTGCGCTCCTGGTAACGCACGGCCAGTTCAAAAACGTCCCTGGCCGCGCCTGGACCGAATTGCCGTACCGCGTCGAAGATCCAGAGCAGCGAGACGCCAAAGTCCTTTTCGCCGCGGATGCGTCCCCGCTCCAGCCCCTCAAAGATGGCGTCGAAGTCCTGCCGCCGCCACAGGCAGACGCCCACCGAGACATAAACCTCGGCGTGCAACACTCTTTGCCCCTTCAGTTTCTCCATCAGGCGGTAGGTGATGAGTTCGTAGTCGTCGGGGCCTTGCAGATCTTCCGTCACCGCCTTAAATGCCATGAGAAAGCCGGGGAAGTCCTGATACTGATAGAGCTGTTCGATGTCGGTGAGCGCGCTGGTCTTTCCGTGGCGCTGGCGCAGCTCGTGCAGCGTGGCCGGATCGATCGCGCCCTCGAGATGCAGATGCAATTCCGCCTTGGGCAGCATGAGCAGGAACGAATTCGGACGGGCCGGTTCCGCGAGGGCCATGAGGCGATATTAAACGATTCCGCCCTGGATGTGGGTGGGTGGCTGTGTAGGCGCGGGCCCTTCGACCCCGCTCAGGGCAGGCTGCCCGCGCCCACTCAATATCCCTACTGCATTCTTACTTCTGTTTGGCGAACTCGCTGTGCCGCCGGCTGTAGAAGATGTAGATCAACAGTCCCAGCCCCAGCCAGACAAAAAAGCGCAGCCAGGTGATGACCGTCAATCCGGTCATCAGGCCCACACAAAAGACGATCGAGATCAGCGGAAACCACGGCACCAAGGGTACCTTGAAAGTCCGGGGACGATCGGGCTGCGTGCGGCGCAGGAAGATCACGCCCAGCGATACCAGGGCGAATGCGAACAGAGTACCGATGTTCGACAAATCGGCGGCGTCGCCGATGTCCACCAGCCCGGCCGGAATGCCCACCGCGAAGCAGGCAATCCAGGTGGACCAGATCGGCGTCTTGTACTTGGGATGCACCGCGGAAAAGAGTTTGGGCAACAGTCCGTCCCGCGACATGGCGTACCAGATGCGCGCCTGGCCATATTGAAAGACCAACAGCGACGAAATCATGCCGGTGAGCGCTCCGACCACAATGACCGTGCGCGAGAAGGGATGCGCGCCCAGCTGCTCAAGCGCGTAGGCGACCGGCGCTTCGGCGGCGCGTCCGGAACCGAACGCGGTGTATTTCATCATGCCGAGCAGCACAATGGCCACGCCCACGTAGAGCAACGTGCAGATGATCAGTGAAGCAATGATGCCGAAGGGCAAATCGCGCTGCGGGGTCTTGCACTCCTCCGCCGCCGTGGAGACGGAATCGAACCCGATGTAGGTAAAGAAAACGATGGCGCCGCCCGTCACAATGCCGGCAAATCCGGAAGGCGCGAACGGACTCCAGTTGGAGGGACGCACCAGCATGCCGCCCACCACCAGGAAGATGAGGATGGCCCCGATTTTCACCATCACCATGATGTTGTTGGCCCCGGCCGACTCTTTGACGCCGCGCACCAGCAGCAGCGTAAGAATGAAGACGATGAGGAAGCCGGGCACGTTGAAGTAGGCGCCCGTCCAATGTCCCTGGGCATAGACCGGACTGGCCCAATGGTCGGGCAAGACCAGGCCAAAAGCCGCCAGCTGGGCTTTGGCATAGCCGCTAAAGCCGACCGCCACCGCCACATTGCTGACTACGTATTCCAGAATCAGGTCCCAGCCGATGATCCAGGCGAAGATTTCGCCCAGCGTGGCGTAAGAGTAGGTGTAGGCGCTGCCCGCGATGGGGATCATCGAGGCCAGCTCCGCATAGCACAACCCCGCGAAGCTGCAGGCCACGGCCACCAGCAGGAACGAAATGGCGATCGACGGCCCGGCGGGCGGCCGGCCATGCATCAGCGCCCCCGAGATGCTGCCACTGTGCAGCAGGTTGAGAAACATGTCCAGCACCTGCGCGTGCAGCAGAGACGGCGCTTCAAAATGCTCGCCGGCGGCGGCCGTGCCGGTGAGAACGAAGATGCCGGAGCCGATGATGGCGCCGATACCCAGCGCGGTCAGCGACCAGGGACCGAGGGTCTTCTTTAATCGTCGCGTGGGGTCTTCGGAGTCGGCAATCAGCTTATCGATCGATTTACAACTGAGTGCCTGGCTGGTCCGGGCTGCTTTGGAATTCGTCGGGTTTGCCACGAGTATGGGAGCTCCTGGTCAGGCCGCGAGGCCGGATAAACGACGAAGGCACGGGACGCATCCCGTGCCTTCCTTATTTTCTTCTACCGCTTGGACTGGCCGCGTACCAGCTTCTTCACTTTGCGCTTCTTGGAGCCGCGGGCATAATCCCGGGGTTTCTTCGGCTTCTCAACCGAGGTCTTCTTGCGCGCGCTACGCTTGGCTTTCTTGCGGTCATCTTTGCTGAGCTTTTTTGTGTTTGCCATGAATGCAGTTACGTCCTCTTCTGTCGTTTGGAATGTGCCGGAGCATGCGTCCGGTTTCTTTCGCCCCTGGGGGCGGAGATGCTTTGCTTATCGGTCCACGGCCAGGCTAGGTCAAGCGCGTTCCAGCTGGGCGTACTTTTCCACCAGCTTCTTCAGGCCGAAGCGAGGAAATTGTACCGTAATCTTGGCCTCTTCGCCTTCTCCTTCGCGCTGGTAGACCGTTCCTTCGCCATATTTGGGGTGCTTGACCTTCTGGCCGGGGCGAAAGCCGCGCTTGCCCGAGGGTTCCTCCACCGGCACTTTGGGCGCGCTGAACTTCTTGCCGCGGGAGGCAAAAAACTCCGCGATATTGCCGATGGAGTTGTATTTCGGTCCGCTGTTGGCCGGGGCCGTCTTGGCCGGCGGCGTCCAGGCCCGCGACTGGTCTTCGTCTTCGTAGGAATAATGATTGGACCCGGAATCGTAGACGGAAGCCCCGCGCGAAGGCCGGGTGGAGGCGGGCGCGGCGTAGCTGCCGCTTCCCGCGCGTGTCCGGCGGGAGACGCTCAGGTCTTCCACCAGTCGCATGGGCAGCTCTTCCAGAAAGCGCGAGGGTACGCTGGCCTCCGGCATATCGGTGCCATAACGGCGACGATAGACCGCCCGCGTAATGACGAGAGTATCCATGGCGCGGGTCATGCCTACATAGCATAGGCGGCGCTCTTCTTCGACTTCGTCTGGGTTCAGGAAGGTGCGCGAGTGCGGAAAGAGCCCTTCCTCCAGCCCGCACAAAAACACCAGAGGAAACTCCAGGCCTTTGGCGGCATGCAGGGTCATCAGCGTGATCTGCGCGTTCTGGTCGTAGCCGTCCGCGTCGCTGACCAGGGCAGCATGGTCGAGGAACTGGTCGAGGGTCTCGGCCCGGTCCCGCGAATCCATGGCGGCATTGACCAATTCCCGCAGGTTCTCGATGCGCGACTGGGCCTCCGGGGTGTCCTCCTGCTCGAGCTGCCGGATGTAGCCGGTGCGGTCGATGAGAAACTTCAGCACGTCCGCCACATTGGCGCGGGGCGCCGCATCGGCGGGCGGCGTGGCCGCGGCATCTTCCGGCACGGGGACTTCGGCCACCGCAAAAGAGGTGGCGTCGTCCGCCTTTGGATCATCAGAATCTGGATCGCCAAAATCGAAGCTGAAGTTGCCCGGATCGAAGGCGGTGTCCGAGGCTTCCAGCGAATCTTCGGCCAGCTCTTCCGGCGCGGCCTCTACAGCGAGGGCCGACGCTGCTGCCGGCCCGTTCGCGCTGGCTTCCAGCTGCTCGCTGAAATTTCCATAGAGCATGGCGCGGGCATCTTCGATCAGTTGCCGGAAACTCTTCAGCGACGAGAGCGCCCGTCCCGGAAGCAGTTGCCGCTTGAGCGCTTCCTGCAGCGCGTCCCACAGGGACAGCCCGGTCTCCAGCGCCAGACGCTCGATGATCTCAATGGTCGACTTGCCGATGCCGCGCGCCGGCGTGTTGATCACCCGCAAAAGCGAGATGGTGTCATGCGGATTTTGCACGACCTTCAGATACGAGATCATGTCCTTGATTTCGGCGCGTTCGTAGAAGGAGAATCCGCCCACCACGTGGTACTTCAGCCCATAGCGCCGCATGGCCTCTTCAAACAGGCGCGACTGGGAGTTGGTACGGTAAAGGACGGCGGCGTGTGGGTCTTCGCCACGCTCGTTGGCCTCGCGGATGTAGCGGGCAATGCGGTCGGCGGCGAATAGGGCCTCATTTTCCCCGTCCGGGGCCTCGTAGTAGCCGATCATCGAGCCGCCCTGGCGCGAGGTCCACAGGTTTTTGCCCTTGCGGTGCACGTTGTTGGCGACCACGGCCGAGGCGGCTTCCAGAATGTTCTGCGTGGAGCGGTAGTTTTGCTCCAGGCGGATGATCTTGGCCTCGGGAAAATCCTTTTCGAACTCGAGAATATTGCGGATGTCGGCGCCGCGCCAGGAATAGATCGACTGGTCCTCATCGCCCACAGCGCAGATGTTGTGCCGTGTGCCCGCCAGCATGCGCATCAGTTCATACTGCGGGCGGTTGGTGTCCTGGTACTCATCGATTAGCAGATACTGGAAGCGCTTGTTGTAGTACTCGCGGGTCTCGGCCGACGATTTCAGCAGGCGCACGGCCTCGAGCAGCAGATCATCGAAGTCCAGGGCATTGGCCTTGCGCAGTTCCTTGCGGTACTCCTCGTACAAATGCGCGATGCGCTCGGTCTTGGGATCGCCCGATTGCAGATATAGCTCCTGCGGATCGAGCATGTGGTTCTTCGCCCAGGAAATGCGCGAGAGCACGGTGCGGGGTGTGAGCTGCTTATCGTCGACCCCCAGCCGCCGCATGGTCGACTTGATCAGGCTCTGCTGATCGCTCTCGTCGTAGATGACAAAGTTTTTGGTGTGCCCGATGGGCGGCTGGCCGGGGACCGAGGAGGGAATGCGCAAGGCCTCAATGTCGCGGCGCAGCACGCGCACGCAAAACGAGTGGAAGGTCGAGATCACCGGCTTGGCGATAGAGAGCCCGCCGACAATCTTTTCCACCCGCTCCACCATCTCCGCCGCGGCCTTGTTGGTGAAGGTCACGGCCAGAATCGACTCCGGCATGACCCCCAGGTTCTCGATGAGATGGGCGATGCGGTAGGTGATGACGCGGGTTTTTCCGCTGCCCGCGCCGGCCAGAATGAGCACCGGGCCCTCGGTGGTTTCCACCGCCTCGCGCTGCTGCGGATTTAATTTTTCCAGAAAAGACAAAGCAGAATTGGCTCCAGAGTCGGTAATTTGATTTTACAGGAGATGGAAAGTCGCGGATCACTTCCGCTGCGGCGGGTGGAGCAGGCCTTCAGGCCTGCATTGTGAGTGGAACCAAAAAGCCGCGCGCGTAGCGCTCACACGCGTGTGCCAAAGAGTGTGCCAGGAATGCAGGGCTGAAAGCCCTGCGCCACCCTGTTCATGCGCTGCCCAGATTTTCGATGGTCTCTTCGAACTCAGCGATTTAAGATTTTCAGTGCAAGAAAAATCTTAAAACGCAAGATCGGAGAGAAAGCAGAGCTCGCCGGGAAAGATCATGTAGGCCCGGGCTTGTCCTGAGCGAAGTCTAAGGATGTCCTCATCCGGGCGGTCGGGCGAAGTCCGGCAGGATGCTGCTCCCGAGGGGTTTATTTTCCCGATGCGCCTGGTCGGGCAGGCCTTTAGGCCAGCATTGTGGGTGGAAGCGCCTGTCATCCTGAGCGCAGCGAAGGACCCATGTATTTGTAGCTTAAGAAAAAAGCACAGGTCCTTCGCCGGGAGTCCTGCGCCAGCGCAGGACTCCTGCATCCTCAGGATGACAGCCGAAGCTCAATATCTCCACGACTTCAAATCCGCCCCCTTCGGCGCCGTCTTCTCCATGCGCTCCACTATGGTCGGCAGATACATGGTGTGGTAGTGCAGGCGCGATAAATAATTGGGCTGCGTGGGGTCGCCGTTCCAGCAGTGCTCGGCGCGGTCTCCGTATTTGACTTCGCCGTCGTATGGCGGATTTTTCGTGGTCTTCAGAAAATCTTCCAGGTAGTACACGCCGTTGTTGAGGAAATAAGTGTCGGCGCTGCCCACGTAAATTCGCAGCTTGCCTTGCAGTTTGGGCCCCAGCGTCGCCCAATCCCGCTGCAAGATCGCGCTCAGGTCGTAATGCTGCTTCCAGTAAGCCGCCACCGCCGGATCGATGACCCCTGTCTCCTTATTGAGAATTGGCCGGGGATAGCCGTCTTCGCCTACCGGCCCGAACACCGCCTGCCAGATGTCATACTGCTCGCCCGAGCGCGCATGCGAACCCAGCGCCAGCTCATATTGGTTGGCGCTTTGCACCGTGGCGTAAATACGTCCCAGATAATCCCGCGCCGCCGGTTGCGGCACGCGCGCATGCGGCCCTTCGATGTAAAACGCATTCTTGTCCTGGTACAAATTCACCGTCATGTAGCCGCGGAAATCGACCGGATCGGGGCAGGCGACGAACGCCCCGTTATAGTGCTCGGGATAAAACACCTGCACCGCCAGGGACTCCCAGCCTCCAGTCGAACCGCCATACACAAAGCGGGCCCATCCCTGGCCCAGGCCGTGGAACTGCTTCTCGATGGCCGGGACCAGTTCGGTCTCGATGGCGTCGCCGTAGGGGCCCAGGTTGGCCGAGTTCACCGCATAAGAATCGTCGAAATACGGGTTGGCGTGGTTGATCTGCGCGATCAGCACCCGGGGAAAATTAGCGCCCGACCATTGCTGATAGAGCTTGTACGCCTCCTGCTGCTGAATGCGGTTGTAACCCGAGATATGAAAGCGCTCGCTGTAGTCCGGCTTCAGATCAGGGTCGGGCGGCTCGGTGCGGAAGCCGTCAAAATCATAGTTGAAGTGGTCTTCCGAGAGGATGAGCGGGAAGCGCGCTTCCGGATGGGTATCGAAGCCTTCCGGCACCAGAACGTTGGCGCTGAGAAACATGGGCCGGCCCCAGAACTGGGTCAGCAGTTGGCTCTGAATCTTGATGTGGCGAATGTACTTGGTGTCCCTGGGTGGCTCGATCGGCGGGATTTCCTGGTCGAGCGAGATGGCCACGTTGCCGTCGGTTGTGACCGTCACCTTGCGCGGCGTGGAGTAGAGGTTGCCCGGCGCCAGGTTCCAGTGTTGCCCCTCGCCCCGGTCCATGGGCAGCTTCACCGTGTGTCCGTCGGCGCGATGGAAGGTCTCATAGCGATGCAATACCACCTGCACGTAATATTCGCCGGGGCGAACCTCGTGCAAATAGCGCACGGGGTAGCCGAAGGCCGAATCATCCAAGACTTTCGTCTGCCCCGGCTGCATGCCGTCCACGTCGACGCCGAAGATCATCTGCGTATTGGGCGACTCGCTGATCTGCATGCGCGGCTCGGCCGAAGGGTCGGTCGAGAGCAGCAGCAGAATGCGGCCATCGAGCGCTTGGTCGCTGCGCGATTTGGGAAAAGAGACCGAAAAGGTCGGTGCGGCGAAGGCCGCGGCGGAAAGAATCAGGATCGTATAGGCAACGCGACGGAGCATGGGCTCTCCTTCGGATTTTGCGGTGGCCGGATTGTATACCGAGGGGCAGGGTGAGCGGCAGTGGGAGGTGTAAGCCGAAGCGGTTGGGTGCAGCTCGGCGCTCTCCGCGCAGTTCTCTGTGTTCTCTGCGATTTAGGGTTTAAAGGCAAATCTTAAACCGCAGAGAGCGCTGAGAAAGCCATCCGCTTCCATTGTTTTTCCTTGCCTGAAAAGCACACTGGGATACGACGTCGATTCCCGTTCCTTCGCCGTTACCTTGGAAATGACCGGGGTAAATTCAGGCTCTGTGGCGGGCATACAATACGGGCAGGGCAACAGGGATTGTTGTCCGGGCCATCCTAAAATATCGTGCCGCGCTAGGCGGGGGGATTATGTCGGAGCTGTTTGTTATTCCCGAGGATGCCAAACCTTATATCGTCCAGCAGAAATATGAGCAATACACTACGGTCGAGCAGGACACGTGGAAGTATCTTTATGACCGGCGTATGCAGCAGCTCCGCGAGCACGCCTGCCAGGAGTATCTGGAAGGCATTTCCGCCCTTGGCCTGACTGACGAAAAAATGCCGGTGGTCGAGCGCCTGAACGCGGTGCTGCAGAAGCGCACTCGCTGGATGCTCTTGCCGGTGAGCGGCTTTTTGCCGGGGCGCGCCTTCTTCGATCTGCTGGCTGCCCGCGTCTTCCCCACCACCACCTATATTCGCAAATCCGACTCGCTGGAATACACGCCCGAACCCGATATCTTTCACGACGTCTTCGGCCATGTGCCCATGCACGCGCACCTGGTGTTTGCCGATTATCTACAGGCCTTCGCCGACATCGCCCGCCGCGTCGATAACGACGCCGACCAGGAGCGGTTAGGCCGCCTGTTCTGGTACACGGTCGAGTTTGGCCTGATCCGGCAGAACGGCAAGCTGAAGCTCTACGGCAGCGGAATTATCTCCTCGCACAAAGAGGCGTCGAATGTCATCGACGGCGGCTGCCGGATTCTCGACTTCGACCTCGACCGCGTGCTGCATACGGCGGTGAAGGTGGACGAGCTGCAGCCGGCGCTGTTCGCCATCGACAGCTTCCAGCAGATTTACGACGCCACCCGCGAAGTGCGGCGAGTGTTCAAAGTCTAAAGTGGCGCAGATGTAGTGCAGATCATGTGGCGCGGGCGCCCCCGCCCGCGATGTGGGGCGGACACTCTTGTCCGTGCAGGTTTGTCGTTATGCAATCTAGCCTTCAGGCTGAGACGGTTCGGGCCGCCCGGCACTCTGCGCAGGGGCAGACTTCGCGCAGGAACTCCCAGGAGTAAATTCCCAGGTCGTGATTATCGTTCCACTGGAACTTGATGGCGTACTTGCCCACCCCTTGCGCCGAGAGCGGCTTCACCGTCGGCTTGAACATGGGTAGCGCGCCGGGTTGGGCATCGGGGGAAACGCCGGGTTCGCGTCCGCTCTTGTCACGCTCCTCGTCGCACAGGGCGCAGGGACAGGCATCGCGCAGGAACTGGAAAGAGTAATGCGAGCGATGGCCGTCCTTCCACTCAATGTCCATACCTGTGCCCGAGCTCAGGTTCACCTGCACGGATTTGGGATCGAATGCCATCGCTTTTTAGTATAGCGGGTTCCTGGCCTCAAGCAGGCCAGGGAGGCAAGAACACCCAAGCCTCTTCTTTGGCTCGCTGACACACCAGTTCAAGGGTGACCGCGCTCTGCCGCAATTCGGTAAGATCACGGACCTGGCGCGCGAACTCGGCTTGTATCAAAGGATGATGGAGCACTCGTTCTTCTTCGCCGCGAATGTTGATCTCAACATTCTCAGTATTCACCACAAAGTGGTCGATGGCTTCATACGCACACTCCGCGGCCCAGGCGGCTTCGTTTGCCGAGCCGTTCTGCCGGCAACGCAGCGCATAGGCTAGGGCGGAAAGCGCACTCTCTCCTGCTGCCTTCCAGATAAACCCATCCCGGCTCTCTCCGGTAGCTGATTCCATGCACTCGGGAATAGCTTGCATGCAGGCCTCGTGGGCGACGTGGATTTCCGCGTACAGCGCCGGCTTTCCCCGCAGATCTTGCCATAATTGCTCCAACCAACCGGAAGCCCGAGAAAAATCGCCCCTGCCCGTTACTTCGCAGCAGCGCCGGTAGGACACCAGAAGCCGCTGCGCGCAGGCTGCGGCGAAAGCCACCCGGCGGGGAAGTGAACATTCGGCTAGGTGGCTGCGGACCCTCTCTCGATCGAAGCGCATCGTTTCGCTTTGCTTCGCCAAGGCACGTCCTCCTATTGGTCGAGCAGTGTATCGCGAAGCCAGGAATGGCCCGCATTTAAATCGCACCGTACTTTATAAGTTACTTTTAATCAGCAGCTTAAGTCCTGTCGCCGCGGGCGAAGATGGCGCGGTCGGATCTACTTCCCATGGCATTTCCGCGTATCAATGCGGGACTGGCCTCGCCCATTCAGTAAAAAATCCCCTTGACAGTCGGAACGATATTCCGTAACTTAACGATGTTAAGTTAACGCTGTTAACCTGCACATTGAACTTAAAGGGGCCAGAGTTATGGGAGTGAAAGAGCGGCGGGCGCGGGAGAAATCCGAGACGCGCGACAAGATTCTCGATGCGGCGCGCGAGCTGTTTCTGAGTGAAGGCTACGAAGGTGTCT
The DNA here is from genome assembly GCA_018268755.1 of Acidobacteriota bacterium. Classification (GTDB taxonomy): domain Bacteria; phylum Acidobacteriota; class Terriglobia; order Terriglobales; family Acidobacteriaceae; genus KAN-5. The sequence continues at coordinate 53,365 of JAFDVW010000035.1, forward strand.
CCATGCGCAAAGTGGCCGAGAAGATCGAGTACTCGCCCACCGCCATCTATGTGCACTTCGACGATAAGGAAGACCTTTTCCACGAGCTGGTCTATCAGGATTTCGCCAAGCTGGCGGAGTTGTTTCAGAGCGCGGCCATGCCGGGCGATCCGGTCGAGCGCCTGCGCGAAATTGGGCGCAGGTACATCGAGTTCGGCCGGCAGTTTCCCAATCATTACAAACTGATGTTCATGACGCCGCACCCGCCCACCGAGCTGGACGAACGCGACCAGGAAGTCAAGGGCAACCCGGAGAGCGACGCTTACGAATTTCTACGGCTCACCGTGCAGCAGGGGCTGACCCAAGGCGCATTTCGTGCCGAGCTGAGCGATGCCGATCTGATTTCCCAGACTTTGTGGGCCGGGGTGCATGGCGTCATCTCGCTGCAGATTGCCAAATGCAATGACGGGTGGGTGGATTGGCGTCCCATGCCGGAGCGTTCCGAAACCATGCTCGACGTGATGTTACGCGGCCTGCTAAAGGAGGCGCGGTAATCATGCCTCCGCTGGCGCGGCGCAATCTGTTTCACGACAAGATTCGATTGACGGTCACACTGACCGGCATTGTCTTTGCCGTGGTGTTGATCGTGGTGGAGCTGGGGCTGTTTGTGGGCTTCACCGTCACTACTTCCAGCCTGGTGGACCACTCCGGCGCGGACTTGTGGGTGACCTCGAAGCACGTGCCCTATGTCGAGCTGGGCGTGCCCTTCAGCGAGCGCAAGCTGTATCAGGTGCGCGCCGTGCCCGGGGTCGCCGACGCGCAGAAGCTGATCGTCCGTTGGACGGACTGGAAGCGCCCCGACGGCCGCCAGGAATCGGTGCAGATCGTCGGCATCAACCCCGATGATCCCATGCCGATGCCCTGGAACCTGGTCGCCGGCAGCGTCGCCGACCTGAAGAAGCCGGACGCGGTCATCATGGACGAAGTCTACAAAGAGAAGCTGGGCGTGAAAGAGCTGGGCGAGCTGTTCGAGATTCGCGGCAAGCGGGCGCGCATTGTCGGCTTCACCCGCGGCATCCGCAGCTTCACCACGTCTCCGTATGTCTTTGCCACCTTCAAGCGGGCGCAGGAATACGCCTCCATCAACGACGACCAGACGGTGTTCATTCTGGTGAAGGTTGCACCGGGCGCGGACTTAAAGCAGGTGCAGGCCAACATTGCGGACAGCGTGAAAGACGTGGAAGTGTTCACCAGCTCCGAGTTCAGCCGCATGACCCAGTTCTATTGGATGTTCACCACCGGCGCCGGCGTCGCCGTGCTGCTGGCCGCCGTGCTGGGCCTAGTGGTCGGTTTCGTCGTGGTGGCGCAGACCATCTACGCCACGACCATGGACCATCTGAAAGAGTTTGGGACCCTCAAGGCCATGGGCGCTCCCAACCGCTATGTGTACAAGGTGATCCTGACGCAGGCCGCGATCAGCGCGGTGCTGGGCTATGCCTTGGGCATGGTCGTCAGTGCCTTCGTGGTGCACGCCAGCCAGAAAGGCGGGGCGGCCATCCTGCTGCCGTGGCAGATGGCCATCGGCATGTTTTTCCTGACCCTGCTCATGTGCACCGGCGCAGCGCTGGTTTCGATCAGCAAAGTGACGCGGCTGGATCCCGCGATGGTGTTCAAGGGGTGAGGGTTCAGCGGTAACAGAGTTACAGGGGAAGAAAAATGCAGCCAGCCATTGCCGTTCGTGAACTGACCAAGACTTACGCGGAAGGGGCAGCCAGTGTGCCGGCCCTGCGCGGGGTTGATCTGGAGGTCCATCCCGGCGAGCTGGTGATGCTGGTCGGCCCTTCGGGCAGCGGCAAGACCACGCTGCTTTCCATCATGGGCTGCATTCTGTCGCCTACCTCGGGCAGCGTGCGCATCGCCGGCAAAGAGACCGGCCAGATGACGGAGAAAGAACTGCCGCAGATTCGCCTGGAGCACATCGGATTTGTCTTTCAGGGATTCAATCTGTTTCCCACGCTGACCGCGGGCGAAAACGTGGAATTGATGCTTGACCTGAAAGGCGTGCGCGGCCCGGCGGCGGCCCGGCGTGCCCAGGAACTGCTGGCCCAGGTCGGCCTGGGCGGGAAGTACGCCAGCTTTCCTTCCGACCTGAGTGGCGGGCAGAAACAGCGGGTGGCCATTGCCCGGGCTCTGGCTGGCGATCCCGAGATCGTGTTGGCGGATGAGCCCACCGCTTCACTCGATTCGCACACCGGACGCACGGTGATGGAGATGATGCGGGACCTGGCACATGAACGCGGTCGCGCCGTGGTCATTGTGACCCACGATGCGCGGGTCATGGAGTTTGCCGACCGCACCATCCGCATTGAGGACGGCCTGATCGCGCCGTCCGCGGGGGAGAGTGCGAGTGGGCGGGATGTCCCGCTGGAGCACATCCGCCCCCATTTTGGGGAGTATGTCCACAACTGGCTGACGCCGCAACCCGCGCAGTAGGGCGCATTTTTTTGCTGGAGCCATAATCATGAAAAAGAAAACAGTCCTTCTCGGTACGGTGGTGTTGTTCATGCTGCTGGTTTCGTTGACCCTGTTCTCCAAGACCCGGACGAACCCGGCTTCCCCGCCGCCGGTCGACGCGGCGACATCCGGCCCGGCGATGGGCGGGCTGGTGGCCGGGCCGGGGCGCGTCGAGCCGGTTTCTGAAGACATCAAGCTGGGCTCGGAGTTGAGTGGCAAGCTGAAAGCCGTGAACGTCGAAGAAGGCGATGCCATCCACCAGGGCCAGGTGCTGGCGGAGCTGGAGAATGACGACTACCGCGCCCAAGTGGCTTCGGCCGCTGCCGAAGTGCAGAGCAAGCAGGCCACACTGCGCAAGGTGCTGAACGGGGCGCGCCATCAGGAGCGGTCGGAGGCACTTTCTTCCGTGCGCGCGGCGCAGGCGGTCATGGACAACGCCCAGTCCGAGATGGAGCGCCGCCAGCGACTGTTCGAGGCCGGAGTGATCTCCCGCGAAGAGCTGGAGCGCTATGCGCGCGAATACAACGTGGCTAAGGCCCAACACCAGGAGATGGTGGAGCACCATTCCCTGGTCGATGATCACGCCCGCGAGGAAGACGTGGCCTTCGCCCAGGCCGATCTGAAGCTGGCCCAGGCCCGCCTCGAAGAAGCCAGGGCGAAGTATGAGAAGACTTTCATTAAGTCCCCGATCGATGGCACCGTATTGCGCAAGCATCACCGCAATGGGGAGAGCGTTTCGAACTCGTCTACCGTGCCGGATCCGGTGTTGACGATCGGCGATAAGAGCGTCTTGCGGGTGCGGGTGGATGTCGATGAGACCGACGTCAGCCAGGTGCGGGTCGGCCAGAAGGCCTACGTGACCGCCGATGCCTATGGCAAACAGAAATTCTGGGGACGGGTGGTGCAGGTGGGCGAGCAACTGGGCCCGAAAAATGTGCGCACCGATGAACCCACCGAGCGGGTGGACCGCAAGATCCTGGAGACTCTGGTGGAGCTGGATAAGGGCGCGGTTCTGCCCATGGGACTGCGGGTGGATGCCTACATTGAGGCGCGCTAGCCCGTACCGCGCGGCGTGTGGGGTGCACTGAGGCGCGGGCACGCCACGGTTTGGCCCCAGGCGGGCGCGAGCGTCTCCCCCGTTTTTGGCCCCAAACCGGCTGTTTCCAGAGCTCAGACAGAGAAATTCCAAATTTGTGACGCCGCCCCTTGCATTTAAAAAATTCATCTGGTATAAACAAAAACGTCGAGAGCAGTGTGTGGCTAGCCGGATTATTAGAAACTCTCGTCGCTGATCCGGCATCGAAAGCAAGTACAGGAACTCCTAATCGGAAAACCTGGAATGAGCTCCGGCCACGGGGCTGTGATTCGGGGACAAAGCGCCTCGAAGGGTTTAAGCGGTTTTCGCAAGAACCTCCAAAAGATCTTTTCTTAACCGAGAGTCTTCCGTTCGTGCTCGTGCGTGTGTATCCGCGTGCCGATAGTTGATCGCAGTTCGTATTCGGCGGGTAGAGAATGGAAGATGGGTTCTGTTGTGCGCCCAAAATAGTCCCCGGCAGCACCGGCTTCCACTGTGGAAATTTCGTGGAAATCCTGTGTAGGCAATGGGTTGACAGGGGCCAGCAAGAACGGGTAGTTTAAAAAGGTTTCGAGGACGGCTGGATTCGCTCTAGGGTGAACCGGCCGGACTGAAAGCGCGCCGCTCAGGCGGAAACGCGATTCGGTCTTTGACAACTAGGTTGAACGTGCCAGTCGTGAGAAGTAAGAAAATGTTCGGGCTCAAGTCCGAGCGTACTCACAAGATAGTCTTCCTGCGCTACGGTGCAGAGAAGGCGATTTGTTCATTCCGAACAAATTTCAGGTTTCAAACGAGAGTTTGATCCTGGCTCAGAATCAACGCTGGCGGCGTGCCTAACACANNACATGCAAGTCGAACGAGAAAGGGGAGCAATCCCTGAGTACAGTGGCGACCGGGTGAGTAACACGTGACCAACCTACCTTCGAGTGGGGGATAACTCCGGGAAACCGGAGCTAATACCGCATAA
>JAFDVW010000036.1 GCA_018268755.1 Acidobacteriota bacterium
TTCTCACCCACGCGTCCGTGCAGGAGCGCTCCAGATGAATCCTGGGTCAGCAGCTCTTTATGGCCCAGATGGCGCAGCAGGTCCACGAACTCCTGCTTCGAGAGGCCCGTAAAGGGGGCTCCCGGCCCGCAAAGGAGTCCGTAAGCCTCGCCTGCCATAACACCGCCGCGCTGGGCAATGGCCGAGAGCAGCTGCTGCACCAGCGTCGACAGATGCACGCCTTGCACCCGGGGCGGCTCGAACCACTTATCGACGAGCAGAGAAATCATGGCCGCCGTCTGCACGGTATCCAGGCGCAACTTGTCCCGCAGGGAGGCGCGGGGGCCTAGAGCATCCTCGATACAGTAGCCGCGCAAAATCGCCGGCTCCCCCTTGCGTCGGCCGGAACGGCCCAGGCGCTGGCGCAGACTTGCGACTGACGGCGGAGGACCAATCTGCGCCACGCTCTTCACGGCCCCAATGTCGATGCCGAGCTCCAAGGTGTTGGTGCAGAGGGCGGTCGCGGGCAACTCCTTTTGCTTGAGGGCTGCCTCCGTCTCCGCGCGAATTTCCTTTGAAAGGCTACCGTGGTGGGGCCAGAACTCGTTAGGGACCCGCTCGCGCTCGCACATCTTGTTCAAAAGATGCGTAAATTGCTCCACTTGTCGTCGGGAGTTCGGAAAGACGAGATTGTTTGCCCCTCGAAGCACCTTGAAGAGATGTGCTGCCACCTGGCCAGGGGTGACGGGCTCCGACTCTCCCTCATCGTCGCGCTCAGACTTCACCGCCAAGGGCTCCTCGTACCCTTTCACGAGCACCTTGAGCTCCGAGCCTGCCGCCGCCGAATTCACCTGTGCGGGCTCCGCGTCAGGGCGCAGGAACTGTCCTGCCAATCGCATATCGCCCAGGGTGGCCGAGAGGCCAATGCGGGGCACCTTCCGGTCCAAGGCGCGCTCGATGCGGTGCATCAGGGACTGCAGCTGTTTGCCGCGCTCCGAGCCGATAAAGGCGTGAAGCTCGTCGACCACGAAGAACGTGACGCGCTCGAAGACAGCGCCGACGGAGGACCCGCGGTTGCACAGCAGCGCCTCCAGGGATTCGGGGGTGATAAGGAGCACACCCCGGCGCTTGGCCAAAAAACGGGTTTTTACGCTCGCCGATACATCCCCATGCCAGGGCCAGACGGGAATCTCCAGCTGCGCGCACAGCCGCTCCAGGCGCCCAAACTGGTCGTTGATGAGCGCTTTCAATGGGCTCACGTAGACGATGAGGCCGTCGCCGTCCGTGGCGAGCAGGTGCGTGAGGGCGGGGAAAAATGCGGCCTCGGTCTTTCCGGCGGCCGTGGCCGCCGAAATGATGACGTCCTGCTCCCCCTTGACGATGAGCGGGATGGCCTTTTCTTGCGCGTCACGCAGCTCCTCCCAGCCTTCGGCCCAGATGAAGCGCTGAATGCGCTCGTCCAGGAGGTGAAACGAGGAGCTTTTGCTGGCCATGCGCGCCTTCAGAGCTTGAAGGATGCGAGTTCGTCGTCCTCGTCCACACGCAGGTCTGCGGCGCCAGCCGTGTCCGGCGTTACCTCCAGACCGCCCAAGAGCTGCTGCCAGTCCGTGCCCGGGTTCTGCTCCAGCACCGCGAGCATGTTCACGAAGGAAGTGATGGTCGTGCGTGGCGTGCGGAAGTAGGTGTCTCCGATGCGGTTGGCGCAATGCTCCATGAAACTGAAAATGCCTTGGTCGGGCAGTAGGTGTTTGGTGGCGTCGCCCAGGGCGTAGACATGTCGAATTTTTTGCAGCAGGACGTAGAAGTCCTCCGGCGTCAGGCTGGACAGACGCACCACGGGTCCGCTGAAGTCCACGAGACCGTCCGCAGCGAAGGTGTTCTGTGAAAGCCGGCTTTGCAGGGCCGAGTATGTTGATTTCCACGCAAAGCTGACCCACCATTTCCATCGAATCTTGACCCACCCTGGTTCGTGAACTTCACGCTCACGTTGTGGATAAGTTCTTGGTCGCCTTCTCCTTCTTGGTGGTCTGTGGTGGTTGCTGTGCGGAGCTGTTCTTGAACCTGTAGCTATCGTTGCCGGTTTCCAGAATATGGCAGTGATGCGTGAGCCGGTCCAGCAATGCAGTGGTCATCTTTGCATCCCCGAACACACTGGCCCATTCGCTGAAGCTCAGGTTGGTGGTGATCACGACGCTCGTGCGCTCGTACAGCTTTGACAGCAGATGGAACAGCAAGGCGCCTCCAGAGGCGCTGAACGGTAGGTAGCCCAGTTCATCCAGGATCACCAGATCGGCATAGGCCAGGCGGTGCGCGATCTGCCCCGGCTTGCCCTGAGCCTTCTCCTCTTCCAGTGCATTGACCAGCTCCACCGTGGAGAAGAACCTCACCCTGCGGTGATGGTGCTCAATGGCTTGCACCCCAAGGGCTGTGGCGATGTGGGTCTTGCCCGTCCCCGGTCCACCCACCAGCACCACGTTGTTGGCGTCCTCCAAGAATTCACAGCGGTGCAGCTGGCGCACCAGTGCCTCGTTCACCTCACTGTGGCCGAAGTCAAACCCAGCCAGGTCCCGGTACGCCGGGAACCTGGCCACCTTCAATTGGTAAGCCACTGAGCGCACCTCCCGCTCGGCGGTCTCGGCCTTGAGCAGTTGGGACAGGATGGGCTGTGCTGCATCAAAGGCCGGTGCACCTTGCTCAGCCAGTTCCGCAACCGCCTGGGCCATGCCGTGCATCTTGAGCTCGCGCAGCATGATCACGATGGAAGCGATGGCGGGGTCATGACGCATAGCGCACCTCCCTCAATTGGTCATAGCGAAGCACGTTGGCCTGAGGTTCCACAGACAGCTTGAGGGCCTGGGGCGAGGTGACCGGTGCTGGAGCGGGCTTGCCGTCCAGCAGGCGGTGCAGCACGTTCAGGATGTGCGTCTTGCTGGCAGCCCCTGACTCCAGTGCCAACTCCACTGCAGCGAGCACAGCCTGTTCATCGTGGTGCAGCACCAGTGCCAGTACCTCCACCATCTCCCGATCGCCGCCGGTTTGCTTGAGCAAGGTGGCTTGCAGTCGCTTGAAGGCCGGCGGCAGCTCCAGGAATGGGGCGCCGTTGCGCAAAGCTCCTGGTTTGCGCTGCAGCACCGCCAGGTAGTGGCGCCAGTCGTACACGGTTTGCCCGGCACCATGGTGGTTACGCTCGATCAGGCGCTGGTGCTCGCACACGATCTGGCCTTCGGCGGCAATTACCAAGCGATCTGCGTAGACCCGCAGGCTCACCGGCCGGTTGGCATACGGCGCCGGCACGCTGTAGCGATTGCGCTCGAAGTGGACCAGGCAGGTGGGTGAGACGCGCTTGGTGTGTTCCACAAAGCCATCGAAGGGCCGGGGCATCGGCATCAAGGTTGCCTTCTCTTGAGCCCAGACATCCGCGACGGTGCCCGGCAGCTTGCCGTGCTCGATCTCGTGCCACAGCGCCATGCAGCGCTCCTCAAGCCATGCATTGAGATCGGGCAGGCTTGGGAATGGCGGCACTACCTGCCACAGGCGATGGCGGGCATCGCGCACGTTCTTCTCCACCTGGCCCTTCTCCCAGCCCGAGGCCGGGTTGCAGAACTCGGCCTCGAACAGGAAGTGGCTGACCATGGCCGCAAAGCGCGCATTGACGTCGCGCTCCTTGCCACGGCGCACCCGGTCTACAGCGGTGCGCATGTTGTCGTAGATGCCACGGCGGGGCACGCCACCCAGGACCACGAACGCATGGTTGTGGGCATCGAACAGCATCTCGTGCGTCTGCAGCGGATAGGCGCGCAGGTAGAACGCTCGGCTGTGACTGAGCTTGAAGTGGGCTACCTGCAGCTTGGTGCGCACACCAGCGAGAACAGCCCAGTCCTCGCTCCAGTCGAACTGGAAGGCTTCACCTGGGCCGAAGGTCAGGGGAACGAAGGTGCCGCGGCCGGTGGTCTGCTGGGTCACAAGGCGCTGCTCGTGCCAGAAGCGCGCAAAGGCCGCCACACGGTTGTAGGAGCCGCCATAACCGAGCGCCTGCAGATCCACGTACATCTGCTTGACGGTGCGCCGCTGCTTGCGGGATCGGCCAGCTTCCGTCTTGAGCCAGCCCGAGAGCTTCGATGCGAAGGGATCGAGCTTGGAAGGACTGACTCGCTTGGCGTAGTGCGGCTCGGCCTCGCCTGCGCGCAGGTACTTGCGGATGGTGTTGCGCGAGAGGCCCGTGCGGCGGGCGATCTCCCTGATGGACAACTGCTCTCGCAGGGCCCAGCGCCTGATGACACTCAGTGTTGCCACGTCTATCACTCCTGGTCTCCTGCTGCTCAGCAAAGCAGCAGGTTAGGGTTAGTACGTGGGTCAGGTTTGGATGGAAATCCTGGGGGTTAGTGGGTCACTTCTACGTGGAAATCAACACCACTGGGCGTCATTGACGTCGCTCTTGCGACCCGGAACGGCCTTGCAATCTCGCGCGTTGGCGAGCACAACGGTCAATCCGTGTGCCTCCAGAATCTCGTAGACCGGTATCCAATACACCCCCGTGGACTCCATTGCTACAGTTGTGATACCGATGGAGACCAGCCAATTGGCCATCTGCTCGATATCGGCAGTGAAGCTTTGGAAAGTTCGAACTGGGTCGTCGCTCAGCTCCGGCGGTACAGACGCGACTTGAATGCGTGAGCCGATATCGATGCCGGCGGCTCTGGCGTTGACGATCGGCAGACCGATCAGCTTCCCACTTTTGGACATAGCAACCTCCTGTAGGCGATGCGCCGGACAGGGGAGCGGAGTAAATCAATTTCCTAATCGGGGTCGCACGAGGCGCCACCACAGCTGGGTCCGCAAGTTCCCCAAGGGCCACGTTTTTTGACGGGGACGAAAGCCTCCAAAAAGCTGACGGCCACAGTCCGGCCACTTCAGTGTAGGCATACCCGTGTTTCTTGCCACTGGGACGGGGCAACGCCACGATGGACGTTTTTTAGGATGTCGCGCTCCTCGGTCTGGGACGTCTGCAACTGGCGTTCTGGCGCGGGCACTGCATAGGTCTTGATCCACTTGTACAGGCTGTGCTGGCTCACACCGATCCGGGCGGATACATCGGACACCCGGTGGCCTCGTTCCGTGATCTGCTTGACCGCTTCGATCTTGAATTCTTCGGGATATGGCTGCTTTGTCATGGCACCTCCTATTGGGCCTCAGGTTTGAGGCTCGAAGGTGTCTAGTTCAGCCGGGACGATTCAACACCGATACAATCGGCGTGAAAAACTAGCCTGCCAGAAACATACGGACACATCGAAAACATTTCATCACTTGGAAACCATCCTGCACAGATCCGCCGAAAAGCACTTTTACCAGTCAAAACAGACCAAAACCGACGCGCCGAAAGCTTAAAAACATCTTACCAACCACAACGATCTCTCGGCACTCCAGCGCATCGATACCATGAATACCAAAACTCCCGTCGCCAGTGAGCGCACCACAGGGCGCTACCGACAAAAACGCGAGGCTATTCTGAACGCAGCCACGCAGCTGTTCGATGAATACGGCATCAAAGGCACCATGCTGTCTGAGGTAGCTAACAAGGTGGGGCTAAGCACCAACAGCATCACCTACTACTTCAAGAAGAAAGAAGACCTGGTGTTCGAGTGCCTGATGCACACGATCAATACCATTGGCGTCATCGCCGATCGGGCTGCCGCAGGCACCACACCCGCCGAGCGGGTACGCCTCTTCGTGAATGCCTTTGTGAACATGTTGGCCGAGTGCCAAGCCAACCGACGCCCGGCAATTATGACGTTTCGCGACGTAGGCGAACTCGACGCCTCTTTCACCAAGGTGATCTTTGCCTCATACCGCGAGATGTTCCGGCGCGTCCGAAATCTACTGGTCGAAGGCGAGTTACAGACCGGCAATCGCATGGCACTTACTACACGAACCCACCTGCTGCTGACGCTAACGCAGTGGTCGCGTTTCTGGCTGGCCGGCTTCAGCCTAAACAGCTACCCGCGCATAGCAGACCACATGGTCGACATCATACTTAACGGGCTTTCGGGATCAGGCAGTCGCTGGGGCAAGAACGCTGTGGACAGGCAGTTGGCCTCCCTCAAAATCCCTGACGCGCCTAACCAGGGTTTTCTGGCTGCGGCTATAAACCTCATCAACGAGGTTGGATACGACGGTGCTTCGATCGACCGTATCTCCGCCCGCATGAGTGTGACCAAGGGTTCGTTTTACCACCACATACCGAGCAAAGAAGACCTGTTCGCGGAGTGCATACGGCGCACGACTTCTGTGGTGGACACCATGCAAAATTTGGCGCTGCAGTGCGACAGCAACGGCTTTGAAAAGCTCAGCGCACTGAGCCGCGCCTTGGTTGATTTCCACTTCTCGCCGCGAGGCCCACTGCTGCGGGTCTCAGCGTGGAGCGAGCTGTCAAACTACTCCCACTTCCACGACCGAGTGCAACCGCTCCGCGAATTCACGCAGAACGTGACCGACATCTTCGCCATAGGCATGATTGACGGTTCGCTGCGCCCGACGCACCAGCAGGTGGCCGCCCTGATGGTGGTAGGAATGATCACCGGCGCCACCACGCTGGATAAATGGGTGCCCGGCGCAGAGAAAACCAACACCACGGAAATATACTTGCGCCCCTTCTTTGAGGGCATCTGTTGCCCGATCTGAGCGGCCGGATGCGCCCAGTCCGCCAGAAAAAAGAGCCACCGCTTGGCACCCGGGAATCATCCCAAATGCCAGGCCGGCAGCTCAACCCTTGGACAACTCAGGTGGCAGACTCAATGTGACAGTGCTTCAACCCATTCTGGTACTGCCTTAAAGAGATCCGCCTCGACAAAGTAGTCGGCCACGCCGAAGATGGGCGCATCGGCATCGGTGTTGATGGCAACGATAACTTTGCTGTCCTTCATGCCAGCCAGATGCTGGATGGCGCCGCTGATGCCAACAGCTACGTACAACTGGGGCGCCACTACCTTGCCGGTCTGCCCCACCTGCCAGTCGTTGGGGGCATAGCCCGCGTCGACCGCGGCGCGCGAGGCGCCCACCGCTGCGCCCAGGGCGTCGGCCAGGGGCACGATGACCTTGGTGAAGTTCTCCTTCGAGCCCAGGCCACGGCCACCGGAGACCACCACCCGGGCCGAGGCCAGCTCAGGGCGGTCGCTCTTGACGGTCTCGCTGTTCACGAAGCGGCTGCGGCCCAGCGCCGGCGAAGCGGCCACCTTCTCCACCGAGGCCATGCCACCTTGCGTGGCGGCGGCCGAGAAGCCGGTGGCGCGAATCGTGAGCACCTGGATGGCGTCGCTGTTATGCACGGTGGCCAGCACGTTGCCCGCGTAGATGGGGCGCACGTAGGTGCGCGCGTCCTGCACCGCGATCACCTCGCTCACCTGCGAGGTGTTCAGGCGCGCGGCCACGCGGGGCGCGATGCCCTTGCCCCAGGCCGTGGCCGGGAACAGCACGTGGCTGTATGACGAGGCCACCGACAACACCTGGACCGCCACCTCTTCGGGCAAACCGTACTGCAGGTGCGGGGCGTCGATGCACAAGACCTTGCCCACGCCATTCACATGTAGCGCCGCCGCGGCGACGTCGCCCAGCCCGCTGCCCGTGAGCAGCAGGTGCACGCCGCCGTCGAGGTACATGCTCACCTGCGCGGCCGCCTGCACGGCACACAGCGTGGCCGCGTTTAATCCTTGGTGATCGTGTTCACCCACTATCAAAACTGCCATTACGAATTCCTCCTACAGATTCAAATGACCTTGGCCTCGTGCCGGAGCTTGTCCAGCAGGGCAGCGATGTCGGGCAGCTTCACACCGCCGCTACGCTTGGGCGGCTCGGCCACGCGCAGGACCGACAGGCCGCTGCGAATGTCCACGTCCAGCTCTGCGGCCGGCACCACGTCCAGCGGCTTTTTCTTGGCCTTCATGATGTTGGGCATCGTGACGTAGCGCGGCTCGTTGAGTCGCAGGTCGGTGGTGATGACGTCTGGCGTGGCCAGCGACAGGGTCTCCAGGCCGCCGTCCCCTTCGCGCCTTACGTTCACCGTGGCACCG
>JAFDVW010000003.1:0-29181 GCA_018268755.1 Acidobacteriota bacterium
CGACGTCGGCCAGATTGCGCACGAAGAAGTCATCGTCCTGCCCCTTGCGGATGCGGTGCCGGTCGCGCAACAGGGCCGTGATCTGGTCCTGCGCGGTGTAGCTGGCCTCCTGGGAGACGGCGGAGATCATGATCCAGCGCAGCCAGTTCTGGCCGGTCATCTTCTTTTGCAGGGTGGTGATGGGAATGATGATGATGTCATCCTGGTCCTGTCCCATCGCCGCCGCGGTGCCCTTGGATTTCAACAGCCCCACCACATGAAAAGGAAGGTTGTTGATGCGGATGGTCTGGCCGATGGGGTCGGTGGCGGCGAAAAGGTTCTTGCGCACGGTTTCGCCGATTACGGCCACGTTGGCGGCCATGGTGACGTCGTCCTGGGTGAAGGAGCCGCCTTCCGTGAACTGCCAGACGCGAATATCAAAATACTGCGGCTCCGTGCCGGTCACATTGGTGAACCAGTTGTCATTGCCGAAGACCACCTGGGCATTGGTCTGGCTGCCGGGCGTGGCGGCTTTCACCGCGGCACATTCCCGCAGGATCGCCAGCATATCGTCATAGACCAGGGTCTTGGTGGCGCCCCATCCCATGCGTTGCCCGTTGCGGCTGATGGTGCCCGACTGCACGAACAACATGTTCGACCCCATGGCGGCGATCTGCTGCTGGGCCTGTTGCTGGGCGCCCTGTCCCACACTCACCATGGCGATGACTGCGCCCACGCCGATGATGATGCCCAGCATGGTCAAGCTGGAACGCAGCTTGTTGCGCGCCAGGGCGCGCAGGGCAATGCGGATGATGGCAAGGATATCCATAGTCTTGGTTCCCAGCTCCTCTCCGTCTTCTCCGGCTAGGCGGCCCGGGAAGCTGGAGGCGGAGAGATCTTTCCCAGCCGCACCAGGCGGGCCACAATGGAGCCTACCGAGCGACTGTGCAACTTCGCGATCTGCTGCAGCTCCATGCCGTTGCGCAGCTCCTCGCAAACCTTGGCATCTTCGCTGCGGCTCCAGTACTTGCCGGCGTTGGACGGGCGGTTGCGCTCCCGCTCCTCGGCGGCCAGCAACGCGCCGATGGCGCGGTTCATCGCCTTAATCACCGGATCGCGACGGTAACACGAATCCGGGGGCACCGCCTCACCGGTTTCCGGATTTACTCCGTTGGCCATGGCCCGCACAATTTTCAATGCCTCTTGAATCTCCATGATGCAGCCCTCCTGCGCCGCATGGTAGCGGGAGGGAGTAAAAATCTTTGTGACGAATGAACATCTGTATGCCTTGTGTTCCACAATGGGAAAACACCTTAATCCTCCAGTACGGGCATGTGCTTCAGCACCTCGGCGGCAATGGGACGGTCCTGCACCAGGTCGTCGCGGCGGATCTTGCCGTCGCGGAAGTGGATGGTGCGCTTGGCGAATTCGGCGACATCCGGCTCATGCGTAACCAGCACAATGGTCAGGCCGTCGTGGTTGAGGCGCTGGAAGATGTCCATGATCTCCACGGAAGTGCGGCTGTCCAGGTTGCCGGTGGGCTCGTCCGCCAGCAGGATCGCGGGCTTATTCACCAGCGCACGCGCAATGGCGACGCGCTGTTGCTGCCCGCCGGAAAGTTGGGAGGGGAAGTGCAGCATGCGGTCCCCCAGTCCCACCAGCTGCAATGCGGAGACAGCGCGTTGGTGGCCTTCCTGTTTGCTGATCTGGGCGTACAGGGTGGGCAGCTCAACATTTTCCAGCGCCGTGGTGCGGGAAAGCAGGTTGAATCCCTGAAACACAAAACCGATGCGGCGATTGCGAATGGCGGCCAGGGCCTGCTTGCTGAGGGACGAGACTTCCGTGCCCTCAAGCAGGTAGCGCCCGCTGCTGGGCTTGTCGAGACAGCCCAGGATATTCATGAAGGTCGATTTGCCACCGCCGCTGGCCCCCATGACGGCGACAAACTCGCCGCGGGTGATCGTGACCGTGACGCCGCGCAGGGCATGCACGCGCGTCTCGCCCAGCTCATAGTATTTGTGGACTTCTTCGACACGGATGACTTCCTCGCGGGGGGCATCCGCGGTTGGATTCGCCGAAGGTTGGGAGAGCGTGGCCATAGGGCTAACGCCTTTGCTGCCCGCCAACGCCCGGGGCGCGGGAGGTGGAGCTCTTGCTGATGGAGCCGGTGATGAGTTCGTCGCCGGGCTGCAGATTCCCGTTCAGCACCTGCGCCACTTCGGTCACGGTGTGGTCGGTGATGCCCATGCGGATGCGTACTGGCTCCAGGGACTTGTCCGGATGCAGCTTCCAAACCACGGAAACGTCCATGCGAGGTGTGCGCTGGGCCTTGGCGGCATTGTTATTTTCGCCGCTTCCCCCGCCCTGCGTGCCCTCGGGCCGTGTCCGTCGCGGGTTGGCTTCGCTGCTGGCGGTTTCAGCCGCTCCTCCCGATTGTCCATGGCTGAGTCCGTATTTCTGGTAGAGCGCGCGAATCTCTTCGGCCGTCAGGTCCGGTTTGTAGCGCAGCGCGCCATTGGGAACGCGTAGCACATCGTCCGCGTTGGCGACCGGGATGGATATATAGGCCGTCATTCCCGGAAGCAGCTTGCGTTCGGGATTATTGAAGTCAATGACCGTGTTATAGGTGACGACGTTCTGCACGGTGGTGGCGTTCAAGCGGACTTGGGAAACTTTGCCGCTGAAGGTGTCCTTGGGGAAGGCGTCTACTTTAAAGGTGACGGGCTGTCCGGGACGGATCATGCCCACATCAGATTCGTCGGTGCTGGCATAGACCTGCATTTTGGTGAGGTCCTGGGCAATGGTGAACAGGGTGGGGGCCTGCAAAGAAGCAGCGACCGTCTGGCCTACGTCCACACTGCGGGCTATGACCGTGCCATCGATGGGCGCGTAAATGGTGGTGTAGTTAAGGTTGGTTTGGGCCACTTCGACGGCTGCTTGCTGTTGCTGCACTTGGGCGTCGGCCTGCGCCACCTGGGCCTCGGCGGCGGCCACGGTGGCGTCGGCGGAATCGGCGTTGGCCTTGGCCAAGTCCAGCTGTTGCTGGCTCATCACGCCTTCTTTGGCCAGGCCGGAAGTTCGCTGATAATCAGCCCGAGTCTGCAGGGCCGTAGCCTTGGCTTTTTCCAGGTTGGCCTTGGCGGCCACGGAATTTGCCTTGGCATTGGCCAGATTGGCTTTGCTCTGCAATAACGTGGCCTGGAATAAGGAAGGATCGATCTGCGCTACCACTTCTCCCTTTTTTACCTGGGAATTGAAGTCCGCGTAGAGGTGGGCGATGGTACCGGAGACCTGCGATCCGACCTGCACTGTGATCACGGCATTGATGGTGCCGGTGGCTTCCACGATCTGACGAATGTCGCCGTGGTCCGCTTTGGAGGTGAAGTATTGGGTTTTGTCCTCAGCTTTGAAGCGGAAGGCGGCGAAAATGGCTATGCCGGCCACTATCAGGAGAGTAATCAGCCAGTGGCGTCGCAACAGGTTCAAAACACGCCCCCTCGGGAAATTGGGTTCCTGCGGCGGTCCCGGATGTCAGGCCCGCCGGTCTCTAAATATCTGACCCGATATATTTAGATGTCTCTATTTTCCCTCAGGTATTGGAGGATGTCCTTTGTATTTACATACTTTTACGTGGTATTCAACATGTTGAAAGAAACCCGGTAAGACGGAGAAAGCCACTGGGCGGGTTGGCATATTTCAGTGGCGGCGGAAGATGCTATGGATTTACAGGCCTTGTGGCTGACAATTCGCCTTGCGCTTCTGGTAGCGGGCATCCTGCTGGTGCTGGGACTGCCGCTGGCTTATTGGATTGCCAGCACCCGCTGGCGCTGGAAGTTTCTGGTCGAAGCGGTGGTGGCGCTGCCTCTGGTTTTACCTCCCACGGTGTTGGGGTTCTATCTGCTGGTGGCCATGGGGACACGCAGTCCGCTGGGGCGCTGGTGGCAATCGCTTACCGGACATGCTCTGGCCTTTACCTTTGAAGGTCTGCTCATTGGCTCCATCCTCTATAGTCTTCCCTTTGCGGTGCAGCCATTTGCGGCATCCTTTGCGGCGGTCGACCGAAGGTTGCTGGCGGCTTCGGCGACCCTTGGGGCCGGTTCCTGGCGGACGTTTTTTCGTGTGGTCGTTCCCCTGTCCTGGCCCGGGTTGGTGAGCGGCATGGCGCTGAGCTTTGCGCACACGCTGGGCGAGTTTGGGGTGGTGCTGATGGTGGGGGGAAATATTCCCGGCGCGACGCGCACCGTCTCCATCGACATTTACGACAAAGTGCAGGCCTTCGACTATGCCGGGGCCAACCATGCGGCGCTGCTTTTGCTGCTGCTTTCCTTCGCGGTGCTCTCGCTGGTGTATGCCGTGAACCGCCGCATTTGGATGGTGTCTCCATGGAAGTGAGGGGAGGAGAAACGACCGGGCGGGACGGCGTGCTGCACGTGGACATCAGCAAGCGCCGCGTACAGGCGGAGCGGAGCTTCGATCTTCACCTGGCTTGCCAGGTGCCCGCGGGCATCACCATCCTGTTTGGCCCCTCTGGGGCGGGGAAGACCACGCTGCTCGATTGCCTTGCCGGCCTGGAAACGCCGGACGCGGGGAGGATCGTGCTGGGCGAGAGCGTGTTTTTCGAGGCGGGTCACGGAATCAACCTCCCGGTGCAGGACCGCCGCGTGGGTTATGTTTTCCAGGACCTGGCGTTGTTTCCACACCTTAGCGTGGAAAAAAACGTGGAGTACGGTCTGGCGAAGCAGGAGGGCGCGGAGCGGCGCGAGCGCAGCGGCGTCTTGCTGGAGGCATTTGGCATCGCGCATTTGCGGCAGCGGCGGCCGCGCGAAATTTCCGGCGGCGAGCGCCAGCGCGTGGCCCTGGCCCGGGCGTTGGTCACAAATCCCTGCCTGTTGCTGCTGGATGAGCCGTTGGCGGCCCTGGACGCGGCCACCAAGTCGAAGATCGTCGAAGACCTGCGCCGCTGGAATCAGACCCACGGCGTGCCCATTCTTTACGTCACCCACGGCCGCGAGGAAGTATTTGCCTTAGGGGAGCGGGTGCTGGTGCTGGACGGCGGCCGAGTGCTGGCGCAAGGCACGCCGCATGAAGTGATGACCGCCCCGCGCATCGAGACCGTAGCCCAGTTGGCAGGATTTGAGAACGTCTTCGAGGCCCGCGTGGCCGCCATCCACGCAGACCGCGGCACCATGACCTGCCAGTTGGCGGGAGGACCGGAGATTGAGACGCCCGTGGTGCGCGGGGAAAAAGGAGCGGCGCTGCGGGTGGGCATTCGCGCTGGGGACATCTTGCTGGCCACCGAGCTGCCGCGCGGCCTGAGTGCGCGCAACCTGCTGCCGGGAAAAATGCTGGCGGTCACGCAGCGTGACGTGATCGTCGAAGCCAAGGTGGATTGCGGTGTGCCGTTCGTGGTGCACCTGACGCTGGCGGCGCGCGACTCGCTGCAGCTTCAGCCGGGAAGGGAAGTCTGGCTGGTCATCAAGACCCACTCCTGCCACCTGATGGCACGGTAGCCGACTTCTTCATTCCGAAGAGCGCAGCGGGGAGGAACTCGCTTGCTGCAGAAATGCGCGGACCTTCGCTCCAAATTCCTCCGCGGGAACTCCTGCCAATTCTGTGTCCGGCAAATGCGACAGGCCAAGCGAGGTATGCAACTCCTGCGCGCCGGTTGCGTGCAGAATGGATGCGGCATTTTCTGCCCGCACGCCTCCCCCGGGAAGAATGTGGATGCGGCCGCGGGCCTTCTTGACCAGGCGAGCCAGATTCTCCCCACCGGCCTGCGCACTCGGCTTGCCGCCCGATGTGAGGATGCGATCGGCGCCGCTTTCGATGACGGCCTCGAGAGCAGCATCCAGATCCGGACATGCGTCGAAGGCGCGGTGAAAGGTGACGGAAAGAGGACGCGCCAGATCGACCAGGATTCGGGTGCGAACGACATCGATTCTGTCATGCGCATCGAGGATGCCCAGCACCACGCCGTCCATGCCCAGGCGTTTGGCGATTTCTATTTGGGAGCGCAGAAGTGCGAACTCCTCATCGCTGTATACGAAGCCTCCGGCCCGCGGCCGCACCAGAACATGAATGGGGATGTCGACGCCGCGACGAAGGGCCAGGATGCTTGCTTCTTTCGGCGTCGTTCCTCCCACCGGCAGGTTGTAGCAGAACTCGAGGCGGTGCGCACCATTATGCGCGGCGGCGATGGCGTGTTCCAACCAGGCGGTGCAAATTTCCACTTGAACGGAGTCTCTTATATTTGTCATGCGCGAGGCTTGCCGGGGCTCACTGTTGAAAGCATCCCACGCTGCCTAGGAAACTGCCAAGCCATGGGCTGCCGCGGAGAAATCTGTTTACGGAGACAGCCGGGGGCGTGTAGGCTAATCTGCCGAAGTCGTGGACCACATGGCCGACGCCTTCTTGCCGTAGGAAATCAAATCTGGGAAAGCGAATCGGGCACCCCACCTGGCATCACCTGCTCTTCCGGGCAAGTGAACCAAGCCGTCAACGTGAAAAAGGGCCATCTCAACCAACTCCATGAAAATCAATGCAACTTTGCTGAAGAGCACAGTGATTGCCGCGCTGGGCGGCCTATTATTTGGCTTTGATACCGCGGTGATTGCAGGCACCACCGAAGCTCTCACCCAGCTGTACCATCTCACGCCCAGCTTGCTGGGCGTGACCGTTTCCAGCGCCCTGGTCGGAACCATCCTGGGGGCGATGCTGGCGGGATATCCCGGCGAGCGGTACGGGCGACGCGACAGCCTGCGCTTCATGGCCATCCTCTATGTGATTTCGGCCCTGGGCTGCGCCTTCGCCTGGAACTGGGAGTCGTTGCTGGTGTTTCGCTTTGTCGGCGGGCTGGGCATCGGCGGCTCTTCGGTGCTGGGCCCCATGTACATCGCGGAAATCGCCCCTGCGGAGTGGCGCGGCCGGCTAGTGGGGGTGTTTCAGTTCAACGTGGTTTTTGGAATTCTCCTGGCCTATTTCTCCAATTACGTCATCACGCTCCTGCGTTTCGGAGCGGCGGAGTGGCGCTGGGAATTGGGCATTGCGGCGCTGCCCGCCGCGATCTTCTTGCTGCTATTGTTTGCCATCCCGCGCAGCCCGCGTTGGCTGGTCAAGAAGAAGCGGATGGAAGAAGCGCGCACCGTCCTGCGGATCACCGGCGTTACGAACTATGAGCAGGAGCTGCAGGAGATCGCGGAATCCATCTACGCCGAGAGAAGCAGCACGGAAGAAAAGCTCTTTACCCGCCAGTATGCCGTTCCCATCTTTCTCGCGGTCAGTATCGGCTTGTTCAATCAGCTGTCCGGCATCAACGCCATTCTCTATTACCTGAACAGCATTTTTGCCCACGCCGGTTTCGACAAAGTGTCGGGCAATCTGCAGGCCGTGGCGGTAGGCGCGACCAATCTGCTTTTCACCATGATCGCCATGTCGGTGATCGACAAGATCGGCCGCAAGACCCTGCTGCTCATCGGCTCCGTGGGCACCGCCATCTGCCTGGCAGGAGTCTCCTATATCTTCTTTACCGGCAGTCATCAGGGATACCTGCTGGTCTTGCTGGTCGGCTACATTGCTTTCTTTGGTTTCTCGCAAGGCGCGGTCATCTGGGTGTATATCGCCGAGGTCTTTCCCAACGCGGTGCGCGCGAAGGGGCAAAGCCTGGGCAGCCTCTCGCACTGGCTGATGAATGCGCTGATCTCCTGGACCTTCCCGTTGATGGCGCAAAAATCCGGCGCTTATCCTTTTGTGTTCTTCTCCGTGATGATGGTGGTGCAGTTCGTGGTCGTCCTGATGGCCTATCCCGAGACCAAGGGGCTCTCGCTCGAAGAGATGCAGAAGAAGATCATGGCCAAGAACTAATCTTGGGAAACGACAGGGCCCTATGGACCACGGGAGTTCTACTTTGCCGGAAAAATTCGTCATCGGTGTAGATATTGGTGGCACCAAGATCGCTGCCGGGCTGGTCGATCAAGCTGGGAAAATCCATTCTCAGGTGCGTACCCGCATGGCCGCACAGGACGGGCCGCAAGCCGGGCTCGCCTCCGTGACCGCCGCGATTGATCGGGTACTGGCGGAAGCGAAGGGGAAGTCCGCGATCCAGGGCATCGGCATCTGCTCGCCCGGTCCGCTGGATCCTCAAAACGGGGTCGTCATCAATCCTCCCAACCTGCCTTGCTGGCGCAACTTTCCGCTGGCGGCGGAGATTTCCGGCCGCTATAGCGTTCGGGTGAAGGTGGACAACGACGGTAATGCCGCGGCCCTGGCGGAGGTCCTGTGGGGCGCGGGGAAGGGATATCGCGACGTTTTTTACGGAACCATCGGCACCGGCATTGGCGCCGGCATCATCTTTGACCGCAAGATTTACCACGGCCGCACCGGGGCCGCCGCCGAAGGCGGGCATGTCAGCATCGACTATCGCGGTCCGCGCTGCGCCTGCGGAAAACCCGGCTGCATCGAGGCCCTTGCTGCCGGCCCGGCCATTGCGAAACGGGCCCGTGCCAAGCTGGCGGAGTTGCGGCAAGGATCTTCCATGCTGGAAATCGCCGGCGGAGACATAAATGCCGTGACCAGCGAAATGGTGGGACAGGCTTATGCGGCCGGCGATGCGCTCGCCAAAGAAGTGTTACAAGAGACCGCCTACCTGCTTACGGTCTGGATGAGCAATATCATAGACCTGCTGGAGCCGGAGGCCATTGTCATCGGTGGAGGGGCGGCGGCAATTTTGCGCCCCTTTTTCGGGGAAATGCACGCCAGTCTGGCTGAGCTTTGCATCAATCCTCGCCCCCTGGAAATTCCTCTCTTGCCCGCATACTACGGGGCCGACTCCGGTATTGCCGGCGGCGCGGCATTATGCTGCGATGTCGCGGGCTGACGCCGACCTCCAGATCGTAAACAGCTGGGTCATTTCTCTGCTTTCTTCCCCGGCCGAGATTGCTAGAATTGCAGGCGGGGCGACGGGAAAGGACCAGCCGTGCTGAAATATTTCATGGTCGGAATCGGAGGTTTCGCCGGCGCCATTGCCCGATTCTGGCTGGGAGCCTATGTCGCCGACCGGATGGGCACCCGCTTTCCCTACGGCACATTTCTTATCAACATTTCCGGCTCGTTTCTGATCGGCCTGTTCCTGACCTTAATGGCGGAGAAGGCGCACTGGAGTCCGCAGTGGCGCTACCTGATTCCGGTGGGTTTTATCGGCGCCTACACCACGTTTTCCACTTTCGAATATGAAACCTTGCGCAGCGTGCAGGACGGTCAGGTGCTCATGGCTTTCCTGAACGTCACGCTGAGCGTGGTGATCGGTTTCATCGCGGTTTTAGGGGGAGTCTGGGCGGGACGCGCCCTCGCGTAGCCCGTATCTCCCGTCGCCAGGAGGAGAAGTGCTCACACCCGGACCAGCCAGGAAAGTCAGCATCTACGTAGCGGAAAGCCAGGCCTATCACAGCAGCGCCGCCTATTCCGCCATTTTGGAATTTCTTTTCTTTCGTGGCGTCTCCGGGGCCACCGTGACCCGCGGTATCGCCGGTTTCGGCGCCGACCACCACCTGCAGACCAATCGCACGGTAGACCTGACCACGCAGCTTCCCATTAAGGTCGAGTTCATCGAGACAAAAGAGAAGGTGGACGAGTTATTGCCCAAGCTGCACGAGATGGCCGGGAGCGGGCTCATCGAAATGCAGGACACGAATATTCTGAAAGCGGCCGAGCCCGCCGCTCAATCCGCCGGCCACACAGAAGTGCCCGCCCTTAAAAAGGAAAGCAAAGCCAAGTTGATGCGCATATTTTTCGGCGAGAACGATAAGTGGAACGGCAAGCCGTTGCAGGAGGCCATCGTGGCCAGCCTGCGCGCCAACGACATTGCCGGGGTCACGGTCTATCGCGGCATCCTGGGCTACGGGGCCAACCGGCGCATTCATAAAGATGCAGCCCTCAGCCTTTCCCATGACCGGCCCATCATGCTTTCAGTGGTCGATAGCGAAGAGAAGCTGCGCGCCTATCTTCCCCAGCTTGATCAGATGGTGAAACAGGGACTGGTTGTGCTCTCTGATGTGGATGTGATCAAGTACTCGCACGACTACCAGAAAGAAGAGCGGCGAAACGAGGCGCGGTCATGAAACTGGGCGGCAAGGCCAGGATGCTGCGCATCCACTTCGGCGAAGATGACCGCTGGGAAGGGAAACCGCTGTATCAGGCGGTGGTCGAAAAATGTCGCGAGTTGGATATCGCCGGGGCCACCGTGTTTCGCGGTATCGAAGGTTACGGAGCCAGCACGCTGGTAAGGCGGCGGCATCTTCTGCAGTTTTCCTCCGACCTTCCGGTGATGGTTTCGGTGGTGGACGACGAGGACAAGATCAAACTGCTATTACCACACCTGGACCGCATGGTAAGAGAGGGACTGATCGCCATCTCCGATGTGGAAGTTATCCGCTATGTGCATGAAGATGGGGTGCGGTCCTGAGGCCGGAGTCTGTGAATGGTGCGGCGTGGGTTTCCCCCATGAGTCTATGGCGTGTGGGCTGTGTGGCGCTCCTTTTGTGCAGCGGTATTTCCTTGTTTGCGCAGGCCAACAGCCCGGAAGTGGCGCGCCTGTTGCGCGAGGCGCAGGCGGCGCTGGCCGCGGAAGACTTTCCCCGCGCCATTCAGAACTTCACTCAGGCGCGGCAGTTGGCGCCGGCAAATCTGGAAGCCGCGCGCGGGCTTCTTCTGAGCAATTTGCAGGCTGGACATCCGGCCGAGGTGATCGCGGCCGGGCGCGAGGCCGCCACACGCTGGCCGGAAGATCCGCAGCTTCTACACTGGCTGGGACTGGCCTACTTCAAGCAGGGTCAGCTGGATCCCGCGCTGGCGGCGTTGCAGCGCTCGGCCAAAAATGATGCCGCTGGTTTTGACATCCACTTTGATATCGCGCTGGTGCTGCTTTCGAAACCGCAATACCCCGCCGCGGCCGAGGAACTGGAGACGGCATTGCGTTACTCCCCGCAACAGGCGCTGGCCCACGTTCTGTTGGGGCGGGCGTATTTGAATTCCAATCGCACCCTGCAGGCCATCGAGCAGTTCCAGACCGCTTTGCGTCTGCAACCGGAGACGCCCCTGGTGCACTATCATTTAGGTTTTGCCTACGCCAGTCTGGGCCGCAATAGCGAGGCCATCGCCGAGTATGAGAAGGAGCTGGCGCGCGCGGAGCGGAATGCGGAGCTGCGCTATCAGTTGGGGCGCTGTCTGCTGGAAACCGGAGACTGGAAGGCGGCGATTCCGCATTTGCAGGCGGCCGTCCAACTCGATCCACGCAACGGCGATGCCGCTTACAATCTAGGGAAGGCCCTGTTGCAGGGCGGCGAGATCGAGGCCGCCATTGTCCAGTTGCAGAATGCCGGCCGTTTGCGGCCGGAAGACCCCAGCCCGCACTATCAGCTGGCGCGAGCGCTGGAGAAGGCGGGCCGCAAAGTGGAAGCTGGAGAAGAGATGCGGCGGTTTTCGGAACTGAAGAAGGCACAACCCCAGACCGGAGGAATGGCCACCGGCCGCGTCCAGTGAATTATCCCAGCTTGCCAAACACTCAGAGATTTTCTTCCTGCCGGCCGAGACGGACGCACGCCTTGCCTGGTGCTCAAGCTCACCACCAAAATAGGCGTGGGATCGCGCTCGTCGTGGTACTTTTTCTATTGGGCATGGCTGCCTGGGCGCAGGCCCCGCGCAAGGCAGGAGTTCCCAAGCCGGGGGCGGCGCAATTATCGCCCAGCATTACCCTAGTCGACGTCACTCGCGCCGCCGGCCTTGATTTCCACCTCACCTGCGGCGGCGCGCAAAAACTCTACATCATGGAATCCATGTGCGGAGGCATTGCCGTCTTCGACTTCGATAATGACGGCTGGATGGATATTTTTCTGGTGAACGGCTCGACGCTCGACGATCGGAAGACGGGGACGTGCCATCCTGGCAAGCTCTATCGCAATAACCACGATGGGACCTTCCGCGATGTCACGGCAAAATCCGGGCTGAACCATTGTGGCTGGGGATTTGGAGTGGCGGTGGGCGACTATGACAACGATGGCCACGAGGACCTTTACATTACTTATCTGGAGGGAGCCGTCCTCTATCACAACAACGGCGACGGGACGTTTCGCGACGTGACTGCCCAGGCCGGGGTGGGCAATCCCGGAAACTGGGGCACCAGCGCTGCCTTTGGCGACTACGACAACGATGGGCTGCTGGACCTCTATGTCACGAACTATGTCGATCTCGATCTGAACCACCTGCCGCAATTTGGCGACGGGCCGTTCTGCACCTATCGCGGCATCAAAGTCTCCTGCGGTCCGCGGGGACTGAAGGGAAGCCGCGACCGCCTGTATCACAACAACGGGGACGGTACGTTCACCGATGTGACGGAAAAGCTGGACATCGACCCAGGCGCCTATTACGGGCTGGGAGTGATGTGGCTCGACTATGACCGGGATGGCTGTCTCGACCTCTACGTGTCGAATGATTCCTCGCCCAGCCTGCTTTATCACAACAATTGCAAGGGGGGATTTACCGAAGTGGGCGCCGAGACCGGCGTCGCCTATAGCTCCGACGGACGGGAACAGGCGGGCATGGGCATCGACTCGGCCGATTATGATAACGACGGCTGGCCCGACATCGTCAAAGCGAATTTCTCCGACGATACCAACAACCTCTACCACAATGACCGCACCGGCGAATTCACCGACATGGCTGGGGCGTCCGGCTTTGGCCCGGTGAGCCTGCCGTTCCTCGCTTTCGGCATGAAATTTGTCGATCTCGACAATGATGGCTGGCAGGACGTGTTTGTCGCCAACGGCCACGTCAATCCGCAGGTCGATGAACATTCCTTTGGCGTGACTTATGCCGAAAGGCCGCTAGTGTTTCGCAATCTGGCGAACGGCAAGTTTGCCGAGATTGGGTTGAAAATGTCGCCACCACTCAGCCGCCGTTATGCGGCCCGCGGGGCGGCGTCCGCAGACTTCACCAACTCCGGGCGGCAGGACGTTCTGCTCAGCGTGCTCGACGGTTCGCCGGTCTTGCTGCGAAACCAGTCCGCTCCCTCGGGACACTGGCTGCGCATTCAGCTCATCGGGAAGCGCTCCAACCGCGATGGCCTCGGGGCACGGGTTGAGGTCAAGGCGGGGAGTTCCAGCCAGCTCCTGGAAGCCCGTACCAATGCCAGTTTCGAGTCGGCCAGTGATCCGCGTTTGCATTTCGGATTAGGCAGGGCCGACAAGGTGGATTCCATCCAGGTGCGCTGGCCTTCGGGGACGATCGATAAGATCGAGAATGAGAGTACCAATCAAGAGTTAGTCATCGAGGAAGGGCGGGGAGTAGTGGACCGTCATGCGGCAGCCCCGAGCGGGCTGCGTCCTAGTCGTTGATCTGTTTTTCGATTACTTCCTATCGGGCCAGGCAATACTTAAGGCGGTAGGTCGGGTAATTCCTGTATATGCCTAATCTCCGTAATTTTGGAGACGGGCCTTTCCCGCCCTCCACTTCCTCATATTTCTAGAGAAACGATTCTCTCTAAGTGATTGTAGCCTTTGTGTTTGACACTTTGGAGAAGAACGTGCCTGCCTTCCGCTCCAGATGTTCTCCCAGAAGGAGGCGCCTGGGGTAGGCGCCTACGCAAGCTGATTCGGGTTTTTGGTTTCCCAAGCAAGCGATTGAGTTGCTGGTCGGAAAGGCCGGAGAGTGCAAAATCCTTTGTGCTTTACAGGTCCCGGCGTGGCCAATCCGCAGCCGCGAACCGAGACGCTAAGGCGCGATTCTCTAATCTCAAAGCTGAGTGAGACAAATCCTACAGCCTCCGAGGGTATGCGAATGAAGAAGCTGCAGTTCTGCCTGGTTTTGTTTTGTGTAGTAAGTCTGTCCTTGAGTACGTGGGCGCAAATTCAAAACGGCCAATTTACCGGTGTGGTAACAGACCCCTCGGGAGCCGCTATCCCGAACGCGAAGATCACCGTCACCAACATTGGAACCAATTTCTCATTGACTACACAGAGCGACCAAGCCGGGCTCTATTCCGCCAGAGAGTTACCGGTCGGCAGCTATAAGATTACTGCCGAAGCCTCCGGCTTTAAAACCATCTCCAATACCAATCTGGTTTTGAACGCCGGCACCACCCAACGCGTGGATTTCAAAATGTCACTGGGGCAGACCCGCGAGGTGGTGGAAGTGAGCGGCGAAGTATCCGCCGTGAACACCGAAGATTCGAAATTAGCCAATACCGTGGATGCGAACCAGGTGGCCAATTTGCCGCTCAATGGCCGCAATATTTATGACCTGATCCAGATGGCCCCAGGCGCGGTAAATGTACGCGGGGTGGTCTCGGAGAACGGTGCTAACACGGTCGTGAATGGTTTGCGGGAGAACTTCAACGGATTCCTGATCAATGGTTCCTCGAACAAAGGTTTGAGCGGTGGCGCGGTCAACCAACCCATCGAAGATACGGTGCAGGAGTTCCAGCAGCTGACCCTGAACATGTCGGCGCAGTACGGCAACAGCGCCGGCTCCATGACGAATTTGGTCACGAAGTCGGGTACCAACCAGCTGCACGGAAGCGGCTGGTGGTTTAATCGCAACGATTATTTTGATGCCAACAATTTTTTTGGCAACCAAACCGGAACCCCACGGCAGGCATTGCGCTATAACCAGTTCGGCGGGACCCTGGGTGGCGCCATCGTGAAAGACAAATTGTTCTTTTTCTTGTCCTATCAGGACAGCCGCTTCCGGGAGTCTGCTCCCCCGAGCACGGTGACTGTAGAGTCCCCGGAATGGCGGCAGGCGGTGATCGACGCTTTCCCCAACTCTACCGCGGCTTTGCTGTATAGAGATTTTCAACCTACGATCCAGGGCACGCCCGGCATGGATCTGACGGATTATGTGAGCGGAGGAAATTTCTCCGGAACAGGGTTCACCAGCTTCGTGGACTATCTCTGCCCGGATACGAGCAGTCCGGCCCTGGCCGCCAAATTTCAGGCCCTGATGGGGGTTCTTCCGGGAGATGATTTTTCCAGCGTTCCTGCCAATAACGGCGCGCCCTGCAGCGTGACACCGGCTTTACAGGCGGGGGCCTTCCCACGCACCGGTACTCCATTTATTTACGACACGATTGCTATTAACGGATCGCAGAACCAGGGAATTACCGGGGCTGGCAATCTCTATAACGGTTGGGACCTCTCCGGCCGCGTGGATTACAACATTTCCGCGAAAGACCGGATTTTCGCCCAGTTGGCGTGGAACCGATATACCGATAGTTATGGTTTCCCGAATACAACCAGCAACAGCAATGGTCGCGGCGCAGCCTTCCGCAACCCGGCCTTAGCCAAAAGCCCCAACGGCCAAATTAGCTGGATCCACTCTTTCAGTCCGAATGTGTTAAACGAGGCAAGAGGGGGATACACACTGAACGTGAGTCCCGGAGATGCTTCGGTAGCTACGCCGGGAGTGCCTGACCTGCGTTTCGATGACGGCATGATGGGGTTTGGTTCCTATTCCGGGTATCCACAGACTTTCCACGAGAACATCTATAGCTATTCCGACATGGTTTCCGTTACGCATGGAAAACATAATTACAAGGTCGGCGTCGATGTTCGCCGCAACCTGGAGAACAGCGAATTCAGTGTGGCGCGTCCGTCCTATTATTTCAAAGACGCGTTATTCTTTGCAGCGGATGCTCCCTACACCATGTCTGCCGGTGTCGACCCCGGCATTCTGACCAACGAGCCGGCCCATTTGGCGAGTAATGTCCGGCATTGGCGGAACGTCGAGTTAGGGGCCTATTTCCAGGACGACTGGAAAGTGGCCAAGACATTGACGTTGAACTTAGGCATTCGCTACGACCTCTATACGCGGCATCGAGAGCTCAATAACCTGGTCACAACGTTTGTGAAAGGACCGGGTTCAAACTTCATTGACAACATCACCACCGGGGCTGGTCAAATTCGGGACGCCAACATCCCTGCTGGATTAGAGGGCTGTGATACCCCGGAAGAGATGGCCCAGGCGCAGATTGCCGGGGTTTGCGGACCGGGCGGGTTTGCGGCTTCCAAGACGCTCGGAGCCGGAGATCACAATAACTTTGGTCCTCGTGTCGGGTTTGCCTGGGATGTGTTTGGCGATGGCAAGACGTCCCTGCGCGGCGGATTCGGTGTCTCCTTCGAAGGTACGCTCTATAATCCGCTGTCCAATTCGCGCTGGAATCTGCCCTATTACTCGTTCAACGCGGCCACAAACTTTATCGACGGCGACGTACAGACCGTGATTTACGGTCCTTACACCTGTGATCCGACCTGCGCGCCGGACCCGACAGCCACCCCAACCTACACCGGACCGGCGACGAACCCGAATCAAGGGGTGGGAGCGCAGGCGACAGGAAACCTCACCGGATGGGACCCGAGTAATCCCAATCTGGCTTCTCTGACGGGGATTGTTTTCCCGGAAGGCATTCGTGACCCATACGTTTACAACTACTATTTGGGAGTTCAGCGTGAGATCGCTCCCAAGTTAGTGGTGGAAGCGAACTATGTGGGTACTACGGGGCACAAGCTATTTCGTGCGCAAAACGTCAACCGCATTTCAGGCGGGCGCTTGCCAGAGGGCGCTTGTGTGACGGACACGTTTGGGCGAGATCTGTGCAGCCAGGTCAGCGATGTCAATCCCGCAGGGCGGCTCAATCCGAATTTTGGGACCTTGCGCGTCTGGCAAAACGTGGTGAACTCAAATTACAACGCGGTGCAACTCTCGTTGAAAAAGCAGAGCAGCAGGGGCATGGCGTTCAATTTGAATTACACGCTAAGCCATGCCATCGACGAAGGATCGACTTGGCATAGTGGCTCGACCAGCTCGAATGGCGCGGCCGCTGGGGAAGGGTACACGACCGAAGTGCAATTCCCTGGTTTGGACCGCGGCAATTCCATCTTTGATATTCGCCACCGTCTGGTGGGGAATTACGTTTGGGAGTTGCCTTGGTACCACTCTCAACAAGGCATCATTGGACATATTCTCGGCGGCTGGCAATATAACGGGATCATTTCGTGGCAGACGGGCGCGCACTGGGAGCCGTATGACAGCCGGTCTCGTTCGCTTACCACGGACGACCCAACAAATTTCCCGGACGCATGCACCACAAGCTTTGACCCAACCCACTGCATCAATACGGGCGGGGATTACAACCTGGACGGGATCAACAATGACCGGCCAAATTCCACCGTGGCCAACTACAGCCCATCTCATGACCAGTGGGCGAATGGATGGGGTAACACCGCAACCCTATTCAGCAAGCCTTGTTTGGGGTGCGTTGGGAATCTGAGCCGCAACTCCTTTGTCGGTCCCAGCTATGTATCGTGGGAAAGTTCACTGTTCAAGAACATTAGAATCACGGAGCGGGTGAAAGCCCAGTTCCGTGCGGAAGCTTTCAACATCCTGAACCATACCAACTTCCAATTGCCGGGCGCGGGTGGGTCCACCAACAACCGAATCAATTCAGGAAGTTTCGGTCAATCCGGCGGAACATTCAATCCTCGCAATTTGCAGTTTGGCCTGAAGCTGATGTTCTGAGTACAGGGAGTTTTCAAAATGAGGCATCGGGGTTGCTCGAAAGAGCAACCCCAAGTTTTTTGGACTGGTCATGCTTTCTGCGAGCAAGCGAATGTGTCCAGTTTTGAAAGTAAGGAGATCCCGACTGATCCCAACAATATTCCTTTGGACACAGAGGGTGGAGCAGGCCTTGTAGGCCTGCATTTTGCATGCTCTATATGATTTCGCGCGTGAGCGCTCACGCGCGTTAGCCAGAAAGCGTGCTCCCGATGTAGGGCTGGAAGAGACTGTGCCCCAACTCATCTTTCGCCCCTTTGGGGCTTGATGCTTTTCCGCTCTTACCCAGCGCTTACGCGCTGGGCTGTATTCTTGTGCCACTTCGTGGCTAGAGGTCCTTCGTCGGGAGTTTGCGCTGCGCGCAAACTCCACATCCTCAGGATGACAGGGGAAAATGTGTAGTGCAGGCACTCCTGCTCGCAAATGTTTTAGCGGACAAGAGTGTCCGCCCCACATCGTCATCAGTGATTCACGTACTGGCAGAGCTTCTGGTCGAGGCGGCAGGCCGTGGAATATTCCTTGCGCGCATTGGCGGGATCGTTCAAGCGCTGATAGACGAAGCCAAGGTTCAGGTGCGCCTGGGCGAGATTAGGATCCAGTTTTAAGGCCTGCGTGTAGCTGGCCAGGGCCTTTTTCAGTTCTCCGGTGCGGCTATAGCAGATACCCAGAAAGTTAAAGAGCTGTGCTTGGCGAAGCCCCAGTTCCGCGGCTTTGGCGAGGTGCTTTGCGGCCTCGCCGTAGTTCTGCTGCTGAAACTGCAACATTCCCAGGTCGCGTCGCAGCGAAGCAAAGTTCGGCTGAATGGCAACGGCCTTTTCCATGTCGGCGATGGCGGCGGGCGGATTCGACTTGGACTCGATAAAGCCGCGCTCATACCAGGCGCGATAATTCTGCGGATTGAACTGCAGGGCCTTGTCCAGCCATGCTTTGGCTTCGGCGGCGCGGTCCAGATTCACCAATGCGCGCGCAAGCCCGGCCATGGCCTGGTCGAAGTTGGGATTTAGTTCGAGGCACTTTTGCAGCTCGGTTGCGGCCTCATCCCATTCGCGGCGGCGCAGCGCATTCTCTCCCAGCATGAACGGGACAATGTACATTTTGGGGTCGCCGTCGCGGACTTTGTCGAGCAGAGCCTTGCCGCCGGCGACGTCTCCCGCCTGAAATGCATCGCCCGCTTTCAGAATCGCGTTGAACTCCCACAGCTTGCTTTTAGGGTCGGGGAGCCCGGCGGCCAGCGCTTCGGGGGAAACCGGCGCGCGATAGGCGACGTACCCGAGAGCGCGCAGTTTTTCCAGCGCCTCCGGGGTGAGTCCGGAAGACTCTGCGCCGGCGGCGTGGTGCGGCTTTTCCTGCAGGCGCTTCTGTAGTTTTTCTTTCAGCACGGCCACCGTGGCGGTCTGTTCTTTGGCCAAGTTATGTTCTTCGCCGGGATCGGCGGTCAGGTCATACAACTCCGGCTCCGGCGCGTCGATGAAGTGGTAGCGGCTGGTTTGGAGCGCATGCAGCGGGCTCCAGCCAAAAGAGCTGAAGGGGTAGAAGGTCTCGCTGTAGGCTTCGCCGGTGGCTTCGGCGTCTTTGGTAAAGAGTCCGCGGCCGGTGAATTGCTGCTCGATTTCGTCGTGGATGCCGGCGGATGCCAGCAGGGTAGGCGCGACTGCCGTGGTCTCTACGGGGCGGGCCACCCGGGTGGGGGAAATGCCGCGTCCAGCAAGGAGTTTCGCGGGCTTCACAATCAACGGAATGTGCACGGTGGAGTTGTAGACGAAGAAGCCGTGCTCGGCTTCGCCGTGCTGCCCGAGCGATTCTCCGTGGTCGCTGAGAAAGACGATCAGGGTGCGGTCGTAGAGCTGGGATTGTTTCAGCCAGGTCACCAGACGCCCCAGTTCATGGTCGGCGTAGGCGATTTCTCCGGCGTAAGGATGCTCACGATACTGGCTGCGAAAGGGTTCCGGCGGATCGTAAGGGCTGTGGGGATCGTACAAGTGCAGCCAGAAAAAGAATGGCCGTTGGGGCGGGCGCTTCTTCAGCCAGGTGAGGGCGTGGGTCACGCTTTCCTCGGCGCGGCGGTCGACCAGGCCGATGTCTTTTTTGGTGAAGGTATCGGCAGAAAAAGCGTCGTCGTAAAAATCGAAGCCCCGAATCAGCCCCCAGCTGCGGTCGAGCACATAGGCGCTGACCACCGCGCCGGTGGCATATCCGTTGTGCTGAAAGGCCTGGGCGACGGAGCGGAAGCGCGGCTCGAGCGGCTGGCCGGTAAAGTCCTGCACGCCGTTCTGGAAAGGCTGCGTACCGGTGAGGATGGCGGCATGCGAGGGCCAGGTGAGGGGCACCTGAGAAATGGCGCGCTCGAAGACCACGCCATCGCGGGCCAGAGAATCGAGCGTCGGGGTCTGAATATTTTTCGCGCCATAACAGCCCAGATGGTCGGCGCGCACTGTGTCGAGCGTGATCAGAATGACATTGGGCCTGGCCGGCTTCTGCGGCGGACGTCTGCTTTGGGCCAGCAGGGGACAGGCCAGCAGCACGCACAATAATTTGGGCAGCCAATTCCCCATGTTTGTTTCCGGCAGTTATTGCGGCCTGGCCACTGCCTGGGCCTTCTTCATTTCGGACTGCGCTTCTTCCATGAGCCCTTTCGCGGCCAGCACTTTAGCCAACGCAGCGTGGGTGCCGGGGTCCTGCGGGGCCAGTTCGGCGGCGCGGCGTAAGGCGGCCAGCGCCTGATCAAGCTGTCCCTGATACATCCACATTTCGCCCAGAGCGCGGTGTGCGGGGGCATATTCGGGCGAGAGGCTCACCGATTGCTGAAAGGCCGCCATGGCTTCCGGCACCATTTTCTTCTGCACGTAAGCCACGCCCAGATTGTACGCGGCGGAGAAGTTGCTGGGGTCGAGCTCGAGGGTACGCTGCAGGGTCGCAATGGCTTTGTCGAAGTTGCCGGTGCGGCCGTAGGCAAGCCCGAGCTGAAAGGCGGCCAGGGAATAATCGGGACTAAGCTTGAGCACCTGCTCCAGCTGCTCGACCGATTTATCAAATTGCCGCAGGCGGTAGTAGTTCAGGCCGAGAAGATAGTGCACGGCCACGGAGTTCGGTTCGGTCTTGAGCGCAGCAAGCAACTTTTCCGTGGAAGATGCGTATTCGCCGTGCTGGCTCTCCGCCATGGCGTCGGAGATCATCTCGTAGACCTGAATGCGGTCTTTGGGGTCGGGCAAGTCGCGGGCGCTGATGGTGGGATCGCCGCCGCCGGAAAATCCGGCATAGCCCAGCGATTTGAGCCGTTCCATCATAGCGGGATCGAGGCTGGTTTTCTGGGCCATCTCCTCGCCGGCGCTGTATTGGCGAATCAGCCCGCTCAGGCGATTGCGCATTTCCTCGGCGACGGCCTTTTTCTGCGCGAAAAGGTTCTCCGTCTCGCCCGGGTCTTTGCTCAGGTCATAGAGTTCCGGGCGGGGCGCGTCGATGAAGTGGTAACGGTCGGTCTGCACCCCACGTAGTTCACTCCAATTGAAGTGCAGCCGGGGCAGGTAGCTCTCGCCGTAGATGTTGCGAGGCGTGGAGTCTTTCTTTGCAGCGATCAGGTCGGTCAGGCTGCGGCCCTGCACCTGCGCGGGAATCTCCACATGCAGGACCTGCAGGATGGTGGGCATAAGATCGACCAGGCTGACTGGTTCGGCGACGGTGCGGGCGGAGGCTTCGCCGGGAAGATGCACCAGGACCGGCACGTGCATGGTGGCGTTGTAGATGTAGTAACCGTGTGTTTTTTCCCCGTGTTCGCCGAGGGACTCGCCATGATCGCCGGTGACCACGATCAGCGTATTGCGATATAGGTTCCTTTCTTTCAGGAAGTGCAGCAGGCGTCCCACCTGGGCGTCGGCAAAGGCAATTTCCCCGTCATAAGGGTGGTCTTTGTACTGCGCGTCATAAGGCGGAGGGGGACGGTAGGGAAAGTGCGGGTCGTAAAGGTGCATCCACAGGAAGAATTTCTTTTGGGTATTTTGGCTAAGCCAGGCCAGGGTCTGATCGGCGACGATGTTTCCCGGCCGCTCCATCTCGTCGAGGTTCGATTCCTGCAGGCGGCTGAAGTCAAAGTGGTCGTAGTAAAAATCGAAGCCCTGGTTGAGTCCAAAGCGCGAATCCAGCACAGCCGAGCCGACCACCGCGCCGGTGACATATCCCTGCGCTTTAAGCACCGAGGCCAAGGTCGGCTGCGTGGGGTTGAGTTTATTGCCGCTGAAATCGTGCATGCCGCTGAACATAGGGTAGGTGCCGGTGAAGAGGGCGCTGTGCGAGGGTAGGGTGACCGGGGCCACGGAATAAGCGCGCTCAAAACGGATACCGTCAGCAGCCAGGGAATCGAGGTGGGGGGTATGGATGGCTTTATAGCCGTAGCAGCCCAGGTGGTCTGCCCGCAGGGTATCGATGGTGATGACTACGAGGTTGGGCGGGGCATCGGTGGCCCGGGCTGTCCTGCCATGGAGTAGCACCAAAGCCGTGGCGATGAGCAGACGGGCACGCCGGAAAGAAGCCATGGAAGAGGAAATTATATCCCAGCGAGGGGCCAGCGGCCCCCATTTTTGCGGCGGTAAGTAGTGGAAACAGAAAGAGTTCCCACGGTCCACCAGGTGGGGGAACGGGATTTCGAATGCCGTCTATCTAAACTTTCGATACCGGGTATCTGCCTGCTGAATTGACAGGGGAAGTCCCAGCTTCTACCATCAATTGAAATCTATGCAGAACTCCCGACAGGTCACGTGTTGTTGTTCGTGTTGTTGTATGCGTGTACCTGGCGCCGGGAGAGTCTGCTGACCTAGGAATCCTCTAAATTCAGCTCAGATTTGCCCACCGCCAGTTACAAGCTGGCGGTGGGCTTTTTTTGTATGGCAAACAACGGGACAGAAACGAAAGCACAACGGGCCGAGCGACTGAAACGGGAGAAGAACCCGTGGCAGGGACTCGATGACATTCGACGCTTTGCACGCGAGGGGTTTCAGGCGATTCCTCCAGAGTGGATTGGCACGTATTTCCGCTGGTGGGGCGTGTACACACAGGGGGACGGGGCCGGAGTGCTGGGCGGAAAAGGCGGCGAGGGCAAAGCCCTGCCGTATTTCATGCTGCGCATCCGCATTCCCAGCGGAGTGGTGAACTCGAAACAGCTGCGCACCATCGCGGAGCTGTCCAACCGGCACGCGCGCGGGGTCGCCGATATCACGGTGCGCCAGAACATCCAGCTGCACTGGATCACGATTGAATCACTTCCGGAGGTGCTGGAAGCCCTGCAAAGCGTGGGATTGAATACGCTGGGGGCCTGCGGCGACGTGACCCGTAACATTACCGGCTGCCCGCTGGTAGGCGTGGACGCGCACGAAATTCTGGACGTTTCGCAGATCGTGCGTGAGGCGGATGAATTTTTTGTGGGCAACGCCGAGTTCTATAACCTGCCACGCAAGTTCAAAATTTGCATTACCGGTTGCCCGGTGTGGTGTGCTTATCCCGAGATCAATGACATCGGCCTGACGGCGATCCGCCGCGGAACGGGATCGGACTCCGAAGTGGGGTTCTCGCTGCGGGTGGCGGGCGGGCTTTCCGCCGAGCCGCATCTGGCGGTGCGCTTGAACGCCTTTGTGCGCCAGGCGCAGGCCCTGCCGGTGTTGAAGGGCATTGCGGAGATTTTCCGCGAGAGCAGCGAGCTGCGGGAGAACCGGGAACGGGCGCGGCTGAAGTTCCTCTTTCTGCGCCATGGCTGGACGGCCGACAAATTCCTGCACGAGCTGGAGCAGCGCATCGGCTTCAAACTGGATCCGGGAGCGCCGGAACAAGCGCCGGACGATGTGTACCGCGACCATGTGGGCGTGCATGCCCAGAAACAGAGCGGGCTCTTCTATGTCGGGGCGGCGGTGCTGCGCGGACGGACCAGTGGTGAGCAGCTGAACGCAGTGGCGGAGCTGGCGGACAAGTATGCCGACGGTCAGTTGCGGGCCACGGCCATGCAGAACCTACTGGTGGTGAACGTACCGCAGCGCCATGTGGAGCCTCTGGTGAAGGACCTGGGTGACATTGGGCTGCAGGTGAAGGGGTCGCCCTTCTGGAGAGGCGCCGTGGCTTGCACGGGCACGGAGTTCTGCAAATTGGCCATCACTGAGACCAAAGGTTTTTCCCGTTGGCTGGTGGGAGAGCTGGAAGAGCGATTGCCAGGTTTCGAGCAGCATCTGAAGCTGCACGTGACCGGTTGCCCCAATAGCTGCGGTCAGCACTGGATTGCCGACATCGGGATTGAGGGCAAGAAG
Source organism: Acidobacteriota bacterium (assembly GCA_018268755.1). GTDB lineage: Bacteria > Acidobacteriota > Terriglobia > Terriglobales > Acidobacteriaceae > KAN-5. The sequence continues at coordinate 23,859 of JAFDVW010000003.1, forward strand.
ATCAAAACCGCCGAAGGGTTGAAGGATGCCTACTACTTCTGCGTGGGTGGAGCGGTGGGTCTGCATCAGGCGGCGGCGCGCCCGGTAGGGTATCGCTGCCTGGCCAGCGAAGTCCCGGAAGCGATTGAGCGGTTGCTGACGCAGTATCAGACAGCCAAGCATCCCGAAGAAAATTTGCGGCAGTTTTTTGCCCGGCACAGCAATGACGAGTTACGGGAATTTCTGGCCGGCGCGGTAGTGGCGGAAGCCGTCCGGGATTTGCCCACGGGACGGGTTCCGCATGGGGCGGAGGGATAACGGGATGAGCCTTTTCCCCATCTTTCTGAAGCTGCAAGGCCGCTCCTGCCTGGTGGTGGGGGCGGGCCGCATTGGCGAGCCCAAGATCCAGAGCCTGGTGGCGGCGGGCGCAAAGGTGCGGGTCGTTGCTCCCCTGGCCACCGCCCAGGTCGCGGATTGGGCCGAGGCGGGAGCCTTACGGTGGGAGCAGCGGGAATTTCGCAGCACGGACCTGGAAGGCGTATTTCTGGTGATCGCGGCCACGGCTTCGCCTGAGGTCAATGCGGCGGTGTTTCAGGAAGCGCAGGCGCGGCACATCCTATGCAATGCGGTGGATGATCCGGAGCACTGCGATTTTTATTACCCCGCGGTGGTGCAGCGGGGAGATTTACAGGTGGCGATCTCGACCGCCGGGCACAGCCCGGCGCTGGCCCAGCGTCTGCGCCGGGAGCTCGAGGAGCAGTTTGGGCCGGAGTATGAAGCCTGGGTCGAGCAGTTGGGGACGATCCGGCAGCAACTATTTGCCAGCAACATGGACCCGGAAGAACGCCGCCGCTTGCTGCATGAGCTGGCCAGCCAGGAGGCTTTTCAGCGTTCGCTGGAAAACCGCGTGATTGCGCGGGGAGGCAACGCATGAGCCAGACCCACGGCAAAGTGTTCCTGGTGGGCGCCGGGCCGGGCGACCCCGAGTTGCTCACCTTAAAGGCTGCGCGTCTGCTGCGCTCGGCGGACGTGGTGCTGCACGATGAGCTTTTCGGCAGGGAAATCCTGTCTTTCATTCCCCGGACCGCTGAGGTCCGTAATGTGGGCAAGCGTTGCGGACGCAAGAGCCCCTCGCAAGAGGAGATCAACCAGCTGTTGGTGAACTATGCGCTGTTGGGCTTGCAGGTCGTGCGCCTTAAGGGGGGAGATCCACTGGTGTTCGGACGGGGCGGGGAAGAGATGGAAGCGCTGCGCCGGGCAAACATCGACTTCGAGATTGTGCCGGGCGTGACCTCGGCGTTGGCCGCCGGGGCGGCCGCGCAGATTCCCCTGACTCATCGCCAGGCCGCTTCCTCGCTGCTGATCCTGAGTGGACACCATGCCAAGTCGGCGCCATCGACGGACTGGCCGGCGTCCATCCCGGCGCAGACCACCGTGCTGGTGTATATGCCGGGGCACAACTATGCGGCGACCGCTGAGAAGCTGATGAACTCGGGGGTGGCCGGGAAGACGCCTTGCGCGCTGATTTCGCAGGCCAGCAGCAGGGAACAGAAGAGCCATATCAGCACCGTGACCGAGCTGCGGAATGCTCCGCGGCTGCCTTCGCCCACCTTGCTGGTGGTGGGGGATGTGGTGGCCTGGGCAGGACGAAACACGGCCGCACAGGCTGAAGCCTGGCTGGAAAGCTTGTCGGCCGCGGGTCCGGGAGCGCTCCCGGAACTGGTGGCGCAGAATCTGGAGGAACGACCAGAGTGAAAGAGCATCTGGAGCAAATTCGCGTGCAGCACGAGGGCCTGGGGTCCGAGGACCTGTTGCGCTGGAGTTTTGACACGTTTCAGGGCGATATCGCCATGGCCTCGGCGTTTGGCGTTGAAGGCATGGTCATGATCGACATGGCGGCGCGCATTCGCCGCGACTTCAACCTCTTCACCATCGACACGGGCTTCTTCTTTCCGGAAACCTACGAGCTGATGGACAAGGTGGAGAAGCGGTATGGCGTCCGCATTGAGCGGGTCAAGACCCAGCTTACCCCGGAGGACCAGGAGCGCGCATTTGGTCCGGCCTTGTGGAGCCACAGCCCGGACAAATGCTGCCAGATTCGCAAGGTGGACCCGCTGAAGCAAAAGCTTTCCGGACTGCGCGCCTGGATCACCGCTATCCGCCGCGACCAGACCGCGAACCGGGCCACCGCCCGCAAAATCGAGTGGGACGAGAAATTTCAGATCCTGAAGGTCAACCCGCTGGCGGACTGGACCACCAAGCAGGTGTGGAATTATGTCCACGAACATCAGGTGCCGTACAACCGGTTGCATGACCGGGGGTATCCCAGCATCGGGTGCTCACATTGCACCCGGGCGGTGCAGCCGGGAGAGGACGCCCGCGCCGGAAGGTGGTCGGGCTTCCAGAAAACCGAGTGCGGGTTACACACGCCTGAGCCCCAGCCTGAATTGGTCCGACTCTCGCCGGAGCCCCTGCCGACGCGTTGATGATTTGTGGGAGACCAGGGTTAACCACTGAAAAAGCCGCGATTTACGCGGCTTTTTGCTTTTTGCGGCCGTCCAGAAAATTCCATCCGCCGCATCGAAATTCTTGATTGTACTTTGGTCTCCGGCAGCAGGTACATAAATAGATACCGATGAAAAATGATGACTACCAGATAGGCCACGATGCCTGTGGGGTTGGGTTTATTACCCAGCTCAAAGGTCAAGCTTCGCACGAGATTGTCGCGCGTGCGCTCCAGGCCCTGACTCGCCTGGCTCACCGGGGTGGGGTGGATGCGGATGGCCGCAGCGGCGACGGCGCCGGTCTGCTCATGTCGATTCCGGACGCCTTCCTGCGGCAGCGCGCGAAACAGCAGGGCATTGATCTGCCCCAGGTGTTTGGACTGGGTATGGCGTTCCTGCCCAAGGGGCAGGAGGCGGAAGCCCGGGCCGCGATTGAAGGGGCGGCGCAGCGGACCGGACTACGGGTCCTGGGATGGAGTGTGGTTCCCACCAACCTGAAAGTGGTGGGCCCCCGCGCCATGGATACGCTGCCGACCATTGAGCAGTGTTTCGTGGCGGCGGAAGCTGCCGTGGCCGACATGGAAGCGCAGCTGTTCCGCATGCGCAAAGAAGCGGAGTCCTGTTATCCGCAAGGAACGTACTTCTGTTCGCTCTCCTCGCGTACGGTTGTTTATAAGGGCCTGCTGACTCCCAGCCAATTGCCAGTTTTTTATCCCGACCTGGCCGACCCGAGTTTCCAAAGCACGTTTGCGATTTTCCACCAGCGCTATTCCACCAACACGGCGCCCAGTTGGTCGCTGGCGCAGCCTTTCCGTTTTGTGGGGCACAACGGCGAGATCAACACCATCAGCGGCAATCGCCGCTGGCTGCGGGCCCGCGCGGCGGGTTTGCGCGAGAAGATGGACTTGCCCGAGCATGTGCAGCTGCTCGAGGCCCGGGTGAGTGACTCCGCCAGCTTCGACAATGGGCTGGAGATTTATCTGCGTAATGGTTACAGCCCCATGGAGGCCATGCTGAGCATGGTGCCTCCGGCGTGGGAAGCCGAGCCGCGCATTGTTCCCGAGCTGCGGCATTTTCTGGATGAACAATCGAAGACGCAGGAGCCGTGGGACGGCCCGGCGGCCATGATTTTCTCCGACGGCGTCATGGTGGGCGCAAAGCTGGACCGCAACGGATTGCGTCCCATGCGCTATACGCTGACCGCCGACGGCCTGCTGATTGTGGGCTCGGAAGTGGGCATCGCCGACCTGAAAGACAAGCAGGTCATTGAGCGGCAGCGACTGGGGCCGGGAGAAATCCTGCTGGCCAATCCGGCTACCGGTGAGTTGCTGCGTCCGAAGGATTCCTTGCAGCTTAAGCAAGGCATGCGCACGATTGTGTCCGAGCCGGCGACCCTGGTGGGATCTTCGGAAGCGACGTCGATTGAGCCCGCGCCGACGGACAAAAAAGTTCTGGCCTCCATGGGCTGGAGCGAAGATCAGTTCAAGTTGCTCTTCCAGCCGCTGGTGGAGCAGGGACAGGAAGCAGTGTGGAGCATGGGGGACGATGCTCCTCCGGCGGCCCTCTCCCGCTTGCCTCGTCCGCTGTGGGACTACTGCAAGCAGCGTTTTGCCCAGGTGACGAACCCGCCGATTGATTCCTTGCGGGAAGGGCACCTGATGTCGCTGCGGATTTATTTGGGCGACAGCGTGGTGTTGGGATCTCCCTTGCTCGATGCCGGGCAACTGGCGGCGCTGGAAGGCATGCTGGAAGATGTGCAGCGTATTTCGGCCACCTACGCGGTGGAGGGGGGCGTGGAAAGCGCTCAGGCGGCCATTGAGCGCGTGCAGCAAGAAGCCATAACTGCGGCGACGCGCAAGCCGGCTTTTGTGCTGTTGAGCGACCGCGGCGTGGATGCGCAGAATGCGCCGTTGCCTTCCTTGTTGGCCACCGCCGCAGTGTGGAAGGCGATGATGCAGGCGGGGGCCTGCGAAATTCCGCTCATCGTCGAGACTGGACAGGTGATTGATACGCACCACGTGGCCCTGCTGATTGCCGCGGGGGCGAGCGCGGTGCTGCCTTATCTGGCCATGGAACAGGCGGCCACCCTGCGCAGCGACGGTCCCAGCCGTTATCGCAAGGCTCTGGAGAAAGGCCTGCGCAAAGTAATTTCGCGCATGGGCATTTCGACCATCGCCAGCTATCGCAACAGCCAGCTCTTCGAGACTATTGGTCTGGACAAAGAGCTATGTGAGCAGTTTTTCGAAGACGCGCACAATTCGCTGGGGGGCAAGAGCCTCACGGAATTGCTGGGTAATGCGCTGGCGCGGCACACGCGGGCCTATAGCGACGAGCGCGAAATGCTCGACCTGGGGCTGTACCGCTTCCGGCAGAACGGCGAGCAGCATGGCGCATCGCCCGAACTGGTGCGGCGCATGCATCGCTATATCAAATCTCCGACCGACGAGCACTATCGCGCCTATGCGGAGCTGGCCAACACGCGCGTGCCGGTAGCGCTGCGCGATCTGCTGGAGCTTCCCCAGGGCGAGCCTGTGCCGCTCGAAGGGGTGGAAGAAGAAAGCTCGGTTCTGTCTCGCTTCAGCACCCAGGCCATGTCGCTGGGGGCGATTTCTCCTGAGACCCACACCACGCTGGCCATTGCCATGAACCGGCTGGGCGCGCGCAGCAACACCGGTGAGGGCGGGGAAGACCCCGAGGTCTATCGGGAAGGCTCCGAAGCCAATAACCGGGTGAAGCAGATTGCCTCCGGGCGCTTCGGCGTGACCGCGGATTACCTCGTGCACGCCGACGAACTGGAAATCAAGATGGCGCAGGGCGCCAAGCCCGGCGAAGGCGGGCAG
>JAFDVW010000003.1:29277-421059 GCA_018268755.1 Acidobacteriota bacterium
ATCGAAGACCTGGCGCAGCTGATTTACGACTTGCGGGCGATCAATCCCCAAGCGCGCATCGGAGTGAAGCTGGTGTCGGGCGCGGGCGTGGGCATCATCGCCATGGGCGTGGCCAAGGCGGGCGCGGACGTCATTACCATTGCCGGCCACGATGGCGGCACGGGCGCTTCGCCGATTACCTCCATCAAGAACACGGGGCTGCCATGGGAGATCGGTCTGCGCGATGCGCACAAGGCGCTGGTGCGCGCCGGACTGCGGGGTCGGGTGCGCTTGCGCGTGGACGGCGGCTTTAAGTTCGGGCGCGACGTGATCATCGGCGCCCTCTTTGGCGCGGATGAATACGGATTCGGAACTTCCGCGCTGCTGGCCATCGGTTGCGTCATGGCGCGGCAATGCCATCTCAATACTTGCCCCGTGGGCATCGCCACGCAGGACGAAAAGCTGCGGGCGCGCTTCACCGGGAAGCCGGAGATGGTCGAGACATATTTCCACGGCGTGGCCCAGGAAGTCCGCGAACTGCTGGCGGCGATGGGAGCGCGGTCGCTGGATGAGATCATCGGGGCGGCGGAGCGCTTGCGGCCCAAAAACGAAGATGCCAAGCGTTCGCTCGGCGATCTGCTGAATCCGATTGAGTCACTGGGCGGCACTGCCAACCTGCTGGAAGACAAGGGCAAGCTTTATCTGCATCTGGTGCGCACGGTGGATGAACTGGAGACAGTGACGCAGCATCGCCATCGCTTCAAGATCACCAATGCGGACCGGGCGATTGGCGCGCATCTTTCGGGAGAGCTGATCCGCCGGACCGGCGCGCCCGCCTTGGCAGCGCCCATCAACTATCAGTTCACCGGCTACGCGGGGCAGAGTTTCGGCGCCTTCCTGATGAAGGGACTGCGCTTCCGTCTGATCGGCGAGGCCAATGATTACGTGGGCAAGGGCATGAGCGGCGGCGTCATCTCGATTACGGCGGGGAAAGAAGCGTCTTTACGCGGAGATGTCATCGCTGGGAACACTGTGCTCTATGGCGCCACCAGCGGCGAACTTTACGTCGCCGGGCGTGCAGGGGAGCGCTTTGCTGTACGCAATAGCGGCGCGTTGGCGGTGGTGGAGGGCGTTGGCCACCATGGCTGCGAATACATGACGTCGGGCATTGTGGTGATTCTGGGCCCGGCAGGCATGAATCTGGGCGCGGGCATGACCGGCGGCCTGGCCTATCTGTTGCGGGATTCCGTGGGAGGGCACGGCTACAACCACCAGTCCGTGCGCCTGGCCCAGCTGGAAGTCAAAGAAGAACTCTGGCTACGGCAGGTATTGCGCAAGCACCATCGCCTGACCGACAGTCCGATTGCGGCGCGGTTGCTGGATTCCGACCTGCCATTGCCGTTCCTGCGGGTGGAGCCTTTGCAGCCCCCGGTCACCGTGGCACAAACCTGGGCGCCGGTCCGCGAGAAGCAGAAGCGGGCGGAGTTGCCCAAATTTGAAAAACGGCCGGTCCTGCCGCGTCCCGGGCAGGCCATTGCGTAAGGGCGGTAAAAACTAAATTCCATTTGGAGAATCAGTTGCGGGCTCCGGTATAATCCCCGATACCCCATGGATTTTGATCAACTAGTCACCTTCATGGAAGTTGCCAAACTGGGCAGCTTCTCGCGCGCCGGGCAGAAGGTCTTCCGCTCGCAGTCCGCGGTCAGCGCTCAGATACGGCAACTGGAGCAGGAGTATGGGGACCGGTTGCTCGACCGCTCGGGGAAAGACGTGTCCCTGACCCCGGCGGGGCGGGTGCTTTTTGCCTACGCCGAGCGCATGCTGCAGATGCGCGACGAGTCCTTGCTGGCCGTGGCCGACCAGGGCAGCACACCGCGCGGCACGATCGCCATTGGCGCCAATGAAGCCACCTGTCTGTATGTTCTGCCCGATGTTTTCGCCAAGTACGTGGCGGTCTACCCCGGGGTACAGATCAGCATCTATCGCAACTTCAGCTACAAAATCATTGAGAAGCTGGAAAATGGCACGTTGGACGTGGGCATTGTGACCCTGCCGGTAAAGTCGAGCAGCCTCAAGACGCACCCGATTTTCCGCGACCAGTTGATGCTCATGGTGAATCCGCAGAACCCCCTGGCCAAGCACGATCTGGTGCCGGTCAGCGAGATCGCTAAGCAGCCACTGCTGCTGCCCAAGACCGGCTTCAGCCGGCGGGTCATGGACAAGCTGTTTCGGCCCTATGCCGCCAGCCTGCAGGTGCGCATGGAACTGCCCAGCGTAGGTATGATCAAGAGCTTTGTGGCGGCCGGGCTGGGAGTTTCCATCATCAGCGCCAGCTTCGCCAAGGACCAGGTGCTGGCCGGGCGGGTGAAGCTGATTCCCATTAAGGGACAGGAACTTTGGCGGGAATTGGGCATCGCCTATCGCCGCGACCGCACCCTGACGCGAGCCACCACCACCTTCATTACCACCCTGCGGCAGCTGCCCGCGGCCTCTAAGTAGCTGGATCCAGAGGGGCAAGCGGTATCAGATTTGTGGATGCGGGCTATTCAAATTTCCAATTTCCGTTTGCCGGGGCCTTATTGATATTGTTTATGAGCAACCTCAGAAATTCTTATTGGCTGCCCCACCCAGGAGGAGTTACTTCTGGAACTTGTTGTGACTGAGGGAGTATGCGATGAATGACTTGGAGCGCAATTTAAATAAGGTCCTCGATGAGCACCGCCACGAGAGTGGACTGCATGTCATCGGAGGGCAGCGCCGGCTCATCGACCGGCTGGTGCAATTTTTCGAAGAGCAGAAAAAGACGCAGGACACGAAGTCTGAGCTGGAACACTAAACTCGAAGCCATGACCACTCTTACCCAGAAGGCCAAGCGAATGACATCGACAGGCACAGGTTCGTCGACACGAATTACCGTGTCTTCTGGGGAGGGTTCCTGGTGAGCTAAGCAACAACAAGTTCTAACAGGTTCAAACCCACCGCCAGAAGAAACTGGAAGGTGGGTTTTTCATTTGTAGGCAAATAAAAAACACTGGAGAACGTCATGAATGATTTGCCCCGACAACGCAACGTCGAGAACCAGGCCGAAGGCGCCCCGTTTGCGCCGGTGGTGATGAAGTTTGGTGGGACCTCGGTGCAGGATGCCGCCGCGCTACGGCGGGTGAGCAAGCTGGTGAAGCGGCGGCTGGAGCTGCGTCCGGTACTGGTGATCAGCGCGCTGGCCAAGGTCACCGATCAATTGCTCAGCGCCGGCAAGCTGGCCGCACAGGGCAATGAGGAGTCCGCCAAGGGCATTCTTCAGACGTTGAAGCAGCGGCATGAGCATCTGGTCGCGGAACTGATTACCGGGGAAGAAGCGGCGGAGCTGGCGGCATTTCTCCAGGATGAATTTCAGGTGGCGGAAAAGCTTTTGCACTCCATCGCCACCGAAGGGGAGATTTCTCCCCGCGCCCAGGACCACCTGCTGGGCCTGGGCGAATCGTTTTCCAGCCGGGTGGCGGCAGTGGCGCTGCGGCAATTGGGTCTGGACACGGTCTTCGTGGACGCCAAACAGTGCATTATCACCGATGCGGTGCACACCCAGGCGACCCCCCTGTGGGACGACACAAACGAGCGTTTGCAGGAAAAGGTCGGCCCCCTGGTGAAGGCCGGGCAAATCCCGGTGCTGGGTGGTTTCATGGGATCTACGCGTGACGGCATTCCGACCACTCTGGGACGCGGGGGATCGGATTACAGCGCGGCGATTCTGGGAGCGGGATTGCAGGCCTGTCGCATCGAAATCTGGACCGATGTGGACGGCATCATGACCACCGATCCGCGGCTTTGCCCGGACGCGCGCAGGGTGCCCCGGATGAACTTCCAGGAGGCCGCCGAGTTGGCCTACTTTGGGGCCAAAGTACTGCATCCCGCCACCCTGCTTCCCGCCAAACGCCGCAACATTCCCGTCTGGGTATTGAACTCCAAAAATCCTGAATCGAACGGCACGGAGATTGTGGCCGACACCGATGCCAGCGGACGGGTAAAGGCCGTGACCGCGAAGCGGGGGATTTCCGTGGTGGACGTGGAGCCGGTGCGCTGGCTGGCGCCGGAGTTGCTGCGCGAAATCTTCGAGGTCTTCGAGAAGCACCATCACGGTCTGGACCTGCTTTCCGCTTCGCCGAACAGCATGTCGCTGCTGGTGAGCACCACGGCGGGCCTGCCGGTGATCGCCGAAGAACTGAAGGGCTTGGCGCACCTGCGCTGGGAAAACCACAAGGCGCTGGTCTCGCTGGTGGGCGAAAAAATCCGCCGTCGTCCGGAGATTGCCAGCCAGGTGTTCTCCTCGGTGGCCGACATTGAGATGCGCATGATCTGCCAGGGCGCGTCCGAACGCAACATCAGCTTTCTGGTGGATGAAGCGCAGGCGGAGGAAGCGGTGCGCCGTCTGCATAAACTATTTTTCTCTGTACAAGAGACGCAGCCCGAGGTGGTGCCATTCCAGGGACTGTGTCAGGCAGGTGGACCATGGCAATCATGACCTGGGATGCACAAACCGACGAGCCTGCGAAGCGACCGCAAGGCCGCGCTTTCGCTGATGCTCGTGTCGCCCATTGCAAAGTAGCGCTGCTCGGCTTCGGGACGGTAGGCCAGTCCGTAGCCGAGCTGCTTTGCCTCCAGTCCCACTCCCATCTTCGACTCACCCACATCTTCAATCGTCAGGTAAAACGCAAGCAAGCCTCCTGGGTGCCCTCCTACGTGCGCTGGACCGAAGACATCGATGAAGTCCTGGCCAGCGACGTGGATGTGGTCATTGAAGTGGTGGGGGGCGTCGACCCGGCGGGAAGCTGGGTGCGCCGCGCCCTGGAGTCGGGCAAATCGGTGGTGACGGCCAACAAGCACCTCATTGCCAAACATGGCACCGAACTGCTGGAGGTGGCGCGCCAAAACGGGCAGAAGCTGGAATTTGGGGCTTCCGTGGCCGGGGGTGTGCCGGTGCTCTGTGGGTTGGAGCATGGCCTGTCGGGCGAGCGCTTGTTCCGCCTGGCCGGGGTGCTGAACGGCACCTGCAATTACATTTTGAGCAACATGGAATCCCGGGGACTGAGCTTCGCCGATGCTCTGGCCAAGGCCCAGGAACTGGGCTACGCGGAAGCCGATCCCTCCGACGATGTGCACGGTGTCGATGCGGCCTGCAAGCTGGCCATTCTGGCGCGGGTGGGCTTCGGGGCGGACGTGCATCCGGACAAAATCCATCGCCGCAGTATTGAAGGCGTGGAAGCGATTGACTTCCGCTATGCGAAAAAACTGGGCGCGACCATCCGCCAGACTTCCTTGGCGGAAGTGCGCGGCAACGATCTGCTGGCCGCGGTGCAACCGGCCGTCGTACCCCATTCCTCACCCTTGGCCCATGCCAAGGACAATCAGAATGCGCTGCTCGCCACCGGTGTGCACGGTGGGGAGACGCTGTTTGCCGGGCGCGGGGCGGGCGGCGGGCCGACTTCGGTGGCCGTGGTTTCCGATGTGGTCTCCATTTCCCGAAAGCGGGTGCCCCCCGCGAATTCCGAGGCTTCTTCGCTCAAAACCTACTCCGTCAACCATAACTTCGAATTTCCCTACTATCTCCGTCTCACCCTGCGCAAAGTCGGTGACAGTGCCGGCGTGACCCGCATTCTCTCCAAACATGGCATCGAAGTGCGCTCCGTGCTGCAAAGGCCGCGCGGCGCCAAGGCGAAGTCGCCTTTGATTTTGTTGGTCGAGCCCTGCCGGGCGCTGGAACTGGAAGCGGCGTTGCAGGAAATGGTGAAGCAGGGATGCCTGCCCCAGGAGCCGCTGAGTTTGCCGTTGTTGAGTTAATGGGCCCTGCGTTATCCATGCCCTGCGCTATCCATTGCGGAGCTTCGCTCCGCTGGGCAGGTGAGGACATCCTTCGACTTTGCTCAGGACAGGCTCTGCCCCGACACAAGGCGGAGGCCGGAAAAGTCGAGCAGGGAACGTGTAGGCCCGGATGTCCTCATCCGGGCGGCCGGGCGCAGCCCGGTAAGAGACTCAGAAGCGGCACAGGGTGGAGCAGGCCTTTAGGCCTGATTTGATGTCACCCTGATTTTCCGCGCGGAGCGCTAGCGCGCGTAAGCTGGAAGGCGGGTCCTTGATGCAGGGCTGAAAGCCCTGCGCCACCCAAACCCTGCGCCACCTGTTGCGGAGCTGCGCTCTGCCGGAGGGCCGAGGGCGGCTAGTCCCTAGCTGAGCATCGCCTCTACAAAATCACCATGCCGGCGTAGCCCACCACCATGCGGCGATCGCCGGAGACATCTCCCGAAGTTGCATATTGGATGCGCTCGGCGGAACGGGCACCCAGCAGCCGGGCCGCCGTCAGCATGGTCACCGCCGGCCCCAGGCCGCACATGCTGATATCTTCCTTGACGGCCACATCGAACAGCCCGCGAGCGTCGAGTTCGAGAATGCGTTCTATGGCCAAGTGATCTTTGCGGCGTGTGACGAGATCGCTCTCGTAGTGGTTCATGTCGCTGGAGGCAATGATCAGGACCGGGTGGGCCTGTTGGGCGATGGTTTGCGCCAAAGCCGCGCCCAGGGCTTCCAGCACGGAAAACTCCCGCGTCCCTAAGACGATGGGGACGAACGAGGTGGAGGGCCGCAAGACCTGCAAGAAGGGTAACTGTACTTCCACGGCGTGTTCGGCGCGATGGGCTTCCGCATCTTCTTCCAGCCAGGCAAAGTTGTCCTTGAGCCGGGAGGCCAGCTCTACATCCACGGGCAGGGCTCCGAGAGGAGTTTGCCAGGCATGATTGCTCATGATGGAGATTGGCACGCCCAGGCCGGTGTGGTTGGGGCAAAGGATGACGCAGGTAGGCGGAATTTCCAGGGTGCGGAAGACGGCCCCCGCCACCGGCCCCGAGTACATATAACCAGCGTGGGGCACGATGCAGCCCAGCGCCGGGCGCGGCTGCGCCCCGGGGCCAAGATAGCCTTCCACTTCCTCGCGCAAGGCGAGAGGGTCTCTCGAATAGAAGCGTCCGGCGACGGCCGGGGGACGAATGGCGGTTTCCATAAACCACCTCCCAACAAGGCAAAAGGCGCGCTAGCGCTGGTTTTGCGCTTCGAGCGCGCGGAAAAGGGCGGCGCTGGTTTCGAGCGGCAGGGCCTCGGCGCGCACCGAGGCGTCGATGTCGTTGGCCTGCAGCGCCGCGCGCAGGACCTTGGCGTCGTATTGCGGTTTGAGGTTGTTGGAGAGCGTCTTACGTTTCTGTCCGAAAGAGAGCCGCAGGAAGTTCAGAAAGGCCTCCTCGGGAACTTGCAACTGCTCCAGACGCGGTTCCACCTTCATGCGGACCACGGCGGATTGCACCTTGGGAGGCGGTGAAAAGGCGCCCGGGGGCAGGGCGAATAGTTTCTCGGGACGGGTGTAGAGCTGGGCCGTGGCGGATAGCAGGCCGTAATCGCGGGTGCCTGGTTGGGCGGCCAGGCGGTCGGCGACTTCCAATTGCACCATGACCACAAAACTATCGAAATACTTTCGGTAAGCGAAGAGCTTCAATAAGAGTTCGGAGGTGATGTAGTAGGGAAGGTTTCCGACTACGGAGGCTTTTTCCGGCCTGATCTCCAGTCCCGGCTGGGCAGTTCCGGGGCGGGGTCCGAAGATGGTGTCGAAGTCCACGGAGAGAATGTCGCCCTCCAGGATCTCCACGTTCGGCCACAGGGAGAACTTCATGCGCAGCTGGGCGGAAAGCACCCGATCCAGTTCCACTGCAATCAAGCGGCGCGCGCGTTTGGCCAGCAAGCCGGTAATTGCGCCGCGGCCGGGGCCCACTTCCAGAACGGTTTTCTGCGCAATATCGCCCAGCGCCTCGATAATACGGCTGGCCGCGACGGGATCGCTGAGAAAGTGTTGTCCCAATTTGGGCGTCGACTTGCGCACGCCGGACGGCGATACCTTAGCCACGTTGACCCTCTTTCTTTGCCGCGGTTAGACTGAAAAGTACTCCGCATGCCTTGCGCACTACCGTCAGCTCAGGACACCTCTCTATCATAACGTGAGGGCCTGGGCGACCGATATATCGGGGAGATGAGCGTCATGCATATAGCCTTGGCCGCATCCGAAGGCGTGCCATTCTCGAAGACCGGCGGACTGGCCGACGTCGTGGGCGCCTTGCCCCGCGCCCTGGTGGCTTTAGGCCACCAGGTTAGCGTATACCTGCCGCGGTACCGGCAGACCAAGCTCTTTGGGGCCCAGACCGTCGTGCGCAGCATTACCATTCCCTTTGACGATCAGTACCGCTTTTGCTCGGTGGCCACCGAAGGCAACCACTCCGGGGTGAATTTCTATTTCATCGACTACCCCCCCTTCTTTGACCGGGAGGCCCTCTATGGCACGCCGGCGGGGGACTATCCCGATAATGCCGAACGCTTTGCGCTGTTTTCCCGGGCGGTGCTGGAGGCCACGAAGATCCTGGGGGTGCCCGATCTATTTCATTGCCATGACTGGCAGTCGGCGCTGATTCCGGTCTTGCTGCGCACGCAATATGCGGAGGACCCAGCCTTCCGCGAAGTGGCGACGGTCTTTACCATCCACAACATGGGTTATCAGGGCCTGTTTCCGCCGGACACCCTGCCGTTGTTGACCCTGCCCTGGGACCTGTTCACCATGACCAAAATGGAATTCTTCAGCCAGGTCAACTTCCTCAAAGGTGCATTGGTGTTCGCGGACTACATCACCACGGTGAGCCGGAAATACAGTCATGAGATCCAGACTTCCGAATACGGCTTCGGACTGGATGGCGTATTGCGTAACCGGGCGGCGACGGTCACGGGAATCCTCAATGGCGTGGATTACGACGAGTGGAGCCCCCAAAAAGACAAGTTCATTGCGGCCCGCTACTCGCCGGAAGACCTGAGCGGGAAAGCCAAGTGCAAGCAGGATCTGCTGGCCGCATTTGGGCTGGCGGGAGCCGACCCCAAACTGCCGCTCATAGGAATTGTCTCCCGCTTTGCCGCGCAAAAGGGTTTCGATCTGATCTCGCAGATCATGGACCGGCTGGCCCGCGAAGATATGACCCTGGTGGTTCTGGGCTCGGGCGACAAAAAATTCGAAGAGATGTTTCTGCGCCTGCAGAAGCAGTTTCCCCAGAAGATAGCGCTCAAAGTGGCCTACGACAACGCGCTTGCCCATAAGATTGAAGCGGGCTGCGATATGTTCCTAATGCCTTCCCGTTATGAGCCTTGCGGGCTAAACCAAATCTATAGCTTGAGGTATGGGACGGTGCCGATTGTGCGCGCTACCGGCGGCCTGGATGACACCATTGATCCCTGGGACGCCCGCACCGGCAAGGGGACTGGTTTTAAGTTCACCGAATACAACGGAGAGGCCCTGCTGCTGACCATCAAGAACGCCCTGCGCGCCTTCCGGGACCAGACCTCCTGGCTGACCCTGATGCGCAATGGCATGAGCCGGGATTTTTCCTGGAACGCTTCGGCCAAGGAATATATCCGGGTCTACGAAAAGGCCAGACAGTTCCGATCCACACCGGTAGCTGTCTAGCGCAAATTTCCCTCCGGCGTGCCCTCAGCGGGGGTAGGTCGTGTTTTGATTGACAGCCAGCCTTTTGAAGCCTAGTCTCCACTCACTGCTGGTTGGGGCATTTTGAGGTGTTCAAAGGGTCGATCCTGCCACGCCATGGTGGCAGAAAGCATTTCTTTCCTTTTTCCCCAAAAGTGGAACTGCGTCATTTTCTTCTCGACGTGGAGCTTGTCCCCTATACCGAACTGGGAGTCCAGTCCGCGAATAGGGCAACTTGTACGATCAAGGAGCTCCAGCCGTGCGCGTTCATCTCATCAATCCCAGTAGTGTCTCGTTCGGTACGGCAGTCATCACTCCACGTTGGCAATATGTGCTGGCCGCCGCGACTCCGCGCCAGTTTGGCGATCCCACCCTGGTGGATGAGACGTTGTTTCCGGTGGA
This sequence comes from Acidobacteriota bacterium, assembly GCA_018268755.1. Classification (GTDB taxonomy): domain Bacteria; phylum Acidobacteriota; class Terriglobia; order Terriglobales; family Acidobacteriaceae; genus KAN-5. Next base: position 39,209 of record JAFDVW010000003.1, read on the forward strand.
CCCGCAAAGCGTACAGGAAGGTGACGCGGTGGGCATCGGCATTCATACGGCCAACGCATTGCGCGGTTACGAACTGGGGAAAGTGTTACGCGCCCGGGGCGCTTATGTGATTTTCGGAGGCATCCACGCCACACTGTACCCTCAGGAGGCGCTCGATCTAGGAGGGGCCCATGCGGTGGTTAAGGGAGACGGAGACAGGGTCTGGGCCAACGTAATCTCGGATTGCCATGCCGGGCGTCCGCAGCCGGTTTACGTAGGAGGACAGATTGACGCCAGTGAGTTTGTAGCGGCGCGCTGGGATTTAGTCCCCCGCAACCGCTATATGTGGGCGTCGGTGCAGACGGTGCGGGGTTGTCCCAAACATTGTTCGTTTTGTTCGGTATGGCGCACCGACGGTCAGAAGCCGCGGCAGCGGGCCTCCGATGTGGTGCTGGAAGAAATTGTGCAGTTGCGGCGTCTGGGTTTTCGTTTTATCGCCCTGGCCGACGACAACTTTTATCCGGTGACCCTGACCGACATCCAACTGGCGCAGGCGCAGAACAATCACAAGAGAGTACGAGAGCTGCAGTCGTTGCGGGATGAGCGTTTCGTTTTGATGTCCCGTCTGGCCCAACTTCCCGACGATATGGTGTTCTTCACCCAGATCACCATGGAGGCGGCGGAGGACCCGGAATTCCTGGATGCCATGAAAGCCGCGCGGATCAAAGGCGCGCTGGTCGGCGTGGAGTCGGTGACCCCCGCCGGGTTGAAGGACGTCTATAAGGATTTCAATTTGGCGGGAGCGCACCTCACGGAAAGACTGCGTACTTTTCGTAGTCACGGCGTGCACGTGTTGGGGTCGTTCATCTTTGGACTGCCCAGCGACCGTCCGGAAACTTTTGAGGCCACGGCCCTGGCGGCGCAGGAGGCCGACCTCACTTTTGCGCAATTTGTGATGCTCAGCCCGTATCCGGGGACGGTGGATTTTCAGCGCTGGGAAAAGAACCTGGGCGACAATCCGCCCCGCATTGCCGGGGTGCCGCTGACCCGGCGTTGGCTGATCCCACAGGCATTGCGCCCCAAGCTCTATTGGGACCATCCCGTTATGTCGGCGGAAGAAATTCGTGCCCGTACGCAAAAAGTGTGGGACGATTTTTACAGTTTGGGATCGATCTGGAAACGCTCCCGATTTATCAAGTCCAGCCGCGGGCGCCTGGCGTTTGTGCTGATCTCAAAAATCTATCGCCAGATGTATGCCGATACCGGGATCGCTACCGACAGCGCCCGTGTCACCTGGTCGGGACGGTGGGCGCGCTGGCTGGCCAAGCCCTGCCGCCGGTTGTTCGCGGGGACCCCCATGCCCGAGCTGCAAGTGCCGCAAGCCGGCCCGCCGCTCGTCGCCCTGCCCGTGCTGCCGACGCTTTCCTGAGATTTCTCTGACAGGTATTCGGGAAGAATGAGGCGCCGCCCGGTTCGAGACAGACCCGGGGCGGCTGTGCTTGCGCGCGAGGAAGAAAGTCGCTGGGTGAGCGGGCCCTCCGGCTGGTAAAATCAGAGCAGTTTTTATATTTGCTTTTATTTCGCCTGTGACGTCATGAGTGGTTTCGCCACGCCGGAAGTTACTGAAGCGCCCTTTCTTTTCCCGAGGACTATCTTCCATGTGGACATGGACGCTTTTTTTGTGTCCGTAGAAGAGCTCACCGATCCCTCGCTGAAAGGCAAAGCCGTGGTGGTGGGAGGGCAGCGGGACGAACGGGGCGTGGTGTCGGCGGCGTCCTATGAGGCGAGGAAGTTCGGCGTACACTCGGCCATGCCGCTGCGGACAGCGGCCAAACTGTGTCCCCACGCCATCTTTGTCAATGGCCATCACGAACGCTACCGGGAAGCTTCGGAACAGGTGTATCAGGTATTGATGTCATTTTCTCCCCAGGTGGAGATGGCCTCGATTGACGAAGCTTATCTGGATATGACCGGCACCGAGCGCCTGCATGGCCCGCCCTTGCGGGCAGCCCATACCTTGCACGAGAAAATGAAGGCGGAGACCCGGCTGAATTGCTCGATCGGAATTGGCTGCTCGCGGCTGATTGCCAAGGTTTCCTCCGCCAAGGCCAAGCCGAACGGCGTGCTCTGGGTGGCGGCGGGGCAAGAGGCCAAGTTTCTGGCCCCGCTCGATGTCGGCGACATTCCCGGAGTGGGCAAGGTCACGGAGAAGAATCTGCACGCGCTCGGCATCCGCAAGGTGGGCGATCTGACGAGATTTGAAGACGCGTATCTCGAAGAGCACTTTGGCAAATGGGGACTGGCGCTGGCCGGCAAGGCGCGGGGCGAAGACGCCGGGGGATGGTTCGACAGTGCCGTAGGCGAAGACACCTCTGCCAAGTCGATCAGCCATGAGCACACTTACAACGAGGACACCGCGGACGCGCAGCAGATTGAATCTACGCTCATGCGGCTGAGCGAGATGGTGGGCCGACGGCTGCGGGAAAACGGCTTTCACGCCCGCACCCTTCAGCTCAAGCTGCGGTATAAGGATTTCAGCACCATCACGCGGGCGCACTCGCTGCCGGCGCCGACCCAGCTGGACACCGAAATCTTTGAGCAAATCCGCGCTTTGTTTCGCCGGAACTGGAAACCAGGGGTTCCCGTGCGGCTGCTGGGCGTGCACGCTTCCTCCTTTGAGGCGCAGGCCATGCAGGGTGACTTGCTGGAAGACAACCGTCGGCAGCGCTGGGAGCAAGCCCTGGCGGCGGCCGATCGGCTGCGCGACAAATTCGGTGAGTCCAGCGTCTCTCTGGCCAGCGGGCTGAAGGGCGGCTTCCGCGAGCGGATCCAGGAGAACCCGGCTGGACTGCCGGGACAGCATCCTGCGCAAAAGCCGGCAAAGAAATGAGAACGCTTATCTAGAGAATGTGGTTTACTCGGGGCAGGACATTTCTTCTGCATGAGCGACGCGCTGCCCAATCGGTCCGCGGCAAAACTCTCGCCGGAGCTTTCGTCTCCCGCTGTGGAGTTGCGCGCTACCCGCAAAGAGGAACTTGCGGAGGTCACCCGCTTTCTGGCGGGAGTGTTTCAAGTTTCTTCCTCAGCCCGCTTTATTTCCCCGCGCATTTTCCTGTGGAAGTATTTTGACCCGCGGCCGGATTGGGCCCACCCCCGAAGCTATGTGTTGATCAAAGGCGGCGTCCTGGCCGCCCATCTGGGAGTTTGGCCGGTCCACTTTCTGCTGGCGGGAGAGCCATGTCTGGGAGCGCAAGCCCTGGATTGGGCCGCGGACCCACAACATCCGGGCAGCGGTTCGCAGTTGCGCGCCGTGATGGACACCTTTGCCGACTTGCAGATCGGCATCAGCGGCACCGAGGCCGCGCAGAGAACGCGCCACAAGCTGGGATTTCGACCCTGGGGAAATATCGCCCGCTTTGTGCGCGTGCTGCGGCCCTGGCGGCGCGCGAAAGAGAGCGCCGGTTCTCCCTTGCGGCGCAGCCTCCGATTGCTGCGGGACGCGCTGCACCGCCCTCTGCGCCCGGTAACCGCTTGCGGGGAATGGACGATGGAGGAAGTGGGGAGTTTTGAGGAGGGGCTGAACCACGCGCCGGAGGTGAGGCCGGGAGTAGGCGAGCTGAGGCCCTATCACAGTGCCGCGCAATTGAATTATTTTCTGGCCTGTCCGGAAAGCAACGCCCGCGGCATGATTTTTCGCCATCGCGGTCAGTTGTGCGGATATGCATTGCTAACCCGGATCGGGGGCCAGGCGCGTATCGCCTGCCTGCGGGTCTCCCACGGATGGGACACCGCCTATCATTTGGCAACGGAGCTGGCGGGGCGCGATCCGCAGGCGTATGAGGTGGTGGCGCAGGCCTCACATCCGGGAGAGGCGGTGGCCTTGCGGAAAAATGGATATCGCGTCTCTGACGTCCACGCTACTGCTATTCACGACCCGCAAAAGAGGGTTTCCTTGGAGTGGACGCCCGGCCTGCAAATGACCGAGTCGGACGCCTTCTTTCTTTGAGTAGGGATGGAGATAGATCGGAACTGGAGCCGGGTCTTTTTTTCTTCTGCAAAAGCTAAGGCCGGAACGAATTTTCGTCCCGGCCTTATTTCATTCAAGTGCTCCTTGAAGAGTTATTACTGATTGGCTGCCTGGGCAGCAGATGCTGCGGTCTGATTTTCGCTGGTCCCACCCGGCGTGCCGCTGTTCAAGCGGGTCAAGCGGGGGAAGAACGGGGTGACTTCAAACGGCATCTTGTCGCGGGCGGAGGTGATGGCCGCGGGAGCGCCTTTCACCATTTCCACGCGATCGTTCCAGGGATTCAGCTTGATGCGCCCGCCCAGAGGCAGGGCCGCGACCTGGTCCAGCTTGTTGGGATCGAGTTGCGGCGCTGTGGTCAACATAGACGACCAGCGTTGCAAACCACCTTTGGGATCGGTAAAGCCATTACCCAGGTGCGCGGTCAGCAGGGCGGAAAGCTGGGGGGCGCGCTCCTGCAACTGGCGCAGGAACAGGCCGGCCGTTTCCAGCTTCTGGCCGTAAGGCGAATTCTTCAGGATCTCCTGGGATTTCTTGTCCGCCGCTTCCTCTTCTTCCGGAACATGTTTGAAGCCCAGGTTCTTGTAGGAGGCTTCATCGGAGAAGAGCATGCGGTCATTGAAGGCATATTTGCTGCCCAGGTTGTGGCCCAGAGCGATGTGGGCCAGCTCATGCGAGAGCACCATGGCCAGGCTGGATTCGTCGGGCAATACGTCGATCAAGCCCCGGCTGATCACGATGGTGTTGCCGACGCTGAAGGTCTCCAACGGCGAGGTCAGCAGCACGCGGGTGCGGACTGGACGAGGCAGCTCAATATTGTTGGTGATTTCCAGATTGTTGACCACGGTCTGGAGGATTTTGTCGACATCGCCTTCCGGGGCCAGCAAGCCGGCGTTCTGCAAGCGGTCGACGACATTGTCTTCCGCCTGCTGCTGCCATTCGCGTTGTGCCTGCAAGGGTGAGGCATCCTGGGCGGCGGCGCTTTCGTCTTTCACGGAATCCACGCGCAGCGAGGTGAGTTCGTCTTCCTTGTCACTCTTCTTCAGGTCATAACCCCAGATGCGGGACTGCGCCTTGAAGGCCATCTTGTCTTTAGCGCCGTAGCTGAAGTCGCCTTCTTCGCTGTAGATATAGGCCGGGACCCAGTAGCCGGGCACCAGGTTCAGACGCCAACTATCCATGTGGAAGAAGTAAGCGTTCTTCGGGCGCGGGGCATAGGTGCCGTTGAGGCGAACAATGTTGTATTCCTGGTCTTCCACCCAGATGCGGCCCACGAAGCGGCCCTTGCCGGAATCTTTCTTGGGCGTGACGTCGAACACGATGCAGCGCACATCGCCCAGAAACTCGCGGCGGGCGTAGTGGAAGTCATAGTGCTGCCGGTCGAAGTCGTTGCGGTCGGCAAAGATCATCCAGGAAAAGCCCAGGGGCTGGTACTCGAACTTATAGAGTTTGGCGAAGCCGCCCAGCAGGCGGTTCTGAAAGCTGCTGTCCTTGGAAAGATAGTCGGCGCGGTCTACGCTTTCGCCCAGGTCCATGCGGCCGAGGAAGTAGTGGTCTTCCTTGGGCACCGGCCCCAGCTGCGGGTCCGGCTTAAGGTTCTGCAGGTAAGTTTCGACCAGGGGATTGCGGTTGCGCAAAAACTGCATCAGCTGGCGCTCGCGCTCAATCACGCGGTCCACGACCTGGTCCATGGTCACGGGCGCGGGCTGCGCCGGGGCCGCGGAGCTGGTGGTGGAATTCGTAGTGGCGGCTTGGGGCGCCGCGGAAGATGACTGCGCCGCTACTCCAGCCGCAGTGCTCACCAGGAGCAACAGGGAAGCGGTGACCAGCTCTTTCCAGGTACGCATAAACTCGATCCTCTCTCGTTCTCGGTTACAGCCATTGTCTTAATATGCCAACTGAAATACAACATGCACCACGGCGGTGGACTCCACGGGCAAGCCGTTGCGCAGGGCCGGCTTGAAGTGCATCTGGTTGGCGGCGACGATGGCAGCTTCATCCAGCCCATGTCCCAGGCCGCGCACCACCCGGTTTACATGCAGTTGCCCATTCGCCCCAAACATGACTTCCAGCAGCACCTCTCCCTGTAAGCGTAGCTGACGAGCCTCCTCCGTATAAACCGGATTGGGCTTATAGGTAATTTCTACCTGAGTGGTTGGAGCCCCGTTGTCGACTGCTTTCGATCTGCCGCCGCCCTGGGCCACTTCCTGGGCCCCAAAGCCGCCGGTCTGGATGGGGGTGCCCCTTCCATTGCTCCGTCCATCGCCTTGACCACTTTGAGCAATTCCATTGCCGAACCCGGCACTGGCGATGACCCCTTTCTGTCCCTGGGCCCCTCCCGCTCCATTTCCTGATCCTGCGCCGGGAGGCATATCGAAGCTTCCCACCTTGGCGACGGTCAGGCGAGCATTCTCTTTGCCCTGTCCCTGCACCCCATTGGGATCACCAAAGCCGCCGGTCTGCACTTTTTCGATGGGAGCGTTAAGGGTGGGGGTTGCGGAGCTGCCAAAGGAGCCGGTATAGACGACCTTGGCCAGGCGGGCGCCGCCGGCGACCGAAGGCATGGCCGGCGCGAAGGAGTTGAGGGCCACCTTGGGGGCCTCGAGTTCCTCTTCTTTCTCTTTTTTCTTGCGGGCCACGCGGAATTCTTTTGGAACCACCAGTTTGGGTGCGCTTACCGCCACTTTCGGCAGCAACTTAGTGGTCTTCACTGGGTGCGCGGCCGCGCGGGTCTTGATGGGTTTGGGTTGCAGGTCGGGGCGGGGAATCAGTTCCGTGACCGTGTATCGCTGGCGCAGAGAAATGTCCTGCGGCCAATAGGCCCCGACTAAAAGGATAAGAAGAATAACAGCAGCTTCGACCCCGTAACTGGTGACAAGGGTGCGCCAATCCATCTTGCGTTCAGGCAAGAGGCCTAACTGAAAATCGTTGGGCGTATCCATCCACTCACTCCGTAAAGGGAGCCCGAGCCTGGGGAGATATGCACGGGTAGAGACTTTACGTTACGAGAGTTAGGACAAGGGGTAAATGTGCCGACGGGCCTTGTCCTTTGGTCACGTTTTTCCGTCTGAATTCTGGATGGGCGTCCCGCAGCAGGAAATCAGGCGCTGCGGCGCAGCCGGGAAAAAACATAAAACACGGGAATTCCCGCCAGAATCACCAGACACCCCATCACGGAATTGCGGAGATTTTCCATCAACGTGTAGTAGAGGAGCACGCCAGAGGCCAAAACGAAAAGCGCGGGCACAACCGGATAGCCCCATACCCGGTAGGGGCGGGGAGCAGCGGGTTCGCGGCGGCGAAAGATGAAGACTGTGCTGGCCGTGATCATGTAAAAGAGCCACTCGGCAAAGATGGCGAGGGAGAAAAACTGACGAAAACTTCCCCCTGCCAGCAGCAGGAGAATGGAAAGCACTGCCTGGGCGGCAATGGCCATGGAGGGGGTGTGGTAGCGGGGGTGGACGGCGGCCAGCCAGGAGAAAAAATAGCGGTCGCGGGCGGCTGCGAAGGAGACCCGCGCTCCACTCATGGCGGAACCGTTCAAGGTCACGAGCATGGAAAGGGCCATGCCCGCGGAAACCAGGCTGGCCCCGGCCGCACCCAGCACCAGATCTATAGCCGTCGTGGCCGGGCGGGGCGAGGCGGCCATGGCGGCGCTGGGCAGAACATATTGAATTGCGGCGTTCATCAGCATGTACAGTGCGCCCACCGTGGCCACTCCGGCGATGAGCGCGATGGGGACGTTCTTTCCCGGATTGCTCACCTCTCCGGCCACCATGTTGAGGTCATTCCACCCGTCATAGGCCCAGAGGGCGGCCACTAGGGCGGCCATGAAGCCGGCAATGCCGCCTTTGGCCCCGGCGTAAGTGCCCGTGAAGTGTCCCCAGCTGCCCGCGCTGTAGCTGAAGCCGACGACCACAATGCCGGCGATCATGGCGATTTTCAGGATGGTGAAGATGAGCTGGAACTCTCCCGCTTTTTTCACCCCCAGGTAGTTGAGGACGGAGATCAGAATGGTCGCGCCGATGGCGGCGAGCTGTCCGTAGGTGATGGGAAAGGGGCGGATGACGAAAGTTTCGGAAAAAAAGGAGAAGACGGCAAAGGTCCCCAGAATGCGCACCAGGCCGGTGGTGATGGTGGCGATGGAGGCGGGTTTGGAGATGAAAAAGGTCGTCCAGGCGTACAGAAATCCCAGCAATGGACCGTAGCCGTCCCGTACATAGACGTATTCGCCGCCCGCCTGCGGTTTGAGAGCCCCCAACTCGGCATAGGTGAGAGCGCCGAAGAAGGACAGTAGTCCGCCGACGATCCAGACCAGATAGACCAGCTTGGCCGAGCCCACTGCCTGCATCATCTCCGTGGGCACGAGAAAGATGCCGCTGCCGATGATGGTACCGACCACAACCGAGGTGGCGTGGCTGACGCCAAGGTCGCGGGAAAGCTCGCGAGAGGTTTGCGGGGCCGGGGACATGGTGGAACCAAGAGTATACGGAAGACTTTAGAGATGATGAGGGGTTTGTTTCACCGGCACTGCTTGTGTGGGTGCGGGCCCTTCGACTGCGCTCAGGGCAGGCTGCCCGCGCCCACACCGACATTGCAGGTTAGGCCGATTCCTTGAAGACGCGGCTGGCGGCGTAGCCGATCAGAAATGTTGTCATAGTGCCGAGCATGACCCACCACGTCCAGGGGACATGCGTCCCTTGCCACAGATACAGCTCCGCGACGAAACCGCAGAGCATGCCGAACATGGCCCCGGACTGGTTGGCTTTTTTGGTCAGCACGCCCAGCAGGAAAACGCCCAGCAGCGCGCCGTAGGCCACCGAGGCGATTTGCAATCCCACTTCGATGACGCGTCCGGCCTTGTGCAGGGAGAGCACCGCCAGTCCAAACAAGATCAGCCCCCAGCCAAAGGTGACCCAGCGGGAGAATTGCAGGCGCTGCCGTTCGTCGAGGTTGGGGCGGAAGCGCACATAAAAGTCCATGACGAAGCTGGAAGAAAGCGAATTCAGTGCGGCGCTCAGATTGGACATGGCCGCGGCCAGAATCGCGGCGATGAGAAGCCCCGAGATGCCATGCGGCATCTGGCTCACAATGAAGGTGGGATAAATGCGGTCGGCTTTGCCAAAGCTGGCGGAGGGCACGTGGTAGAAGGCATACAGCATGACGCCGACCAGAAGAAAGAGCGCGAACTGCAGGAAGATGGCCACGCCGCTTGAGAGCAGCGCCAGCACGGATTGCTTCTGGTTGCGGGCCGCCAGGAGGCGTTGCACGATGAGCTGGTCAGTGCCGTGGCTGGCAGTGGTGAGGAAGGCGCCGCCGATCAGTCCGGCCCAGAAGGTGTAGGGAACATGGAAATCCGGCGTGAAGTTGAAGAGCTGCAAATGGCCGGTGTTTTCCGCCATGGCATGGATGGCGTCCCATCCCCCGGGCACCAGGTGCAGGATGGTGAACACGCCCACGAGGGTGCCGCCCACGTAGATGAAGGTCTGCACGACATCGGTCCAGATGACCGCTGCCAGTCCGCCTTCGAAGGTGTAGAGCAGGGTGAGCGCGGTGATGATGGCGATGGAAGTGATTTCGCCAGTGCCCAGCGCGATGGCCACGACGATGGAGACGGCATAGACGCGCACGCCCTCGGCCGCGGCGCGGGTCAGAAGGAATAGTCCGGCGGTCAAAGAACGCAGCTTTCTGCCGAAGCGCCGCTCGATGAGTTCATAGGCGGTATAGAGGTCGCCGCGAAAATAGTGGGGCAGCAGGACGAAGCTGATGACGATGCGGCCCACGACGTATCCCATGACCACCTGGAGAAAGGTCAGGTTGGTGTCATAGGCAAGGCCGGGAATGCTGATGATGGTCAGGGTGCTGGTTTCGGCGGCGACGATGGAAAGCGCGATCGCCCACCAGGGGATGTCGCGGCCGGCGAGGAAATAATCCTTCAGGGAGCGCTGCTTTTTGCGAAAGCGCAGCCCGAACAGGGTGATGCCCACCAGATAGACGGCGATAATGACGAGATCGAGTTGGTTGAGGCCCATAGTGGATCAGCGCCAGATTTTCTAAAACGGTTTCACATCTTAACTGGATTGAATTCTTTTTGCTGCAAATTCATGGCTTAAGGATGGCTAGCTGTGTTCGGCCAGGCTGTCCCTAAGCAGGCCGGGCCGTAATCCAGCACAACCGTCACTGCCTTTCGCCCTAACCTTATGGTAGAAATAGCGCGTGACATATTTCCTCGGCATCGACGGGGGCGGCAGTAAGACCGCGTGCGTCGTGGGCGACGAGCGCGCCGTGCTCGGCCGCGGTGAGAGCGGCCCCAGCAACATCGTGCGGGTGGGAGAGGGAAATGCCCGTACTCATTTGTCCTCAGCCATCGAGCAGGCCTGCGCGGCCGCAAAACTTTCTACATCCCAGATCGGCGTGACCTGCGTAGGCGTGGCGGGGGCGGCGCGGCAGGAAATTCGATCGGTGGTCGAGCGCATCATTTCCGGCCTGGTTCCGGGGCCGGTGCGGGTCACCGGCGACCATGAGGTCGCACTCGAGGCCGCTTTCGCGGGTGGGCCCGGGATTGTGGTGATCGCCGGGACCGGATCCATCGCTTATGGACGCAATCCGGCCGGCGAAACCGCCCGCGCGGGAGGGTGGGGCTATGCGGTCTCCGACGAAGGCTCAGGACATTGGATTGGACGCGCGGCCGTAGAGGAGACCTTGCGCGCGCTCGACGAAGGTCAGACCCCGGCCATGCTGGAAATCCTGATGAACACGTGGGATGTGCCTTCGCAGGAGCGGCTGGTGCTGAAAGCCAACGCCACGCCGCCGGACTTTGGTGTGCTGGTTCCCGCCATTACCTCTGCTGCCGATGCCGGCGATCCTTTGGCGCGGGAGGTGTTGGCGCAGGCGGGCACCGAGCTGGCGGCTTTGGCCAAGGTGGTGCTGCAGCGGAATTTCGCCGGGGTGACCACTGTCCCGGTGGCCATGTCCGGGGGAGTGTTTCGCCATTGCGCGCTGGTGCGCGACATTTTCTACAATGTCTTGCAGGAAGAGTGCCTGCATGCGCGGGTGCGCACCGCGGTGGTCGAACCGGTGCTGGGTGCGTTGGCCCTGGCGCGCAAGCTTCCGCTCTGAAGCCCATGGACGACGCCCCTCATCCTGAAGTGGTTCGAGATTCCGACCCCATTCTCAATGAGGATGCCGCCCTGGCCCTGCTGCAGAGCGGTGATCTGGCTGCCGATGTTCTGGAGCGCCTGAGCAAGAACAGCAGCGTCCTGAAGTACCGCAAGGTGAAGCTGGCGCTGGTGGAGCACCCCAGGACTCCCCGCCATGTTTCGCTGCCCCTGCTGCGGGGCTTGTTCACCTTTGACCTGATGCAGGTGGCGCTGCAGCCTATGGTGGCCGCCGATATCAAAATGGCGGCGGAAGAGGCACTGCTCAACCGCATGGAAGCAATTTCTTCCGGGGAGAAGCTGACCCTGGCGCACCGCGCTTCGGGCCGCGTGGCGGGGGAGTTGTTGCTGGACCCGGAGCCGCGAGTGATCCAGGCGGCGCTGGAGAATCCCCGGCTTACCGAAGCGCCCATCATCAAAGCTGTGACGCGGCCGGACTCGCCCTCGGCCCTGGTGGAAGCGGTTTGCCACCATGCCAAGTGGTCGCTGCGAAGAGAGATTCGTCTGGCCCTGCTGCGCAATGAAAAGACCCCGCTGGCGCGCGCCGTGGAGTTCGCCCGCACGCTGCCGCCACCTCTGGTGCGGGAAGTGCTGCAGGTCTCCCACTTGCCGGAGAACGTGAAGGAGTATTTGCGGAAAGATTTGGAAGGCAGTTCTAGCTAGCCACGCGCGTGCGGAGGATTCTTCGATTGCGTGGCGTTTGCGCGCAAACGCCAACTTCGCTCAGGGCAGGGCCAGGCCTCTAGCTGGTGGCGGGGGCGGGTTCGGTTGCCTGTACTGATTCCTTGCCGTGGAGCAGATCGACCAGTTGCTGATAGAGGCGGGATCGCACCACGAAACGGTCCTGGGCGCGGGTAATGTAGCGAACGTAGACTTCGACGCCTGAGCCGGTGGGACGCAAATGCACGGCGGGCGCGGCGGAGACGGTGTGCACCACGTGATAGCGTCCGGTGGCGCGCTGCCATTCCTGCTCGGCGGTACGGGCGTTGGCCTCGGTTTCTTTGGCAACCAGCTTCTGGATGGCATCGATGACCGCGTAGGGGTTCTTGTCGGCCGGCACCAGGATCTGAATTTCATCCCACAGCCACTGACCGCTGGTGGAGAAGTTGAAGAAGTGGCCTTCAATGGCGTAGCCGTTCATGAAGGCGACTTTGCGGCCGGTGGGATGGCCGGTGTCGGTCCAGTTGCCGGTTTCGAGCAGAACCGTGCGGAGCAAAGTGATTTCCAGCACTTCGCCGACTACGCCGTTAATTTCCACCCAATCGCCGGCGCGGATGCCATTCCGCCCCATCAGTACGAACCAGCCGATGAAGGCGACGATGAAATCCTTCAGCGCCACGGTAAGCCCGGCGGTGGCCAGACCGATGATGGTCGAAGTTTGCTGCGGCGCGCCAAAGACCACCAGCAGAACCAGCAATACGCCCACGGCCTGCACGGCGAAGCGCAAAATGAGCTTCAGGGTGCGCATGCGGCTGTGTTCCACCTGCATTTCCGGAATGAAGAAATCGATGGAGCGGCCCGCTACATAAAACACCAGAATCAGCAGGACAATCCACAGCAGGGAGCGCAGAATGCCGTTCAGTGCGGTGCTCTGCCAGCCCTGCACCAGGGAGATCCAGTCGCTGTAGGTGTTAGCCAGGTCCTGTTCGTCCTGGGCGCGCTTAGCGAGGTCGGCCAGATCTTTCTGATTGTCGGAAAACTTCTTTAAAGAGGCCACGGTGGTGGCAGCGTCCGCGGACGCTGCCGCACTGCCGTTTTGTCCGATCAGGCTTTGTGCCTGCTGCTTTACGGCGCGGCGCTGGTCGGAGTTTTGGTTGACGACCTGGGCCAGGGCATCCCGCTGTTGATCCAGGGCCGCGGCCAGTTTTTGCGCATCGCCTTGCGCCGCCTGCAACTGCTGGATTTTGTCCCGAAAGCCATACCAGGCCCGGAATCGTCCCAGCAAGTCTCCCGACTGGGCGAAGTTGGGAGAAAAGCTGGCAGGCTGCGGGCGCGTGGCCTCGGCCTGCTGTTGCGTGGCCTCATGGCGGGCGAACTGACGGCGGATGCGGGTCAGGGGATCGGCCCCGGAGCGCATTAAGTCGGCCCTGGCATCATCCAATTCGTCATCGGTGAGCTCGCTTTGCGCCTGGGCCAGGTCCAGTTGCTGCTGGATGAAGTCGCGTTTCGTCGTGGGAGCTGCCGCGAGCTGCTTTTTGAGCTGCTCAATGCGTTCCTGCGATGCCTTGACCTGGGCTTCCGCTCTGCTGACCCGTTCGAAGAGTTCCTTGGTCTGTGGCGTAGGGGGCGCCGGGCGTTCAATGGCGTTGCGGATGGCCGCGGCAAAAGCCAGGTCCACATCGTGGTCCGCCAGCTTGAGGGCTTGTTGGGCATAGCGCTGCTCCGCCCAGGTGGTGGCCAGCGTCGCTACGGAGCGCGCCGTCTGGAGCGGCTTTTCGTCTACGAGGGGGACCCGTCGGGGCCGGTTCGGCCGGGACGGAGCGTTGTCACGGGTCAGGACCAGCCCCACGACCAGCGCTACCGCCAGGCCGAGCAGGGTCAGGGTCACGCTCCACTGTCGCGATGTCATCCAGCGCTGCATGAAATAGGGGTGTAGACGCCCATTATACGGGGACAGATTGCGATCCGCCGAACTCACCAGTGCATGCCGCTGGCGCGCACGGCGGTAACCTGCGTTCTGCAAAGTCTGTCCCTAGAATGGGGCAATGAACTTCCTCTCCGAATGGGTGCCTGGGGATTGGCGTCCGGTCCCGCGTTGGGCCCTGGGGGCGTGGCTGGTGTTTTATGGAGCCTTTCTGCTCTATGCCTTTTCCAAGCATGGGGAGTTCTTGTTCATCGACCTGGCCAACCTGGTGGTACATGAGGGCGGACACATGCTGTTCGGCTGGTTCGGCCCGACGCTTGGCCTATGGGGAGGCACGCTTCTCCAGTGGCTGGTGCCATTCCTGCTGGCGGCGTTCTTTTTCTATGAGCGGCAGACTTCAGGGTTCGCCTTCTGTATGTTTTTCTTTTTTGAAAACTGGCTCTACACTGCGACCTACATGGCGGATGCGCGAGCCATGGACCTGCCCCTGGTCACAGTCGGCGACCCCGATTTTGTGGAGCATGACTGGAACGCCATCTTCACCAGCCTGGGTGTGTTGCAGCTGGATACGACGATTGCCGGCCTGGTGCGCTTTCTGGGATGGTGTGGGATGCTGGGAACGGTGGGCTGGCTGTGCTGGAGAAGCCTGCGCGCGGCAAAGGTGCAGGTAACGGAGGTTTAGCTTCCTTCCTCGATTCTGCCGATCATCTACCTTGATTTCTCTGCGTACTCAGCGCACTCTGCGGTTTAAGATTTTGACTTCGCGCCATCACTTCCGGAAGTGCCCCAGAATCGCCTCCGCCTGGGAGCGTGTCACCACCGCTGACAAGGCCGCAACATCGGCCTGTTTTACCGCCTGCACGCTGCCAAAGTGCTGCAACAGGCGGCGAGTGGTGCTCTCTCCCACGCCGGGAACCTCCAACAATTCAGTCGCGCGGTCGCGCATCTGACGGCGCTTGCGGTGGAAGGTCACGGCAAAGCGGTGGGCCTCGTCGCGGATGAGCTGCACCAGGTGCAGGACCGGGGAGTGGTGGTCGAGGACCACCGGCTCACCTTCCTGGCCATACACGTAGATGATTTCTTCCCGCTTGGCGATGGAAGCCAGGGGCTGATTAATGATCTCGATCTTCTCCAGCGCCTCGGCGGCGGCATGCAGCTGTCCCAGCCCGCCGTCGATTAACACCAGGCTGGGCATCTTGCCTTCTTCTTCCTGAATGCGCTTGTAGCGCCGGGTGACGACCTCGCGCATGGAAGCGAAGTCGTCCACACCTTCCACCGTCTTGATGATGAACTTGCGGTAGTCGGACTTTTTCATCTTGCCGTCCTCCCACACCACCATGGAGGCGACGGTCTCCGCGCCCTGAATGTGCGAGATGTCGAAGCACTCAATGCGTTTGGGTCGCTCGGGAAGACCGAGGGCGTCCTGCAGGGCTTCTTCGATCTGCCGCTGGTTGGGTTTCATTACGCGGAAGCGCTGATCATAAGACTGCTTGGCATTGTTGCCGGCCAGGTCGATGAGCGAGCGCTTGTCGCCGCGTTGCGGGACGGTGATATTGACGCGAGCGCCGCGGGCGCCGGCGATTTGCTCGGAAAGCAGGTCTTCCAGGGCTTCGCGATCTTCGAAATCGACGGGCACATAAATGTTCCGCGGCACATAGGGCTGGCTGATGTAGAGCTGCTCGAGCAGGGTGGAGAAAAACGTGCCGGGATGGAAGGTGGCGGCCCCGGGTTCCGGGCTGGCTTGTTCATCGGGACGGGTGGGGACGCTCGTCCCTGCATGGTCCAGGCCGAATTCGGGCAGGTCCTCCCAGAAGAATTCGCGGCGGTCGAGGATGCGGCCTCCGCGCAGGTGAAAGAGATTCACGGCCAGCATGCCGTTTTCGTAGTGGTAGCCGAAGACGTCGGCGTCATCGCCCTCGACGGAGGCGATGCGCTGCTTTTCCTGCAACTGCTCGACGGTGGAAATCTGGTCGCGATAGCGCGCCGCGCGCTCGTACTCCTGGGCGCCGGCCGCTTCTTCCATACGCGTCCGCAGTGATTTGGCCAGCTCCGTCTGCTTGCCTTCCAGGAACAACTTCACGTCGCTGACCGCCTCCTGATACACCTCCGGGGTGGTCAGCTCTTTTACACAGGGTCCCAGGCAGCGCTTGATGTAGTACTGCAGGCAGGGCCGGGGATGAAAACGCGTCAGGTCCACCTTGCAGGAGGGGACCAGGAAGTTGCGGTGGATCAGGTCGACGATGCGATAGGCGAGGTTGGCAGGGAAGTAAGGGCCGTAATACGAGCTGCCGTCCTTGCGCAGGCGGCGGGTGACATACACCCGCGGAAAACGCTCGCCCAGCGTGAGCTTTACGTAGGGATAGGTCTTGTCGTCGCGCAGCAGGATGTTGAAGCGCGGCTTCTTCTGCTTGATGAGATTGTTCTCAAGCGCGAGCGCCTCTTTGTTGTTGGCGACCACGATGTAGTCGACGTCCACCGCCTCGCGCAGTAGGGAGCCGGTCTTGGCGTCTTCGGCCCGGCCCTCATGGAAATAGGAGCTGACGCGGTGGCGCAGGCTCTTGGCCTTGCCCACATAGATGACCGCTCCCTCGGCGTTTTTGTAGAGATAGACGCCGGGCTCGGTAGGGAGAGTGCGGATTTTGGCATGAAGATCCATGCGAAGGCGTAAATCTATCTTAGTGGAAGCGAAGAAAAAGAGTAAATGCGGTCTGAGGTGATGGGATTAATCTTTATTTCAGGATATTCCGATATCAGAAACATGAAGAAACTAATCAAGATTCACGCGCCACAAAAAATTGTGCTTTGGCTAAATGCACTCGCATGCCAACGGAAGTGTTCCGTGGAACAATTGGTTTTGGAATTGCTGGAGAAAGAGGCGGCCTCTTATCCCAAATGGCTATATGTAGCCGGCAAGATGAGAAGACCTCGCGATCTTTCATCGCGCCGCGGGTTCGCCGGTAAATAGATTAAGTTTTATTTCTCTATTTCCGCGCCCACACAAATTCCACCCCGCCGATCACGGTGCGACCGGGCATGACCACGCCGGGAATCTCTTCGTAGGAAGTATTGCCCAGATTAGCGAACTGCAGGTAGGGTCGCAGCCAGCCGCTGGGACGCGCCAGGGAAACGTCCCACAAAGCGTAGGTTCCGTGCTGAAAGCGTTGCAGCGCGGCCACCCGAGTGCGGGCCACCAGCAGATTGCGCCATGAACCCGTCCAGGTGAAGCGCGCATTATGCGAGGGATAGTCGAAGACATAGCGGGAGGTGGCCCCGGAGAGCTGGGTCTGGCTGCCGTGCAGGTAGGTTTCGGAGAGTTCGATCTCCTGATGTCCGCGCAGGCGGAAGCGCACGTGGCCTTCCGCGCCGCTGAAGTGCAGACGCTGCACGTTCATGGCTTGCCAGGGTTCGGAAGGATCATATTTCACGTAGTCAATCAGGTTCGAATCCCAGCGCTGGAAGAGTGTGGCTCCGGCCGTGATCCGGCCGGCCGGGTTCCAGTCGCCGCCTGCCTCAAAGCTCCATGCCGATTCCGGCTTGAGCAGAGGATTCCCCAGCGTGGCGGGGTCGTGATAGTAGAGGTCGGTATAAGTTGGCAGGCGGAAGCCGCGGCTCACGCTGGCGTGCAACTTCACGGAGTGCAGCCACACGCCGCCGGCCACGGAAGGCGTAAATACGGTTTGCCCGC
The DNA here is from genome assembly GCA_018268755.1 of Acidobacteriota bacterium. GTDB lineage: Bacteria > Acidobacteriota > Terriglobia > Terriglobales > Acidobacteriaceae > KAN-5. The sequence goes on from JAFDVW010000003.1 coordinate 56,638, forward strand.
CGCTGAAGAATTCCTCCCGCCCGCCCACCGAAAGCGAGAAGCGCCGCAGGGCGCGAAAATCCAGATTGGCGTATATGCCCTCGCGGTTGCGGGCATGGTTACCCAGATTATTGCTGGCAATGTCGTCCCACTGGCCTTCCGCGCCGTAGGAGAGGGTGGTATTGCGTCCCAGTTCGTCGTGCCGCCGCAGCGCCCCTTGCCAGCTCTGGCTGATGTGGTTGTTCTCGTAAATCTCCGGTTGATCGCGGAAGAGGACAAAATCATCGGTATGGCGGCGATAACCGAAGGAAGCCGCGGTTTGCGTGCCTAACTCCTGATAGGCCGAGGCGAACCAACCCTTGGTGCGTTCCCAGGATGGATAGGGCCCATAGAACTGGTCGGCGCCGAAGGGCTTGTCGCTTCCCGCCAACAGAATGTTGGTATTTCCCAGGGCGGAGCGGAAGTTCGTTTGCGAGGAGAGGGAACTGCTGCGATAGTCGCGATCGGGACGGAAGCCGGTGGAGAAATCACGGCTGGCGGAGATGGTCTGCGACCAGCGTTTTTGCAACAGCGAGCCAAAGATGCGCTCTTGATTGAAGCCGTCGTTGCCCACGCCGGCGCGCAGCCGCAGTTCACTGGCTTCGGCCGGGGCAGTGATGAAGTTGACGGCGCCGCCCATGGCGTCCGCGCCATATAGCGTCGACCCCGCTCCGCGCAGGACTTCTATCCGCGAAATGGATTCAAGCGGCACGGGAAGGTCCAGATTGTGGTGTGCGGTCTGCGCATCATTCATGCGCAGGCCGTTGACCAGCACCAGGGTCTGCGCGAAGGTCGAGCCCAAAATGCTCAAGTCGGCCTGCACGCCACCCGGGGCGCGCTCGCGCAGATCAATGGCGGGATCAAGCTCCAGGTAATCCACCGCGGTGTTGAAGAGTAGCGGCGTTTCCCGGACCTCGAAGAAATCCACCGAGCGATCGTTTTCCGAGAGCGGCACAGGTTCAAAGGAACCCACGACGACGACCGACTCCTGCCGGGCCGGGATCTGCGGCGAATCCGGCGCAGTAGGACCCGGAGTCTGGGCGAAGGATGAAAAGGAAAAAGAAAGAAGGAGTGCAGGGACCCAAGCGATTGTGCGCATCGTTCGAAGTAACAGAATAACAGGTGACGGCCCTTCCCGAGTTATCGGGACTCTCTCTTGTCATTGGCGAAGGTGGCGGGGAGGTCCACACTGAGATAGCTAGTCCAGCGCGCAACCGTATAAAATTTTTATGGTTTATGTCTGCTTTTCCGTTGCAAAGCCCTGCAACCTGCCAGGGGATCTGCAGTAAGCTATTGTAGGACAGGCATTTGCTGACATCCCAGAAATCCTGGCAATTGGCCCCCCCCGTGCACAAGCAGAGCATGGGAAGTGCAGCAGCGGAAAGTTGCTTGAGGCCCCCACAGTTACAGGGACGGTCGACCAGAAGTCGGCGTCCAGGATTTGAGCACCAGGATTTTGTGATGAAGCCAGTAACACGAGAGGAAGGAGCCCTCCAAATTATGAATCGCGCTTCGTTGACCCTATTACTCGCGGTAAGCATGGTTGCTTCGGTCGGGTGCGCCAGCAAGAATTACGTTCGTCAACAGACCACCCCGCTCATCAACAAAACCAACGAGCTGGATGATTTGACGGCCAAGAACACCAACGCCATCAAGGACGTGGATGCGCGGGCGCAGGCCGGCATCCAGCAGGTGCAGGCCAAAGCTGCCGAAGTGGACCAGAAGGCGCAGGCCGCCTCGCAGCAAGCCGGGCAGGCGCAGACCCAGGCCGACAACGCAACCCGCCGGGTGGATCTGCTGCAGAACACGGTGGCGAACCTCGACAACTATCGTGTGGTGACGGAAGCGGCGGTGCATTTCGGCTTTGATAAGGACAACCTGACCAAACAGGCCAAGGAAGCCTTGGACCAGTTGGCGGGGCAAGTATCGGCGACCAAGGGCTACATCATCGCGGTCGAAGGCGGAACGGATTCCGTGGGCAACTCGGAATACAACTACGACCTGAGCCAGCGCCGGGCCCACGCGGTTATCCAATACCTGGCCTCGCAGCACAGCATCCCGGCCTACAAGATTTATTTGATTGGTTTGGGCAAAGACAAACCGGTGGAGAGCAACAAGACGCGCGAAGGGCGCGCTGCCAACCGCCGTGTGGATGTCCGCCTCATGACCAATATTTCGGGAGACAACTCCACGACCGGGCAAGCCGTACCGCCTGGACAGTAAAAGTTCCCTCCTCCCCGGAGGATTTTCGCCAAGCAGGCCGTTTCTTCCCCGGAAACGGCCTGCCTTTTTTTTGTTGTGGCCGGGTCTGGCAGGGGACCACGGGCCACCTGCCCGCATCTCATCCCTTGTCGGGCAGCGATACAATAGAAAGAGCCATGAGGATCCAGGTCCCGCATTTCGCTGTGGTTTTGTGTCTGGGCGGGGTACTTTTCGCTCAGCAGCAGCAGACGCCTCCAGCGGAGAAAGCTCCCTGGCAGACCAATCAGGCGCCCCCTCGCTCCGACGGCCCTTCCGCGCGCAGCAAAGAGGCCAACGAGAGTTCCAGCCGCGACGGCCGTATCGATATCAGCCCACCCAAGGACGATGACAAGAATCATCCCGACAGCGCCTCGGCGATCGAAAAGGCCCAGGAACATGCCGACGACAGCGATGTGCAGGAGTTTCGCCCCTGGAACCCGCAGAAAGCCATGAAGAATGTGGAAGTCGGGGATTTCTACTTCAAGCGCAAGAATTACCGCGCCGCGGTCGACCGCTATGAGGAAGCCCTACTCTACAAGCCCAATGATGCCATCGCCAACCTACGTCTGGGGACCTGCTATGAGAAGCTCGAAGATCCGGACAAGGCGCGCGAGCACTACGAGGCCTATTTGAAGATATTGCCCAACGGTCCGGAGTCGCAGGAAGCGCGCAAAGGCCTGGAGCGGCTCAAAGGGATGCAAGCAAAAAGCCCGGCCGGAGAGCCGGGCCCGGACAAGCCTTAACGATTATTTTTCCACTCGGATAAAGTCGCCGCTGGTGGCATTCACCGCGACCGTCAACTTCGCCTGATCGCGGCTGGCCCCAAAGCTTACATGCCAGATCAGCTCGTTGGTGGCCACACTCCAGTCGCAGACGTACTGAATGGGTGTATCCGCTTCCTTAGCCAGGATCTTGTCGCCACCGTGTTTGAGCGCGGTTTCCAGGGCCTGGCTGGAATCGATCTTGAGGAAGGCCATATCGAACTGATGGGTGGAGGCGTTGTTGGGATTGTAGGTGTCTTCTGTTCCGGGATTAATGCCGCGGGGCGGCGCGTTCGGGTCCTCGCTGCCGGACCAGATGTAGGGTTTGACGCCGCGCTGGGCCTCGGAGGCAAAGCCCACCCGCCAGACGGCTGATTTGCCTTCTTTGCCCGTGCCGTCGCTGGAAAGCTGCGATTCAATGCGGAAGGGCTGAGCATCGCGTCCCCAGCCGCGGGCGGCAATAAACACCTTTTGCAGGGCGCTGCGGGCGGTGAGCGTTTCCGGCTCTTTGGGCTGAGGCTTCTGCTCGGTCTTGGGCGCCGGGGACGAGCACCCCGTTAACAGAGAGAGAGCGAACAGGACCATCCAGAGTTTTTTCATGGCCACCTTTCCCGGCGAAAATAGTTGCTGGCCACGCAAAGCGTGGAGCATGCTGACTCATTCATTTTACTCGATTGCGTTGCCGGGTCATCTATGAAGAACCATCTACAACAATTGCAAATCGTCCTACACGAAACCATGGAGGGTATGACGGAGGAGCAATTTCGCCGGCATCCGGACGGCAAGTGGTGCGCGGCGGAGATCCTCGAGCACCTCTTACGAACTTATCGGGGGACGGTCAAAGGGCTAGAAAAATCTTTGTCGGAAGGCATGCCCGCAATCGCTTCAGTGCCCTGGAAGGCGCAATTGGCCAGGGCCGTGGTGATTTACGGCGGGGTAATGCCGGGAAGGCGGAAATCTCCCGAGCGTGTACTGCCGCAAGGTATGGCGCCGGAACGACTCCGAGCGGAGCTGGGGCCGACCCTGCAGCGAATGGAGGCGCTGCTGCTCGAAGCGGAGGCGAAATTCGGACGGAAAGCAAAGTTCCTGGTCCACCCTGTTTTGGGTCCGCTGTCCGGTCCGCAATGGCGCAAGTTCCACTGGGTGCATGGGCGGCACCATATCCGACAAATTGGGGAACGGCGGCGGCTTACGAGGTAAGCCTCTGTGGAACTCAGTGCTCTCCGTGGTGAGCGCTTTCCTGGCCCCAGAAGATTTATTCACCACAGAGGGCACAGAGTTTCACGGAGAAGTTCCTAGTTGTGGATCAGACGCACGGGGATGGGAGAGATTCCGCCGCCGGAGACTGTCGATCCTGACGGCATGCCATCGCAGCCTGCGGCGTTCACAATGACGGCATCGATGCCCACAGTAGTCCTGAGTGTCCCGCCCCCCGTGTAGTACGTGATGGTGCGTGTCTGTTGGATGGCGAGCTGCAGGAAGCCCAGGATGGGGCGGGAGATGGTGCACGAGGTCCCCCCGCCTCCGCCCGAACACATGGCGCTTCCATCGTAAAGCGGCACGGTGACGATGGAATCGCTGCGGCTGATGTTCTGCCGGTTTTGCAGGGCCGGGTTGGGATTGTTGCTGCCGCCGGTAATGACGATGGGGTTCCCCGAACCGGCGCCGCCGGGCTGAAAGAATGAATCCTGCCCCTGGTTTAAGTTGTCGCCGTCAGCGTGGATCAGGCACTGCGTCCCGAGTTGCGTGCGCTGTGTAGTGGTGAACCCGCCTCCAAAACCACCAAAGAGCACCGGTACGGGTTGTCCCGAGCCAACCCGCATGCCGCATCGCAACGAATATTTTGAGAAACAGGCGATGTTGTCGTGATAGTCGTCTGTTCCTGTCAGGCTGCAGGACGGCGCTGCCGAAGACGGGCAGGAGGGTTGGGGAGGGGTATTGGGGATGGTCAGCGGATAGAAGTCCAAGCCCTCCGGCTGTCCATAGCGCCGCGTAGTCGTGTTGCCGGAACGGACCCGGATCAGGGTCAGCTGGTCTCCGATAAATGCGCCATTGCGGGCAATGGCGCCGGTGGCGGGATTGATGAAGTCGGCTCGTCCTAAACAGCTGGGAAATGTGCCGAGATTGGGATCGCAATTGGGCACCAGCCAGGGTTTGACGCCTTGCACGTTGATCTGATTGTTGCCGGCGGAAGGGTTATAGGCCTCCGCGGTGGCGGTGGCCGTCACCGTATTGCTGCTGTTGACCCGGGAAAAAAACGTAGGCAAGCCGGTCTGGCGGATGGTGACCGTGATCTGCGGGTTGCCGGCATTGTTGAAGTTGCAGGCGATGGATTGCACGGCGGCGGCTTGCCCGCTCACCAGGTTTTGCCCGGCCGCGGCTTCCGCCTGGCGGTTGGCGGCGGAGGGATTTCCCGGCCCCGCCGTCTGGCAGACCTGGGTTTGCGCTGCGCCGGAGGTCGGGTCTCCCAGCAGCCCAGAGGTAAAGCCCGAAGAGACGAACATTTTGGCTCCGGCCAGAGCGGCGGCGTCGGCGGCGCGCTGGGCCTCTCCATGCGAGACATAAAGGGCGACCACATCAATGGAAATCACGGCCATGGCCACCATGCCAATCAACGTCAAAGCGACCAGAAGCAGGGTCACGCCTTGTTCGCGCTTGCGACCGCCGGGCAGAGGTCTCATAGCATTCCTCAATTCATATTCTGCATGACAGCCACGCTGGTCAATTGCGAGGTGGCGGCGTAGTTGGCGCTGGGTTCCAGCAAGCGTATGGCCTTATTGAATTGCCATTGATAAGGGTACTGCAACGTGATCTGGGTGGCCTCAATGGTATAAGGCAAATTGGAAAAGGGCGCGCTCAAGTTGGTGGTGTAGGTAAAGCCGCGGTTAATGGTCAGACGCAGGGCGCCGGCGCATCCCGTGTTGGCGCTGAAAGTCCAGGTGGTGAGCCCGGTCTGCGTGGCATTGGCCGAATCCAGGCCACAACGGGGCACATTGCTGGATTGCAGGCTATTGGCTACGGCGTCGCGCAGGGAACAAATCGAGGCCGGCCCATTGCACAGCGGCGAAGTCGTGGAGAGGTCGTTGGTGACCTGGTTGGCCGCCACCCGGGCCGCTTCCTGGGTGGCTGTACCCAGCTTCTGCTTGAGGGTGAAGGCGGTGCCGAAGTCGAAAATTCCCACGATAAAAACCACCAGCAGCGGCAGGGAAACGGCGAATTCGGCGATCTGCGAGGCGGCGGTATTTTCCCAGAAGGCCCGGCGGCAAAACCGGCCGAGTCTCGTCCCGGATTGCGCGTGGCGTTTCATCAGTACTCCGCCCGCAATTCGGCCGACGCCGGAATCTGAATGAGTTGCAAGTTGAGGGAAGTGAACGGGAAATAAAACTGATAGGGATAGCGAAAGCTGACCATGACCCCGCATTCAGGGGTAGGGTTCGAGGTGGAATTCAGGCGGACCCCCTGGCACACGCGGACGTTCCCGCTCGAGGAGCAGGCGGGAACCGGCGTGATCCCGGCGCACAAGGTAGGATTGGGCGTCGCGGGAGGGTTAATTTGCGCGGGATCCAGTTTCGAGGCCTGCAGAACTTCGCCGATGCGAGTGGAGACGTCCGACGCGGCGGGGGCGGCATTGCCGCAGCTGGCGCAACTGGAAGCGGCCGCCACCCGGGCGCCCTCGCGGGCTGCCTCGGTCACGGTCGCGTAAATATTATAGGCGCGTCCAAACCAGAAGATCCCGATCAGCAAGGTGAACACGAGGGGAAGCACCAGCGCGGCTTCGGCAATCTCCGTGCCTTCCTGAGCGCGCAATCTTCCCGCGAATTGGTTCCAGCCTGACATGGTCCTCTTAAAGGGTCCCACCGATCTGCATGGCGGTATAAAGCACGGTCGCCGCCGCGACGGCCACGCCAAAGGGCACCTTGGCGGCCCGCGGATTGTCCAGCGAAACTTCCGGTCCGGGCAGGTGCAGGGTAAACAGACTGGCCAGCATACGGCCGATATTTCGCACGGTCTGCCCGATCCGCCGCTGGTGAACAATCAAGGCCACGGCCATCACTCCAGCAATCATGATTGCGCCGAACAGGACGGTGAGCAAGCGATGCGGTCCCAGCCAGGCCCCCAGCGCTCCCACCAGCTTCCAGTCGCCCGCGCCCAGGCTGCGTAGTAACACCAAGGGCAAAAGCAGGCCTAGTCCCAGGGCGATTCCCAGCAGAGACTCCCGGGCCCCCGGCCAGCCCTCGAATGCCGTCCTCACTACCAATCCTAAGAGGAGGGAAGGCATGGTCAGCCAATTGGGAATGCGGCGGGAGCGGAGGTCAGTCCATCCGGCGACCAGGGCCAAGCAGGTCCCCAGCATCCACAGATTGCCCCTTACCATGCCTGCGCCACGCCCCTCTGGGCCGCAGCGCGAATCCTAGCCTCTGATTGGTCTGGAAATAAGTGCATTTCTGGCTCCGGTCGGGAGGACAAGCATCCGCGCGGCTCTGCGCGGATTGTCACACAGGGAGGGGGGCAAGTCAACGCCCCCTTTTGTTCGTATCTGCAAGGTAAATAAATGAAATCAATAGACTTGCGAATGCGAAAGGGCTGGCCGGGTCGGGGAGAAGCGAACCGAGCCGGAAGCAAAGAGAAAGGCCCGGCCTACAGCCGGGCCTCTGGCAAAAAGAATCGAAGGTTTAACGAGTCACGCTGTGGGGCGCGGTGCGTTCGGCTACCACGCGTTTGGCGTTGTCCGCCAGTTGCTTGGCTTGAGGAAGCAGTTCCAGAGCCTTTTGCACCTGGGGATCGGCATTGGCCCGCACTTTCAGGCCTTCGTCCTGGCCATAGACATCGACAAAGACTTCGCTCTTAATGCTGGAGCGCACCCAATCGTTGTTCTGCACCAGGTCGGCTTCGGTATAGGGGACCTTTTCGTCTTCCAGGAATTTGCGGAACTCCTGCAGCACCGTGTCGTCGACCTCAAAAGACTTGCTGGGATGGTGGTTGATGATGTAACGCTTGGCGAAATTGAAGAATGCGTAATGCTGCAGCAGCGTTTCCTGAAAGTGATTGCTCTTGACCGGATCGATCTTGACGTCGGGGGTAATGCCGCCGCCACCATAGACCGTGCGTCCGCTGTCGGTCAGCTTCACTTCGCGGCTGCTGCTGCTCTCCTCGGCATCGCGCTTGAAGTAGTAGTCGTAAAGCGAGACGTTGGCGTAATCGCGCTGAATCAGGCGTCCGCTCGGGGTGTAGTAATGCGCGGTGGTCAGGGCCAGCCCGGTGTTCTCGGAAAGCGGATAGACGGTCTGCACCAGGCCTTTGCCGAAGGTGGTCTCCCCCACGATGAGGCCGCGATCATGGTCCTGGATGGCCCCGGCGACAATTTCCGCCGCCGACGCGGTCCCGCGATTGACCAACACCACGATGGGATAGTCCTTGCCCCCGTTGCCATGGCTGGCCACATAGCGCTTTTCCGGCGAGTTGCGGCCATGGTGGGAAACAATCAGCTGGCCTTTCTTCAGGAACTTGTCGGCCACGCCCACGCCTTCGCTCAATAAGCCGCCGGGATTCTGGCGCAGGTCGAGGACCAGGCCTTTAATGTCGCCCATCTCATCCAGGGCATCGGAGACTTCCCGTTCGGTGGTCTCGCTGAAGCCATTGATGTGCAGGTAGCCGATGTCGGGGCGGATCATGAAATGCAAATCCACGCTGTTGCGCGGGATTTCGTCGCGCACCACGGCAAACTCCAGCGGCTTTTCTGAGCCTTCGCGGAGAATGGTGATGTGCACGGTGGTGCCCTTGGGGCCCTTGAGGAGATCGGCCACGTCGGTGGTGCTCATGTTGTCGGTGGACTTGCCATCGACCGCGACAATGATGTCGCCGGGATGAATGCCGGCGCGATAGGCCGGAGTGCCGACAAAGGGAGCGATGACGATGACCTTATTGTTGCGCGGGCCGACCGTCATGCCCACCCCGTAGTACTTGCCGCGCTGGTCTTCGCGCAGGCCGGCGTAGGCTTTGGGATCGAAGAAATTGGAGTGCGGGTCGAGCACGTGCAGCATGCCCGGGATGGCCCCGTTATAGATGGCCTTGTCGGGATTGACCGGCTCGGCGTAGTTCTGCTCGACGATGTCGTAAACCTGGGTAAATTGTTTCAGGCTGTCGCGGACATCGGCGTCCCCCCCTGACGCCAGCGCCGGCGTGCGCTGGGCATAGAGCAGGCCGAGAAGGCCGCAAGTCAGTAGGATGACAATGACAAAGAAGAAAGAGCGACGAGAACTACCGGGCATCTTGGATTCCTTCGGTTCGGGGACAGGCACACCCCGTATGACCACCCTTCAGCGCAGTATAGCACGCAAAAAAGGCTCTTTTTAGAGACGCCGGGGTAGCCCAAAGGTTACCATCGGTCGCCCATTCCATTAGAAGATAATTACCCCGGCCGGGATGCAAAGGAATCTGGCTGGGGCGGGGAGAGGGGAGGCAACCTGCGCCCCGTGGGGACGAATCTCAGATCGGATTGCTGCCAAACCGTTTTGGGCAGTATGATGAGGACTATGAATTTGGGTTTCCCGGAGATGATATTTCTCTTCTTGCTGGCCCTGATTATTTTTGGGCCCAAGAAGATGCCCGAGATCGGGCGGCAGATTGGGCGGGCGCTGAATGAGTTCAAGCGCGCCTCCAATGAGTTCAAGGCCCAGATCGAGACTGAAATTAACAACCTTGAGGTGGAGACCAAGAACCAGATCCTGCCCCCTGCGACGCCTCCGGTAGGGACAGTGTCCTCTGGCGTGGAACGGCCTGAGTTGCCGGCCGCGCCCCCTGAGGTAGTGCCAGCCCATAGCGTATCCGAGAGCGCTCCCATAACTTCTATTTCCAAGACTGCCGATGCCTGAAATCGCTGCTGAAGCCCCACCCGACGAGCCATCGCGCGATGCGATGCCTACCATGAGCTTCCTCGAACATCTCGAGGAACTGCGCAAGCGCCTCATTTATTCCATTCTTTCCGTGCTGGTGGGTTTTCTGCTGTGTTGGCGTTATGCGGAAAACATCTTTGGGCTGATGCAACAGCCCATCATGGAAGCGCTGAAGCGCAATGGGCTGGGCGAGAAACTGGTCTACCTGAACCCCACCGAACCCTTCAACCTGTATCTGAAGATTGGTCTGATGGCGGGTGTATTTGTGGCCTCGCCCTTCGTGCTCTATCAGATCTGGTTGTTCATTTCGCCGGGGCTTTACCGGAACGAGAAACGCTATGTGTTTCCGTTCATGTTCTCGACGATATTCCTCTTTCTGGCGGGCGGTTTTTTTGGCTACAAAATCGTCTATCCCGCCGCCCTCGATTTCCTGATCGGCTACGGCAAGCAGTTCCAGCCCATGATCACGATCGGCGAGTACACCGATCTGTTTCTCACCGTGATTCTGGGATTGGGCGTGGTGTTTGAGCTGCCCATCGTGGTCTTTTTCCTGGCCTTGATGGGGGTAGTGAACGCGGGCTGGATGTGGAGAAACATCCGCTATTCCATTCTAGTGATCTTCATCATCGCCGCCATTTTGACGCCGACCACGGACATTCTGAATATGTGCGTGTTTGCCGCTCCCATGGTGGCGCTCTATATCCTGAGTATCGGGATCGCCTGGTTCGTGCATCCTAAACAACGCCGGGCCCGGAAAGATAAACAGGACAAGAATTAAAGGCCAGGGAACATGAGCATGCAAAGAGGCGTGAAACAGCCGCGCCGCCCGGCTGGGCGCAGATGGCTGGCGGTTGCCTGGATGGTGTTGCCCTGGCTTTTGGCCTGTAGTTCGCAGAAGCCGCTGGAGGCCCAGCCCAACCTGGCCCCCCCGGCAGCTTCGCTTGTAGCTGCTGCCGTTCCCTCCGAAACCGCGCCACCGGCCTTTGATGCCACGCGCGCCATGCGCTATACCCGCGAAGTGGTGGCGTTTGGGCCGCGGCCCATTGGCAGCAAAGCCCACCAGAAACTCGAACAATACATCTATGCTCACCTGAAGGGCGTGGCGGTGAGCGACGATCTCTTCATGGCGGACACCCCGGCGGGCAAGTTGCCGGTGCGTAATATCATCGCCAAATTTCCCGGCAAGAAAGACGGCATTATTGTCATCGCCGGGCATTACGACACCAATTACCCCTTGCGCGACACGGGGTATGTGGGCGCGAATGACGGCGGTTCCTCCACCGCGCTGCTGCTGGAGCTGGCCAATCAGTTGCGCGATAAGCCTCGCGAGGGGTACAGCGTGTGGCTGGTGTGGACGGACGGCGAAGAGGCGGTGCGGCAGTGGAGCGAAAACGACAGCCTCTACGGCACGCGCCATCTGGCCGCGGTCTGGGACAAGGATGGCACCGCGAAGAAGATCAAGGCACTGCTGGTCGAGGACATGATCGGCGACGCCGACCTGAACATTGAACGCGAAGTGCAATCCACCTCCTGGTTAATGGACCTGGTGTTGCAAGCGGCGACCGCCCTGGGCTATCAATCCCATTTTTATGCGCGCTCCATCGCGGTCCAGGATGACCACCTGCCGTTCTTGAAATATGGCATCCCGGCCGCGGACCTGATTGACCTGGATTACGGCTATGGCAACGTCTTCCACCACACGCCCCAGGACACGCTGGATAAACTCAGCCCCAAGAGCCTGGAGATCGTGGGCAGCGTACTCCTGGAGACGGTGCGGCTGGTGGATCTGAGGAAGTAGTTTAAGTTAGCGTCATAATGTTGATGACTGGTGCCCCCACAATACTAGAATTTGGCAAGGATATGCTCCGTCTAGCGCAGAGAAATTACCGGAGAAATAATTGTCATCAAATATAGGAACGTTGGAAAGTGCTCTAAAGACGCTTACAAATTGGAACTTAGGTTTACTTGTTTTTGCCGGGTTGGCTGCCCTAGCAATAGGTGTATTGTCGATACTCATTGACCGAGCAAGCACTAAATTGCTTGAAGCAAAAGAAGAACAAACGAAATTGAGAATTGCAAGTGTTGAGTCTGCTTCGCAAGAGGCTATTTCATTAGCCAAACAAGAGTCGGACGAAAAAATTGCTACTCTGAATGCTCAACTAGCATCTGCCAATATGCGGTCATTAGAATTACGGAAAGAACTAGAACGTAGTATTGCGGTTTCCAGTGCAAAACAATCTGAACTAGAAAAAGAGCAACAGAAGACTGCTGAGGCGCAGAAATCGGCGGCAGAAGCACAATTGAAATTAGATCAGTGGCTGGCAAGAAAGGTAATAGCGCGTACAGCTGAGGCCAGCGCTTTCCAAGTGCTAAAAAAGTTTCCAAAAGCAAACATTGAAGTCTTATACAAAGAAGGTGACGGTGAAGCATTTATGTATGCGCAGTCGATCTTGCAGGCATTCAAGTCCATTGGGTGGAATGTGCCTACAGTGGCAGTAGCAACAAATAAACACCCGATGGCGGGCAATGAAAGCATCCCTATTATGGGCACTTATGTTGTGACAAGAGTTGGCGAGACCGAGGCGGATAAGGGCGGTGTCTTCCTGCCGTCAGCACCTCCGGCTGATTTTGATCCATCTTCACGGACGATTGCGGTTATGTCCGCAGTAGGTGCTCAAACCCGCCAGATCGATGGCAGCGTCCCGGAGAATACATTCCGCATCGTAGTAGGCGAGTACCTTAAATGGTGGATACCGTAGGGTTTGAGGCTGAAATCACCATTCAGGAAGTTTGAACTGAACTACGATCCTCGCCCGTTCCCACTTTTCATTTTCTCGTTTTTCGTTTCTAATCTCGCCGTATGCGAAAACCATCTCTCGCCTGTCTTGCCGCCTTTACCCTTGTTCTAGCCGCCTATGCCCAGTCGCCCGTGGATCAGGTGATTGCAGAAGCGCTCAAGCCTTCCGCGCTGGAGACAAATCTCCAGGTGCTCACTGACCAGGTGGGCGGGAGGGTGCCGGGGACCCCCGCCATGCAAAAGGCAGTGGAGTGGGGTGTGGCGGCCTTCAAGGCCGCGGGCGCGGACAGCGTGCATACGGAGGATTTCAGCATCCAGTCTTCCTGGACGGAAGGCGCCACCGATCTGGACATCGTGGCGCCGGAGGGTTTCCGCACCCGCGTGGTATCGATCGCCTGGGCGCCGGCTTTGCTTTCGCACCAGCGCGTGCCCGTGGTGGACGTGGGCTACGGCACCGTAGAGGATTTTCGCAAGGCGGGCAATGTTGCGGGGACGATTCTGCTCGTCCACTCCGACGAGATGAAGGTGTGGGACGACCTGTTTGCTGAATACTTCCGGGCCCCGGGGATCATTGACCGAGCCGTGGCGGGCAAGGCGCTGGCCATTGCCTTTCAGTCCACCCGTCCACACGATCTTTTGTATCGCCACACCAATTCCGGGGAGGGCGAGATTGACCGCATCCCGATGGTGCTGGTGGCCAGAGAGGACGCCGCCCGCATGGCGCGTCTGATCGCCTCCGGGCAGAAGCTGCTGGCCGACATCGCCATTCACAACCACATCGGCGGGCCGATCCAGACGGCCAATGTGATTGCCGAGCTGCGCGGCAGTGAGAAGCCGGACGAGTTTGTGGTGCTGGGCGCGCACCTGGATTCCTGGGACCTGGGGACGGGCGCGCTCGACAATGGGTGCAACTCTGCGCTGGTGGTGGATGCGCTACGCGCCATCAAGGCCACCGGCATACGCCCCAAGCGCAGTATCCGCTTCATTCTCTTTTCGGGCGAAGAACAGGGGCTGATTGGCTCGCGCCGCTATGCGGAAGCTCACCGCAAAGAGCTGGACAACGCGGTGGGCGTGGTCATTATTGACTCGGGCATTGGGCGGGTCACCGGCTTCTCCCTGGGTGGGCGCAAGGACATGGTGGAGGCCTCCAATGCACTGGTCGCTCCGCTCAAGCAGTTCAACGCCACTACCCTGACTACGGATGCGCAGTCCGGCACCGACCACCTCGACTTTCTCTTCGAAGGTGTGCCCACGTTTGTGGCCAACCAGGAGGAAGGCAACTATCTGCTGAACTATCACGCGATGTCCGACACCTTCGATAAAGTGGATCTCAAGCAACTCAAGATCCATGTGGCGGAATTGACCGCTCTGAGTTTCGGACTGGCGGAGGCCGGGCGTCCCGGGCCGCGCCTCTCCCGCCCGCAAATCGAGAAGACCCTGCACGAAAGCGGACTCGATGAGCAGATGAAAAGCTTTGGGATGTGGGATGATTGGGTGAAGGGGAAACGCGGACGGAGCGAATAAGCCTTTAATCTTAATTTAGATATTTTGTGATCATGCTTTGCCCGGAGAGCGGTAGAGCGGGGAACCGGTTGTCGCCGGGGAGAGCAATTTCATAGGGGCGGCCTGCTTGATACTTTTCTGGGTATGTTTCAATCTTTTTGTCATCGCCATGCTGGCGCTGGATTTAGGGGTCCTGAACCGGCGCCCGCATACGGTGAAATTTCGCGAAGCCGCCGTCTGGAGCCTGGTCTGGATCGCTCTGGCGGCCGCCTTCGCGGTCGTGGTTTATTTCTGGCACGGACGCGGAGCGACTCTCGAGTTTGTCACCGGCTACGTCATTGAGCTCTCGCTTAGCGTGGACAATCTCTTTGTCTTTCTGCTGATCTTCCGCTATTTCAAGGTGCCGTCCATCCACCAGCACAAAGTCTTGTTCTGGGGGATTGTGGGCGCGCTGGTGATGCGCGCCTTGTTCATTCTGGCCGGCGTGGGGCTCATCCGGAAGTTTCACTGGATCGTCTATGTGTTCGGGGCGCTGCTGGTGTATAGCGGGGCCAAATTGTTCCGCCAGGAGAATGCAGAGGTCAATCCCGAGAAGAATCCCATCCTGCGCCTGTTTCGCAAGTTTGTGCCGGTGACCCACGAGTATCACGGCGACCGGTTTTTCATTCGCAAGCCTGGACTCTACGCGACGCCGCTGTTCATTGTGCTGTTGGTGGTGGAGACCACGGACTTGCTGTTCGCGGTCGATTCCATTCCCGCCATCCTCTCCATTACACTCGACGCTTTTATTGTGTACACCTCCAACGTCTTCGCCATTCTGGGGCTGCGTTCCATGTATTTCGCGCTGGCCGGGATGATGGACCTGTTCCACTACCTGCACTATGGGCTCTCCATTGTGCTGATGTTTGTCGGGGTCAAGATGCTGATTTCGCATTATTACGACATGCCGACGGCGCTGGCTTTAGGGGTGGTAGCGGGGGTGCTGACCATCTCCGTGCTGGCTTCGGTGTTGCATCCCAAGAAGCAGACCGCGTAGGGAAGATCTCATCGATAAGGCCCGGAAGCCTTCGCTCTGTGAGCGCTGCAGTTTAGGTTTTGCTTTTAGGAATCTTACATCGCAGAGAGCGCTGAGATCGCGCAGAGATGGCAGAGATGTTCCAAAGTCATCCAGAAAAAACTTAGGAGGTCTTTCTCTGTGTGCTCTGCGAACTCCGCGGTTTAAGGTTTTGCTTTCTCTGTGAACTCTGGCGTGGAAAGCTCTGGCTTCAGGCGAAGCGGATACTTTCTCCCTGGGCTACTGAGTGCTTGAGGAACTTCGCGTCATTGTGGGTAGGGAAGTCGGTGCGGTAGTGGGCGCCGCGGCTCTCTTCGCGCGCCAGGGCGGAGCGGGCGACCAGCAGTCCGGCCGTATGCAGATTGGCGGCCTCCCAGGCCCGTCGTGAAGAAGGCTGGGCCACCTTCGGGGTGATTTCCTGCAAGCGCTGAACTGCTTGTTTTAGGCCACTTCCGGTGCGAACGATGCCGACGTTTTGCCACATCAGATCCTGAATTTCGCCGACGACGGCTTCGGTCGCCGTGTCCCCCGGGCCGGAGGCAGCGGAGCCCGGTCCGGTAGAGCCCTGCCGGGGTCCCTGGCCTAACTCCTCCCGCATTGCGATGCCGGCGCGCGCGCCAAATACCAGGCCTTCGAGCAGCGAGTTGCTGGCCAATCGATTGGCGCCATGCACGCCGGTACAGGCGGCTTCGCCCGCGGCATACAGACCGGGAAGGGAAGTGCGGGCATCCAGGCCGGTGCGCACCCCGCCCATGGTGTAATGCGCCGCTGGGCGAATCGGAATCAACTCGGTGGTGATGTCGATGTTGAATTCCAGGCAGGTGCGGTAGATCCGCGGAAAGCGCGTCTTGATGTGTTCCGGATCGAGGTGGGTAAGGTCGAGATAAACCAGGGGATCTTTCATGCGGCTGACTTCCAGCTCATGCATGATGGCGCGCGAGACGACATCGCGAGGGGCGAGTTCCGCCATAGGATGATATTTGGGCATGAAGCGGTGCATCTCGCCGTTGCGCAGATAGGCGCCCTCGCCACGCAGAGCTTCGGAAAGGAGGAAGCGCGGCGCTTTCTTCAGGTAAAGCGCGGTGGGGTGAAACTGGATAAACTCCATGTCGCTGATCTCGGCGCCGGCGCGGAAGGCCATGGCGACGCCATCCCCGGTGGCCACGCCGGGATTGGTGGTATTGCGGTATAGCTGTCCCACCCCGCCCGAAGCTAATAGCACCGCCGAAGCGGAGATGTGCTGGGGCTGGCCTTGGGCGCCGATGACGTGTACGCCACAGACGCGGCCGTTCTCCACGTGCAGACGGGTGGAGAATTCGAATTCGCAGACGGAAATATTGGCCAGGGTCTTGCTTTTGGCGTAGAGGGCGCGCAGAATCTCGCGGCCGGTGGAGTCGCCGTGAGCATGCAGAATGCGATTGCGGCTGTGCGCGCCTTCGCGCCCAAAGGCGAGTTTGGTGCCGTCACGGTCGAAGGCGGTGCCCCACTGAATCAGTTCGTCGATGCGCTCCGGACCTTCCTCCACCAGCACCTTGACGGATTCTGGATTGCACAACCCGTCGCCGGCATTGAGCGTGTCCTGCAGATGGAGGCCGATTTCATCTTCGTCGCTCAGCGCGGCGGCAATGCCGCCCTGGGCATAGTGGGTGGCGGAGTCGGTGACCTCGCGTTTGGCCAGCACCACGACCCGGCCGGCGACGGCCAGTTCCACGGCGGCGCGCAGCCCCGCAACTCCCGCGCCAATGACCACAAAGTCCGCTTCCGATGGGGCGCAATTCATGTTGAAAAAATGGTATCACGCTGGGGGGTAGGGATTCTTCGACTTGAAAGCCTTCGCTGTGCCGAGTCTCTCTGTGCTCAGAATGACAGAGGAAAGTGATGGCGTCGGCGATTCGGTTATGATGAGTAGGCATGATTCGAGCTACCGTGAACACGCCCCAACGCTCCTATCAGGCCATGATCGAAAACGGCCTGCTGCTGCGCGCGGGCAGCATTTTGCGTGACCTGCTGGGCGAGCGGCGCAAGCTGTTTATCGTGACCGTCGCGCCGGTACGAAAGAAGTGGGGCAAGAAGCTGCAAACCTCGCTTACCGCTGCGGGCTTTGACAGCGCATTTCTCGAAATACGCGACGGCGAGCGCTTCAAGCGCATGGCCACCGTGGAAGGACTGGCGGAAAAGATGGTGGGCCTGGGCGCCGACCGCAACGCCACGGTGCTGGCTTTTGGCGGCGGCATTGTGGGCGATCTGGGTGGATTTCTCGCTTCCATCTACATGCGCGGCGTGGATGTGGTGCAGATTCCCACCACGGTGCTGGCCCAGGTGGACGCCTCGATTGGGGGCAAGACCGGCGCCAATCTGAAGGCAGGGAAGAACCTGATTGGGATTTTCCATCAGCCGCGCGCGGTGCTGATCGATCCCGCCGTGCTCTCCACGCTGCCGGAGCGCGAATTCCGCGCCGGCTTGTATGAGGCGCTGAAGTGTGGCGTGATCGGGAAGCCGCAGCTTTTTGCCGATCTGGCGGACGTAGATGTCCGGAAATTGCGCCGCGATGCCGGCCGGCTGGAATACGCCATTGCAGAATCCGTCCGTCTGAAAGCGGAGGTGGTCTCGGCCGATGAGCGCGAGAACGGGCTGCGCCGGGTGCTGAATTTCGGCCACACGATTGGCCATGCGCTGGAGGCGGAAACCGCTTATAAGCATTTTCTCCATGGCGAAGCGGTGGCCTGGGGCATGATTGCCGCCGCCCAGATTGCCGCCGAGATCGGCAAGCTGGACGGGGCGGCGGCCCAGCGTATCCAGCAGGCGGTGCACAATCTTGGGCCGTTGCCGGAAGTCGCGGTGCGCAGCAAAAGCATCCTGCGCCGATTGCAATCCGACAAAAAGACCCGGGACGGGGTCGTCCACTTCGTGTTGCCCACGGAAGTCGGTAAGGTCGAGGTGGTGAATGATGTCCCCGAAGCAGTAGTATTGCGTGCCGTCGAGGCCTTGCAGGCCTAGTAAGCTTCCCGGAATTCGAGGCCAAGGAAAGATTGACGTGAGTTCACCTGGAAAATCCGCGGTGGTGGGAGCTTCGCCGGAAGGGGCGCGGGACCGTGACTCGGCTTCGCGCGCGGTACGCGAGATGTTTTCCTCGATTGCGCCGCGCTATGACCTGCTGAACCATGTGCTGTCCTGCAACGTGGACCGCATGTGGTGGCGGCGGGCCTCCCGGACGTTTACCCACATCCTGCGTCGTCCCCAGGCCAATGTTCTGGACCTGTGCTGTGGCACGGGAGACATGACCTTTGCCTTACGCCGCCGCGCTGGCAAAGCCGCCCCGCATATTCTAGGCGCGGACTTTTCCCATGCCATGCTGCAGCGGGCCAGCCAAAAGTCGGCGGGTACCGATCTGCGCTGGGTGGAGGCGGATGCGTTGAACCTGCCCTTCCCGGAGGGGCACTTTGACCTGGTGACCTCGGCGTTCGGCTTTCGCAATCTGGCGGACTATGACGCCGGGCTGCGTGAGATTGCCCGCGTGCTTCGTTCCCAGGGAGAGTGTGGCATTCTCGATTTTGGCGAGCCGCGCGGCGTGATCGGCAAGGTGTATCGCGTCTACTTCAAAAAGGTACTGCCGGCCATCGGCACCATGATCTCGGGGGTCAAGGGGCCCTATGCCTATCTACCGGCGTCGGTGGAACGTTTTCCCGAGCCGCAGGAGATGTTGGAACGCATGCGCCGGGCCGGTTTTCGCGAAGTCTCCTGGACACCCTACACCTTCGGAATTGCCGGGCTGTATTGGGGAAAGAAGTAGGGACCAAGGGGCGGAAGAACCCGTCCCGGCTTGCCATTGACGGGGAAATCCTCCCAGCGTAGTCTTATTGCCAATGGTTGTTGCTTGCACGTTGAGCGAGCATTCCGCCGGGGCATTCACCTCCAACGACAACTGCGCCTGCTTGCGCTCACGCGAGCGCGGCCTATGGATGGTTTTCTCCGCGCCGTCCGCGGAGCATGACGAGGCTTCCCACCGTTCTGTCGAGACTGAATGAAAAAAAGCATTGCAATCAGCCCCAATATCGAGACCCTCTTTGGAACCCGGGACGAGAATCTGCGGGTTTTAGAAGATGGTTTGAATGTGGCCATCGACCTCCGCTCGAATGCCATTGATTTGGAGGGGGCCCAGGCCGACGTAAACCGTGCCGAGCAGGTCTTTTCCGACTACCAGCATCTGCAGCGCTCGGGCCATAGCTTCAGCAACGGCGATCTGAACAGCATGCTGCGCGTGCTGGTGGCCGACCCCAAAGCCACGTTGCGGGGTCTGGCGGAGGCCGGGCGGCAGCGTTCTTTTCGCGGGGGGCGCATGGTACAGCCGAAAAGCGTGAATCAGCGGAGCTACCTGGAGGCCATTGAAGAGCACGACATGGTGTTCGGCATCGGCCCGGCCGGGACCGGCAAGACGTATCTGGCGGTCGCCATGGCGATCTCCGCGCTCCTGGCGAAGCGAGTCAACCGCATTATCCTGGCCCGGCCAGCGGTCGAGGCGGGCGAACGCCTGGGCTTCCTGCCCGGGACTTTGCAGGACAAGATTGATCCCTACCTGCGGCCGCTCTACGACGCCTTATACGACATGCTCGATCCGGAGAAGGTAGACCGTTTTCTGGAGAAGAACATCATTGAGATTGCGCCCATCGCCTTCATGCGGGGGCGGACCTTGAATGATTCCTTCGTCATTCTGGACGAGGCGCAAAACACGACTTCCGAACAGATGAAGATGTTTGTCACCCGCCTGGGTTTTAATTCGAAGGCGGTGATTACTGGGGACGTGACCCAGATTGATCTGCCCAATGCCCGGCGCAGTGGCTTGCTGGAGGCGATCGAGATCCTCAAGGGCGTGCATGGTCTGGCTTTCGTGTACTTTGACGAGAACGACGTGGTGCGCCACCACCTGGTGCAACGCATTATCCGCGCCTACGACGATCACAAGGCCAAAGTGGCCGAGCAGATGTCGTTGCTGGAGCAGCGCAGCGGGCCGGGGAGCCTGGAAAATGGGGGGGCCGCGAGACCCGCTTCCCCCGGCGAAGAGCACGTGCAACAATAGAGAAGCATTGGCAGGAGGGGGGAGCGTGCCCCTCCTGTTTATTTTTCCCGCCGAGGGAGATCGCGGGGCCATGGTTGGTGGTGATTTTGCGAAAATCCGTGGCCGGACTGAGCCAAGCGGCCCTGTCGCGTTTTGTAAAAAAGGCGGCGCGGGCGGCGGGGCTTAAAGAGCAGGTCAGCCTGCTGGTGACCGGCAACCGTGAGATGCGCAGCCTGAACCGGCGCTTTCGCGGCAAAGACCGGCCCACCGATGTGCTTTCGTTTCCAGCTGAAGGGAACATGGGCGGCCTGGCCGGGGACATTGCCATCTCGGCTGAAATCGCGGGGCGCAACGCGCGCCAGCTGGGACATAGCCCGGCGGTAGAGATTAAGGTTCTGGTATTGCACGGCATCCTGCACCTGGCGGGCTACGATCATGAATCGGACCAGGGAGAGATGGGGCGGCGGGAAGCCGCCTTGCGCCGCGAACTGGGGTTGCCGGTAGGATTGATTGAGAGACACGGGGCGCGCATTTCCTCAGCAACCATGAAGCGAAGTCCTCGTACCCGACCAACCCGATGAACTATGCCATCGCAGTTTCGTTACTGCTGCTGTTTGGTATCCTGACGCTGGTTTCGTATGTCGACCGCCTATATACGGAAATTGGGCGGTTTCTGTCACGCGAGTTCCAGGACAATATCGAGGCTTTCGAGCAGCGGGTGGAACCCCGCCTGCGCATGGGACGGCCGCGGGCAGCGCTTTCTCTCGCCATTCTCACCCAGCTGACCACGGCGACCATCTCCTTGTTTGTCGGCTTCGCGGTCTTTCGCCTGCCGGATTGGACGATCTATGAGGCGCTGCAGGGGGTGCTCAGCGTCATTCTGATCGTGTTGATCTTTAACCGCTTCCTGCCTTACGTTTTTTTCTCGCGCACGCGCGGCCTTTGGCTGGCCCGCTGGACCTTGCTGCTGCGTATCCTAATTTACCTCGTCTTGCCGGTCACGCTGGTCCTCGGATTCCTGCAATCGGTGACTTCCCTGACCAAGGAGAACTCCGACGAAGAGGTGGAGACCCAGGCGGAAGCGGTGGATGCCCTGATTGAGGCGGGGCGGGAAGAGGGCATTCTGGATGGCTCCAACCGGGACCTGATCCAGTCGGTGGTGGAGTTCGGGGGCAAGACGGTGCACGATGCCATGAAGCCGCGCCCGGAAATTGTGGCCGTGCCCACCAATACCACGGTGGAACAATTCATCGAACTGCTGCGGGTGAAGCCCTACTCGCGGGTGCCGGTATTTGATGGGACGATCCACAACATTGTGGGCATCGTGCATGCCAAGGACGTGCTGCAGGTGGCCGACAGCGAGGCCACCACGCGCACTGTCGATACCCTGATGCGGACCGACGTTTCCTTTGTGCCCGAGACCAAGCTGGGCTCGGACCTGCTGCGCGAAATGCAGAAAAGTAACCTGCGCCTGGCGATTGTGGTCGACGAATACGGCGGGGTCGCCGGGCTGGTCACGATTGAGGACCTGGTGGAAGAAATTGTGGGCGAAATCGGCGACGAGCACGAGAAGCCGCAGATTGTCCGAGAGAATGAGCACTCTTACATCGTGCCCGGAAACATGGATGTGGACCGCCTGGGAGAGCTTTTTGGCATTCGTCCCGAGGAAAAGGAAGCGGCCACCGTCGCCGGGCTGGTTAGCGAATTGGCCGGACGCATTCCCCGCAAGGGCGAAGTGGTGGAGGAAGACGGGCTGCGCTTCGAGGTCCTGGAATCCACCGAGCGCCGGGTGGAGCGGGTACGTATTTCCACCGCCCCGTCGCGGCAGATGAAATTGATATAGTCTCTAGCACATGCCTTCCTTTCACTCTGGATTTGTCTGTATTCTGGGCCGCCCCAACGCGGGCAAGTCCACCCTGCTGAATGCCCTGGTAGGCGAGAAAGTCGCCATTATCAGCCCTAAGCCGCAAACCACGCGCAACCGCATTCTGGGCGTTCTGCATGTTCCGGGACCCAAAGGAAAGCCGGCCGGACAGGTGGTGCTGATCGACACTCCGGGGGTGCATAAGCCGGACAGCTCGCTGGGACGCAAGATGATGACGGAGGTGCAGGAGGCGCTGGAGGGCTGCGACCTGGTGTTGCTGATCGCCGACGTGGCCAAAAAGCTTGCCCCCGAGGATGAATTTGCCTTGCAGATGTTGAAGCGCGCTGCCACGCCGGCGTTTTTGCTGCTGAACAAGATCGATCTGTTGCGCAGCAAGAAGGAGTCCCTGCTGCCGAGGATTGAGCACTACCGCGGACGGCATGACTTCCAGCAGGTGATTCCGTTCTCGGCGCGTACCCGGGAAGGGCTGGACGTGGTGTTGAAGGAGATTTTACGGGCCCTGCCCAAGGGACCGCAGTATTTCCCCGAAGACCAGATCACCGACCAGCCCGCCCGCTTTATGGTGGCCGAGGTGGTGCGGGAACAGGTTCTGCTGGCCACCGAAGAGGAGATTCCTTATGCCACCACGGTGGTGGTGGAGGAGTTTGAAGAGGGCGAGCGCCTGACCCGAATTTCCGCGCTCATTTATTGCGAGCGCGAAGGGCAGAAAGCCATTCTGGTGGGTAAACGCGGCCAGATGCTCAAGAAGATTGGCACCGCGGCACGTCTGCAAATGGAAAAGATGCTGGGCACCAAGGTGTTTTTGCAGCTCTTTGTAAAGGTCCACCCCCACTGGCGGGAATCGCAGCATTTTGTGGAAGATCTGGACTGGCGGCGGCAACTGCAGCAGTTGACCGGGGGGCCGACCCGGCCGGGGGGAGAGTAACCTTGGGCATATTGCCGCTTTTCCAGTGGGCCAATTAGAATTCTGAGAGTAGCACTTTTGGGAGGACGTGCCCGTGGTTGCCCGCGTCCCGACCTGTGAATTCGAGGCTGATCAATTGATCCTGAAGCTAAGTGTCACACTAGCTGCAGATAAAAGTGCTGTCGATGGCGTGGTGCAGGGAATCATGCACCTGGTGACGGAGATGAAGTGTGCCGAGGGAAAGGAAGACTCCATCCAGCTGGCACTCTCCGAGGCCCTGGCCAATGCCATTATCCACGGCGCCAAATCCGACCCTTCCCAGTTGATCGAATGCAATGTGGCGTGCGACGAAACGCGCGGCGTGGTGATTGTCGTGCGCGATCCCGGCGCCGGGTTCGATCCCGCCACCCTGCCCAGTCCAGTGGTGGGCGAGAATGTTTATTCCAACCATGGGCGCGGGATTTATTTGATCAACCAGTTGATGGATGAAGTGAAGTTCCTGAAGAACGGCACGGAAATCCACATGATCAAGCGCTGATTCGCGGGTATTGATTTACTCCTTCACGGCAATTCCCAAAGTTTTCATCTTGCGATACAAGTGGCTGCGTTCCAGGCCCAGCACCTCCGCGGTGCGGCTGATGTTGCCGTGGTTCTCGTCCAGTTTTTTCAGGATATAGTCGCGCTCGTAGGCGTCGCGCGCCTGGTGCAGGGTGGAGAACTCCGTGCCCACGCGGCGGCTTCCCTCGCGATGGATGAGCGGCGGCAGTTGCTTGCGGTCAAAGCGGGTGGTGGTGGGGTGCATGATGACGATGCGTTCCATCACGTTGCGCAACTCGCGAACATTGCCCGGCCAGGAATAGCGCATGAGGCTCTCAATGGCATCGTCGGTGATCTCGCGCGGACGGCGTCCATAGGCGGCGGAAAATTCTTTGAGAAAATGCTTGGCCAGCATAGGGACGTCTTCCTTGCGCTCGCGTAAGGGCGGCACGTAGAAGGGAATGACGTTCAGCCGGTAGAACAAGTCTTCGCGGAAGTTGCCCTTGGAGATTTCCTCCTCCAGGTCCTTGTTGGTGGAGGCGATGACCCGGACATCGACGGTGAGTTCATTGTCGCCGCCGACCGGAATAAACCGTTGTTCATCGAGCGTGCGCAGCACTTTGGCCTGGGTCTTCAGGCTCATGTCGCCGACTTCATCGAGGAACAGCGTGCCCCCATTGGCTTTGAGGAAGCGCCCTTCTTTGTCGGCGGTAGCGGCGGGCAAGGAACCCTTGCGGTGGCCGAAGAGCTCGCTTTCGATCAGGTCTTCCGGAATGGCCGCGCAATTGACCTCGACGAACATTTCGTCCTTGCGCAGGCTCTGGGCATGGATGGCCTGGGCCACCAGCTCCTTGCCGGTGCCGGATTCGCCGTAGATCAGCACTCGCCCGGTGGTGGGGGCCATGATCTGGATTTGCTGGCGCAGGGCCTTCATGGGCACGCTCTCGCCGACAATCACGTTCTTGGGCGCGAGTTGCCGCTTGAGTTCGCGGTTCTCCTGACGCAGGCGGTGGGAATCGATGGCGTGCTTGACCAGGGTCAGGGTCTTATCGATGGATAGCGGCTTTTCCAGGAAGTCGTAAGCGCCCAGTTTGGTGGCGCGCACTGCGGTCTCGATGGTGCCGTGGCCGGAGATCATGATGACTTCCGGGGCGCCTTCCTGGCGGCGAATTTCTTCCAGCACCTCCAGCCCGTCTTTGCCCGGCAGCCACACGTCGAGCAGGACCAGATCAAAGATTTGCTGCTGCAATTGCTGCAGGCAGTCCTCGCCGCTGGCGGTGGTCCATACCTTGTAGCCTTCGTCTTCCAGCACGCCCCGCAAAGATTGCAGGATGCTGGCTTCGTCGTCCACCACGAGAATGTTATGCATGCTGGGGTGAGGCCTTCACGGATTCCACGGCCACCGGCAGCTCGACAATAAAGCGCGAGCCGACGGGCTTGTTTTCTTCCACGCGAATGGAGCCGTGGTGCTCTTCAATAATACGGCTGACGATGGCCAGGCCCAGGCCGGTACCCCGCTTTTTCGTGGAAAAGTAGGGCAGGAAGAGGCGCTCTTTCAGTTCCTGGGTGACCCCGTGTCCGCTATCGGCGACCGTGATTTCGATCGACTCGCGGTCGGGCAGCAGGGCGGTGGCGATCTGCATTTCCCGCAACATGGCGCCGTGCATGGCTTCGGCGGCGTTGTCCACCAGATTGGCCAGGGCCCGCTTCAGGGCCTCGGGATCCGCCATGACCTTGGGCAAACCCGGGGCCAGGAAGGTATGGACCTGGATGTCCTCGAGCCGCCCGTTGAACATGGCCAGCGTGCTTTCGATGATGGCATTCACGTTGGAGGGCTGGGGCTTGGCGCTGGGAAAACGGGCCAGAGTGGAAAACTCATCCACCAGCGTGCGCAGGGTCTCGACCGAAGCCGTGATGGTCTCGGCACAACCGCGCAGCGTGTTCAGGGAAGTTGCATCGGGGGACAAGCCGCGCTCCAGATGGCGGCGAATGCGCTCAGCGGACAAGGCGATGGGAGTCAGCGGATTTTTGATCTCATGCGCCACCCGGCGCGCCACTTCCCGCCAGGCAGCCTGCTTCTGCGCCTTCAACAGGTCGGAAAGGTCTTCAAAGACCACCACGTATCCCAGCTTGTCGCCCCCATGCTCCAGGGTGGCGACGGTCACGGCGGTATTGAGCTGGGTGCGCTGCGCGGCGATCTCCATCTGGGTGGTGGTGGCGCCCATGCGGTCGGCGCGCCGGAACAAGGGTTCCAGGTCCTCCACCACTTCTTCGGAAACGACGCTGCTCAACGGCGCTCCCGTCCAAGCCGAGGGCTGGCCGTTTTCTCCTCCCACGGGGTGCAGTAGGCGGAGCAGAGCATGGTTGACGTGGCGGATTTTGCGATTGGCGTCCAGAGAGAGCACGCCGGTGGGGATGCTCTCCAGGATGGTCTCAATGTGACGCCGGCGCTGTTCGAGCGCAGTATTGGCAAGCTGTAGTTCGCGGCTGGAAGATTCAATCTGGCGGCGGCTGGCTTCCAGTTCCTCCGCCATGCGATTGAAGGAGTGGACCAGATCGCCCAGTTCGTCGGCGGCGCGGATTTCCACGCGATGGTCGAAGCGGCCGCGGGAGATTTCCTGGGTGGCTTCAGCCAGGGCGGCCACCGGGCGCATCACCAGCTTGGAGAGGAACAAGGCCAGCCAGGTGGTAGCGAAGAGCACCAGCACCGTGAGCAACATGAGAAATCCCATGTAGGTCTGGCGCACCACGCGGCGCTGCGCTGCCAGGGCAAAGTAGCGCTTCTGGCTGGCCTCCAGCTGGCGCACGGTTTCGGAATACTTTTGCGGCAAGGGCATGGCGACCAGAATGGAGCCATGCTCCCCCACGGGAGAGCGGCCCAGGATGTATTCGGCCTGGTTCAGGGTGAAGCGCACGGGAACATCGGGAGCCGGCATTTCCCGGGGAAGCAGGGCCTTAAGCACCGGCCATGCCACCGGCATGCCAAAACTGGCCTCGGCATTGCCCTCTACCACGGCAATGACAAAACCGCCCTGCAGGGTGGCCTCATGCCGGCGAAATTCGGCCATCACGTTGGTGAAACTGTGGCCTTCGAAGGCATAGCGGGTGTCGGGAGCGGAGGCGATGGCGAAGGCCTCTGACTGCGCATTCTGATAGGCATAGGTGCTCAGCAACGAAGACATGGCCGCGGTATCTTCGCGCACCTCTTCCACCGGGCGGGAAAACCATTTATCGATGGAATGGTTCATCAGCCCATAGGCATACCAAAACATCACGATGACCGGCAGGAAGGACAACAGCAGGCCGGCCACCACCACGCGGGTGCGGAACTTGGAGCCCAACACGCCGACCCGGCGTTCCGCGAACAACTTCAGCAGATTGCGCGCCAGCACCACGGTGAGGGCTACGAACAGCAGGAAGATGACGGCCGAGAGCGCGGCCAGAAAGGCGATCTGCTGGTTGGTATCGGGATTGGGAAACAGGGGATCGAAAGATGTTTGGGAGACGATGGCCGCCAGGAGCAGAAACGCGCCGCTGGCGGTGAAGTAAATCACCTTCTTGCGGCGGGAAATTTCTTCCGAAGAGCGAGTTGGCGTTGGTGTTGATCCCATGCGCGGGCCCCGGGATGCCCGAAGGTTCGAGTAAACGTGGCCTCATTATAAGCCGAATTTGTGGGGGGCAGGCCGGCAGGCTGGGGCGGAGTGGGAATGGCGTTTTTTGTCCGGTCTTGGGACAACACGGCGGGAAAAACTGGATTCTTGCTCCCTGGCGGGGCTGCTGAGGAGAGTTGGGGCGGAGCGCCGGGATTACCGAAGTGCATGTCCGCAAAGCGGTAGGAAATCGAATTTTCCGCGAAAACAGCGTACTGGCGCGGCTTGCACTCATGGGCTCCCGGGCCGCCTAACTCATTCCATTCCGGTCAGGTACTTAAGTTACTGGTGCAGTAACGCGTCTGCGGTGACAATTTCTGTCAACGCGAAATGTGCCGCTATTCCCCGAGCAGCGGCGGAACGATTTTGCGCCCATCAACGGGATTAGCGGTTTTTCTCTGTCGGTTTAGATAGGAGATCGAGGTATGTCTCAACGGCTGGGCGACCTTCTCATTAAAGAGAAGGTGATCACCCACGAGCAGTTGGAGCAGGCGCAGAAGGTGCAGAAGGAGTCCAACTGCCGCTTGGGCTCTGCCCTGGTCAAGCTGGGCTTCCTGTCGGACGAGGATGTGACCAACTTCCTCTCCCGGCAGTATGGTGTCCCCGCCATTAATCTTGCCTACTTTGAAATTGATGCCGCCGTCGTCAAACTCATTCCTTACGAAACGGCGAAACGCTACCAGATTCTGCCTCTGAGCCGGGTAGGGGCCTCGCTCACCATCGCCATGGTGGACCCCACCAACGTTTTCGCCATGGACGATATCAAGTTCATGACCGGCTTCAATATCGAGCCGGTGGTGGCTTCCGAGAGCTCGATTCTCGAGGGCATTGAGAAGGCCTACGGCACCAACCAGGAAGAAGACCTGGAGCAGGTGATGCAGTCGATGACCGGCATGGAAGAAGCCGATGTCGAACTGCAATCGGAAGAATCGGAAATGGAATTGGCTGACCTGGAGAAGGCGGCCGATGAAGCTCCCATCGTGAAGCTGGTGAACCTGGTATTGACCGACGCGGTCAAGCGGGGGGCCAGCGATATTCACATGGAGCCTTACGAAAAAGAGTTCCGGGTGCGCTTTCGTATTGACGGCGTATTGCAGTCCATCATGTCGCCGCCGCTGAAGCTGAAAGACGCCATCACCTCCCGCCTCAAGATCATGTCCAAGCTGGACATCAGCGAAAAGCGCCTGCCCCAGGACGGCCGCATCATGCTGAAGATGGCCATCGGCGGACGCAAGAAGCAACTCGACTTCCGCGTCAGCACTTTGCCTACCTTGTGGGGCGAAAAGATCGTGCTGCGCTTGCTCGACAAAGAGAACCTGCGCCTGGACATGACCAAGCTGGGTTTCGAGCCGGAATCGCTGGTCAAATTCGAGAAAGCAATTTTAAAACCCTACGGCATGGTGCTGGTCACCGGACCGACGGGTTCGGGAAAAACCAACACGCTGTATTCCTCTATCTCGCGCCTGAACACGCCCGACACCAACATCATGACCGCGGAAGATCCGGTGGAATTTCAGCTGGGCGGCGTCAACCAGGTGCAGATGAAAGAACAGATTGGGCTGAACTTCGCGGCGGCGCTGCGCGCTTTCCTGCGGCAGGACCCCAACATCATCCTGGTGGGCGAAATCCGCGACTTCGAAACCGCGGAAATCGCCATCAAAGCCGCCTTGACCGGCCACCTGGTGTTGTCCACGCTGCACACCAACGGCGCCCCCGAAACCATTACCCGTCTCATGAACATGGGCATTGAGCCGTTCCTGGTGGCGACCTCGGTACACCTGATCTGTGCCC
Organism: Acidobacteriota bacterium; assembly: GCA_018268755.1. Classification (GTDB taxonomy): domain Bacteria; phylum Acidobacteriota; class Terriglobia; order Terriglobales; family Acidobacteriaceae; genus KAN-5. Next base: position 85,725 of record JAFDVW010000003.1, read on the forward strand.
AGCGCCTGGTGCGGCGCATTTGCAAGGAGTGTGCCGAAGTGGTGGAAGTGCCCTATCAGACGCTGGTCGAGGAAGGCTACAGCCCGGAAGAGGCCAAGACGATCAAGATCCAGAAAGGCAAGGGGTGCGGAGTGTGCAATAACACTGGCTACAAAGGCCGCACCGGCCTCTACGAGGTCATGGAAGTGGACGACGAGATCCGGGAACTGGTGCTGGTGGGCGCGTCTTCACTCGAGTTGAAGAAGAAGGCCATCGAGCGGGGCATGATCACGCTGCGCCGCAGCGGGCTGATCAAAGTGGGTCTGGGTATGACCACGCTGGAAGAAGTGGCGCGGGAAACCATCCATTGAGTTTAGGAAGGGCTGGAAACAAGTTTATCCAAGGGTGAAAAGACTATGGCTCTCGCTTTAAGCGACTTATTGAAACGCATGCTGGAGATGTCCGGTAGCGACTTACACATCACCACCAACTCGCCGCCGCAAATCCGCGTGCACGGACATCTGGTGCCGCTCGACCTGCCGCAGTTGACGCCGGCCGAGACCAAGCAGTTGGCCTACAGCGTGATGACCGACTCGCAGAAGCACCGTTTCGAAGAAAACTTCGAGCTCGATTTTTCGTTCGGCCTCAAGGGTCTGGCCCGTTTCCGCGCCAACGTGTTCAACCAGCGCGGGGCCACGTCGGCGGTTTTCCGCGTGATTCCCTTTGAGATCAAATCGTTCAACCAGCTGGGGCTGCCCCCAGTGGTGGCCAAATTGTGCGACAAGCCGCGCGGCCTGGTGCTGGTGACCGGTCCTACCGGTTCCGGCAAGTCCACCACGCTGGCCTCCATGATTGACAAGATCAACAGCGAACGGCATGACCACATTCTGACCATTGAGGACCCCATCGAATTCGTCCACATGAACAAGAATTGCGTGGTCAATCAGCGGGAATTGCACGCTGACACCAAAAGCTTTTCCGACGCGCTGCGCGCCGCCCTGCGTGAAGACCCGGACGTGGTGCTGATCGGCGAAATGCGCGATCTGGAAACCATCGAATCGGCTCTGCGCATCGCGGAAACCGGACACTTGACCTTCGGGACGCTGCACACCAACTCGGCGTCTTCGACCATCAACCGTATTATCGACGTCTTCCCGGCCCACCAGCAGCCGCAGATTCGCGCCCAGCTTTCCCTGGTGCTGGAAGGCATCATGTGTCAAAGCTTGTTGCCCAAGGCGGACGGCAAGGGGCGCGCCATGTGCATGGAAATCCTGGTGCCCAATGCCGCGGTGCGCAACTTGATCCGCGAAGACAAGATCCACCAGATTTATTCGGCCATGCAGTCCGGACAGGAGAAGTTCGGCATGCAGACGTTCAACCAGTCGCTGGCCACCAACTATTTCCACAAACAGATCACGCTGGAAACGGCCCTGGCCCGGTCGAGCAATGTGGATGAACTGCAGGAAATGATCAATCGCGGCGCCGGGCTCTTGAATCGTGGCGCCAACGCACCCTTGGCCAAGGGCGCGGCGCCCGCCAAACGGTAGGCACGGATTCTTCCCGCGCAAGCGGGAGAGCGGTCAAATAGATGGGAGTCCGGGGTCTTGCGGTCCCGGGAGGAATCGAGCGAGGAGAGGTTTACCATGCCAGTCTTTACATTTTCGGGAAAGAACGCGTCCGGCGAAAAGATCAGTGGGGAGCGGACTGCGGCCAACAAAGAGATGATGCTTTCCCAGCTGCGGCGGGAGCGGATCACGCCCGGCTCGGTGCGGCAAAAGGGCAAGGAATTCGCCCTGCCCACCTTCGGCTCGGGAAAGGTCGGGACCAAGGAAGTGGCCGTCTTCTTCCGCCAGTTCTCCGTCATGATCGACGCCGGCCTGCCCCTGGTGCAGTGCCTGGAGATTCTGGCCGCCAATCAGGAGAACCAAACCTTCCAGAAGACGCTGAACGGCGTCCGCAGCACCGTGGAAGGGGGCGCCACCCTGGCCAACGCCATGCGGCAATATCCCACCATCTTTGACGACCTCACCACCAACATGATTGAGGCCGGCGAAACCGGCGGTATTCTCGACATCATTTTGCAGCGTCTGGCCCTCTATGTGGAAAAGGCCGTGAAACTGCGGGCGGCGGTGAAGTCGGCCCTGATCTACCCGGTGGCCGTGGTCTCCCTGGCTTTCCTGATTGTGGGCGCCCTGCTGAAGTGGGTGGTGCCCATTTTCGCCAATCTGTTCGCCGGCTTGAATGTCGACCTGCCGCTGCCCACCCGGATTGTGGTCGGGTTGAGCCACTTCATCGGGCAGTTCTGGTGGTTCTTCTTCCTGGGCATGGGTGCCCTGGTTTATGGGTTCAAGCAAATCCGCAAGAACCCCCGCGGCCGGTACTATTTCGACCTCACGCTCTTGAAGCTGCCGATATTGGGCCTGTTGCTGCGTAAGATCGCGGTGGCGCGCTTCACCCGGACGCTGGGAACGTTGATTACCTCGGGCGTGCCGATTCTGGAAGGTCTGGCCATCACCGCCCGCACTTCGGGCAACGCGGTGTTGGAAGAGGCCCTGATGAAAGTGCGCAAAGCCATCGAAGAAGGCCGCACGATTGTCGATCCCTTGCGCGAGTCGGGCGTGTTTCCCAACATGGTGACGCAGATGATTGGAGTCGGTGAAGCCACCGGCGCCATGGACGCCATGCTGCAGAAGATCGCCGACTTCTATGAGGACGAAGTGGACTCCGCGACCAAAGATATGCTGGCCATGCTGGAGCCCATCATTATCGGCTTGCTGGGCGTCATGATTGGCGGCATCGTGGTGGCATTGTATCTGCCGCTGTTCTCCATGATCGCCAAGCTGGCGGGCTAGCCGGCAGTGGATCCGGGCCTGGGCGGCCGCGCCCCCCAAGGGCGCGGCCCGGGCCTATAACCAGGACAAGGACCGCAAGTCCAGGGCCGGCCGCGGCGGATGCGGCCGCCGGGAGATTACCGATACCGCAGGGACCTGAATCACCATGCAATCGATGTTTGACGAGCGGGTATGGCTGGCGTGGTTGGTCAAGGTCCGCATTATCATCCTTACCTTCCTGTTGGGAATTGAGCTGGCGATTGCCCGCCTGACCCCAACCACGCTGCCCCTGCGCTTTTTCATCAACGCCATTCTGCTGTGGTACGCGTTCTCCATCTTTTATCTGCTCCTACACTCCTTCTGGACGGAGACCCGCTCCCAGTCCCTGTTGCAGGTGCTGACCGACCTGGCGCTGGTGACGCTGGTGGTGTATGCCACGGGTGGCGTAGACAGTTCGCTGAATTTCCTCTATCCCCTGGTCATCATCGTGGCCTGCATTCTGCTGCCGCGGGCCTGGGCCTACCTGACCGCCGCTCTGGCCTTCATTTTGTATGGCGCGATCCTCGACCTGACATTTTTTGAAATTATCCCTTCGTACTCCACCAGCCATCCCGGCTTGAGCACGTTGCAGGCGATCATCATCGTCAACTTGCTGGCCTATCTGGCGGTGGCTTATCTGGCCACCCTGCTTGCCTCCAAACTGCGCCAGGTAGATGTCAAGCTCAAGCACACCAGCGGGGTGTTGGAGAACCTGCAGGCCCTGCACGAAAACATCATCGAGAGCATGACCGGCGGTCTGATCACGACCCGCCTCGACGGCCACATTACGCTGGCCAATCCCGCAGCCGTGAATCTGCTGGGCACGACCGCGGAGGCGCTGCACGGGCAGTCCATGCAGCAGATCTTTGCTGATCCGCTACCTGATCTGGACGGAGAACGCAATCATGGAGAGGTACGGGCCACGCTGCCCAATGGCTATCGCAAGACGTTTCGCGTGATCGTTTCGCCGCTGACCATTCCCGGCGGGGGCGTGGCGGGGTATGTGTACACCCTTGACGATCTGACCGAGATGCGGCGTCTGGAGCGGGAAGTACGCATGCAGGACCGTCTGGCGGCGGTGGGCCGGCTGGCTTCGGCCATCGCCCATGAAATTCGCAATCCGCTTACTTCCATCGCCGGCTCGGTGAGCATGCTTTCCGGGGTCCCGGACCTGGGGGACGAGCACCGCAAGCTGCTGGACATTGTGACCCGGGAATCGCAGCGCCTGAACGCCATCATTACGGATTTTCTGGCGTACTCCCGCAGCAAGCGCTACCAGATGGCGCAGGTCGATCTGCTGCCTCTGCTGGAGGACACCCTTACCCTGCTGGAGCACCGGCTCACGGCGGAAAACATCGGTATCCAGCTGGTGCGGCGCTACCACACCAAGCAGGCCATGGTGTCGGCCGATGGCGACAAGATCAAGCAGGTGTTCTGGAATTTCTGTGAGAACGCGGTGCGAGCGATGCCCCAGGGCGGACAGCTGGTGGTCACGGTGCTGTCCATGGAAGAAGAGTGGCAGGTGAGCTTTGCCGATACGGGCCCGGGGATCGCGCCGCAGCTGGTGGAAAAGATATTCGAGCCATTCCAGTCGCATTTTGAAGGAGGCACGGGGTTGGGGCTGGCCATTGTGTATCAGATTGTGCAAGCGCACGACGGCAAGGTGTGGGCGCGCTCGAAGGTGGGGCAGGGCAGCGAGTTCGTGTTGCGCCTGCGCCGGGCGGGCGGAGCGGAGGCGGTAGCGCCGGGAACGGCGGAACAAAGCATGGCGGCCACGGCCGGGAAAGGAGGCACGTCGTATGGGCAATATTCTCGTGTGTGACGATGAACGATCGATTTGCGAGATGCTCGACATCGCTTTGCGCCGCGAAGGCCACAAAGTCGAAACGGTGAATTCCGGCGAGATGGCCAAGCGCAAGCTGGACGGCGCCATTTACGACGTGATCGTGACCGACATCAAGATGCCGCATACTGACGGCATCGAAGTGCTGCGCTATGCCCACCAGGTCTCGCCTGACTCGGCGGTGATCCTGATTACCGCAGTCGACGACTATGAGGCGGCGGTGAAAGCGGTGAAAGCCGGGGGCGCCACAGACTATATCCGCAAGACGCCGGGGTTGGTCGACGAGATCAAGCTGGCCATCACCCGCGCCATCGAGAAAATGGCCTTAAGCCGGCAGAACTTTGCCTTCAAGCGCGATGCCGCCACCCGCAACTCACTCGACAATATCGTGGGCGCCAGTCCGGCCATGGAGAAGCTGAAGCAGACCATTCGCACCGTGGCCTCCACCCAGAGCACGATTCTGATTTACGGCGAAAGCGGCACGGGAAAAGAGCTGGTGGCGCGGGCGGTGCACGTCTGCTCCCCACGCGCGGCGGAGCCTTTTGTCTCCATCAACTGCGGGGCCTTCCCCGAGACCTTGCTGGAGAGCGAGTTGTTCGGCTATGTGAAGGGCGCCTTTACCGGCGCCAACCAGAACAAACGCGGACTTTTCGAAGTGGCTGATCAGGGCACGATTTTCCTCGACGAAATCGGCGAGATGTCGCTCCCCATGCAGGTCAAGCTGCTGCGCGTGCTGCAGGAGCGTTGCGTGCGCCCGGTGGGCGGGACCAACGAGATTCCCATTGATGTGCGCGTGATCGCCGCCACCAATCGCGATCTCGACAAGCAAGTGGCGGAAGAGACCTTTCGCGAAGACTTGTATTACCGCCTGAGCGTGATTCCCGTGCAAGTGCCACCGCTGCGCGACCGGCGCGAAGATATCCCGCTGCTGGTCAACCACTTCCTGAAGAAATATGGGCCGGCGGCAGGGAAGAGCATTGCCCGGGTCGATCCCGCCTGCCTCCAGACTTTGTATCTGTACGACTGGCCGGGGAACGTGCGCCAGCTGGAAAACACGGTGGAGCGAGCGGTCGCGCTCGAGAGCAGCGAAGAACTGCGAGTGGAACTGCCGGCGGAGCGGCCCAAGACGCGGGCGGCGGCGGCCGGCGTCGGCGCCTATGCCGGGCCCGGCCTTTCCATTCCCGCGGGCTGCGTGCTGCCCGAGGGGGTGGACATGGAAAAATACGTGGCCGACATCGAGAAATCGCTTTTGCAATCGGCCCTGGCGCAATCCAACGGAGTGCAGACGCGCGCTGCCGACTTGCTCAAGATTTCCTATCGTTCCTTCCGGCACCTGGTGAAGAAGTATGACTTGTAGATTGGCCGTTCGCTTTTAGCCCTTGAGAGCTAGAGGCTAACTGCCAATGGCTAACTACAAATAGCCGATGGCCAAGACCCTAGCTGCCTTTCTTCAACTGCTGCTTCCAGCCCAGGACGCGGGCCTTGTTGCCTTCGGCCTCGGCTTCCGGGATCATGCCTTTCTTTTGATAGAGGACCGAGAGGCTGGTGTGGGCCAGTACATCATCGGGATCGACTTCCGCGATGCGCTGGGCTACCGCGATGGCTTCGTCCAGGCGATTGAGGTCTTGCAAGGTGCGGGCCATGCCATGCATGGCTTCGGTAAAGCTGGGATCGGTGTCGAGCGACTTCTGGTATTCCACCAGGGCGGCTTCTCCATGGCCGTCGGCGAACAGGTCGAGCGCGGCATAGTAGTGGTCTTCAGCCTTCTGGCGGGCAGTTGGATCGGGCATGGGAAGAAAAAATACCGGGTCAGGAAAGCCGATTTTACCACGCAGCATCCCCGGCATAGACAGCGCCGGATATACTAGGGCAAGACATGCGCTATATCCTCCGATTCCTATGGAACGCCACCCGCGGCCATCGCTTGGCCCCCTGGCGCAGTCCGTATCTGCTGTGGCGGATTGAGACCTACTGCGGGGTGAAGATGACGCAGATCGGTTTTCTGGAGTTCTGGGAATTCAGCTGGCGGGAACGTAAGAACCTGTGGCGCTTTCTGAAATGGACGGCGGAGATGGAGCATTATGCCCATCCCCGGCCCAAGAATCCCTAGTATTTCTGCTTATTGTCCCTGGCCGGCCGCGGCCGCACCCAGCAGAGAAATGTTCACTTCGCTGCCTTTGCCGGCGCTGGTCAGTTGTGCCGCTGCGGCGCGGTTGGCGGCAATCTCCAGATATCCCATGCTGCCCAGGATAGCGAAGACTTCGTTGGGCGCGCCTCCCGCATAGTTGGGATGGATCTCGGTAATCTCACGCTTGCCCACGGTGATTTTGAAGGCCGGCGGATCAGCCTGGAACAAGGCTGGCACATCCTGGGGCGTAATGTTGGTGACCAGGTTGCCGAAGCGGTCTACTTTCAGCACGACCCCGCGGATAGTATTGGCGTCGGTGGGCTTGGGCCGCGGGGCCTGGAAGCGGACGAAGTCGATAATTTCTTCGCCGAACTTATCGGAGTCCACGCGCTTGGCCAGATAAGCGGCGCAGGGCGCGAATATATCGCGGCCGTGGAAGGTATTGCTGACCGGCTGCAGAAAATAGTGTTCCGAGGTGATGTGGCGCACGTGCAGGCGCTCTTCGCGGGCATAAATGAGCGAGAGCACCCCGTTGTCGGGGGCCACGAAGTGGTGGCGCTCGCTGCTCACCAGAATCGGACGGCGCGCGGTGCCGACGCCAGGGTCCACCACGACCAGGTGAACCGTGGCCGGGGGAAAGTAGCTATAAGCCTGGGCGATGGTAAGGGCCCCATCCAGTACATCAAATGCCTGTACAGCATGGGAAATATCCACGATTTCGGCATCGGGCACGATATCGAGAATGACACCCTTCATGGTGCCGACAAAGTGGTCGTTCCAGCCAAAATCGGTGGTCAGCGTGATAATGGGCCGCTGTGGCAAAGGTCGCCTCGCAAAAAGGGAATCCCCTGAACTTCCGAAAGTAACTGCCGTCCGCCACTCCGTCAAGACACCGAGGTAATGGGTGGCGCTTGCGGGATTTCCTGTATCTCACTCGTAGCGAAGGGCTTCCACGGGGTCCATGCGGGCGGCTTTGAGCGCGGGGAAAAATCCGGAAACCATGCCCACCAGGGAGAGAATGACGAACGAGGCTAGCATGACCGAGGTCGAGACGCGCAGGAAGATGTCGCCCTCATGGTTGCTGGTTTTGTAGAACTCGCTGTATAGCGGCATGGGCGGGATGGCCCAGGCCAGCAGCATGGCGACGGCAATGCCGATCAGGCCTCCGGTAAAGGTGAGGACCAGGGCTTCCAGCAGAAATTGTCCCAGCACCTGGCGCCTCTTGGCCCCCAGAGCTTTGCGCAGGCCGATTTCACGGGTGCGCTCGGTGACCGATACCAGCATGATATTCATCACGCCGATGCCGCCGACCCCGAGCGTCACCGCCCCGATCAGTCCCAGCACCGCCTGCAGGCCGAGGGAGAAAGCATTGATCATGGCGCGGTCCTCGATGGTGTCCCAGACCGGGGCCGCCTTTTCATCTTTGGGGTCAAAGTGGTGGCGGCGGGCCAGGACTTCGCGCACCGCGGCCAGCGCTTTCTTGTTGAGCTCGGGCGAGGTAGGTTGAAAGACGATCACGTCGGGATCGCGGACATTCTTGAGATCGCGAAAAAGTTGAAAGGGAATGAAGGCGTTTTCGTTGTCGGGGCCGTTGTACATGGAATCCTGGATTTTTCCCCGCAGGATGCCAATGACCTGGAAGTCCAGGCCGCCCAGGTTGACGTTCTGGCCCACCGAAGGGGCTCCCTGAAAAATTTTCCGATTGGCATCCTTGCCCAGGATCACTACACGATGATGCTCCAGGAAGTCGTTCTCATTGAAATAGCGGCCTTCTATGACATCCAGGCGGCGCATGGCCCCGTACGGCATTTCCACGCCGCGCACCTGCACGGAGACCACGCGCGTACCCAGCTTAAATCCGAAATCGCGGTCGGCTTCGGCGCTCACCCCGCGTACGATGGGCACTTCGTCGCGGATGGCCTCGACATCCTCGTATTTGTAGTTGACGGGCTTGCCGGCGCGCTGTCCTCCGGCCTGCAAGCTGGTCTGTCCCGGCCACAGCACTAGCACGTTGTTTCCCATGCTGAGAAATGCGTTGAGCACCGTCCCGCCCAACCCCTGGCCGTAGGCCAGCAGGATGACCACGGAAACCAGCCCCCACATGATGCCGAGCATGGTCAGCACCGAGCGCAGGCGGTTCCGCATCAGCGCCTGCCAACTTTGCGAGATGGTTTCCTTGAGGAACATGAAAAGCATCCTTGGGGATTAGCCGATCAGCGTGGCCTAACCGTGCCGCGACCTAAAGCCAATCTCTCAGCCCGGCCATCCTACTCGATCTCAATTCCTCCCGAGCCGGTCTCGACCGCCACCGGCACGCCGCCGCCGCGCACTTTGCCCTGCACGGATTTGCGGCTGATGTTGCCCTGTACGGTGATGGGAGAACCCAGCGAGATGTCGCCGGAACCGGTCTTGGCATCGAGATCAAAGCCGGCCTCGGTGGCCAATTTCAGGTGGATGTCCCCGGATCCGCTACGCAATCTCCACGCGCCCGAGGGGCGGCCTTCGGCGTGAAGTTGTCCACTACCGGTTTCGGCTTCCAGCGAACCGTGGACGCCGCGTAGTTCCATGTCGCCGGAACCACTATGAACGCGTACCGATCCGGGCGCGGACTGGGTGAGAGTGACATTGCCGCTGCCGCTTTCGCCGTCGAAGCCGCCGCCAATCGCGGTCGCCTCAATTTCGCCGCTGCCGGCGCGCGCCCGCACATTTCCGCGCACGTCGTGCAGCGTCAGATTGCCGGAGCCGGTCTGGGCCTGCACTGGCCCGCCGATGGCAGAGGTGGTCACGTTACCCGATCCGGCTTGCACTTCAACCGGTCCCTGGATGCCGGAAATGGTCTGGTCGCCGGAGCCGGTCTGGGACTGCAGGCGCGTGTCGGCCGGCACTACCAACTCGTAGCTGATGGAAATATTTCTGCGCAAGGACGGGTCCGTGATATGGCCCACGCGGACGATGTTGCCGCTTTGTTGAATGGGGGGATTGGCTTCAAGGCGCTTGACCTTGTCCCGGGCGTCGCTGCCGCCACCAAACCAGTCCGTGGACACGCGGATCCTGCCCATGACTTGTACTTCGCCGGCAACGCCGTTGCGGATTTGGATGTCTCCCGAGCCGGTGACGACATCCAGGGTGACCGGGCCGCTCACCTGCAACTTGCGTTGAAAGGAACCCTGTTCCGCGGCGGAAGCCACGGAAACCAGTCCCCAGGTCAATGAGGCGGCCAAAACCACCAAAAGGGCGGGTCGGAACTGTTTTTGCGCTTTCATACGCTCTCCCTTGACTTCCAGGTTATTGAATGTGGATGTCTCCCGAACCGGTGTGGATGGCCAACACGGGGCCTCCGCTTCCCACCGTGCCGCGGAGGTTGTGGTGCTCCTTGCTGAGATTGCCCTGTACGGTGAGGTCCAGCGGCCGATCGATGGTCAGGTCGCCGGAATTGGTGGCGGCATCGAGTTCGAAATTGGCCTGAGCCGGCAACTCAATTTGTACATCGCCCGAGCCGGTGCGAACCGTCCACGGGTTGGCCAGGACGCCGGCGAGCGTGATATCGCCGCTGCCGGCTTCGACTTCCAGCGCGCCTTTGGCCCCATGTACCGCGATATTGCCCGAGCCGGTATGTACCTGCACTTCTCCGCTGCCACTTTCGTCCACGCCAATGTCACCGCTGCCCGCCTCAGCGTGAATGGGGCCGGAAATCTGTTGGGCATCGAGGTTGCCGGAACCGGTACGGATATGGACTTGCCCGGCGATTTCACGCAGGCGGATATCGCCCGAGCCGCTTTCCAGTTCCAGGCCCTGGCGCATGCCTTGGATGGTCTGATCTCCCGAGCCGGTCTGGGTGCGGACCATGGTATCGGCGGGGGCCGTGATCTCGTAGTCCACTGCGATGTTGCTTACCCCGACATAGTCAATGCGGATGCGGTTGCCGTCCTGTTGAATGGGCGGGTTCTGCTCAATCTGCGTTACATCACTTTGGCGGCGGTTGCGGAACCAGGTATCGCCCACGAAGATTTTTCCGCGGACGGTCACGCTGCCGGCCGGGCCGGGATGGATGGTGATATCGCCGGAGTGGGTGAGGACCTCCAAGTCCACCGGGCCGCTGACGGAGAAAGTCTTCTGGAACGAACCCTGCGGGGCGCCGGCAAAGGCCAGGCTGGAAAGCGCCAGAAGGCAGGCGGTCAACCATAGAGAGCGTGAGTTCATAAAATTCCTCCAGTTCACTCAAAGCGTAAGGATTCCACCGGCGTCATTTCCGCCGCGCGTTGCGCAGGGTAGACCCCGGCGGTAAATGTGATCAACGAAAGCGTCAAGATCGAAGTCACGATCGCAATCGGGGAAATCACCGGATGGGGCACGAAATCGGGCAGGGGAGCAGCGGAGAGCAAGGCGCAGATCCCCATGCCGAAAAGCAGGCCGAGCGCGCCACTGACCGTGGTGAGAATGGCGGACTCGGCAAAAAACTGGCGCAGAATATCGCGGCGCGTGGCCCCGATGGCTTTGAGCAGGCCGATTTCCCGGGTGCGTTCCGTGACCGAAACCAACATGATGTTCATCACGCCGATGCCGCCCAGGCAGAGGGTGACAATGGCCACGCAACCGAAGAACAGGGTCACCACGCGGAAGATGTTCTCCACTAGGTTGGCGCCTTCCATGGTGTCCCAGATGAAGAGCGCGTCTTTATCCTGCGGGTCAAAGTGGTGCACCCGCGCCAGGGTGCGGCGGACCTGCTGTACCGCTTCGCTGTGCTGACTGGAATCGGCCACTTCGAAGACCATGTTTTCCAGATAGCCACGAATGATCCCGGGCTTCTGCGGGGGCGGGAAGTCGCGGGCCACCGAAGAATAGGGGGCAAAGAGATAATCGTTGTCGGGGCCGCTGTAGTTGGCATTCTGCGTCTTCTTCTGCAGCACGCCCACCACCGTGTAAGGCATGCCTTTGATGGATAAGGCGGCCCCCACCGCGGGCTGTCCGCTGAAGAGTTGCTGGCGCGCGGCATCTCCCAGAATCACCACCCGGCGGGCTTCACGCTCATCTTCCTCGCTGATGAGCCGGCCCTCGGCCAGCACCAGGGAACGAAATGTCTGGTAAGCCGGCCACATGCCGACCACGCCGCGATTGGCGGAGTTGAACTGACTGACCTCGGGCACACTGCGGCGTAGTTCCGGGCTTACATTTTTCACCAGGTAGCATTCGTCGCGGATGAGCCGGGCGTCGTCAATGGTCAGGGTGATCTCGCGGCCGGCGGCGCGGCCCCCGGTCTGGGCGCTGGTACGCCCTCCCCAGACAATCACCAGGTCTTTGCCCAGGGTGGCCATGCGCTTCTTCTGGTCGGTGCTGAAGCCGCGTCCCAACCCCACCAGCAGAATCACGGAGGCAATGCCCCAGACAATGCCGAACATGGTCAGGAACATGCGCATCTTGTGGGCCCGGAATGTTCCCAACGTCTGCTGCAAGAGTTCCGTAAGGTTCATAAAAGACGCCGCGCACCATCTAGGGAAACAAAAAGGTCCCAGGCTTCAGATTCGAGTTGTCAGTATCCCGGATAGGGACGGGAAGAAATCATGCCTCTTTGTCTTTCCCGTTCCCGACCCGATTCCGTCACCTCTGAGGCCCTGGGACCGATGTCTTTGGTTCAGATTTATTGCAATACCACCGGATCGCCTTCCTTGAGCCCGGAGAGTACTTCGGTTTTGGCCCCGTTCGAAATGCCGATATTGATGGCCAGCTTCTTCTTGCCATCTTTAGCTTTGGGGTCGGGGACCTCCACCGAGGCCTTCTTGTCTTTGTCGTAGAGGATGGAGCCTTCCGGAATCTGCAGCACGTTCTTGTGCTCTTCCAGAATGATTTCCGCGTTGGCGGTCATGCCCGCCTTCAGTTCTCCACCTGGGTTGTTGATGGAGACGCGTACCTCAAAGGTGGTCACATTGTCCTTCTCTACGCCCATAGGGGAAATCTTGGTGACCTTTCCGTTGAAGGTCTTGTCCTTGAAAGATTCCACCTTGATGCGGGCGGGCTGCGCCAGATAGACCTTGCCGATGTCGCTCTCGTCCACTTTGCCTTTGACATAGACTTCGCTGGTATCGCCGAGCGTCATGACCAGAGTGGCGGACGAGCCCAAAACCAGAATAGAGCTGACCGCATCGCCCATTTCGACGTCACGCGAAAGCACAATTCCGTCGATAGGGGAGACGATGTCGGTGTAGCCAAGCTGTTCTTCCAGCTGCTTGAGGTTGGCGCGGTCCTGGGCTACCTGGGCCTGGGCCTGGGCCAGCTTGGCGCGCAGCACGGTGACCTGGGCCTTGGCTACGTTCTGCTTGTTGAGGGCGAGCTCGTAGTTCTTTTGTGCGTCTTCCAGGGCGGAGGTGGAAACCACCCCGCTCTTGGCCATGCCCACGGCGCGCTCATAGGCACGCTTCAGTAAGGGAACGTCTGGGCCCTCGGCGTCCACTTTGGCGCGCTCCAGATCGGCTTCGGCTCCTTTGCGGCTGGCCTCGGCCGCCTCCAGTCCAGCGTGCGACTGGTCAACCTGGGCCTGGATCTCTTCTTTATCCAGTTGGGCGAGAAGCTGGCCCTTCTTGACCCGGTCGCCGTATTCCACATAAAGCTTTTTCACGATGCCGCTGGCTTTGGACTTCACCTCGACTTTGGTGATGGGCTCTACTTTGCCGGTGGCCACCACGCTTTTGGCCAGATCGCCCTTTTCCACCTTGGCCAGCTTGGAGGGATCAATCTTGGTACTGCCACTGGCCGCCGCAATGACTCCGATCACGATCAGCACCACCAGGGTGACGGCGATGCTGGCATAGATGATCCGCTTGCGACGCTTCTTCTTATGATTGCCGTTACCGTTCACATCGCCTCCTACACACGGGAAAACGTGATTTTTGTGGCTTGCTAGATAGGGTTACGAAAGCAGGTTGCATTTTGTTCCTGAGATTTGCGGGTGAAGGCATGCGCCGTCCGCTGCGTTAGACCGGGCAGGCGCCGAAAGGAAAGCAGAAAACCTATCGCCAGGGAACCAGGAGCATGACACTTCTGGCGCCGGCGAGGCACCGCAAAGATTTTATCGCATTCTGGGACGGTCGTCCCATATCCTTTGGAATGTTAGAATTAGCATGCCCATGATCGCCCACGTGCTGCTTCGGGTCTTCCTGATTCTGCTGCTGGTGGCGGCCAACGCCTTCTTTGTCGCAGCCGAGTTTGCCCTGGTCAGCGTGCGGGATACGCGCATCCAACAGCTGGTCAACGCCCGCCGCATTGGCGCCCGGATTGTGCAGAAATTGCATCGCAATCTGGACCACGTGCTCAACGGCGTGCAGCTGGGCATCACCATTACTAGTTTGGCCCTGGGCTGGATCGGCGAGCCCATCCTGGCCCGGATGTTCGAAGCGCCCCTGGGGCACATTCCTTACGCGGTGGTCTACGCTCACGTCATTGCTTTCGTGATCGCCTTTGCCTTGATCACGGTCATGCACGTGATTCTGGGCGAGATGGTGCCCAAGTCGCTGGCTTTGCAGCGGGCCGAACAGGTGGCCCTGGCGGTGGCCGGGCCCATGGACGTGTTTCTCACCCTGACCCGCCCCTTGCTGTATCTGATGAATCGCGCCGCCGGAGGGGTATTGCGTCTATTCGGCTCGCGCGCCGCGGGTCACGATGCGGTGCACTCGCCCGACGAATTAAAACTGATTGTTTCCGCCAGTCGCCGCCTGGGGCAGATCCCACCTTTTCAGGAATCCATGATTCACAGTGCGCTGGAACTGGAAAACCTGACCGCGCGCGAGGTGATGGTGCCGCGGCCGGACATCTTTTCGCTGCCCGGCGATCTTACCTTGGACGAAGGCCTTTCTAGAGTGGTGGAGGAACAACACTCCCGCATCCCGATTTATGATCCGCAGCGCGGGCCGGAGCACATTATCGGGGTGCTGTACGCCAAGGACCTTATGCGCTGGACGCGCTTACGCCTGACCAACCATCCCACCCAGCCGGTGGCCGCCCGCATTGCCGCCATGAAGCTGAGCCAGATCATGCGCGAGGTGCTGGTGGTCCCGGAAACCAAAGTGCTGGTCGAATTGTTGGTGGAGTTCAAGGAACGGAAACGCCATATGGCCATCGTGGTGGATGAGTTCGGTTCCACCGCCGGACTGGTCACGGTAGAGGATGTGCTGGAGCAACTGGTGGGGGACTTGGAGGACGAGTTTGACGTGGCCCCTCCTGAGCCGCCCTCGCTGGAAGATGACAGCACCTTGCTGCTGGAAGGCGCCTATGGAATCCGCGATCTCGAGACCGAATACCAGATTCTTCTGCCCCGCGACGGCGGCTTCGAAACCCTGGCCGGGTTTGTCCTGGCCCGGCTGCAGAAAATCCCCAAACGGGGAGAGAGTTTTGAGTACGAGGGCCATCGTTTTACAGTGCAGGAAATGGAAGGCCATCGCATTGCCCGGGTAAAAATCGAAAAGTTGCAGGCGGCCGGAATATCCGGCGCGGGCGACTAGGGGGCCATGCTTCGTTACCTCTCCATCCGCGTGCTCTACACCCTGCCGGTGATCTGGCTGGTAGTGTCGGTGGTGTTTTTGCTGATCCACCTGGTGCCGGGCGATCCCATTCTGCAGATGCTGGGGGAAGGCGCGCCGGCCGCGGATGTACAGGCCCTGCGTCATGCCTATGGGCTGGATGCTCCCCTGCAACAGCAGTACATCCATTACTGGAAAGGCGTTCTGCACGGCGACCTGGGGCCGTCGCTGCGATTTAACCAGGGAGTGACCAGCCTGATTCTGCAGCGCTATCCCTTGACCCTGCAACTTACCGTGGCCGCGCTGCTGATCGCTATCCTGCTGTCGCTTCCTGCCGGCATTCGCTCGGCGCAGCACCGCGATCGCTGGGACGACCGCGCGCTCAGTGTGGCCAGCCTGTTCGGGTTGTCTTTCCCCAATATTGCGTTG
The DNA here is from genome assembly GCA_018268755.1 of Acidobacteriota bacterium. GTDB lineage: Bacteria > Acidobacteriota > Terriglobia > Terriglobales > Acidobacteriaceae > KAN-5. The sequence continues at coordinate 101,481 of JAFDVW010000003.1, forward strand.
GGTCCGATCCTGATATTGCTGTTCGCCATTCAGGCGGGATGGACGCCGGTTTCCGGCTCAGGAAGCCTGGCGCACCTGATTCTGCCGGCGATCACGATGGGCAGCGCCCTGGCCGCCATCCTCACCCGCATGGTGCGGACCTCGATGCTGGAGGAACTCAGCCAGGACTACATCCGCACCGCGCGAGCCAAAGGACTGTCTGAACGGCTGGTGGTTTATCGCCATGCCCTGCGCAATGCCATGATTCCGGTGATTACGGTGCTGGGACTGCAATTTGGCGCGCTGCTGGCCGGCGCCATTGTGACCGAGACCATCTTTTCCTGGCCGGGAATTGGGCGGCTGACCATTCAGGCGATCGGCAATCGCGACTACTACCTGGTGCAGGGATGCATTCTGGCCATCGGGTTGACTTACGTTCTGGTCAATCTGCTGACCGATCTGCTGTATTCGGTGGCGAACCCGCGGATCCGGCAGTAGGGGGCTATCCCTGGACCAATTCGATCATGACCCGCTGGCCAACCAGGGCCGCGGCGCGCTGCAGGCTCGATAATGTGATATCGCACTTGGGATCAAGAATACGATCAACTTGTGACCGGCTGGTCTTCAGCAGGGCCGCCATGCGAGCTTTGGTGATCTTTTTCTTCTTCATGGCTTTGGCGAGTTGCCAGGCTACAACCTCCTTAACGGCCTGCGCCTGGACTTCTTCAAAAATATGTTCTTCTTTCAAGAAGTCGTCGATGCTGGACCCCAGATTTCGTTTACTCATTTCTCCAACTCCTTTTGGCGACCTCGTGCCAGCGCTAGATCGCCTGATCGTGTGGCTCGGGTCTTTTTGATGAAACCATGCAGTGCTACCAAATGGTTTTCCTAGATACAGAGCAAGACGCGCGCCGTGCGGTCGTCCGAAAGATTGGTTCGTATTTCCCAGAGTCCTTTTCCCAGTGCCCGGCAGAGTGGCATTCCAGCGGGCCATCGCCATTGCGCCCGTAACAAGTCGGACCCAATCGCATGCCGTGCAGCGATATCGAGATTTTTGAGCCAATCCCGTACCGGTTCAGATCCCGTGGCGGTACGGAAGAAAACCAGCGGGACTTTCTGCGTGGGAGCCGACATCACCCTGCTCCTCATGTTAGTGTACCAGATAAGGTACACGCTGCTTGTAGAATCTGATTCTTGTCTACCGCGATCATCTCGCTGCGCAGGGCTGCCGGGCACAATCCGCTGGCGGCGGCCGGGGCCGTGCTCATTGTTTTGTTGGTGCTGATGGCCATCTTCGCTCCCTGGTTGGCTCCCCAGGACCCCGCACATATTGATCTGCCGTCGCGCCTTTCACCACCTTCCTCCGCGCACTGGGCCGGCACCGATGAGCTGGGCCGCGATATTTTCTCCCGCCTGATCTATGGTTCGCGCATCTCCATGCTGGTGGGAAGTTCGGTGGTGGCGGTCTCGCTGGGCCTGGGCCTGATCTTCGGTTCCCTGGCGGGATATTACGGGGGAGGGCTGGACCGCTTCTTCAATGTCGTGGTCATGAACGCCTTTCTGGCGTTTCCGGGAATATTGATCGCTATCGCCTTTGTGGCATTTCGTGGGCCTGGCATTTTCAACCTGGTGCTGGCCTTGTCGATTGGGGGATGGGTGGGCTATGCCCGCCTGGTGCGTGGCCAGGTATTGTCGGCGCGAGAGCGGGAGTTTGTGGAAGCGGCGCGTGCCCTGGGCGCCAGCGATTTGCGCATCGTGGTGCGCCATATTTTGCCCAACATCATTCAGCCGGTGATCGTGCAGGCTGCGATAGGCATGGCCGGCGCCATTCTGGCGGAGGCTACCATGAGCTTCCTGGGGCTGGGCGTACCGCCTCCCACGGCAAGTTGGGGCGCCATGCTGAATGACGGCCGCTCCCATCTTTTTGACGCCCCGCATCTTGTACTATTTCCCGCCGCGGCCGTCATGCTGGCCGTGCTGTCCTTCAATTTCATCGGCGATGCGTTGCGGGATTACCTCGATCCTCGTTCGCGCTTGGAAGCTGGGTTGTAGCGGGATATGGCGCGGGCCCTCCTGCCCGCGAAGTCCAGCATGACAACCCCATCCCGGTGACTCCAGTAACCTAAAGTCCGTGGCCGCACCCGCGCAACATTTTCTGGCTTATCGGGTTTGCAAATCCAGCCAGCAATCAGAGGTTCCGGCCCCTTAGCCGGTTGCAGCGCAGGAGAGATCACCATGAAGACTCGCGAACTATTGTTGATGGGCGCGGCGCTGAGTGCGCTGCTTTTGCCCGCCGCCGCACAAACCACCAGCACCAGCCAGCCCGCCACGGTGCAACAGCGCAAAGAAAACCAGCAGGAGCGCATCGGCAATGGGGTGGAGAGCGGCCAGTTGACCGCCGGGGAAACCCAGCACTTGGAGAAGAAGGAAGCGGAGCTGAACCACGAAGAGCACGACATGCGCAAGCTGGATAACGGCCACCTGACCGCCGCCGACCGCACCACGCTGCATCAGCAGCAGAACCAGCTGTCGCACCAGATCTATCAAGACAAGCACAACGCCGCCGTGCAGAACACAGACCCGAAGAGCGAAGTGGGGCAGCGCCAGCGCAATCAACAGGAGAGGATTGGCCAGGGCATCAAGAGCGGCCAGCTCACCGCGGGGGAGACGGCCCACCTGGAGAAGCGGGAAGCTGCGGTCCACCAGGAGATCCACAATGACCGGGCAGCGAATGGCGGCAGGCTGACGCCGCAGGAAAAGGCCCAGGTCAACCGCCAGCAAAATAGGACTTCACGCCAGATTTATCGCGAGAAGCATAACGGTCGCCGCCAGTAAAAGTCCGCATTTCCCTGCATGAAAGGCGCCTCCATGTGGAGGCGCTTTTTCTTTTCCCCTTCCGCTCCGCCTCCCGTAAGTCCTAGCTGCGGTGGGAGATCCGGTTCTTGACAGAAAATTACAAATCGCGATATAACTATCACGATTTGCAATATGACGGTCGGCGAGAAAATTCGCTATCTGCGGGAAGTGGAGGGCTCCTTGCGCGGCCTGGGCCGTCCCATGACGCAACAGGAACTGGTGCAGGCCATTCGCAAGGAACAGCGCCAGAGCATCAGCCAGTCCTACATCTCGCAGATCGAGAGTGGCTCACGGCCGCACATGACGCAGGCTTCGCGCGCTTTGCTGGCCAGGTTCTTTAAGGTGCATCCCGGGTTTCTGGTGGATGACCCGGAGGGCTACCACACCGAGCTGGTCTCAGACCTGCGCACCACGGAAGGCAAGCTGGATGTCTGGCTGCTGCAGGCTTCCGAGCGCTTTGCCGGAGATTCCGAGGTCAGTGATGTGCTGGTCAAGCTGGCGCGGCAGAAGGACACGCGCAGCTGTTTTGTGCTGATGGGCGCCATCCTCGATACCCCGGGGTTGGCGGACCGGCTGCTGGAGGCGCTCCAGCCGGACAAGAGAGGAAGAGCCGGCAAGAGCGGGAAAGGGGGCACGCCCGAAAATGACGTGGAGTGATTTTTATCTGATCTGCTTCGCTTTGGGATTCTTCTTCAGCTTGCTCTCCTTTGTATTGGGTGGGCTGCATTGGCACGGGTTGCATGTCCATGTAGGGCATCACGGCGGAGGTGGCCATGGTGCCGGTGCGGGCCCGCATGTGCCGTTCTTGAATCCGGTAACGCTGGCGGCATTTCTTGCCTGGTTTGGTGGAATGGGCTACCTGCTGTCCCGCTTTTCCGGGGTGGGTGCCACCCTGGCATTCGGCGCGGCGTTGCTGGCGGGTGGCATTGCCGCCGCCATTATGTTCCTGTTCGTGACTCGGGTGCTGATCTCGAAGGAAGAGGACCTGGACGCGGCGGACTTTGAGATGACCGGCGTGCTGGGAAAGACCTCGGTGCCGATCCGTGCCGGCGGGACGGGAGAAATTGTCTATTCGCAGTGCGGCACGCGCCGTACCTGCGGAGCGCGTTCCGAGGATGGCAGCGCGGTCCCTAAGGGTACGGAAGTCGTGGTCACGCGCTATGAAAAGGGATTGGCTTACGTCCGCATTTGGAGCGAGTTGCTGGGCGAAGAGCACGCGGCGGTGGAGGAGAAAGGGAATTCCTGACAGGAAGGATCCTGCGATAGACGGGAGGCGGACCGCCACTCAGAGGGGAATGGGGATGACCAAGACAACACATCGCGCGACGTTCTACTCACTGCTAGGGCTCCTTTGGCTCTCCTTGCCGGCGATCGGCTTGTTGTATGCGCAGGTGTGGAGTGAACTGCCCCTGCATCTGGCCACGCACTTCGATGCCGCCGGCCGGGCCAATGGCTGGATGACGCGCGAAGGGTCGCTCTATTTCGCCCTGGGTTTCCTGTCCTTTTTGTGTTTGTCGTTTTCCCTAGTGCTGGGGGCGATCCGCTGGAAGTACGGTGAAAGCCAGCTGTCATGGGCGCTGTTGGCGCTGTTCCATGGTGAGGTGTGGTCGATCGTGTACCTGCTGGATTCCATGCTGGGATACAACCTGCACGGAACCCCGGTCAGCGTCTTGCCGGTTCTGGTGGTTACTCCCCTCGGCGTGCTGCTGGTCATGGCGGTGGCATTCGGGGAAAAGCGGGGTAGCGCTTTTCCCCCCGGAGAAGTTTTGGCGGAAGAAGTTCACTCCGGAAGGCCCTGGAGCCTGGTGTTTCTGGCGCCGGTATTCGGCGCTGTGGCGGTAGGGCTGGCTCTGCCGAAAGCGCCCTTACGGCTGGCGCTGGGAATCTTTTTTCTGGTGTTTGCGGGGTTGTTTGCCATGGCGTGGAATGGTTTTCACTACTTCTTTACCCGTCACGGCGTCGAGGTCCGTACCCTGGGATTTCGTCTGAAGTCGATCCCGCTGGGCGACATTCAACAGTATGCCGTTGCCAACTGGAGCCCGCTTTGTGGCTATGGCATTCGCGGCATGGGCAACCGCAAGGCGTACGTGTGGGGCAATCGCGGAGTCCGCATCAAGACTCAGGATGGAGAGTTCTTCCTGGGACATAAAGAGCCGCAACGGGTGGTGCAGGACCTCGACCTGATTAAGCAGTTTGCGCATTCATAAGTAGTCCGCTCTCATTGGAGGGAGGGACGTATGTTTGGTGGAATCGCGTTAGAAATCTGGGTTGGAACCGGCTTGGCCGTGATGGTGTTGCTGCTTCTCATGAGCACCATGGCCCGGCTGTATCGCAAAGCTGGACCCCATGAAGCCCTGGTGGTTTACGGGGTGCGTGGCACGCGCGTGGTGAAAGGGCACGGCACCATCATCATGCCGATGATTGAAAACTGCCGCGAACTTTCTCTGGAACTGATGTCGTTTGATGTGGCTCCGCAGCAAGATCTCTATACCAAGCAGGGGGTCGCGGTCACGGTGGAAGCGGTGGCGCAGATCAAGGTGAAGTCCGACCTGGAATCGATCCTGACCGCCTCCGAGCAGTTTTTGACCAAAACGCCGGACCAGCGGGAAGGCTTGATTCGCCTGGTCATGGAAGGCCACCTGCGCGGGATTATCGGTCAGCTGACGGTGGAGGAAATCGTCAAGCAGCCGGAGATGGTTTCCGACCGCATGCGCTCAACCTGCGCCGACGACATGAACAAGATGGGGCTGGAGGTAATTTCCTTCACCATCAAGGAAGTTCGCGACAAGAACGAATACATCACCAACATGGGCCGTCCCGACGTGGCGCGCATCAAGCGTGACGCCGATGTGGCCATGGCGGAAGCCGACCGGGATACAGCCATCCGCCGCGCTCTGGCCCAGCGGGAAGCTGCAGTGGCCAAAGCCCAGGCCGACCAAGACCGGGTGGCGGCCGAGACCGCTTCGCTGGCCAAGCAGGCCGAGGCGCAGCGCGATCTGGAGATCAAGAAAGCGCAATATCTGGAAGTCACCAAGAAGCAGCAGGCGCAGGCGGATAAGGCCTATGACATCCAGGCCAACATCATGCAGCAGCAGGTGATCGCGGAGCAGGTGAAGGTCGAGCAAGTGGAGAAAGAACAGCAGGTCAAGGTGCAGGAAGCCGAGATCCAACGCCGCGAGCGCGAGCTGATCGCGACCGTGCTGAAGCAGGCGGAGATCGAGCGTCAGCGTATCGAGACCCTGGCGGCCGCCGAGCGCCAGCGTCTGATGGCGGAAGCCGAGGGCCGCGCGTCGTCGATTCGTGCCCAAGGCGAGGCTGAAGCCGAAATCATCTTCAAGAAGGGTGAGGCCGAGGCCAAGGCCATGAATGTGAAGGCCGAGGCCTATCAGGAGTACAACCAGGCCGCGGTCATCGATAAGCTGTTCGCCAGCATGCCGGAGGTGGTGAAGGCGCTGGCCAGCCCGCTGGCCAACGTGGACAAGATCACCGTGGTCTCGACCGGCGGCGACGCCGCAGGCCTGAACAAGATCACCGGCGATCTGGCCAAGATGGCGGCGCAGGTGCCGGCGCTGTTCGAGACACTCTCGGGCATGCCGATGTCGGAGCTGCTGGGCAAGGTGCGCCAGCTGGGAGACAAGGCGGCGCGTCCGGAAGCCGGTAACGGCAAGTAAGGTGGAGCGAGGGGCGGGCTGGGCCTGCCCCTCACGCTTCACGATGAGTTTTTCAATGTGAAGTGTTTTTTGAGATTTTTGTGCGGCTGATAAAGCCAGTTGGATCGTAAGAAACGTTTCGTATCAGGATATGGCTTAGCCATATCGCGCATACGATCTCTTGAAGTGAACGCGGCGAAGCCGCAACTGGAGGGCGCCGTTCCGGCGCGGTTGCCCGTCAGTCTCATAGGATGCGGCATCACTAAAGCGATGCCCTGATAGGAACCATTAAGGGCAGGATTCTGGTCCGGGCGAGCACAGCAGGTGAGGACACCTGGGCCTCACGAGCAACAGATAGAGAGTGCACACCATGAAGAAACCGTCCATGCAAATTGGCCTCGGCATTGCACTAGGCGCGGGACTGGGCGCCGCGGTGGCCGTTGCCCTCGGCAGTGGAGGCGTATGGCTGGCGGTGGGAGTGGCCATTGGCATCGCGATCGGCGCCTCCATGTCGCGCAAGAACAATGCAAGCCAGCAAAAGCTGGGAGCGAGCAACTGAATCAAGGAGTCCCTATGGCATTACTGGAGCGCGTTTCTACTTTAGTCCGGGCCAATCTCAATGACCTGATCGATAAGGCGGAGCACCCGGAAAAGATGATCAAGCAGGTCATCCTTGATATGCAAAACCAGCTCTTGCAGGTGAAAACGCAGGTGGCCATTGCCATCGCCGATCAGCACCTGCTGGAGAAGAAGGAAATCGAACACCAGGAGAAAGTCGCCGAGTGGCTGCGCAAGGCGGAGCTGGCGGTTGCCAAGAAAGAGGACGATCTGGCCCGCGCAGCCTTGCATCGCGTGGAAAGCTATCGGGAGCTGAGCGGGAGCTTTGCCCAGCAGGTAGTAGACCAGAAGGCGCAGGTGGAGAACCTGAAGACTGCCTTGCGCCAGCTGGAGCAGAAGCTGACCGAAGCCCGTAGCAAAGCGGACTTGCTGATTGCCCAGCATCGGCGCGCACGCGCCGTGGGCAAAGCCAGCGATGCCAAGTTGGCCGCTGGAAACGGCCATAGCGCCACCGCCTTCGAGCGCATGAAAAATAAAGTGGCGCAGGGCGAAGCCCTGAGCCAGGCCAAGGCCGAGCTGGCGGTGGATGACGTCGAGGACCGCCTGGCGGCCCTCGAAAAGGAAGATCGCATTGAGCAGTTGCTGGCAGAGTTGAAGGCCAAGCGCGCGTAGAAGAAATTATCTAGGCCCCGGTGTCTATCTGGGCAGATGAGTGTTTTGTCATTCCGAACGACTTCAGTCGTGAGGCATCTGCTGTAGGGTGGATGTTTTGGGGTAGAGCAAAGCTTGTAGAGACTGTGTCACAACTCATCTTTCGCCCCTTCGGGGGCTCGCTGCTTTTCCACTTTTACCCCGGCGCTTATGCGCTGGGCTGCATTCTTTTGCCACTTCGTGGCTACTGAAAGCGAGCTAAGCTCCACGGTACTTGTCTATTTGAAGTTGCGACACAGTCTCTTTTAGCCCTGCATTGCGATAGTCCCTATCCTGTCATCCTGAGCGCAGTCCGTGAGGCGCGAAAGCGCCACACGGGCGCAGTCGTAGGATCGCTACATTCTTCACAGCGCAACTACCGGCAGCAGGGAATTTCTTTCTGTTCAGCACTTGAGATGAGAGTGACATCGCAGGAGCCATTCCCTGATGCGACCCAGGGGATTCAGGGGGTGGTAGGGATTCTTCGACTTCACAATGGCTTCGCTTCGCGAAGCCATTGCTGCGTTCAGGATGACAAGTGGAGGTGCGCTCCGCCGCTCAGGTGACGACACCTACATCATTTACTCCGGCGTGGCTTCCGGTGTCGCAGCGCTGGAAGCGATGCGCGCCGGTTCGGGTCGGTAGCCGTTGCGGGTGCGGATGCGATATTTCTTCAAGCGCTCGCCCACTAACTTTACCGTGATGGTTCGCCAGCCGCGATTGGGGTTGAGCTGGGGATAGTAGCTTAGGGAATAGAGATGTGCAAGATCGTCGCGGATCGAATTGAAGGCCTCTTTTTCTTCCCGCCAGTTTTTCGCGAAGTAGGCTTTGCCGCCGGTCGCGGCGGTCATCCGCTCAAACACCGCGGTAGAGACCGGCTCCAGCTTGGCTTCCCGGGTGCTGATCATGTAGATGGCGATGCCGGTGGATTGCGCCAGTTCGGCGACATCTTCGGGAGGCACGGTGCTGGCGTTGTCCGGGCCATTGGAGAACACGACCACCACTTTCCGGCCCATACATTTGGCGGCGTCGCGCACGGTGAGCAGCAGGCCGTTGTAAAGGGCGGCATCATCGCCGGCCACGGTGGTGCGCACGCCGCGAATCACCGCCGAGCGGTCGGAGGTGAGGGAAGCAGCGCGCAGCAGGTTGCGGCTGTAAGAATAAAAGGCGATTTTGTCGGCGCTTTCGAGAGAACGGACGAAGTCGGAGATCGCATCCTGGGCAAAGACGAAGCCGCGGTACATATAGTTGCTGGTATCAAAAAGGATGAAGACGTTGGCTCCCGCGACCGCGGCGCTTAGGTTTTGCGGCAGGTCGGCGGCGGTGAATCCTTCCCCCGGCGTGGCCGCAGCGATGGAATAATCCACCGCAAATTTTCCGGTGCTGGGGTCGACTCGCCGGGAAGGGGCGTTCCCTTCGGCAAAGGTGGCGATTTTTTCCGTAATCCCGTCTTCGGTGATGGAGAAATCTGCGGGCGATAAGCCCGTGACGTAGTTTCCCTTGGCATCGGTCACGGCCACATTCAGTTGCACCAGATTCACCACTACGTGGATGCTGGGTTGGTCGACCTGGGCGTGCAGAGGCGCGGCCGGCAGCAACAGCAAGCTTGCCAGCAGCAGAGACAAGGACCATAGCTTCGACATAGCTTCCTCTTCCCAAAAAATCATCAAGCGCAAGCGCGCGGCGTCACGGCTGACCGCTTACGGGACCAACCGCGTCGGCCGACAGCGGGGCGAGTTTGCCCTGCCGGAATTCCTCGCCGGTTTCGCGGGCCGCCCGCAACAGCGCCGGCCAGTCTTCAAACTCCGAGGCAAAAATCTTTTCCACCATGCGGTGGGTCAGTTGGGGGGCCAGCCGGTTCAGCATGGCCGGAGAATAACCTTGCTCATCGGCCAGCCGGGCCCAATACAGATTGTTCGAATCCCAGGACTCCGCCAGCAGCCGGCTGGAATATCCCGTGAAGGTAGGGAAGGGCTCCAGGTTGAGGAGTTCGCGAGTATAGGTCTGCGCCAACACCGGATGCGGTACCCCAAAATCGCGGGAAAGGCGCTCCCAGCGCACATCGTCGGGATGGTCGCGGACCAGGTCGCTCAACTCGGTTCCGGCCGCGCCCCAGGTCGCTTTTTCTCCGGAAAACTTGCGGCGAAACTCCACCGAAAGATAGAACGTATCGGCAGGCAGGATGCGCGGCATCAGTACGGGCAGGCTGTTCTCCGCCCACGCGCGTTGCAGGCGCTCCAGACGTTGCGGCGACATGCGTTCCGCGAGAATGAGCAATACTTTCTGGCGCAGTGCCTTGTCTTGCACTGAGGCGGTCAGCAGCTCTTCGCCCTCGCGTTGGTGCAAGGTTACGGCGTGCATCTCCTGCCGGCTCACCCCCCACCAGCGGGGAACAATGGCGCTGGTCAGCAGACCGGGTACCACCTGCTCCCAGATGAGGGCCTGCACATTTTCCGGGGCAATGAAATTCTGCTCGGCTTGGCACAGCACGTAGGGCAGATCGGCCAGCGACCCGACCAAATGCGCGCCGCCTCCGGCCGGGAACCCGGTGCCGAACAGCTGTGGCGCTTGCCACACATGTTCCATGCCCATCACGGTTTCTGCCGCGAAGTCGTGGGAACGAATGAACAGCGGATTGTGATGCAGAATCTGCGCCCCCGGCGGCTCATAGTAGGCGTAGTTCAAACCCACCAGCGTATCGCGCAGGAAAGAGGTCAGCTGTCCGCGGGCTTCCGCGAGCTGTTCGGCGGATTCCGGGGCGCGAACGATCTTGGTCAGATCGGTGCGCATTTGCAGGTCGGTATGCCGGTTATTGTAGATGCCGGCGGCCCACTGCGTGCGTTCGCTCTTGCTGAAGATGGGCTGCGGCATCTCGAAGGAGCGGAGCTCCTCGGCCAGGCCAAGCAGGACGTCCGTATTGCTTTTTACTTGTTGCACTTCATGCATGCCATCGCCCAGGGCCAGCACGGCATCAAGCGAGATGAGGCGCTGTCCGGCCATGACTGCGCGCATTCTGTCCGCCAGTTCGGCATGAATGCGCTGGTCTTCCGGATTGGACTGATGGGGGCCGGCCAGCAAGTCAATGATTTCGTCCTGCGATGCGTTGGGTCTTCCCAGGGAGGCCAGCAGCACCTGGCGAAGGGATTCCCGCCCGGCATCGAAAAGCTGCGAGGAAGACGATACTTTGGCAAACGGCTTCAGCATCGCCTGCCAGGATTCGTTGAACTTGTCACGCGGCACCTGTCCCTGCCGGGCCAGAATCTGCCACAGTCCCAGGTTGGCTTGGAAGGTCCCCAGACCGTTTCCCCGCAAGGTGTGGTTGGAAATATTGTCCAGGGAACGCGCAGTCTGAATGAAGCTGCGGATGGAAGTGTCGTTCAGTTCCGGGAACTCGGCGAAAATCAGATATTGATTGCTATAGGAAAGAAAGTTCGCCGCCATGAGCGTCTGCGTTTCCGGGGTTAGCCGCTCCGCCGGAAACTTGCGGCTGTCCAGCTCATTGAGAAGGAGGAAAATCTGCAGCGGCCCATTTTCTGAATCCAGCCGCGAAATGGCAAACATCGCTTCAATCAACTGTTCCGGACTATTGAAGCGGCTGGCCCGCTTGCCCCATTCGGCAATCAATCGGGAATCGAACCTTTGACGCAGGATCTTTTTCCACATTTCCAAATTGCCCGGAATGCGGGGGGTACCGTCGGCTTCCCATTGCAGACGGGTGACCAGTAGCAGGAGGCCGGGAGCGGGCCGGAAGACCGGGCGCGCCGCATGCATGCCGCGATTGTCGCCATGGAAGGCTTCGTAATAGCGTTGCAGGCGTTGCGCCTGGGTCAGGTGCGCTTGCTGGTTCTGGCTCACGCGGGAAAGGGCATCGAAGTAAGCTGCCATCCAGCCTTTGTCCTTGGAAAGCAAGGCGAGGATGAAAGCCCCGGGATTATCGGGAGATTCCCCCACCATTTCCTTCCACCGCGGGGCGGCGGCTGTGCCGCCTGGGACCACCACGCTGCCGTTATGAACATTGATGTAGCGCCCGTAGAAATCCAGCATGGACCCCGCTTCCAGCAGTTTGGGCAGGCCGGGCGACTGCTGCAACAGTGCCGCCGTATCTTCATCCATGCGCGACAGGCCCCAGTAAAGCCGGGCCAAGGCGGGGTCCCGCAGGATGACGTCCACCAGATCGTGGCTGTCCTTGCCGGTGTCCTTCTTCCCGATGTCCAGCCACTCTTTCTCGCCAAACATCACCCGCACCTGGGTGGTGGGATAGGCATACTCGAAGGCCCGGCCGCCTTGCAGGGTCCTTTCCAGCTCGGGAAGGGGAAAGCCGGAATCGGTGGTCAGGAAAGCGCGTTGTGCGTTGGCGGTTTCAAGGAAGGTGCCGGCATGCCCGCAGTCCTGGCGGACCCGATAGCCCAGCACGTCGAGCAGAGGTTTAGCGTCATCACACGAGGTGACGCGCAGCATACCCTGACTGCCGGCCAGAGCCTGCAGCTCGCGTGCTTGTTGTACATAGCGGGCCAGCAGAAGCAGGAACTCGGTGGGCTCGCGGCGGGTCCCCGAACCTTGATATCCCTGGGAGAAAACGTTACGAGCGAGAAGCGGAAGCACTTCTTCGCTGGGGGCCTTCTGGCTGATGCCAGCCATACGCAGGAAGGAACGCATGGGGCCCGGGATGCCAGTGGTGTTGGCGCTGGAAGGGGCCGGGGCGGAGGACTGCGGCAAATTGTCCGTGGCGGCGCTGGCAACAGCGACCTGTCCGGGGCCGGATAACAGACAAAGCGCGACGGCTAGAGCGGTCGCCCAAAGAGGAGGCTTCATGGCTGGATCCCTCTCGGACCTTAGAGACACGCTGTAACCCAAACTGTGGGGACTGACAACAGAAGCGGTCCACGCCTCGCCCGAACCGGTTCAGACTTTCCCGAGCCTTCTGAACACCGGAAGCGGAACCGGTGAAGCTGTTATCGCGGTCCCAAGAATGGTTCGCTCTCTCGGGTCCTCGCTTTCGTGTCGGCCAAGATAAATCATCTTTCGGGTTTAAGCCACCGCTTTTCCTAAAATTTGACAATTGAGCAAGCGCACCCTCCAAAGGCCCGCCCGGACTGGGATCGATCGCGTTTAACCGGTTAGAGAAGCTTGGGCATAGGTCGTTTTCCTGTGGAGAAAACGGCAAGTTGGCCGGAGCCTGGTGAGAAAAATTTCCCGAAAAATCTAAAGAGGATGACACAGCTATCCATCCGTGCCCGTCTCCTCGGATTTGGGCCCGGGAAATAGCTCTTCCTCGCCCCAGTCCAGGGCCAGAGTGCGCGTCGTGGTTTCGATGGGTTCAATTTCGGGGATCTCTTGGGTGACGGAGGCACCCAATTCTCCAAACCTGCGAGCGGATACCAGTACTCGGCTTTCCAGCGTTCCCACGGCTCTGTTGTAAGATTCAACAGCCCGGTCCAGTCCCTTCCCTACGGCTTCCAGATGTCCCACTAAATTGCGTAGACGCTCATGAAGCTCCTTGCCCAGGGCGCTGATTTCCTGGGCATTGCGAGCAAGCTTTTCCTGCCGCCAGCCGTAGGCAACGGCGCGCAGCAGGGCAATCAGCGTTGTAGGCGAGGCGGGAATCACGCGCTGGTTCACGCCTTCTTCAATCAGGCCGGGTTCCTGCTCCAGGGCGGCGCTGAAAAAAGTCTCACCCGGCAGGAACATCACCACAAATTCCGGCGAGGAAGACTCGAATTGGTCCCAATACGACTTGGAGCTCAAGCGGCCAAGATGGACGCGCACCTGTTGGGCGTGTTCCTTGAGGTAGGTCTGCCGCAGCGACTCGTCTCCGGCCTCTACGGCGCGAAGATAGGCCTCCAACGGGGTCTTGGCGTCCACGACCACGTTCTTGCCGCCAGGCAGCTTCACGATGAGGTCGGGGCGGATGCGGCCTTCTTCGGTCTGCACCGTCTCCTGTTCGACAAAGTCGCAGTAAGGAAGCATGCCTGCCATCTCCACCACGCGCTTGAGCTGGATTTCTCCCCAGCGCCCGCGCACCGCAGGGGAGCGCAAGGCCCGCACCAGATTGCCGGTTTCCTGGCGCAACTGCTCCTGGGTGGACATCATGGACTTCACCTGCTCGCTGAGCGAGCCGTAGGCCTGCTTGCGGTCCCCTTCAATCTGCTGAATCTTGGAGTCGACTTTTGTCAGTGCGTCCTGAATGGGGGCGACCAGCGAAGCCACGGCTTTTTCGCGGGCCTCTAAATTACCCTGCGCCTGGGTCTGGAAGGTCTCCAGACTGGCTTTCGCCAGGTGCAGGAAGGACTGGTTATTGTTCTGCAAGGCCTGCGCCGAAAGGGCCTGAAAGGTATGGCTCAGCTCCTCGGTGGCGCGATTCAACAGCTCCAGCTTTTCCTGACTGGCTTTACGTTCCTGGTCCAGCAGGGAATTCAGCTCGGCGACCTGCGTGATGCGCCCAGCGTGGGCCGCCCGCTCTTCGGCCAGCTGCGCTGCAGCTTCTCGCAGAGATTTGTCCAGGTTGGTGGCGCGCTCGGCGAGCACGGCGGTGCGGGTGCGCAGCAGCAGCCAGGCACTGAAAGCGCCCAGCGCGGCGCCCGCGACCAGGGCGGGAATCAGGGCGATCTCAGGCATACACCCTCCCGCGTCCGGGTGTCGTAAAACTGGACAATTCGCGTCTTGTAAGTGCCGTCAAAACAATCATTTCCGGGAGTGTGGCTGTCAGGTGCCAAAAGGCCAATCACCAGACTCGCAGAGGTACACGCCGAGGCCGGGGAGATGGCCGATTCGTAATATCTCCATTGTAATCGTGCCGAAGTCCTGTCCAGTGCGTATCTTACATAAAGCGGGGTTGTGATTCTCCTGGTTCTGAAGCGGTGGGGCCAAACTGCATGTTCGGTACCCTCATAGCTTCTTTAGCGCTGGTCCTGTCAAATCCTTCGGTTTCGGGAAAAGTGTTGCTTCCCGTGCCGGGGGAAGTCATTGCCGGGGTCCCGGCCGTCGCGGTTGCGCCGGTGGTGGATCCGGAGGCGGAGCGCCGCTTTCTGTCCTTGGCTAACCAGGCCCGGCAGGAGGCCGGACTCTCGGCTTTACAGAATGACCAAGGATTGAGCGAGGCCGCGCGCAATCATGCCGTGCTCATGGCCCGGCAGCGGCAGCTTTCCCACCAGTTTTCCGGAGAATCCTCGTTGGCCAGCCGGTTGGCGGAGGTCGCCGGCTTGCATCTCGACTTGGCCGGAGAGAACGTCGCCCTCGGGCAAAGCATTGAACTCACCCACGACAGCTTGATGAAGTCGCAGCCCCATCGCGAGAATCTGCTGAATGCAGGCTTCAATGTGACCGGCATCGGCGTTGTGCGCAGCGGAGAAATTCTCTATGTGGTGCAGGACTTCGGCCACAGTCTGCCACAATATTCCGAGGACGTGAGCGAGGAGCTGATCGCGAAGACTTTGTCCAAAGAGCGCGAACACGCCAAGCTTCCCGCGTTGCAGCGCAAGCAAGAAGCGGCCGTGCGCAGCAGCGCTTGCTCCATGGCGCAGCAAGATTCCATTCACAATCCAGCCGCCGGCCCCGCCGGACGCTACATCCTTCGCTACACGGCCATGCAGCCCAACAGCTTGCCGATTTCCGCCGCTAAAGTGGTGAGCGATAGTTCGGTGCAATCCTACAGCGCTGGCACTTGCTATGCGCGTACCACGAAGTATCCCAACGGCGCCTATTGGGTCACGCTGGTTTTCTACTGATCCCGGTTTTGTATTTTTCACCACAGAGGGCACAGAGTTCCACAGAGAACTTCCACGGAAGAGCGGATGTTTCTCAGCGGATTTTCTCTGCGCTCTCCGCGTTCTCTGCGCTTTAAGATTCTTTGTATTGCGGGAAGTTCAACACTATGGTCGAGCTGCGCTCGACCGGACGGCCGAAGCCTGCCCTGAGCATAGTCGAAGGGGCGGCCGTCCCTCCGTGGATCGTGGAGGTTCTCCGCGGTCTCTGACGATGTATTGTTTTGCCTTTCCTCTGTGGAACTCTGTGCTCTCGGTGGTAAAGAAGTCAAAGCAGGTGGTAAAGAAGTCAAAGTAGAAGGACGTCTAGCGGGCGACAGCTTCCTCTTTTTCCTTCGCCGCGTAGTGCGACTCGACGTATTCGTCGAGAATCTGCCGGAACTCGGCCACAATCTTGTCGCCCTTGAGTGTCGTGAACAAGCGGCCATCGACATATACCGGCGCTTTCGGTTCTTCAAAGGTACCAGGCAGGGAAATGCCCAGGTTGGCGTGCTTCGACTCGCCGGGGCCATTGACGATGCATCCCATGACGGCGACTTTCATCTCTTCGACGCCCGCGTAGCGGTCTTTCCAGAGCGGCATTTGCTCACGCAGGTACGACTGAATCTGCTCCGCCATCTCCTGGAAAAAGGTGCTGGTGGTGCGGCCGCAACCGGGGCAGGCCGTAACCTGCGGGGTGAAGCTGCGGATGCCCAGCGACTGCAAAATCTGCTGGCCCACGCGAACTTCTTCGGTGCGATCTCCGCCAGGCGCGGGCGTAAGCGACACCCGGATGGTGTCGCCGATGCCTTCCTGCAAAACCACCCCCAGGGCCGCGCTCGAGGCCACAATGCCTTTGGCGCCCATGCCAGCTTCGGTAAGCCCGAGATGCAGGGGATAATTGCAGCGCGCCGCCAGGGCGCGGTAAACGTCAATCAGGTCCTGCACGCCGCTAACTTTGGCGCTCAGAATGATCTGCTCGGGCCGCATGCCATACTTCTCGGCGAGCTCCGCCGAATTCAGCGCGCTCACTACCATGGCTTCCATCATCACGTCGCGCGCTTCTTTCGGTTCGGCCCGGCGGGAGTTCTCATCCATCATTTTCGTGAGCAGCACCTGGTCAAGCGAACCCCAATTCACCCCGATGCGCACCGGCTTCTGGTTCTCGACCGCCACGTCAATCATGGTGCGGAAATTCGAATCGTCCTTGCGCCCGATGCCCACATTGCCGGGATTGATGCGGTACTTGGCCAAGGCCTTGGCGCAGGCTGGAAACTTCTTCAGCAGGATGTGTCCGTTGTAGTGGAAGTCGCCGATGATGGGCACGCGCACGCCCTGCGCGGCGAGTTCTTCTACGATCGGCGCGACCGCTGCGGCGGCTTCTTCATTGTTTACTGTCACGCGCACCAGCTCCGAACCGGCGCGGGCCAGGGCAGCCACCTGTTTCACGGTCGAGGGAATATCGGCGGTGTCAGTGTTGGTCATCGACTGCACCACAATCGGTGCATCTGATCCCACCCGCACCCCGCCAATGGAGGCCGTAACCGTCTTCCTGCGTTGAATATTTGCCATGGGAATGCTTTTGCCTAGTTTAGCACGCGCAGTTCGGCAGCGGAGAGCCGTGGTATTGCCCGGATTGGTTCTGGCAAAATTGAGCTATGAGATTGTAAGATGATGATAATAATGATTTTAATTCTCATAAAATATGACAAAATTTGTAATAAGATAGATGTGTGACTGGCAGGGAATTCAAGCGCGGGCGCCTTGCTCTGGGACTGACTCAGAAGGAGGCGGCCGCCCGCCTGGGCCTCTCCCAGCCTTACGTCGCGCTGCTTGAAGCCGAGAAGCGGCCGCTGCCGCCCCGGCTTGCGAAGAAAGCCGTGCGGCTGCTGAAGCTGAGTCCTGTTCTACTGCCACTGTCGACGACGGCTGGAAGTCCGGCGGAAGGCGGATTTGAGCAGGACCTGGGCGCTCTGGGATATCCCGGCTATGCTTACTTGCGGAAAGGGAAGAAGCGCAATCCTGCGGAGTTTGTGCTGACGGCTCTGGCGCAGGCCAATCTACCGGCGCGTGTGGTGGAAGCTCTGCCCTGGTTGCTCTTGCACTATCCCGAGATGAACCATGCCTGGCTGCTCGAGCAGGCGCGCTTGCGCAATTTGCAAAACCGGCTGGGTTTTGTAGTGAACCTGGCGCGACAGGTCGCGGACAAAAATGCCGATACGAATAAGAATGATAAGAATCAGAATGAAGGCCTGCGGCAAAACGCCGAGGCCGGGTTGTCCGCACTGGAAAATGAACTTGCGGCCAGCCGCTTGGCCCGTGAAGACACCTTGTGCCAGGCCAATTTGTTGCCCGCGGAGAAAACCTGGCTCTTGCAGAACCGCCCTCCAGAGGCCGAGCATTGGAACCTGCTCACGGACTGGAAGCCGGAACATCTGCAGTTTGCGGAGATGCCAATATGGCAATAACTCTGGGGCCGCCCTGGAACGCATTTCTCGGCCAGCTGGATTCCTTACTGCTCCGTCCTGTAACCATCCATTGTTTGGGCGGATTTGTCGTAACGGCCTACTACGGCATTGAGATGCCGACTTCAGACCTGGATTATCTGCTCGTGAGACCCGCGGATGCTTATCATGAAATAGAGGCGCTAGCCGGGTTAGGTTCAGCTCTTTCCAAAAAACATCGCGTCTACATCCAGAACGTGGGCGTGGGCGACTACCCGGAAGATTATGAAGAACGTCTGACGAAGATGGATGTTGGCCTGAAGAATCTCACCCTGCTTGCTCTCGATCCTTACGACTTATTACTGTCAAAGATCACACGCAATGGTCAAAAAGATCGAGAACATGTCCGACTCCTGGCCCAGCACTTGTCCCTGAAATTTTCCATCCTACAGCAACGCTTTGATGTGGAGATGAAACCGTGGCTGCCGAATCTGGCGCGGCATGAACTCACGCTTCAGTTGTGGAAGGAGTACTTCGCGGAATAGTCAGGGCCCGGCATTCGCCGGGCCCAAATCATTTTTTACGGTAAGCGCTGCATGAAGCCGGGCAGCGTTTTGGCCAGGTCGTTGTAGATCACCATGACGGCGAAGATGACGAGAAACACAAAAGCTGCCTGGTAGATGCGTTCCTTGATGCGCAGGCTGATGTCGCGGCGCATGATGCTTTCCACAAACAGCAGCAGGATCACGCCTCCGTCAAGAATCGGGATGGGCAGCAGGTTGAAGATGCCAAGATTCAGACTGATGGCGGCGGTCAGGCTGATGATGGGCATCCAGCCTTTTTCCTGCACCGCTTCGCCCGCCTGCTGGGCAATGCCGATGGGCCCGGAAACCGTCTTGAGGGAAACCTTGCGCTGCACCAGCTTCTCGACCAGCTCCAGAATCATGAGCGAATCTTTGCGGTTCTTTTCCAGGGAACGCTCAAAAGCTTGTCCCAGAGGCAGGCGGCTGACCTTCATCTCCGGAGAGTTGGAAAACCCGATGCGATAGCGCTTTTCATTGACGCTTTCGCTGTCGGCAAGGACGGGCTGTACGGTGAACTGCATGATCTTGCCGTCGCGTTGTACGGTAAGCTCGACCGGCTTATCTTTCGTTTCCTGCAAGCCTTCGATCATCTTTTCAATCGAGGGCAGGGGCTTGCCGTTCATGGCGAGGATCTTGTCATCTTCTTTGATCCCCGCTTTGGCGGCTGGCATGTTCTTTTCCAGATTGCCCACGACGACCGACTCATCCGCATACCAGCCGGCGGAACCGATCTGTGATTCGGTGACCGCGATGGGTTTGATGGTGCGGTCGAAAGTCTGGTCCCCGCGCTGGACGGTCAAATCGAGCGGCTGGTTGGGGCTGAGCCACACCTTGTAATAAACCTGTTCCCAGGTGGGATTGCTGATGTCGGCCACGCGTACGATGCGGTCCTGCGCCTGCAGCCCAGCGGCCGCGGCGGGCGAGTCGTGCTTGACCCCCATAATGACTGCCGGCTTGTCCCAGAAAATGGGATATTCAAAATGCACGGCATAAACCACCGTCCACAATCCGATGGCCAGCATGATGTTCATGGCCGGCCCGGCGATGGCGATCAGGAAGCGATGCCAGCGCGGATGGTTCATGAACTCGGCGGGGTCGTTGGTGCGCTCATCCATCGGGTTCTCGCCGCTCATCTTGACGTAGCCGCCCAATGGAATGGCGTTGATGCGATAGTCGGTCTCGCCCTTGCGGAAGCCGATCAGGCGTTTGCCGAAGCCGATGGCGAACTGCTCCACCCGCACTCCCAGCAGCTTGGCCACCGCGTAGTGTCCAAACTCGTGGATCAGGATCATGAATCCCAGGACCACGCCGACGGCAAGAATCGAAGTAAGAATGTCCGACATAATGAATGAATTATCCCCTGGGCGATGCTGAGACCGGCGAACGCCCCACCCGTTCTACCTGTACCCGGGCCGACTCCCGCGCCGCTTGGTCCGCCGCCAGCACCTGCTCAATAGATTCCAAATTCCCGATATCCGTTGCAGAAACCACGCTTTCAATTACTTGTGGAATCTGGTCAAAAGCAATGACACCCTCCAGAAAAGCTGCCACTGCGACCTCATCGGCGGCGTTCAGGGCCACGGTTTTTGCGCCCCCAGCAGCGGCTGCTTCATAGGCTAGCCGAAGGCAGGGGAACTTCTCCAGGTCCGGAGGTGCAAAGTCTAAAGTTCGTAAGTCCATGACCGGGAAGCGCATATCGGAGGGAATCCGATCCGGGTAAGTAAGCGCGTACAGGATCGGCAGGCGCATGTCGGTCACAGAAAACTGTGCAAGTATGCTGCCATCGACGAATTCCACCATGGAATGGATGGTGGACTGTGGATGCACCATGACATTCACCTGGGCCGGCGGTAAGTGAAACAAACGACAGGCCTCGATCACCTCAAAGCCCTTGTTCATCAGGGTCGCGGAATCGATGGTAATGCGCTGTCCCATCTTCCAGGTGGGGTGATTGAGCGCCTGGGCCACGGTGATGGCAGAAAATTGCGATTTTGGGGTATTTCGGAAGGGGCCCCCCGAGGCGGTCAGCCAGATACGTTCGACCTCCTCTATGCGTCCGCCGCGCAAGCACTGGTGGACGGCGTTGTGCTCGCTGTCAATGGGCAGCAGAGGCTTGCCCTGGCGGCGGGCTTCGGCGGTAATCAACTCTCCCGCCGCAACCAGGCATTCCTTGTTGGCCAAGCCGAGCGTCTTGCCGGCTTTGACGGCCTGGTAAGTGGCCTCCAGGCCGGCGACGCCAACGATGGCGCTGACCACAAAGTCGGCTTCAGCCAGGGTCGCAACTGCAACTGTGCCGGCGGAGCCGTACACGACTTCGATGCCGGTAATCCCGGCGGTATGAAGCCGCTTTTTGAGAGCATCGGCATCGGCCTCTTCGGCCACCGAAAGCAGCCGCGGCTTCCAGCGCTGGGCCTGCGCAAACGCCGCCTCGAGGTTGCGGCCCGCGGCCAGGGAGACGACCTGAAAGCGCTCCGGATAAGCTTCGACCACGCGCAGCGTGCTGCAGCCGATGGAGCCGGTGGACCCGAGTATGGCAATGCGTTTCATGTGGGAACAACTATTGTAGCCCGGCGCTCTGGCCGGACGTAGGCTTATCGTCTGCGCGAATGTCTATTGCATGACCCGCCAAGCTGCGTAAAACCATAGCACCGGCGCGGCAAAGAGCAATGCATCAATGCGGTCCAGCATGCCGCCATGGCCGGGAAGCAGCGCACCGGAATCCTTCACTCCGGCGCCGCGCTTGATCAGCGATTCCACCAGGTCCCCGAGTTGGGCGGCCACATTCAGCACCGCCGAGAGCAGCAGCGTCGGCCACAGAGGCAGCTTCTGCAAGGCGAAGAAACCATCGCGCTGCTCAATCAGATGGGCGTTCAGCAACCAGGTGCTGAGGGGGAGCGCGCATTGCACCAAGGCGTATCCAACCAGCAGGCTGGCCGCCAGGGAAGCGATGGTTCCTTCCCAGGTTTTTTTGGGGCTGACGCGCGGCGCGCACAAGTGTCGTCCTATGGATTTGCCGACGAAATACGCGAAGATGTCTCCCGCCCACACCAGCACCAGCAGATAAATGACCAGAATCGCGCCTGTCCACTGTTGCCGCAGTTGCACCAGCATGCCGAGCGGCAGCGCCACATAGGTGAAAGCGAACACAGAAACCAGGGCAGCGGGGAAGCCGCTGTTCATCTCGGTCCGGCCCATGCCGATGGTTAAAAACAAGAACGGCGCGATCGCGGCCGCAAAGCCCAGGCAGTAAACAAAGATCGCGGTGGAAAGCAGTGGTTTGCCGTTTCCCGGGTTCAGCGCCAGCAATAGGAAAAACGCCCCTACAAAAAGATAGGTAGGCAGGCGTAGGGGACGAATGCCATAACCTTCGCTCAGCTTGAGCAATTCCTGTACGGTGAGCAACGCGACGATCGCCGTGATCGCGGCCAGCACCCATACCGGCGCCCGCAGCACCAACAGCAGAACAATGGGAATAAGAACAACGGCGGTGCCGATGCGTTTGAGAAGGTGCAAGCGGTCAGCTCCGGGCCGCGGCGGCCGGCTGTGTGTGGTCGGTGGAGAGGCCACCGTAGCGGCGCTCGCGTTTTTGATATTCCGCGATGCCTTCGAGCAGGTGTACGCCGCGGAACTCCGGCCACAAAGTCGAGGTCACGTAAATTTCCGCATAGGCCAGCTGCCAGAGCAGGAAGTTGCTCAGGCGCATTTCGCCGCTGGTGCGCACCACCAGGTCTGGATCGGGAAGATGCTTGGTGTAGAGATGGCGCGAAATGGCCTCTTCGTCAATTTCCAGATGTTGTACGCCGCCGTTACGCGCGGCCGCGTCAATCATGGAACGGAAGGCATCCACCATCTCGGAGCGAGCGCTGTAGTTGAGCGCCAGGGTGAGGATCATGCCGGTATTTCCGGCGGTGGCTTCCTGCGCCCATTGCATGCGCTCCTGGACCTGCTCCGGAAGCTCGTGTTGCCGCCCGATATATTGCAGGCGGATGTTGTTTTGGTTCAGGGTGGGCACTTCCTGCTTGAGATAGCGGGAAAGCAGGTTCATCAGGAAGCTGACTTCCGTCTTGGGACGGCGTTTCCAGTTTTCCTCAGAAAAGGCGTAGAGGGTGAGCGCGGGAATATGGATACGGGCTGCGGTTTCCACCGTGGAGCGCACCGCGGCGACGCCGGCGCGATGGCCGGCCACGCGCGGCAGATGCCGCCGCCGCGCCCAGCGCCCGTTGCCGTCCATAATGATGGCGATGTGTTTTGGAAGCCGGTCCGGATCCAACCGCTCGTACACTTCTGCTTCTTTGCGGTCCAGTCCGGCAGGAATCGTCGCTCGCACCGCTAACCTCTTCTAGAATTTGAAGCTAACACAGGGAAACGGGGGATGCAATTGAGACGGGATGTACCCAGCTGTAGGGCTTGTCACCCGAGGCCGCGGGGCCTCGCCCCCGCAAGGAACCCCGCGAAGAGGCGCCGTCTTGGCCAGTATAGGTGGCAGGAGAGGCCATACGGCATTTCGGCGGTTACGACGCCTCGGGTGACAAGGTCACGATGGGTCAGGCAACACGTGCGGAGCGTACGCGTGGCCTTAGATTGTGGGGCGCTTCCGCAGTTCCTTCGCGGAGCGAGGTCGGCTGCACCACTTTCTCCAGGCGCAGCTGGCGCTTACCTCCCGGCACCATCCACTCGATGATCTCGCCCGCCTGGCAGCCCAGCACCGCCGTACCCATAGGCGCCAGGACCGAAATGCGTCCACGCGCAAGATCGGCTCCCTGCGGATACACCAGGGTGTATTCC
This sequence comes from Acidobacteriota bacterium, assembly GCA_018268755.1. Classification (GTDB taxonomy): domain Bacteria; phylum Acidobacteriota; class Terriglobia; order Terriglobales; family Acidobacteriaceae; genus KAN-5. The sequence continues at coordinate 124,766 of JAFDVW010000003.1, forward strand.
GAGGTCTTCCCCGTGGCCAGATCCCGCACCCGCACCCAGGAGTTCATGGTGACGACATCGCGCGGGACGGCCGTGGGCAGCAGTACATGCGCCCGGTCCAGCTCTTCTTCCAGGCGTTCCAGATGTTCCTGGTCGCGTGCATTGCGCCGGGATGAATCCAGCATTTGCCGGAGCCGGTCCATATCGGCATCGGGAATCATGATGTGTGGCATAGGCATGGCATTCTCCTCCTGTTTTGGCCGGTGGGCTCAGGCGACTCGGATGCTGTGACGTTTGATGCGGGAATCATGGGCGCGTTCCAGACGCTGGGCAAAGAGGCGCCCAATTCTCCCGGTGGCGCGATCAATGGCGCAAAACACGTCCTGATCGCATTCCTCCACGCGAATGGAGCCAAAAGGCACCATCTCTGCTTCAATGCGGCAGGTCATTGCGGGAACTGCGCCATTCTGGCGAAAAAGTCTGGTGGTGATCTGCCCCACCCGGTCGCCAAAACGGCTGAGCGCGAAGCGCAAGCGGCGGTCCACATAGGACTGCAGAGCTAGGTTGATGTCGGCGCCTTGAATCCGCGTTTGCATTTGCATGATGCCCTCCAAGATGAATCACCCGCAATGGCAGAATACGGAAAATCGATATTAAGGAAAATGTCATAATAGTTGGCATATCGTTTACTTTTATGGAAGTGTGAAAGACGCTCGGAGGCGGCCATGGAATGGCTTAACTATCACCACCTGCTCTATCTCCACACCGTGGTGCGCGCCGGCAGCATTGCGAAAGCCAGCCAGCAGCTGCGGGTTTCTTCTCCCGCCATCAGCGCCCAGCTGCGCAGTCTGGAAGAGAGCCTGGGGGAGAAGCTCCTGGAGCGTTCCGGCCGCAACCTGGTGCTGACAGAGATGGGACGCGTGGTTTTCAGCTACGCCGAAGATATTTTTTCGTTGGGTCAGGAACTGGTGGATACGGTGCGCAACCGTCCCACCGGCCGCCCCATGCGCCTCGATATCGGCATCGTCGACGTGATGCCCAAACTGATCGCCAAATGGCTGATTGATCCCGCCCTGCGTTTGTCCAACCCGGTGCGCATCGTGTGCCGGGAGGGGACCTCGGAGCAGCTCATCAGCCACCTGGCCACGCTGGAGCTCGATCTGGTGTTGTCGGACACGCCGCTGAACCCCAACCTCAAAGTGCGGGCTTACAACCACCTGCTGGGGGAAACGGGGATCACCTTTGTCGCGCATCCCAAGCTGGCGGCCCGCTGCAAGGGGAAATTTCCCGCCTGCCTGGATACGGCCCCTATGCTGTTGCCTACGGAAAACACCGATCTGCGGCGCAATCTGGATGTTTGGTTTGAGAGATCGGGAATCCGCCCCGACATCGTCGGCGAATTCGAGGACCACGCCTTGTTGCGCGCCTTCGGACAGAGTGGCTACGGAGTTTTTCCCGTGCCTTCCGTATTTGAAAGCCATCTGAAGAAGCAGGAAGGGCTGCGGCGCATCGGCCGCACTAACCAGATCCGCAGCCGCTTCTATGCCATTTCCGCCGAACGCAAGCTCAAGCATCCGGCCGTGGTGGCAATTTGCGATGCAGCGCGTAAAGAACTGTTTGACCGCAGCTAGAGGGCCGGCCCGGGTGCGCGACGCGGGCGAGATGCCCGCGCCCACTCAAACCAGAAATGCTCTTAACTTTCTTGCGCTTCCTGGGGAACCACGCGTAGTTCGAGTTTCTCCGTGCGCCGCAGGACGGTCAGAGTGCTCACCACGCCGACCCGGGCATCGGTCAGCAGGCGATGCAGGTCGTCCACGCCAGCTACGGGTTTGCTATCCAGGGCGGTGATGATGTCCCCTTCGCGCAAGCCCGCCTTTTTTGCCGGACTGCCCTCCGTGACAAATGTCACCACGACGCCACTGTCCTGGGGCAGATCGTAAAAGCGCACCAGCCGGCGATGCAGTGGAGTGGTTTGCGCCTCTACGCCGATGTAGCTGCGGCGAATGCGACCATTCTGCAACAGGCGGCTGGCCACGAACTTCGCGGTATTGATGCCAATAGCGAAGCACAGGCCTTGCGCGCCCATGATGGTCGCGGTATTGACCCCAATCACGCGGCCGTCCGAACTGAGCAGCGGGCCGCCGGAGTTCCCGGGATTCAAGGAGGCATCGGTCTGAATGACGTCGTCAATGAGCCGTCCTGAGTAGGAGCGCAAGGACCTGCCCAGCGCGCTGACTACGCCGGCGGTCACGGTGTACTGGAAGCCGTAGGGATTGCCGACGGCGATGGCCAGTTGGCCGACCCGCAATTTTTGCGAGTCCCCCAAGGGCGCGGCTACAAAGGAAGCGATTTCATGATCGGGAACATCGGCGCGGATGACGGCCAGGTCGCTGGCCGGATCGTCGCCCAGGGTATGGGCGTGAAAATGGCGTCCATCGGGGAAGGAAACCTCGATGCGGCTGGCATCGTGCACCACGTGGCTGTTGGTCAGGATCAGGCCGTCGGGGGTAAACACGATACCTGAGCCGCCACCCTGCCGTTCGCGGGTTTCGCCATTGCGGGCGCGAGCGGCCTGCGCCACGTCAATCTTTACCACCGAAGGGCTGATCATCTCCGCGGCGCGAATCACCGCCTGGGAGTAGGCATCGAGCAGAGCAGCATCGTTGCCGGCAAAACCCACAGCTGGAGGGGCCTGCCGTGCCGTCTCCGGCAAACTTAAGAAATGAAGGTCCATGACAGACAGGTAGATGAGCGATCAGCCGGGAAAGATTCAGCCTAGTCTTCGTCGGGCAAGACCGGCAGGCTTACCCGGTTCACCGCGCCGGGATCATCCCGCAGTTTGACATACAAGAGGGTCCCGCTGGGACGAGGCACGCTCAACGTGGAATCCACATAGGCCGCCGGAACCGAGACCGGGCGGCTGAACTTCGAGTTGGTGGAAAGGGAATCGATCAGGAACAAATTGGTTCCGCGCAAGGTGCAGGCCTTGTCCGGATTCTCCGGGCAGCGAATTTCCTTGAGATTGGGAATGCGCACCAGGTTGATGAGGGGCTGCCAGTCTCCGGCCGCGCCGGTTTCATCCACAGGCCGGAAACGCAGCGGACCGAAGGCGGAAGGACCTAAGCTGCGCAGAGGATCAAGAATGGCCAGCACGGTTTGCGCGTCCTGCATGACCAGGTCTCCGGCGGAGACGGTCAGCGTGGCGCGGAAAGAGCCGTCGGCGGCAGCAATCTCAACCTTCTCGGTGCGCGCGAAGCTATCCGGGACCTGCGATTTCAGGAAGAAAGAGAGCCGCCCGTCCTGGGGCAGATCGTTCGGATTAGACAGCCGGAATGAAACCGGCTGGGTCGCGTTCGAGGGTTGCACGCTCTTGCTGAGCAGGCTGAGCTGGGGGCGAGGAGGTTTGACGGTAGTGGTCAGGTCGAGCACGCGGCCGTCGTTCAGGGTGACGCGGGCCACAAACTGATCGCCGGGTTTGAAGCCGGCCACGGACTGATTGTTGGGAGCGGACAGCCGCAGCACATCTTTCTGGTCGGTCTGTTCCAGGCCGGCGGGAGAGAACCGGACGCCGCGCAGTTCGAGGGTAGTGACTTCCTGGAGATGCCGCCCCTCCAGCGTGCCCTGCTGATCGCCGGCATGGAGCGAGAAGCGGTCGAGCGACGCGCCTTCGGAAAAGCTCTGCAAGGGCAGCGGGTCGGGTGTCGCCATGGCGAATTGCTTCACCATCATCGTGAGCGGCCCGGGAGTTACATCTTTCAAGCCCAGCTGCACTTCCAGCTCAGTGGGCGACACCATCTTCCAGTCGGTCTTGAGCACCACGCCCTGCTCGTCTTCCGTGGTCACATCATCCACGCAGACGGCGGCGTCAGATTGCAGGCGCAGGGTATTTTCTCGTCCTACCACCAGGGTGGAAGGATCGGAGGAGGCGACCAACCACTTGGCCGGCAGGGCATTGCGCAATTGGAACGAGGGCCCTTCAAAGGGCTGAAACCCCCACTGCCCGACGATGGTGCCGCTCAGATCACGGTCAAACTTGCCGGCCGGGAAACTAGCCGGGTCCACCACGAAGCCACCGCGTGCGGCATCCGGCGTGATGGGAATATCAAATTGCGTGCCGGCCTTATCTTTCAGACGAAGCACGAAATCGTGGCCATATTCACTGGCGAAGATCAGGGGCGAGCCTTCCACGGGCAACACCAGGTCGGATTTTTGCAGACAGGAAATGGTATTGGGCTCCACCGGCCGCAAGGAGGGGACTTGGGCGGGCTGGACCGCGGGTAGTCCCACCACCAGCACTGATTTCGGTTTGCGGAACGAGGGAGGATTATTGAGCTTGAGCGCCAGACGGTCCTGTTGCGGCAGGGCCAGCGCCGGAATGTAACGGAATTGGGGCGTGTGCAGATTGCCCATGATGCGCACGACGTCCACCACCGCGCCGACATAAGCGCTATAGACCCCACCGCCGGCCAGACGGGAGTTGGTGATCTGTCCGATCAGGTCGGAGCTGGCGCCGGAGGTCAGCGTGGCCACCATGGACTGGCTCTGGGCGTCGTCCAGCACTAATTGTTCGGTGTTGCGGGTAAGGCAGGGGGCCTGTTCCTGCGTGGGCTTGTCAAAGCACTGCTGGTCCAAGCGGATGCTCAAGCTGCGCGCCATCAGGACGGTTCGGTCATGCAGGGCCTGGGGTTCGGTGTTGGAGGTGCGGCGAATGACATGCAAATAATGGTCGAGCCGCAAGCGGTCCAGGCTGGCCTGCATCAGGTCCTGCGAAGCTCGTACAAACGCACCCGGTTTGTCTTTCACTGCCTTGCGCAAGGTGCCAAAGTCGCCGCCGCTCTCCGGGGCCAGGAAGAGAACAACCTGCTGTGCATCGCGGGGAACGGTGATGTAAACACCTTCCTCGCTCACCGGCTTCTTCCAGGTTTCCGCCTTGGTGAACCAAATGTCGGGAGGAGAATCCGTGGCCCCGCGCAAAAATGCCGCCACCAGGAGGTAGTGGATCGACTGGTTGGCCGGCAGATCGGGATGCAGCCAAAGCCGGTCCCCGGGCTGCAGGTTCGGCACCTTGGAGATGGGCAGGATCTTGTCTCCGCGGGTGACTTTGATATCGACAATGGGGCCGGCCAGGTCGAAAGCGGTATTGTCCGCCCGACCCAGGCTGGTGAGAAAGAAGACGAAAGCGACGCAGAGAAAACCCTTGGACCGGCCCATGCTCTCTATTGTAAAAACCTGCGCCGGGAATGGCTAGTCGGAAGCGGGGAGAACCTGGGGAATAACCGTCCAAATCTCAGAAAGTCTTGCCGTCAATTATTCCTACGGGAGGAGAGCGAACAGGCCGGGCCGGTTCCCGCCAAGGCGGCTTGCAGATCTTTTCCCAGGGCGGCCAACTCGTCTGTTTTCAGTAGTTTTTGCAGGCCTTCGAAAAGCTTCTGTTCTTCCTTCCGGATGTGCGCAGACAGAACTTGGGTCAAGCGCAAGAGGGATTCCTGCGCTACGGTCCCGGCGCAGACCTGGGCGAAAAGTTCGCGCAGGATTTTATGTTCGGCTAATAGATCTTCTACGACGGGTTGCAGATCGGCAAAACCCGCAGCCCGGGGGAACAAGACTTTCTCCTCCACGGCGAAGTGGAGCTGGATTTCCTGCTGGAAGTGCTGTTCCACCTCGGCCTGCCAATAGGCGAGGTCAAGAGGCTGCTTTTGGGCCGCGCGTGCGATGCGGACGCAGAGGGCGAGCGCATGTTGGTGCTGGTGGGAGAGCGGGACCAGATTTTTATCGCGCAGCATGCGCCCTATTCTGGCAGATGGTCCCGCTCCCGGCCAGCCGATTATTGCTCGGCGCTGGTCACGTCCGGCCAAACCGTCTGTGCCGGCCGCAAGGTCAGCCAGTCCGTGCGCACCCGGTCCCACTCCTGCACCATGAGTCCGTTGGCCTGGAAGAACTGGCGGATGCGGATGCGCTCCCAGCCCACGATGTCCTCCAGCACCGGGGCCATGACCGCCAGCGCGTTGCTGCTGAGGATGGTGCGTTTGGCGATCTGCGAGACATGGCGGGATTCTGAAACCGCAATGGTGTAGCCGTCGTGCATGTTGACGTTCAGCATGACGTGGATGTCGGAGCTGCCGTCGCCGGTGTAGACCACGTGATCGGCGCCGATTTGGTTTTGCGCCTGCAAATGCTCCAGCACGGCCACTTTGCCGTAGCCTGCGGTAGCGCGCACGATGCTGTCAATTTCTCCCGACTCGCGATAGCGGAATTCGGTACCGAAAATGTGGTCCGTGGGCACGATGCCTTCCAGGGCGGAGTGGATCACTTCCAGGGGCGCGGCGGAAAGTACATAGAAATCAAACTGAAAACCTTCAATGCCGCTGGCCAGGGTCTCCGAGAGCCGCGCGATATTTTCTTTCAGGCGGATGCGCTTGCCCACCTCATAGAGGTGCTGTTTACGCACGCGAGAGTGAAACTCCGGATCGTGCAGCAACAGATAGGCGAGCTCCGCCCCCTGTTGCACAAGATTCAGCTTGGCCATGCCGCGGGCTTTGCGTTCAAATTCCGCGGTGGGAATGCCGATCAGTTCGCTCAGCACGTAGCCGGTGTCGTTGAAGGTCAAGGTCTGGTCAAAATCGCTGGCAAAAATAAATCGTCTCATAAGTTTGTTTTCGGTCATGGTGATGCACCTCGTTGTCCTCGAAGCACTCCGGGGAACTGCTGGAAAAAGCGTAGGTTCCTCAGAGGTAAAAACTGAGGCAATCGAGGCCTGGAATAACACGGAGGGAAACGGGTGTCATCCTACACAGTTTTTTGATTTGCTTTGTACTCATTAGATGAGAGGGGACGCCAAATGACCAATAAAAAGATTGAATGCGCGCGATTACGAAAAGCGCGCGACATTCCGCCACCGCACTAAATACTTGGTAACATTAAGCATACGCGCGAGGCCAAAGAGCAGGCGGCGGGCGCGGGAAGTTACATGGGTAATGCACCAAGAGCAAAAACAGGAGAAAGCATGGCAGCCACTGGAGAATTAATCCGATTGATCAATTACGTGGACGATATCGCGACCACGCTGCGGCGCATTAGCGCTTCCATCCCCGCCATGGATGCGGAAGAGCGCCAGAAGCTGGCCGAGCACCTGCGGGGCGTATCCGGCAACATGGCCGACGTCCTCAAGCAGCTGCAATAGGGTGGACCGCGACGTGCCGGTACAGACCGTTGCAATTATTGGCGCGGGACGGCTGGGTGGCGGCATTGCCCAGCGGGTAGCCGAGGCGGGCTATCGCACCATTCTGGAAGACATTCTGCCTGCGTCGTTGCGCCGGGCCGAGGCAGAAATTCGCGCCGGTTTGGAAGACGCAAGGGGGCGGGGCGAGATCTCCGCGGCCGAAGCGGCCGCGGTCCTGGGCCGAATGGAGTTTGCCTCCAGCGTGGCCGACGCGGCCCGCGCCGCCGATCTGGTCATTGAGTGTGTCCCTGACGAGATGGAATCGAAGCTGGAGATCTTCGTTCTGTTGGATAAGATCTGCCGGCCGGGCGTCATCCTGGTGGCCAACACCCACCACATCAGCGTGACCGAGCTGGCCGGCGTTACTTATCGTGCGCCGCGCTGCGTGGGCATGCGCTTTGTGCATCCCGTACGGGAGATGAAAGCTTTAGAAATTGTGCCGGGACAACGGACCGATGCGCCGACGCTGGGCGCTGCCCAGGAACTCGGCCGGCGCATGAGGCTTGAGACAGCCCTGGGGCCGGACCTGCCGGTCTCGGCCGGAGCCACCTAAGCGGGCAGCGTGGAGGCCGCCACGCCGCCTTTCTATTTGTTGATGTCCTGTTTCGCTTCCAGGCGTTTTACAAAGCTCTCCAGAAAAACCTTATTGGCTTCGGGCGCGCTATTCATGGAAAGGCGCACTTCCCGGATGGCTTTGGGGAAGTCCCCCTGCGCGGAATACATGCGGGCCAAACCGGTATGCACAATCCAGGAATCGGGATACTTTTTCGCATTTTCGCGGTAGATGGCAAAGGCCTTTTCCTGCTGGCCTTCGATTTGCAGGCCGCGGGCGTAGGTATGCATCTGCACGGCATTGGCTTGGGCCAGGGCGAGTTTGAGTGCGGCATCAGACTCTTGTATCTTTCCCAACGCCGCCAGCACCTTGGATTTGGTCAGCTGATTGTCGAAGCGGTCTTCCAGATGGATGGAGCGGTCGCAATATTGGAGCGCTTCCGCCAGGTCGAGCTTGTTGGCCAGCAGGAAGTTGGCGGCATCATCCCAGCCGTCCCAGGTGTACTGTGAGAGTCCCCGCAATTGGTTGGGCAAGCTTTCCGCCACAATCTGGTTGGTGTTCACGCCCACTTTGAAGGGCACGGCCAGTTTCTCCCAGTGCATGATGACGACGGTCGAATCACTGGTGGGGTTCTCGAAGTCGTAGGCCAGGGCCTCTTGGAAGTCCGCCGCCTGTGGCTTCACGGTTACCCGCAGGGCATCTTCGGATTGCCTGTAGGTGAAGCTGCCCCAGGCGGAGGAAACTTTGGAGAAAATGATGGTCCATTGGTCTTCGCCGGGAATCATGTGCAGGCCGTAGGTCCCGGCCGCCAGGGGTTGCGCCTCGATGGTGACCGGATCGGAGAATTCGATGGTGGTGTTTTCATTGGCCCCCGCCCGCCAGACCGTGCCGAAGGGCACGATGCCTCCCCAGATTTTCCTCCCTTTTACCAGCGGGCGGTGATATTTCAGCGTGATATCGGTAATGCCGATACGCTGTGCGACCACGGCGCGCTGGCTGTCGCGCGGCAAGTTCAGAGTGACCGATTGCGCACGCAACGGTGCGCTGCCCCATGGGGCCAGCGCCAACACAGCAATCAACAACTGTCTACACATGAAAAACCTCCGGCAGATTCTGCACGAATGCAGCAGAGTGAAAACGTGCGATTAGACGCCGGGCGTGGGAGCGAGTTAGCGATTTGTCACAGTTTGTTACAACTCAGCAGGGAACTGCAGGGGGAGAGATTGCGTACTACCCGACAGCTGTAAGGCGGTCCACGAGACCACCGCCTTTTCATTCGTGTGACAGGCCCTGGGCGGTCTCCCCGGCAGCACAGGGCCTGTGAGGGATTGTTCAGGGAATGTTGTGGACTCCGTTACAATCATCCCGTGCCCGATTCCCCTGAGCGTCTGGAGCGAGTGCAACAGCAATTGCGGCTCTATGAGCATCCGCTGCTGGATTTTTCCGCCCATAGTAAGGGCGAGGGCGTGGAACTGATCATTGCCTTCAAAGACCCTCCGGTAGCGGTGCATACCTACTCTTTCGATTTGCATCCTCGCGATCTCGACCATCCCCAGTTTGAATGGAGTTTTCAGCGCCAGCTCTACGATTGCCTGCATGATTATCTGGTGGAGATGTTCACCCGCACACCACAGAGCCGGCTGGAGCGCCAACAGGAAGGCCTGTGAAGCTGCGCGAAAAGATTCTGGAAGAGATACGGACGCGCGGGCCGCTGGCTTTTTCGCGATACATGGATCTCTGCCTGCACGAGCCCGAACTGGGCTATTACTCACGCCACGCCGGGCAGTTCGGCAAGGCCGGCGATTTTTACACGGCAAGCGATGTGCACGCTGTGTTCGGCCGCCTGCTGGCCCGCCAGTTTGAAGAAATGTGGCGGGCCCTGGGTTCGCCGGCGCCAATCGAAATCCTGGAACTGGGGCCGGGGCGCGGATTGTTCGCCCAGGATGTGCTGGCCTGGTCGCGGAAAAAGTTTCCCGCATTCTTTGCCGCCCTGCATTATTCGCTGCTGGAACAGTCTCCCGCCCTGCAGGAGCGACTGCGGCAAACCTTGGCGGAGCATTTCGCCTCCGGCAAGGCTTCCTTTTCCGGACTTGCCCGGCGGTCCGCGCCGCTTATCATTTTCGCCAATGAATTCTTCGATGCCTTTCCGGTGGATGTGCTGAGCGCCGAAGGAAAGCTGTACGTGGGGGAACAAGGTGGAAACTTTGTCGAGAGCTGGGCGCCGGCCGCGGCGGCGGAACTCGAATATCTGGACCGCTACGGCATCCATCCCGAAGGGAAACAACGCGTTGAAGTAGCTCTGCCGGCCCAGCGCATGATGGAGGAGGTCGCAGCCGCGATTTCCACCGGCTTTGTCCTGGCCATTGACTATGGCTACACCCGGGCGGAGCAACTGGCCGGCCGCTATCTGGATACGCTGGTCACCTATCGCCGGCACTCCGCTGGGAGCAATCCTTACGAGGCTCCCGGCGAACAGGACATCACCGCGCACGTAAACTTCACCGCGCTGGCCGCGGCGGCGGAGGATGCGGGGTTGCACTTGCAGAAGCTGTTGACCCAATCCCAGTTTCTAATGGGGATTGGCGAAGCCAACCAGTTTGCCGACGCCTTCGAAGAGTGCCGCTTGCCGCAAGAGCAGGCCAAGGTGGCCTTGCAATTGAAGCACCTGGTCACGCCGTCCGGCATGGGAGAAAGCTTCCAGGTCCTGATGGGCAGCAAAGGTGTGCCGACGGAAACAGTGGAGGGCCTGAGCGGTCTTAGCTTTGCCAAGAGCCGCCTGCAGGCCGGGTAGCCTGGGCGGCTGGACACTCCCGCCTGCCTGCGATAGCCTGCCTCATCGGAGGTTTTATGCGTTTTGTGTTGATCGTTCTGGCGCTGGCCCTGGTCGCAGGAATTGCATGGCGTTTCGCCAATGCAGGAGAGACTCCCAAGGCGGGCAGCGAGGCCCCCAACTTCAGCCTTCCGTCGCAAGATGGCACGCCGGTCAGCCTGCAGGAATTTCGTGGCAAGTGGGTGGTGTTGTATTTCTATCCCAAAGACATGACGCACGGCTGCACCATCGAAGCCCACAATTTTCAGCGCGACCAGCCTAAGTACGCCGAGCGCAATGCCGTGGTCATTGGAGTCAGCGTCGACAGCACGGATTCGCACAAGGAGTTTTGCGCCAAGGAAGGTTTGAACTTCAAGTTGCTCGCCGATACCGGGCACAAGGTTTCGGCCGCGTATGGCTCGCTGATGAACTTCGGGGTGGCCAAGGTGGCCGCGCGCCACACTTTCCTCATCGATCCACAGGGCAAGATTGCACGTTCTTATACCAGCGTGGATCCCAACGGCCATAGCGCGGAAGTGTTGGCCGCCCTGGACGAGATACAAAAGGGTTCTCACTAAGCTTTTTTCACCCGGGATACTGTGGCCGCGTTCCGCCTGCTGGGCCAGGCGGATTCAGCGGCCATTGTCATTCGTCTTGTCCGGGGTGGTTTTCTTGGTGCTTTGCAGGGTAACGGTGTCCTGTCCCCGGGGGGCCGGTTTGGGCGGTGGGGGTGGGGGCGGCGTATCCTGCACCGCCTGTTGCTGGATGGCGGCCTGGTTCGCGCTATTGACGGACTGGATCATGGCAGACTCCTCGATCCTCTTCCTGATCGGCAGAAAAGCAGAAGGGTGGAGTCGGGTGAGAAGAATCTAATCCAGCGCAGTTGCCTAGCGCTTCCAGAGCATCATTCCTACCAGGAACAATACCTGAGCGCTGGCCAAGGCCATCCAAATGCGCGCGCGGAAGCGCGAGCGGCCCAGGTCGCGGCGCAAATCATGCTCCATCACATGCAGATATTCGAGTTGTTCCACGACCGGCTCGGGAGGCGTAGCGGGCAATGCAGGACGGGGCGCGGTTGCGGTGCTTCCCGAGATCGCTTTTAAGGGATCGGGATAAAAGAGTTTGGGCCCATCAATCACCGTAGACCACTGCGGCAACAGCATGATCTTGGAGGGGAGGATGGTGTCTTCCGGCTTGGAAGTAAGTTCCAGGGCGGGCAATCTCTCCGGCGCCACCAGGTCCGCCAGGCCGCGGATCATGGAAGTGAGCCAAAGGTGGCTCAGCTGATCGCCCACCAACTCGCCTACATCCACGGGCCGCGACTCCAGTTCGAGGGGAGGCAGCACTTCCGGGGACAACACATCGCCGATGTTGGTGAATACGGTGCGATACCAGGGAGTTTCCAGGCGATCGCTCAGCAAGGGACCGACATCTACCGGGCGGGAGGTCAAATGCAAAGGGGGCAGCTTTTCCGGAGCTACCGTCTCGCCCAGATTGGCCAACAGCGAGCGCCACAAGGGGCGGTCGAATTCGTCGGCCAGCAACAGATCGAGGGGCTGAGAGGACGGGGCCAGCACCGGCCCCTGGGAAGGCAGGTCTGTCTCCGGATGTAGAAAAGACATACCAGCTTAGAGTACCGGAATCGTGGCGGAGCTGCCAAATGGCAAAAAGAAATGGCGGCCCCCATGGGGCGGGCCGCCTGGAGCCAGGCGTCTGGCCGGGCGCGGCCTACTCGCGCTGTTTGGAGGTCAGGCCGGCCTTGCGCGCATCTTCCTGGGTCTTGTCCAGCTGGGCCTTGGCGTCGTCCAGGGCCTTTTGCTTCTGGGCTAGGTCCTGCTTGTATTTAGCATCTTCCTTGTCCCACTGCGCGGCGTTGCGCATGCGATTGCCGGCGTCGGCGTAGAAGGCGGCGGCGCGCAGGCGATACTCGCGTTGGAAGACGTCGAGTTCCCGGGTCAGAAAGTCGACTTTCCCCTTCTGCTCTTTGATCTTGGTCTGCCACTCGGTGACCTGTTGTTGCTTTTCGTCGGCGGAGGGTTTTTGCTCAGCGTCGGAATCGGCTTTGGCGGCGTCGTCGGCCGGAGTGTCGGTGGCATTGCCTACCACGCTCAGTTTGTCGCTGGTAGGCAGATTGTCGTTGTCATAGTGCTTGGTGGCCTGCGGCTTCTTGTCCTTGCGAATGCTGCGGGCGTAATCCGCCAGGGGATCGGTCTGGGCCTGGGCCACCGCCAGGGTGGCCAGTGCGGCCAGTGTAATGCCCAACCAAAGCATGCGAGTGATGTACTTCATACATGGCTCCCTATTCTGCCGGCGCGGAACTAAGCCGCACGGCGCTGCTGCAACTTAAACTCCTGCCGCTTTCGCGGCCTTGCTTTCCGCGAGAAATCCGCCAATGGTGCGGTCCAGATGCGAGGCCTCGCTGGCGATGTCCGCCGCCAGTTGCCGGGCCAAGGCCGGATCCTGGCTGGCGGCCAATTGCCGGGCGTAGCCGGCAATGGTGGCCAGTGAATTCTTCAGCTCCAGAGCCATCTCCGCCGATTTTTCCTCGTGCAGTTCTTCCTGCTCCCGGAAAGCGGCAATCTGAGTATGGTTATTGATCAGACAAGCCGCGCCCAGCAGTTCTTGTCCCGCCGAATACACCAGCGTGCAGGTCACCGCCAGAACCCGATTTTCGCCGGACGGCGTCCGGTAAGAGGCTTCGATATCGCGGCAGGGCTTGGTTTCGCGCAGCGCGGCCTGCACCATCTCCGCCAAAGTGCCGAATGAAGAATGACTCGAGGAAAGCGTGGCATTGCGGAACAATTCCGCGGCGCTCATGCCCACGGGAGAGGCCATGCCGAGAATCTGTTTGGCAGCCGGATTGGCCTGGCGTACCAGCCCATTGGGCGCAAAGAAGATCACACCGCTGGAAAGATTGGAGAGCACGGCGGCGCTGAGATTTTCCGTAGCTTTGGCGCGGCGGCGTTCTGACTGTTTTTCGCTTTCCAGTTCGTGCTTCTGCTGTTTGAGCTGCTGGATGACCGCGCTGTAGGTTTGCAGTTCCGAGTTTTCCGAGGGCGCTTGCTCCAGGCTGGTGAATTGCGCATCCGCCAGCAGGGTGCGCCGCATGATGCGGATGAGCGCCAGGCCGACCACAAAGGCGACGACCCCGGCGGCCAGAACCAGCGCCATGCGCACCAGCACGGGATTGGTCAGGAGGTTCAAAACATCCCCCAATACCAATGCAGGAATGCGTTGCCAAAGAAGAGAGCAAGCATGGCCATGCCGCCGAGAAAAACGCCGAAGGGCATGCGATGACGGCGCAGGGCGATGGAGGCGGAAGCCCAGGCGCGTTTTCGCGCCACCGCGGCCGATTCATGGCTGCGCGCCATGCGGCGGCGGGTGCGCTTCATCCACACGATCAGTACCGTGCTCAAGCCAAACAAGGATCCGGCCACCGAGGCGCTGAAGATGGTGAAGATGGTCAGCTTGGTGCCGAGAAATGCTCCCACCATGGCCATCAGTTTCACATCGCCGAAGCCCATGCCTTCCACACCGCGGGCTCGCAGATAAATGGCGCCGGCGCCGTAGATGAAGGACGCTCCCACGATGGCGCCGAGAGCCGAATCGCAGAAAGAAAGCCAGTGCCACGAGGCGGTGGATTGCGCCGGCCACAGCAGGGAAGCCAGATCGCGGACCGGCACAAACCAGCTGAAAGCCAGTCCCAGGCCTAATCCCGGCAAAGTCAGCTGGTCAGGCAGCAGGAAAGTTTCCGCGTCGGTGAAAATCAAGCCCAGCAGGAGAAATCCGAAGGTGCAAAACTTCACCATGGCCAGGGTCCAGCCGAAGATGGCGTAGCAGCTCAGGAAAATCAGTCCGGTAAGAAGTTCAATCGCCAGATAGCGCGGCGTGATGGAAGCTTTGCAGTTACGGCAGCGTCCACCCAGAATTAACCAGCTCAAAACGGGGATGTTGTCGTAAAAGCGGATGGGCTTCTCGCATTTGGGACACGCCGACCCGGGATGCACCACCGACAAGCCGCGCGGCATGCGGTAGATGCAAACATTCAGGAAGCTGCCAAACGCCAGCCCCAAAGCGAAAATCGCCAATGCCAGTGCTGGATCCACTGTGTTCCTAACTGAACTCGCAGATTCTGCGGAATTTAGGGTGATTATAAGGCGATGGGCGGCATCGGCTTTAGGTACCAAAGGTCACTGTTCCCCGGGCGATTTTTGCAATCGACAGAAAACAATGACCTTAGTCGGACTCGGGTGGTCATCCGGAAAGTTACGCGCGGTTAAGGCTGGCCCGCAAATACTGATCGGGCCATTTCTGCTCCTGCTGCAACTCGCCGGCGGCATGGAGCGGTAAGTAAGGGTCGCGCAGCTCGGCGCGCGCGATCAGAACGAGGTCCGCCTCGCCGTTGCGCACAATCTGGTCGGCCTGAACTGCATCGGTGATCAAGCCCACGGCGGCGGTAGGAATGTCCGCTTCTTTTCGAATACGGGTGGAGAAGGGAACCTGGTAGCCGGGGCCGACAGGAATAGCCACGCGATGCAGGAGGCCGCCGGAGGAGCAATCAATTAAGTCCACCCCCAGCGGTTTGAGGGCCCGGGCCAGCGCGATGCTGTCTTCGACGGTCCATCCTCCTTCCACCCAGTCGGAGGCGGAAAAGCGCACGAAGAGTGGCAGATGGTCCGGCCAGACTTTGCGCACCGCGATCACTACTTCTTTGGCGAAGCGGGTGCGGTTGTCAAAACTGCCGCCGTATTCGTCGCTGCGCTGATTGGTGAGGGGCGAGAGGAAGGAGTGGATCAAATATCCATGTGCGCCGTGAATTTCAATGACCTTCGCCCCGGCTTGCAAGGCGCGGCGAGCGGCCTCGGCGAAGGCCTGCACAAGGCCGGCGATTTCACTGGTGCTAAGCTCTTTGGGAATGGGATAACCGGCGTCGAGTGGAATAGGGCTGGGCGCGACGATGGGGAGCCAGCCTCCAGCGGAAGCGGCCAGCGGTTTGCCGCCCTCCCAGGGCCGCGAAGTGCTGGCTTTGCGTCCGGCGTGGGCCAACTGAATGCCGGGGACTGCACCCTGTTGCTCTATGAAATGAAAGATGCGCGCCAGTTTCTCGACATGCGCGTCTTTGTAGATACCGAGATCTTGTGGGCTGATGCGACCTTCAGGAACCACCGCGCTGGCCTCGGCAATCACCAATCCGGCTCCGCCGACAGCACGGCTGCCCAGGTGGACCAGATGCCAGTCATTGGCGAAGCCATCCTGAGCGCTGTACTGGCACATGGGGGAGACACCGATACGATTGCGGAAAGTAACACTACGAAGCGTAAAAGGAGCAAATAAGTGCGGCGCGTTGGTTGCGGACATGATCATTCGATTCTACGGGAGGAGTTCTGGTCGCAGGATTCCCGGATGTGTATCTCCTCTTGACCGCGCCTTCCGGGCAGTGTAATCTCGCGCGGAAAATTTTGGTGTCTCTGTCGCAGCCTTAAGGAGGTTCGGTCATGGTCTCACTCACCGCGCTTTGGCTTCCCATCGTGCTGTCCGCGATCATCGTCTTCGTTGCCAGCTCCATCATCCACATGGTCCTGCCTTTCCATCGCAGCGACTATAAGCAGCTACCCGAGGAAGAGAAGATCCTGGATGTCATGCGCGGGGCCGGCGTCAAGCCCGGCTTGTATCACTTTCCCTATTGCAGCCACAAAGAGATGAATACACCGGCCACGCAGGAGAAGTTCAAGCGCGGGCCGGTGGGGCTGGCCGCGATTTTCCCCAGCGGGCCTCCCGCCCTGCCGAAGTTCCTGGGCTTGTGGTTTGTCTTCTGCCTCATCATCAGTTTCTTTACTGCTTACCTGACCGGCCGGACGCTGGGCGCGGGCGTGCACTATCTAGTGGTGTTTCGCGTGGCTGGCACGGCGGCATTTATGTCTTATGGCCTGGGCAATCTCAGCAACAGCATCTGGAAGGGACAACCCTGGTGCAATACCATGAAGGAAGTTGTCGACGGGCTGATCTATGGCCTGCTGACGGCGGGGACATTCGGCTGGCTGTGGCCGCGCTGAGCGCTGTTCTAGAATGGCCAGCGGAAGCTGAGAAAAGATTTCTATGCCCAAGGTAACGCGACGTACCGTGCTGCAATCTGCTTTTGCCGGCGCGGCCGCTCTGAGTTCCACACCGCTGCTTTCACAAACCGCAAATCCCATCGCGCGCAAGGGGCGCATACGCCAGTCGGTCAGCCGCTGGTGCTTTGGCCGTACTCCCCTCGACCAGCTCTGCGCTTACGCCGCCGAGATCGGGCTCAAGGGCATCGACCTGCTTGATCCTCCTGACTTCGAGGCGCCGCGTCGTTTTGGCCTGGTGTGCACCATGGCGAAGGTTCCCGGCGTCGAAATTCGCGATGGCTTCAATCGCGTGGAGAACCACGCCATGATCGAAGATCACTTGCGCCAGGCGCTGCCGCTGGCTGCCAAAGCGGGCATTGAGCGCGTGGTCGTGTTTTCCGGCAATCGGCACGGCATGAGTGACGAAGAAGGGCTCAAAAATACCGTCCTGGGATTGAAGAAAGCGAAAAAGATCGGCGAGGACAACGGGATCACACTCTGCCTGGAGCTGCTCAACAGCAAGCACGATCACCACGACTACATGTGCGACCACACCGCCTGGGGCGCGCGCGTGGTGCAGGAAGTCGATTCGCCCAACGTAAAGCTGCTTTACGACATTTATCACATGCAGATTATGGAGGGCGACCTGGTTGCCACCATTCGGGAAAACATCCAGTGGATCGGCCACTTCCACACCGGGGGCGTGCCGGGGCGCCATGAACTGGACGCTACCCAGGAAGTGCAGTGGGCCACCGTCATGCGCGCCATTGCCGACACCGGCTACCAGGGATACGTGGCCCACGAATTCGTTCCGGCCAGAGACCCGCTGCCATCGCTGCGTGAAGCCGTGGAGTTGTGCGATGTATAAGTTTTGACTCCAAAGAAAAGTCCTGCCTCCCCAAGGGTAAGTTGGAGAGAGCAGGACAGGACAAGCGCGAGTACGGTTTAGACGAACACTTCGCCGGGTAAGCGGGTCAACGTCCGGGAAGCCAGGGTGTTTTGCACGAAGCGCTGGGGCTTGCTGTCGGCATTGGCGTTCATCTGGCGGCGCTCAATGCGCAATTTGAGAGCGCGCTCAATGTGGCGGAGTTCGATCACTTCCGCGCCGGCCACCAGCGAGGTGGCGCGGCCACGCGAACCGGCCCGTCCGGTGCGGCCGACCCGGTGAATGAAGTCTTCCGCCATCTTGGGCAGGTCGTAGTTGATGACGTGGGCGACATCATCCACGTGCAAGCCGCGCGAGGCGATGTCGGTGGCCACCAACACTTGATAGCGGCCTTCCTGAAATCCATTCAAGGCGCTGTTGCGCTGGGACTGCGAGCGGTCGCCATGAATCATGGCGGCGGTGAATCCATCGCGCTCCAGGTCGCGGGCCAGGCGCTGGGTGCCGCGCTTGGTGCGGGCGAAGATCAGGGTTTGTCCTTCTTCCGCCTCCAACAGTTGCCGCAGGACCTGCATCTTCTCACCCGGACGCAATTCGTAGGCCTTCAACTCCACGCTTTCGGCGGGCTTCAGCACCGAGCCCAGGGCCACCCGCACGGGTGTACGCATGTAGTCCTGCACCAGGCGGGCCACCGCCTGCGGCATGGTGGCGGAGAAGCACAAGGTCTGCCGCTTTTCCGGCAAGGCCGCAACGATGCGCTGGATGGCGGGCAGAAAGCCCATATCCAGCATGCGGTCGGCTTCGTCGAGCACCAGCATTTTGATCTGGCGGACATCCGCCAGACGGCGGTCCATCAAATCCTGCAGGCGGCCGGGGGTGGCAATCACCAGGGCGGCGCCGGCGCGAAGATTCTGGATCTGCGCTTTTTCCGACACGCCACCAATCACCAGCGCAGCTTTCGGCATACCTTTGCCGCGTAAATCCTCATATTGCTGATGCACCTGGATGGCGAGTTCCCGCGTAGGCAACAGCACCAGGGCGCTGGCTTGCTTCGATGGTTCCCGCCGCAGCAACTCGATCAAGGGAATCAAAAAGGCCAGGGTCTTGCCGGTGCCGGTCTGGGCCGTCCCGATCACATCTTTGCCCTCCAGGGCCGGAGGGATAGCGCCTTCCTGGATGGGGGTTAGATTGGAAAATTGACCTGCCGCCAGCTTCTGCTGCAAAGCAGCAGACAAGGGCAGTTCCTTAAATGTGGTCATTCGTAAAGTTTCTTTCCGGAGGGGCTATCGTCACACACGCAGACATTTAGGTCGGAGGTTTCCGTGCCGCTCACGTTCATTGAGATTTGGCGCTGAAATTAAACGGCGGGCAGGGAAAGCGGAGATGAAGCTGGTCCAACTGAAGAACCACCGCGTGACAAGCAAACCGTGCTAAAGCGTCAAACACAGTATAGCAGAAGGGGATTCGGCCCTGGTGATTACTGTGGTGCCTGGTCCGCCCCACGTAAAAAGGCCCCGCGTCCCGCGGGGCCTCGCGTTTTTCTCTGCAGCACTTAGTTGTTGCTGTCCATCTTTGGACGGCCCTCGTTGCGGGGCTTGGCCGGAATCACCGAAACGGAGCTTTGCAGCGTGAAGTTCAATATGGTTTCCGAGGGCAGATCGATCTGCTGTCCCTTGGTTGCCGCCTGCACGCCTCCCCCCAGTCCACCGCCGGCGGCCGCTCCGATGGCGGCGCCTTTGCCGCCTCCCGCGATGCCTCCGATGATGGCGCCAATGGCCGCGCCCGCTCCAACTTTGGCGGCCGTGTTCTTACCCCGCGAGCTGCCTTCCTTGGTCCACTGGTCGGTCTGAATGTTGTAGTACTTGCCGCCCGCGGAGATGCGGTCGAGCTGCAAGGTCAAGAGCGACTTGCCGGCGAATTTTCCGGCACTCTGCACCGTCACCACATGGCCTTCCACGTCATAGCCGGCCGGGATGACCACATCGCCGTCCACCGCTAGCGGGGAGTCCAAGGTAGCGTGGAAGGTCTGACCTTGCTGTGCGGTCTCCGAATTAATGGTATCCACCAGGCGGACCGCCAGAGTCGTGCCGGAAGGAATGGTGACCTTCTGCGGCGGAGGCGGCGTGGCCGGAGCAACGGGAGCAGTCTGAGGGGCGCTCACCGCTTCGGTAGAAGCTGGGGGCGGGGCCGCCTCGGTCTTGGCCGGAGGTTCGTCCTGGAAAGAACTCCGTTTTACTTTGGTGGCGGCGCGACGGGAGCTGCTGGGCGCCGGGCTGGGCTTTTCCGGCTCGGGGGCCGGGGGCTGCATCTCCGCCACCGGCGTGGGGGCAGGAGCGATCTGCAGGTTATTCACCACTTGCTTGACCCCGCTTGCGGCCGAAGCATAGCGGGAGGCGGCATCGCGCTGGGCGTCGTTGTCGACGGTCCCGGAGAGTGTGACCGTGCCGGCGGCGGCCTGGACGGCAATCTGCTTGTCCGCCAATCCGGAATCAGTGCTGAGTTTGGTCTGAATATCGCTGACGATCTGGGCGTCATTGGGGGCCTTGGTGCACGCTACCGTAGACAGGACGGTGAGCAGCACCAGCACGCCGACATAAATAGAAATTCGCGTCTTCATAGAATCACTCCTGAATGGTGCGACCATGCGATACCAGTTTAGATGCAGAAAGCACCCCCGTTCGGGGCTATTTTTCCCACCGAACCAGTTTTCTTACCACGGCCTTGATGGCAAAGAAAACCGGCAGTTGCCGGAGTACGGCAAGTGCCGGGGTGCGGGCCGGTCAGCTTTGATGAAGAAATTTATAGTCCAGGATGGTGGCGGCCAGACCTACGCCCTTTTCGGACTCTGGGGCATCCTTGGCGCGAGTGATGCGGCCCTGGCAGAGCACGCTGCTGTTCTTCTGTCCGGAAATTTCCTCCGGCATCTCGAAGATCATTTCCACCAGCGTGTTAGCGGGGAAGCCTTCCGGACCGGACAGGAGCACGCCCGACTGGCTCAGGTTTTCGATGGTCCCCTCATGCCAGAAGCCGAGGTTCTTGGCGCGATAGCGTACCGGGGTTTCCAGCTTCAGGCGGCGTGCCCGGGGCACCCAGCTGGGTTTGCGGGCATGGTTGCGGCTGCGCGACTTCACCGCCGTCGTGGCTTCGGCGTTGGTGCGTTCCACGCGCTCAATGCGGCGCATGGTCTTCCAGTCGTACTTATATTCCGCGGCACAGAGCAGGCAGACCTGGTAATAGTCACCGTCAGCGGCCCGGCGGGGCCAGGAAAACTCGTGCGAGCAACGGCCTAGCATCAACACATCCAATAACTTCTGGGGCATAAGTGGCGTCCCGGACAAAACCAGTGCCGGACAAAACATCATGCGATGGAAGGTAGGGATTGGGGAAGGTTACTTTCGTGTAGTGGTCGAGGAACGCCTTGACAGGCGGATTTCCCCAATTGAAGGGGGATGGGGTCCGGTGGGCTTGGTGGGAATAGGCCCAGCCATGTCTCTACAGACGTGCGGGGAGACGATATCATTCCGTTCCATGCAAGGAACCAGCGCATTTGTCCTGGCGGGCGGCAAAAGCAGTCGCATGGGAACGGACAAGGCCTTTCTCAAATGGAACGGGCAGAGTTTGCTGCAACGTGCGCTCGCCCTGGGCGCTTCGGTGGCGGAGGAAGTTTTCATTGCCGGGGACCCGGCCAGGTTCTCCCCGTATGGACGCGTAGTCGGGGATATTTTTCCCGAGCACGGGCCTCTGGGGGCCATCCACGCTGCCTTGCGCGCCACCGGCAAAGAATGGAACTTGATGCTGGCCGTGGACATGCCCTTGGTAGAGTCCGGGCTTCTCTCCTTTTTGTTCGAGGTGGCGCGGCAATCGGATGCGGTGGTTACCGTCCCGCGTTTGGCTGGTGGCTGGCAACCCCTGTGTGCCGTCTATCGGCCCGCCTTCGCCGACCAGGCGGAGCAGGCACTGGGGGCGGGGAGAAATAAAGTGGATGCGCTGTTCTCGCAGGTCCAGGTTCGAGCGGTGGAGGAAGAGGAACTGCGCCAGGCTGGTTTCCAGGAAGCGCTGTTTCGCAATCTCAACACGCCGGAAGAGTTTCGCCGGGCCGGGGAGGAAGCTGGACAGGAAACCCGGAAGCGCGAGTAGCGGTTATCATGAAGCTGGGACAGACGGCGGGGCTATCCTTCGTCGAGACTAAAGCATGAATCAAGACGCAAAACCCGGTCCTTATATTGATTTTCAGGATGTCTCGAAGTCCTTTGGTGAGAACCACGTCCTCGACCACGTGAGCTTTGACGTCAAGGTGGGAGAGACGGTGTGCATCCTGGGCCGCAGCGGGGTGGGAAAGTCGGTCTCGCTCCATCACATCATGGGGTTCCTCAAACCGGATTCGGGCCGCGTCATCGTGGCCCATGAAGACATCACCGAATACAGTGAAGAGGAATTGGAGCGCATCCGCAAAAAAGTCACCATGGTCTTCCAAAATGGGGCGCTGTTCGATTCGCTGACGGTCGGGGAGAACGTCGCCTTTCCGCTGCGCGAACGCAGGGACCTGAGCGAAGAACAGATCCTGCAGATTGTGGGCGGGCTGCTGGAGATGGTCGGGGTCAAAGAGATGAGCGACCTGCTGCCCTCGGATTTGTCGACCGGCATGAAGCGCTCGGTGGCCATTGCGCGCGCCCTGGCGGCGCAACCCGAATGCGTTTTATACGATGAGCCCACGACCATGGTCGATCCCCTGATGGCGCAGCTGCTGGGGGATTTAATTAAACGGCTGAAGATCCAGCTGCATCTCACCAGCGTGGTGGTGACCCACGATATGCGGCTGGCCAAAAAACTGGCCGACCGCGTGGTTTTTCTGCACCAGGGCAGGGCATTATTTTTTGGGCCGTACGCGGAAATGGAGAAATGCCAGCAGCCCATCGTGCAGGAATTTCTGGAACTGGACGAATTGAAACTCGAAGTCTGACGTTGAAGTTGGGGTTCGTGCATGTCACAATGCAGCGGGTCCGCTAAAAAATCCCTGTTGTTGGCTCGGTGTGCGGAGGATGTCATGAAAAAAATCTGGGTGGTCGCGGTCTTTTTATTGTTTTTGGCGCCATGTTTCGCGCAATATCAAAGCCGGCTTTCCGCGGACGATCAGAAGCGTTTCGATAGCTACTATCAGCGCTGGCAGGACTACCAGCGCACCAATAACCGCAGTGAAACGGTAAGCATGGAAAAGCGCATGCAGGATGTCATGCGCAAGTACAATATCCCCTCCACGACGCCCTACGATCGCATCGCCTCGGGCGGCTCCTACGGGGGAGGCTACAACCGCTATCGCAATGTGCTCTCGCGCGACGACCAGGCGCGCTTCGACAGCTACTATTCACGTTGGCAGAACTACCAGCGCACCAACAACCGCAGCGAAGCCGTCAGCATGGAAAAGCGCATGCAGGACGTCATGGCGCATAACAATATTCCGTTGAACGTGCCCTACGGCGCCGTCGCCACCAACGGGGACACCGGCTGGGGTGGAAACAATGGGGGTAACTGGGGCAACGGCAACAACGGCTGGGGGCGCAACCCCTGGCGCGGCAAGCTGAGTTCCGATGACCAGTCGCGTTTTGACAGCTATTATCAGCGCTGGCTGGGCTACCGCCGCAGCAATGATGGAGACCAGATTCGCAGCATGGAAGGACGCATGCGCGACGTCATGCAAAAATACAACATTCCCAGCAACGTGCCCTTCGAGCAAATTGCCTCGCAGGGCCGCTAGGAAATTTTCATCTTTGAGGAAAACATGTCTGAACCGACTTACGAAGAGCTGAAAGCCAAGCTCGAGCAATTGGAGAAACAGCAAGGCACCCGCCGCACGGGCAGCCTGGAATTTCGCGTGGGCGAAAAGGGTGGGGTGAGTGTCTATGGATTGGGCCGCTTTCCCGTCACGCTGTACTACGAGCAGTGGAACCGGTTGCTGGATTCCGCGGACAAACTGCGGGAATTTCTGGAAGACAACAAGTCCAAGCTGAAGTTAAAAGACGCAGGCGCATAAACCGAATTGCGGGGTGGAGCTCTCCTCCGCCCCGATCCTACCTATTCCCGGCGGCCCCATGGAATCTACAGAAACCACTCCTGTGGTTCGCGCGCCCTACGGCAGCGATCCCAGGCAATTCGGCGAACTGCGCTTTCCCAAGTCCGGCGGCCCCTTTCCGGTGGTCATGTGTATTCACGGAGGGTTTTGGCGGGACCGCCGCGACCTCAGCATGACCAGTCCACTGTGCCAGGCCCTGCTGGAACGGGGACTGGCCACCTGGAACATCGAATACCGGCGAGTGGGCGACCCCGGGGGCGGCTGGCCGCACACCTTCGAAGATGTCCGCACCGCTTATCGCTTTTTGCCGGACCTGGCGCGGCGCTACAGCTTTGATCTGCAACGAGCCCTGGTGCTGGGCCACTCCGCCGGCGGGCATCTCGCCTTGTGCCTGGCCGGGCACGAGCCTGGGTTAAAACGGGCGATTTCCCTGGGCGGTGTAGTGGACTTGAAGCAGGCAGCGGAGTTGAACCTGGGCGACGGGGCGGTGGCGGATTTTCTTGGGGGCAAGGCCGCGCAAGTTCCCGAGCACTACCAGGAAGCCGATCCCATGCAGCTCAAAGTGCGGGCGGCGCAGTGGTTAATTCACGGCCTCAAAGATGCTGTAGTGCCGTCCTTTCTCAGCCGCAATTATGTGCAGGAGAAGAAGCTGCGCGGCGAAGATGTCCACTTGCTGGAGATTGCGACGGCCGAGCACAACGATCTTATCGATCCGCACTCCGCGTCGTGGCTCAAAGTCGAAGGCACCGTCCGGCACATGCTGGGAGTGTGAAGCCGGCGGCTATTTGTGGCCGAGAGCAAAAGCCAACCAGATCATCTGCCCCACATGATGGTCCAGGTGGGTGGCGCACTGCAGCAGAATGGCCAGGCGGTTGGGCGCATTTACCCCTTTGGCGGCATAGGGCAACGACCAATCTTCCGCAGTCTGCGCGCGCAAGGTTTTTCCCACCATTTCAATCGCAGCGGAAAACCGGTTCAGGGCCTCTTGCTTTGAAGGCGGCTGGGTTTCGGTGAATTCGCGCTCCCGCTCCCGCACGTAGCCGGTGCCGGCGATCTGCGCTCCTATGTAGTAGCTCAGGTTTCCGGTCAGATGCAGCACTAGATGGCCAAAGCTGTTTCCGAAAGCGAAGGGCTTCTTCCAGAATTGCTCTTCGCTCAGGGGAGCCGCCAGATCATGTGTGCGTTGGGCCAGGGCGGTATAGCGTTCCACCAGGGCATCGGTAAGGTTGGTTTGCAATGGGCTGGTCACTAGGGCACTCCGTCCAGGCGCGCGGATACATCCTGCGCGCAATGCCAAAATCATACGCCACCAGGCGGCGACTGTCGTGGAGGGCCTGTTATGCTTTTCCTGGAGGAACCATGCTCCTACGCCGTCTGGGTGTTCTCGTCGTCGTCCTCAGCTCGATAGCCGGGGCCGCGATGGCCCAATCCCAACTCGATGCCGGCCTTACCCGGAAAATTGACATCATCGCCAACACCGCGTTGACTTCGACCGGGGTGCCCAGTGCTTCCATTGCCATTGTGAAAGATGGGCAAATTGCTTATCTGCAGGCCTATGGTTCGGCGCGTCTCGAGCCGCGCGCGCCCGCTTTGCCCAGCATGCGCTACAGCATTGGGTCGATCAGCAAACAATTTACCGCAGCGGCGATGCGCGGTTCCGCGTCGTTCTCACCGTGTGAGGCACCATGGCATATCCCACGTTTTATCGCTCCGTCAGAGTGGACGGGCTCTCCATCTTCTACCGAGAGGCAGGGCCGAAGGATGGACCCTGTCTGCTCCTGCTGCATGGCCTGCCTTCGTCCTCGCGGATGTTTGAACCGCTGCTTTCCCGGCTTTCGGACCGCTACCATTTGGTCGCGCCCGACTATCCCGGCTTCGGACATAGTGACTGGCCCGACCCGAAGAAGTTTGCATACACGTTTGACCACATCGCCCAGATCATTGGCCGGTTCACCGAAGCGCTGGGCCTCTTACGCTACACGCTCTACATGCAGGACTACGGCGGACCGATCGGCTTTCGCATGGTACTGGCCCACCCGGAGCGAGTGGAAGCTCTGATCGTTCAGGATGCGGTGGCCCACAACGAAGGCCTCGGGGCGAATTGGAAGACACGGCGGGCGTTCTGGGCTGATCGTACCGCTAACGAGCAGGCGCTTCGCGCGAACCTGTTGTCCCTGGCGACCACAAGAACACGTCATGTCGGCAGCGACCCAAACGTGGAGCGCTACGATCCGGATCTCTGGACGGACGAGTTCGCGTTCTTAAACCAGCCGGGCCAAGCCGAGATTCAGAGCGATCTCTTCTATGACTATCGAACCAACGTCGAAGCGTACCCGAAGTGGCAGGAGTGGCTCCGGAACTGGCACCCGCGGCTTCTGGTGATTTGGGGGAAGCACGATCTCTCGTTCGACTTGTCGGAGCCGGAAGCCTACCGGCGCGACGTGCCGCACGCAAGTGTCCATGTCCTGGATGCGGGGCATTTCGCCTTGGATACCGCGGCCGACGAGATTGCGAACCTCGTAAGGGGTTTTGTCGGCGCATCGGTGAACCGGAGCAGCCATGCCTAGAACGGCGATCGTCACAGGGGCATCGAGGGGTATTGGCGCTGGCCTGGTCGAAGGATTCCTCACGGCCGGCTACCAAGTCGTCGCGACCTCGCGAGAAGTTAGTCGCTCGATGCAACCCGCACCGAACGTAGTTCTGGTGGATGGAGACATCAGCAAGCGGGCGACTGCGGCCAGGGCCGTAGAGGCGGCGATGCAGCAGTTCGGTGGGATCGACGTCCTGGTGAACAATGCCGGCATCTTCTTCACCAAGGCTTTCACCGACTTCACCGAAGAGGACTTCACATCGTTGGTCTCGACGAACCTGTTGGGTTTTCTCTACATCACGCAACTCTCGGTGAAGGAGATGTTGCGGCAGAAATCGGGAAGTGTCGTCACGATCACCGCAGCGCTTGCAGATCAACCGATCGCCGGCGTGAATGGCTCGGTGCCCATGATCACGAAAGGCGGGCTCAACGCCGTCACCCGGAGCCTCGCCATCGAATATGCGCGGAAGGGCATCCGCTTCAACGCCGTTGCGCCCGGCGTGGTGAACACACCGATGCACGCGAATGATCCGCACGATCAGCTCAAGACATTGCAGCCGATGGGCGGCATGGCAGAGGTCAAGGACATTGTGGATGCGGTCCTCTACCTTGCCGACGCCGGTCAAGTCAGTGGGGAAGTGCTGCACGTAGATGGCGCCGCCCACGCGGGCCGGTGGTAAGGAGAACGAACTATGACTGAAAACAACGACGTTCGCAGTGACCGACGCCACTTTTTGCGTCATGCAGCCTTGGGATTGGGCGCGATTCGCTCGATTCAGGCGCAGTCCGGCACCACGGGAAACAAGTCGTCCTTAGGACCTATCAAGCAGATTGACGCCGGCACCCTAAACATCGGATATGCGGATCTTGGGCCTCCGAATGGCGCCGCCGTGATGCTTCTCCACGGCTGGCCATACGACATACACAGCTTTGCCGAAGTAGCCCCGTTGCTGGCATCCGCAGGTTACCGCGTGATTACGCCGTACCTGCGAGGGTACGGCAGCACCCGCTTCCTTTCGGGCGAGAGCTTCCGAAATGGTCAGCAGGCCGCGCTCGCGGTGGACACCATCGCCTTGATGGACGCTCTCGGGATCGAGACCGCCATTGTGGCCGGCTTCGATTGGGGCGCGCGCACGGCGGACATCGTTGCTGCCCTGTGGCCCACCCGCACGAAAGCTCTGGTCTCGGTGAGTGGGTACCTGATCGGCAGTCAGGAAGCGAACCGGGCGCCATTGCCCCCGCAAGGCGAACTGGCCTGGTGGTATCAGTTCTACTTCGCGACCGATCGCGGCCAAGCGGGGTATGAGAAATATCGGAAGGAATTTTCCCGGCTCATCTGGCAGACTGCTTCGCCGAAGTGGCAGTTCGACGATGCAATCTTCAATCGCAGCGCGGCGGCATTCGATAATCCCGATCATGTCAGGATTGTGATTCACAACTATCGCTGGCGTTTGGGCCTGGCAAGAGGCGAGTCGAAATACGATCCGCTCGAGGTAAAGCTCGCCGCGTCTCCGGCCATCACGGTACCCACCATCACGCTCGAAGGAGATGCGAATGGCGCACCGCACCCCAACCCGGAGCAATACGCCAAGAAGTTCACGGGTTGGTACCGTCATCGCGTAGCCACCGGAGGTATCGGCCACAACCTGCCTCAGGAGGCACCGCAGTTATTCGCTCAGGCGGTGATCGATGCCGGCGCTCATGTTGCCTGAACATGCCGCTTACGAGTAGTCCCTCGAAGATGTCGACACACGTCGGTGAGAGCGAGTTTACTGTCGCTGTCGGATAGAGTCCACGGAGGTCATAGATGAGTTCCGAAGTTTCTATCCCATACTCGACGGGGGCACAGAGGCTTTGAAACGCCGAAACTCCCTCGCCAGTTAACCCGTTTCGGCTTTCGTAGTGGTGCCTGCAGTTGATCTCAACGGTAATGACGTCCGGCGGATCTCGACTTGTGACCGGCCGGCAGTCCTGAACGCTCGGTTTGACGGCACCAGCGTAGCCGACTGGCATTCACAACCGGGAATCAACAACTTGTGGAGCCCGGATTCGACTCCTATTCTTCGGCAACCTCTCCTGCGCTGGCACTCATGCCTCTGAAATCAATGCGTTAAGGCTGGTTTACTCCGATTACTCCGAATTTTCGCGATGATTACGAGCAGAACGTCAGGTAAGTGATTGAAAACATGGAGCGGGAGGAGGGATTCGAACCCTCGGCGTCCAGCTTGGGAAGCTGGACCGCTCCTTGCTGACGGAGAACGCCAACAGTTATTTCTCGGCCCAGGCTGTGCGCGACTTCTCGGAGAGCCTGCGGCGATTGGGCGAACCCACTAGCTTTCAGCAGACCTCGCAGCAGGAGCGCGGCGGCATGACCTACCGCGGCTATATCATTCACTTTGCGGGGGCCAGTCTGCAGCTCTCGGTGCGCGCCATGCCCGACGGGAAGATCGAGCAATACCAGATTTACGCCGGTGAATGACGGCGAGCGGTACTGTAGCGGACAGCCGGGGCGGCTGTCCCTACGTAATTTTGTGGAGGAATCCCTCTGCAATGCCGGCGTACTCTGCGGTTCAAGGGGTTGACCTGGTCAGGCCACGTCCCCACTCCGTGACTTGGCTGGCCATGGCACCTCCTCTTACACTAAGAGGGTGAAGATTGCGTTAGGCCAGATCAACCCTACGGTCGGGGACTTCGAAGGCAATTCCGCGAAAATCATCGACTACTCCCGCCGGGCGCAGGCCGCCGGGGCGGCCCTGGTGCTTTTCCCTGAACTCTCCGTGTGCGGATACCCGCCCCGCGATCTGGTGGAGCGGCCCTCGTTTGTGGCCCGCAACCGTCAGGCCGCGGAGCACATTGCGGCGGAGACGCGCGGTATCGCCGTCATTTGTGGGCTGGTTACGCCCGCCCTCGCCGGGACCGGCAAGTCCGCCATGAACTCGGCCGCCTTGCTGCGGGATGGTGCGGTTGCCTTCATTCAGTCCAAGATGCTGCTGCCCACCTACGACGTCTTTGATGAGATGCGCACCTTTGCGCCGGCCACCAGTCAGGCCGTGTTTCCTATGGACGGGAAGCAACTCGCGTTGACCATCTGCGAGGACGCCTGGAATGACAAGCACTTCTGGAGCAAACGGCTCTATCCCGTAGACCCGGTCGAGACCCTGATTCGGGCCGGCGGAAATCTGGTACTGAATATTTCGGCCTCTCCCTTTTGGGTGGGCAAGCGGGAATTTCGCCGCGACATGCTGGCCAGCTTCGCCAAAAATTACCGTGTGCCGGTGGCCCTGGTGAACCAGGTCGGTGGCAATGACAGTCTGGTGTTCGACGGCTCCAGCCTGGTGCTGGGACCGGACGGGCGGGTGATTGCGCAAGGGAAGTCGTTTGAAGAAGACCTGATCTTTTTTGACGCGCAGCAACTCACCGGCGACCTGCACGGGCAGATTGCGGGCGATGATGCCAGTGCCTATGAAGCGCTGGTGCTGGGCACCCGCGACTATGTGCGCAAGTGCGGCTTTCAGCGGGTGATCATCGGATTGAGCGGCGGCATTGATTCCGCGCTTACCGCGGCCATCGCCGCTGACGCCCTGGGCCCGGAGAATGTGATCGGCGTGGGTATGCCGGGGCCCTATTCCTCGCAAGGCTCCATCGACGACGCGAAAGCTCTGGCCCACAACTTGGGCCTCCGCTTCGAGATGCTCCCCATCCGCGGCGTGTTCGAGGCCTACAAGAAAACGTTGCAGCCGGTTTTCGCCGGGCTGAAAGAAGATGTTACAGAAGAAAATATTCAGTCGCGCATCCGCGGATCGCTGCTGATGGCGCTCTCCAATAAATTGGGCGCCCTGCTGCTCAGCACCGGCAACAAGAGCGAAATGGCGGTGGGCTACTGCACGTTGTACGGGGACATGGCGGGAGGGCTGGCTGTGATCTCCGATGTGCCCAAAATGCTGGTCTATCGGCTGTCGCGCTATGTGAACTCGCGCAAGCCGGTGATTCCCTTGGCCAGTCTGGAAAAGCCACCTTCGGCGGAGTTGCGCCCCGACCAGAAAGACACCGACAGTCTGCCTCCGTACGAAGTGCTGGATGCCATTCTCGAAGAGTACATCGAAGACTCGCATCCGGCGGAACAGATTGCCAAAGACCACGGCTTCGCGCTCGAGCTGATACGGCGGGTCATCCAGATGGTGGACCGGGCGGAATACAAGCGCCAGCAGGCGGCCCCGGGACTCAAGATTTCGCCCAAGGCCTTCGGTTATGGGCGGCGCTTTCCCATCGCTGCTCGGTGGTAGACAGGCGGCGTGTACACTGGCTTCACCGAGCTGGCAGCGCAAAGCAGACAGGCACCCGAAAGGAAACCATGGTTCGTCCCCTAGCAGTGGTTGTATTGTTGGCCGTTTTGGCTGGCGCGCAACAGAAGCCGGCCGTCCATGCCGTGGCTAAGCCGGCCGCTCCGGCCGCCGTTCTGCCTTCGGAAGAGACGGTCGATGCTTTTATGAAACAGTGGCTGGGATACGATCCCACGCTGACCTGGAAGGTGGCGGACATACGCCCCTCCAAGGCCGCCGGCCTGGCCGAGGTCACGGTAGTGATCAGCAACCCGCAGGGCACGCAGGCCAGCACACTGTATGTGGCGCCGGATGGGACGCATGCCTTGATCGGCGAGATTCTGCCCTTCGGGGCGCGGCCCTTTGATCCCACCAACGAAATCCTCAAGAAGGGAATCAGCGGTCCCAGCAAGGGACCGGCGGACGCTCCGGTGCTGCTGGTGGAGTTCAGTGACTTCGAGTGTCCGCACTGCAAGCGCGCGGTGCCGGTGCTGAACCAGGTGCTGGAGGCCGAGCCCAATGTGCGCTTTGTCTCGCAGAATTTTCCCCTGCCCACGCATGACTGGGCGGCCAAGGCCGCAGCCTATGCGGACTGTGTCGGACGCGCCTCCAATGACGCCTTCTGGAAGTTTTCCGAGAGCGTCTTCAACGCACAAACCGAGATTACTGCCGCCAATGCCGAGGAGAAGTTGACCGGCTTGGCGGAGCAATCCGGGGTCAAAGGGGCAGAGATTGCCGCTTGCGCTGCCAAGCCCGAAACAGTTACCCGAGTGGAACGCTCCGTGGCCCTGGGTAAGTCCATTGATGTGACGGCTACGCCCACACTGTTCATCAATGGCCGCAAAGTAGTGGTGGGCGAGGTCCCCGTCGAAGTGTTGAAGCAGTTGGTGGAGTACGCCGCCAAAACCGCAAAGTAGAGAGATCGGCCAAGGCGGGCTTAGCGGGGAAGCACGACTTCGCTCGACTCAGCTTCGTTTTCGCTGAGGATGTGTGGGGTGATCACGACCAGCAGCTCATCTTCATCGATGTCCTTGCTGTTGCTGGTGGTCACCCGGTTCAAGCCCGGCAGGGTCCCCATGCCGTGAATCCCATTCATGGCATTTTGATCGGTCCGCGTGATGGCCCCGGCCACGAAGGCGGGTTCTCCATTCCGCAACATAATGCTGCCCTTGTATTCCCGGTTGGAAATGATGGGCACTCCGTTCTCTGAGGTGCCGGTGAGGGTGCGCATCTGCATTTCCAATTGCAGGGCCACATCCATGCTGCGATTGATGGTGGGTTTGGCTTTCAGCGTGAGCCCAAGATCTTCGTAGTTGAAGGAAGGAAAAGCCGGCTGGTAAGAGTTGTTCTGCAGGACCTGGGAAATCGCCGGAGTGTTGTAGATGGGAGCGAAGCTGGCATTCAAAATCGGATAGCGCGAACCCAGGCGGAAGGTCGTCTCATTGTTCTGCCCGGCGCGCAGGATGGCATGCTCCAGGATGCGCGCCGAACTTTGGTTCAGCGAAAGTTTGGCGCCTCCCGTCCCCAGGCTCAATCCCATAAAGGTCAAGCCGCCGCCAAAGGTGGCCAGGGGCTGGCTGAAGATGGAATTCTGCTGCCCCTGTAACTGGGACAACAGCCCGGAGAGCGCGGTGGAACTGGCCTGGTTGATGCCGCCGTTGGCGATCAGCTGGTTGATCAGGTCCTGAATGTTCTGCCCTCCCAGCGCGGCCAGCGCCCCGGCGGGAATGTTATAGAGCTGGAATTGGTTAGGGATCTGCACGCCCATGTCCCGCGCCACGGTGTGGCTGATCTGGTAGACCTTGATGTCGAGCATGACCTGGGGGCGGGAGCTGTTGAGCCCCTGCAGAAATTGTGTGGCCGCCTCCAGTATGCGTTGCGGGGCCCGCAGGGTGAGGGTGGAGGAGCGGGGCTGGGGCGTGATGAAGCGGACTTCAAATAAATTGCGCAGCAGATTGACCAGGTCGGTAAGCTCTTGCGGCGCGCTGATCCCGGGCACGTAGAACGTGCGCATGGCCATCTGCTCATACTGGCGGCGGTTGTCGGTGGAATCGAGCGCCACCAGAATCTGCTTCTCGTTTAACGGCGTCCAGAAAGCGCGAGTCACATCGCAGGCCGCCCGCATGGCGGTGTAAAAGTCCACCGCATCGATGTCAAAGCGGACCTTGCGGGAGGGCACGGTGTCGTCCACCGTGGCGGCGATGCCGAAGCTCTGTGCGACCTGGGTCAACAACATGCGGCTGTCGCCCCGGAAGTGGAACTCCTTCTTTTCCGGCTTGGGCACAACTTCGGCAGGACCGGCGGCGGCGATGACGCGGGTCTGCTCCTGCATCCTGGGGGCCCATTCGCTATAGGCTTCCTGCATGCGCTGCTGGGCAAATTGATTTTCCGGGTCCAGATGCAGGGCGGCGCGAAATTCTCCCAGCGCCTCCACGCGGCGGTTTTCGAGCAATTGCTGATTGCCGCTTTGCAGGTGGTCAAAGACCAGCTGCTGCCGCGTCATCTCGCGGGCAGTAACGTAGTCCACGTTTTGCGGGGCCAGGCGGGCTGCGCTTTCGAAGCTGTCGAAGGCCTCCTGCAGATGCTTGTTCTTCTGCAGCTTCAAGCCCTTTTCAAAATTCTTGCGGGCGGCCTTGGCGTCTTTCTTAGAGGGCGTGCACTGGCTGGGGCCGTTGCCCGGGCAGGGCAACAGCAGGGTGCCCTGCGGCTCCTCGGCATGGGCCCAGGTCAGGCACAGCAGCACACTCAGAATGATGACCCAGCGAGGCCGCATGCAAGAGATTGTAACGGGAATAGCGTGCGGCGACGACAGTTTCCGCAAGGTACCTGTACCTTCGGGTAGACCGGGGCTGGTGATAGCGGCGCCCACTATTTCCGGGGAGGGGAAGACCGCAGTTCCTTGAGCAGGCGGTCTGCCCGGTAGATAGAGTGCAGGGCTTCTACAATGCCGCGGGAATCGACGCTTACCGCCCGGGCCTGCGCATCGTCGAAGGCAAAGTTCCAGACCAGCGACTGAATATTGCCGTCGAAAATCACCCCGACGACTTCAGCATTCCGGTTCACGATGGGGCTGCCGGAGTTGCCGCCGATAATGTCTACGGTGGAGACAAAGTTGAGTGGGGTGGATGGCTTGAGCTTACCCTTTGCCTTGATCCAGCTCTCCGGCAAGCGATAGGGCGGTTGATTGCCGCGCACGGCGGCATGTTGGTAAGCGCCGCCTATCGTCGTAAAGGGAGGAACGGGTTTCCCCTTTTCTACGTAGCCTTTTACCGTGCCATAGCTCAGGCGCAGGGTGAAGGTGGCGTCGGGAGGCTGGGTGAAGCCGCTGCGCGCGAAGCGCAACTTCACGATACGCGCCCCCTCCATTCTCTCCGGTGATTCCACTTCATCTTCATACTGGCGGCGGACACGGCGGGCTTCCGGATCGAGGGCCCGCATCATTGCCAGCATTGGGTCACTGGACGCTGCCACGGCCTCCGGCCCGCCGGTGTAGAGCTGTTTGCGGAAAGCCACGTCGTCCAATCGGGTGCCGGTAATGGCCGCGCGTGCCGCCTCTTCCGGAGTTTTGCCGCGTAGAACGGCCTGGACCGCCGGGTCGTCTTTGCCCAGAAGGTCCTGCATCTCGGTGAGAGAGTCGGTGAGGGTGACG
Source organism: Acidobacteriota bacterium (assembly GCA_018268755.1). Classification (GTDB taxonomy): domain Bacteria; phylum Acidobacteriota; class Terriglobia; order Terriglobales; family Acidobacteriaceae; genus KAN-5. The sequence goes on from JAFDVW010000003.1 coordinate 158,926, forward strand.
ATCTCCAGCGACTTATAAATAGGCGCGGGAGAAAACAGGTTGGCTTCGAAGGAAGGCAAGGCGGAGTCCCGGTATTCGCGCATGCGCTGCGGGTTGGGTTTGCTCTTTTCTTCGGTGGCCCGCAGCAGGTCGCGTGCGATGGTGGCCAGATCGGCATAGAAGCCGCGCCGCCGCTCCAGATACCAGAAGCGGTTGTAAAGTTGTCTCTGCCGCAGCATGGCCCGGGCAATGGCTTCCCAGGGATCGGCGATGCCAGGAGGCAGGTTGGCCGCCGCGCGTAGTTTCTGTTCTTCCGCAATCTTACGCGCCATCAGCTGAGGGTCCTTCAGGCCGTTCTGATATCCAGTGATGGCCTTCTGGGAATTCTCCAGAGAAAAAATATCCTCTTTGGCGATGCGGGCGTTCTCCGCCGACCCGCCGCTGAACGCCTTTAGCAGTGCGATGCGCCGGGCATACAGCGCCAGGCGCGCCGGGAAATCGATGTCGCGGGCATACTCCAGTTGCGCCACGGTGCGCAGCCGTCCCGTAGAGCCGGGGTTCCCGGAAACCAAAACCAGATCGCCGTCTTTCGCTCCGTCTTTTGCCCAGCGCAGATAATTCTCCAGATGGGCGGGCTGGCCGTTCTCATAGACGCGGAAAAAAGTGATGTCCAGGTCGTAGCGCGGATAGGTGAAGTTGTCGGCGTCCCCGCCAAAAAATGCGATCTCGAATTCGGGTGCGAATACCAGGCGCACGTCCGTGTATTTCTTGTATTGGTACAGGTGAAATACTTCGCCGGAATAAAAGGGAATGACATCGCAGCGCAGGCCGGTAGTGCGCGCACAATTTTTCTCGATCTCTGCCATGGCCGCGCGCTGCTGCTGGCTGGCCTCCGGGGCGCTCATTCCCGGGGAGACCCGGGCATTCACCTGCGCGGTGACGTCCTGCATGGCAACCAACTGGTTCAGCTCAAGGTCCGGGCAGGGAGCTTCCTGGGCCCGCGTGGCCGCGTAGAAGCCGGTTTTCATGTAGTCGTGACCGCCGGTGGAGAGCTGTTGGATGCACTTGGCGCCCACGTGGTGATTGGTCAGGGTCAGTCCATCCGGGGAAACGAAGGAACCGGAGCCGCCGTTGTTGAAGCGTACCGACGCCAGGCGCAGGTGATCGAGCCATTCCTGGGTGAGGGAAGCCCCGTACTGTGACTGGATCTTGTCCTTAGGGAAGTTCTCGTACAGCCATAAGCCTTCTTCGGTATGTCCAAAGGAAGGAAAGAAGGCGAAAAACAGGAGGCAGAGCAGGAAATAACGTTTCATGAGACCGATCCAAAAATCCGGCGGCCAAGCGGACCCGGCGGGACGGAAGTCCGCATGCCGGAGGCCCAACCCATCACTATACCTTTGCAGCGCAAGCCTCGGCAAATCACTGGGTTGGAAACTTGCCGGATTTGGGATATAAAAGAAAGTGGTGTCGGCACGCCTGCGTACTTTCCGTGCGGCCACGCGGAAATCCCTGACAAGCGAAGAGTGAGAAAGCCCATGTCGAGCCCCACCATCACGCATGCTCCAAAAGGCCTGGAAGGCGTTGTCGCAACCACATCCAGCATCTGTTACATCGACGGCGATAAGGGAGTCTTGGCCTATCGCGGTATCGACATTCACGAATTAGCCGACCACTCTAATTTCGAGGAAGTTTGCTACCTGCTCTGGTTTGGCAAACTGCCCAGCCGTACCGAACTCAAGCAGCTGCGGGAACGTTTGGCGGAGGAGCGCAAGCTCGACGCCTCCATTTATCACCGCATGCAGCTGGTCCCCAAGCATGCTCTGCCCATGGATGTGTTGCGCACCATGGTCTCGACGCTTTCCTTCTTCGATCCCGAAGAAAAGAGCAATGACCGTGACGCCAACGTCCACAAGGCCATCCGCCTGACTTCGCAGATTGCCATGATCGTGGCGGCCTATGACCGCATCCGCAAAGGCCTGCCGGTCATCGAGCCGGACCGCTCGTTATCGCATGCGGCCAATTTCCTGTGGATGCTGACCGGCAAGCAGCCCTCGACAACCGCGGAACGCGCCTTTGATATCGCGCTTATTCTCCACGCCGATCACGAACTCAATGCTTCCACCTTCGCCGCCCGCGTGACTGCGGCCACGCTTTCCGACATGCACTCCGCCACCACCTCTGCCATCGGCGCCCTGAAAGGCCCGCTGCACGGCGGCGCGAACGAGGCGGTGTTCCGCATTCTGGAGCAGATTGACGCCTCCGGCGCGGATCCGGTCGAGTACGTGAAGGGCATGCTGGCGCAAAAGAAGAAGGTGCCCGGCTTCGGCCATCGTGTCTACCACACCGAAGATCCGCGGGCTACCCATCTACGTAAGATGTCGGAGGACCTGGGCAAGTCCAGCGGGCAGGCCAAATGGTTCGAAATTTCCCACAAGATTGAAGAGTTCGTGAAGGCGGACAAGAAACTGAACGCCAACGTGGACTTTTACTCGGCCTCGACCTATCACACATTGGGGATCGACGTGGACCTGTTCACGCCGGTGTTTGCGGTCTCGCGTATCAGCGGTTGGACGGCCCACGTCATCGAGCAGCTCGACGACAACCGTCTGATCCGTCCGCGCGCCGACTATGTCGGGCCGGCTTATCCTAACCAATACGTTTCTATTAGCAATCGCTAATAATCAGCAAAGTAAGGCGAAAACAGAGGCGTTGCTCAGGCAACGCCTCTTTTGTCTTTGGCTGCCTCGGGTACAATAGAGGCATGCGTAGGGTTTACTTCGATAACAATGCCACTACGCCTCTGCTGCCTGAAGTGTTTGCCGCCATGGAGGCCATCTATCGCGAGCACTTCGGCAACGCCTCCTCCATTCATCACCATGGGCAGGAGACGCGCGCCGCGGTAGAGCGGGCGCGGGAGTCTGTCGCCGTGCTGCTGGGGTGCCGTCCGGCGGAGGTGGTTTTCACCAGCGGCGGCACGGAAGCCGACAACTTTGCCCTCTTCGGACTGGCTCGCTCCGGACAGCACGTGATTTCCTCCTCCATCGAGCACCACGCCGTGATGAATGCCTGCGAGCACCTCAAGACGCGCGGCTGCGAAGTGACTTTTGTGCCGGTGGATGGAAATGGGCAAGTCGATCCCCAGGACGTGCGCCGTGCTTTGCGGCCCAACACCAAGCTCATCAGCATCATGATGGCCAACAACGAGACCGGCGTTCTGCAGCCGGTGGAAGAAATTGGCAAGCTGGCCGCGGAAGCGGATGTGTACTTTCATACCGATGCCGTGCAGGCGGTAGGCAAGGTCGCCGTGGATGTAAACAAGATCGGTTGTGATCTGCTCTCGCTGTCCAGCCACAAGATCCACGGGCCGCAGGGGGTGGGAGCGCTGTACGTCCGCAAGGGAACGATTCTTCAGCCCATGATGTATGGCGGACGCCATGAGCGCTCGCGGCGCGCCGGCACGGAGAATGTGCCGGGCATCGTCGGCCTGGGCAGGGCGGCCGAGTTGGCCCGCAATGGCCTGGGCAACAGCGAAATGGCGCGTCTGGCGGGCTTGCGCGATCGCCTGGAGAAGACTTTGCTGGCTGCGGTAGACGCGACCCGCGTCAATGGACGCAATGCCCCGCGCGTGCCCAACACCAGCAGCATTTGTTTTGACTCCATTGAAGGCGAGGCGCTGGTGATTGCCCTCGACCTGAAGGGACTGGCGGTTTCTACCGGCGCCGCCTGCTCCTCCGGGGCAATTGAGCCCTCCCATGTGCTGACTGCGATGGGCCTTTCGCCCGACCAGGCCCGCGCCAGCCTGCGTTTCAGCCTGGGCAAGCAGAATACCGCCGAGGATGTGGACTTCGCCCTGGATCTGGTCCCCCAGACCGTGGCCCGCCTGCGTGAGCTTTCCCCGGTTTACAATAGAAGCCATTAGCTATTAGCCATTGGCCATTAGCAATTAGCCTCAGTTGGAACTTAAGGTTAGCCGCTGACATCCAACGAAATAGATCTATGCCCACGAAGACCATCGCCGTAGCCATGTCGGGAGGAGTTGACTCCTCGACCGTTGCGGCCATGCTGCGCGCGGAAGGGCACAACGTGATCGGCCTGACCATGCAGCTCTGGAACCAGCGCCGTCTGGCTGGGCATGAGGGCATGCCGGAATCGGTACAGGGACGCTGCTGCTCGCTGGACGACGTCTACGATGCGCGCCGTGTGGCCGAGACCCTGGGCATTCCGTATTACGTGGTCAACCATGAGGAGCGCTTTGAGCGCGATGTGGTGCGCCCCTTTGTGCAGGAGTACGTTTCCGGGCGTACGCCCATTCCCTGTAGTCTCTGCAACAATCACTTGAAGTTTGACCAGCTTCTGATTGTGGCGCGGCAGGTTGGAGCGGACGCGCTTGCTACCGGGCACTACGCCCGGGTGGAGTTCGACGAGCCCTCCGGGCGTTGGCGTTTATTGCGTCCGGCGGACCGCGCCAAGGACCAGACGTACTTCCTGTTTGGTTTGACGCAGGAGCAGTTGAGCCGGACCATTTTCCCTTTGGGCCATATGACGAAGCCGGATGTGCGTGAGACGGCGCGCCAGCAGGGACTGGCTTTGGCCGAGAAGCCCGATTCGCAGGAGATCTGCTTTGTCCCCGGCGGAGACTATAAGACATTCCTCGATGCCTATCTGGCTGAGCAGAACCAGTCCTTGCCGGACACAGCGGGGGAACTGGTCACGACCAGCGGAGAGGTCATCGGCGAGCACTCCGGCATCCACAACTTTACGGTGGGACAGCGTAAGGGTCTGGGTGTTGCCACCGGATCCGCGCTCTACGTGCTGCAGATTAAGGGAGACGCGCGCCAGGTGGTGGTGGGCAACGAAGAGCAGCTTTATTCCCGCACCTTGCGCACGCATCGCAGCAATTTGATATCGGTGGAGGAGCTTTCCCAACCCATGCGGGTGGCGGTCAAGATCCGCCATAAGCATCAGCCCGCCCCTGCGGTGATCGAGCGGGTGGGCCCGGATGAAATACTCGCCACCTTCGATGAACCGCAGCGGGCTATTACCCCAGGGCAGGCGGCTGTGTTTTATGACGGGGATATGGTGGTGGGCGGCGGGTGGATTCTTTGAACCTAGTACAGACTTGCCGGAATAGAAAAGGCATCGCCTAAGCGATGCCTTTTCTTATGATTACTGCGAATATTTAAATAAACATCTCGTCGTCCTGGGACGCCCCGGCTCCATCCCGGCGCCGCCGTCTTCCCCCCAGGAAAACCTCAAATCCGGTGGTCAAGCCCTGAATTAAGCCGGAGAGTTGCCGTACCGGAGAGATCACGCTCTTGGTGACCAACTCGGTGGTATCTTCCACCTGGTCGAGGGTCCGGTTCAGGAATTCGTCGGCGCGGATGACCTGCAGGCGGGTGCGATCGATGACATCATTCAGGGTGACGTCGAGGCGATCCATCTGCGCCTTGACCACGTTGGAGGTTTCACTGACGTTGCCGAGAATGTTCTCGATCTTAGGGCGGAGATCCAGCAGCATGGCGTGCGCGGTTTCCGCGGTAGGCAACACTTTGGTGCTGACTTCCGTGGCCAAGGCCTCCATGCGGGCACTGGTTTTACGCATGGCCAGGTACATGGCGACAAGAATAAGTGCTTGCAGCACCACCGCCGCCATGGTCACGCCGATGAAGATCGGTAAATAATCCATAAGCTTTCCTCCGCCTTATGCGCAGATTGTCCCCGCGCGCTGCGGAGAGGGAATTAGGAGTTCTTGGGGCCGCCCTCGGTCACGGTCGTCTGGTAGGCCTGTTTGCCCGCCTCGTACGCGGAACGAATCTGGTCCTTCTGCTGGTTCAGGACGTCGCGTCCCCGGTCCACCCATTCGTTGGCCTGTTCCCGGGCCTCGCGGGCACGATTGCGCACGTACTCCCGGCCTTCTTCAGCATGGGAAAGAATGGCTTCCCGGGTCTCGCTTCCCGAGCGCGGGGCATACAGAATGCCCACCGCGGCGCCGATGCCCAGTCCCGCCAGAAACCAGAGAACTCCACTGCCGTTGCGATCTGACATGTGACAACCTCCAGCAAGTCTTCGACTCTATCGGATGGTAGCACCCGATTTCTGGAATTACAATTCTGCCCATCCGGTACTGGTTACTCTTGTGAGAAATCGCCGAAAGCGAGACAATGACGCCCGGGGTGCCTGCCTTGTCCGATCGCAAATATCGCCAGCGCGGCTATCAGGACCAGAAAGAAGAAGCGCGCCGCCCGCAGACCGCCGGAAGTGGCCCGGCCAAAAAAGACAATACCTTCGGGCCTCGCCCTTTGCAGATGGCCGCGACCCGCTCCGTTTCCCGCTGCTCCCAGTGCGGGACCTTATTGCAAGGGATGACGGAGATAGGGAAATGTCCCAAGTGCGGGTTCGAACTGCACTCCTGCAAGCAGTGCACGTACTTTGATCCTTCCAGCCGCTTTGAGTGCATGCAGCCTATCCCGGCGCGGATTTCTCCCAAAGATGCGCGTAACGAGTGCGCTTTTTACGCCATACGGGTGACCATGGAGAAAGAGACTTCGACGCCGGCCACGCTGCGCCCCAATGATGCCCGTGCTGCTTTTGAAAATCTTTTCAAAAAGTAAACGGCTTTGCAGAGATGTGGCGCGGGCACTCCTGCCCGCGAAAGCCTGCCCGAAACATGTAGGCCCGGATGTCCCCATCCGGGCGGCCGGGCGCAGCCCGGTAAGACGGAAAATTGCACAGGGTGGAGCAGGCCGTCAGGCCTGCATTTTAGGTTGCACCCGAATGTTTCGCGCGGAGCGCTAGCGCGCGCGCCAGAAAGCACTCTCCCGATGCAGGGCTGAAAGCCCTGCGCCACCCAACCCAGCTGAAACAGCCCGGCAAAGACATTGCTACAATCAATCCGTGGGAATTCTGCATAATCTGCGGGTCACGTTAGAAATGATCAAGTGGGAGCACTCCATTTTTGCGCTCCCCTTTGCCCTATGTGGGGCCATGCTGGCGGCCAACGGCCTGCCGGCTCCGCGCCAGCTGCTTTGGATTGTGGTGGCCATGGTCGCGGCGCGCTCGGCGGCGATGGCCTTCAATCGCCTGGCCGACGCCGCCATCGATGCCGAAAATCCTCGCACCCAGACGCGCGCCTTGCCGGCCGGCACGCTCAGCCCCGCTTTTGTGGGGACCTTCGTCACGGTTTCCAGCGCAATCTTCGTGCTGGCGGCGTGGCAGCTGAACCGCCTGACGCTTTGGCTCTCCCCCGTGGCACTGGGGGTGGTCCTGGCCTATTCCTATACCAAGCGGTTCACACGCTGGTCCCACCTGGTGCTGGGCTTCGCCCTCGGCATTGCGCCGGCGGCGGCTTGGATCGCTGTCCGCGGCGCGCTGGATCCGCGCATACTGCTGCTGACCGCGGCCGTTACCTTCTGGGTGGGCGGTTTTGACGTGCTCTATGCCTGCCAGGACTATGAATTTGATTCCGAAGCTGGACTGCACTCCATTCCGCGTTATGTCGGGATTCAGGCCGCGTTATGGATTGCGCGGGGATTTCATGGGGTGATGTTGCTTCTCCTGGTGGCGCTGGTATTGGCCTTCGGTCTGGGGAAGATCGCGCTGGCCGGCGTGTTGGTGGTTGGGGCGCTGCTCCTGTACGAGCATTCGCTGGTTTCGCACACCGACCTGAGCAAGCTGAACGCCGCATTTTTCACCATGAACGGCGTCATTTCCGTGGTCTTCTTCGCCTTCACCGCGGCCGATGTCCTGCTGCATCGCTAAGATGCAATCTGCTAGGAACTGCCAATCAGGATTCCGGTCAGAAACACCAGCACGCCTCCCAGCCCGACCTGCAGGGCCGCCGAGAAAATGGGCGTATCCATGTAGCGATTGCGGATCCAGGTGATGGTTCCCAGTTCGATCACCACGACCAGCGCGGCCAGAGTCATGGCCAGGCGGAAATCATGGAAAAGGAAGGGCAGGGTATGGCCAATGCCGCCGATGGTGGTCATGGCCCCGCACACCAGGCCGCGGATCCAGGGATGACCGCGCCCGGTGAGGCTGCCGTCGTCGGACAAGGCCTCGGCGAAGCCCATGCTGATGCCCGCCCCTAGAGAGGCGGCCAGGCCCACCAGAAAGGCGTCCCAGCTGTCGCGGGTGGCTAGGGCTGCGGCGAACACCGGCGCCAGGGTCGACACCGAGCCATCCATCAGGCCGGCCAGGCCGGGTTGGACGATCTGCAAGACAAACAGCCGGCGCTGCGCCATCTCCTCCGTCTCCCGTACCTGCGGAGTGAGTTTCTCGGCGCTCAGGTCCTGGGCCCGCAGTTCGTGATAACGCTCCTCATTGGCCAGGTCGTCGAGCAGTTGGCGGATACTGGCATCCTGGGTGCGCCGCGCCGCCTTTTCGTAGAAGCGGCGGGTTTCCACCTCCATGGTGCTGGCGTAGCGGCGGACCGCGTCCAGACCCAGCGGGCGGGCAAGCCACAGGGATTTTCTGGGCACAAAGCCCTGCACATCCTGCCGCCGGATAAGGGGGATATGCTCTCCGAACTTGCTGCGGTAGAGTTCGAGCAGACGCCGGCGGTGGCCGGACTCCTCCTCCCGCATGGCGCCGAAGACCTCAGCCGAGGCAGGGTACTCGCCGCGCAGGCCCTCCACAAAATCGGCGTAGACGCGCTCATCTTCCTCTTCCAGCCCGATGGCCAGGGCCAGGATTTCCTGCTCCGTAAGTTGGTTGAATTTCTTCATGGCTGGCTAGATTAAACCATGGCCGGATGGCGGGACGAAGCCGAGGAGCCCCGGTATTTTTGGTCGCGCAATAAGGAACCTTGCATCCCCTAGGGTAATTGCATTATCTAAGATGATGTAGTTTTAGCGCCGTAAATACTGGTAGTAAGGAGGAGGACGATATGAAGATTCGCGCATTATTGCTGGTGCTTGGCATGATGGCGGCTACGGTCTTACTGCCGGCCCAGGAAGCTTCGGACCGCGCTACCGCGCGCATTGCCAAAGAAGTGCGGCATGAAATCCTGATGCTCCCCTATCTCGGAGTATTCGACAACATCACCTATAGGGTGGACGGTTACAACGTGACCCTGGCCGGGCAGGTCACACGCCCCACCCTCAAATCCGATGCCGGAAATGTCGTGAAGAAGATTGAAGGCGTGGAAAAGGTGGACAATCAGATTGAAGTATTGCCGGTGTCCCCTAACGATGATAGTCTGCGCCGCCAGCTGTATCGCTCCATTTATGGCTTTTCGTCTCTGCAGAAATACTCCATGGGCGTGCAGCAGCCCATTCGCATCATCGTGAAGAACGGGAATGCCACCCTGGAAGGCGTGGTGGACAATGAGTCGGACAAGAACGTGGCGGAAATTCGCGCGAAAGGTGTGAGCGGAGTCTTTTCCGTAACCAATCACTTGCAGGTGGTAAAACCTTGAGATAGGGAAGTAGCATCAGCGGGGAAACTGTGTCAGGCTGCGCGATCCTAAAGTGGCGGAAGGGGATTTCGCAGCCTGCTCAGGTTTTTGGGAAGAAGATATGGATTTAAGCCGCGGCCTTCTTAGCTCTGACCCGAGCCCAACGAGCCCTCTGTGCTGCGGCAATCTTCTTCCGCGCAGCGATGGAAAGAATCCGTTTCACGCCCTTCGTCTTTCCCGCGCCGCTGCTCAATGCGGACAGCGCCGCATCCAGCCTTTCTACTTCTTTCTGCGCTGCTGCTCTTGCTTTTCTTAACTGCTGCACCACGCTATCTATATTGGACATAAAGTCCCCCCTCGCTTCGAATTGTACATGCCCCATGTTCTGGGCAGCGAAGGAATGTAGCCAGAACTCATTTTGGGAATCAAGCCTACCAAGACAAAAAGGGGAATACCGCCCAGTAAAGGTTTACTTGGCTTCTCCGCGGCTAGGCAGAACTCTTGGTCAAGCTACCGCGGTGGAGAAGATCACCTCGCCGAGTGAGATAGCAGAGCTGCAGCTGGTAGGTAAGCGGAGGAGTGCCGGTAAGTATGGCGGAGAGGGTGGGATTTGAACCCACGATACCCGTTAAGGTATGTCCGCTTTCGAGGCGGATCGTTTCAACCACTCACGCACCTCTCCGCACCAAAGCTGTCGACCGTGGTCAAAGCAGACAGCCTACCTGGCCGATAGAACCCCCATCTTTTGCTCCCGGATGGGCCGGGATAGGGGAACTTACCGGCGATTTCGAAAGAACTCCTGCACGATCTCGGCGCAGCGTCCCGCCAAAACACCCCCGCGAACAGCCATTTGGTGGTTCAAGCTGGGGTGGTTCACAACCTGCATCACGGAGCGTACCGCCCCGGCCTTGGGATCGTCGGCCCCGTAGACCAGGCGCTGGATCCGGGCATGCACCAGAGCGCCCGCGCACATCGCGCAAGGTTCAATTGTAGCAAAGAGTTCGCATTCTCCGAGGCGGTGGTTACCAACGGCAGCACCGGCTTCGCGCAGGGCCACGATCTCGGCATGAGCGGTGGGGTCGTGGTCGCTGAGGTTGCGGTTCCATCCCCGGCCGACGATGCGGCCCTCGCGCACCACGACGGCCCCTACCGGCACTTCGCCGGCTTCCAGGGCGCGTTGCGCCGCGCGCAGGGCCTCTTCCATCCACAGTTCATCGCTTGCAAGCTGGGGTGCGGGAGTTTGGCTCACGATCCTGCTATTTTATCTGGCAGGGCACAACCAAACCAAGGTTGGCCCGTCAGTAAGAATGCTGGTTCGGAGTATGGGCATTCCTGCCCGCGAGGCGATTGAGAATGTCCGCCCCACATACGAGGAGTGAAGATATGTCACGGAGTCGTGCCTTTTTGTGTCGTGCTTGGTCAGGCGCATGCTTCTTCTTGCTGCTTACTTTCACCGCGCAGGGCCAGACGGGAATTATTGCCTCGGACATCAAGCGCAGCGTGAATCCGTGCGCCGACTTCTACGAATACGCCAACGGGGCGTGGCGTGACGCCAACCCAATTCCCCCCTCCATGCAGCGCTGGAGCCGGCGCTGGGCCTCCGGAGAGCTGGCCAAAGATCAGATCAAGACCATCGTGGAGCCGCTGGCGGCGAAGACGGACTGGCCGCAGGGAAGCGTAGATCAGCTTACGGGCGATTACTACGGCGCGTGTATGAACGAAGCCCGTATCAACCAGCTGGGGTATCAGCCGATCCAACCCTGGTTGGCAGATATTGACGGCATGAAAAATTCGGCCGATGTCTTTGCCATGATCGTCCGCTTCCATAAGTACGGAATCCAAGCCCCGTTTAATCTGGCGGCCGGTTCCGACACGCGAGATCCCAACCAGGTGATTGTGGACATTGCGGCGAGCGGCCTGGACATGCCGGACCGCGATTACTATCTGAATCCGGAAGCTCGTTTTAAGGAAGCGCGCGAGAAGTATAGGGTGCACGTAGCCGCGAGCTTTCGGCTGATCGGCTATAGCCAGCCTGAGGCTGAGAGGGCCGCCGACCAGGTATTTGCCATGGAGAGCAAGCTGGCGGAAGCTTCGCTCGACAACGTGGCCCTACGCGATCCCCATAACACGGATCATAAGCTTGCCTTTGCCGACTTACAGAAACTCACGCCGCACTTTGACTGGGCTGTCTACTACGGCAGCGCCAATCTGAAGCCCGCCACACTCAATGTGCAGGAGCCGAAGTTTTTGCAGGAAGTGGACCGCCGGCTGGCTTCCGCCCCCCTCGAGGACTGGAAGAGCTATCTGAAGTTTCACCTGGTGGAATCGGCGGCGAATTCTTTGTCCCAGCCTTTTGTCGAGGAGACATTCAATTTCCATGGCCGCTATCTGGGCGGGCAAGCCGAGATGAAGCCGCGCTGGAAGCGCTGCATTGAGGCGGAAGACAACGACCTGGGCGAGGCCCTCGGGCAAAAGTATGTGGAGAAGTATTTCCCGCCCGAAGCCAAGGCGCGCATGCTGGAGATGGTGAAGAATCTTCGCCTGGCCATGCAGGACACCATCGAAGGTCTGGAGTGGATGGGTCCGGATACCAAGAAGAAGGCCCTGGAGAAACTGGCCACCTTCAACCCCAAAATCGGCTATCCCGATAAGTGGAAGGACTACAGCAGCGTCAAAATTGAGCGCGATTTCTACTGGAGCGACGTCCTGGAGTCCCGGAAGTTCAACGTGGCTGACGATCTGGCGACCATTGGCCGGCCGGTAGACCGGGGACGCTGGGGCATGACGCCTTCCACCTCCGATGCTTATTACAACCCGCCGCTCAACGAGATCGTTTTTCCCGCCGGCATTCTGCAACCGCCGGGTTTTGACGTGAAGGCGGTAGATGCCGTGAACTATGGCGGTATCGGCGTGGTCATTGGCCATGAAATCAGCCATGGCTTCGACGATGAAGGCTCGCAATATGACGCGCAGGGCCGGCTGCAGAACTGGTGGACCGCGGAAGATCGCAAGCGCTTTGATGTGCGCACCCAGTGCGTGGTCGACCAGTTCGACCACTATTTCATCGAGCCTGGCATTCATCACAATGGGAAGCTGGTGCTGGGCGAATCCATCGGCGACCTGGCCGGGGCCAAAATCGCCTTTCTGGCCTTTCAGAAGTCGTTGCAGGGCAAGCCGCCGGCGCCGGTGATTGACGGCTTTACCCCGGAACAGCAGTTCTTTCTGGCCTGGGGGCAGTGGCGGGGGGACGAAATTCGTCCGGAAGCTCAGCGCCTGATGGTGCAGACCGATCCCCACCCCATCGCCAAGTATCGGGTGATCGGGCCGCTTTCGAACCTGCCGGAGTTTCAGAGGGCCTTTTCCTGCAAGGCTACGGATGCCATGGTGCGGCCGGCGGCGAAACGTTGTCAGGTCTGGTAAGAAAGCCGGATTAGAGCAGGCGGAGGAGGTTCCGCAAAGCTTCCGGGACCAGCAGGCGAACCACCTCCGGGCAGACCGCCACGAAGATCTGGTGTCCCACCACCAGCGCGGGCAGCGCCAGGATGGCCCAGGTCAGGGTGGAAACGCGTTCGAGGCGGGCTTTCATAAATGTTCCTGCAGGCATATACGGAAGCATAGACGGCCCGGTTCCCGGAAAGTGAGTCGCGGTTCACACTTTGTCACAAAGTGTGAGGACCTTTGGGCGCCCTAGTCCCCGTTCGCCTCTTCCCTCGGTCCATCGGCTGCAAGAAGGGTGCTATCCGCGGGGCATGGTGGTATGCTAGGCCGGTTATGGGAATTCCTGGCTTGCTGCGCAAAGTCTTCCTCGGAGACCTGCTCAAAGGTCTAAGCGTTACTTTTCGCTATCAGAATCCCAAGGAAATCTACACCGAGCAGTATCCGCTGGAGCGGCCGCAAGTGGCCGAGCGCTATCGTGGCGCGCCCCGTCTGAATGTGAATCCGGACACCAACGAGACCATGTGCATTGCCTGCGATCTGTGCGCGTTGGCTTGCCCCGAGCACCTGATTGTGGTCTCCAGCGCCCGCAACGAGCAGACCCGCCGCAAGGAGCTCACCACCTTCACCTACGATCTGAGCCGCTGCATGTTCTGCGGATTATGCGAGGATGCCTGCCCGGTGGACGCGCTGGAGCTGACCCAGGACTTCGAACTGGCCAACTACACTCGCGAAGGCGCTATCTGGAACCGCGAGGCGCTCGAAAAAGGCCCCCAGCCGACGCAGTACAAGAGATAGCCGTTAGCCCTTGGCTGTTAGCTATTAGCTCGATTAGCTTTTCGCCGCTGCTACTGCAAATTCCTCGTCGCTACGCTCCTTGGAATGACAGAAAAGCCCGAATTTTTAGCGAGTGCTAGAGGTTAGAAGCTGAAAGCTAGCAGCTAATAGCTAACGGCCAACGACTAAGGACCAAGGGCTATGGCCAACGGCTAACGGTCGCTTTTGGGTTGTTGCTGTGTCATGCAGTGCAGCGTGCCGAATCCCCAGACTAAATCTCCACAATAGATGCCGACGATTTCCCGCTCGGGGAAAAGGTTGGCCAGGGTATCCAGCGCAAAACGGTCATGCGGATCGTTGAACACCGGCACCAGCACGATGCCGTTCGCGATATAAAAATTGGCGTAGCTGGCGGGCAGGCGAGTGCTTTCGAAAGAAATTTTCTGCGGCATGGGCAGTTCCACGATGTTCAGGGGCTTGCCGCCCTGGTCGGTAGCCACGCGCAGTCGCCGCAGGTTGTCGCGCAGCGGGCGATAGTTCTTGTCGTCGGGATCGGGCTCGACGACAGTCACCACCGTGTCTGCAGAGACGAAACGGGTGAGATCATCCACGTGGCCATGCGTGTCGTCGCCCGTGATACCTTTGTCCAGCCAGATCACGTTCTTAATTCCCAGATAGTCGGCGAAGATCTGCTCATAGTCTTCGCGCTGCATGCCAGGATTGCGCTGCTGCACGGTGCTTAGCAAACATTCTTCCGTGGTCAGAAGCGTGCCCAGGCCGTTGACGTCGATGGAGCCCCCTTCCAGCACCATGCGCTCCTTGCCGAAGAGGGGACGGAACTCGCGGGCGCGGGCGGTTTCCGCCATCCGGCTGCCGATTTTTTCATCGTGCTTCCAATTGGAGTATTTGGCCCAGGCGTTGAAGCGCCATTTCACCGCACCCAGCCGGCTCTTTCCGGCTCGTGGGCTTGTGCCCGGATTGCTACCCAGCAGAAAACTGCACCCTGAGTCGCGGGTCCACACCCGGTCGGTCGGCCAGCGATGGAATCGCACGTTCTTGTGAAGGGCTCCGGCGCGGCCCAGGACTTTGCGGGCCTGCTTTTCGGAGGCGGCGTTGTTGACGATGAGCTCAACCCGCTCGTGGCGGGCCAGGTGGCGGATAATCTCGGCGTAAACCCACGGGATGGGCTCGAACTTGCCCGGCCAGTCTCCAGCAAAGTGGGGCCAGGCCAGCCAGGTGGCGGAGTGGGGTTCCCACTCGGCGGGCATGCGATAGCCCAGCTGGGCTGGGGTGGAAGCGAGGCTGAGGGTTTTCTTGAGATCTGGTTTCATGGAGAAAGGTCAGTCGATCAAGCGGCTGGTGATGGGGCCGTAGCTGTCAATACGGCGGTCCCGCAGGAAGGGCCAGTTGCGCCGCACTTCCTCCAGGGCTTTCACGTCCACTTCGCCGATCAGGATTTCTTCCTTGTCGTGGGAGGCCTCGGCGAGCACGCGGCCGAAGGGATCGCAGAAGAAGGAGCCACCCCAGAATTCCAGGCCCGGGCCGGAAGCGGCGTTGCCGCGAATGTTGCCATTCTCGTGTCCCACACGATTCACCACCGCGACATACACGCCATTGGCGATGGCGTGCGCGCGCTGGATGGTCCGCCAGGCATCATGCTGGGCTTGGCCAAACTCCGCTTTTTCCGCCGGGTGCCAGCCGATAGCGGTGGGATAAAAAAGAACATTCGCGCCCTGCAGCGCGGTCAGGCGCGCCCCTTCGGGATACCACTGGTCCCAGCACACCAGGGTGCCGACTTTGCCGGCGCTGGTTTCACAAGCTTTGAACCCCAGATCACCGGGCGTGAAGTAATACTTTTCGTAGTACAGCGGATCATCCGGGATGTGCATTTTGCGGTAGGTCCCGACGCGCGAACCATCGCGGTCCAAGGTGATCGCCGTGTTGTGATACACCCCGGGGGCGCGCTTTTCAAACAGAGAAGCGATCAGCACAATACGCAATTCTTTGGCCAGAGATTCCAGCCGCACGGTGGTCGGGCCGGGAATGGGTTCCGCGAGATCGAACAGGGCTGAGTCCTCGCGCTGGCAGAAGTACTGCGTCTGGAAAAGTTCCGGCAGGCAGACCACTTGGGCGCCGCGGGCCGCGGCCTCCCGCACGTGTACGATGGCGCGCTCCAGATTCTCTTCTGGCGAGGGCGTCGCCGACATCTGCACCAGTCCAACTTTAAATTTCTCCGCCGCCAAATCTGCCTCCGCGAAGTCTTTAGATGACGCCATAGAATATCAGACGCAAAAAGTCTTTATTCGGTCATGCATTTCCATCTTCTCCGCTGTTGTTCTGAGCGGAACAACCCTTCGCGAGTGAAGGGTTGTGCAGTCGAAGAATCCCTATCTGCACGGGAAGAGTTTCTGACAAGAAAATAGGGATGCTTCGACTGCGTGGAAGCTGCGCTTCGCTTGCTTCTACTCCGCTCAGCAGGACAGTCTTCTGTTGGCCACGGATTTACACGGATTCTCACGGATTCTCACGGATTAGACAACCCCTGTCATCTGAGCGGAAGCATCGTTCACGCAGGGAACGATGCTGAAGTCGAAGAACCCCTTGTTCACAAATGCTGGCACAAGCGCGGAGAGGTATTTCCGGTTTTGCTCGGAGGAGAGAACTCCTGGAGGGGCCGCCCCCGCTATCCAAGAGAAAGCGATCTTTCGACTGCATGTGGGCTCGCTTTGCGAACCCTCATTCCGCTCAAGATGACAAAAATGGATATACAGGTTCTGAGTCGTCCCGCAGCTTCACGATCCGTGGACGCTTCTAGTAAAGTAATCCTGCAAAAACATTCTGATTCTGCTGCGGAGGGTAGGACCTTGAAGCATGAAAATCCCGATGGTTCGGGAATCGACCGCGAACTCCATGATCCGATAGAGGACAAACTGGTGCCCCTCGCCCCGCTGGACCTGGGCCATATCCGCTCCATCGATGACCTGGTGCGGGCCATGGCCAAGACGGCCTTTACCGGCCGCCAGCTGGGGGAAGCCGCCGATGTGCTGGAAGCCATGGCGCGCGACCAGGATTGCTTTGTGGTCATGACGCTGGCCGGGGCCATGACGGTCGCTAAGCAGGGGCTGATCGTTGCTGAATTGATTGATCGCGGCATCGTGAACGCCATTGTTTCGACCGGCGCGCTGATGGCGCACGGCCTGGTCGAGGCCACCGGACGAGCCCATTTCCGCTACAACCCCGAGGTCTCTGACGAGGAGTTGTACGAGCAGGGCTACAACCGTGTCTACGACACGCTGGAGCCGGAGCAGAACCTGGACGATGTGGAGAAAGTTATGGCCCAGGTGCTGGAAGCCTGGGACCCAGGTGAGGTGATGTGCTCCTACAAGCTCAACCACGCCATCGGGTCGCACCTTGCCAAGCATGCTAAAGGGCAGCGGGGAATTCTGAAGTCGGCCTATGAAAAAGGCGTGCCGGTGTTCGTGCCGGCCTTCACCGACTCCGAGCTGGGGCTGGACGTAGCCCTCACCAATCGGGTGCGCGAGGGCTCGGGGCGGCACAAACTGCGCTTCGATCCCTTTGAAGACCTGGAGCACTTCGCCTCCACCCTCCTCCGCCAGAAGCGGCTGGGCATCTTCACCATCGGGGGCGGTGTGCCGCGCAACTGGTCACAGCAGTTCGGGCCCTTCATCGAGCTGCGTCACCGCCGTACGGGAGAGAACATTCCTCTGAAGCGCTACCACTATGGCTTGCGCATCTGTCCTGAGCCCGTGTACTGGGGAGGACTTTCGGGCAGCCCCTACAGCGAAGCCATCTCCTGGGGCAAGTTTGTGCCTCCAGCGGAGGGCGGGAAATTTGGGGAAGTATTTGTCGACGCCACGGTAGGGTTGCCCATCATTGTGGCGGCGGTGCTGGAGCGTCTGGACAAGGGCAAGAGCAAAGCAACGGGGAAGCGGAAATCCAAGAAATAGTCGTGTAGAGGGGATAAAAATGCGGGGCAGCTTTGCTGCCCCGCAAGTGGTTTCCGGCCGCTCGATTAATCGAAGATGAAGATGGCCGCGGCGATGACCGTGGTCCAGAGCGCGCGCTTGTCGCCGACGGCGGATTGGGTCACATTGGCGGTGCGCACGATTTTATTGGAAATGCGGTAAATCTCTTTCTTTTCGTCCCAGGAGCGGTCGGGATCGAATTCCACATTCAGAGTGGTGGCGAGCATTTCCGCCGCCAGCTCTTCCGCATAATCTCCACAGGAGTCTTCCGTCTCACCGAAAGAGTGGTGCTCGCTGAGGTAGCCATAGGTGTTGCGGTCGGCGGGGATGGCCACGCCGATGCTCGAAGCCAGCAGGCGGTGCGGCTCGCGCGTCGAGTTTTCCGCCACCACGGCAAACACCACCTCGCCCGGATGCAGATACTTCAAGCCCTGGGAGCGGGGGATCAGTTTGCACTGTGGTGGGAAAATCGAGGAAACCCGGACCAGATTTTGGGCTGCGATGCCGGCATCGCGCAGGGCTAACTCAAAAGAGGTGAGACGTTCTTTGTGTTTTCCGACCCCCTTAGTAAAGAAAATGCGCTTGGGGACCATGTCTTTGGCCAATTTATTTCTTCCTCCACTGTAGAAAAGGCTCTGTTCCGCGTTAAATCTAACATAGCGAATCGCCGGTCAATATGAAAATTGCGTTACCTGGCAAAAAAATCCACGGGAGCCGCCGCGGCGGTCCCGTGGGCAGCGGCGGGGCCGCTGGGTGCGCTCTATTTCGCCGCCGCCACGCTGGCTACGGCAATACTGTCTCCCTCCAAGGTGCCGCTGATCGTGGCCTTTTCGCCGGCTAATTTATCCAGCTCCGCATTGGCGGTTGGGTCTTGGGTGGTGAGGGTATAGACCTTGTCGCCCGAAACCAGGGCATATTTCGAGCCGTGCTTTACGCAGCCTTTGACGCAGCCGGCGGAACTGCCGGCCATTTCATGCTTGGCCCCGCACATGGCGTCGCTGACCGTACCGGTGAAGGTCGCGGCCTTGCCGGCGGCCAGGACCGCGGGCGCGGCCAGCATGCCGCTAAGCATGAGAATCCCTACTTGCTTCCAAATCGTTCGCATCGTCGTCCTCCTTGGCGATTCGGCGTGAAACTGGGAGGACGCCACGCATCCACCCCGTCTGCTTCCTCACAGGGTAGCAAATTGCACCCGGCCAGGGGCAAAAATCGGGCCAAGGGGCGTCCGCTGAAAAACGAAAAGGCTCCTAGCGGGTGCCTTTGGGATCGAAGCGAAGGGTGACGTCCACCACTTTTTCCTTGGCGTCCGTCGATTCATGGACGCTGCTGCTCCATTCTCCATTGGGAAGCAAATCCCGTGTCTGATAGAGAAACTCTTTGACGTAGCTCGTGTCGTAGGGCTCTCCGCCGCGCAGTTTCCAGGCTTCCAGCAAACGGGCCGTGGTGCGGCTGTCGACCCCGTGAATCTCCAGCTCTCCCATGCGGTAGAGTTCGCCTTCCTGCACACGCAATTCATAGGCAACCGTTTTATTGGCATCGTCCAAAACGGGGACAGAAGTGACTTTGGCCGCTACGTAGCCGCGCGTGCCATAGAGCGCTTCCGTGGCGGCCAGATTTTTCTCCAGCAGCACTGCGTCGGCCACTTTTCCCGGCGAGGTTTCGAGCAATTCCTGCAGTTTGGTGGCTGGAAACACTTTGTTGCCGGACCAGGTGACGGCGGTCAGCGTATATTGCGGGCCCGGTGTGACCGGAAATCTGACCTGCACGCCGGTCTGGTCGGCATCTTGTGAAATCACTTTAGTTTCGGGCGTTCCGATGACCGCCTTCAGTCGTCCCCGGGCCAGGAAGACCGGCAGGAAGGCCTTTTCGGCCTGGGTGAGGAGCAGGGAACGCAGGTATTCCTGATGGAGCAAAGGGCGGGCGCCCGGCTCGAGCGCCGATTGCTCCTCCGGGCTGACCCCGGTGAACAATATGCTCTGGATGCGCAGCACAGGGCCGGCGACGCTGTAGAGGAAGGCGCTGGGCGGCCCGTCCTCCGGT
Source organism: Acidobacteriota bacterium (assembly GCA_018268755.1). Classification (GTDB taxonomy): domain Bacteria; phylum Acidobacteriota; class Terriglobia; order Terriglobales; family Acidobacteriaceae; genus KAN-5. Next base: position 178,540 of record JAFDVW010000003.1, read on the forward strand.
CCCTGCCGCAGGTAGTCTACGTGGCCGGAAATGTTGTGTTCGACCAGCAGGGACTGCAGGACGTCGGAAACCTGCTCGGCCAGGTCCCCCGAGAGGGGGAGTTCTCCGTGAAATAGCGGCACGCTGGTATGGAGCCGAGCCAAAAGCTCGGCGTCGGAAAACCAGACAAAATTATCGAACTGGGCGGGAGCAAACTGGTCGCTCTCCTCCACCTGCAAAACCAGCTTGGCGCCTGGCCCGGAGTATTGGTAGCTGTACATTACATTGCGGAACGCGCCGGTCGATCCCAGGCGTGCCATGGCGCGTTGGAAGTCGTCCTCGCTGGCGGTCTGGCCCACTTCCAGTCCGCTGGCCGCGACAATGTCCGGCGCGGGAAAACGGTGTGCACCGGTCACCTGGATGGAAACGAGAGAAAAGGAGCTGGGGGCGGCCGGTGGACGCGTGCTCTGGGCCTGCGCAAACAAGCACAGGAGCACGGCGAGTAGGCAACTCGCCGTCCTATGCCAGGTGCGCAGCATTTCTATACGGTAGCGCCCGAAAGGGCATTGTTATTGAAGTGCGCGGTCTTGATTTTGACCGCAATATCGATGAAAGCCAGCGCCGCCCGGCTGAGTGCTTTGTCCTTGCGGAACACCAGGGCCAGGTCGCGGCGGATTTGCACATCTTTCAGGGGCACGGCCACCAGCACCCCCGCCAGGACGTCCTCCAGCACATTGGAGCGGGAAATAAAACCTACCCCGACATCCACGGCCACGAAGCGCTTGAGCAGTTCACTGGAATCCAGTTCCATGGCATAGCGCGGCTTCAGTTTGTGTTCATAGAACAGGCCGTCCAGGGCGTCGCGGGTATGGCCGCCTTTGGGCACTACCAGAGGATACTTGGCGATTTCGCCGATCTCCGCGAACTTATGCTGGGTGAGGGGATGGTGGGGTGGGGTAATGGCCACCAGTTCATCGCGGTGAATGGGCACCACGGTCAGGCGATTGTCATTGACGGGTAAAGAAACCACGCCAAAATCCACCGAGTTGTCAATTACCGACTCCAGGATGCGGGCGTAGTCGGCGCGCTTGATGCTGACCGCCACATCGGAGTACTGCTTCTTAAATTCCGCGAAGACTTCGGGCAGAATGTGCAGACAAGTGCCCTCGTTGGCCCCGACCACAATCTCACCGCGCGGCACGCGCTCGGTCTCGGCGATGGCGGTAAAGGCGGCCTTGCGGGCCTCCAGGGCCTCCTCGGCGTATTTCTGAAACAGCTTGCCCGCCGCGGTGATGGAGACCTTGCCTCCGGAGCGGTCGAGCAGTTTGGCGCCCACCTCCTCTTCCAGACTGCGAATCTGGGAAGAAATGGCGGGCTGGGTGCGGAAACGCTTTTCCGCCGCCCGCGAAAAGGAGCTGAGCCGCGCTACTTCCAGAAAAGTCTCTAACTGGTCAAAGTCCATGGTTTGCTTGTTTCGTGTGCAGGGGGCCGGGCCGACCGCCCCACGTCCTTGCGTCGCTAGAATAGTCGCACTTTATGTTCCCGATAAAAACAATCAATTTCTAGAACCGGCGCTATGACGGTACACTTAAACGCGGCCTGTGCGTGCTCCGATTGTAGCAGGCCTGATCCGTGGATATTGTTGGCAAATCTCTAAACCGCCTTTTTCCTGGGTCCCGCGCTATTTCCGTTCTCCGACATCCCTTATATTGGAACGTTGATTCTCACGAGGAGGATTCATGGCAGATTCCAAGACGATTCTGGATTTCGTGAAGAAGCACGAGGTCAAAATGCTGGACCTCCGTTTCACGGACCTTCCCGGCATGTGGCAACACGTTTCCTATCCTATTTCCCAGCTCAGCGAAGACTCCTTTGAGGAAGGCTTTGGCATGGATGGTTCTTCCATTCGAGGCTGGGCCGCCATCAACGAGAGCGACATGCTGCTGGTCCCCGACCCTGCTTTTTACATGCTCGACCCTTTTACCGAAGTTCCCACCCTGGTGTTGATCTGCGATGCCGTAGACCCAGTGACCAAACAGCGCTACGACCGCGACCCGCGCTACATCGCCAAGAAGGCGGAGATGTACCTGGGTTCGACCGGGGTGGCCGACACCGCATATTTTGGGGCCGAAGCCGAGTTCTTCATCTTCGACAATGTTCGCTTTGATCAACGCGAGCAGCACGGCTTCTACTACATCGATGCCGAGGAGGGCCGCTGGAATTCCGGGCGCGAAGACAACAACCTGGGCTATCGTCCGCGCTACAAAGAAGGCTATTTCCCGGTGCCTCCCACCGACCATTACCAGGACCTGCGCACAGAAATGGTCCTGGCTATGCAGGATTGCGGGCTGGAGGTGGAATGCCACCATCACGAAGTCGCCACCGGCGGCCAGACGGAAATTGACCTGAAATACAACTCGCTGGTGAAGTCGGCCGACAGCATGCTGCTCTACAAGTACATCGTCAAAAATGTCGCTAACCAGTATGGCAAGACGGTGACCTTCATGCCCAAACCGATCTTCCAGGACAACGGCAGCGGCATGCATACCCATCAATCGCTGTGGAGGGAAGGCAAGCCCTTGTTTGCCGGAGACGGCTATGCCGGGCTCTCGCAGATGGCGCTTTACTACATCGGTGGCCTGATCAAGCACGGACCGGCCTTAGCGGCGCTGATCGCCCCCAGCACTAACTCCTACAAACGGCTGGTGCCGGGATTTGAGGCGCCGGTGAATCTGGCCTATTCCCGCCGCAATCGCTCCGCCGCCTGCCGTATTCCCATGTACTCCGCGTCGCCCAAGGCGAAGCGGGTCGAGTTCCGTCCGCCAGACCCCAGTTGCAATCCCTATCTGGCTTTCGCCGCCATGCTGATGGCGGGGCTCGACGGCATCGAGAACAAGATCGATCCCGGACAGCCGCTGGACAAGGACATCTATGATCTGGGTCCCGAGGAGTTGGCGAAAGTGCCCTCCATGCCGGGCTCGCTGGAAGATGCTCTGGACGCTCTGGAGCGCGACTACACCTTCCTGCTCAAGGGGGACGTGTTTACGGAAGAGATTCTCACCGCCTATGTCGCCTACAAGCGTACGAAGGAGGTAGATGCGGTGCGTCTACGACCACATCCCTACGAGTTCGCGCTGTACTACGACGTATAGCGATGTGGTTATTTGCAACAGGCAAACAAAAAGCCCGGCTTCGGCCGGGCTTGATTTCTGGCTGGGCTGGAGGCTAAACGGCCCCGACCGCCTGGCTGACGATTTGGCCCATCTTGGAGAACTTGTTGGGCACATGCTCGCGGAGGGCTTCGGCTTCCTTGAAAGCTACGAAACCATCCCCAATGGCGGCAAGGCTGGTGTTGGAACGTTCGAGGACCATCATCAGATATTTCTGGGCCATGGGCCGGTCGGCGGGATGCACTAACTTCCACCACCTCCGCATGGATTCCTGGACTTCCTGCTCGGTTTTTTCGCCTTCGACCAAAGCGTCAATGAGCTTATAGACTCGGCTTTTTACCGCCTGGTACGAGATGGATACTTCCTGACCCATGAAAATTTACCCCGGACATCCTTACAAGCAAGATAGGGGCCAAATCATATTTCCAATCAGTTCTATAAGTTAGCGAGAATGAAATTCCCACTTGTTGGAGAATTTCGAGGCCCGGCTATGGAAATGCGTAGGGCGGGTGCGAGCCTCGAAACAGAGAAAAGGCGCTCCGGGCAATGGGTCCGGAGCGCCTCAGCTTTCCTCTGCCAAACTGCTTATGGCTTAAGGAGTTTTTCGATGGCGGAGGTAACCTCCCCGGAATCGGGAGTCACTGCCGGCTCGAACCGCTGCACGACCGCACCCTGACGGTCGACCAGGAACTTGGTGAAATTCCATTTGATGTCACCGGCGACGGCGGGTCCGGTTTTTCGGGTGAGGTATTGATAAAGCGGGGTCTGGTCAGCGCCTTTGACGGAAACCTTGGCGAACATTGGGAACTTTACGCTATAAGTGCGCTGACAAAACGTCTTGATCTCTTCGTTGCTTCCTGGTTCCTGGGCCCCGAAATTGTTGGCCGGGAAACCCAGAATCACAAAACCCTGGTCTTTGTACTTTTCGTAAATGGATTCCAGCGCGGTGTATTGCGGCGTGTAACCGCAACGGCTGGCCACATTCACGATCAACACCACCTTGCCTTTGAAATCCGACAAAGGGAGAGGCTTGCCATCGATCGAAGGAAGGGTGTAGCCGTAAACCCCGTCCGCGGCAGACAGGGAGGTCGTTATCATCATTACCATACTCCACAGAACAAATTTGTAGAACTTGACTTTTGGCATGCTCGTACCCCCCATGATGTGGTCAGCTTATCCGAGCCCACCCGGCAAAGCAATGAGGGGGAATCGCAAAAAGCCACCCCCGAAGAATTCCGGGCGACGCGCGTTAAGGCTGGGAAGAAGAAAAGCTGAAGCGGCCCGCAGCCTGCCCATGTACAATGTGTCGCCACTCCCCGTGCCGTGACAGTCCCAGGTTGCGCGCCACGGGTTATGCATTCCCAAGCACTCAATTCTGCTTTCCCGGAGGCCCCATGAAGCGGCTGCTGTGGATGTTTGCTGTGCTCGCATTGGCTGGAATTGCCTCGGCGCAGGAGGCGCCGCAAGCAAAGACGCAGGACCGCATGTTCTTTCCTCGCGATATGTTTTACGGCTACGGGCAGTTTGATCTGGCCGGCCCGCACAACGAAATTGATCCCAACCTCTGCCGCTGGGACGCCGGGCAGGACGGCGGAGTGAACGCGCCCTGTACCGCTTTTGCCCGCTACATGATTTCCGGAAACATCGAAATCCGGCCGTTTGGCCGCGGCATCTTCCGGCGCTTCATGATTTTTGGAGAGCCCAAGTTCCTATTCGGGAAAAACCTGCCCCAGACCCTCTATACCTGGTCTTTCGATGCCATCGGGGTGGAGCGCTCCTGGGGCGTGGGCATTTATCTGGGCAAGGGCTTTGAGCTGCGGGCCACGCAGCACTCCATGTTCAGCCGTTTCGGGGCCCGCGACCGCTATCTGGGAGTGGCCGACCTGGGTCCCAATGGGCCCTGGGGACGTTACAACACCATCGGGGTACGCAAATATTTCGGCCAGCGCCGCTGGTAGGGATTTGGGGCATGGGCCGAGAGGCGGCAGGGCCGCCTCTCGGCCTTCAGGTCCGTGCTATGCTGGCCTGCGAGTGAAGCGTCTTGTCCGCCCCTGATCCCGCCATCCCCGAGAAAGCGCGCCGGGCACGCCATGTCCCGTCAATCCAGTTTCAAGATGCCGCGGCCGCCGCGGCCGCTCTGCGCCGCATCCTGCCTCGGCTCTCCGATTCCCTGGCGGCGGCCCTTCCCGAGCTATTGAGCGAGTCGCCGGACCCGGACTCCGCTCTGATTTTCTTGGAACGCTTCCTGCAACAATGCAGCGGAAGCCTGCAGATGTTTGAGCGAAACCACGCCCTGGCCCATTACGCCCTTCTGGTGGGCGGCCACAGCCGTTATCTCTCCGAGACCCTGATCCAGGGGCCCGAGCTGTTACCCGCTCTGATCAAGGAAAGGAATCTCGACCGCAGTTTCAGCCATGAAGATTTTGAGCAGAGCCTGGCGCGCTTTCGCACCCGGGGCTTCGAGAGCGACATTTCGCTGTTGCTGGCGCGCTTTAAGAAGCGGGAGTACATCCGCATCATGCTGCGCGACGTGCTCAAGCTGGCGCCCTTGGCGGAAACGACAGCCGAGATCTCCGCGCTGACCGACGTTCTGATCAGCGACGCCTGGCGCGAGGCCGGCAGCCGCCTGCAACGGCGCTTTGGTTCGCCCCAGCATGTGGACGCCGCGGGCCGCCTGGCCGATACTCCGTTCACCGTGCTTTCCCTGGGCAAGCTGGGCGGCAATGAGCTGAACTACAACTCGGATGTCGACCTGCTCTACATTTTCGGGGGAGGGCAGGAACCGCTCCAAGCCCCGCTTTCCAATCGCGAATATTTCATTCGCCTGGCCCAGGAGGTGACCGGCATCCTTTCCCAACTGACCCGGGAAGGGGCGGTGTTCCGCATCGATTTGCGGCTGCGCCCCCAGGGCAATGAGGGAGAGTTGGCCATCAGCCTGCCCCATGCCTTGCAGTATTATGCCGCGCGGGCCCACGACTGGGAAAAACAGGCGCTGATCAAGCTGCGCTATTCCGCCGGCGACCGGCGGCTGGCGCGGGACTTTCTCCACGGGGTGCAGCAATGGGTCTACACCGAAGAGGTGAATTTTGCGGCGGTAAAGACCGCGCTCAGCGCGCGGGAAAAAATTCTGCAGCACCGCCTGCACCAGCCCGGACTGGGTGGCTTGGCCCAGGGCACGGATGTCAAGATCGATGCGGGTGGAATTCGCGACATTGAATTTCTGGTGCAGTGCCTGCAGCGCGTCTATGGCGGCAAAGAGCCCTGGCTGCGCTCGCGGGGAACGCTGTTCGCCCTGCAAAAACTGCACGACAAGGGCCACATCAGCGGCAAGGAATTTCATGAGCTGTCTTGCGCCTATGAGTTCCTGCGCCATCTGGAACACCGCATGCAGTTGCGCCAGGGCCAGCAGACCCATCGCTTGCCCAGCGAGGGCCCGGAACTTCTGGTCTTGCAGCGCGCCATGGAGGGCTACACTCCGGGAGAAGACCAGGTGCTGGATCTGCCGGCTGCCGTGCGCCAGCGTATGGCCGAAGTCACGGAGATCTATCAGCGCGTGGTTTATCACCAGAACGTACGCAGCCAGGCCGACCCGGCTGACGGTGCCTTCGAGTTGCACAATGCCCCCGAGGCCGGCCTGGCCGAGCAATCCAACCAGCAAATCCTGGAACGACTTTCCCTGGACGCGCCTGCCCTCTACGAACTGGCGGGTCGTTCCGACCTGAGTGCCCAGGCCCGCCGCAACCTGTTCCGCTTTCTTTCCGCGGCATTTACCAGTTCGGAGCGCTATGCCGCGGTGGTGCGTCAGCCGGAAGCCGTGGCCTATGCACTGCCGCTGTTTGAGGTGAGCGACTACCTCACCGATATCCTGGTCCGCCATCCCGCGGAGATCACCACCCTTTCCGATCTGCGACACAGCGCCGGGGGCGGGGAAAGCGCCCTGTTTGACGCGGCAGGGGATGAGTCGTTGCCCCCCGATCCGGTCTTTGATTACCTGGCGATTCCCGGGGCCGCGCCTGCCGAGAAATTGGCCCTGCTGCGCCAGCACTACCGCCATCGCATGTTTGAGGCCGGCGCGAAAGATCTGGCTGCTCTTCGCGATGTGGGGGAATCCTTGCAGGAAACCAGCCACGCCGCCGATGGCGCGATTGCCGCGGCTTTCGGCATTGCCGGGGCCCCCGCCGGACTGGCCGTGCTGGCCGTAGGACGGCTGGGAAGCTCGGAGTTCGATCTGCTATCCGACGCGGATTTGATTTTTGTTTGCCAAGAGAATGCCGATCGCCTGGGGCTGAACAAAGCGGCGGAGCAGCTGATGCAGACGCTCAGCGCCTATACCCGCGATGGCATGGTGTTCCCGGTGGATGGACGTCTGCGCCCGCACGGTAGCCAGGGCGAGTTGCTCATGTGTCCGGCGCAGTTCGAGACCTACCTGGCCCAGGAAGCCCAGCCCTGGGAGTCGCTGATGTACAGTAAAGCGCGCTGGGTGGCGGGTTCGCCGGAACTGGCGGCCCGCGTGCTGGCTTCGCGCGAAGCCTTGTTCCAGAAGATGGCGGCGGACGTAGGATTTTCCTCCGCCGTGTGCGAGATGCGCAGCCGCCTGGAAACACCTGAAGAGCGGGAAATCAACCTAAAGACCTCGCCGGGCGGGGCCTACGATCTGGATTTCCTGGCGGCGTACCTGCATATCCGCCATCAGGCGGGCGAAAAGAACGGGAGCCTGCGGGCCCGGCTGGCGCGCTGCGTCAGCGCCGGCTGGATTTCCGGAGAAGAAGGGAAGACGCTGGATGCGGCCGCCGAGCTTTTGCGCACGGTGGAGCATATCGTGCGCTTGGTGGTCGGACGGGCGCGCAAGTCGCTGCCGGCCAACGAGCATGCCTGCCAGCTCACCGAGAAGCTGACTGCGCAAATCCTGGGCCGCGAGTTCGCCGAAGGACTGGAAGCGGAACTGAGGCAGACCATGCAGGCCGTCCGGACCATTTTCTCCCGGTACATCCCGGCGTAGCCCTAGGATGCTGGTGTCCAATTACGGCGTTCCAGGATGGTGGGCGGCTCGTAAGTCTTACCGGCAGCCAGGCGTCTTTCTTCGCGGCGGTGTGTCCACCAAAGAAATGGGCCCAGGAGACCGGCCGAGGTCCGCGATAGAAGTCCGAATTCCTGTCCAATTTCCTGCCGCACTTCGTGGATCTGCCGGCTGACCCGGGCGTTGACCCTCCGGAATTCCCGTTCCATGACCCACAGCGCCGCACTATAGCCCAGGCTGACCTTGCGCATCTCCCGGGCAAAGCGCTCGCGGACCCGCGGGTCGGCGTAGTTCCGGTAACGCCGCCAGCCCTGCAACATGGTGCGGCAGATCCGGTACAGGCTGGGGCCATTGCGTTCAAAGTCGCGCTGGAATGCCCAGTCCAGGAAGCGTTGTGAGTCCTCGCGCGAAATCGCAGCATGGCGGAAGTTGAATTGGAATTGTCCGTGGATGTCGGCGAGGTCGACATCCGGGAGCAGGCGGCCTTCCTGCTCCATCTGCTGGTAGAGCGGGGTGCCGGGGACCGGCGTGTACAGCATGAATTGATGGAAATCGGTGTCGTGCGACACGGCATATTCGATCTCTTGCTCAATGTTGGCCGGGGTGTGGTGCTCCAACCCGACGATGGTGGAGCCCTGGACGCGAATGCCGTGTTCGCGCAGCTCGCGGGTGAGCTGGCGGGTGTCCGTGCCCTGCAACTTGCTGTAGCTGGAGTGGGGTGATTCCAGGCCCATCCACAGCCAGGAGACCCCCAGTTCCACCAGCTCTTGCATGGAATATTTGCGGATGGCATTGGCGGAGGCGAACACCGCCAGCTCCCAACTTTTGCCGGCCGCCTTCATGCACTCCAGCAGACGCATGGCGCGCGGTTTGTGCAGCAGGAAGTTCTCGTCCATGACAAAGAAGGATTGCACCTTGAGCGTGGTTTCCAGCTGGCACATCACGCGGAAGAGTTCATCCCCGCTTTCAAAGAAGTTGATGAATTTTCCCTTGCCGCCGAAGAAGGCCGATGTCGTACAGAAATTGCATCCCATGGGGCAGCCCACCGAGGGAATGACCGTGGCTGCGGTCGAGCCTTTTCGTTCCGGCAGGCGAAAACCCAGGGTGCGGGTGCGCAGGCCGGAGACGATGGCCGGGTGCCGCACCGGCGCGCCGGCGTCTTCCCCCAAATAGCGCCGCATCCAGGCGATGCCCTCGCCGCGCACGATGTAGTCCGCGTCAATCATGGCTGCGATCCCGGGAATGGCCGCCACGTGTCCACCCACCACGATGACCGAGTGCGGCGAAAGCTCGCGCACCAGGCGGCACATCTCGCGCACTTTGCCGACATTGACGATGATGGAGGAAATGCCCACGATGTCATAGGTATTCCTGGCAAGTTCACGGCGAAACGCCTCCAGAGTCGGAAAATCCAGCACCGTGCTGGGCGCGGAGATGTTTTGCTGGATCATCATGATGCCCCAGGAGCGATGAAACATACGCAGGGAGAACCCGCCCTGTGCCCGCGTCACCTGGTTGTGATACAGCTCCATGGGATTGATGGCCCGGCTGCCGAATTCGTCGTCTTGCGCGTAGGGCCCGAATACCGAGGTGAGCAATACCCTCGCCTTGTTTCCCTTGGGATGGACTGGCATGAATACTTGGCCTCCGGAAACGAGCTTAGGTACAGGCGTGCGGGCGGGCTGTGATTGCACACGCAAATGGCGGGAAATTACAAAAGTATTACAGGGCAGGCGCGAGTGCATTTTCGGGAAATACGCCTACGCTGCGGCTGCGCGCTGCCCGGGCAAAACCCTTATAATCGCCCTTTCACAGGAGAGCACTTTGGCTTACGACGATCTGCGTGACTGGCTGGCGGCGCTCGAGCGCGCCGGGGAACTGAAGAAGATCCGCACGGAAGTGGACCCCATCCTGGAGATCGCGGAGATCACCGATCGCGTCTCCAAGGGGCGCGACGCCCAGGGGAACCCGGGCGGGCCGGCATTGTTGTTTCAGAACGTGAAAGGCCATCCCGGCGCGCAGGTGCTGATTAACCAATTTGGTTCGGCGCGGCGCATGAATATGGCGCTTGAAGTGGACCGGCTGGAGGAGATTGCCGAGCGCATTCGCGGCTTCATGGATGTGAAGTCCCCGCAAGGCTTCCTCGACAAGGTCAAAATGCTGCCCATGCTGGCCGAAATGGGGAAGTTCTTTCCCAAAACCGTGGCCACCGGCCCTTGCAAGGAAGTGGTGCTCAAAGACAATTTCTCGCTGGAAAGGTTCCCCGTGCTGCAATGCTGGCCAAAGGACGCCGGCCGCTTCATTACCTTGCCTTGCGTGGTCACGCGCGATCCCAAGACCGGTAAACGCAACGTGGGCATGTATCGCTTGCAGGTCTATGACGGGCAGACCACCGGCATGCACTGGCAGCGTCAGAAAGTGGCCGCCGAGCATTACCGCGACCGCATGCGGCAGGCCACGGTAGAAGCGCTGGGCGACGCCTCCCGTCCGGCGGCGTCTTGGAAGGTCGATATTATGGCGCGCTCAGGCGGAGGCTCCATGGTGGCCGAAGGGGGCCAGCCCTCGGGCAAGATGGAAGTGGCCGTGGCTATCGGCACCGATCCAGCGGTCACATTTTCCGCCATTGTGCCTGCGCCGCCCGATATCGAGGAATACCTGATCGCTGGCTTCCTGCGCCAGAAGCCGGTGGAACTAGTGAAATGCGAGACGGTAGACCTAGAAGTCCCTGCCGCCGCGGAGATCGTGCTGGAAGGCTACGTCAATCTCGACGAGCTGCGTACCGAGGGGCCGTTCGGCGACCACACCGGGTTTTACTCGCTGGATGATCTCTATCCGGTCTTTCACCTGACCTGCATCACCCATCGCAAAGATCCCATTTATGCCACCACCATCGTGGGCAAGCCACCTCAGGAAGACGCCTATATGGGCAAAGCGGTGGAGCGGATTTTCCTGCCCATGATGCGCCTGACCATCCCCGAGATGGTGGACATCCACCTGCCGGTCGAAGGGGTGTTTCACAACCTGATGATTATTTCCATCCGCAAGTCCTATCCCGGACAGGCCCGCAAGGTGATGAACGCCATCTGGTCACTGGGGCAGGCCATGTTCACCAAGTGCGTGGTGGTGGTGGATGAGGATGTGAACGTGCAGGACCTGGGCGAGGTAACGCTCAAGGTGTTCAACAATATCGATCCGGAGCGCGACATCCAGTTCACCTTAGGGCCGGTGGATTCGCTCGACCACGCCTCACGCCTGCCCAATTTTGGCTCTAAAATGGGCATCGACGCCACCCGCAAGTGGCCGAGCGAAGGCTTTACCCGCCCTTGGCCCGACGACATTGTGATGGACGGCAAAACCCGCGCGCTCGTGGATGGTAAGTGGAAGGCGCTGGCCAAAGAGCTGGGCCTCGCCTAGCCGGGTATTGGCCAGGGATTCATGGGGATCGTCCATGAAAATCTGTGTCAATCCGTGGCCAATGTTCTTATAATTGCTATAAGCAATAAATTTAATTGCTCATAGCAATGAATTTCAGATCCGCAACTCGCGGCAAGGTCCCGGCGGCGCTGGTTGGAGAGGTGCGCCGCTTCAATCGCTTCTACACCACCAAAATCGGCGTCCTGCGCCAAGGTCTGCTGGAGAGCCCCTTTTCTCTTACCGAAGTAAGAGTGCTGTATGAGCTGGCGCACCAACCATCGCTCACGGGCAGTGCGCTGGCGCGGCAGCTGGGCGTCGATCCCGGCTATTTGAGCCGCCTGCTGCAAGGGCTCAAGCGGAAAGGCCTGCTGCGGATCCGCGTCTCCCGCGACGACGCCCGCCAGAATCTTCTCTCCCTTACGCGCCGCGGCCGGCAGTGGTTTGGCCGGCTCGACCGGCGGCAAAATGCCGAGGTCTCCGCTTTGCTGCAAGGGCATTCTCCGGCCGAGCAGAAGCGGCTGGCACAGGCCATGGGCACGATTGCGCAGGTGCTGGGTGGACCTGCAGAGGTGGGCAACCCTCCCTACATTCTGCGTCCGCCGCAGCCGGGAGATATGGGATGGGTGGTGCATCGCCACGGCGCTCTGTATTGGCAAGAGCACGGCTACGACGAGCGCTTCGAAGCGATCGTAGCGGAGATCGTGGCCCACTTCGTAAAGAACTTTCGCCCTCGCCGCGAGCGTTGCTGGATCGCTGAACGAAATCACGAAATTGTGGGTTCGATCTTCCTGGTGCAAAGATCAAAGACCGTGGCCAAGCTGCGGCTGTTACTGGTGGAGCCGCAGGCGCGCGGATTGGGCATTGGCAAACGCCTGGTCGAGGAGTGCGTGCAGTTTGCCCGTCAGGCCGGCTATAGGAAAATTGTTTTGTGGACGCAGAGTGAGTTGCTTCCCGCCCGCGCGCTCTACCAATGGGCGGGATTCCGCCTTACCGCCCGCGAGAAGCATAAGAGCTGGGGACGAGACCATCTGGTCTCCGAAACCTGGGAATTGAAACTATAGAAGGCTTAGGGCTGGCGTTTCTGCGCTGCATCCATCACCGGCTTCAGTGCCTGCACGGAAACGCCCAGGGTGCCGCCGGAAAATCCGTCGATATAAGCCGAGTTGATGCCGATGACTTCTCCGTGGGAGTTGAAGACCGGGCCGCCGCTGCCCCCGTGCGCTGTGGGCGCGTCGTAGATCAGCTTGTCGCCCACCACATCGCCCAGATGTCCACAGGTAGCGGAGGGGCGAATCAGGGACAAAGCCGCCAGTTCGTTGGCCGCATTCATATCGTCACGCCGGTAAGCCAGACGCTCATAGACCGCGGCCGGCGATTTGGCCACCATGCCAAGCACACCCATGGGATAGCCAATCACCGTCACCAGCTCTCCCGGATTGGAGATGCCTGCGGCCAGGGGCAAGGGACGCAATGATTTTTCCAGTTCCTCGTCATCCATGTGCAACACCGCCAGGTCGCCTTGCGCAGAATAGGCCAGCGGCGTGATGTTGACCGGGGTGGGCAGGCCGGGAAAGAAGGCCATCAGCTTTTCCAATTGCGGTTTGGCGCCGGTGTGGATCAAGCCTTCGGCTTCCGAATCGCCATACCAGGGCTGGGCCACGTGGCGATTGGTCGCCAGCATGCCCTGTGCGACCACAAATCCTGTCCCGGAAACCCGGGCCCGCAAGGCCGGCCGCTGGTTGGGATAGCCCACGCGGTAGACCCCAAAGATGTAGCAAATCGAGTTGCGATAGCGGTTCAGCACCATAGACGGCATGGCCTGTTCCTGCTGCAGCTGCTGCACCTGCAAGCTCAGCTGCTGGATCTCCTTATGCAAATCGGGGCTGGGCGGTTGTTGCATATACTGCTGCACCAGGAAAACGGTCCCGGCGAACAATACAATTCCCAGCACTCCCTGTAGCATGTGCTGCCAGGAGGTGCAGACGGATTCTTCCTGCGGTTCGGGTTGCTGGTCGGCCATGATGGTGCGTGCCGCTGTCTTCGCGAATGGGGAACTCGCGGGGAACACAGCGTAGTGATTTCTTATCTTCCTCTATGCCGCGCCTTTGCTCCACGGTACCGAAGGCACTGTACGGGTGGTAACGGGGGATAACTCATTGGGTGACAGTGCTTTCCATTGTTGCGAGACCTTCCAAGGAACGGTTTATTCTGAGCGGAAGCAAACGTGAGGCGGATACAGGTGCATCCAATCGAGTTTTAGCGGAGGACGAGTGAATCGCCGGTTTATCCGAGTGGCAGGGTATGTGGTTTTGGGAGTGGTTTTGGCGGGCGCGTCGTGGGGGATCCGCCGGGCAGCGGAGAAGCGCTGGGCGGGAGAAGTGCGCGCCAATAACGCGGTGATGGCCGCCAACGCCGCCGTTCCGCCCGACACCCATCTGGAAAGTATCGTGGGCAGTGGCACCAACTGGAGCGAGCTGCTTCAGGACATGGGCTTCAGCAATGCGACGGTCTATGAGATCACTCAGGCCGCGCAAAAGGTCTTCAACCTGCGCCGGCTTCGTGCCGGAAACAAGGTGTTGGCGGTGCGCGCGCCCAACGGCGAACCCCGTCTGGTGAACTACCGCATCGATCCCGAACACGAGCTGTGGGTCACCAGGGAAAAAGAAGGCTTCCATGCCGAGGTGCGGGAGACGCCCGGCACGGTGCGCGTGGTGACGGTGGCCGGGGATGTGGAAGGATCGCTCTTCGACAGCGTGATCGCCGCCGGCGAAAGACCGGACCTGGCGTTGCGTCTGGCGGAAATTTTCGCCTGGGACATGGATTTCAATACCGACACGCAGCCGGGCGATAAATTCCGCCTGGTGCTGGAGAAAAAGGAATTCAAGAACGGCGCCGAGCCGGCTTACGGAAAAATCATGGCGGCCGAGTATGACAATCGCGGCCACGTGTACCAGGCGGTACTGTTTCACGACCGCCAGGGAAGTCCCGCGTACTATTCGGCAGATGGCAAGTCATTGCAGAAGGCCTTTCTGCGCTCGCCCCTGCGGTTTGCTGCCCGGGTCAGCTCGCACTTCAGCTTGCACCGCATGCACCCCATCCTGAAGATTGCGCGCCCGCATCTGGGAACAGACTACGCCGCCCCGGTGGGCACGCCGGTGCAGTCGATTGCCAATGGCCGGGTCACCTTTTCCGGGCGCAAGGGCGGGGGAGGGATCATCGTGCAGATCAGCCACGACCGGGGCTATGAAAGTTTCTACATGCACCTCTCCCGGGCGCTGGTACGTTCCGGACAGAGAGTTGAACAGGGACAGAGAATCGGACTGGTGGGGGCCACCGGACTGGCAACCGGGCCCCATCTGGATTTTCGCCTGCGCCAACACGGGAAGTTTGTGGACTTTGAGAGATTGAAGATGCCCCCGGCCTATCCCGTGGACAAGAGTGATTGGGCGGAATTCGCAGCCGCGCGCGACCACTGGATGGTGCAGCTGGCCGCCGGGCCAGAACATAATGCCGCCGCCTCGAAACCGGCCAATGAGCCGGGCGGAAGCATATAGATTTAAAGGATGAGCGCGGGCTTTCCGCAATGCCCGCGCTCAGTTCCGGCCTTCATGGCCGCGTCATCTTCTCCGGCTTCACCAGTTGGTCGAACTCCTCTCCGGTCAGAAAGCCCAGTTTCACCGCCGCTTCCTTTAGGCTGCTGTGTTCCACGTGGGCAGTGTGCGCGATCTTGGCGGCGTTGTCATAGCCGACCTTGGGCGCCAGCGCCGTCACCAGCATGAGCGAGTTCTTCACGTACCAATCCACTTTGGCGCGGTCGACTTCAATGCCCTTGATCATGAATTCGACGTAGCCGTGGCAAGCATCGGAGATCAGCGTCACCGAGTGCAGGAAGTTGTAGATGATCACAGGTTTAAATACGTTCAGCTCGAAGTTGCCCTGCGATCCGGCAAAGCCCACTGCAGCCGTGGCACCGTGCACTTGCGCGCAGACCATGGTCATGGCTTCGCACTGCGTGGGGTTCACTTTGCCCGGCATGATGGAGGAGCCCGGCTCGTTCTCCGGAATGATCAGCTCCCCCAGGCCGCAGCGCGGCCCGGAGGCCAGCCAGCGGATGTCGTTGGAAATTTTCAGGAAGGAAGCCGCCAGGGTTTCTAGCGCCCCCTGGGCGAAGACCAGCTCATCGTGCGCCGACAGCGCGGCGAATTTGTTGGGATGGGAGCGGAAGGGAAGCGCGCTGAGTTCGGCGATCTTGGCGGCGGCGCGCTCGGCGAATTCCGGGTGCGCATTCAACCCGGTGCCGACGGCGGTGCCGCCGATGGCCAGGTCGTAAAGCCCGTCCAGCGCCAGTTCCAGACGCTTGAGGTCGCGGTCGAGCAGGCTGGCCCATCCGCCGAACTCCTGCCCAATGGTCAGGGGCACCGCGTCCTGCAAGTGGGTGCGGCCGATTTTAACGATGTCGCCAAATTCCTTGGCCTTGGCGGCAATGGCGTCGCGCACGCTCTTGACCGCGGGAATCAGCGTGTTCTTCACCCGCTCGGCGGCCGCGATATGCATGGCGGCGGGGAAGGTGTCGTTCGAGGACTGCGACATGTTGACGTGGTCGTTGGGGTGAATGGGCTTCTTGGAGCCGATTTCTCCACCGGCGATCTCGATGGCGCGGTTGGAGATGACCTCGTTCACGTTCATGTTGGTCTGGGTGCCGCTGCCGGTCTGCCAGATGCGCAGGGGGAACTGATCGTTGAGCTTGCCGGAGATGACTTCATCGGCGGCCTGCACGATCAGCGTGGCCTTGTCGGCAGACAGCTTGCCCAGATCCTGATTGACCAAAGCGCAGGCCTTCTTCAGGATGCCGAAGGCGCGAATCAGCTCCGGCGGCATGGTGTCGCGGCCGATATTGAAGTGATGCAGCGAGCGCTGGGTCTGGGCCCCCCAATACACGTGCGAGGGGACTTCGATTTTTCCCATGCTGTCGGATTCGGTGCGGGTGCGAAGGGAATCAGTAGCCATAAGTTCCTGATGGGTATTTCGGGATGAAGGCAACCTGAGATTATACAATCCGGCGCGGCGAAAATCTGCCGCCCCTGCCTGCATGCTAGAATCAACTTCCCTCAGTCCCCGTTGTCAGCACGGGTGCGCTGACTTTCGCGGCAAAGTTTATGGCGACCCAGCAAATTCCCGACACATTGCCCCGGCAGCAATTGGAATCGCGATCCAACATTCGCACCGATGTCCTGGTGATCGGGGCCGGCCCAACCGGACTGGCCTGCGCCATTGAGGCGCAAAAGGCGGGCTTCAAAGTCATCGCCATCGATAAGGGATGCGTGGTGAATTCGATCTACAACTATCCCTCGAACATGACGTTTTTCACCACGCCGGAGCTGCTGGAAATCGGCGAGATTCCCTTCAGCTCGGCCAATCAAAAGCCCAACCGGCATGAGGCCCTGGAGTACTACCGCAAGGTGGCCGAGCACTACAAGCTGGACATCCGGCAATATCAGTGGGTGAAAACCGTGACTGGGAAGGACGGCGACTTCCACATCACGGCCAGCGATCAGCTGGGCCGGGTCTACGACTATCAAACCCGCAAGCTGATTGTGGCTACTGGATACTACGATCTGGCCAATGAGTTGGGCGTGCCGGGTGAGGACCTGCCCAAGGTCTTCCACTACTATCGCGAGCCGCACCCATTCTTTGATACCGATGTACTGGTGGTGGGGGGCAAGAACTCCGCGGCCATTGCGGCGCTGGATTTGTGGCGGCACGGGGCGCGCGTGACCCTGGCGCATCGCGGTCCCAAGATGCACAGCCACGTCAAGTACTGGATCCTGCCCGACATTGAAAACCGCATCAAGAACCATGAGATTGCCGCCCACTTCAATACCGCCGTGGTGGAGATCGTCGCCGATTCCGTGTTGCTGGAGACTCCGGAAGGCCCGCGGCGAATTAAGAACGATTTCGTCTTCGCCATGACCGGCTACCATCCCGACTATGATTTTTTGCGCTCCATGGGCATGGAGCTCTCGCCCAATCAATGCCGCCCCATCTGCGATCCCAAGACCCTGGAATGCAATGTGCCCGGTATTTATGTCGCGGGAGTGATCGTGGCGGGCTCGCGCACCAATGAAATCTTCATCGAAAATGGCCGCTTCCATGGGCGGCAGATCGCGGATGACTTACGAGCCAAGCTGGGCGGGGCTGACAAATAGCATTCCGTTCCCCACTGTCATTCTGAGCTAGGAAAGCCTTCGCGTCAGCGAAGGCTGCTGAGTCGAAGAATCCCTACGGGCAGAAACGCTCCGGATAGATATGTTTCGCCTTCGCCATCCCTCGCTTCGCGACGGATGCGCTCCGCTCAACAGGGCAAACTTCGCTGTTATTCCAGGCGAAGGCCTTCAGAAAGACAGGCACGTGTGCAAGAGACCGCGAAACCTTGTACGATGACCCACTTGTATGGACCCGCGACCTGAGCCCGCAACCGGGAAAATCTCGCTCTCCGCCTATTTCCATCTGGTCAAGCGGAACCGTAATTTTCGGCGCTTGTGGGGAGCGCAGATCGTCAGCGAGATCGGCGACTGGTTTTACACTCTGGCGATCTACACCTTGCTGCTGGAGTTGACCGGGCGCGCCGAATCCGTGGCCCTCGCTCTGGTCCTGCAAGTCTTACCGCAGACCTTCATCGGCCCCACGGCGGGGGTGGTGAACGACCGCCTGCGCCGCAAGCAGGTCATGATTGCCGCCGATATCGGCCGCATGGTCATCGTCTTTGCCATGTTGCTGGTGCGCACCCGCTCCATGGTCTGGCTGGTGTATCCCTTGCTGCTGATCGAGACCCTGATGGCGGCTTTTTTTGAGCCCGCCCGCACCGCGGTGATTCCCAATATCACGTCTAAAGAAGATGTCATCGTGGCCAATACGCTCTCCTCGGCCACCTGGTCGGTGAACCTGTTGCTGGGAGCATCGCTGGGCGGGGTGATAGCGGCATTTCTTGGACGTGATGCGGTTTTTGCGTTAAACGCCTTGTCATTTCTGGTTTCCGCCTGGCTGCTTCGCGGCATGCGCTTTGCAGAGCCGCACGCCGAAGGCAATCCGCCGTTGCGGGCGCGCGAACTGCTGGATTTTTCGCCCGTGCTCGAAGGCATCCGCTATGTGCGGAGCGACCGCCGCTTGTTTGCCACCATCTTTGCCAAGGCGGGAGAGCTCATGATCGGCCCCAGTTGGGTGTTGTTCACGGTCATGGGGAGGGAGTATTTTCCGGTGCGCTGGCACGGCATTGATCCCCAACGTGGCGCCATGCTGGGCATGAGCCTGCTGCTGGGGGCGCGCGGCATCGGCGCATTAGTGGGGCCGCTGGTTTCCGCGCGCTGGGCAGGGCGCTCCAATCGCCGCCTGCAAGTGGGGGTCTTGTGGGGGTATGTGTTCATTGCCCTGGGCTACACGCTGTTTGGCTTCAGTGGAAGCGTGTGGACGGCATGTTTGTGGATTGTCCTGGCCCATGGCGGCGGTTCGACGGTGTGGGTGTTTTCCACTACCATCCTGCAACTCAATACCGAAGATCGTTTTCGCGGGCGAGTGTTTTCCGCTGATCTGGGTCTTTCCATGCTGACCATTGCCATCGGCGCTTTTCTCTGCGGGCATTTCCTGGATTGGGGATATCATCCGCGATCGGTCGCCATCTTTGTCGGAATACTTATGCTATTGCCGGCGCTCCTATGGGGTGTGATCGTGGTGCGGGGGCAGCGGAAACCCACGCAAGAAGTCGTGCGGGGCTGAAGCGGCGGGAAGATGCTGATAGAATTTTGAATAATGTCTGAACTCCAACATCTTTTCGAAAACAATCGGCGCTGGGTGGCGAAGATCACGGCCCAGGACCCTGAATTCTTCCAGAAGCTCTCCCACCAGCAGACGCCGCAATACCTGTGGATCGGCTGTGCG
This sequence comes from Acidobacteriota bacterium, assembly GCA_018268755.1. GTDB lineage: Bacteria > Acidobacteriota > Terriglobia > Terriglobales > Acidobacteriaceae > KAN-5. The sequence continues at coordinate 198,052 of JAFDVW010000003.1, forward strand.
GACAGCCGCGTCCCGGCCAACGAAATCGTCGATCTGATGCCGGGAGAGCTCTTTGTGCACCGCAATGTGTCCAACGTGGTGTCGCTGAATGATCCAAATTGTCTTTCCGTAATCCAATTCGCCGTGGATGTTCTGAAGGTGCGGCACATTATCGTGACCGGGCACTATGGCTGCGGCGGCGTGGAGGCCGCGTTGGAGAACCGGACCCTGGGCCTGGTGGACCAGTGGATTGAGCACGTGAAGCTGGTCCGCGACAAGCACCAGGAACAGCTCGCCGGGCTCAAGAAAGAGGTGCGCTTCCGGCGGCTGTGCGAGCTGAATGTGATTGAGCAGGTATGGAACGTCTCCCAGACCAGTATTCTGCGCGAGGCCTGGGCGCGGCAGCAGAAGGTCAGCATTCACGGCTGGATTTATGGCGTGAGCGACGGCTTGCTGCGCGATCTGGGCGTTTCGACTAAGCGGCCGGAAGAAGCATCACCCCAGTACGCGGCCGCCATCCGCAATCTGGCCGCTTAGGCTTACGGCGCCAGCGCGTCGATTTTCGCGGCCATGATGAAGTCGCTTTCGGTCAGGCCGTCAATGGAGTGCGTCCACAGAGTGATCTGCGCCTTGCCCCAGGTAAAGTTGATGTCGGGGTGGTGACCCTGTTGTTCCGCCACCTCGCCCACCCGGTTTACAAACGCCAAGGCTGTCTTGAAGTCGGGGAATTTGAACAATCGGGTGAGGTGATGTTCGTCGACCACCTGCCACTCCGGCAACTCATGATGCAGGGTTTGCAGCTCTTTGCCCTTGAGGGGAGCCACTCCCCCTTTACAGGGAACGCAGGTCTTACCGGCAAGCGTCGACATTAGAAATCTCCTTCCCTTGCAGTCCTTCGATAGTAGCCGAGAAGCATTGTTCCTGGGAATGAGGAGGGAAGGCCGAATGGTTGCGCGTGCGGCGTTCTAGCCCAACCCGCACCCTTCCCGTATACTGTGGGCCCAAGTTCCATTTGCGGCAAAGGGCGGACATGGCAACACAGGCGGAGCACATCGGAGTTACCTTACCAGCGCGGTATTACGTCGATCCGGACGTCTATAAGCAAGAGATTGACCGGTTCTTCTGCAGGATGTGGGTCTGCGCGGGGCGGGCCGACCAGGTCTCCAACCCCGGCGACTATTTCCTGCGCGAGCTGGCCAACGAAAGCATTATCGTCATTCGCGACAACCAGCGGCAGATTCGCGCCTTCTACAACGTTTGCCGTCATCGCGGCACGCGCATGTGTACCGTTGAAGAAGGGAAGTTCTCCGGGCGCATTCAGTGTCCTTACCATGGCTGGACCTATGGGCTGGATGGCAAGCTGATTGGCGCGCCGCACATGGAGGGCCTGGCGCGCGAAGAGTATCCGCTGCACGGCGTGCGGACCGAGCTGTGGGACGGGCATATTTTCATCAATCTCCAGTCGCAGGCGGCCCCGCTTGCGGCGCAACTGCAAGACCTGCCGCAGAAATTCGCCAACTGGCGCATGCAGGACCTGCGTCTCTACAAACGCAAGGTGTATGACGTGAAGGCGAACTGGAAATTCATCATCCTGAATTACAACGAGTGCCTGCATTGCCCGGTATTGCACCCCACGCTGAACAAGCTGACCGACTATATGAGCGGCGACAATGCGGACCCCAATCGCGGTTACGTCGGCGGGTCCATGGGATTCAAAGACGGGGTCAAAACCATGAGCCTCGACGGCAAACTGCGCCGTGACTATCTGCCCTGTCTTACAGAAAAGGAACGCCAAGAGGTGCAGTATTACTCGATCTATCCCAACCTGCTACTGAGCCTGCACCCCGACTACATGATGCTCCATACCTTGTGGCCCAAGGCGGTGGACCGCACCGAGATCATCTGCGAGATGTATTTTCATCCCCAGGAGATGGCCAAGCCGGATTTTCAGGGCGATGATGCCGTGGAATTCTGGGACCGCACGAATAAAGAAGACTGGAGCGTTTCCGAGCTGTCGCAACTGGGCATTCAGTCGCGCTCTTACACGCCCGGGCCGTATTCCGCACGGGAACGCCTGCCGCATGCCTTTGAGCAGATGATCCTGCAGCGGGAGAGGGAAGACCGCTAGAAACGGTGAGCTATGGAGCTTACGCTCCGCTGGGCAGGACACCTTCAACTTTGCTCAGGACAGGCTCTGCCCCTACACATGCAGGGGCGCTGAAATCATCGCAGCTCCTGTAGGCCCAGATGTCCTCATCTGGGCATGCGAGCGGTAGCTCGCTCAGGCGCTCAGAATCTCATTGCGGCGGCAGCAGGTTCACCTGGGGCAGCCGGCACTCCCGCACGCTCTCCGTGCAGGCGCGATACTTCAAGTCTTTATCCAGGCAGATTTCCATGCCCACAAAATCCTGCCCATGGCAGGAGACGCGGAAGGCCTCTACCGGCGCGTGGTTGGCCTGTGCGAAGCTCAGCTCCAGATCGCGGACCTGCAGATTCTGCTGCCGGTTGATCTGCTGATATTTTTCCGGCACGCGCACTCTGGTGTAGGCCCGCTCCACCGTCTGAAAGTAGTCCTGCGCGGCAAGCCCCGTACAGGTGCCGTGCCTGGCCCATTCATGCTGGATTAGGCCGCGGCTGGGCATGAATTGCAGCATGTGATCGACCGTTGCAGCTGCTACCGGGCTGGCCGGCGCGCAGGACACGGGCGGCGCGCCGCTCTGGGCTTGCGGCCACAGTCCATGTAGCACGAATGCCACGTGGCCACCGATTTGGCACTCCCTCGAATGATCACTGGGATGTCCGGCGCAATAGTTCGGCGCCCAGGAGATGGCCAGCAGGTAATAGTCAAAAGCGTAGTTGGAAGAATCGGCATGGTGCTTGTGCTTCTTCGCCCAGGCGGCAGGCGCAAGCAACAATAAGCAGATCATCGCAACGGCTAAAAAGGTTTTCATAACGGCGCGTTCCGACCCTCTATTGTTCCGTATCGCGTGCGAGGCGATGCTGTGGAAATTTTGCGCGTCTTTCACGCCCGGCGTCGCTGGCCTAGTACCCCATAGTAAACAGCAACGGCCCGCGAAAAGCGCGGGCCGTCATTTCTTACGATGAAGAGCAGAATGCTAGAACGGGATGTCTTCATCGCTGATGGGCGAGGCCGGAGACATCTCCGGTTCCGGGGTGCGCTGGTCGAAGCTGTTGCTGCTGCGCGCGCCGCCGAAGTCGCCGCCGCCGCCCCCACCGTCGCCGCGGCCGCTGAGCAGGATCAGGTCGCTGCCCACTACTTCGGTCATATATTTCTTGGTGTTGGTCTTGGGGTCGTCCCAGGAACGGGTCTGCAGGCGCCCTTCAATGTAGACCTTGCCACCCTTTTTCAGATATTCGCCGGCAATCTCCGCCAGACGCTGCCACAGCACGACATTGTGCCACTCGGTGCGGTCCTGCCACTCCCCGCCCTTATCTTTGAAGCGCTCGTTGGTGGCGATGGTCAGTTTGGCGACCGGGGTCCCGCTAGGCGTGTATTTGACCTCGGGGTCTTTGCCAAGGTTGCCGATCAATTGCACTCGATTCAGACTCTTGCCTGCCATAATGGCTGCTCCTTTTGCCCCCGGAAACTCGATCAGGGAGCCGTTAAACCGGGATGATGACCTGGGACTGGGACTCCAAGGGGCTGGAAGGTCACTATATCAGAAAGTCGTTGGTTGTTGGCCCTTGGCCATTGGCAAATCTGCGAATGGGCCCGAATGTGGAAAGGGACGGATTTGGCCAAAGACTAATGACCAACGACGAACGACAAATTGCTTCCAATTGCCCCAATCTGAGCTATAATTCCCGCCCATGGCCGCCGAAAGCAAAGCCCTCGGCATGGTGCCGGACGAACTCAAGTTCGAGCCGCGATCCAAAGGCATCGACACTCCACGCAAGAAAAAACCCAAAGAACTGGCCGTGATTACCGAGTGCTGCACCGGCTGTGCCGGATCGCCGGCCTGCGTCGAATATTGCCCGATTGAAGACTGCATGTTCTGGGTGCCGGATGAAGACCATCCGCCCTTCGGCCGCATTCAGGTGGACCCCATCCTCTGCATCGGCTGCAAGAAGTGCACCAGCAAAGGCCCGGACGGGGCCTTCCTCGATGGCTGCCCGTGGGATGCGATTGTCATGGTGGAGACCACGGAAGTGGAAAAAGAAGTCGGCTTCATGCCGATTTAAAAGCAGCCGTTAGCATTTGGCCGTTAGCCTTTTGCTATGCGTGCTGCTCTGGGCGTGGTGTTTGTATCAGGGCATCGCTTCAGCGATGCCGCTTCACGCAATCGAAAATTTCGCGCCGGAACGGCGCATAGATCGGCCGCGCCGCGTGATCTTCTGCACCAACGGATGCGATATGGCTGAAGCCATATCCTGATACCAACCCTCTCGGATATTGGTCGTGTCCTAAACTTACATTGCTGAAACGGTGTTACCTGGCTCGCTGGCGGATGGCCTGCTCGGTTTCCAATGCTTGCTTACGAATGTGCTCGGGAATTTCCGGCAGGTCGCGTTGGTAGCGGGAAACTGCGGGAAGGTCTTCCGCTTGCCCCACCAGATAGAGCGCCCGCAGGGCCTCCCAAACCTGGTCGGTGGCAGGGGAGACGGTGGCGAGCGGTGCGCCCACTTTTACGGATTGTCCCATCCCGGCGGCGAGCGCGCTGACTCTTCCGCTGATAGGCGAGCGCACCTCGATCATCTCGCCGTTGCTCTCCAGTCGTGCAATCACCCCGTTCTGATGCACGGCGGTGCCTACCGAACTGGTCTTGGCGACCAGTCCAATTTGTGGCGCGACGATATTCACCGGCAAGAGCAGCCCGACAATCTGCGCCCGCCCGCTGGCATCTCCAAAACGCACCAGGGATAATGCCGCATTGCCTCGCACCATGGGCGAAGGATCATTCAGCATCTTGAGCAGCGCTTGGTGAAAGCCTGCTCCGGAAGTGTCCTGCCCCATGAGCCAGGCGTCGGTGTTGCGGACCTCTTCTTCAGGATGCGAGGACAAGCGCACCAGATCGGGATACCAGTCTTTTACCTTAGGATCGCTCTTGGCCATGCGCTCCCCGACCTGCACCAGGGCGTGCTGGATATGGCGAGGCTTTTTGTCGTCGTGCAGGTATTCCGTGAGCTGTTTGTCGGAAAGGTTGCGGCCGAACCAGGTGTTCCACCAGAACAAAAAGGGCATGAGCACAATCAGCCATGCGGTGAGGAAGAAAAGCAGGCGCTGCCTGGTGGACAGGCGGCGGCGAGGCTGGGGCGGCTGGTCCGGCAATGCAGATGGTGGGGTCTGTTCCGGTGGCATGGGTCGGTTCCGGCAGGGAACTATAGCAGATTCAGGGAATAAGAATTTAAAAACCTTAACGACAGAGGACACAGAATTCCACAGAGGATCCGCCACTTTTCTCTGTGAAACTCTGTGCCCTCTGTGGTGATAGTTCTAAACCGCGAACCAGTGGTACAGCATGAAATAGACAATCACGCCGGTCACCGAGACATAGAGCCAGAGAGGGAACGTCCAGCGGGCAATAGCGCGGTGCTGCGGATAGCGCGCCTTAAACGCCCGGGTCAGGGTGATGATGACCAGCGGCACAATCACCGCCGCCAGAATGGTGTGCGAGATCAGGATAGTGAAGTAGACCGGACGCGACCAGCCTTGTCCCTGAAAGCGCACCGAGCCGACGTGGGCGTGGTAATAGAGATACGAAGTCAGAAACAGGCTGGATGACACCAAAGCCGCGATCATGACCGCCCGATGGGCGGCGATGCGGCGCTTGGCAATCAGCCAGCGTCCGATCAGCAGCAGCACACCGCTGGCGCCATTCAGTATGGCATTCATGGTGGGATAAATGGCGAATTCTGCAGGAACCTGCATGGTTAGGCCGCTGGCTTGCTCCCCCGGCGGTTGGCCATCACAAAAGCCAGCCCGAACATAAACAAGGTGAACAATAGAAGCGTGGCCAGCGAGGACGCCAGCGAGAAGGTCTGCGGACTCGCGGGGTAGAGCAAATTCCGCAAGGCTTCCACGCCGTAAGTCAGCGGGTTGATCTGCATCAGCATGCGGACCCATCCGGAAGCCCCGTTCAAGGGGAATAAGGAACCGGAGAGCAGCCACAGCGGAATCAGAAATAGATTGATGATGGCGTGAAAGGCCTGGCTGGAATCCATGGGCCAGGCGATGGCGAAGCCCAGGGCTGTGAGCGCAAACGAGACCAGAAAAATGGTGAGCAAGGAGAGCAGCAAAGAGGCGGCGCTGAAGTGAATGCCTAGCAAGGGTGCGAAGGCCAGAAAAATTGCGCCCTGAATCGTAGAAAGGGTGGTCCCACCCAGCACTTTACCCAGCACGATGGCGGAGCGCGGCACCGGGGCCACCAGCACGGAAAGCAGAAAGCCTTCTTTGCGGTCTTCGATCACCGACATCATGGTAAAGATCGAGGTAAACAGCACGATCATGATGAGCGCGCCGGGATAGAAGTAGTCCAGATAGTGCTGCTGCCCGGGCGCGTCCCCGGAGCGAAAGGAGGAGCCAAAGCCCGAGCCAATGACCACCCAGAACAGAAGCGGCGACGCGATGACGCCCACCACGCGGGAACGCTGGCGGTAGAAGCGGACCACTTCGCGCCACCACAGCGTAAAAGCCGCGAGGAGTGCACTATCGGGGGACGGGGAAGATAAGGCTGCTGCCGGGGTCGCCATGCTAGCTCTTCTTTTCTGCCTTTCTAAATTTCTTGCGAGCTTCCAATGCCACGTTCAAAAAGAGGATTCCGGAGAGTGCCAGCAGGATCAGGCTGGTGAACAAGCCGTCCACGGTGGTCAGGGACCCACTCTCGACAGTCCAGGCGATTCCCAGCAAGGGCACTACCGCGAAAATCACTGCAAGCGCCAGTATGACCATCACGCCTCCTAATGCTTGTACCGCTGTGTTCTCTGTGCCCTCTGTGGTAAGGCTTTATCCTTTCGTCTCGGACTCCTCGGTCCAAAAGCGATGCCCGGTGCGATGGATAAACACATCCTCGAGCGTCGGCTTGCTGACCGAGATGGCCTGAATTTCTCCTGGGAAAGCCTCTACCAGATCAGTAATGAAGCGGTGTCCCTGCTCACGTTCCAGCCGCACCTGGTTGCCCAGCGGCTGCGCTTCCACCACGAAGCGGGAGCGGATGCGTTCGGCCAAAGTCTCAGGGTTGGTGGTTTCCAGGGTAATCACGTCGCCCCCGATTTCGTGCTTGAGCTCAAGCGGCGTGCCCAAGGCGACCAATTCTCCCTGGTTCATGATGGCCAGCCGGTCACAACGCTCAGCTTCCTCCATCAGGTGGGTGGTGACGATCACGGTGACCGCCTCTTCCTGCCGCAGAGAGTTCAGGTATTGCCAGAGATCGCGACGGGCGGCGGGGTCGAGGCCGGTGGTGGGCTCATCGAGGAGAAGCACAGAAGGCCGGTGCATCAGGCCCTTGGCCACGTCCAGCCGGCGCTGCATGCCGCCGGAGAAAGTCTCCACCTTATCTTTTGCGCGGTCGGCGAGCCCGATGTGCCCCAGCATTTCGTGAATGCGCGCCTTTAAAGCCGCTCCACGCAAGCCGTACAAGTGTCCCTGATGCCAGAGGTTCTCTTCCGCGGTGAGCTTTACGTCGACGCTCTGCGCCTGGAAGACGACCCCGATATGCCGGCGCAGGGCGGAAGGCTCCTTCGCGGCATCGTGCCCCAACACCACGGCTTTGCCGCCGGTCGGCACCATGAGCGTGGAGAGAATGCGAAACAACGTGGTTTTGCCGCTACCGTTGGGGCCCAGCAGGCCGAACATCTCGGCGGGGCGGACGTCAAACGACACGCCATTCAGGGCAGCGCGCTCTCCATAGTGATGGACGAGTTCCTGTACGGAAACCGCAGGGGTCGAGGAGAGATGCTCCTCCATAGAAGAGACTGGGGAATCAGTTACTTTGGAAGCCACGATTCATTCTACGACGAGAGACGCTTGCGAGTCTCCCTGCCGGAACAGGCTGCCGCCGGAAGCTACGGGAGGGCGGGCCCAAGGGCGCGCCCTCTCCCAAGGTCTTCACTGCTGCTTAAAGCTGGCGTCCACCTTTTTGCTGTCTTTGGCGGCCAGGGTGACTTTCTGGTCCTGTTCGCCCAATTTCTCGTGTACGAAGGCCAGGGTGTAGTCTCCCGGGGGCAGGCCCTTGAGTTCATATTTGCCATCGGGGCCGGTGACGGCAAAGAACGGGCTCTTCACCACGTTGACGTACATCTTCATCCAGGGATGCTGGTTGCATTTGACCGGCAGCAGGATTTCCTCGCGGGCGAAAGTCTTTTCAATGGGAGCGGCTTTCGGCGGTTGCGATTCATTCCACTCGCGATTCGCCTGGGGTGTGGGGTGAATATTGTGCGTAGTGGGATCGGTGTTCTGGATCTCCACGTTCTGTCCGGTCATTACGCCGAGCACATGAGGGTGGTAGCGGCAGCCGTCCTGGTCAATGACCGCGGAAGTCTTGGGCACTTCAAAGGTGCGGTTGCCCAGACCTTCTTTCACATAAACGAAGACGTTGGCCAGGTTGCCGTTGTCGACCACCAGGGTTTCCACATTGTTGCTGCCCTTGCAGGCGGGGTCCTGGCTCATGTCGATCTTGGCCGGCTTGGGGGCGGCGCCATCAAACTTTACCGAGCCGCTCACCGATGCGGCCGTGGCGGGATCGATCGGCGTAGGCGCAGGCGCGGACGCCGATTCGGTGGCAGGTTGTTCTTCATTTGCGGCTTCTTTTTTGCTACAGCCGGCGAGCAGCCATAAGGCCAGCAGGCAAAGGCTGAGCAGTGCTGCCCAGGTTTTTCTATTCATGATGTCGCCCTTTCTGAAATGGAAAGCTTTTTGTTTATAAGATTGGCGTTGTCCCATTCTACGGTGACCCGCCACCGGTTGCGGAAGCATTGCCGTGCCAGGCTTGCTGATCTCGATTCCGCGCCGGACCCGCGGCGCGCGTGCGCCCCATGGCGCCGGCTACGCGATGCTGCTCCTCCGGCGTGAGCTGGAAGATGTAATCCACGAGCAGCTTGCTGTGGTCGCGAGTGTAGCCCTGGAATGATGAGGGCGTCGGCCCGGCGAAGACCCACTGACTGTTTTCTCGCCGGAAAAGGCCCGAAGGCATGGCGGTGCCGGGGCTGATGGCCTGGGGATCGAGAATCCAACGCTCCACCCAGTCCGGCTTCAGGCGTTCGCGGGCCAGCAGGAAATTGGGCGCGGTGGCGTGCAGATCGTGCGCATCATCTCCTGTGGCATGGCACTTCAGGCAAGGTGCGGCCGTGCTGGAGAACAGGCTGCGCGCCATGTCGGTTTCCTTCGCGGTGAGCGTTGGCACCTGCTCGGGCACATAGGGAATCGGCTGTTGCGAGAGCGCCTGGAAGAAGCGCACCAGCTTGCGCAGTTCGTTGTCCGAGAAGGAGAAGGTGGGCATGCGCACTTTGAGATAGGGCCGCACGCCATTGCGGTTGGTGTCAGTCGTGCTCAGCGCCGGGTTGCTGAGGAAGCGGCGCAGCCACTCGGGATCGACGCGCGCGCCTTCGGTGAGCAGCTTGGGCGGCAGTTGCTCCTGCACGTCTTTGTACTGTGCCATGCCCATCAGGATGGTGCCCTGCCCAGGAATGAACTGGTGACAGCCCATGCAGTTATATTTGCGAACAATCCACCAGCCTTCCTGAATGTCCTTGCGCGTATCGCTGGGGTTGTACTGGTAGCTGGCGGGCAGGGAGGTTTCCTGGCTGCCCAGCAAGAAGGTGGTGAGGGCGCGAATCTGCTCCTGGTCCAGGTGCAGGTTCGGCATGCGCAGCTTTTCTTCCTCGCTCTTGATCTTGCCCTTGTCAAAGATCTCGGGCTCGGCCAGCTTATGCTCGAAGAATCCCTTGTGGTCGTACCAGGGGCCTTTGGCCGGGCCGCCCGGCAGGCGGGCCAGATCGTCGGGATTGGTGATGGGATCTTTCCCGCCGCGTTGCGCAGCTTCGGTATAGAGGGCGAAATCGAGGCGCTCAATCGGCTTGCTGCCTTCGACGGTCAGATCAGTGCCGATGCGTCCTTCCTCTTCAAAGCCGGAAATCTCGTGGCATCCGGCGCAGCCGAAGTGGCGAATCCACTTCTTGCCCTCATCTCTCAGCTTGGCATCATCCATGAACGAGGCATCGGCGTAGGAGGATGGTTCCTGTTTCTTCTGCGTGATCAGGTAAGAGGCGATATCCTGCGCATCTTCGGGACTTAGCCGCAGACTGGGCATGACGGTCATGTTCTGGACCTGCAGTTCGTGACCGTCATTGGGGCACTGGCTGTGCTGCAGGTCGAACTGATAGGGAAGGCCGTGTTTGGCGTAGTCTTCCGGGCCGATGTCCTTCTTTTCGTAGGGGCAGTAGGGCCGGGTGCGCTCGCGGGCGTTGTGGATCCAGCGCACCAGATAATCGTAGTTTGCCTTCTCGCCCACGCGGGTGAGGTTGGCGGCAAAGGTCCCGCCTTCGAGTTGGCTGCCTTCGCCGATAGAGTGGCAGGCCAGGCATCCGCGGGTTTCAAACAGTTCCTTGCCGTGGGCAGCATTCCCGGCTTTTTGTTTAGGCAGGGAATCGGTCAGCCCGGTTTGCCACAGATACGCCGAAATCGAATGAACCTGCTCGTCATTCAGGCGGAAATTCGGCATCTTGGTGGTGGGACGGAAGTCGGTGGGTTTCTTGAGCCAGACGGGAATCCAGTTCTTGTTCAGCTTGAGCCGGATGTCTTTCAGGTTGGGCGCAATCTTCTTCATGTCCTGCATCAGACTGTGGGAGCGGAAATCGAACTGCTGGACCTGCCCGTCAATCTTGCTGTTGGTCACGCGCAGCGCTATGGCTTGCTCATTGAAGCGGGTGGCTTCGGCGTTGGTCTCGGCGGTGTCGGCCTGCTTCATGAGCGAGGCCGATTGCTTGCTGTTGTCCTTTTTCTGCTGCTCGAGCAGCTTGATCTGCTGCGTCATCGACTGCAGCTCTTCCGGCTCTTTATCGTAGCCCTCATAGCGATGGCAGCCGTTGCAGCCCTTCTGCCGGAAAAGGTCTTTGCCCTCGCTGATGGTCCAGCCCACATCTCCGCTGACCAGCACCATGTCGGCGGCATGGCAGGTCTGGCAACCCGCCTCCACATTGGCTTTGGGGAACAGCGGCCACAGCCAGTGTTCGTAATTGCCGTGGGCCTTCTCCAGGCTGGTGGTGGCGCGCCCATTGCCCTGATGGCAAGGCGAACAACCGAATTTGTCCGGATCATGCACCTTGAGCAAATCGGTATCGGGATGGCTGACGAAAGCCTGGGCATATTCGTCCGGCTTCTTGTGGCCCTTCAGCGTCATGGCAGCCGCGGTGATCTTCAGCGGCTCGCGGATGCCCATGTGGCAGGATTCGCAGCGGTCCACGATGTTGGCGTCCGCTACGTTGATCTGCAGAATTTTCGGGTCCCAATCGGCATACTTCTTATGCAGGCCTTCGATCTGCGCCGGGGTGAGATCAACCATGTGGTCGGAGACATATTCGGCGAGTTTGGCGTTGGCCTCGGTGACCGGCTTTAAGGCTTCGCCCAGCTCGGCGCTGAGCGCCGTCCGCTGGTCGCGCAGCTGATTGTAGGTTTCTTCGAGTTGTCCGTAGTTGAATTGCTTTTTGCTGTGGTCGGGGAACTCGACTGTGGCCAGCTTTGCCTTATAGGCGTCGAGGTCTTTTTGCTTGTTCTTCTTGCCCGACGGGCTGGGATCGGTCTCGATCTGATAAGTCAAGGCATTGGCATAGGCCCGGCGGTCGGTGAAGACATTCTGTACCGCCAGGATGCGGGCATTCAGGTCGCTGAGCTGCTTTTGGATGGCATCGACCCGGGGCTGCGCCCCCTGCCTGGCCTGCTTGTAGTTGTCCTCCAGCCGGGCGTAGTCGGAGCTCTGCGTAATTTCCTTTTGCGATTGCTGCGACTTCGATTTCGCCGTGGTGAGGAAAGCGAGATAGCGGTCCTTGAATTCGTGCTGGAAGGCCTTCCAGGGGCGCTGGCCGAAGGATTCGTCCCACAAAGCCCAGAAGAGGGTGGCCAGCAGAATGGCCATCGCCACCACGTAGTGCACTGCATAGGACTTGGTTACAACCGGGTCCTGTTCGGGGATGGGTTGTTCAGGCACCGAATCCTCCAGGCAGTCGTTCGTCTTTCGTCGTTGGCCGTTCGCCTCTTACTCATTCGCCGTTTTGGCAGCCGCCAACCAACGACAAACGACCAAAGACCAACGGCTGGTTTCTCACACATTGAACCAGGGCGTAATCCACACGTACTTGATGTTCAGGGCCAGACGCAGCAGCATCTTGATGGGCAGGCCGATCATGGTCAGCATGAAAACCTGCATGACCGAGTACTGCAGCAGGCTCATACGCCGGTAATCTTTCGGGTTAAAGCGGCGGAAGAGCGCGTGCAAAAGGAATCCGCCGACCGCGAAATACCCCCCCACCACGACCGCGCCAAAGATTCCCTTGGCCCAATTCGAAGTAATGCCGAACAGGTCGGGCAGGTCGCGGTTTACCTCGTAGATCAGGCGATTGTGGTCCCAGGTCTGGCCCGGCCAGAACCACTGCCACCCTGGCCCGCGAATGAAGGTGCCGATGATGATCATCGAGACCCACAAAACGATGAAGCCGAACAGGAACGTGCCGATGGCGAACTTGCGCTGCTTCCAGGTGTAATAGCCGCTGCCCATGGGATTGGTGTCGATGTAGGGAATGACCATCAGCCCGATGATGATCAGCGTGGGCATGACTACGCCGGCGATCCAGGGATCGAAATACACCAGCATCTCCTGCAGACCGAGGAAGTACCAGGGCGCTTTGGCCGGGTTCATGGTGAGGTTGGGGTTGGCCGGCTCTTCCATGGGTGCGTTCAGCGTGAGCGACCAGACCATCAGGATGATGGTCACGATGATGGCGGCCAGAAATTCCACGCGCAGCAGGAAGGGCCAGACATGCACTTCCTTCTGCCAGCCCGGCCGGAAAGGCCAGGTCTTGCGATGATGCGTCTTGGCGAGGACGGGGTCGGCTTCCAGCTCGGAGACAAGCTCGTCGTTGGCCTTGGCCTGCTTCCACGCCAGATAGCAGTAGAAGATCAGCAGCGGAATCAGGGCCACGATCGGCACGTTGTCCGGCGTGGAAACGATGTCCCAAAGTTGTCGCCAATCCATAGTTGCTCCCCAAACTGCTCAGCCATCCTTGCCACGGTTCGTGTAGGAACAGCCGCCCTTCGACCATGCTCAGGGCAAGCCCTCGGCTGTCCGGTCACGCGCAGTTCGACAATTCACCTGCCCATGTGGGCAGGATTCACCTTCGTGCCTTGTCTGCTTCCGCCGTCAGCATGACCGGCGCCGGGCCGGAGATGCCGCCGTCCTTCCTCACTCGCCAGAAATGCACAATCATGAAAATCGAAGCCACAATCGGAATGCCGATGCAGTGCCAGATGTAGGAACGCAGCAGGGCATTCGCGTCCACAATGGAGCCGCCCAGTAGTCCAAAGCGCACGTCGTTGTATGGCGTCATGCCCAGTTGATGGCCGAACGGGCCTTCATGTCCCAGGCCGGGCGTAGCCCGGGCCATGTTGGTGCCCACGGTCACCGCCCAGAAGCCCAGCTGGTCGTCGGGCAGCAGATATCCGGTGAACGAGAGCAGCAGCGTCAGCACCAGCAGAATTACGCCTACGTTCCAGTTGAATTCGCGCGGCTTTTTGTAGGATCCGGTGAGGAAGACGCGGAACATGTGCAGCCAGACGGCGATCACCATCAGGTGCGCGGCCCAGCGATGCATATTGCGCAGAATACGGCCGAAGGGAACATCGTGCTCGAGGTAGAGCACATCGCGGAAGGCCTGCACTTTGCTGGGGTGGTAATAAAACATCAGCAGCACCCCGGTGAAGGTGAGCACGATGAACAGGTAGAAGGTGATTCCACCCATGCCCCAGGTGTAGCTGTAGCGCACGGCGTCGCGATTGATTTTGGCCGGGTGCAAGTGGAGGAAGACGTTCGACAACACGCCGAGCGCGCGGTTGCGCGGCGTGTCGTCGTGCTTATGGCGGAAGATCGAGGTGAAGACCTGGGTCTTGGTCGGGTCCTTCAGCCCTTCGATCTGCTCTTTCGCCTTGGCGGGAATGTCGGTCTTGAGCGACTGCAGGTCTTCCTGAATGCCGCTCTTGACCTTCTCCATCAGTCCGGTCTGGTTGCCGTTCTTTCCGTTCTCATCTTCGATAGGCATCGTGTCCTCGTGCATCATGACTGCGTATATCGTCAGTGCTTGCGTAGGGACAGCCGCCCTCGGCTGTCCATTTTGTAGAGACATTGCAAGCAAAAGCTTCTACGTCGATAAGAACGCCCCCGGATCGTTGAACTGGGTGGGCTGTCCCTTCGGCCACTGGTAGAGCCGCGCCACATCGACGAGAATTTGCCCGTCGGGCGCAAGCTCGACATGGGCGCGGTCCATGGGGCGGGGCGCCGGGCCCTCAAAGTTCACGCCCTCGCTGTCGTATCCGCTGCCGTGGCAGGGACATTTGAATTTGTTCTCACTGGGCTTCCAGTCCGGCGTGCAGCCCAGATGCGTGCAGCGCGCGTAGATCACGAAAATGCGGTCCGGCGTGCGGTCCACCCAGATGCGGAATTTCTGCTGGAATTTGGTGTCGACCCCGAGACCGAAGTCCGAGGCATAGCCGATCTTGAAGCTAGTCGCGGGCTCAAACAGCGTGCGGGGCAGGAAGAAGCGAAAGAAAGCCAGGAACCATGCCACGAGAAAAGCTGCCACTGCGCTCCATACGAAACGCCGGCGCTGCTGGTTGACCGGCCCGTCTTCCGGGCCAACGGAAGCGACTCCGCCTGCCGCCGCAGCTTTCGAAGTTCCGACGGCCGGCGTGCCCACATAGCGAGTGGATTCTCCCGACCTTGCCACCGGCGGCGGGCCAGCCGGTGTAGCCGGAGCGGCCGCTCGCACCGCAGGCGCAGCGGCAGAAGCTGCCTGAGAAGCCGCGGTTGCGACCACAGGTGCGGCGGGAGCAGCCGCGGAAGTTTCGCCCAGCAGCGCCGTGATTTCGACGTCCGTGAGCGGAGGAAGATTGTTGCGTTTGCGCCGCGCTTGTTCCGCGGCGATGGAGGACTTGCTCCATTTTTTCCCGGCCGCGACTTGCTTGGCGACTTCGAGGCTTAGCCCCGCTGTACTCACAGCAGTTGCAGGGGGAACTGGGGCCGAGTCAAGAGGGGGCGCAGCGAGGGTGGCTGCCGGCGGCACGGCGGAAGCAGGGGATGCAGCAGGGACGCCGTCGCCGCGCTCCCAGGCCAGGGGCTCTCCCGCTTTGAGGTTGGCGATGTCTTCGTCGGTAAGGAGGGGAAGACCCGAGCGCTTGCGATACGCCTGTTCCGCAGCGATCACAGAAGCGTTGAGTGCCTGGCGTGGCCAGGCAGGAAGGCGGCCGCGAACTCCGGTGGTCGCGGTATTGGACTGGTCTGCCATCCGTCCTTACCCCTGATTGTTGGTTTTGGCCCTGGGCCCGTCTTACATGTCTTAGTCCGCAGCTACGGCGAAGTATCCCGCGCTGCTCTTTCTCCTTGCTGGTAGTCCCACCGCGGACGATACGAGGTCCGCGAGTGCGGCAATAAAAATCGGTGAATCGTTCAAACCCGCTGTCATTTCGAAACGCTCCATGCCCAGCGTGACCGCTTCGGCGCGCGCTTCGTGATCAATCTCCCCTAAAGTCTCGACATGATCGGACACAAAAGAGATGGGCACAACACAAATCTGCCGGGTCCCCTGCGCGGCCAGGTCCCGCAAAGTCCGGCGCAGGGAAGGTTGCAGCCAGCGGCTGGCCCCAACTTTGCTCTGGTAGCAGAGCCGGTGTGGATTGCTCCACCCGCCGCGTTCCATGAGCAGCGCCACGGTTTCCTCGATCTGGCGTTGGTATGGATCGCCCTGTTCAATCACGGACACCGGAACGCTGTGCGCGCTGAAAACAATTTCGGGACGCGCGGCCTGGGGAAAGCGGGAGAGGGCCTGGTCGATCTTTTCGATCAGGGCATCGAGGTACTGAGGGTGACGATAGAATTCGCGAACCGTATGCACCGTGGCATCGCCATGATACTGCCGCTGCCATTCGTTCAGGCTGCTGCCCGTGGTCGTGCTGGAATAGTGCGGATACAGCGGCAGTAGCACCACCTCATCGCAATCCGCCGCGTGCAACTGCGCGACCGCTTCCGCGGTAAAGGGATGCCAATAGCGCATGGCCACAAAGCAACGGGCATCGATGCCGGCATCGGCGAGGGCGGCTTCGAGCGCGCGGGCCTGCTGCTCGGTGAAGCGCCGAATAGGCGAGCCGCCGCCAATCACCGCATAGTGGTGCTCCACTTTTTTGGCGCGGGTGGAAGAGATCAGTTTGGCGAGAGGTTTGCGTGCAAGGCGCGCGAAAGGGAAGTCGATAATATCGGGATCGCAGAATAAATGGAACAGGAATGGTTCAATGGCTTGTAGCGAGTCTGGCCCGCCAAGCTGGAAAAGAATCACCCCCACGCGCCGTGCCTTATCTGCCATTCCTCAGGGATCCCCGCAAACGGGGGGCATGTTACTCAAAAACCCGGGCAAGGTCAAACACGGAATTTTGGCAGGCTTATGTCCCCTGTTCCATGGCTTCAATCACCGAGTCGGCGAACTCGGAGGTGCCGGCGCTGCCGCCGACGTCGCGGGTCAGCTTCTCTTTGGTGCGATAGACCCTTTCCAGTGCGTTCTTGATCTTGGCTTCGGCTTCCAGTTCGCCGAGATGGCGCAGCATCAGCTGAGCGGAACGGATGACGGCTGTGGGATTGGCCAGGTTCTTGCCGGCGATGTCTGGGGCTGAGCCGTGCACCGCTTCGAAGATGGCGCAGTGTTCGCCCAGGTTGGCGCTGGGGACGAAGCCCAGTCCGCCGACGAAGGCCGCGCACAGGTCGGAGATGATATCGCCGTAGAGATTTTCCATCACCAGGATGTCGTACTGATAGGGGTTCATCACCAGCTGCATGCAGGTGTTGTCCACGATATGTTCGGCATAGGTGACTTCGGGGAAGTCCTTGGCCACGTTACGGGCGCAACGCAGGAATAACCCATCCGAAAGCTTCATGATGTTGGCTTTGTGGATGGCATGCACTTTCTTGCGCCCGTTCTTGCGGGCATATTCGAAGGCGAATTTAGCGATGCGCGTCGAAGCCTTCTCGGTGATGATCTTCAGACTCTCGACCACCCCGGGGACAACTTCGTGCTCCAGGCCGGAATAAAGGCTCTCGGTATTCTCGCGCACGATAATCAGGTCGACGTCGGGATAGCGTGTGGGGATGTGCGGCAGATTGCTGATAGGACGGAAGTTGGCGAAGAGATCAAACTTCTTGCGCAGGGCCACGTTGATGCTGGAAAATCCGCCGCCCACGGGCGTCGTCACCGGCCCCTTGAGCGCCACGTGGGTGCGTTCCACGGATTCGATCAGCTCTTTGGGGATGTATTCGTGGTATTTCTCGTAGGCTTCGGCGCCGGCCTGAAAGCTCTCCCACTCGAACTTCAATCCGGTGGCTTCGACAATGCGCACCGCCGCGCGAGTGACTTCTGGACCAATACCATCTCCGGGAATCAACGTGATCTTATAAGGCATATATTTGGAATATCGGGCTAAGGCAATTTGAACTTGAAACGGAAAACCAGATTAATTCTTTAACGGCACTT
Organism: Acidobacteriota bacterium; assembly: GCA_018268755.1. Classification (GTDB taxonomy): domain Bacteria; phylum Acidobacteriota; class Terriglobia; order Terriglobales; family Acidobacteriaceae; genus KAN-5. The sequence continues at coordinate 215,764 of JAFDVW010000003.1, forward strand.
TGGGCCGGACTTCGGTAGCGTCCTTGCTCTTCAGCAGGTCTTTCAGCTCGGCCATGAATTCCTGCACGTCTTTGAAATCCAGATAGACTGAAGCGAAACGCACATAGGCCACTTTGTCATGGCGGCGCAGGCGGTTCATGATCAGTTCGCCCAGTTCACTGGTTTTACGCTCGCGCTCGGGCGACTCGATGACAAAGGTCTCCGCCTCGTTCACGATCTGCTCCAGCTTGCTGATGGGGACGGGACGCTTTTCACAAGCGCGCAACAGGCCATTCAGAATTTTCTGGCGGTCGAATTTTTCCCGGCGTCCGTCCTTTTTCACCACCATGTAAGGGATTTCGTCGATGCGCTCGTAGGTGGTGAAGCGCTTTTCACACTTCAGGCACTCGCGGCGGCGGCGAATGGAATCGGCTTCCTTGCTCTCGCGCGAGTCCACCACTTTGTCGTTGGCAAAGCCGCAAAAAGGACACTTCATGGTTGTAGGGAAGAACACCTATTGTAACAGGAGGGCGCGCGCGACACAGGACATGCCGGAAACGGGTGCCGGGAAAAGTAATGCCGGAAAGCCTCAGAGCACAAGGAGTTTCTTCGAGACAAGGCGGGACCCTGGGGTTAACTGGAGGCAGCTGGATCCGGAACGTCTTCCTCCTCGCGATGGCTCTCTTTCGAAAGCTTCACCAATGAGAGGCGGGCGCGGTGAGCGATCAGCAGCCCGATCGGCACGATGGCGAAGAAGGTCACCAGCCAGAGCATGATGCCGCAGCTGGCGGCCAGCTCGGGCGAAACGTCAAAGACATGCTGCAAGGTGGCGATGGTCGCCAGCTGGGAGCCGCCGCCGACCCCCGGCAGCTGGATCAACGATCCCACCATGCTCGAACCCATGAGCAGTAAAACCTGGGTCTGGGGGATTTCCAGCTCGGGATGGCCGTAGGCATGGGCCACTTCCTTGTAGGCCACGGCAATCATGCACCACATGACCAGCGAAACCACGGTAATCAGCAGGAAGGACAAGGGGCCATGGATGGTATTCAGGCCGCCGCGAAATTCACGGATACGCAGCGCCAGCTTGTGGCCCACGGTGGAGGCGCGCTGCGAGAATCGCCGTCCCACCCAGTCCGCCAGCTCTTCGCCCTTCCAGCTCAACACACAGGCCCCCGTACCCATCAGGGCGACCAGTCCGACCAGGACAAAGCCCAACTCGCGAAATTTGCTGTAGTAGCTCAGTTCTCGCGGGCCGGGGGTGAAGAAAAGCGCGATCACCAGCAGTAAGGCGTAAGCCCCGATATCGAAGATGCGTTCTACTGCCCATACGGCAAGTTGCGAGGAAAAGCTCAAGTCTTGCTTGTGGGCAATGAGATAAGGCCGGATGAGTTCGCCCGGACGCCCCAGCAACGCCAGCCCGGTAAAGCCGATGATCGTCGGAGGGAGCATCTGCAGCGCCGTGGCTTTAGGACGCACCGGGCGCAGAAACAGCTTCCAGCGAATGGCGCGCATGGCATAACCCAGATAAATCAACGCAATCGCATGGAAAATATGGATCTTACGAATATTGCTGGTCTGGCTCCAAAAGGTGGTCCAATCAAAATTGCGCCAGGTACGGAACTGGAAATACACCAACACGGCGAACAACGTAATGCCGATGGCGTAAAGAAGCGTGCGCTTTCTATCCATGGGGTGGGGAGGTGCTCGGGAGGCTTGCTTACCCGATCCGGCAAGCCCCGCCCAAGTACCCAGTCAAGGTAAATGACAGGAGAGGCGAGGTCAAACCCGGAGGCCGGAAGGGAAGGTCTCCATCGTGGCCGGCAAGTCTGCTTAGCGGGAAACGTCCTGTTTGGAGGCGGACGGTGAAGTGCTGCTGGCGACGGCAGGCCGGACAGTTTTCTTACTGGATACATTCCGGGCCGCTTTTTGGGCCGGGGCCTCTGCGGCTTTTTTGCGGTTATATTCCCGAATAATCCGGGCCACGTAAGCCCGGGTTTCATAGTAAGGCGGCACGCCGCGATACTTTTCCACCCGTCCGGGGCCGGCGTTGTAGGCCGCCAGCGCCTTGACCAGATCAAAGTTGTAGCGTTCCAGTAATTCGCGCAGGTAGCGGGAGCCACCCTCCACATTGGCTTGCGGATCAAAGGAGTTGGCGACGCCCAATTGTGCCGCGGTTTGCGGCATCAGCTGCATCAAGCCCTGCGCGCCTTTGGAAGAAACCGCCCGCGTATTGAAGCCGCTCTCGGCGTGGATCACACTCTGGATCAGCGCCGGGTCGAGGCGATGGCGCTGGCTGGCGTTGCCGATGACTTCGTCGAGCGAGGGCGTCGCGACAGGCGCGGTGGCGGCGGGGCGAGATAAATCCTCTTCAAAGCGGGCAATCTCGGCCGTTGGAACATCGATGTAACCGCCGTTCTCGCTGAGAAACAGGCGGGTATCCGGACCAACAACTTCGCGGCGTTCGTGGCGAATGGAGAAACCGTTTTGCAGTACCGCCAGCTCCGATGCGGAGCCCAGTCCGCCCAGACCCAGCAGGCCAATCCACAAGCCGAGTTGCAGTCGCAGTCTCACACGAAGATCCTGGAAATTATAGGGCCACTTTGGCCGGGCCCAGCACTTGCGCGATGGCTTCAGCTACGCCATTTTCCCCGTTGGACGCGGTCACCGGCCAGCCGTTGGAGCGCATTTCTTCCGAGGCATTCCCCATGATAAATGGCACTCCGGCAAAGGCAAGCATTTCGATGTCGTTGTAATTGTCACCAATGGCCATGACCTGTTCGCGGGCAATTCCGCGATGTCTGGACCAGCGTTCCAGTGCATGGCCCTTGGAGCATCCGGCGTTAAGGATGTCGAGCATGAGCAGGTCGCGCAGGGGATATTCCGTACGCAGGAGGGTCATCTCGTTCTGCAGGCCGGCGGCTTCCAGCGTGGTTTGCGCCTGGCGCATGCGTTCGATGGAGCCGCAGAACATGGCCTGGATGGGATCGCGGACCAGACACTGCTCAATCGGAATCAGAAACTCGATGAACTGGATGTTCTTCTCCAGCCAGCGCTGAATGCTGGCGGTCAGGTCGTCCATGTGTTCCAGCACCAGCGCGCCTTTTTCTTCGCTGTCAAAGGTGATGACCATGTGCCCGCGGAATTCGTCCATGGCGGCACAAATTTTGCGGCAGGTGGCGGCCGGGAGGTAATCCCGGTGGAAGGTCTCGCCGGAGAGCGAGCGGGTGACCGCGCCATTGGAGCTGATGAGCCAGAAGTCGAAGCCCAGTTGTTGCGCGATGGGCAGAGCGAAGGTATGGCGGCGGCCGGTGGCCAGCACGATCTCCACTCCTTCCGCATGGGCACGGCGCAGCGCGGCCAGGTCGGCGGGCGAGACCTTGAATTCTGGGTTGAGCAGGGTGCCGTCGATATCGACGGCCAGGAGACGGATAGGAGGCTTCACCACAGAAAATTTTATCATTGCGGCGAGTGACAGGCGTAATCCCGGCCCCTCCGCGCATCTGTGGTAAGTTGGGCAAAGCTATGGGGTCGCTGCTCTTTTTCGCCTTTTCCTGGTGGGGCATTCTGCTTCGCATCGTGGCCCTGGTCCACTTTGTGCGCCGCCGCCCAGACACCATCTGGCTGTGGATCATCCTCTTTCATTGGGTGGGGGCCCTGGCTTACATCGTGATGGAAGTGATTCCCGATGCCGGCCTGCTGCGGCAATCCTTCAAAGTCTTTCCCCGGCGCCGGCGGATTGATGAACTGGAGGCGGCGATCCTGGACAATCCTTCGGCCGGGAATTACGAGGAGTTGGCCGATCTGTTTCTCGAGGACGGCAACTATGCCCGGGCGCGCGCGTGTTACGACAAGGCCATTTCCGCGCGCACCGATTCGCCCGACCCTTTCTACCGCCGGGCCATTGCCGAGATCGAGTTGCAGGACTATCCCGCCGCCTTGCCGGACCTGGAGCACGTGGTCGCGGCCGACGCTAAATACGATTTCTATCGCGCGCCCGGGCTGCTGGCGCATGTCTACGCCAAGACGGGAAGCCCGGAGAAGGCGGAAGCCCTGTTTCAGGAGGTGACCAAGATTTCCACCCTCTCGGAGACCTATCTGAACTACGCGGAATTCCTCGCCTCGCAAGGACGCAAACCGGAAGCGCGCGAGTGGGCGCAGAAAGTCCTCGCCAAAAAGCCCACCATGCCAGGGTATCTGAAGCGGCGGGAGCGTCCCTGGTTCCGCAAGGCCAATGGTCTGTTGAAGCGAGTAACGCAGTAAACCCATGCCAAATTGTGTGTGGGCGCGGGCCCTTCGACTACGCTCAGGGCAGGCTGCCCCCGCGTAGCATCGAGCGGGCAGAAACACTCGCTCCCACACAAGCAAAGAATCAATCTGCGATACACTCTCCTGTGGCCCGGATCTCTTATCTTGAATGCACCCGCTGCGGCGAGCATTATTCCGCCGAAACCCCGCAAACCATTTGTCCGAAAGACGGCGGCATCCTCTATGTCCGCTACGATCTGGCGGGGTTGAAGCCAAGCTTTCGTCCCACCATGCTGCCCGGGCGCACTGCCAGCATGTGGCGCTATGCCGAAGTTCTGCCTGAGGCCGATCCGGTCTCGCTCGGGGAAGGGTTCACCCCTCTGCTGCACAGCCGTGAGTACGCCAACGTCTACATCAAGGACGAGGGACTGAATCCCACCGGCTCCTTCAAAGCGCGCGGGCTTTCCGCTGCTGTGACCATGTGCCGGGCCTACGGCCTGAAAAAAGTTGCCATTCCTTCCGCCGGCAATGCCGCCAGTGCCTTGGCCGCGTATTCCGCCGCGGCCGGTATCGAAGCCCACATCTTCATGCCGAAAGATGTTCCTCTGGCCAATCGCGTGGAGTGTGAGAGTTACGGGGCCCATGTCACCCTGGTCGATGGATTGATCAGCGATTGCGCCCGCATAGTGGCCGAGCGCAAAGAACAGGAAGGCTGGTTCGACATCTCAACGCTGAAAGAGCCCTTCCGCGTCGAGGGCAAGAAGACTATGGCCTACGAGGCCGTCGAGCAACTGGGTTGGCAGGTGCCGCAGGGCATCATCTATCCCACCGGCGGCGGGGTGGGCATGATCGGCATGTGGAAAGCCTTCGAGGAGATGGAAGCCCTGGGTTGGATTGGCAGCGCGCGGCCGAAGATGATTTCCGTGCAAGCCTCCGGGTGCGCGCCGATTGCCCGCGCCTGGGACGAAGGCAAAGCGAGTTCCGAGTTCTGGCAGAACGCGGCCACCTCCGCCGCGGGCCTGCGGGTCCCCAAGCCCTACGGCGATTACTTGGTGCTCGACATCCTGAAGAAGAGCGGTGGCACGGCCGTGGCGGCCAGCGACGACGAGATCATGGACGCCTTCCTGCACTGGTCGCGTGTGGAAGGAGTATTTGCCGCGCCGGAAGGGGCGGCCGCGCTGGTGGCTTACCGGAAACTGCTGGCCAGCGGATTCTTCAAGGCGAGTGACAACGTGGTGCTCTTCAATACCGGTTCGGGGCTGAAATATCTGGACGTCATCGAAAGCCGGAAAAAGAAGTCGTCACCGCCCGCCTCACGCCACATCGGTGGCATCATCGGCCCCTACTAGTTCGCGGCCTTTGGTCTCGGGAATCTGCGTGGCCACCAGCATGGAGAAGAAGTAGCCCGCGGCGCACAGGAAAAAAGCCCAGCTCAGGCCCTTTCGTTGTCCTACCCATCCGATCACAAAGGGGGAAATCGAACTGAGCGTGCGCGCGCCATTGTAGGTAAATCCCAGCGCCCGGGCCCGCACGCTGGTGGGGAAGATTTCGCTGGCAATGACTCCAGAGCCGGAGAACAGGCCGGTGCCGAAAAATGCCGCCAAGGTGCCTACGACTAAAATTTCCCAGGGCCGCCGCGCGACGGCGTACAACGGGACCATAACGGCCGCCATGCCGGCGTAGAGAAGAAAAGATTTTCTACGTCCGAGATATTCGGCCATCCAGCCGAAGCTGCCATAGCCCGGCAGCATGCCGAACAAGTTCAAAATCACCATCAGCGTGGTCGTGCCCATGACGCCCATGCCGCGCCCGCCTTGTTCCACCGGCAGCGAAAGATACGGAGGAATCCACGTAAACAGCCCCCAGTATCCGAACATGCCGAAGAAATTCATGAAGAGCAGAGCCAGGGTCGGTTTGCGATAGGGAGGCTGAAAGATGTTCCAGAACCCGGGTTGAGAGACTTTGCTGCCCGCGTCTTGGCCGGCCGTCTGCAACTGCTCGCCGTGGTGCTTCTGCCATATCTCCGATTCGGGAACGCCCCGCCGGATCCATAGCGTGACCAGGGCCGGCAACACGCCGATAAAAAACACCACCCGCCAGTTGGCGAAGTGCAGAAACATTCCGGCACAGAAAGAAGCAACGGCGTAGCCGATGGCCCACGAGGCCTGCACAATGGAGAGCGCCTTGGCGCGCAAGGCGGCGGGCCAGGTTTCCGCGACCAGGGTGGCGCCGGTGTTCCATTCTCCCCCCATGCCGAGGCCGAGGATGAAGCGCGCCACGGCCAGCATCAGCACCGACGTGGCCAGTCCCGAGGCAAACGAGCACAGCGAGTATGTCAGGATGCTGAGCATGAGTGCGCGCTTGCGCCCCAGGTGGTCGGCGATAAACCCGAAGAGCACGCCACCCAGCCCGGATGCGAGCAAGGTCAGGGTTCCCAGCAGCCCGCCTGTGGCCTTGCTCATGCCCAGGTCGCGCATGATGTGGGTGAGCACCAGAGCGTAAAGCATGGCGTCAAAGGCGTCGAGCATCCAGCCCAGTGCGGCGGCCAGCAGGGTGCGCCGTTGGGCAGGGCTGACTTGGGAGATAGGGAACCCGAGGCTGGCAGGCATTGGCTAAGGATTCTCGGGGTTACAGCTGGAATTGGCAATCGAAAACTAGTCCTCGGACGGGCCGAGGCCTCAGGCCCCGCCCAACTTGAGGAGATGAAGATACCGCCGCGCCTTCTTTACGTCGCGCGCGATCTGCTCACGCAGGGCGTCGATGGAAGGGAATTTGATCTCGTTGCGTAGCCGCTGGTAGAAGTGGACTTCCACTTCGGTTTCCGGGCCCAACTCCAGAGGATGGAAGTTGAGCAAGTGGGTTTCCACCGCAAACAATTCGTCGCCGAAGGTCGGACGATTGCCGACATTGGTCACGGAATCAAAGCATTCTTGCCCCACGCGGGTCCTCGTAATGTAGACCCCATCTTTCGGAACTAATTCTTCGTAGCGGTTCAGATTGATGGTGGGCACCGTGTACTTCGAACCATAGCCTCGTCCCCGCCCCGGCGTGGAGAGAATACAGAAGGGGCGGGTCAGCAAATAGCGGGCGCGGCTGACCTCTCCCTGGCGGACCAGCTCGCGGATGCGGCTGCTCGAGACCGTCTCGTGACGCAGCTGCATCTCGGGATAGGTCTTTACCGTAAAGCCCATTTCCTGGCCGAACTCCGCCAGCAGTTCCACACTCCCCGCGGCTTTGTGCCCGAAATGAAAGTTGTAGCCTTCGTGGACCTCGCGAGCACGCAGCTTCTTCTTCAGAATGCGCTCCGCAAACTGCCGCGGGGTAAGCAGGGAAAGGTCGCGGGTGAAGGGAAGCAGGAGAACGGCATCGATCTCTGTCGTTGCCAGCAGGCGGAGCTTCTCTGGCGTGGGCGTGAGCAGCTTCAGTCCGGCGTCGGGACGGAGAATCCGCACCGGGTGCGGCTCAAAGGTGACGGCCACGGCCTTCAGGCTGCGCGCTTTGGCATGCCGGGAGATCTCAGCCAACATGCTGCGGTGGGCGCGATGCACCCCGTCGAAGTTGCCCACGCTCACCACCGTGGGGCCGAAATCTGCTGGAATGTCCTCGAACTTGTGAAAAATCTGCATTCGCTAATCGTTAGACCTAAATCTTTCAAACTAAATCTTCACCACGGAGACACAGAGGCACAGAGTCGCACATGGGAAACCCAGACTTTTGCTTTCGTTCTTGGAGTTTCGTTTTTCATCCGTGTTATCCGTGAAATCCGTGGCTAAATTTCAAAATCCAGTTTCATCCCGTCAAAAGACATGCGCACATTGGGCGGGAGTGAAGCGTTGGTCTCCTCATGGGCCAGGTCGTGGCAAATGTGGGTAAAGAAGGCGCGATTGGGCTGCAGCCGCTCCACGATGCGCAGCGAGTTTTCCACTGTGGAGTGGGTGGGATGCGGTTTATGGCGCAGCGCGTCCAGAAACAAGATGTCGAGTCCCCGCAGCTGCGAGTAAGACGCTTCCGGCACCTCGCTATGGTCGGTGAGATAGGCCGCGGATCCGAAGCGGAAGCCATAGATTTCGGTCTCGCCATGGATCACCGCCACCGGCTCAAACCGCGCGCCAAATAGTTCCAGCGGTCCATCAATGGGGTGCATTTCGACCTGCGGCAGCCCGCCAAATTTGTAATCCGCAGCGAAGATGTAGCGGAACATGGTGCGAATGAATTCGGCGGCTTCCGGCCGGGCATAAAGAGGAAGCTTGCCCGGTTTATGGTGATAACTCAGGGGACGCAGATCGTCGATGCCGAGAATGTGGTCGGCATGGGTGTGGGTATAAAGCACGGCGTCGATCTGGCGGATGTTCTCCCGCAGCGCCTGCTCGCGGAAGTCGGGTGTGGTGTCGATCAACACCACCTTGCCGTTGAATTCGATCAGCACCGAGGGCCGAGTGCGCCGATCGCGCGGATCGCTGGAATGGCACACGGTGCAGTCGCAGCCAATGGTGGGCACGCCCATGGAAGTTCCGCTGCCCAGCACCGTGAGGGTCGCCTTCATCGCTTGTGCAGGTCCGGGACCGCAGGTTGCGGCGGCCGCGAGAGTGCGTTGGTCACTTCGACGTAGGCCATGCGCAGCTCATAGAGCGAGTTCTGCATGAAGTTCTCTTCCGTGGGGGTCAGGTTGCCCTTGCTCTTTTCTCCAATCAGGCTGAGCGTGTCGATGGTCTGGCGGGCCCCAATGATATCGACGCGCGGTTGCCCGCCCTGCTCGTGCATCAGGCCGAGCTGCATCATGGCCGTCATATAGAGCGAAGCCAGGAAGCGTTCGAAGGTCATCTCCAGCTCTTTGGCGGAGTGTCCGCTGAGCTCGACGCGGGCATCGAGTTCCTTAGAGGACTTCTTATAGGCATCGGCCTGGGCCTGCTGCTCGGCGCTGCTGGGCGGAGGCGGGACCTGGGCGTCCTCCGCCGGGGCCTCCGCTATGGCTTCCGCAGGAGCCGCAGGGGCCGGAGATGCGGCTTGGGGCGCGGCCGCCTGGGGCGGCTCCACTGCCTCTTCGGCGGCGTCGCTGCGCAAGTCGCCGTCGAAGTTGAACAGACGACGATCGGTGATGGTAAAGCCCTGGTCCTGTTTCTTTTCAGCCATAACTGTTTTCCCTCAGTGCTGGAAGAATTCTGCAAACGGCAACGCGGCAACGGTCGCTTGCCCCTTGCCGACGTGCAATCCTTTGCCCGGCGTCCCCACTTCCCGCCGGATGTAACCGAGCGCGATGGCCTTTTCACCCTCGCCGGAAGGTAGGGAAGCTACGCTGGTGATTTCGCCCACATCCTTGCCTTCGGCCTGCAGCTTTGCGCCTGCGACCGGCATTTCGCCTTGCAGCAGAAAGCCGGTGAACTTGCGGTGTACGTTGCCGCGCGAACGGATGCGCTCGACAATCTCCTGCCCGATATAGCAACCCTTTTGGAAGTGCAGGGCGCGGGCCTGTTCGGTCTCCTGGGGCAGGTCGCGCTCGCGAATGTCCTGCCCATAGCGCGGCACCCCGCTGGCGATGCGCAGCAACTCCACGGCGCTGGTTCCCGCCGGGATTGCTCCGGCGTGCACCAGCGACTCCCACAGGGAGGCGAATGGCCCCGGAGCCAGCCATATTTCGTAGGACGACAGGGCCGGATTGTCCCCCTGCACCAGAGTGGCTTCGGCTCCGGACACATTTACGCGAGCCAACTGCCGGGGCGCCAGCGCGGGCACAGAGATGCCGGCTGCTTGCAAGACCGCCAGCGACTTGGGTCCGGCGACGCCGATAACGGCCCATTCGCTGCTGACATCGGCGACTTCCACGTCGTCCATGATGATGTAGTGGTCAAAAAACTCCCGCAACCGGGATGACTGGCTGGATTCGGTATCCACCAACAGAAAGTCGCCGCAGTTGTAGACGAAAAGGTCGCCCTGAATTTGTCCCTGAGGATTGAGGACGAAGGCATACACGCCATGCCCGGGGGCCAGGTCGCGAATGTTGTTGGTGACCACCCCGTTCATCCAGCGGATGCGGTCTTCCCCCGTAAGTTTGAGCCGGGCCCGCCCGCGGAGGTCATAGATACCGCAAGCCGAGGTCAACCCGGCAAATTCCGCGCGGACGTCGCCAAAATCAGCAACCGGGACGGCGCGTTCCTGGACAGTCGTGGGGGACATGATGAATCTGTCATTATAACGGAGTCAGATGGGGGAGGCGTGCGACCCAAGTGTCAGTCCGCAGCGCATCGTGAAATATCGTATTTGGCCTGTTATTCCGAATTCTGTCTTTCTGAGCAACGCTCCTTCGCTTAGCGAAGGAGCGCGCCGTCGAAGAATCCCTACCCGCTTTACTGCTATAGGTAGGGATGCTTCGACTCCGTGGAAGCTGCGCTTTCACTCCGCTCAGCAGGACAAGAGAGTTTCAATTGTAAAAATGGCATAATCAACAACAATGCCGCTGGGGATTTATCTTTCGGTGCCCTTCTGCCGCACCAAGTGCAGCTTTTGCAACTTTGCCTCCGATGTGTTTTCGAAGGGCGTGTTCAACCGCTACGTGGACCGGGTCTGCGCCGATATCGCCGGAGCCGAAAAATACGCCGCTGCGCTCGGCGCCGGGTTTGACCGGACCGTGAATTCCATCTACTTGGGTGGCGGCACCCCCACGGTACTGGATGCGGAACAGCTCAAGCAGCTATTTGGCGCCATTTCACAAAATTTTGAAGTCTTGCCCGGCGCCGAGGTGACGGTCGAGTGCGCTCCCGGCACCCTGACGCCGCCGATGCTCGACACTCTTGTCGCTTGTGGCGTAAACCGCGTGAGCCTGGGGGTGCAGTCTTTTGTCGATCAGGAATCGCGAGCGGTGGGACGCCTGCATACCCGGGCAATTGCCCTGGAGGACATCGCGCGCTTGCGCGCTGCCGGTATCCATGACATCAATGTGGATTTAATCGCGGGCTTGCCGCATCAGAAAGTGGAGAGCTGGAAGTTTTCGCTGGATGAGACGATCGCCAGCCAAGCGCCGCACGTGAGTGTCTACATGCTCGAAGTGGACGAGGATTCCCGCCTGGGCCGGGAGTTGATGGCCGGGGGCACGAAGTATCATGCGCATTTTGTTCCGGACGACGATTTGACCGCGGACCTGTATGCCATGGCGTGCGAGCGTCTGGACGGCGCCGGGGTTCCGCAATACGAAATCTCGAACTTCGCCCGCACTGGATTTGAATCGCGCCACAACCTGAAATATTGGACGCGGCAGCCATATCTGGGTTTCGGTGTGGATGCGCATTCCATGTTGCCGGCGCCGGAGACTGGACATAGCAGCGCTATCCGCTTCGCCACTCCCGATAACCTGGAAAGTTACGTCGCGGGAAAAGCGTCTGAACCAAATTTCGTTTCGCAGCAGAACGCTCTCGAAGAGAGCTTCTTTCTCGGCCTGCGTCTGAACCGAGGCGTGGATTTAGCGCAGATCGCAGGCCTATTCGGCAGGGAGTCCGTGCAGCAATTCGATTCCGCCATCAGGGAACTGGTGCAGGAAGGCCTGTTGCTCCGGGAATCGGAAGTTGTCTGCCTGACCGCGCGCGGGCGTCTGCTATCGAATGAGGTCTTTGCCAGATTTCTTCTCACCCCTCCAGTGTCTGTCCACAGGTAGGGATTCTTCGACTCGCAGGAATCTCGCCGAGCGAGATTCCCGGCTTCGCTCAGAATGACAGAGTTCTTCTTTATGTTTCTTTCTCCCCGTTCCATTACCACCGTACCAACCGGTCGGTAAGTAGGTTTCTGCTCAATGGCTTAGCTGTGCTTTAATCAAGGCATCCGGAAATATGTGGGTGGGCCGCACTCCTCCCCGGCCAGACAGATCGGAGAACGCCTTGGACTTCCAACTGAACGAGGAACAACTGCACCTGAAGAAATCGGTGCGCGAGTTTGCCGAGCGGGAAATTCTGCCCCATGTCATGCAATGGGACGAGGCCGGCGAGTTTCCCCTGGCCACCATCAAGGATCTGGGCAAGCTGGGCCTGATGGGAACCATCTTCCCGCATGAATACAACGGCGCGGGCATGGGCTACGTCGAGTATGTGATTGCCATTGACGAACTCTCGCGTGTCGATGGTTCCGTGGGGATCATCGTCGCGGCGCACACCTCGCTGTGCTCAAACCACATTTTTCTTGCCGGCAACGAAGAGCAGAAGAAGAAATACATCAGCAAGCTGGCCACGGGCGAGTTCATTGGCGCGTGGGGATTGACCGAGCCATCTTCCGGCTCCGATGCCGGCAGTGCCCGCATGACCGCCGTGCGCAAGGGAAACAACTGGGTGCTGAATGGCAGCAAGACCTTCTGCACCAATGGCCATTATGCGGATTGCTTGGTGATTCTTGCCGTGACCGACCGCGCCGCGCACACGCACGGGCTTTCTGCTTTCATCGTGGACAAAGACACCAAGGGCTTTCGTCCGGGGAAGAAGGAAAACAAGCTTGGCCTGCGCGCCAGCGACACGGCGGAACTGATCTTCGAGGATTGCGTGGTCCCGGCGGAAAATCTGCTGGGCAAGGAAGGCGACGGTTTCATTGACGCCATGCGCGTGCTGGATGGCGGCCGCATCTCGATCGCGGCGCTCTCTCTCGGCATGGCGCAAGGGGCCTACGAGGCTGCCCTCAAATACTCCAAACAGCGCAAGCAGTTTGGCAAAGCGATCAGCGACTTTCAGGCCATCCAGTGGAAGCTGGCCGATATGGCGACCGAGATCGATGCCGCCCGCCTGCTCACCATGCGCGCCGCCTCCATGAAGGACGCAGGCCTGAAGACCACGCTGGAATCCTCGATGGCCAAGCTCTATGCCAGCGAGGTCGCTGTGAAGTGCGCCAATGAGGGGGTGCAGATTCACGGCGGATACGGGTTTATCAAGGACTATCCGGCGGAGAAGTTCTACCGCGACGTAAAGCTTTGCACCATCGGTGAGGGGACCAGCGAAATCCAGCGGCTGGTGATCGCGCGGCAATTGCTGAAAGACTAGAAAATCTTTCAAAAGCGAGAGGTTCGTATCAGGGCATCGCTTCAGCGATGCCGCAAGACGCAGGGAGCAGCATACGCGCCGGGACGGCGCAATTGCGGCTACGCCGCGTGGTCTCAGCACGGTTATTTACGATATGGCTGAAGCCATATCCTGATACGAAACCGTCGCGCCGGCGCTCGGACTGGACAGCCGGGGGAGCGAGAAATCTGCTTTTGGCTGACAATTGCTTATGATGATTTTCATGCTGAGCCACTACTCCTCGGTGGAACTCCGTGTCCTCTCTGGTTTAAAATAGCAACGATGAGCACCGGACGAAATTTCGGCCCTTACGTGACCGTCGAAGACGGCAAGAAAGTTGTCAAAGACCTGACCTATGGCCACCCCACGCCTGAAGGTGTGGTGTTGACCACGCTGGACTCGGTCGCCAACTGGATGCGCAAGAACTCCATTTGGCCCATGACGTTCGGCCTGGCCTGCTGCGCCATTGAAATGATGTCGATGGGCGCCTCGCGCTTTGATATTGCCCGCTTTGGCGCCGAAGTGTTCCGTCCCTCTCCGCGGCAATCGGATTTGATGATCATCGCGGGCCGCGTGTCCAACAAGATGGCCCCGGTCATCCGCCAGCTCTGGGAACAGATGCCGGAACCCAAGTGGGTCATCTCCATGGGCGCCTGCGCGACCTCGGGGGGCGTCTTCAATAACTATGCTCTGGTGCAGAGCGTGAATCAGGTAATTCCGGTAGACATTTACGTTCCCGGCTGCCCGCCGCGTCCGGAACAGCTCATTTACGCCATCACCTTGTTGCAGGAAAAAATCCAGAAAGAGCGCGGCACCATCCGGAAGGCGCTGAATCTCTCGTAAAACAGCCGTTAGCATTTAGCCATTCGCATTTGGCCGGGTAGGCCAATGCTTGTGCCTAAACAGGCTGGGCTTTTGCTAACTGCCAAGTGCCAACTGCTATTCATGAGCAAATCTTCCAATGTGATTGTGCGTCCGGCCAAGGGCCTGAAGGGGACGATTTCACTCCCCGGCGATAAATCCATCTCGCACCGCTATGCCATGCTGGGCGGCATTGCGGAAGGCGCCACCAAACTGGAGAACTACTCCGCCGGGGCCGATTGCGCGAGCACGCTGGGCTGCCTGCGGTCGCTGGGCGTGGAGTGGACGCGAGACGGCGGCAAGATCGTCATTCAGGGGCGCGGCGCGAAGCTGCAGGCGCCCTCGGCCCCGCTCGATTGCGGCAACTCCGGTTCCACGATTCGCATGCTGAGCGGCATTCTGGCGGGGCAGGATTTCTCCACGGAACTATTCGGCGATGAATCGCTCTCCCGCCGCCCCATGGCGCGGGTGATTACCCCGCTCGAAGCCATGGGCGCGAAGATCACAGCCGGCAACGGCGGCCGTCCTCCGCTGAAGATTTCCGGAGGACATCTCAAAGCCATCTCCTACAACATGCCGGTGCCTAGCGCGCAGGTGAAGTCCTGCCTGCTGTTTGCCGGACTGTATGCCGACGGTGAAACCGCGGTCGAAGAATCCATTCGCACCCGCGACCACGGAGAAATTGCTCTGCGGGCATTCGGGGCCGAGGTGAAGCGCACGCCCCAGGGGGCCAGTGTTCGGGGCGGGCAGACCCTCAAGGCAATTGAAGCGCGCATTCCCGGCGATATCTCCAGCGCGGCATTCTTTTTGTGTGCGGCGGGACTGTTTCCTGGTTCGCAGCTGGTGGTGCCCAATTTGCTGATGAATCCGACGCGGGCGCGGTTGCTGGATATTCTGATCGGTCTCGGCCTGGGCATTTCCGTCACGCAGCTGGAAGAGCACCACGGCGAGCTGGTGGGGACGGTGCAGGTGGAGGGCGGCTCGCTGAAGGGGGCCACGATCTCCGGAGCGGACACCGCGGCCGTCATCGATGAAATTCCCGTGCTCTCAGCCATTGCGCCTTATACCCGCGATGGCATCGAGATTCGCGACGCCAAAGAGCTTCGGGTGAAGGAGTCCGACCGCATCGCCACTGTGGCCACCAACCTGCGCGCCATGGGCGCGGAGGTGGAAGAGCGGGAAGATGGGCTGAAGATTCCGGGCACCCAGAAACTGCGTGGCGCGGAGATCGATTCTTTTGGCGATCACCGCATCGCCATGGCATTCGCCGTGGCCGCTTTGCGGGCCTCGGGCGAAACCCTCATCCGCGACGCCGGCGCAGCGGTCATCTCTTTCCCCGGCTTCTTCGATTCGCTGGATGCGCTGGTCGAGCGCTGAAGCCATATCCTGCTACAAATCCTATCCTTTCGGTTCTCTGGACGTGAGCTAAGCGAGGTTCGTATCAGGGCATCGCCTCAGCGATGCCGCAGGATGCGTGGGGATACATACGCGCCGGAACGGCGCAATTGTGGCTGCGCGCGTGTTCTTATGAATCGCTATTACGATATGGCGGAAGCCATATCCTGCTACAAATCCTAGCATTTTGGTTCTCTGGACGTGCGCTAAGCGAGGTTCGTATCAGGGCATCGCTTCAACGATGCCGCAGGATGCGTGGGGATACATACGCGCCGGAACGGCGCAATTGTGGCTGCGCCGCGTGTTCTTATGAATCGCTATTACGATATGGCGGAAGCCATATCCTGATACAAGTCCCCCGAACTGACTCCCGACCGGACTGCCGAGGCGGATGTTTCCTGCGTGCTTCCGTTAACTTCCTACAAATCTTGCGTACAGACTACGAGCGATGGCGGTATCGGTCGTGCCCTTGATGATGGCGCGGCCGTCCGGGAACAAGGTCATCTCATAGGGTTCGCGCCAGAACTTCAGCACAAAATCATTGTGGCGCACGATGCCATGCACTTTCAGCCGTTCTTCCATCTCGCCCAGGTCGATGGGACGATGACGCTCGTGGATCTGCACCGAATTACGCCCGCAGAGCGTGATATGGGGGCGTCCTTCCCCCGCCAGGTGGATGAAGTCACGTTGATCACAGGCCCGGCATCCGGCGCGAGGCTGGTGGGCCGCGATCTCAGCGCGATCATTCCGCCAGACATCGAGAGACAATAAAGTCCGGCGCACGAACTTTTCCGCACCGATCAGCAGCTTCATGGCTTCCGTGGCTGAAAGGGAGGCCACGGCATTCACCGCGGAATTGAGAATTCCCGCGGTCTCGCAGGTTTCGACTACTCCCTGAGGAGAGTCCGGGAAGATGCAGGCCAGGCAGGCCGTTTTTCCCGGCAGAATATTCATGGTCACGCCATAGCTGCCGACGGCCGCGGTATAGATCCAGGGCAGGGAATTCTTCACCGCAAAGTCATTGATCAGGTAGCGGGTCTCGAAATTATCGGTGCCGTCCAGGGCCAGGTCGACGCCGGAAAGCAGGGCTTCGACGTTGCCGGGGGTCAGGTCGGCCACATGCGGTTCGACGACAATCTGGGAATTGAAGCCGGCAATGCGCCGGGCGGCCGCGATGGCTTTGGGCAGGGACTCGGCGGCGTCGCTTTCCTCGAACAGGGTCTGGCGCTGTAAATTGCTGGGTTCGACGTAGTCCCGGTCGATAATGCGGAGGGTCCCCACCCCGGCCCGGGCTAATAGGGAGGCCAGGGCCGAGCCGGTAGCGCCGCAGCCCGCAATCGCCACTCGGGCGGCGCCCAGGCGGGCCTGCCCCACGGGCCCAATCTCGGCGAAAAGCACCTGCCGGGAGTATCGTTCTTCGTGCTTTAGTCCGTCGCGTTCCAAAGAGGTCACCAATCACAGCTCTGCGTCCATTTATTATAGGGGCCAAGCACTGATCATGACGATCCTGCCCGATACAGAGGGTGTGCAACATTGGGTAGGCTGGTTTCATCGAAGTGACTAGGCCGCAAGAGAGGGAGATGGTTTGCGACGACAGGGGGCGAGGCTGGCCGGCAAGACGATGATCTTTGCAGTTCTGCTTGCCATGCAGGCTTGGGCCGCCCCGTGGGAGGACACTGACTCCAGCAAGCCCCCGAGCCAAACGGCTCCCGCTCTCCCGCAGACCCCTTCCAGCGGACCTATGCCGGGGCAGGGGCTGCTGGTTGAGGACATCCAGTTCCCCGGGGTGTCCAACGAAGCGGAACGCAAACAGTTGCAGGAGCTGATTCCGCAAAAAACCGGCCAGCCGCTGGATCGGGAGAATATCCGCCAGAGCATGAAGCTGCTGTATGGCACGGGGCGGTTTGCCGATATTCGCGCGGAGTCGGAAACCACGCCGGATGGCCGGGTCAAGCTCAGTTTTGTCACTGCGTCCAATTACTTTATCGGCCAGGTGCAAGTGGACGGTGCGCCCAATCGCCCCTCGGCCAATCAAGTCGTGAATTCCACCAAATTAGAACTGGGCGCGCCCTTCACCCCGGAGGGACTGGAACGGGCGCTGAAGAACATCAAGCAATTGATGGAAGAGAATGGTTATTTCCTGGCCGCGGTCCAGGAAGAACAACAGCCCCATCCTGACACCCAGCAGGTAGACATTATTTTCCACCTCTCGCCTGGTGCCCAGGCCACCGTCGGGCAGGTGAAGGTCACGGGAAACCCTTCCTATTCGCAGGGGCAAATCCAGGACATGGCGCACTTCCACCCCGGCGATTATGTTTCGGCGCAGCGGGTGAGTGATGCGCTGGGCCGGCTGCGTAAGAAGTTCCAAAAGCAGAAGCGTTTGCTCGCCCAGGTGACCGTGACTGAGCGCGCCTATCAGCCCCAGAGCAACACCGTGAACTATACCTTCGATGTGCAACCCGGCCCCACGGTGGAGATCGTCACCGAAGGATTCAAAATCAGCAAAAGCGTGGTCAAACGCAACGTACCCATTTTTGAAGAAAATGCGTTGGATGATGACTTACTCAATGAGGGCCGTCGCAATCTGTTGAATCATATGCAGACGCAAGGCTACTTCAACGCCAAGGTCAGCTATCGCAAGCGCAATCCACGAGGCGCCGCGGTGTATCGGGTCCTGTACACCATTGATCCGGGGGAGCGGCACAAGCTGGTGAAGGTTAATGTGACGGGAAACAACATCTTCCCCACGGAAGAAATTTTGTCCCGCTTGCAGATCCAGCCGGCGGGGCGCTTCCTTTCCCACGGCAAGTTCAGCCAGGCGCTGTTGAATGAGGACATTCGCAATATTCAAGCCAATCCCTACCTGGCCAACGGCTTTTCGCAGATCAAGATCACCCCCAAGGTGGAGGACAACTACGAGGGAAAAGCCAATCAATTGGCCGTGACGCTGGTGATCGAGGAGGGGCCGCAGGTCCGGGTGGGGGCCGTGCAAATAATCGGCAATGAACATATTGCCGCCGCCACGCTGACTCGCTCCATGAGCACCTCAGAGGGCCAGGCGTTTTCTGACTCCACTATTGCCCAGGACCGCGAGGTCATTCTGAATACCTATTTTGACGGCGGCTTTCCCGACGCCACATTGGACGTTTCCGCGAAACCGGCAGGGGAGCCGAACCAGATGGATGTGACCTTCACCATCCATGAGGGACAGCAGAGGTTCGTCAACCGGGTATTCGTAGACGGCCTGCACTACACCCGCGATTTTGTGGTGCGCCGCGAATTGCAGATGAACACCGGCGATCCGCTCAGCCAGATCGCCATGCTCAAGACCCAGCAGCACCTCTACAACCTGGGCCTGTTCAGTGTGGTGGACACCGCGGTGCAGAACCCGGAAGGGGCCGAGCCCAACAAGAATGTGCTGGTGCAGGTGCAAGAAGCCAAGCGCTATACCTTCAACTATGGCTTCGGCATCGAGTTTCAGACCGGGCAACCGACCGCCAACACGCCCCAGGGCGACACCGGGGTAAGTCCTCGCATCTCCTTTGGGGTCACCCGGCTCAATTTTCGAGGCAGAAATCATACCCTCAATTTTAAGAGCAATCTGGGCCGCCTGCAGCAGCGGGCGCTGGTGAGTTCCGATATTCCGCGCTGGTTCAGCAGTCCGGATTGGAAACTTTCCGTGACCGCTTTTTTCGACCGCACCATCGACGTGACGACCTTCACCTCCCAGCGGTTGGAAGGCTCTTTGCAGGCCCAGCAGACGCTCAAAAAGAAGCAGGACGACACGATTATCACTTCGCTGATTTACAACTTTACCTACCGTTTGGTCAAAGCGACCAACCTCTCCAATACGATTACGCCGGATGAAATTCCCTTGCTTTCTCAGCCGGTTCGCGTGGGGGCGCCGGGTATCAGTTACCTGAACAACACGCGCGACAATGATCTGGAAAGCACTAAAGGGTCGTATACGACGATCGATCTCAGTGTGGCCTCCGAGTATTTCGGGTCGCAGGAAAGCTTTAGCCGCATTCTGGCGCAAAATGCCACGTACTACGCGTTCGGCAAGAATCGCCAGCCCGGGAAGAAGTTTGTGTTTGCCCGTTCGTTACGAATTGGCCTGGAAAATCCCTTCGGAAACACCGTCGCGCCGATCCCCGGCCAGAACCAAAGCTCGCATGTCATTCCGCTTCCGGAATTGTTCCTGGCGGGCGGCGGCAACTCGCACCGGGGATTTGGGCTGAACCAGGCCGGACCGCGCGATCCTACCACCGGCTTCCCGCTGGGCGGGACCGCCATGTTCGTGAACAACCTTGAACTCCGCATGCCGCCGGTGTCGCTGCCCTTTGTGGGCGAGAACATCAGCTTGGCCATTTTCCACGATGCCGGGAATGTGTTCTCCACCGGGCGGGGCATGTTAAATAACCTGCTGCGCTGGAAGCAGAAGAACCCCCAGCTCTGTGAACAGCAAGCCACCGCCACGCAATGCGATTACAACTATATTTCGCATGCGATAGGGGTGGGGTTGCGTTACAAGACCCCCATCGGGCCGGTACGCTTCGATTTCGGCTACAATCTGAATCCGCCGCGGTATCCGAGCCAGACCAAAGACCCGAACGACCCGAATGCTCCGCCGGTCTTTGTGCGACAGCAGGCGCGCCATTTCAACGTTTTCTTTAGCATTGGGCAGACATTCTGATGAAGTTGTCGATCATTTCCGCCGGCCTGTTGTGCGCGCTCCTGGTGTGTCAGCCGCCGGTGCGCGCCGGTGAGGTGCTCGACCGCATTGTGGCCACGGTCAACAAGCAGATCATCCTGCAGAGCGACTGGGACAACGCCGTCCGCTATGAGGCATTCATGGACGGACGGCCGGCCGGCGAACTCGGCCCCGACGATCGCCGCGCCGTGCTCAACCGGCTGATTGACCAGGAGCTGCTGCAGGAGCAGATGCCTCCCGACGCGGCCCATGCCGGGGAGGCGGCCATTGCCAAGCGCATGCAGGCCATTCGCCAGCAATACCCGCAAGCCACGACCGCGGAGGGGTGGAACGAGGTTTTGCAGCAGTACGGCATTGCGGAAAAGGAGTTGCGGGACTATGTGGCCCTGCAACTGGACTTATTGCGACTGGTCGATGAGCACCTTCGCCCCACGGTGCAGGTCGATGCCAAGAGCATCGAGAGCTATTACAACCAGCAACTTTTACCGGAGCTGCGCAAAAGCGGGGCCAAGGAGCCGGCCCTTTCGGAAGCCAGCTCCCGAATCAAAGAATTGCTGACGCAGCAGCAAGTGAATCAGTTGCTCACCAGCTGGCTGCAGAGCTTGCGCACCAGCAGCACGATCCGTACCGATCTTCCGCACGCCGATTCCCAGGACCGCGCCCAATGACCGAGTCCCCCCGCCCACCGCGCCGCCGCTGGGGCCGCTTCCTGCTCTACGGTCTGGGTGCCGTGGTTTTGTTGTTGGCGGGCTCCACCTGGTTCATTACCACCGGCACTTTCCGCGATTTCGTGGAACGCAGGCTGGTGGAGGAATTGCAACGCGGTACGGGGGGACGGGTCGAGATTGAGGCCGTCCATTTCACGCCCTTTCGCCGCCGCATCGAAATTCGTGGCCTGACCATTCATGGGCTGGAAAAAGAAGGCGACGTACCGCTTGTCCACCTCGACCAACTGGTGGCCGACATCAAGATCACCTCCCTTCTGCGCAAGCAAATCGGGTTTCACTCGCTGGTCCTGGAGCGTCCCGCGATTCATGTGGTGTTTTATCCCGGCAGAAGCACTAACCTGCCCGAGCCACTGCGCGGGCCGGGGACCGGCAATCCTCTGGATCCGTTATTTCGTTTCTCCATCAATCGCCTGGAAGTGCGCCACGGATTTGCCCTCTGGGGAGACGAGACCATTCCGCTGGACTTCCAGGCGCGCGATGTCTCCCTGCAGATGAACTATTCCTTCCTGCACCGGTATTACGAGACCGACCTTCTGGTGGGTAAGGCGGACATGCAGTGGAAGAACTGTCGTCCGTTTTCCTGGATGGCGGAAGCCCACCTGATCATCGCCCGCCATGGCGTCGAGGTGCGCTCCCTGAAGGCGACTTCGGGACGTTCCCGGGTGGAGGCCAGCGGCAGAGTGAAAGATCTGGAGCACCCGCAGGTGGAGTTGAACTACACCGCCTCGGTGGACCTGGGAGAGGTCGCGGCCATTCTGCGGCGGCGGGAGGTGCAGGGCGGAGTTTTCCGCGCGACAGGCCGAGGAGCATGGTCAGAAAAGGATTTTTCCGCCACCGGAAAGCTGGATTTGCAGAACCTGGAAGCCGGCAATGCGAGCGTCGCGTTCCACGATGCGGGGGCCCAGGCGGCTTACGACGTCGATTCCACGCATCTCCGTCTCGCCCAGGTGCAGGCGCATGTGCTGGGCGGAACCGCCAGTGGCAGCCTGGAGATCATGCACTGGCAGAATTCGGCCGGGCAGACGAGGGAGACGGCAAACCATGGCCGCAAACCCGCCGATGAGGGATTGCAGCGGGGACGGCTCCAACTGCGCCTGCGTGGCATCGCGATTGCGGAATTGGCGGCGGCGCTTTCTCCCGCGCGACAGCCCTGGAAGAAGCTCAATCTGGCCGGGACCGGGGAGGGATCGCTTGATGCCCGTTGGGCCGGGAGCCCGCGCAACGCCGATGCCACCGTAGCTTTTGATGTGACCGCCGCCGCCCATCCGCGTTCCACCCAGCTCCCGCTGGAGGTCCATTTGCGGGCGGCCTATCAAGGGGCGGAGGAGAGCGTCGATATTGCCGATTTCCGCGCTTCCACGCGGGCCACCCAGTTTCAGGCAGCGGGCCGGCTTTCCTCGCAGACGGCGCTCAAAGTCTCCCTCCGCAGCACGGACCTAAGGGAATGGCAGCCGGTGATGGAAGTATTCGGAGAGTCGCAGCCCATCCCGGTGGTGATCCATGGCCAGGCCCGTTTTGATGGGACGGCCATGGGAAGGCTTTCAAATTTCGCAATTGCCGGCAACCTGCAGGTAGAGGATTTTGAGTCGGTGCTCCCCGCCACCGGCCGCACTCCCGAACAGAGAATGCACTGGGATTCTGTGATCGCATCTCTGCATCTTTCGCCGACCAATATCGCGGCCCGCAATGCCACGCTGCGCCGGGCGGAGAGCACCATCCATTTCGATATGAGCGTGGCGGCGCAACAGGGAAAGATCACTCCCCAGACTCCCTTTACGGCCCGGGTGGAGGCGCGCAATGCTGAGCTGGCAGATTTTCTACCGCTTCTGGGGGTGGGATACCCTGTACGCGGCACAGTCCATTTGCAGATGCAGGCCTCCGGGACCCAGGAGCAACCGCATGGCGAAGGGCACATCGAAATTGTGAATGCCAGCGGCTACGGAGAAAGCATTCCGCAGGCCACCGCGGACTTGCGCTTTGCCCACGGTGAAGCCCAGGTAAATAATCTGCAACTTGCCTACGACGCAGGCTCAGTGACCGGGGCGGCGGCCTATAGCTTTGCGGCGCGGGAATACCGCTTCCATTTGCAGGGAGAGGGTTTTGATCTGGCGCGTCTACCCCACATCCAGCGCAGCCCCATGAAAGTGGCCGGCCGACTGGAGTTTGATGCCAACGGTGCGGGCCGGGTGGACACGCCGCAGGTGAACGCCACGGTGCGCCTGCGCCAGTTGACCCTGGACGGCGAGACCGTGGGCGACTATACCCTGGAAGGGGTCACCAAAGGCGCCGATCTGCATGTGACGGGACGCTCCCAGTTTCCACAGGCGGAGCTGTCGCTGGATGGCGACATCCGTATGCGCGACGAATGGCCGGCCAACCTGACCGCGAAATTCAGCCGGCTGGATGTGGATTCGCTGTTGCACCTGTACTTGAAAGTG
Organism: Acidobacteriota bacterium; assembly: GCA_018268755.1. Taxonomy (GTDB): domain Bacteria; phylum Acidobacteriota; class Terriglobia; order Terriglobales; family Acidobacteriaceae; genus KAN-5. The sequence continues at coordinate 239,150 of JAFDVW010000003.1, forward strand.
GCGACCACCGGCCACTCCTCGTTGGCGGGTAGTGTGCAAATGCAGGGAGCTTTGCGCCGGCCCAAAGACATCAGCGTGCAAGCCGATCTCAGCCAGTTGCATGCCGATGTTCAGAACCTGAAGATCGATAATAGTGGGCCGCTGCGTTTTTCCATTGCCCAGCAGGTGCTGAGCCTCGACCAGGTCCACCTGGTCGGGGAGCGCACTGACCTTACGGCCAGCGGCACGGTGAATCTGACCGGGGAACGGGAGCTGAATCTGCGCGCTAACGGGCGCATGAACCTGCGTCTGATTGAGAGCCTGAACCGTGATTTCACCTCTTCCGGGGTGGTCACCATGAACATGACGGCGACGGGGACGGTGGCGCGTCCGCTGGCGCAGGGCCGGGTACAGATCAGCAACGGCGCCATTGCCTATATTGACCTGCCCAGTGCGCTCAGCGAAATCAACGGCTCGCTACTGTTCAATCAGGACCGCCTGCAGATTGAGACCCTGACCGCCAAAACCGGCGGCGGCCAGGTGACCTTCACCGGCTACGCCACTACCTATAATCGCCAGCTCCGCTTTGACCTTGGGGTACAGGGCCAGGATGTACGCCTGCGCTATCCGCCTGGGGTAAGTTCTACAGCCAGCATGAACCTGCGCTATGTGGGATCTTCGGATGCCTCTACGCTTTCGGGCGACATTACGGTCAGCAAGCTCTCCATGACGCCGGGCTTTGATTTTGCCACCTATCTGGCGAAAAATGCGCAAAGCACTACCTTGCCGCAAACCAATCCTCTGCTCAACCGGATTCGCCTGGATGTGCACGTAGTGACCACGCCCGAGCTGCGCATGCAGACGGCCTCATTACGCTTGTCGGGAAACGCCGATCTGCGCTTGCGGGGCACCGCCGCCAAACCCGCGCTTCTGGGGCGGGCCGAAATCACGGAAGGCGAGGTGTACTTCAACGGCACCAAATATCGCCTGGAGCGCGGCGAGATCAGTTTCCTGAATCCCGCGGCCATCAAGCCACAGATGGACCTGCAGGCCTCGACCCGGGTGCGGGACTACGACATTACCCTTACCGTGAGTGGCGAGGCCGACCGTCCCGTGGTCAACTACCGTTCGGAACCGCCCCTGCCACCGGCGGACATCGTGGCCCTGCTGGCCCTGGGCCGCACCCGCGAGGAGTCGGCGCAAATGCAGCAGTCGGGACAGTCGCCCTTCGGCAGCGAGGCGTCCAATGCGATTCTGACCGAGGCGTTGAATGCCACGGTAAGCAGCCGCGTACAGCGCCTGTTTGGCGGCAGCCGGGTAAAAATCGATCCGGAAGGGCTGGCCACCGAGACCACCACGGTGGCGCGCGGCCCGGCCGTTACCATCGAACAGCAGGTGGCCGGCAACCTTACCCTCACTTACACCACCAACCTCTCCCAGTCATCGCAACAGATCATCCAGGTGGAATACAATGTGAGCCGAAACCTCTCCATCGTCGGGTTGCGTGACCAGAACGGCGTGGTCAGCATTGACGTGCGGATACGCCGGCGCAAGCAATAGCCGGGTCCCGAACCGATCTGCAGGCGGATTCATGGCGGACCCAGACGACCCATTTCGCACGGCCCGAGACGCCATGGTGCAGGAGCAACTGGTGGCGCGTGGGGTGCAGGATGCCCGTGTTCTGGCTGTCATGTCGCGCACCCCGCGCCACGAATTTGTGGAGCCCTCGCTGTGGGCGCATGCCTATGGAGACCATCCCCTGACGATTGGTCTGGGGCAAACCATATCCCAGCCTTTCATTGTGGCCACCATGCTGCAAGTGCTGGCCTTGCAAGCGGAAGACACCGTGCTCGAAGTGGGTACTGGATCGGGATATGTCACCGCGCTGCTGTCGGGCCTCTGCCGCCATGTGTATTCCATCGAGCGGCACGCCGCGCTGGCGCAACAAGCCGAAGCGCAGCTCCGGCGCCTGGGGTACGACAACGTCACGCTACGGGTAGGAGATGGCTCCCTGGGATGGGAACGCCATGCACCCTATGACGCCATTTTGGTGTCAGCGGCGGCCGCTTCCGTGCCCGAGCCGCTGTTCCGACAACTGCGCGAGGGCGGCCGCCTTATGATTCCCGTAGGTTCCTCCGAAGTCCAGGACCTGCAGCTCCTACGCAAGCATCTCGGTACGCGCGTGGTTCAGGTGTTGGACGCCTGCCGCTTTGTCCCGCTGGTGACCGGAACCCCGCTTAAGGCTTCTTCGTAGGCCGTAGGAGGACCTCGCTGACGAAGGATTGCGGCGATTGCCGTACCAGCATTTCCACCACGTGGGCGATGTCGTCGGGCTGCAACATGCGATCGGCCCGCTTGCCCTCATGGGGACTCAATTCGGTATTGGTGGAGCCGGGACAGACCAGGGAGACCCGGATGTTATGGGCGCGCAACTCCTCCGCCATGGAATAGCTGAGCCCGTTCAATCCCCACTTGGAGGCAGCATAAGCGGCGCCATTGGGCAGGGGATTCTTTCCTGCGAGGGAGGAGATGTTCACGATATGTCCACCCCCGCTGCGCAGCATCAGCGGAATCAGGCTGCGAACGCAGTAATAGACCCCGCGCAGATTGGTATTCATGATCTGCTCCCACGCGTCGGGAGAAGTCTCGTGCAGCGGGATGGAGAAGCCGCCGACGCCGGCATTGTTGACCAGGATATCCAGGCGGCCGTGGGCGGCTTCAACTTGCCGGGTCAGCGCTTCCACCGAGGCCAGGTTGGTGATGTCGCAAGCCAGCGCCAGGGCGGTACCGCCTTCTTGTTGAATGGCGGCCGCTCTGGCCTGGAGAGAAGCGAGCTGGCGGCCACACAAAATTGTGATCACCCCCATAGCGGCCAGGCGTTGTGCAATGGCCGCTCCAATGCCGCGTCCGCCCCCGGTGATCAGGGCCACTAAGGGCGAGGAAGGCGTATTTTCAGTGTTTTCCCGCATGTGCAACTCTCTTTCCATGGCACCTTTAGGCCATGTCGTCAGCATCCGTGATGCATTTTTCATGCATCTTAGCAAGAGTAGGGAACGCGTACGATAATGTACGCTTGCGTTAAATGGATTCAGATACTTATAATCCCGGTCACTGGAAGAATTGCTGGGCCTTTGCAGGTCTCGCAGGGGCGCTGGGGTTTTTCTGGAGCCATCATATGGACGCGCGACGGCCATATTCTGAGTTCCCCGGTATTTTTAGCTTGGGCATTGCCGGGTTGTTTGTCGCTGATTCCCCGAAAGTTTAAGGAGCCATACGAATGAAGACGAGTCTAGTGGCCATGGCGCTTGCATTAGCAGTGCTTGCCGGCCAGACGAGCGCGGCGCAGCAGGCGCAGGCGGCGCCCTCTTCCACCTCCCAAGCGCCGGTGATTAAGGACCCGGCGGAATACAACGCTTATGTCGGGGCAATTCAACAGCAGGACCCGGCCGCCAAGATCAGCGGATTGGAAGCCTTTCTGGTCCAATATCCCAACAGTGTGATGAAAGCGGACGCCCTGGAAGTTCTGATGGCGTCCTATCAGCAGGCAAACAATCAGGCCAAGGTGATCGAGACCGCCAACCGGGTGTTGGCGGTCAATCCCGACAATGTGCGCGCGCTGGTGATTCTGGCTTATCTGGAGCGGGCCGGGCAGAAGTGGGCTGAAGCCAAGCAGCACGCCGAGCACGGGCTGGAGGTTCTCCCCAAGTTCGCCAAACCAGAAGGCGCTTCCGACGCAGATTTTGCCAAGCAGAAGACGCAGTTCTCGGTGCTCTTGAACAGCGTTGCGGGTTTCTCGGCGCTGCAGCTGAAGGACTACCCCGCGGCGCAGAAGTATCTGCGGGCGGCGGCGGAACTGGATCCGGCCAATGTGGAGAACATCTATCCTCTGGGTCTGGCCTACCTGACCGCGACGCCTTCCGACGACGTAAACGGCATCTTTTTCATGGCTCGGGCAGCCAACCTGATTGCGGACCCCAAAGCCAAGGCCGACGTGACCAAGTTCGCGCGCAGCAAGTATGTGAAGTATCACGGATCGGATGAGGGCTGGAACGACCTACTGGCGCAAACCGCCAGCGCGCCGGTGCCCCCGGCGGGCTTCACCATTAAGGAATATGTTCCGCCGACTCCGGCGGAGCAGGCCGCCGACCTGGTGAAAACCAAGAAGCCGGAAGACATGAGCTTTGCCGAGTGGCAGCTGGTACTCTCCGCCGGCGGCCAGGCAGACCAGGACGCGGTGTGGAACGCCCTGAAGGGCAAGGCCCTGCAGATGGCGGAGGTGAAAGTGATCAAGGCCTCGCCCACCGAGCTGCAGATCGCCGGCAGCCAGGACGATATCGAAGCCAACCGCGCCGATATTGTGCTGTCCTTCCCGGCGGCGATTCCGGCCAAGAGCGTGCCCGCAGTGGGCTCGAAGATCAATTTCGAAGGCACGCCCGTTTCCTACACCTCCAATCCCTTCGTCATGACCATGGAGAAGGGGGCATTGCTGACCGTGGGTGGCGCACCCGCTCCCAAGAAGGCCCCGGTACGCAAGAAGCCCGCCGGCCGCTAAAAGGGCAGGCAAGAAAATAAAGAAAGGCAGCCTGCGGGCTGCCTTTCTTCTTGCGCGAAACTGTGGCTTAGAAATCTAACGGACAGCTTTCTTTTCGTAGGAGACCGGACGGGCGCTGCGCGGGGGCCGCTTGCCGCCGTCGCGGAACTGGCGCACGTCAATCTTCAGCTCGCTGATCGTCCGGCTAAGAGTGTTGCGGTGCATGCCCAGCTCGCGCGCGGCGCGGCACTGGTTGCCCTTATTTTCCTGTAATACCGACAGGATGAACCGCTTCTTGAACTCCCGGACGGCCTCGTCGTAGAGAATATTGCTCTTGTACATCTGGTTCACAAGGGCTTCCAGCTGATCTCTCACAGTGTCTCTCTTTCCGCGCGGAAGTACCGTCCACGGACTGTCAAATTTTGCCTTACTTACTTTCCACCGGCGGCGCAGGCAGCTGCCGATGACTACGCAATAAATCCAAACCCTGGTAGAAGCGCGTCCTTAACTCCGCGGGGGCCACCCAAATTGCGGCCCGCCCCACCACCAGGAAATACGGCGCCAGCGAGGAGTTCTCCAGCCATTTGGAGGTAGGAGTGAAGGCGGCCATGCTCATGAGCACAATGGCCACCACCAGGCCTCCTCGCAGCAGGCCCAACAACGCCCCCAGGGCGCGATCAAAGAAGCTCAGCCCCGCTTCTTTCACCAGCCAGCGGGTGATGCGGCCAGCAATGCCCGCCACCAGGAGGATCGCAATAAAGATCGCTAAAAACGCCGCGATGTCTCCCAGCCAGGGTGATTTCAGGTTGGGAGCAAAATGTTCCGCCAGGCGGTGATACTGCCAGGCCGCCACCAGGTACCCGACCACCAACCCTGCCAGGCCGAAGGCTTGATGAAAGAAGCCCTCGCTGGCCGCCTGAACGACAGAAACAAGGATGACCGCCAGGATGATCCAATCCGCCGGGTTCACGGAGTTCTCCTGCGGGCAGACGTTCTGCTATACATCCAGGGCGCGTCCTGTGAGCAACTGATAGGCTTCCAGGTATTTCTCGCTGGTTCTCCGCGCCACCTCAGGGGGAAGTGCGGGTGCGGGAGGCTGCTTGTTCCAGCGAATCTCTTCCAGATAATCCCGGACATATTGCTTGTCATAAGATTCCTGCGCCCGTCCCGGCTGATATTTGTCGGCCGGCCAGAAGCGCGAGGAATCCGGGGTCAGCACCTCGTCGGCGAGGGTGATGCCCGAGTCGGTCTGCCCAAACTCGAACTTGGTGTCGGCAATAATGATGCCGCGGCCACGAGCATAGTCGGCCGCCTTGCTATAGACCGCCAGACTCAAGTCGCGCAATTTTCCCGCCAAGTCGGCCCCAATCATATTGACCACGGCGTCGAAGGAGATGTTCTCGTCATGGCCGGTAGTGGCTTTGGTGGACGGGGTAAATAGCGGCTCGGGAAGCTTATCGGATTCCTTCAGCCCGGGGGGTAACTTGATGCCGCATACGCTGCCGCCGGCCTTGTATTCCTTCCAGGCGGAGCCGGAGATATAGCCGCGCACCACGCACTCCACGGGGAACATCTCCGCGCGCTTGACCAGCATGGAGCGGCCGCGCAACTGGTCGGCATATTTCTGGATGGAGGCGGGGAACTGGGTCACGTCGGCGGTCACCAGGTGATTGGGCACGACCTCTTTCAGGAAGTCGAACCAGAAAAGGGAAATCTGCGTCAGCACCTGCCCCTTGTGCGGAATGCCGGTGGCCAGAACATAGTCGAAAGCGGAAATACGGTCTGTGGCAATGAACAGGAGCTGGCTGTCGCTCGCGTCATAGACGTCTCTGACTTTGCCGCTGGCGCGAAGTTTGAGTTCCGGGTAATTGGTACGCAACAGAACGGAATCGAGTAATTGGGGGCTCATGCGATTATTTTACCGTCAGAGAACAGGGGCGTATTCTAGCCCGTCCGAAATTTTTGTCAACCGCCGGGATCACATTTCCGCGGGAAAAATTTCTTGCTTTTCGACGCGAAGGAGTTGACAAACCATGATAGCGGCGAAGGCCTTTTTCGCGGGGCGCCGGCGAAAACTATCTTGTGGAAAAGCTGAGGAGAATCGGGAAGAAAATCCTGTAGCGGCAAAACGGCGGGAAGATGGCGAGCGCCATCTTCCCGGAAAAATTTCTACGCCGCGCCTCCGAAGCGTACTGAAACCAGTTTGGAAACTCCCGGCTCCTGCATGGTGACGCCGTACAGCACGGGCGCGATGCTCATGGTCTTCTTGCTGTGGGTGATGAGAATGAATTGGGTCTGCACACTCATCTCGCGTACCAGTTCGGTGAAACGCCCGATGTTGGCTTCATCCAGCGGAGCATCGACTTCGTCCAGAATGCAGAAGGGGCTGGGCTGATACTGGAATATCCCTACCAGCAGCGATAACGCAGTCAGCGCCTTTTCGCCGCCGGAAAGCAGCAGCACATTCTGCAATTTCTTTCCCGGAGGCGAAGCCACCACATCGATGCCGCTCTCCGCGCTGTTCTCTTCGTCTGTCAAGCGCATGAATGCATGTCCGCCACCGAACAGTTTGCGGAAGGTGGCCTGGAAATTCTCGTTGATCTTGTGGAAGGCCTCTTCAAACTTCTGTTTGGAGAAAGTGTCGATCTCTTTGATCGTGGCCTGCGTGTTTTCAATGGAGTCCAGCAGATCTTTGCGTTGCGTCTCCAGGAAGGTGTGACGCTCAGCGGTCTCTTTGTACTCTTCGAGGGCCATCATGTTGACCGGGCCCATGGCATCGAGCTTGGCACGCATCTCCCGGTAGGCCTGGTCTTCCACGGCGAGCTCGTCGCCGCTCACGATGGGTAAGGTGGTATCCGCCAGCAGATCCTGACGGGGCAGGCCCAGTTCATTGAGGCAGGTCTCGGCCATGTACTGCCCGTCGGATTCCAGTTTGGCGGCCGCCGCGGAGAGTTCCCCTTTGCGGTCGCGGGCCTGGTCGAGCAATTGCCGGGCGTTGTGCAGGGCCTCGTCGATTTCCGCCAGGCGCGCCCGCACCTGCTCGGATTCAAATTGCAGCAGGCCATCGCGGGCTTCGCCGGCGTTTTTCTCCGCCTCCAGCTCCTCGAGGCGGGCGGCAATTTGGACGTTCTCGCTTTCCCGTTGCAGCTTCTCACTCTGCGACGACTCCATTTGGCTCTGCACCGAGGTCACGCGCTGCGACATCTCCGTGACCAGCGAAACAATGCGTTGCAGGACGCCGGCAGCGGCGCGGTGGCGTTCTTCCAAGGTCGCCACCTGGGCCATGTGCTGCGAGACTCCCTGGGCGGCGGCATCGCGGCGCTGGCGGAGCAGGGTGAGCTGTTCCTGGGCCGATGCCGTGGCCGCTTCCAGCTGCGCCTTGGTTTCTTCGGCGGCGGCGATCTCAGCGTGCCGCGCCTGTATGAGCGCTTCCTGTTGGGTGCGATCGCCCGCCAGGCGCTGGATTTCGCGCTGGCATACCGTAAGGCGTTCGCCGATGCGGGACATTTCCGCATCCAGCTGCTTCAGCATGTGCCCGGAGGTCATGACCTGCTTTTCCGCCTCGCGCTTCTCGCCTTCCAGCCGGTCGAGCAGGGAAGTCAGGTCCTTGATTTCGCGGCCCAGGGTCAACACGCGCGTCTCTTCCAGACGCAAGGTCTGTTCCAGGTCGGCCAGCACGCGCATTACTTCGCGCAGCTCACGCTTCATCGAGAGCGGGCCTTCCGTGCGCTGCTTGCCACCGGTGACGGTCACATTGTGAAAGCACTCGCCCGATTCGGAGAGGAAGAAGGCATCGGGGTTTTCCAGCGCCAGACTGCGCGCGAAATTGGGATCGGGGACGATGTAGCCGTCGCGCAGTTTGGGCAGAATGACTTCCAGCGACTTTCCAAAGCCGTCCAGGACGCGAATCGTGTTCTTGAGCGGAACCACGGTGTGATTGGCGGTGGGGGCGTGGTGCATGCTCTCATCGACCACGAAGGAGAATTTGGCCTGGGCATCCTCGGGATGGACCAGGAAGGTGGCCCGGCCGTCCACATCGGTGCGGAGCAGACGCAGGCCCTCATCGGCCGCGTGCCAGGATTTCACCACGATGTAGTTCAGCTCATCGCGCAGGAAGTCTTCCACCACGCCTTCGTAGCGGTTGTCCACTTCGAGGAAGTCAGCCAGTACGCCGGCCGGGGCCAGTCCTCCCTGCATTCCGCCGGACTGGAAGAGACGCCGCACCGACTCGGTGGAGTAGCCATGTTCGGCGATGACCGCTTCCAGCGAGCTCCGCTTGCCCAGGGCAGAAGCGAACTCGGCCCGCAGTCCATCGAGGCGGCTCTTGGTTTCTGATTCCTCGCGGCGTTTGGCCTCGAGGCTCTGCCGCGCCTGCGCAATCTCTTCCCCCAGACCAGCGACCCGCTGGGAGACGGTATCGAATTCCAGGGCAAGCTGGCCGCGCTGTCCGCCGAAGGCCTCAATCTGGGTGTTGCCGTTGGCGACTTCCACCTGCAGGCGCTGGGATTCGCGGTCGATGCCGGCCATGCGCTCCTGCGCCTGGGTGAGTTGGTTGCGCAGCCCTGAGGCCAGGGCAACCGCTTCCATGATCGCGGTGCGGGAGCTTTCCTGCTGCCGCTCCATCTCGGCCAAGGCGCGAGTGGCCTCGGCGGATTCCGCCTGGGCCTGCACCAGTTCGGCCTGGGCCGCGGCCACCGCGACCGAAGCTGACTCCAGCACCTGCTGGTTGGAGTCGCGTTCCGTAGAAAGGGAATCCAGCCGGGCCTGGGCCTGCCCCAGCTCGGTTTCGAGCGCCGAGGCGCGGACCACGAGCTCGGCACAGCGTTCCTCGTTATGACGGCTGCGGGCCGCGGAACGCTCTTTTTCCAGTTTGATCTGATTGAGCCGCTCGCGGTTCTCGCGCAGCTCGCCTTCGATGCCATAACCGCGCTGGGTGCGCTCGCTCTGCTCGCCTTCCAGCTGCTGCACCACTTCGGCCTGTTGCTGCATGACTTCGGAGACCGAATTGATTTGCGCGTCCAGTTCGGCGCTTTCCTGGTCCAGCTGGGTGAACTTGCTGGCCAGCACGATGCGCAGCTTGGCGCGCATTTCGTCGCGCAGCTTGGCGTAACGCTCCGCCTTCGCGGCCTGCCGCTTCAGCGAGTTCATCTGCCGCGTGACTTCCTCAAAGATGTCGTTGACGCGGGCCAGGTTCTGCTTGGCATCTTCCAGGCGCGCTTCGGCCAGGCGCTTTTTGGTTTTGAACTTGGTGATGCCGGCGGCTTCTTCGATGATGTTGCGGCGGTCGGTGGGACGGCTGCTCAGGATCTGCCCGATACGGCCCTGCTCGATGAGCGCGTAAGACTCCGGTCCCAGGCCCGTGCCCATGAACAGCTCCTGAATATCGCGCAGACGGCAGAGCTTGCCGTTGAGAAGGTATTCGCTGTCGCCGGAGCGGAACAGGCGGCGGGTCACGACAATCTCGCCTGCCCGAAACTGCTGCTGGAACTTGCGGCGGCGGATTTTGAGGACCACCTGGGGCCCCTGAACCGTGGCCCCCGCCTCGCCATTTTCCGGCTGGGCTTCGGCTGCCGCAGGAGCGGAAGCGTCACTTAAAGCTTGAACCTCAGGCGATTGATTTCCTGAGGCTTCTACCTCTTCGGTTTTTCCAGGCTGGGCCTCTTCCGTCAGGCGATCGACTTCTTCCGCTGCCTTGGCTCGCAACTCCGCTTCATCCCAATCGTCGATCGGGAGATCGTCCTGAACCTCGACTTCGGTGGGTGCATGGGCGTCGGAGCCCTCATAGACTTCGGGATCAATCAGCGTCAGCGAAACTTCCGCCATGCCGGTCGGTTTGCGGTCGCGCGTACCGGCGAAGATGACGTCTTCCATGCGCGAGCCGCGCAGCGTCTTGGCCGATTGCTCGCCCAGGACCCAGGCGATGGAGTCCGAGATGTTGGACTTGCCGCAGCCGTTGGGGCCGATAATGGCGGCCACGCCCTCGCCGTGGAATTGCAGCTCGGTACGGTCGCAGAATGACTTGAATCCCAGGATCTGGAGCTTCTTGAGTTTGTGCAACGTCCACTCCTTGGCCGCGATGGGCCCCGAAGACACCCCTTGGGGTCTAAGGATTGTTAGCTTTCAAGCGCACACGAGAAACCACGCTCTTGGCGATGGCGGCGGGGACCCGACGACGTTCTCCGTTAACCATCCAGGTTCCTCAGTTCTTCGCTCCAACAATGCCTCCCCTAGGGCTGGAAAGGGTAGGTCACAAATTAGAGCTACTCTACCGGCGAAAAGCGGCCGGGGTCAAGTATGAAAACACCATATCTGGTATGGCCTTACGCTTGACCCGGCTATTTTGCACACACAATGCAGCAACTGTGCAAATGGGTGGGGAGGAATAAGGAAGGAAGGGAGAATCGCAGAGCAAAAACACTCTACTCCTAACTGGAAGGGGATGCAACGCCGGCGGGGATTGGGCGAGGCGCTCCCACTTCAGGCGCGCTATATAACACGTGGCCGGATAGTCCAGAGAAGTACATGGCTACCCAGGCAAAACGCGGCAAAAATTGCCAGCATCCTGAGGATCCCACTCAGGAAGATCCTCAGCTGTGCTATATATCACTAAGTCCGAGGGCAGAAGGCGGCCTTTTTGTCGCCGCTTCCTGGGAAATCTATGTATCCTCTTTCACGCCTATGAACTTCACACTGCTGGATTGGACCGCCATTGTCGGCTACCTCGTCATCACTTTGTTCCTGGGCCTTTACTTTCGCAGCCGCTCCGGCAAGAGTGTCGACGACTACTTCGTCTCCGGACGCAATGTCTCCTGGTGGCTGGCCGGCACCTCGATGGTGGCCACTACCTTCGCTGCCGATACTCCGCTGGTAGTGACCGGCCTGGTCTATACCCAGGGGATCGCCGGGAACTGGTTGTGGTGGGCATTTCTGCTCTCCGGCATGATGACGGTGTTCCTGTTCGCCCGGCTGTGGCGGCGCTCCGGGCTGCTCACCGACGTGCAGTTCGCAGAGATGCGTTATTCGGGCAAGCCAGCGGCGTTTCTCCGTGGATTTCGTGCGGTTTACCTGGGATTGCTCATGAATTGCCTGATCCTGGGGTGGGTGACCAAGGCAATGACCAGCATTGTGGCCGTGACCCTCAATGTCTCCGACAGCCGGGCCTTGGCTATCTGCGTCTTCTTCCTGATTCCGTTCACAGGGTTATATGTGGCGCTGGGCGGCCTATGGGGCGTGCTGTGGACCGATCTCTTTCAGTTTGCCCTCAAGATGGCCATTGTGATCGCCGTGGCCTGGTATGCGGTTTCCGCCGCAGGGGGGATGACGGCGCTGCTTACCCGTCTGGCTGAGATGCGGACTGCCGCCGGTCCTTCGGCGGGGGATGCAACCGCGTTCTTTCCCGATTTCTCCCGCCCCATGGCACAGGAAGGGTTGTGGCTTCTGCCCGTGCTGACTTTCCTGGTGAACATTGGACTGCAGTGGTGGGCATTCTGGTATCCCGGGGCGGAGCCGGGCGGGGGCGGCTATATCGCGCAGCGCATTTTCAGCGCCAAGGACGAGCGTAACGGCCTGCTCTCCGTGCTGTGGTTCAACGTGGCGCACTATGCTCTGCGTCCCTGGCCGTGGATACTGACCGCGCTGGCCGCCATCGTGCTCTATCCCAACCTGGAGCATCCCGAAACCGGCTACATGCTGATTGTGAGCCAGCATGTGCCGCCGGCACTGCGCGGGATTGTGATCGCCGGATTTATGGCGGCCTTCATGTCGACCATCGCTACCCAGCTCAACTGGGGAGCTTCCTATCTGGTCTCTGATTTCTATCGCCGCTTCCTCAAGACCCAGGCCACGGACGCGCACTATGTGAACATGTCTCGCGCCGTGACCGTGCTGCTGGTGATCGCCTCGGCTTTTGTTTCCTGGCTGCTGTCGGACATTCGCAGCGGCTGGCAGATTGTGCTGGAAGTGGGGGCGGGGACGGGCGGCGTCTATCTGCTGCGCTGGTACTGGTGGCGCATCAATGCCTGGAGCGAAATTTCCGCTATGGGGACGGCCCTGGTCATGACTGTGTTCCTGCAGGTGGCCAAGCCCTTTGCCGGATCGAATCCGGTAGTCTTCGCCAAGAACGCGCTGGCCACCGCGATCGTGACCACGCTGGTGTGGGTGATTGTGACCTATGCGACCGGGCCGGAGCCGCAAGCCGTGCTGCTGAAGTTCTACCGCAGCGTGCGTCCGCACGCCGCGGGATGGCAGCCGGTGGCCGCCCTGGCGCCGGATGTGCCGCCCACACGCGACCTGGGGCGTAACCTGCTTTCCTGGGCGCTAGGCTGCGCCATGGTGTATCTGGCGCTGTTCGGCTCGGGGCGAGTTTTGTTGCAGCGGACGGGAAGTGGGATGCTATTGCTGGTGCTGGCCGCCGTTTGTGCGGTGGGGCTATATGCCAACTTGAGCCGCACGGGATGGGAGCCGGTGGGGGAAGAAGCATCGGTCGAGAAGCCGGTTCCGGGTATGCACTGAGTCTGTTCTTAGCTTTGTCATCCTGAGCGAAGTCGAAGGATCCCTACCGGGGAATGCTCTCGTTGATCCCTCTTTTTGTCGAGCTGGGGAATGCAGCCTCGATGGCACCGGCAAAGCAGCCGTTCGTACAGAGGGTAGGGATTCTTCGCGAGATGCCTTTGCTGCGCAAAAGCACCTCTTCACTCAGAATGACAATGGTGGAGTGGGATTAGGAACAGTCATAAATCTCTCGCAGGTACTCCCTTCTGTCATCCTGAGCGGAGCGGGGAAGTTCGCTGTGCGAACGTCCCCACGTAGTCGAAGGATCCCAACCGGGGAATGCTCTCGTTGATCCCTCTTTTTGTCGAGCTGGGGAATGCAGCCTGGATGGCGCCGGCAAAGGCAGCCGTTCGTACAGAGGGTAGGGATTCTTCGCGAGATGCCTTTGCAGCGCAAAGGCACCTCTTCGCTCAGAATGACAGGAGAGCTAGAAGGTCAGCTTGCAGCCGCACTCCGCCGGCGGCACGTGTGCCTTCAGGAATCCGGCGACACGCTTATAGGCGTCGATCTGGTTTTCGATGCGGGCAAAACCATGGCCTTCATTCTCGTAGATTTTGGAGTCCACGATCCCGCCGCGCTTTTTGATGGCGTCCACTACCTGCTGCGTTTCCGACTTCGGGCAGCGCGGGTCGTTTCCTCCGGCCAACAGTAGCAGCGGCGCCTTCACCTGGTCGATGAAGTTAATCGGGGAGCGGTCTTCATAGAGCGCCTTGTTTTTCACCGGATCGCCCATGGTGGCCAGATCCATCTGCTGCAGGACGGGATCTTCGTTCGCGATCTCAGTAAACCAGTTCACAAAGGGCACAATCGGGACGCCCGCGGCCCAAACCTCGGGCGCCTTGCTAACGCCCATCATGGTCATGTATCCGCCGTAGCTGCCGCCCACCAGGGCCAGCTTTTTGGGATCGGGGTAGCCGGTCTGTTTGATCCAGTCGGCGGCGGCAAGAACGTCCTGCAAGTCTCCGCCGCCCATGTCGCCGATGTTGGCCTGCTGAAATTCTTTGCCATAGCCGGTCGAGCCGCGGTAGTTGGGCGCAATGACCATGTATCCCTGATTGACCATGTACTGCACAAAGCGGTTGAAGGAGTTTACCGTCTGCGACGCCGGGCCGCCGTGCACGTAGACGATCGCTGCGTTCTGGGCATTGCGGGCCATGTTGAAGGGCAGATACACCAGGGCGGAGATGGTCCACTTTTTGTCGCGGCTCGGATAGTGCACCAGAAAGGGCTCGACCATGTGGTCGGGTTGAACGCCGGCCATCAGGGAATGGGTGAGCTGCGTGGCTTTATTGCCGGCAAAAGAGTAGGTCCACAGGTCGTTGGGGGAAGTCGGGCCATTGTGGTAGCAGAGAAGCTGCGAGCCGTCGTGGTTAAACGCCGAGGCCGACCCGGCCAGGTCGTTCATGCCTTTGGCCAGGGCGAGCGCGCTGGCTTTACCCGTGGCCACGGTATAAAGATAAATTTCCGCATTGCCGTCTACATTGGCCGTCCAGGTAAGGTGCTTGCCGTCGGGAGAAAAGTGGCCGCCCTGGAGCTCCCATTTTTCCTGCGTGAGCCAGTGGATTTTCTTGCTGGCGATGTCGAGCAGCCCGACGTTTGGGTATCCATTGTGCGCGTCGGAGGTGATCAGCAGTTTCTTGCCGTCGGGGGAGAAATCGTTGACCTGATAGATCTGCTCTCCATCGTGCGGAGTAAGCAAGGTGCTTTGCCCGCTTTCAAAGTCGACGAGAAAGATATTGGCGTCGGTCCCCTTGGCCTGCACCTGGGTGTAGGCCAGCCATCGGCCATCCTTCGACCAGACCGGATGGTCGTTCAATTTGTCGGCGGCGGTGCCCGTGGTGACATGCTTCACCTGCCGCATGAGCGTGTCGTAGGCGTCGATTTCATAGACCGACGAGGTCTTGGGCTTGACGGTGTAGGCCAGGTAGCGGCCATCGGGCGACCAGGCAGGGGATTCCTCGGAGACTTCGCGGGTGTTGGTGAGGTTCACCACTTCGCCGCTGGCGGGCGAAACCATGAAGATGTCCCACTGCTCATCGCCGTCGTAATCGGACATGTAGGCGATCCACTTGCCGGTGGACGACCAGGCCGGCGCTGTCTGGCGTTGGTCGCTGACCGTGAGCTGCTTGGGCCATCCGCCCGCCGAAGGAACCACCCAGAGATTGTTCCGCCCGCTGATATTGGAGACGAAAACGACGCTCTTGCCATCGGGCGACCAGGCGCTGGCCCCGATGGCGCGCGTCATATAGAGCCGCTCGAGGGCCAGGCCCTGCTCACTCTGCTCGACATTTGCGTTGGACTTCGAGGTGATTTGCTTGGGGTCGGTAATGACCTGGGGCGCGGGAAGAGAGCCAGTTTGAGCGATGACATTCATGGGAATCAGGAGCACAGCCGCGAGAAAGCATGCGAGGCGCATAAGAGTTGTGGTGAAAGGAAAGTGTAGCAAATCTGAGTGGTCACCCGAGGCCTGGAGATGCTTGCTGTCATTCGGAGCAAAACCTTTCCTTCGCTTTGCGAAGGAAAGGTGCAGTCGAAGAATCCCTACAATTTACACAACTGTCTTTATCGCAACCGAAGGCCCAAGACCACGGGAGCATTCTGCCGGTAGGGATCCTTCGACTACGCGAGAAGTTCGCGTTGCGAACTTCTCGCTTCGCTCAGGATGACAAAGTCAGGATGACAACGTGCAAATGCGGCCAGTAACGTCTAGTGCGCGGCTTTGTGCATCTCGACTGTGCTCCAGGTCTTGTCGCCGGCGTGGCAAAGGTTTTCCAGGGAGCATTCGGCGCATTTGGGTTTGCGGGCGATGCAAGTCTTCCGGCCGTGCCAGATGATCTGGTGAGAGAACAGGGTCCAGCGGTCGCGCGGAATAACCTTCATCAGGTCCTGCTCGATGGTACGCGGGTCGTCGTTCTTGGTCAGCTCCAGCCGCCGTGAGATGCGGTGTACGTGGGTATCCACCACCACACCTTCGTTCTTCCCGAACCACGATCCCAGCACTACGTTGGCCGTCTTGCGGGCCACGCCTGGCAGGGAAAGCAGCTTGTCCATTTCATCGGGGACCTGTCCGCCGAATTCTTCCACCACTTTCTTGGCCGCTCCGACGATGGACTTGGCCTTATTGCGGAAGAAGCCGGTGGAGCGAATGTCCGGCTCCAGCTCTTCCGGCTTGAGCGCGGCGAAATGTTGCACGGTAGGGTATTTCTGAAAGAGTCCCGGAGTCACCATATTGACCCGGACATCGGTACACTGCGCGGAGAGAATGGTCGCCACTACCAGCTCCCATGCGTTGTTGTGGTGCAGGGCGCAGGTCACGTCGGGGTAAAGCTGGTTCAGCCGTTTGAGGATCTCCGCTACCCGCTCCGGCGAGAGCGGATTGTAGCGAGCGGAGCCGCTGACGGACTTTTTTGCCGGCGACGCCACGGCGGGAGCCTTCGTTATTTTGCTGCGAACCCTTGTTCCCTCTACGGCCCGGCGGGTTCCGGCTGCGGCCGTGCGCACCCGGTCCTGGCGGCCACTTTTGGCGGGTTGGCGAGGCACCACTCCTCGTACCATACAGGTCTCTCCGAAAGAGCCTCATGGTAGCATCCCACGCCTACTTTGGTAATCTGCGGAACCCGCCGCGTAATTGACGCCGGGTTACCCCAAAGGTAGTCTGGTGAGGAACCAATTTCAGCAAGGCAGGGAAGATTTGTGGCCGTGAAGTCCATTCAACTCGGACAGGTCTGGCGCAACGACGCAGATGGCCAGGATTACCTCGTCACCAAGCTCTATAGCGAGCTCTTCACCCAATTTGCAGTCCTGCGGCCTGCCGGCTTGACCGCTCCGGACGCCCCGACTGTGCGCGTCAAGGTTTCCAAGAGCGCGGAGGGAGCCGGCTTGCCGGGCTATACCTTTACCCAGGAAGGCGCGTTTTAGAGCGCACCATGGCTTCCCGGGACTTCCTACCTGAGAGCGACCAGCCAGCATGACGGAAAAAATCCTAGCCGTCGTTTTCGTGTTTATTAAGGCCGTCATCGCCACCACTGGCTACGCCGGAGTCGCTATCCTCATGGGCATTGAGTCGGCCTGCATTCCGCTGCCCTCGGAACTCATCATGCCCTTCGCTGGATATTTGGTGTACGAAGGCAGCATGAACCTGTTATGGGTGGCGACCGCGGGCGCTATCGGCTGTAACCTGGGTTCGTTGGTGGCCTACGAGATCGGATGTTACGGGGGGCGGCCGCTGGTCGAGCGTTATGGCCGCTGGATTCTTCTGACCCACCGCGAACTCGACTGGGCGGACCGTTTTTTCGCCCGTTGGGGATATCTGGCGGTTTTCATCGCCCGCCTGCTGCCGGTGATCCGCACCTTCATCGCGCTGCCTGCCGGCATTGCCCGCATGCCGCGCGGCCGCTTCCACATCTACACCTTCCTGGGCTCCTGGCCCTGGTGCTACGGGCTGGCCTATGTCGGCATGAAGCTGGGGCAGAACTGGCGCGAGATCGGCAAATACTTCCACCAGTTCGATGCCGTGATCGGCGTCATTCTGTTGGCGGGCGCCATCTACTTCATCCGCTCCCACTGGAAAAACCGTCTGCGCTCCGCTGAGTAGCGGCACGTCCGCAGCCCAATTTCTCTCTCGATCCGCAGACGCATTTAAATCCGTGGTAATCCGCGTCAATCCGCGGCGATTTTTTGACCGGCTGCTTCTCCTGGTGTACAACCTCAGCACAAGGAGAGACTTGTGAAACGCTTCGTTTGCCTGTCTGCACTGATTCTCGCCATGGTTGTTCCCAGCCTGGCCCAAAGCGCCCCAGCGCCGACCGGTCAGCCGTTTGTCGTGGAGTATTACTACAAGGCCAAGTGGGGACACGCCGAAGAATTCCTGCGCCTGTTCAAGAAGAACCACTATCCGCTGCTGAAGAAGGAAGTCGAACTGGGACGGTTGCTCAAGGTCTGGATCGACCAGCCGCGCTACCACACTACCGAAGACGGACGTTGGGACTATCGCGTCACTATCGTCTTCAAGAATGCCACCGTGGCCAACGAGCCCTTCGACGAGGAAGGGCTGAAAAAGCAGCTTTATCCCGACCAGGAGACTTACGGGAAAGAAGAGCAGCGCCGCTTTGAGATCCTGGAGGCCCACTGGGACCTGCCGATTAAGACCGTCGAGTGACCCTCGCGTGGCACTTGACCTGTTCCTGTTAGCGGGAGCGTTTCGGTGGCCGGCAATCTGCCACCCGGCTGGGAAGCTCGTGCCAACGCGGATGAGAATGGGTGAACGGCTTTTGACCCGCCCGGGCGCGCCGTTCGCTGCTGGATTTCTTCTAATCAACTGAAATCCGCCCATTTCCCCGTGCTTTATTTGCAATTTGTATGTCAGGTGAGAGAACATATCCGTTTGCCTCACATCTCCAGAACCAACAAGGAAGCCGCACATCCATGGCTACAAAGAAGAAGAGCGCAATCGTCGAAGTAAAGAACCAGGGCGCCAGCAAGATTGAACCCGCCAAGGGAAAGCTGGGCATCATGATTCCCGGCATGGGCGCGGTGGCCACGACGTTCGTGGCCGGCGTCGAAGCCGTGCGCAAGGGACTGGCCAAGCCGATTGGCTCTCTCACCCAGATGGGCACCATTCGCTTAGGCAAGCGTACCGAGTCGCGCTCGCCTAAGGTGAAGGAGTTTGTGCCGCTGGCGGGATTGAACGACCTGGTCTTCACCGGCTGGGACCTCTTCGAAGACGATATGTACACCGCCGCGTCCAAAGCCGGCGTGCTGGAGAGCTCGCTGCTCAACCAGATCAAGCCCTTCCTCAGCTCGATCAAGCCGCGCAAGGCCGTCTTTGACCGCAACTACGTCAAGAAGCTGGACGGCAAGAACGTCAAGAAGGGCAAGAACAAGATGGACCTGGCGGAGCAGGTGCGCGACGACATCCGTCAGTTCAAGAAGTCCTCGGGCGCCAGCCGTCTGGTGACCATGTGGTGCGGCTCGACGGAAATTTTCCTGCAGCCTACGGCGGCCCACCAGAACGTGAAGGCCTTTGAGAAGGCGCTGCTCAAGAACGACGAAGCCATTGCCCCTTCGATGATCTATGCCTACGCCTCCCTGATGGAAGGGGTACCGTTCGCCAACGGCGCTCCCAACCTCACCGTGGACCTGCCGGTCATGCTGGAACTCTCGCGGCAGAACGAAGCCCCCATTTGCGGCAAGGACTTCAAGACCGGCCAGACCCTGATGAAGACCATCCTGGCCCCGGGCTTCAAAGCGCGCCTGCTGGGCGTCAGCGGATGGTATTCCACCAATATTCTGGGCAACCGCGACGGCGAAGTGTTGGATGACCCCGATTCCTTCAAGACCAAGGAAGAGTCCAAGCTGGGCGTGTTGGAGCATATCCTGCAGCCCGACCTATACCCCGAGCTTTACAACAATATCTTCCACAAAGTCCGCATTAACTATTACCCGCCGCGGGGCGACAATAAGGAAGGCTGGGACAATATCGACATCTTCGGCTGGCTGGGCTATCCCATGCAGATTAAGGTCGATTTTCTGTGCCGGGACTCCATTCTGGCCGCTCCGATCGTGCTCGACCTGGTTCTGTTCCTGGATCTGGCCAAGCGGACCCCGGAATTGCGCGGCATCGGCATTCAGGAATGGCTCAGCTTCTTCTTCAAGTCGCCCATGACCGTGCCCGGGCTCTATCCCGAACATGATCTGTTCATTCAGTCGATGAAGCTGAAGAACACGCTGCGCCACCTGAAGGGCGAGGAGTTGATCACGCACCTCGGGCTGGAATATTACGACTGATTGTTAAAAAGCTCTCAGCAGGGCGGGCGCGACGTTCCACAGAGGCAAGTCGAGGGGTAGCAAGGCTCTGTGTGGCGTCGCGCCCTCTGGCCCTGGGCAGGCGTGAGCTTGCATTTCCCCAGGTGGCAGCGGTAGTCTTTTCCGGCCTCGATTCGCAAGCAGCTGGGAGGAGTCTATGAGCCTAAAATTGGATACGCGCGTGGTGGACGGCGTGACCGTGGTTTCCGGCCAAGGCCGTATCGTGTTCGGCGAAGAGTCGACCGCGTTGCGGGGCACCCTGAAAGATCTGCTCACTTCGACCCGGCAAATCGTACTGAACCTTTCCGGCGTCAGCTACATTGATAGCGGCGGATTGGGCATGCTGGTGGGCGCCTATTCTTCCGCCCGTTCGGCAGGGGCGGACATCAAGCTGGCTGGGTTGGGCCAGCGCCTGCGCGACGTTCTACAGATCACCAAGCTGGTGACGGTGTTTGAGGTCTACGACAGCGAGGCCCAAGCCATCGCCGCTTATCGCCGCACGGTGTAAGACCGCACACCCTGGTTTATGGCGTCTGGCGCAAGGAAAAGAAGCGGCCCACACTGCGCTCCCCGCGGTTACAATAGCTGCACGGCGCCGTTGGCCTGACTCGGCATGAGCTTTCCAAGCCTCACCAACTCAAGTTCGCAAAGTGGATCCGGCCTGTTTCCCACACTGATTTTTGTTCAAGGGAACGAACAGCGCACCCTCAATCTCGACCGCTCGCCCTTCACCGTGGGCCGCAAGGTGGACAAAGACCTGGTGATTGCCGATCCGCGGGTATCGCGCGATCACGCCGCCATTGTTTCCGAGATCGGCCAGTTTTCCGTGGTCGACCAGGGCAGCAAGCATGGGACCTTCGTCAATGGAGAGCGGGTCGAACGCAAGGTCCTGGAGCGCAACGACCGGCTGGAATTTGGCATTCGCGATACCTCTTACGTCATCTTTCATCCCTACCATCCCTCGTCGAACACGGCGCGCGACTTCCTCAGCCAGATTTCCGGGATCCACATCTCGACCGAGACCACCGATCTGGAGAAGCTGACTCTGTTTCTGGAGGCGGCGCGCAAGCTGAATACCAGCGGAGTTCTGGATGAAATCCTGGTCACGGTGCTGGATGTCACGCTGACCCTGACGCGGGCCGAGCGGGCCTTCATTTTTCTCAAGAGCGAGGACGGCACACTTCGCCTGGCCGCGGGACGCAACGCCAAGGGCGAGCCCTTGTTGGATGACAAGACCATCTCCCACTCCATCCTGGAAGATGCGCTGAAGTCGAACTCCGAATTCATGATTACCGACACCAGCCAGTCGCTTGACTTGTCGGGCCGGCAAAGCATCGTGGCTTTTGATTTGCGGACCGTGATCTGCATCCCCTTGCGCAAGCCGCAGGTGCAGGCCACGCGGGGTGCGCAGGCAGCGCCTTCCGATGAGGCCATGGGCGTGCTCTATCTGGATTCCCGTTTTGCTTCGCGCGATATCACCAGCGTAAGCAATGACATTCTGCGCGCCATCGCGACAGAAGCCGCGTCGCTAGTGGAAAATGCGCGCCTGGTGCAGGCCGAGGAAGAGGCCCGCCGCTACCAGCAGGAGCTGTCCATTGCCGCGTCTATTCAGCAGGGCTTGATGGCGGTGACCATTCCCGAGGTCCCCTTCGCCCGTATGGATGGCAAGAACCTGTCTTGTAAAGAGATAGGCGGGGACTTCTTCGATGCCGTGAGCACCGACCATGGTTTGGCGGTGGTCCTGGCCGACGTCAGCGGCAAGGGGGTCTCGGCCGCCCTGCTGGCCTCGACTTTGCAGGGCATGATCTATTCCCAGCTCAGCGCCGGCATGGGACTGACCGACATCGTTTCCGCCGTAAACCGCTTCTTCACCCACAAGCATATCGGAGAAAAGTACGCCACGCTGGTGATCGCCCGCCTGGGCCGCGATGGGGAACTGGAGTATGTGAATTGCGGCCATGTGCCTCCGCTGCTGGTGTGCAATAACGAGGTCATCCGTCCCAGTCACGGCAATCTTCCCGTGGGCCTGCTGGCCGATGCCAGTTATTCCAGCGACCGCGCCGTATTGCATCCCGGCGACAAATTGCTGCTGGTGACCGACGGGGTCACGGAGGCGGAGAACGCCGTGGGAGACTTCTTCGATAACGAGCGCTTGGAGCAGGTGGCGGCCAAGGGAGGCGCACTGACCGATGTGTTCACGGCGATTGCGGATTTCTGTGGG
The DNA here is from genome assembly GCA_018268755.1 of Acidobacteriota bacterium. GTDB lineage: Bacteria > Acidobacteriota > Terriglobia > Terriglobales > Acidobacteriaceae > KAN-5. The sequence continues at coordinate 261,235 of JAFDVW010000003.1, forward strand.
GGCACGCCCCTGAGCGACGATTGCACCGTGGTCGAGATGGTCTACACCGGTGGCTCGCGAACGGACTGACCCCCCGGCAAGATGGCCCTTCTGCGCCTTTTCTCCGGGGACTATAATTTGTTGAGGGTCCCGCCCGGGGTGTTGCCATGAAGTCACGCCGCGCTCTCGCTTTCCTGCTGCCTGTGGTGATGGTGTGCGTGGCCCAGGCCGGCGATGCTCCCCGCATGTCCAGACAGACCCGCATGGACCTCATTCGCGCCTTTACCTCGGAGCTGGTGTATATCCGCACGCCGTTTCCCATGGGGAAGAAGGGGTTGACCCTGAAAGATGGCGGTCTGACCCCCAGCGGGGACGAAATCCAGCAACTCATTGCCATGTGGGGACCGGCGGTCAAGCCGGGCGACCGGGCCATGATCAGCGCCATTCAGGTGAAGGACGATCGCATCCGCTTTGAGATCAACGGCGGGCCGGTCAAGAAGCAGAAATGGTACCAGCGCATTCAGGTCGGGGCCGGCGGATCCATGACCTCGGTGGCCCCCAGCGACCCCAACGCCAATCCGCGTGGCTCCTACGTGGACTTGGTATTCGACCACTATGTGCCGGAGATGAAGCCGGACGAGCTCAAAGACCTGCTGCGGCCGGTCTTTGATTTCAATGCCAAGTCCCCGGTAGAAGCTTATCTGGAGACCGTCCCTTCCAAAGCCAAAGAAGCGATCCAGAAACATGAAGTGCTGGTGGGCATGAACCGCGAGATGGTGATCTATGCCAAAGGCCGCCCCCCCAACAAGACCCGCGAGAAGGACGGCGAGACGGAATACGAAGAGTGGATCTATGGGCAGCCCCCGCAGGACGTGGATTTCGTGCGCTTCGTCGGCGACGAAGTAGTGCGGGTGGAAGTGATGAAGGTGAACGGCGAAAAAGTCATCCGCACGGAGAAGGAATTGGAACTCCAGCCGGTGACTGCGATAGCTGACCAGTCCGCGGAACAGCCGCGCGCTCCCAACGCGCCGAGCCTAAAGCGCCCGGGCGAAGACATGCCGGACAACCAGCCGGTAGAACGGCAGAGGAAGACACCGGTCCCGCTGTCCGCCCCGCCGGACAACGGTCCGGGGAATGGTCCCCCAAGCGCCGGCCCGCAGTAGGGAAGTGATGCCCAATTCCAGAGAACTCCATGGGGCAGCCCAAGACCTTCCAGGCCCTTTAGCGAAACTGTGAACTGAGTGGTCTACTCAGCCATCGGATGTTTCGATTTCAGCGCATAGTTGCGGGCCACGCCGAAGCCGGCCACTCCAATGTGCACGATGGAAACCCAGCGTTCAATTTTGTGGTGGTTGGTGCGATGCATCCAGTAGGAAAGCCCGATGGACGCGGCAGTTCCGGCGGCTTCCAGCGCGGCGAAGCCGGCCGTATTGTTCACCACATCGTCGGGAATCAGGATTTCTTCGCGGCCGCGGGCCTGCATGTTGCGCGTGGAGGCGTAGTCCAGGCCGCGGAACACGCCGACCCCGGTAAAGAGCAGCACGTTTTTGCGGTCCCAGAAGGCATGTTCTTCCGCGCGGACCGGCGCCTGTGCGCTGGGAGCGTCGAACCGAGGGGGCTCCGTCGGCGTCTGCTGGGCCGCCAGAGAGGCGACGAGCAGGATCGCGGCTCCAACGACCTTCCATATCTTTCCCGCCGTGTGCCGGGCGTCATGCATTTCTGCATTGTATCGGCGCGCGCTGCCTCCTGCCGAGTTACTGAGGTGTGCCGCTGCGCTGGGCCGGGGCTGAAAATCCCCGGCTCAACCATAGGCCGGCCGCGTGCTTTCGCGGGTCTCCAGGCTTCGGAGAACGCGGTAGCTGGCTTCGAAAAATACCCAGTTCTTCTTCAATCTGCTTTCCCGCCGTCCTGATCAGCCTTTATAATGAAGGGTTTTCCATATCCCACGGAGGTTTCTGATGGCTTCATATAACGGTGTGGCTGTGCCCACGAATGGCGCGCCCATCCAATACGCGAACGGCCAATACCAGGTGCCGGACAATCCGATCATTCCCTTTATCGAGGGAGACGGAACCGGCCGAGATATCTGGAAGGCTTCGCAGCGCGTGTTCGACGCGGCAGTCGACAAGGCTTACCAGGGCAAGCGCCGCGTGGTGTGGTACGAAGTCTTCGCCGGCGAAAAGGCCAAGGCGAAGTTCGATACCTGGATGCCGGAAGATTCGGTCACGGCCATTCGCGATTTCCGTGTCGCCATCAAGGGACCTTTGACCACGCCTGTGGGCGGCGGTATCCGCTCGCTGAACGTCACCCTGCGCCAGACCCTCGATCTCTATTCCTGCGTCCGCCCGGTGCGTTACTACAAGGGCGTGCCTTCCCCGGTGAAGCATCCTGAACGCATGGACATCATCATCTTCCGCGAGAACACCGAGGATGTGTATGCCGGGGTGGAGTGGGAGCAGGGAACTGCGGAAGCCGCCAAGCTCATCGAGTTCCTGAACAAAGAAATGCTCAAGGGCGGCAAGAAGCAGATTCGCCTGGATTCCGGCGTGGGCATCAAGCCTATCTCCATCACCGGGACCAAACGCCTGGTGCGTATGGCCATTGAAGAGGCCCTGCGCCAAGGACGTAAGAGCGTCACTCTGGTTCACAAGGGCAACATTCAGAAGTTCACCGAAGGCGCCTTCCGCAAGTGGGGATACGAGCTGGCGACGCAGGAGTTCCGCGACCAGGTCGTCACCGAAAACGAGAGCTGGATCCTCGACAACAAGGATAAGAACCCCAATCTGACGGTGGAAGAAAATGCGGCCCTGATCGAGCCCGGCCTGGAATTCGCTCCGCCGGAATTCCGCCAGTCGATCTACAAGGAAGTGAAATCGGTGCTGGATACGATCTACGCCACGCATGGCAAGGGAGCGTGGAAGAAGAAACTCATGATCAACGACCGTATTGCCGATTCTATCTTCCAGCAGATCGTGACCCGGCCGGAGGAATATTCGGTGCTGGCGACCCCGAATTTGAACGGGGACTACATCTCCGACGCCTGCGCCGCCCAGGTGGGTGGTTTGGGCATTGCGCCGGGCGCCAACATTGGCGCCGGTTATGCCGTTTTTGAGGCGACCCACGGCACGGCCCCCAAGTATGCCGACAAGGACGTGATCAATCCTGGTTCTGTGATTCTTTCCGGTGTCATGCTGTTCCGCTTTCTGGGGTGGAACGAAGCGGCCGACCTGATCGAACAAGGCATGGAGCGCACCATTGAGCAGAAGAAGGTCACCTACGACTTTGAGCGGCTCATGCCGGGCGCCACCAAGGTCAAAACCAGCGAGTTTGCGACGTACATGATCGAAAACATGAAGTAGCGGCCAGCGCCGTGTAAAAAACATCGCCATGGATTTCATCCGTTCCATTGGTCAGATCCATGGCCCAAAAGAAAAGGACCGTGCATGCGTAAAAAAGTAACGATTGTAGGCTCCGGCAACGTCGGCGCCACCGCCGCCCACTGGATCGCCTCCAAGGAATTAGCCGATGTCGTCCTGATCGATATTGTGGATGGCGTGCCCCAGGGCAAAGGTCTCGACCTGCTGGAAGCCATGCCCATCGAAAAGCGCGACTCCCACGTGATCGGCACCAACGACTATGCCGACACCGCGAATTCGGACATCGTGGTGGTCACCGCCGGCATTCCTCGCAAGCCGGGCATGAGCCGCGACGACCTGCTCCACACCAACCACAAGATCATGAAAGATGTGGTCGGCAAAGCCATTCAGTACTCGCCGAATTGCATCCTGATCATCGTGTCGAACCCGCTCGACGCCATGGCGCAGGCGGCTTATAAGATGGCCGGGCTGCCCCGCGAGCGCGTCATCGGCATGGCCGGCGTGCTCGATTCCTCGCGCTTCCGCACCTTCATCGCGGAAGAGCTGCACGTCAGCGTGGAAAATGTGACCGCCTTTGTGCTGGGCGGACACGGCGACACCATGGTGCCGCTGCCGCGCTACTCGACGGTCGCCGGCATCCCCATCACGGAGCTCATCGAAAAGACCAGGCTGGAAGCCCTGGTGCAGCGCACCCGCGAGGGCGGCGCCGAGATTGTGAAGTATCTCAAAACCGGCTCGGCGTACTATGCGCCGTCGGCCGCCGTGACGGAGATGGTCGAGGCGATCCTCAAAGACAAAAAGAAAATCCTGCCATGCGCCGCCTATCTGGAAGGCGAGTATGGGATCAAAGGGCTTTATGTTGGCGTGCCGGTGAAGCTGGGCGCGAAGGGCATAGAGCAGATCATCGAAATCAAACTGACGGCCGACGAACAGGCCGCCCTCAACAAGAGCGCCGAGGCGGTGAAGGAGCTGGTGGCCGTGATCGGGGTGTAAGGATATTTAGCGATGTGAAAAATCCCGCCCCATAGGCGGGATTTTTTGTTGGTATTTTGTGTCCGCTACACCCTCTCAATCACCACCGACTGCACCACTACATCCTTGTTCGGCTTGTCCTGACGGTTGCGGGGCACATTCACGATCTTTTCCGCCACCTCATATCCCTCGACCACCTCGCCAAAAATGGTGTGATTACCGGTGAGCCAGGTGGTGGGGGCCACGGTAATGAAGAACTGCGAGCCATTGGTGTTGGGGCCGGCGTTGGCCATGGCCAGTTTCCCCGGCTTGTCAAACTTGTGGGGAGAGCCTTTGGTCTCATCCTCAAACTGATACCCGGGGCCGCCAAAGCCGGTACCGGCCGGATCTCCGCCCTGGATCATGAAGTTGGGGATCACGCGATGAAAAATGGTCCCATCGTAGAGCTTGTCGGAGCTTTTCTTGCGCGATACGGGATGCGACCACTCGCGCTTGCCTTCCGCCAGCTCGGTGAAGTTGGCGACGGTCTTGGGGGCTTCTTTCTCAAACAGGCGGCACACGATGGTGCCTTCGGAGGTCGTGAACACTGCGTAGGTGCCGGGTTGGCGGGACATAGAAATCCTTTCGTAAACAGTCGTTGGTCGTTCGTCTTTGGTCGTTTGGGCTTGAAGCCAAGCTTGAATGACTTCCGTTATTGCGGAGTGGCTGGCTTCGCTGCCGGTTTCGCGGGAGTCGTCTTGGCTGCGGGACGTGCTCCCGTAGCCGGGCGAGCGGCCGCCGCCGGGCCGCGCACGATCGCAATATGGGTGATCTTGACCGGATGAAACGGCCGGTCATTGCTGGGATCGCGGCCCATGCGCGCGATTTGTTTGACCAGCGCGACGCTGGCATCGTCGCACTGCCCAAAGATCGTATGGCGGCCGTTAAGGTGGGGTGTCGCCACCTCGGTGATGAAGAACTGCGAGCCATTGGTGTTGGGGCCGGAGTTGGCCATGGCCAGACGTCCGGGACGATCAAAGGTCAGGGCGGGCAACACGATTTCGTCTTTGAAACTGTAGCCGGGATCGCCCGATCCGTTGCCGGCAGGGTCGCCGCCCTGGATCATGAAGTCGGGAATCACACGGTGAAAAATCGTTCCATCGTATAGAGGAACCCCGTGCTTGGTGACCTTACTGGCGGGGTTTTTCCAGTCCTTGGTGCCGGAGGCCAGGCCAATGAAATTGGCCACCGTGACCGGGGTCTGCTTCTCAAACAGGGTGCAGGTCAGTTTACCTACTGTGGTATTGATGACGGCCACGGGATTGGCTGAAGTCGTCGTTGCCGGGGCGGCCGGCCGGGCCGGGGAAATGGGCTTCTTGGGGGCTGCGGCTTGCGACCATCCCAGGACGGTCAGGGAAAAGCCCAGCCCGAGCACAGCACAGAATCTGGATATCATGCATTCCTCCTCACCTTGCCTTCGACGCATGCCGAGGCAAACGCGTTGCCAGCGGCACAATCCGCGTCAGGGCAACGGGATATTTTACGCCAGCCCGCTACCTGGAAGTGCCGGCTTGCAGCTCCCGGCTCACTTTTTCGGCTGTGCGGAATACACGTAGTAAATTGCCCCCCAGAATCTTGTGGATGTCGTCGGCGCTGTAGCCGCGGTCCAGCAAGGCCTGGGTGATTTTCGGCAGATCAGCGGCCGAATCGATGCCCTGGGGGGTGGCGCCACTGACGCCGTCGAAGTCCGATCCCAGGCCCACATGGTCCACGCCGGCCACTTTGGCGACATGATCGATGTGGTCGATCAAGACTTTCAGCGGCGGGCGGGGAATTTTCGCATTCCACTCGCGTTCGATGCGGTCAATATCCAGGTAGGTCACGGTTTTCCCGGCGGCTTTTTGCTGCTCCACGTAGGCTTTGACGGCCGCCTCGGAGGCGTTCTTCTGGGCTTCGGCCGCCTTGCGGAAGTCATCGCTGAGAAACGCACTGTAGAAATTCACCTGCACCACGCCGCCATTCCTGGCGACCGCTTGCAGCATGTCGTCGGTCATGTTGCGGGGATGGTTGGTCAGGGCCCGCGCCGAGGAGTGCGAGGCGATGACTGGGGCCTTCGTGGTGGCCAGGGTGTCCCAGAAGGTCTTGTCCGAGACGTGGGAAATATCCACCAGCATGCCCAGGCGGTTCATCTCGCGGACCACGTCCTTGCCGAAATCGCTCAGGCCGTTGTGATGTGGGACTTTGGCGTCATTGATGTCGCCCGAGGAGTCGGCCCATTCGTTGCTGTTGGACCAGCTCAATGTCATGTAGCGCACACCCAGGCGATAGAAATCGCGCAGCAGGCGAATATCGTTCTCAATGGAGTGGCCGCCTTCAATGCCCATGAGCGCAGCCAGCTTGTGTTCTTTGTGGGCGCGTTCTATATCGGCGACCGAGTACGCCATCATCATCCGGTCGGGATGGCGCGCGGCCTGTTCATACACCGAGTCGATCAGGTCCAGGGTGCGCTTGGCGAAGTGGCCCTGGTTGGTCTCCGGCTCCGCCCAAATGGAGAAAAATTCCGCCCCCAGATTGCCGGCGCGGGCTTTGTCCAGGCTGATGTGGCCGACGTCCCTGGGATCGGTGTTGCCGATGTCATAGCCTTCGTCCACGAAGCGCTGCGGGGTGTCGGCGTGAGTGTCGACGATGAGGGCCGAATCATGGATGGCACGGGCCTGGGCGCTCATGCCAACTCCGGACTGGGCCAACAGGATTCCCGATAAGAGCAAAGGGCAGGCAAGCAAAGCAAACTTGGTTTTCATGGCGTTTTGGTCGACAAGGATTGTATAGCAAGAAAGCACCCGGCCGGCCCGACGGGACGAGGCTTTGCCGTAAGGGCCGGCAGGAGGGTCCGCCGCGCAAATCCAACTTGGTTCCTTCCCCCGCTCGCGATATCCTGCTCTGCCATGCCAGAACGCTGGAGGGAACCATTCGGGCTGCAGCGCGCCGGCACCACCTGGGGGCGCGAGGTGGTGGCCGGACTCACCACCTTTGCCACCATGTCCTACATTGTGGCGGTGAATCCCGCCATTCTTGCCGCAGCGGGAATTCCTCTAGGCCCCTCCACGGTGGCAACCATCCTGACGGCAATCTTCGGCACGCTGCTCATGGGCCTCTATGCCAACCGGCCCTTCGCCATCGCTCCTTACATGGGAGAAAACGCATTTATCGCTTTCACCGTGGTGAAGGCCCTGGGATATCCCTGGCAAAAGGCGCTGGCCGCGGTGTTCATTGCGGGGGTCATCTTTGCGGCGCTGACCATCCTGCGCTTGCGGCAGCGATTGGTGGACGCCGTGCCGCCGGCTTTGCGCTACAGTTTCGCCGTCGGCATTGGTCTGTTCCTGACTTTTATCGGCCTCTTGCAATCGGGGATTGTCACTGCTGGTTCGGGGGTGCCGCTGGAACCCGGCCGGCTCAATTCTGCTTCGGTCCTGATCTCCGTCTTCGGCTTCCTGCTGATTGCCGGGCTCATGATCCGCCGTTTTCCCGGGGCCATTCTGGTGGGGATTCTGGCCACCACGTTCCTGGCCTTCCTCACCCGGCAGGCGCCGCCGCCGGCCTCCTGGGTCAGTCTGCCCCCCAATCCGGCCCCGATCGTGGGGCAGCTGGATTTTCACGGCGTCCTGAGTTGGGGGTTCTTTCCCATTGTGCTGACCATTTTCATCATGGCCTTTATCGACACCATGGGGACGCTGATCGGGGTTTCGGCGCGGGCGGGATTTTTGGATGAAAACGGCAATCTCCCGCAAATCGAGCGTCCCATGCTGGCGGACGCACTGGCCACCATCTTTGCCTCCCTGATGGGCACTTCCACGGCGGGCGCGTTTATCGAGTCGGCGGCCGGGGTGGAAGCCGGCGGACGCACCGGCCTGACCGCCGTGACGACCGCGCTGTGCTTCGCCGGAACGCTGTTTTTCGCGCCTTTTCTGGGGGCGGTCCCCCCGCATGCCTACGGCCCGGCCCTGATGATTGTCGGCCTGCTGATGCTTTCCCCCATCACCAAGGTCCGGTTTGACGATTTGACCGAGTTGATTCCGGCTTTTGCCACGGTGGCCCTGATGAGCTTTACTTATAACGTAGGGGTTGGCATCACGGCGGGCTTCCTGCTTTACCCTATCGGGAAGGTCATTGCGGGGCGGGCGCGCGAGGTGCAGCCAGGATTATGGGTGCTGGCCGCATTGTCGCTATTGTTTTTTATGTTTTATCCTTACAGATGAGTAACGATCGAGCGGAGGAGCCGCATCATAGGAATTAGCAAACTCTCTATGTCAACCAAACGACTGGCCCTAGCGCCACTGTTCTTTCTGTGCCTTCTGGCCGTCTCTGCCGGCGCGCAGGAGGTTTCCCGCTTCGAGGTTATGGGCGGATACACCTACTGGCGCTATGACAGCGCCAAGCTGGGTTTCGCCGACAGTACCACCCTGAGCGGCGGGAAAGCCGCCCTGACCTTCAACCTGACCCCGAACTTCGGGGTGGTGGGCGAGGTGGGCGGAGGATGGGGAAGTCCCATCCGTGCCTACAGCGCCCTGGCGGGCCCCCAGCTTTCTTTCCATCACGGCAACGCCACCATCTTCGTCCAAGGGCTTTTCGGCAAGGGCAAGACCCACGTGGAGACCTATGGCCCGGCCACCAGCAGCGGACGCGCCTATTCCGCCGGAGCGGGTGTGGATTGGAACATCAACCGGCGCTTCTCCTGGCGGGCCCTGCAGGTGGACTATCTCAATACCCATAGTTTCGATACCAATGAAAACAACCTTCGTGTCACCACCGGAATCATCTTTCATTTGGGTGGCCGAATGTCGATCCGCAAACGGGAAAAACTGCCGGAACCCTAGACCCTCCCTGCGGCCGATCCTGAAAGGAATTCGATGGTGTGTATGAAAGCATTGCGTACTTTGCTTCCCGGACTGCTGTTGGTCATGCTGTCCGGGTGCAGCTCCGTCTCGTTGTCGGGCGGGGCCAACCATGCGTTGTATGTCACGGTGCCCTCGGTGAATGGCGTCACCGGGATTCGCGTCAACGATGATTCGGGCAGTTTCACCAGCATTTTCTCCTCGCCCTTTACGGCCGGGACTTCGCCGACTTCGATCGTGGCCCATCCCTCCCACAAATATCTCTACGTGGCCAACCAGGGGGAAGCCACCATCTCGGTGCTCAAGGTGGACAGTCAAAGCGGCTTTTTGACCGAGGTAATGCCTCGCACACCGACGGGCATCACGCCTTCCTTTTTGACCCTCAACCCAGCCGGCAATCTGCTTTTTGCGGCCAACACGCTCTCCAATACCGTTTCCGTATATAGCGTGGGATCGGATGGGGCCTTGACGCAGGTGGCGGGATCGCCCTTTACTACCGTGCTTAGCCCGGTAGCCATGACGTTGACGCCTTCGGGGCAGTATTTATATGTCGCCCACGTCAATGCTGCGCTGGTCTCCGCCTATTCGGTAGACTCCTCCGGAGGGCTGCAGCTGGTGCCAGGTTCGCCCTTTGTGGTGGGCAATGGGCCAGCGGCATTGGCCAGCGATGCCAATGGCAAATTCCTTTTTGTGGCCAACTCGCTCGACAATACCCTCTCGGTGCTTACCATCGCGAGCAACGGGGCACTGACCGCTATTTCCGCCTCACCTTACACCACCAAGAACGCCCCCTCCTCGCTGGTCGTTTCCGCGGGCGGGGTGGTGTACGTGGCCAACAAGAATTCCAACAACATTTCCGCCTTCTCCTTCGATTCGACCACCGGCGCTTTGACCGAGATCACCAGCTCGCCTTTTGCGACTTCGGAAGGGCCGGCCTATATCGCCATGGATGCAGGGAGCAAGCGGCTGCTGGTTTGCAACCAAACCGCCAAGACGGTGACGGCATTTACCTTCTCCAGCACGGGGGCGCTGCAAAGCACCGGCTCCTCGCTGAATATAGGTTTTGTGCCTACGTCTGTGGTGGCCGTGCAATGACAGGGAGTGTCGGCTGCTTATGGTGAACTTCGGGATCCTGGGATTTGGCTTGCACGCGGTGAAACGGATGATGCCGGGCTTCAGCAGGTCCTCGCATTGCCGTGTGACCGCGCTTTCCCGCCGGGATCGCGCCAAGGCCGAGGAGTCGGCGCGGCAATTTCAGATCCCGCACGCCTTTGATTCGGCCGAGGCCCTGTGCCGCTGTCCGGATGTGGACGCGGTCTTCGTGACCACGCCGAATGCCTGCCATCTGCAGGATGTGCTGCTGGCCCTGCAATGCGGCAAGCCGGTGCTCTGCGAGAAACCGGTGGCCGTGAATGCCGACGAATGCCGGCAGATGATCGAAGCCGCGCGGCGCGCCAATCTGCTGTTTGGCGTGGCCCAAGTCTTCCGCTTCGAGGAGAGCACTCGCCGCTTGCGCGAGCGTCTGGCCGAGGGGCAGATTGGACGTCCCATCTTCGCCCGCGGGGAGTTTTCCTTTCTGGCAGACCCCTCGCATCCCCGCAAGTGGCTGAACGACCGCGCGGTGGCGGGAGGCGGCCCGATCGCCGATATTGGCGTTCACTGCGTGGATACCTTGCGTTACATTTTGCAGGATGAAGTCGAGCGGGTCAGCGCCCGCGGGGCCACCGACGCCGGTTCCGGGACGGTCGAGTCCGCAGCGGCTTTGACCTTGGAATTTTCCCGTGGCCTGCTGGCTTCCGTGCTGGTCTCATTTCGCGCGGAATACCGCACCCCCTTTGAGTTTGTAGGGGATAAAGGCGTGCTTTTCGCCGACAATGCTCTCACCGTGGAACACCCCATCCAAATTCAGCTCAAGCGCAATAACACCATTGTGGAAAGCGAAACGGTTTCCAATCCTCTCGCCTATGCCAACCAGGTCGATGCTTTTGCCCTGGCGGTGGAAGGAAAGATGGCTTACCCGGTGCCGGGGGAGCAAGGCTGGCAAAATCAGGAAATTCTGGACGCGGCCTATCGCAGTATTGCCAGCGGACGGGCGGAAGATGTGCCGCGCCGGGTGTAAGACCTGGGACGAGAACTCGCCTTTTGATTAAATCCGGCTGTGTGAGTTGGGACTAGCGGGCCGCCATGGCCCCCACCAGCGACTCAAAGATGCGGAAGCCATCCGTGCCGCCCAGCTCAGACTCGCTGGCGCGCTCGGGATGCGGCATCATGCCCAGAACATTGCGTCCCGGACTACAAATGCCGGCAATATTTTCCAGGGAGCCGTTGGGGTTGGCGTCTTCGGTAATCTCGCCGGAGGGCGTCGCGTAACGGAAGATGATGCGCTGATCGCGCTTTAATTCCGCAAGCGTGCTGTCATCGCAAAAGTAATTTCCGTCCATGTGGCCGATGGGGATGGTCAGTACATCGCCCACGCGGCAGGCGTTGGTAAACGGCGTGTCGTTGTTCTCCACGCGGACGTGCACCGGTTTGCACACATATTTCAGGCCCACATTGCGGGTAAGCGCGCCGGGCAACAAGCCGGATTCGCAAAGGATCTGAAAGCCGTTGCAAATGCCCAGTACCAGGCCGCCACCGTCGGCGAATTTACGCACCGATTCCATGACCGGCGAAAATTTCGCGATGGCCCCGGTGCGCAGGTAATCCCCATAGGAAAAACCGCCGGGCACAATGATGGCGTCGCAGTTCTGCAGATCATGCGATTCATGCCACAGGAAAGTCACCGGCTGTTTGGCTACCTGCTGAATAGTCCAGAACGCGTCGTGATCGCAATTGGAGCCGGGGAAGATGAGGACGCCGAATTTCATGCCGATTTCCTCGCTGGGAGAATTGTTTTCAGTGTATCACGCGAAAAAAAGAAAACCGCCCGGCTGGAACAGGCCCGGGCAACGGGCCGCTCCGGATCTCCGGACGGTTTTCTTCCCCCTCAACTATGTGCGTAGAGGGCCCCTATTCGAAATCTGGGGATGGGCCACCCATTCCGCCGGGACCGGGAGGCAAGGGAGCGGTCATAGGGCCTTCTCCGGGCCCACGGAATTCCTGGTGAAAGAAAATCCTGTCGCCAAATCCGCCGCGTTCTCCGCGGATGGACTTGAGCTTCTTCCACTGCTCCAGACTGAGTACCTTGCGCAGATCCAGATTCATCATGGTGAACTCCCGTTCCAGCTTGCCGCGCGCCGCCAGCACCTGGTCCACCTGGGCGCCGACCTGGGTCTCATTGGGGGAATCGGCGTCGAGCAGGGTCTGCAGCTTCAGGTCCTGCTTCTGCATCTCGGCGCTGTAGTCGATCAACTTGAGGCGATGCTCGACGAACTTCTGGTCGAGCTGCGCCACCTGGCCATCCGTCAATTGCAGTTGTTTGGCGGTATCCGGGTTCTTCCACCATTTGCCCATGCTGCCGTCGTGCCGCACAAAGAACTTGTCCCGGGGGGGACCTCCGCGATGGATCGGGCCGGGCCCAGTGCCGGCGCGGGGTGGTGTGGGGACTGGCGCCTCCTGCCCCCAGGCAGTCGCGACAGCCAGCAATATCACAGCAATCCAACTAGTTTTCATGTACAGGCTCCTTCTTGCGATGAGATAGGGAGGGGGAATACTGGCCGGTATCCTGGGCCAATACGCTGGCCGGAGCTAAGGCCGAAGGCCCGCCGCTCTGCAGGCTTTCTTCCAGCTCCAGCAGAAATTCATGGTCGGGATCAACTGCGCTGTTCTGGGCGGCGCTTCCCCCCGGCTGCAGAAACTCCTGTTGCGCGTGGCCCTGGGCCAGCGGAGAAATGGCCCGCGAAGGAACCACCCGCAAGGCCAAGAGCGCCACCGCGATGAGCACGCCAAGGCAGGCCCATGCCAGGATGGGCGCGGGGTGCAGCAACGATTTCTCCGATCGGGTAATGCGGGCACGGATCGTGGCCCTTTGTCCCTGCCAGTAACTGTCTGGATGCTCGGTTGCCTGGCGCAATTGCTGCGGCAGATCCTCCAGCTGCGGCTTGAGAAACAGCTCATCGCTCTTCAGTCCCAGATCAATCAATTCGTCGCTGCCCAACTCCCGAATGAAACTCATGGTGTGACCCTCAAAATCTCTCGAATCTTGCCGGTGGCGCGAAACAGTTGCGCCTTGACCGTGCCCTCTTTCAAGTCCAACAACGCGGCCACTTCCGGGATGGACATTTCTTCCGCATAGCGCAAAAGAAATATTTCCCGCTGCTGCGGCGACAGACCGGCCGTCGCATTCCAGACCTGCTTCAGTTCCTCGCGTCCCAGCAAGACTCTTTCCGGGGAGGGCCAGGCGGAAGCGGCATTCGCGGCCGCTTCTCCGCTCTCTTCCAGTCCAATCAATTTCCGCCAGAACGAGGCACGGCGGTTCTTGCCGTGATCGCGGGCCAGATTCACCGCAATCCGCAGCAGCCAGGTGTCGAGGCGGCATTCGCCGCGAAAGCTGGCGCGCTTCTGGTAGGCGCGCAGAAAGCACTCCTGCGTCAGAGTGCCGGCAACATCATGGTCGCGCACCAGCAGATAGACCACCCGATACACCCGCTTCTGGTGGAGCCGGACGATCTCATCAAAGCGCTCCGGAGCGAAGGCCTCAGTTTGTATTTCTGTTGGCGCGCTCAAGGTTGTGGTCAGTACGGTTTCCACGGCTTTTTGGACTGCTACTTGTACAGACGACATTTTGGCCGGCGGGGTTTACAGCAGGAAAGATAAATTTGGGATATCCCTGAATCGTCAGCGGCTTAGGGGTGACCAAGAGGTTTGGAAAAACTCCGCCTAAAGCTTGCTGAGATAGTCCACGATCTCCGGCTGGGTCCAGTTGACCTCGCCGATGAACTTGCGCCGCATGGCCCCGTTGCGGTCGATGATATAGGTCTCGGGGAACTTGAAGGTGCCATACAGAGCGTTCGATTTCTGGTTTACATCGCGCACCGTGAGGAAATTCACGTTGTAGTCCTTGAGGAACTTGCGGTAGGCATTTTCGTCCTCGTCCAGACTCACTCCCAGCACGATCACCCCTTTGTCCTTCAATTGTTCTTGCATGCGGACCAGGGAGGGGACTTCCTCAACACAGGGTGGACACCACGTGGCCCAAAAGTTGAGCACCACCACCTGGCCGTGAAGTTCGCTGAGCGTAACCTTGCGGTCGCTGTCCTGCACGGTGAAGTCGGGGGCGGGCTCGCCGATGCGGGGCGGTTTGGAGTTCCGGTTGCACGCGGCCAGAGCCAGCAGCAGCCCCAGAGTGATCAGCTGTGCGAATAAGCGAGTCCTGAGCACCTAGCTATAATAACCGTTTTAGCCCAGGAAGATGCCGGCCATTCCCCAAGCCTCGTTGCCTCTCGTGGTATCGGTGATTGTGCCGGCCCGCAATGAAGAAGCTTGCTTGGGAGCCTGCCTGCAGTCGCTGATCGGACAAACGGGCGTAAGCTTCGAAATTCTGGTGGTGGACGATGCCTCCACCGACCGCACCCGGGAAATTGCGCAATCCTTCTCCGGGGTGCGCATGGTCACTCCGCCCCCTCTCATGGGAAGCTGGACCGGCAAAAACAACGCCGTGACCGCTGGCGCCAAGGAGGCGCGGGGGAGCTGGCTCCTGTTCACCGACGCCGATACCGTCCACCTTCCCGGGTCTCTGGCCCGGGCGCTGGCGGAAGCCCAGGCGAAAGACGCCGCCTTGCTTTCCTATTCTCCGGAACAGATCGTGGAAAGCTTTTGGGAGAAGGCCATCATGCCGGTGGTGTTTGCCGAGTTGGCAGGGACTTATCGGCCTTCCGAAGTCAGTGATCCGGCTTCTCCCGCGGCCGCCGCCAATGGCCAGTATTTATTGATCTCGCGCGAGGCTTATGACGCAGTGGGCGGGCACGCGGCCATTGCCTCCACCCTGCTGGAAGATGTGGCCCTGGCGCGTAACGTCAAGCAATCCGGCCGGCGTATCTTTTTTCGCTTCGGCGGCGACGTGGTGCGTACCCGGATGTATCGCAACTTTGCCCAGCTGCGGGAGGGGTGGACCAAGAACCTGGCCGTGCTATTTCCGCATCCCCGGCGTCTGGCCGCAGTACGGGCCGGGGAGTTCCTGGTGCTGCTGGCCAGCCCCATCCTGGCGGCAGCCTCTTGGTATCATGGTGTTTATAGGATGTCAGGGGTCGGGGCGGGGATTTTCCTGGCCACCGCGGCCCTTTTCTTCCGAAGAATCGGCCGGGCCCATTTTTCTGGAGGGGCAAATTTTCTGGCGCTGCTGGGGCTGCCCTTATTTTCCTGGCTGCTGCTTCGCTCCACCCAGGCATACCAAAGAAAGGGCGTGACCTGGAAGGGCCGTTCCTATCCCCAGCAGGGGGCCTAAGGGGCGGGTGCCGGAGCTGTTTTTGAGGAAAGCATGGTTTATCTGACACGCAAAGCCGAATTCGCCGCCTCGCACTACTACCACAACCCCGAATTCTCCGCGGAAGAAAACCTGCGCATCTTCGGCAAGTGCAATAACCCGAACGGCCACGGCCACAATTACACCCTGGAAGTTACGGTGAAGGGGAATGTCGATCCGCAATCGGGTTTTGTGGTGGACCTGAAGGAACTGAAGGACATTCTGGACCGGGAAGTGCTCGACGCCATGGACCACCGCTTTTTAAACAAGGAGGTCCCCGAGTTCTTCACCCAGATTCCCACTACCGAGAACCTGGCCATCGTGATCTGGCAGCGCCTGGCCCCCAAACTGAACAAGGCCCAACTCCACCGCGTGCGGGTCTATGAGATGCCCGATTTGTTCGCGGACTTTTACGGGGAAGCATGAAAGCTTATCTGAACCGGCGCTACTTGTTTTCCGCCTCGCACCGGCTGCATAACGACACGATGTCGGCGGAGGAGAACCGCCGCACCTACGGTAAGTGCAATAACCCGCATGGGCACGGGCACAACTATGTGCTGGAAGTCACGGTCAGTGGCCAGGTCGATCCGCGCACCGGCATGGTGTGCAATCTGGTGGAGCTCGACGGTTTTGTGCGTAGCCAGGTGCTGGAACGCTTCGACCACCAGAATTTGAATCTGGTGAAAGAATTTACCGAGATTGTGCCGACCACGGAAAACCTTTGCATCGTGATCTACGATATTTTGCGACGCGGCTTCCCGCAGGCTCATCTGGAGAAGGTACGGATCGAAGAAACCATGAAAAATTCGTTTGAATATGGGAGGATTTTGTAATTTGGTAATTTGAAATTTTGTAATTTAAAAACCCGCGGCATTCCGCTTCTTAAGTTACAAAATTACCCAATTACCAAATTACAAATAGACCAATGGCTTCCACCGTCGAAAACCCAACTTTAACCAGCGCCAGCTTTGAAGAACTGGTGCGTGAAATGATTGTCCGTCTGGGCGAGGACCCGGCCCGCGAAGGGTTGGTGCGCACGCCACAGCGCGTCCACAAAGCCTATGAGTTCCTGACCAAGGGCTACAAGGACGATCCCGAAGCCATGCTTAAAAAAGCCCTGTTCACCGTGACCTACGACGAGATGGTCATCGTCAAGGACGTCGAAATGTTCAGCCTGTGCGAACACCACATGCTGCCCTTTATCGGCAAAGTGCACGTGGCCTACATCCCCAACGGCAAAGTGATCGGGCTGAGCAAAATCCCCCGCCTCATTGAGATCTTTTCCCGGCGCTTGCAGATCCAGGAGCGGCTGACCACGCAGATCGCGGAGACCATCCAGAAGACCATCCAGCCGCAAGGCGTCGGCGTGGTGATCGAAGCCCGGCACCTGTGCATGATGATGCGCGGGGTGGAGAAGCAGCACTCGGCCGCCGTCACCTCTTCGATGCTGGGCTGCTTCCGCGACGAGCAAGAGACGCGCCAGGAATTTCTTTCCCTGATTCGCAACCGGCCCAACGGAGTTTGAGCGATTGGGGCTGCCTACCAGGCCCCATAGCGGTAGCGCTGTTTGCGTTCGGGAAACAGCTTGATCAGCACAATGCCCATAATAAATCCGCCTACGTGGGCCCAGAAGGCGATGCCGCCGGTTTCCGCATTGGGAGTCGAAAGGGAAGAGGCCGCCCCGCTGAGGAACTGCATCAGGAACCAGTAGCCCAGCATGATCCAGGCCGGCAAGTAGAACAAGAAAACAACAAACCAGGTGAGCACGCGGGCCCGGGGATAAAGCAGGAAATAGGCGCCCAATACGCCGGCAATGGCCCCGCTGGCCCCCACCGTAGGCACGCGCGAGGCTGGATTCAGCAAAATGTGCGCCGTCGCCGCCCCCACTCCGCTGAGCAGATAAAACACCAGATATTTGAAATGCCCGAGATAATCTTCGATATTGTCGCCGAAGATCCACAGGAACCACATGTTCCCGATCACGTGCATCCACGATCCGTGCAGGAACATGGAGGTAAACATGGGCAGCAGGGCCGCCACCGGTGAGAAGTGGTGCGCGCCGCCCAGGCCTGTGATGCGCGCAGGGATCATGCCCAGCTCGTAGACCAGTCCGGCCTGTTGGCGGGGCCCCATGGTCGCCTCCAGAAAATAAATGAGCAGGTTGAACGCGATCAGAAAATAAGTGACGTAAGGGGTGCTGAAGCGGGGCTGATCATCGCGAATGGGAATCATGAGGGGTAATAAACTCTAGCTGGGCTTTCTCCATTGCCGTTCCGGATGCGGTTCCGCGCCAGACCGGCCAGGTTCCCTTACAATGACAAGTGGTTCGATTACCAAGTTATCAAATCCTCGATGAATGCCGTTTTAATTATTGATAAGCCCTCTGGGCTGACCTCCCACGATGTGGTCAACCGGGTTCGCCGCATTCTGGGCGAGCGCTCGGTCGGACACCTCGGCACCCTCGATCCCATGGCGACCGGCGTATTGCCCCTGGTGGCCGGCAACCTGACCCGTCTGGCCCAGTTTTATAACGCCTCCGAAAAGACCTACGAAGGTGTCATTCGCTTCGGCTTCGCCACAGATACCTACGACGCGCAAGGCGAGCCGGCCGGCCCTGCTGTGGATAGGCCGGTCACTCTTGGGGAGTTGCGGGCTTTGGCGGGGAAATTCCAGGGAGTGATCGAGCAGATGCCGCCCCCGTTTTCGGCCAAGAAGATCCAGGGCGTGCCGGCCTACAAGCTGGCCCGCAAGCAGAAAGAAGTCGTTTTGCAGCCGGTCGCCGTGGAGGTGAAGGAATTTTCCATCCTGAGCGTGGACGGGTCCCACGCCGCCTTCCGGGCCCACGTTGCTTCCGGCACTTACATGCGTTCGATCGCCCATGATATGGGACAGCAGCTAGGATGCGGGGCGCATCTTGTTTCTCTGCGCCGCACGGCCTGCGGTGAGTTTGACCTGGCCGACGCTCATACCCTGGAAACGCTGGAAGCCGCGGTGAAGAAGGGCTGCTTGGAAGACGCATGCATCCATCCCCGTAAGCTGTTGCCTGAATTTCCTTCCGTCACCGCCAACGAGGAAATGATGTCGCGAATTCGCACCGGCCGCACGGTCAATCTCCCCGAGATGTCGCGCGCACCGCTGGTGAAGGTGTTCTACGGTCAACGGGAGTTGGTTTGCATCGCCTCCCGCGTGGCGGGGACCCTGTTTCATCCCAAGATTGTGCTGGCGAACTCCGCTCCGCAGCTCGTCCATGGGCGCTGAGAACGGCTTTGCCTCCCTCCCCATAGCCTAAATCTTTCGCATGGGTGCGGACGGAGACCCGATGCGGGAGCTCCGCAACCACCCCGGTGATCGAATCGGGAATTGCAGCCGAAGCTGTTTCCTTGCCGCGTTCCTTCCTCGAAGGTCACGGCACCGCTGTTCCCGGAGTAAGTGCCGCCGGTCATGCCCACCCCTTACCGTGGATTCCACGTTTTCTTGGTGCCCGCGGTGCGTCTTGCTAGCATGAATCTGCGGGCCGGCAAAAGCAGCCCATGGAGGATTGTAGTGTCGGTTGTGTCCGGAGTTTTTGCAGGGAACTCTCTATACCTCAGTCAGAGAGCGCAGGAAGATTTGCGCAAGCAACAAACCGGTTTTCAAAAGACCGGCCAGAACTTACAGGTCGAAGATCTGCAAGCTGTGAAAAAAGCGGCCAATGCCCTGCTGGATACCACGACTTTTTCCAGCTTGAGCAGGAACCAGGCCTTGGCGGCGGCCAATACGCTGGGCAGTGCCTTGCAGGAGGGGAGCCTGACCGGGGCGCAAAATGCCGCCCGGCAGGTTCGTTCCAGTGCTGAAAGCGCCACACAAGGGAAGAGCAAAATGAGCGGCAATGACGCCCCTCCCGCCATGCTCAACGCAGGCGCTTCGACGCCCGCCATCCTGGCCATGCAGAAGAGTTCGAGCACTGACGATAGCGCGAATACGTCATCGCCGGCGAACAGCTCTGACCCAGGCCGTGGATCAGGGCTCGACGTGCTGGCCTGACCGTCTCCTTCAGTTACGCCAGCTTTTCGAAGAACAGACAGATGGATTCAATGCCACGATAGAAATTGGGGATATGAAACTTCTCGTTGGGGGCATGCAGATTGTCGTCGGGCAATCCGAAGCCCATCATGACGCTGGGAATTTTCAGAATATCCTGAAAGTCCGTGACGATAGGAATAGACCCGCCGGACCGGATAAATACCGTGTCCTTTTTGAAAATATCGTGCATCGCTTCCGTGGCAGCTTTGATAAATCGGTTATTGGTTCCCACCACGCAGGCCGGACCTTTGCTCCAGGTCTTGATCTTGATTTGTATCCCCTTGGGCGTGTTCCTTTTTACGAATGCTTCGTAGCGCTTGAGGATGTCGTCCGGATCCTGATTGGGGACCAGCCGCATAGAGACCTTGGCCGAAGCTCGGGCTGGAATCACCGTCTTGGCGCCCGGCGCCGTAAAGCCCCCCGGCATGCCGTGCACCTCCAGGGTAGGACGGGCCCAGGTGCGGTACAGCACGGAGTAGCCGGGTTCTCCCGTCAGGACAGTCGACCCTACTTCCGTTTTGCGGTAGTGCTCCTCGTTGAAAGGGAGCTTCTTCCAGGCTTTCAGCTCGTCTTTGCTGGGTGCCTTCACCTTGCTGTAGAAGCCTGGGATAAGCACTTTCCCCTTCGCATCTTTCAGCTTGCTGAGTATCTCGACCAGTGCGAACAGCGGATTGGGCGCAGCGCCTCCATACATGCCGGAGTGCAGGTCAGTCCGGGCCCCGATGGCTTCAATTTCTGTATAGACCAGTCCGCGCAGTCCCACGCACAAAGTAGGAAGGTCGGGGGCAAACAGCTCGGTATCGCAAACCAGAGCGAAATCGGCTTTGAGTTTGGATTTTTCCTTGCGCACATACGCGGCAATCGATTCCCCGCCGACTTCCTCTTCCCCTTCAATCAATATCTTTACGTTGATCGGCAAAGTGCCGTCGCCGGCCTTCAGCAGCGACTCGAGGGCCTTGATTTCCATCCACAGCTGGCCTTTGTCGTCGACTGCGCCGCGGGCGTAGAGATTTTGGTTGCGCTCGGTGGGCTCAAATGGGGGGCTCAACCACTCTTCCAGGGGCTCGGCCGGCTGAACATCATAGTGGGCATACATCAGGACCGTCGGCTTGTTCTTGGCATGCAGCCAGTCGGCATAGACCAGAGGGTGCCCCTGGGTAGGGATGATCTGTACGTTTTCCATACCGATGCGGCGCAGGTCGTTGGCCACGAATTCGGCGGCGCGCTGCACGTCTACCTTGTGCTGCTCCAGAGTGCTGACGCTGGGTATGCGAAGAAGGTCTTTCAGTTCGTTGAGAAAACGTTGCTGTTGACTGCGAGCATATTCCACGGAAGCAGAAGCCATAAGGGTGCCTTTCTTTGGCATAAAGAAGGCCGCGGGCCCGAGGTGGCAGGGGCGGCGGGTCGGGATGCCAAACGCATCAGTATACGCCGCCTCGACAAGTCCGCAGCCCGGGAAGTCTTATCTGGTGGAGGCGGGTGGGTAACCTTCCGGCATCAGGGGTTGCCTGTAAGGGAAAAATTTTGCTGCGTGCAATTTCCCGTTGCCTTTTTCCTGCGAGGTGTAGAATCGGCTTAGGAAGTGAGCTTCACGGGATCCGCACCCGTTTCGAGGCGAGTATGAATGTGCATATCAGTTTCAAAGTCCGAAAAACTCCTGATATCGAAAAAGAAATCCTGCACATCACGCAAAAATTGCAAAAGCGGTTGCAAGTCTTCCGGCCCGAACTGGTCCACCTCAAGGGCATTGTGGAGGAGCTTTCTTCGCGCAAGACATTCGCCGTGACCTTGAATCTGCGGCTGCCTTCAGGACAGATGGCGGCGCAGAAGTCCGCGGCCACGCCCGCCACCGCGCTGCGCGCCGCC
This sequence comes from Acidobacteriota bacterium, assembly GCA_018268755.1. Taxonomy (GTDB): domain Bacteria; phylum Acidobacteriota; class Terriglobia; order Terriglobales; family Acidobacteriaceae; genus KAN-5. The sequence goes on from JAFDVW010000003.1 coordinate 282,762, forward strand.
TCCGATGATTTATTGCTGCAGCTCAACAAGCATAAATCGCAATTGCGCAACGCCCATAAGTGGCCGCGTTGGCGCCGCGGGTCCCAGGAGCGTCCGGCCGAAGGCGTGCCCTTTGAGCAGACCCTGGCTGCCGTGCAAGCGCCCACCATCTCCTCCGACGACATCCGTTCCTACGTGAACGCGAATCTCAGCCGCCTGGAACACTTCGTGGAGGTCGAGCTTTTGTTTCGGGAGGCGGCCGAGCAGATTCCCGCCAACTCGATCATGAAAGAGGAGATCATTGATGAGGTGATCGCCCGCGCGCTGGAAGAAGGAGTGGAGAAGCCGGAGCGCCTGGCCCTGGAGCCCTGGTTATATCGCCTGGCCTTGCGTGTGATCGGCGACTTGCCGGATTATGCCGGCGAAGAGGGCCAGGAAGTCCGCCTGGAGCAAACCTTGCGCAGCGCCAATGCTCCCGCCAGCGATGAAGCCGAACTGCAGTTCCACCAGCCTGACGAGAGCTTTACTGAAGAGTCGGTCATCGCCGACCGCCGCGCCTCGACCCCGGAGGACATCGCATATTCGGAAGAAATGATTGCGCTGGTGCAATCCGCCATGCACGGAGCCAGCCCCGTGGAGAAAGAGGCCTTCATCCTGCATGTCATGGAGGGATTTTCTGTCGAAGAGATTTCCGCCATCACCACCCGCTCGGCGGAGGAAATCCTGGGAGCGATTGCCGCTGCGCGCCGGCGCTTGCGCCAATCCGTCCCTCTGGCCGGACGATTTAAAGGAAAGTTATTGCAGCAAACCGGTAGTGCCTAACTACACATCTCAGCCGCAGGAGTCCATGCCTATGATTACTCGCGAAGATATCCGCGAACTGGCGCTATTTCAAGCACGAAACGGCGACGGCTGCGCTCTCAGTTTCTATTTTCAGCCCCATACTCCGCAGGACAAATCGCATCGCGGAGAAGCCATTCTGGCCAAAGACCTGGTGCGCGAGGCCCTGCAACAGGCGGAAAAAGAAGGGAAGCAGGAGCAAGTGCGCCAGGACCTCAGGCGCATCCTGGAGGTTGCCGGCCAGTTGCGTGGCAATCAGGCCAAAGGCAAGGCCATCTTTGCCTGCGGCGGGCGCAGCTTCTGGCGGGAGTTTGATCTGCCGGCCCAATTGCCCTCGACCTGCCTCACGGTCAATCAGCGCTTCCATCTGAAGCCCCTGGCGCAGCTTCTGGGGTCGCAGTCGACGCTGGGTGTCATCTTGTTTGACCGGCGGCGTGCCCGCTTCTTTGACTTGCGTCTCGATGAACTGAAGGAGAGGGAAGGGTTGTTTTCCCCGCTCTCGCGGCGGGGACGAGGCGATGGTTTTGCCGGATACGATGGTGGTCACTCGGAACGCCGGGTGCAGGATGAAGTGCTGCATCACTATAAAGCGCTGGCCGCGCGTCTGAAGACGGAATCCGACAAGGGCTTGTGGCAGAAGTTTGTATTGGGGGGGCTCGAACGCAACTGGAAAGACCTGGAAGCGTACTTGCCGTCTACGCTCAAGCAGAATTTGTTGGGGCATTTTTCTGTGGACCTGCTCACCGAGCCGCTGGAACAAGTGCGCGCCAAAGCGGGACGCCTCATGCAACAGTCTTTGGACCTTCGCCGCCGGGACATGCTCAGCCAGGTGCTGAGCCGGGCCAAGAGCAACCAGCGGGGCGTCACCGGCCTGCGCCGGGTTTTGAGCGCTCTGGAGATGGGAGAAGTGCAGTCGCTGGTATTGGGCGAGCATTACAGCGCGCCCGCCGTCGAGTGTGGGCATTGTGGGCACCTCGACTCGCGCAGGATGCCGCAATGTCCGGTTTGCGGCCAGACCACGCGCGAATTGCAAGATGTGTGCGAAGCGATTCTACCCATCGCCATTCGCCGCGACATTGAAGTGCTCTATGTGAAAGACGATCCCGGCCTCGACCAGGTCGGAAATATCGGCGCGCTATTACGCTATCGCTCGGAACACACCAGGGGAGCTCGCGCCGCGTCGTAAGCGGGGTGCATGGAATCCAGCAACTCAAACCAGGGGACACTTTTGTGCGCGTGATATCCTCATTCTTTTTTGCATATCTCAAATGAGGAGCAAGGCATGTCCTTTTCACGCCGCGATTTCTTGACTACGGCTGTAGTGGGATCGGTGTCTCTCGGCTTGCAGCCGGAAGCGAGCGCCCAGTCGGGCGGAGGCAAACGCCCGATTATCGTTTGCGCGGGCAATGGCTACGATTACCTGGAAGAGGCCTACACCTTCCTCAAGAATGGCGGCGACACCCTCGACGCCGCGCTCAAAGTGGTCAAAGGACCGGAGGACGACCCCAACGAAACCAGCGTGGGCCTGGGGGGTATTCCCAATGAAGAGGGCGTGGTCGAACTGGACGCTTGCTGCATGCATGGTCCTACGCGGCGCGCGGGTTCGGTGGGCGGCGTGCGCAACATCAAAAATGTTTCGCTGGTTGCCAAGGCAGTCATGGAACACACCGGCCATGTGATGCTGGTGGGAGAAGGCGCGGAACGGTTTGCCGTCGCCATGGGCTTCCCGCGGGAAAATCTATTGACCGAAAAAGCCCGCAAGATTTGGCTGTTGTGGAAGGAGTATCACTCGATCGGCGATTGGTGGGGACCAGGAATTTCAGACCCCAAGTGGAATGCGCCGGTGAAGGGAACTCCGCAGGCGCAACTTTGGCAAATAAAATATCAGAGGCTGGAGGAGATTGCCGCCAATCTGGGCATTGACCCGGAGTGGCGCGCTTCCGCGATTCACAAAGTGCTGTTTCCGCCCACCGGCACCATTCACTGCTCGGCGGCCAACGAAAAAGGCGAAGTTTCCGGCTGCACCACTACCAGCGGCCTGGCTTATAAATTGCCGGGACGCGTGGGCGATTCGCCGATCATCGGCGCGGGCTGCTACACCGACCAGGATGTGGGTTCGGCGGGCGCGACCGGTAGCGGCGAAGAGAACATCAAGATCGCCGGGGCACACACCATCGTGGAGAATATGCGGCACGGCATGTCCCCGCAGGAGGCCGGGATGGACGCGCTCAAGCGCATTGTGCGCAACTACAACAACGACATGAGCAAGCTGCAATACATGGACATGACTTACTACATCCTGCGTAAGGATGGAGCTTATGCCGGCGTTTCCTTATGGGACGGCTATAGCGAGCATGAGCCGCACAAGATTGCGGTGCATGATGGAACTCGCCGCGCCGAGAAGACAGTAGCGTTGATGAAAGGATATTCGCAGGACTATCCCCCAGCGCTGGGTTTGCCCAAGTAACTTATTCGAAGATGTCGCAGAAGGTGCGGGCCGGCAGAGTATTCTGCCGGCCCATATGTTTTGCGCCCAGATCAGCCACAGCCGGTCACCGGCGCCTAGGTGAACTTCACTTTGACATCCGGGCCCTTCTCCAGGTGGATGCTCTCAATGAACCGGACCTTGCTCGTCTTGTAGGTCATGATCACGGAAGAAGTACGCGTGCCCTCTCCGAAGAAACGCACGCCTTTCATCAAGGAGCCGTCGGTCACGCCGGTGGCGGCGAAGATCAGCTGTTTGCCGGGGGCCAAATCCTGTGCCTCATAAATTTTGTCTTTGTCCTTGATGCCCATGCGGGTGATGCGCTCTTCCAGTTCCGGCTTGTCGATGATCAAGCGGCCCAGCATATAGCCGTTCAGGCAGCGCACGGCGGCCGCGGTAATCACGCCTTCCGGAGCTCCACCAGAGCCCATGACGGCGTGCACGCCGGTGCCTTCGACGGCTGCTGCGATGCCGGCGGAAAGATCGCCGTCGCCGATCAGGCGAATGCGCGCGCCCACGGCGCGAATCTCGGCGATGAGCTTTTCATGGCGGGGGCGGTCGAGCACGACCACCTGCAAATCGTCGACATCGCGCTTCAAGCGCCGGGCAATATTCTTCAGGTTGTCGGCGACCGGTGCATCCAGGTCGACGGCATTTTTGCAGGAAGGCCCGACTACGATTTTTTCCATGTAGCAGTCAGGAGCATAGAGCAGCCCGCCGCGTTCGGAAGCGGCCAGCACGGTGATGGCCCCGGGCGCGCCGGTGGCGCACAGATTGGTGCCCTCCAGGGGATCGACTGCGATATCGACCTCCGGGACTTCGCTGCCATCAAAAAACTCCGCTCCCACCTGCTCGCCGATATACAACATGGGCGCTTCGTCGCGCTCGCCTTCGCCGATGACGATGGTGCCGCGCATGGGAATGTTGTCCATGGTCTGGCGCATGGCCTCAGTCGCCACCTGGTCGGAAAGCTTACGGGCGCCTTGCCCCATAGTGCGCGCGGATTCGATCGCGGCCACTTCCACGACCCGGAGGAACTTTGCCGCCAGATCGCTTTCGATGTTTTGCCCAAAATTGCGGGTTTTGACCTCTTGTTTGGTTTCCTTCGTGTGATTGGCCATGCCCCCTCCCCCAAGATGCAAACTCCTAATATTGCCATCGGGCCCCGTTCTCGCACAATCCGGTCGTCCGAAACGGACGAGTAAGCCATAGTGGCAAGACGGCAAGGCGGGTCAATGAATAGAGTTCAGGGATTTCACATCGAAGAGGGTGAAACTGCATCCTACATATTGGAAACAACTCAAAATCCCCCGGCGCACGACGTGCGTAGGGCCATTGTCTGGTTCGAGGGCGGTGTAGGGCATCGCTTGCAAAAGCCTTCCTGCCGATTTCAGTTGGTCCGTCCCGCTTATGAATTTTGTATCCACGATTTTGCCCTGGGGGCCGATGAGCACAAAGAATTCGGCGCTTGCGGTCTCCGCCACCACTCGGGCCATCTTGATGTTGCGGGCATGGCTGAGCTCATCCTTCGCGGCAAATACTTGACTGGGAGAAAGGTTCGCCCCCAGCCTTTTCAGCCGAGCCTTGGTTTCTGACATGGTCTCGTCTGCGGCAAATGCCAGCCTGTAGAGATGAATGGCTTGGGCGGTTTTGTGCTGTTTCTCATATACCTGTCCAAGATGGTCTCCGGAAACGGGATTCTGCGAAAGCTGCCAGGCAGCATCCAGATACCGGGCCGCTTTCTCGAGACGGTCCATCTTGAAATAGATCCAACCAAGCGTATCCCAATAGGCCGCCAATGATTGCGTGCGGAGCAGATCATTGTTTTGCAAATTGGCCAAGCTGACATGTTGCGAATCTGCTTCTTTCAGGGCAACTGCCTTTTCCGCATACTCCAATGCCTCCGACAAGTGTTGGTCATGTTCGGCCATTTCGTAGGCGACATCATTCAGCACTTCTGGGTCTTCGCCTAATTTGATAGCTTCCTGATAGGACGCCAGGGCCTTCTCCGGTTCACCATTCCGCAAATAAGCGTGCCCCAGAACGACTCTGGCGAAAGCCTTCTCCGGCTTCAGCTTGATGAAGGAAGTGTAGGCTGGAATGGCTTCCGTATATTGCTTCAACTGGAAAAAGGAAAGCCCCAGTTCAGCGTAGGCCTCGCTATCGTCAGGATATTGCGTAGTCAGTTCCTTGAGGAGCGGCACGGCGTCTGCGTAGCGCCTTCTGTAGAGCAAAGTTTCAATGGCGACCTGATAACAAAGGTCTTGGTTTGTATTGAGTTTCAGGGCCCCTCGCAGCGTTTGCAGGCCTTTATCGATTTGCAGGGTCCCGAAGTAGACCTCTTCCAGAAGCAACCAGGCGCGTATGAACTTTGGATCCTGTGCAAGCGCAAGGTTCAGTGAGGCGATCGTTTCGCTTGAGGTGGGGCCGTGCATGGCTTGCTCAGCCTTCAGATAGGAATTTATCGCGTCCGGATTGTCGCTTTCGGGAAGCTGCGCAATAGCCTCACCCAGCCTATCGGTCCTGGAAGTGCTCGAATCGTCGCTCTTCTGGCCGTCCATTTTGTTCGAGATCAGCGCGGTCAGGGTATCGCGATCGTTGTTGATGGATTTGGCAAGGGCCTGAAACTCTTTGTAGTCAGCAACGGGGACTTCATTCGCCTTTACCGCCATGCGACGGTCTGTCACCACTTTCCCGCCGCTCAGGGAATAGTCCGCGTCAAAATCGATATATCCGGAGTGCTCATGCACCGCAGAGGGCAGCTTTAGCGAGTAATCTGCGGGCAGCTGTACTTCGGAGTGGTAGTGAATTTCTTGCGGGGGACCTAGCCAGATAGGAAAGGAAGGGGTTGCCTTGTCATCGTTGTATGCCAGAGTAGGAAGTAGAAATGACGGCAACGGGAAACTAATCCTGCGGTTCTCCCAATCGGAGTAGTCCTTGCGCTTATAGTGATAATTGATTTGGAGAGCTTTGTCGGTTGCCTCCAAAGGGCTCACCGTGACATCGCTGACATCTCCTCCAAATCCGCTTAAATAGGAGAGTTGTTGTGCCAAGTCTTTCCATTGCGGCATGGGGGTGTTGCGAAAGGCACTACGCAGTAGGAGTTCCCCATCGCTGCCCTTGATCTCTCGATGGACATCGCCTTCCAGTGTGCCTGCGTCGTCGAGTTTGGCGGTTATTTGAAATTCTTCCGTGGCTTTCCAGTCCGAATCGGCTGGAGTTTCGGCCAGTGTGGCTGGCTTGTCGGAGGGAATCACCAGGGCATGTTTGCTGCGCAAGCGGCCCATTAAATAGGCGAACGGGGCCACTTCAGGGGTGGTGTCCAGCCAGAGATAGCCATTTGCCTGTGGAACCGCGGTGATGACGTGATCAAATTGCCCGGGAGAGGGCACCTCAGGAACGATTTCTCTTTGGGTCGAAATGAGTGTCGGATAGGACTTAATACCCGCCGCCTGCAAAAGAGAAGCTAGCAACGTGTGCTTATCTTTACAGTCGCCGTACTGATTATTTAGGACCTCCGCGGCAGCATGAGGCTGATATCGGCCAATGCCAAAAGAAACACCGATATAGCGAAATTGCCAACTGACGTAGTTATATATGGCGCGGAGTTTTGCCGTATCGTCGCTGAGCCCTTTGGTAAGTGCAACCGCCTTGGCTTCGATTTCGGGGGTCGGCTTTACACGGTCCTGTTGCAGCCCGCCGTACCATTGGCCGACTTCGTCCCAAGTCTTAAAACTGCTGAGCAAGATATCAGGTTGTGGTTGCAGTCCGCGCGCTGCTTCCGTCGTTAATCGACGCTTTTCTTCTTTGTCATCCGTAGACTTTGGTACGAGATTGGAAAAGCTCCATTGATACAAACGATATTTTGCTTCTTCGCTGATTTGGGGCGGATGAGAAGGGCTCCTGAGTTGCACGGCCCGATTATGGGGAGTACGAACCTCGAGGTGCTGCTGCAGGACAATAACATCATCTGTAAAGTTGAAATCGAACCAGAACTGATTTGGAGCCAATGGTTTGTCGGTCTTCCAGTGCGCCGCATATTCCAGTGTGTCGCCTACTCCCAGCCCCTTTACCGCCACCTGCTTTTCGCGAATGTCGCTGTAAAAAGGCGCTGCACGAGTAATGGCTGAGGGCATGTCCTGGGCATCCTCGGTCGGAGTGGAAATTACAGTCCCGTCTGGCTTGTGCACGAGAATGCGGTCGATAGTGACATTGCCATTGAAGGCAGCATAGACGAATTGCAACAAGCCCCAGTGTTGAACGGCGGCATCCGATTGTATTTTGACGCGTAGTTCACCCTCACGAGTGAAAGTGCCGTCATTTTCAAAGGTGAGCTTGTCGGAGATGCGTTCGATAACAAAGGCTTCCTGCGCATGATCTGACTTTGGTTGTGGGGAAGTTTGGGAATAAAGCAGCGAAGCCAGGAAAGGGAAAGACAGACATAGGAAGAGACGGCGCCGGTTCGTAATCATTGAAGCCTACGTTTCTACGCCGGCCTGAAAGAAAACGCAAGTAGCTTCCAGGCTCCGTCTTAGCTACTCTGGAATAGTTACTTGCGTCTGGTAAGACCCTGCCCAGGAGTTAGAAAGCGTCAATCCCGGTGACGTGCGAGCCAATAATCAGGGTATGGATATCGTGCGTGCCTTCGTAGGTCTTGACCGACTCCAGGTTCATCATGTGGCGCATGATGGGGTAATCATCGGCTACGCCGTTGGCCCCCAGAATATCGCGGGACAGGCGGGCGCACTCCAGCGCCATCCACACGTTGTTCCGCTTGGCCATCGAAATATGGTAGTGCTCGACTTTGCCGGCGTCCTTCAGGCGGCCGACCTGCAGGATCAGTAATTGCGCCTTGGTGATCTCCGAAATCATCCAGGCCAGCTTGTCCTGGATCAATTGATGCGAGGCGATGGGCTGGTCGCGGAATTGCTTGCGCAGCAGGGAATATTGCAGAGCGCAATCGTAGCAGGCCATAGCGGCCCCCACCGCACCCCAGGCGATTCCATAACGCGCCTGATTCAGGCACATGAGCGGGGATTTCAGCCCGCCGCTCTTGGGCAGGAGGTTGGTTTCCGGGATGTGTACATCCTGGAGGGAGAGACCAGAAGTTACCGAGGCCCGCAGGGACCACTTGCCGTGAATGTCTTCGGCCTTGAAGCCCGGGCGGTCGGTTTCCACCAGAAAGCCGCGGACGCGGTCGCCTTCATCTTCCACTTTGGCCCAGATCACGGCCACGTCGGCGATGGTGCCGGAGGTGATCCACATCTTCTCCCCGTTCAGGACATACTCGTTGCCGACCTTCTTGGCGCGGGTTCGCATGCCGCCGGGGTTCGAGCCAAAGTCGGGCTCGGTGAGGCCAAAACAGCCAAGCTTCTCGCCCTTTTGCAGCGCGGGCAGCCATTTTTCCTTCTGCTCGTCGCTGCCAAAGGTATAGATGGGGTACATGACCAGGGCAGATTGCACGCTGACAAAGGAGCGCACGCCCGAGTCCCCGCGCTCCATTTCCTGGGTGACCAGCCCGTATTCCACATTGGACATACCGGCGCAGCCATAGCCTTGCAACGATGCGCCAAAAAAACCAAGTTCGGCCATCGGTTTCACCAACTCGCGGGGAAATCGCCCGGCGCGGTTGCACTCCTCGATGATCGGAATCAGGTTGTCTTCGATGAATTGGCGGGCGGTGTCGCGAACCAGTCTTTCGTCGTCGCTGAGCAGGGTATCGAACTGCAGGTAGTCGACTCCACGAAACTTCATTGCTGGCATGTCAGGCTCTCTTTTCTGCACGCCCGCCGGAAGCGTACACCCCGGTAGGGCAAACCCTAGAGGCTAGCAATAGGGCATAGCAGGCGTCAATCTGGCCCTCAGTCATAGGTGGGAGGGGTGCCAATATAAGGCCGCCGGCCGCACTCGCAAGCCCACCTCCAGCATGGAAAATCCCCAACAACCGGGCCCGCAAGGGGCCGCGGATTTCCTTGCAAATACAACATCCACAGGGGGATTCATCAGAAATTCACCGGTTTGTAACCGTCTTGTAACACTCGGAAAGTACAAAAAACTGTCATCAACCCAAAGGAGGACTTCCGAGTGATTCGTCGCATTGCGCTGTTGTGTCTCGCTCTCGCGCTACCCGCCGTGGGGCAGACCACGTTGAATGGGGCTGGCGCAACTTTTCCTTATCCGATGTATTCCAAGTGGTTCAGCGAATACCACAAGCTGCATTCGGACATTGAAATCAACTATCAATCCATCGGCAGCGGTGGCGGTATCCGCCAGGTGCTGGCCGGAACTGTGGACTTCGGGGCCAGCGACGGTCCCATGACCGACGACCAACTTTCGCAGGCCAAGAGCAAGATTCTGCACATCCCCACCGTGTTGGGCGCGGTCGTTCCCGCCTACAACATTCCTGGCGTAAGCGGCGAAGTGAAGTTCACGCCCCAGGCCCTGGCCGGTATTTTCCTGGGCAAGATCACGACCTGGAACGACCCGGCCATCACCAAGCCGAACCCGGGCGTTAATTTCCCCAACCAGCCCATCATTGTGATCCACCGTTCGGACGGCAGCGGCACTACCTATATCTTCACCGACTACCTCTCCAAGGTCAGCTCAGACTGGCAGAACGGTCCGGGAAAGGGCACCTCGGTAAAGTGGCCGATCGGTCTCGGCGGCAAAGGGAACGAGGGCGTGGCCGGGCAGATTCGCCAACTCCAAGGTTCCATCGGTTATGTGGAACTGATCTATGCCGTGCAGAACAAAATTCCCTACGGCGTAGTGAAGAATGCGGCCGGCGAATTCGTGAAGGCCAGCCTGCAGAGCACCACCGCGGCGGCGGGTTCGGTGAAGAACATGCCGGCTGACTTCCGCGTCTCGATCACCAACGCGCCGGGAAAAGATGCCTATCCCATCTCCAGCTTTACCTGGCTGCTGATTCCGGTACAGGCCAAGGACGCGAACCGCGGCAAGATTATTGCCGACTTTCTGAACTGGATGCTGGTCGACGGACAAAAACTGACCACGGAGCTGACCTATGCTCCGCTGCCGGAAAACGTCGTGGCCAAAGTGAAAGAAACCGTAAAACAGGTCCACTAAAGCTGTTTGGCAAGCCGAAGTTGCGAATTCGCCTCATACAAACTTGAGGCAAAAGGGGAGAAATTAATGAAGTCTGCACTGAAGTGGTGCGTAGTTCCACTGTTGGCGACATCTTTGTTGGCGCAAACCGCCACTCCGAAGAAGAAAGCGGCGGCCAAAGCCGCCCAGCCGGCGGTGACCATGGAGGACATCCAGAGCCTGCGCGACGCTCTGGCTGCGCAACAACAGCAAATTCAGCAGTTGAAACAGCAACTCCAGGACAAGGACGCGGCCTGGCAGCAGTCGCAGCAGCAACTGCAGCAGGCCCAGTCCGCCGCCAGCGATGCCCAGCAAAAAGCCAGCTCGGCGGAAACCGCTGCGGTCGAGCAGAAGGACACCGTGTCTAAGCTCTCCAGCGATTTGGCCGACGTGCAGACCACGCTGACCAATAACGCCTTGAGCTCACAGGATGAACAAAAGCGCATGTCTTCTTTGGAAGGAATTGTCGGCCGCTTCCGCTTCAGTGGCGACGTTCGCGTCCGCGATGACAGCGCCTTCCAGAAGGGCACGGCGGACCGCAATCGTCCCCGCATCCGCGTTCGCCTGGGCATCGATGGCAAACTAGGCGAGGACTTCGTCGGCGGTTTGGCTCTGGCCACTGGCACGTTGCTTGACCCGACCTCTTCGAACGAAACCCTCACCAGTTATTTCGAGCGCAAAACCATTGGCTTGGATCGTGGCTATATCACCTACAATCCGGTAGCGCACAAGTGGTTGTCGCTGACCGGCGGTAAGTTTGCGTATCAATGGCAGCGCACCTCGGTCACCGGCGACTCCGATATTACGCCGGAAGGCTTCAACGAGAAGTTCTCCTTTGACCTGCACAGCAAGAACTTCAAAAACTTCACCGCCCAGCTGATCCAGCTGACGGTGAATGAAGTTTCCGGTGGCACCGACGCGTACGCTTTGGGCGGCCAGGTTTCGGCCAAGATGCAGTTCGGCCCCTGGAGCACCACCCCATCGTTCCTGATCCTGAACTGGAACAATCCCAACCAGCTGTTGACGACGCCGTCGTCTTCGACCGCCGCTTGCCAGGCCCCCAACAGCACCCCGGTAGGGACTTGCGGTTTCGGCCCCAACGGCATCACCAACGCGACTTATACCGACGGCAATGGCAAGGCCGCTTTCTGGTCGGGCTATGAATACGCCGACTTCATCATCAACAACCAGATCAAGACGCCCTGGAGCCGTTTGCCGGTGAACCTGATCGGCGAATTCCTCCGCAACCTGAAGGCCGCCGACCATCCGCTGGATTCGACCGGCGCGGTGGCCACCAACCTGGGCAGCCAGGCCGATGAATATGGCTTCGATCTCAGCCTGGGCCAAACCAAGAACAAGAACGACGTGCAGTTCGGCTATGCCTGGTTGCGTCAGGAACAGGATTCGGTCCTCTCCTCGTTCGCGGAAAGCGACCAGCGCGCTCCTACCAACGTCCTGCAACACCGCATTTACGGGATGTGGAAGGTGCGGGCCAACACCGTGGCCAGCGTAACTTACTGGCGCGGACGCACTCTCAACAGCTACCTGCAGAACTCGCGCCGGGGCGCGGGGGTAGCGGTGGGACAGGTGGAACCGTTCTACAATCGCTTCCAGTTTGACCTGGTCTATTCATTCTAAGATCGGGCACTTGGAGTCGAAATCAGCATGGGCGCTGGGGTTCCAGCGCCCATGTTCTTGCTAAGGCGGGGAAGCTTTGGAAGCCCTGGCTTATACTGTGAGGATTATCCTGTATTTATGATGAAAACCGTCTCCCGCATACTGGTGCTGTGTCTCCTGGCAAGCTGGCCCGCATTGTCGCGGGCGGCCGCCGCCAAGCCTTACGACTCGGGAAAAGTTCTTACCATCGAGCAGAAGGCCCGCACCCGTGTTTTGTATTACCTGGTGAACACGCCGGTGACGCAGGACGACCCTTATTATGAAGTGACCGTGCAGGTCAAGAACATGGTGTACGTGGGTGAGTACACGCCCCGCCATTCTTCCGACACGCTACCGGACGATTGGAAGGCCGATACCTTAGTCCCCGTGCGGCTGGAGAAGCGGCACCTCTACTTGAAACGACCCAGCGGAGACGAATTGGATCTGGTGATCACCAAGAAACGCGCCGCGGATGCGGAAGTAGAGAAGCCGCAGAAATGACCTGGTAAACGGGGACCGAGATGGCGATCAACCGACTGGCCTTAGACAACCCGGCCTATTACATCAATCGCGAAGTTTCCTGGCTGGCCTTCAACCGGCGCGTGCTGGACGAGGCGCTGGACGTCAACAATCCCTTGCTGGAGCGTTTGAAGTTCCTCGCCATCACGGCCAGCAATCTCGACGAGTTTTTCGAAGTGCGCATCGCGGGCCTGGTACAGCAGATTGAAGACGGCTACAACGATGCCGGGCCGGAGGGGTTCACCCTCACCGAGAAGCGCGATCTGGTGTTTCAAGAGACGCATAAGTTCGTCGACGACCAGTATCAATGCTGGAATGAGAAGCTGCGGCCGGAGCTTTTTGCCAACGGGATCCGGGTACTTTCGCTGCACGAACTGGATGCCACCGCCCGTGAATTCGTGGACGACTACTGCCAGCGCGAGCTCGACATCATGCTGACGCCGGTGACGGTGGACCCGGCCCACCCCTTTCCCCGGGTCATCAATAAAGCGCAGTACGTCGCCTTCCTGCTGCGCCGGCGCCGCCGTTCCTCGCTTACCTATACCGGAGTCGTGGCGGTCCCGCGCGTGTTGCCGCGCCTGGTTCGCCTGCCCTCCGAGGGGACCACCGATTTTATTTTTCTGGCTGACCTGGTGGCCCATCACGCCGCCCGCATGTATCACGGGTACGACATAGTTTCTTCGGCGGCCTTCCGCGTGACCCGAAATAGCAACCTGTATTTGGCGGAGGAGGAATCGCGCAACCTGCTGGAATCGGTGCGCGCCGAGCTCCATAACCGTCGTAAGGGCGACGCAGTGCGCCTGGAGATTGAAGCCGACGCCGACCCGGAGATCGTCGAGCGCCTGCGGGTAAATTTCGAACTCGACCCCTGGCAGGTCTTTCCCGTGCATGGGCCGGTCAACGTATCGCGCCTTTTCAATATTTATGATCAGACCGACCGCCCCGAACTCAAATTCAAAACCTACGTTCCGCGCGAGCTACGGCTGACCGCCAAGTCCGCCGACTTATTCGAGGAATTGCGGCGGCATGACGTCCTGTTGCACCACCCCTACGATTCCTATGACGCGGTGGTTTCCTTCATCGAATCGGCGGCGGAGGACCCGCACGTCGTTTCCATGAAACAAACGCTCTACCGCACCAACGAGCATTCCCTGATTGTGCCGGCCTTGATCTCCGCCGCCGCCAGTAAGGAAGTGACGGCGGTGGTGGAACTCAAGGCCCGCTTCGATGAGGCCTCCAATATCCGCTGGGCCCGCGATCTGGAGGACGCCGGGGTACAGGTCTTTCACGGCCTGGTGGGGTTGAAGACGCACTGCAAACTTTCCTTGCTGGTGCGCCGCGACCCGGACGGGGTCACCCGCCGCTATGCCCACTTAGGCACAGGGAACTACAACGCCAGCACCGCCCGCATTTATACCGACCTGAGCCTGCTCACCGCCGACCCCGATATCACCAGCGCGGTGCACGATGTGTTCAGCTTTCTGACCGCCTATGCCGAGCATTCCAGCTACGATCCTCTGCTGGTCGCGCCCATCAATCTGGCGGAGAGCTGCCTGGCGCTCATCGCGCGGGAAGCCGAGCATGCCAGGCAGGGCCGGCCCGCTCACATCATCGCCAAGATGAATGCGCTGCTCGACAAGAACATCATCGCCGCTTTGTATCGGGCATCCCAGGCTGGGGTGCAAATTGACCTGATCGTTCGCGGCATGTGTGCCTTGCGCCCCGGTATTCGCGGCGTCAGCGACCGCATTCGGGTCCGCAGCCTGGTGGGCCGCTTCCTGGAGCACAGCCGCATTTTCTATTTCTCCAATGGAGGAGATGAGGAAATCTATCTGGGCAGCGCCGACTGGATGCCGCGCAACCTTTATGAACGCGTGGAAGTACTTTTCCCACTCAAGGACCCGTTGCTTCGGGAACGAGTGAAGACCGAGGTCCTGGCCGCGCAGCTGGCGGACAATCTCAAGGCCCGCTTGTTGCAGAAGGATGGGCGCTATATTCGGGCCTGGCAGGCGCAGGGCAAGCGAAAACCTCCCAGCGGCCCCGCCGCCTTCAATTCGCAGGAATTCCTCGTGGGCCTGGCCGAGGGCCGGCAATCCTTGGACGAAATCCCTTCCGTGGGCCAGCCCAGGCGGATGCGACGAGTGCTGGCGGGAAAGTCATAACGCGGAGCAGTCTATAATTCCAGCTTAGGCAAGGGGATCGAAAAGGGCCGATGATCATTTATTTTTTGCGTCACGCCAGCGCCGGCGAGCGACTGGAGAGTCCCAAGAAGGACGAGAAGCGGGCCCTGGACAAAGAAGGTATTGCGCAATGCAGCTCCATGGGCCGCGCCCTGGCAGCCCTGGACACGCAGGTCGATCTTATTCTTTCCAGTCCGCTCAAGCGGGCCGCCCAGACCGCTGCCCTTACAGGAAATGAAATGGGCTACGAAGGCAAGCTGGTGCTGGAAAATGGATTGCGCCCGGAAGCGGCCTTCGCGGATTTTCGTAAGATGCTGGACAAATACTCGCGCCTGGAAGCGCTGCTGCTGGTGGGGCACAATCCCAATCTCAGTGAATTTCTGGGGCGCTGCATCAGCGACAATGGCTGTGAGGCCAGCATAGAGCTCAAGAAGGGTGGAGTGGCCCGCATCGAAATGGCGCGTAATTCGGCGTCCTTGCAGTGGTATATCACCCCGAAGTTGGTGCGTGCGCTTTATACCGCCGCGGCCGAGAGTTCGCGGCCGAAGATCTCGCGGAAGTAAGCAGCTTCCTTTTCCACCGCCCACAATTCCAGGTCCACGCTGCTCCGCGCCCGCGCTCGTAGCCCGAGCCGCACTTTGTCCTGCCGAACGCTTATTCCCACGCTCTGCAGGGCGCGGGTGCGGCCTAAATGCATGGCCCGGGCCAGGCGCAAGAGGAGCGAGGCCTTGCGCACCGGTTCACGGTTTTCCGGGGCCAGGGCCTTCATCGGGCCTTCCGCCACCGCGGGGCGCGATTTTCCCAGATAGCGGGCCACCGCAGCAATGATCTGGCGTTGCTCCGGGGTATAGCCCAGAATTTCCGAGTGGGAAATGATGTAGTAGGTGTGACGGTGCCGTCCATTGCGGTTCACATAGTCGCCGACTTCATACAACATGGCGGCGGCCGCCAGCCACTCACGATATTCGGGGGGCAGGCGGTGCACCGACTTTAGCCCCTGAAACAGCCGCATCGCAGTCTCGCGCACTTGGCTGGCATGTTCGAGGTCCACGTGATAGTGCTGCACGGCGGCCAGAATGGAATCTTGCCGTTCCGACTCAATCTGTTTGCGGGAAAGCGTGCCCCGGTCGTACTCCGCGGCCATTTGTTCCAGCAACCCGTCGCGCAGTCCAAGCGGGGAATAACGGAAGCTGGCGAGGGCGCAGCGTTCCAGCAATTCGGCATAGACGGCGGCGCCGGCGATAATAATTTCCGCGCGCCGCGGTCCCACTCCGGAGAGTTTGCGACGGTCGGGCAGGGCGCGCTCGGAGAGCATGCGCGCAATGCGCTTCATCTGTCCCCGCGCCACCGTGGCGGAGCGTGCACCCTTGGTCTTGTAAAGTCCGTGGGCCAGAGCGGCCAGGGACTCCGCCGTGCCCGAAGTAGCGATGACCACTCGCGGGCGGGCGCGCCCGATGCGCCGGGCGATGCGGCCGATTTCCCGGCCGACAAATCCCTGCAGCCGCCGCAGCTCCGGCTTGCGGGGCGGATCGTGCAACAGAAATTCATTGGTCAGGCGGACCGCTCCCAGGGGCAAGCTGACGGTTTCGCGAATATGCCCCTGTATGGAGAGAGTCAGCTCACAGCTTCCGCCCCCCAAGTCGATCAGCAGCGCGGGCCCATGATTGCCGCGCAGGGAAGTAGCGGAGGTCAGGCCCAGGTGGATGAGACGGGCCTCCTCCAGCCCTGAAATGATCTCGACTTCCCAGCCGGTGGCCGAGCGTACCCATTCCAGAAAAGCCTGCGAGTTGCGGGCATCGCGCATGGCGCTGGTGGCCACCACCCGGGTGGATTCGGCCCCGGCATTCTGGATCGCGCGATGAAAGCGGCGCAATACGCGGACGGTATGCGCCATGGCCTCGGGGGAGACAAAGCCATTGCGAAAAACTGACTCCCCCAGCCGAGTGACTTCGCGGTCTTCGTGGATTTCGCGCAGCCGCTTCCCAACCAGGCGGGCGATCTTCAGGCGAACTGAATTCGAGCCAATGTCGACAGCTGCAAATGTAGGCATGGACTAACCGGGATAGTTTACAGTTTGTGGCGGGAAAATCCACAGCTGGGAGGAGAAACGATGTTCTTCGAACTCATCTCCATACGCCGCGTGCAGAGGGCGGGTCTGGCGGCGTTTGTGCTCATCGCTGCTTTGGCCCAGCTCAGGCTACGGCGGAAGGTTCCTGGGTGCGGGAGATGGAAATCGGAGAGGCCGTGCGCCGGGGGCCCAGAGTGGCCCGGACCTCGGCCAACACCTCCAGGGCCTGGCCGTACTTGGTGTCGGTCACACGCCGTAACGCGGAGGTGACCGCGGAGGCCGGGGCGTCGGTGAACTGCGCTTCTGCCTTGCGGGTCAACTTCCACCAGTCATGCCAGTCGCCGATCGAATCCTGTAGCCGTTTGAGTGCCTCGACCACCTGCTGGGCCTCACCGTCTTTTCCGGCCAGCTCGGCCAGGTAGCGGGCCCGTTTGCCGGCAATGCGGTAGTGGTGCAGCCTCTCCTCCGTGATCGGGGAGTGGTCGGCGCTGACCTCATGGAAGATGCGCAGGGCATGAGCGAGAGCTTCCGGGCCGGCGACGAAATTAAGTTCCTTGAGCGCGCGTTTCAGCCGCTTGTGGATCTCGGCCACCACGTCTTCACCAAAGGATTTGACCAGCTTCTTTTCCCGGCGCACCCGTTCTTCCACCAGAGCGCGCAACAGGCGCGATTTGCCCGCCGGGTCCTGGGGGATCTTCAGATTGCGCAGGGCGCTGATTTGCACATCCAGGTCGCGTACTTGGCCGGCCCGCTTGCGCTGCTTGCTGAGGAGTTTCAGGAGTTTTCTGGTGTTGCGCCCGGGGACCGGCTCGGCTTCTCCCGCCAGGGCCTCTACGCGACGGCCCAGAGTGCGAAAGCGGTGCACGTTCTTCGGGCTGGGCTGGGTCTCCAGCTTGTTCAAGAGACGGCTCAGCTGCTGAAAAGCAGCGGGCCGCTGTTCGCGATCCACGGACATACGAGCGCCTTCGTTTGAGGGTGCAGAACCTAAGGAAACATCTGGACTGTGCTGGATCCAGAATGTTGCCGGAGAAACTTGCTCAGGCGGCCCGCCCGCAATTCCGGGCGGCTTGCTCCCTATTTTAACACTCTTGTAACAAGAGTTTGTTAGCGTACCCTCGATGGCCAATCATGCCCTGGGAGCGCCGCACGTGAGTGGTCCACAACCCACTGAAAAAACACTAGTTGTGGTCGAGACCAGCGCCCAGAGCGCCCCCCTCGTTCAGGTTGGCGGCAATGAGTGGCCGGACCGGGTCTTCTCCTGGACGATGCTCCTGTGCGGACTCAGCGTCTTGGCCATTGTGGCTCTTATCATCGTCGAGCTGGTCACCAAATCCAACCTTTCCTGGCACGCATTCGGCTGGAGGTTTTTCGTCCAAAGCGACTGGGACCCGGTCAACGATCAGTACGGGGCTCTCCCATTCGTCTATGGGACCATTGTTTCTTCCGTGCTGGCGCTGGTTTTGGCGGTGCCACTGGCCATCGGGGTTGCGGTCTTTATCACCGAAATGTGCCCGCGCTGGCTGAAGGGTCCTCTGGCTTTTACCACGGAATTGCTGGCCGCGATCCCCAGCGTGATTTACGGGCTTTGGGCGATTTTCGTCCTGGTGCCTCTGCTGCGGGAATATGTGCAGCCCTGGCTGGCCAAATACTGGGGCTGGACCGGTTTGTTTGAAGGTCCGCCTTACGGAATCGGCATGCTGGCCGCCGGAATTATTCTGGCAATCATGGTCGTGCCTATCGTTTCCTCCATGACCCGCGAAGTGATGACCGCGGTGCCGCAGCAGCAGCGGGAAGCGGTGCTGGCCCTGGGGGCGACTCGCTGGGAGATGATCCGGGTGGGGGTCCTGCGCAATGCCCGCGCCGGCATTCTGGGCGGAATCATTCTGGGGCTGGGCCGCGCTCTGGGGGAGACTATGGCCGTCACCATGGTGATCGGGAATCGTCCCGAGATCGCCAAGTCCCTGTTTGCCCCCGGCTACACCATGGCCAGCGTGATTGCCAACGAATTCAGCGAGGCCACCGGCGACGTATATCTGAGCGCCCTGGTGGAGGTCGGCCTGGCATTGTTCCTGGTCACCATCATCGTGAATATTCTGGCGCAGTTTCTGGTTTGGAGTGTGACCCGCGGCACCCCTGCGAGGGCCAATGGCTAACGCGATCAGCACCGATTTTGGCGCGGCCCCGATCAGTCTGTGGCGGCGCGGCAAGGACGTCGGAGTCACCATCGCGGCCGTGGCCGCGGTGATTCTGGTGCTGGCCCCGCTGGGAGCCATCTTCGCCTACCTGGTTTATAAGGGCATCGGTTCCATCAACTGGGCGTTCCTGACCCAAACCCCCAAGCCGGTGGGCGAGGCGGGCGGCGGGATGGCCAATGCGATCGCCGGATCGGTCCTGATTCTCTGCCTGGGCAGCGTTCTGGGCGTGCCCATGGGCATCGGCGCCGGCATTTATCTGGCGGAATATGGCCGCAATCGTCTGGGCAATTTCATCCGCTTCACGGCAGACGTACTGAACGGGGTGCCCTCGATCATTGTCGGCATCGTGGCCTATGGATTGGTGGTGCTCACCCAAAAGCACTTCTCAGCCTTGGCCGGCGGCGTGGCCCTGGCCATCATGATGATCCCGACCATTACCCGTACCACCGAGGAAATGCTGTTGCTGGTGCCCTCGCAGGTCCGGGAAGCAGCTTATGGCTTGGGGGTTTCGCGTTGGCGCACGACGCTCTCCATCACTCTGCGCACTGCGACCTCGGGCGTGATCACCGGCGTCATGCTGGCCTTTGCGCGCGTGGCGGGAGAAACCGCGCCGCTGCTGTTTACCGCTTTCGGCAACCAATTCTGGAACTGGCGGGTGAACCAACCCACGGCGGCCTTGCCGCTGCAGATTTTCACCTATGCCATCTCTCCCTTTGACGAATGGCACCGCCAGGCCTGGGCAGGGGCGTTGATTCTGATCATTCTGATTGTGGTATCGGTAAGCGCCGTGCGCATCGCCGCCAGCCGCGGCATGATGAAGGGGAACTGAGATTATGGGCGTTGGCATCAAAGTCGAGCACCTGAACGCATGGTTCGGCAAGACCCAGGCCTTGCACGATATCAATATCGCGATCGCGTCGAACCACTGCACAGCCGTGATTGGGCCTTCCGGCTGCGGCAAGTCGACCTTTGTGCGTTGCCTCAATCGGATGCACGAAACCATTCCCGACGCTAAGGCGGCCGGCAAGGTAGAGATTGGCGAGATGGATGTCTATAACGGCACCTCCGCCGTTTCCATTCGCCGCCGCATCGGCATGGTGTTCCAGAAGCCCAATCCGTTTCCCACCATGTCGATTTATGACAACGTGGCCTCCGGGCTGAAGCTGAATGGTTTCCGCGATCGCAAGCGGACCGACGAGATCGTGGAGCGATCCCTGAAATACGCCGCCCTGTGGGAAGAAGTAAAAGACACCATGCACAAGAAGTCCGGGGCCGGACTTTCCGGCGGACAGCAGCAGCGTCTGTGCATCGCGCGCGCCCTGGCGGTGGAGCCGCAAGTTTTGCTGATGGACGAGCCTTGCTCGGCCCTGGACCCGATTTCGACAGGCAAAATCGAAGAACTGATCTTTCAGTTGAAAGAGAAGTTCACCATCGTCATCGTGACCCACAATATGCAGCAGGCCTCGCGGGTTGCGGAGTTTACCGGGTTCTTCCTGCTGGGCAAGCTGATTGAGTTCGACAAGACGGAAAAGATTTTTACCACTCCCTCCGACAAGCGGACGGAAGACTACATCACAGGCAGGTTCGGATAATGCGCAGCCGTTTTCATCAAGGATTGGATGAGCTTCGGGCACGTCTGCTCCGCATGGGCGGACTCGCCGAACAGGCGGTGGATCGCGCCTGCCAGGCCTACAAGGACCGCGACCTGAACCGCTGCCACCTGGTTTTGGAAGGGGAGTCCCTGATCAACGCCACGGAGCGCGAAATCGACGAGATGGCATTTGACCTTCTCGCCATGCAGCAGCCCATGGCGGTCGATCTCCGCTTCATCCTGGCGGTCACCAAGATTAACTCCGATCTGGAACGTGTCGGCGACCAGGCGGTCAATATTGCCGAGCGCGTGATGGATATGGCGGAGCTTCCCGCCGCCGAACTTCCAGTGGATATTCCTCGTATGGCGGCGGCAGTTTCCGCCATGGTGCGCCGCGCCCTGGAGTCCTTTATTGAAGGGAAGGCTGAGCTGGCCCAGGCCGTCCTCGAGATGGACAACGTCGTGGATCGCATGCGCGATGAGGCGTTCATCTCCCTGGTCAAGGCCATGAACGAGCGTCCCGACGTGACCCGGCAGGCGCTGGATGCGCTGCTGGTGGCGCGCAATCTGGAACGGGTGGCGGACCATGCCACCAACATCGCCGAAGATGTGATCTTCTGGGTGCGTGGGGCCGATGTCCGGCATAATGCTGGTATAGAACCGAATGTGCCACAAGGGGTTACGGACACAAACTGAAGAAACAGTGGAGCTTTTAGCAGAGCCGGCGGCCTCTCCTGCCGGCTTTTTCTCGTCCCGAAAATCTTTTTTGAGAAGCGGGCAACGCAATCTGTTTGACGAACAACTAAATTATTAGTTATTTTAGGTGGGGTTGCCGCCGCTACTCTTGGAAAAGGTAATTTGTGCCTCGTAAGCAGTCGCCCACATTGACGGAGGCGGAGTTCCGCCTGATGGAAGTGCTGTGGCAGAAGGGCCAGGCCACGGTGCAGCAGGTGCTGGACGCCCTGCCACCCCGGCCCGTGCTGGCCTACAACTCCGTGCTGACCACCATTCGCATCTTGGAGAAAAAGGGATACATCCAGCATGTGAAGGACGGGCGCGCTCATATTTATCAGCCTGCCGTCGGTCGGCAGGAGGCCACCCGCTCGGAGATCCGTCACCTGGTCGGCCGCTTCTTTCGCAACTCCCACGAGGCGTTGGTCCTGAATATTCTGGAAGATGAAGCCGTGGATTCCGAGGAAATAAAGCGTCTGCGCGCCATGCTGGAGGGCAACGAAGAGAAATGAACGCTCTCTCCCTGCAGTCTTTGGCGCAAATCTCCTCGGGCAGTCTGCTGAATACTTTTGCGCAAGGCCTTTTGCTGGTCGTGACTGCCTGGTTGTCACTGCGTATTCTCCGCCCACAAAGTTCGCGTGCCCGGTTTGCAGTGTGGTTTGGTGTATTGCTGACAGTCGCTGCACTTCCTTTCATCGCTGCTTGCTCCACGTCTTCGGGCAATGCCTCCTATGCGGGTCCTTCAGCCACGTGGGCGGTGCCATCGTCCTGGGCGACATATATCTTTCTGGCGTGGTCGAGCATCAGTGCAATGCTGCTCTTGCGGGTCGCCTACGGCGCCTGGCGGGTGCACAAATTGCGCATAGAAAGCAGAGTGGTGGTGGAGCAGGACCTCGATCCCGAGATCGTACTGCTGGTCCACCCATCGACTGGAAGGCACTGTGAGATTCGCGTCTCCGAACAAATTCGCGTTCCGGCGGCGGTCGGATTCCTGCGTCCGGCTGTCCTGTTGCCGGAGTGGGCGCTCTCCGAGTTGCCGTCGGCGGATTTGAGGGCTGTGCTTCTCCACGAGATGGCGCATCTTCGCCGCTGGGACGACTGGACGAACCTCGCCCAACAATTGCTCAAGGCTGTGTTCTTTTTTCATCCCGCGGTGTGGTGGATTGACGGCCGTCTGGCCCTGGAACGCGAGATGGCCTGCGATGATGCCGTCTTGGAGGCCACTGCCAATCCTAATGCCTACGCACGTTCGCTACTGTCTCTGGCCGAACGGGTCCACTTGGGACGGGGATTGGCCTTGGCCCAGGCTGTGATCGGACGCATGCGGCAAACTTCCTTGCGCATCGCACAGATTCTGAATGGACAGCAGCGTGGGACGACGCAGAGCTGGAAGCCGGCCGGCGTGGCCGCAGCCCTGTTATCGCTAGTGGTGCTGGCTGGACATGCCTATGCGCCGCGTCTGGTGACTTTTCAGGAGCCGCAAGCTTTGGCGCTGGCTACCCCCCAACTCTTGGCGCCGCAGGTAGTAAAAACCGCGCTGCCCTTAAAGCCAGGAAAGGCTCTCAGTAGACAGCCTTCCCCAGGAATGCAGGCTGCGGCGGCTGTCCAGTCGAAGATCAAACCATCCTCTGGCGTGGTACTGGCTGGAGCCAAGCGGCAAACGCCGGCCTCCATGGAGGAACAGCTGGCGCAAGCATTGCCGGCTAGCGCTCTGCGCGATTTGCCGGCAGGACGTCAATACGTGTTCGTAATGCAGACGACGCAGTGGAATGACCATGGTGCTCCGGTCCTGAGTCTTTGCGTATGGCGGGTCACGGTAAGTGCCAGCGGCCAGCAGCAGGTGGAGGCTGAGGTTTACATGAAGTCGATCTAAATTTTTTTGACGATATCAACTAAATATTTAGTTTCAAGAAGGAGAAATACCCATGAGTAGTCGCATGCAGCAATTGGCCAGCGCTTGGAAATATCGTTTGCTCACCCCTGTCCTCGGACTAGCCCTGGTAGCGGCATTTGCCGGCTACCAGTTCGCGAACCCGGTGAAAGCAGCGGCCCCGGCCCCTGCGCCGGCAGCCGCGCCCCTCGATGACAGCAGCGTAAGCGCTCTGGTGGCTCTCGACCAGGCCATGGAAACTTTAGCGGCCCGGGTGACTCCGGGCATCGTCAACATCACCGTGACCTCGAAGACGAAACCGGCGCAAGAGAATTCCTGGGGCCAGGGACAAAGTGATGATGACGACGACAACACGCCCGACATGGGGCCCTTTGGGCGCTTCTTTGGCCAGATGCAGCCGCAGCGTCCGCGCATTGAGCACGGTCTGGGCAGCGGCGTGATCATTTCGCCCGATGGTTACATTGTGACCAACAACCATGTAGTGGATGGCGCCGTGGATATTCGCGTCACCATGACCGACCGCCGCGTGCTGGCGGCAAAACTGGTAGGCACCGACCCACTCACCGACCTCGCAGTGCTGAAGGTGGATGGCAAGAACCTGCCCAGCGTGCCCTGGGGAGATTCCACCAAGTTGCATCCGGGACAGTCCGTGTTGGCCTTCGGCAATCCACTCGGCTTCCGCTTCACGGTGACACGCGGCATCGTCAGCGCGCTCAACCGCCCCAATCCCTTCGCCGCGGACCGGCGGGCGCCGGGACAGTTCATTCAAACCGATGCTGCTATCAATCCCGGTAACTCCGGTGGCCCGCTGGTCAATGCGCACGGCGAAGTCATCGGCATCAACACTTTCCTGGTCTCTTCGTCAGGCTCATTCTCCGGCATGGGGTTTGCCATCCCCACCCAGATCGTGCGGCCAACGGTGGAAGCTTTGATCCGCGACGGCAAAGTGAGCCGCGGCTACATTGGCATTGGCATCAATGACGTCACGCCCGACCAGGCCAAGTTCTTTCAGGTCGACAAGGCGGTAGGCGCGGTGGTCACGCAGGTCGAGCCGAACTCACCCGGCGAGAAAGCCGGACTCAAGGTAGGCGATGTGATTGTCGAACTCAATGGCCAGCCCATCAACGACGCAGGGCAGTTGCAGGTGGAAGTCGGCCAGAAGCAGCCCGGCGCTACCATCAAGCTGCAGGTCATGCGCGATGGCAAGAGCGTGAATGTTCCGGTCACGCTTGAAGCCATGGGTAAGAACGACAATGAAAAAGAGAGCGGTACGGCCAGCGCCGGCAAACCGCGCTGGGGGATCGGGCTCTCGGACTTGACCCCAAACATTCGCCAGCAACTGCAGGCGGACAGCACGCTGCAAGGCGCGATCATTGAGCGGGTCGTCCCCGGCAGTCCCGCCGACAACGCCGGCCTGCAGCGAGGAGACGTCATCACAGAAGTGAATCGTCGGCCGGTGAAATCGGCATTGGACGCACAGGAGGCCTTGCAAAAGGTCGAGAAGGGCCAGGACGCGCTGGTGCTGGTCTGGTCGAACGGCGGCAGTAGCTTCCGCGTGCTCAAGCCGGTACAAGATTAAGTGTATTTTTCCGCCAAGCCGCCCTGCGCAAGTGGGGCGGCTTTTTCTTTTCCACAAAAGGACCTTCGCGTGTCGGGACTGGACCTTGCCGGTTCGCTACAATGCCAGCATGGCAGTGGCTATCCAGTGTCGCGATTTACGCAAGACCTATGACGGCAAAGTCGAGGCCGTCCGTGGGCTAAACCTGGAAGTCCAGGCAGGCGAGTGCTTCGGCCTGCTCGGTCCCAATGGGGCGGGGAAGACCACCACCATCGAAATACTGGAAGGCTTGCTGGCGCCCACCTCGGGGCAAGTCAGCATTCTGGGGCATACCTGGGAAACGCATTCCCGGGAACTGCGGGAATGGCTGGGCATTTCTCTGCAGGAGACGCGGCTCTCCGAAAAACTCAGCGTGCTGGAAACCGTCGAGCTGTTCGCCAGCTTCTACCATCGGCCGCGTCCCGCGCGGGAAGTCCTGGAACAGCTGCAGCTCACCGAGAAGGCCGATGCCTGGGTGGGAAAACTTTCCGGGGGCCAGAAGCAGCGTCTGGCCGTAGCTACGGCGCTGGTGGGCAATCCGAAGGTGTTGTTTCTGGATGAGCCGACTACGGGCCTGGATCCACAAAGCCGCCGCCAGCTCTGGGACATCGTCCGCGAATTTCAAGGGCGCGGCGGCACCATCCTTCTCACCACCCACTATATGGATGAAGCGGAACGACTGTGCGACCGTCTGGCGATTGTGGACCACGGACAGATCATTGCGGAAGGATCTCCCGCGGAGCTGATTGCGCGCCTGGGCGGGCACCATGTGGTGGAGTTCGCCGCCAGCAATCTGGAGGGAAAGGCGCCCGAGGCGTGGAGTCAGTTGCCCGGTGTCGAGTCCGTGCGCCACGAGGACGGCTTGTTTTCCTTGAGCGTGCGGGAGCCGCACCTGACCATTCCGGCTTTGCTGGATGCGGTGGAACAACAGGGCTCGCAGCTTATGCACCTCACCACCCGCCAGGCCAGCCTGGAAGATGTTTTTGTGCGCCTGACCGGGCGGCATCTTCGCGAAGAGTAAAGCAAAGAAGAGAACGCTATGACGAATGCACCTTCCGTCTCGCCGCAACCATCGCAGGGCCAGGTCTCCGGTCTGGTGAACCCGCGTTGGGCGGGCTTCTGGCAACTGTTGCTCGCCCGCATGCGCGAGCTGAAGCGCGAGCCGGAGGTCATCTTCTGGGTCTTCGTATTCCCCCTGCTGCTGGCCCTGGGGTTGGGGATAGCCTTTCGCAACAAGCCGGCGGACGCGACCAGCATTGCCGTGGTGGCTGGGCCCGGAGCCGATTCCACCCTCACGCTGCTGGCCAAAGCGCCACAACATGGTACGGTCCATGCCAAAGTCCTGGCGAAGGAAGAAGCCCTGAAAGCTTTTCGCCTGGGCAAGGTTGATCTGGTGGTGGAGCCGGATGGCCGCGGAGGATATCAATATCACTACGACCCGGCGCGGCCGGAAAGCGTTCTCTCCCGTACGCAAGTGAATGATGCTCTCCAAAGCGGGGCGGGCCGGCTGGACCTGTTGCCGGTTTCCTTTGTTGTCTCCAGCGAGCCGGGATCCCGTTACATCGATTTTCTGATCCCTGGTCTTCTGGGGATGAATCTGATGAATGCCGCCATGTGGGGCATCGGGTTCGCTCTGGTAGATATGCGTCAGCGCAAGTTGCTGAAGCGTTTTGTGGCCACGCCCATGCGCCGCAGCGACTTTCTGCTGGCCATCTTGTCCAGCCGCCTGCTGCTTATGTTGGTGGAAGTCGGACTCATGCTGGGCTTCGGCGTGCTCATTTTTCACATGCGAGTGCTGGGCTCGGTGCTGACCATACTCCTGATCGGTGTCCTGGGGGCGCTGACCTTCGGCGGCCTCGGCCTACTCACCGCCAGCCGCGCCCAGAAGATCGAAACTATCAGCGGGCTCATCAATCTGGTGATGATGCCCATGTGGATCTTTTCCGGGGTCTTCTTCTCCTATGAACGTTTTCCCGTGGCGATCCATCCCTTCATTCAGCTCTTGCCGCTCACCGCGTTAAACGACGCCCTGCGCGCCACGATTCTGGAAGGCGCGCCTTTGGCGGCGCAGTCCGGACGCATTCTTGTGATGCTGGTGTGGGGAGGAGTCTCCTTTCTGCTGGCTATGCGCTGGTTTCGCTGGACGTAGAAATGCCTGCATTTCCATGGATTTCCATTGTTCTCGGATTAGGTGCGCTGATAAAATACACATGTGATGGGTGTGCTCAGGATCGCCGTCGCCTTATTGCTGCTGGTAGCTGCGGCCGCGGTGTTTCTCTCTCCCGTCACCAACCTTCCGTGTACCGCGTTGCGGGCCCAGCAGACAGCATTCCTTTTATTTTTCTCCATCATCATGGCGGCCCGGCATATTGCTTTTGTGCGTCATTCTTCTCTGGTTCTGCGCTTCGTCCCACGCGCCACTGAGAACCGATCGATACCCATTTCTGGCCTGGTATCGCGTACCTGCATACTTCTTTGCTAAAGCGGCGCTTTTACGCCTGTTGATCCACGCCTGGGGCTGGATGGCAGGTCGTACGCTCTCGACTTTGGGGTAAGAAACGAGGGAGACGATGCCCGTACTCATGGATGCCCGCGAGAATTATTCCGGCTTTCTGCCACGTCTGCAGGCCGCCGGCGCCCGTGTGCTTTTGCTGGATTACGACGGCACGCTGGCCCCATTTCATGCCGATCGCATGCAGGCCTTCCCCTATCCCCAGGTCCCGCCGCTGCTGGCACAAATTCGCCAGCAGGGGACGCGGGTGATTTTCATCACTGGACGCCCCGCCGGCGAATTGGCCAAATTAAGCGGGATTCACCCGCCTCCGGAAATCTGGGGAAGCCACGGATTAGAGCGGCTCTATCCCGACGGCCGGCACGAAGTGATGGCGCTCGATGAACCGACGCAGGCGGCGCTGCACTTGGCGCGAGATTTGGTCGCTCGTGACCTGCCGCAGGCGCGCGTGGAAGTCAAGCCGGGGGGCGTGGCAGTGCATTGGCGCGGGGCCGGTCCCTCGGAAGTCAATCGGCTACAGGAAAATATCCTGCAACTGTGGCGTCCGCTGACGGAATCTCAGGCTCTACGCATTCTGGAATTTGACGGTGGCCTGGAACTCCGCGCCGCCGTGTGGAATAAGGGTCATGCCGTGAAGGCGATTTTGCAGGAAGCGGGCGAACCAGCCGCCATCGCCTACCTGGGAGATGACCAGACGGACGAAGACGCATTCTGTGCCCTCAAGGGAAAAGGACTCACCGTCCTGGTTCGGACGGAGTCTCGCCCCACAACTGCCGATGTCTGGCTGCAACCACCACAACAGCTCGTCCGCTTTTTGCAGGATTGGCTCCGAGCCTCGGGAGGGGAAGCATGAACAGCATCAAGGGTGGTCTCATCAATGTATCGAACCGCTTGCCGGTGCAGATTCGCAAACATGCCGGAGGCGTGCGTTTATTCCGCAGCTCCGGCGGTTTGGCCACGGCGCTGAATGCTGCCTGGCAGGAGCAGCCGGGAATATGGATCGGCTGGCCCGGCATGGCCCAGGACCCGCAGATTCAGCCGCTGCTGCGTAAGGCTTCCCGCGGCCGGCCCTACACCTTGCAGGCGGTGTCTCTCACCGACGATGAAGTTGCCAAGTTCTATGCGGGTTTTGCCAATGAAATCATCTGGCCCCTCTTCCACGATATGCCCACCCGCTGCAATTTCGACCCAGCCTACTGGGAGGTCTATCAGCGAGTGAACCACAAGTTCGCCCAAGCGGTGCAGGAGACTGCGAAAGCCGAGGACTTTGTTTGGATCCACGACTACCATCTGATGCTGGTCGCGGAAAATCTGCGGCAGGCCGGATGCCGTTCCCGCCTGGGCTTCTTCCTGCACATTCCGTTTCCTGCGCCGGACATGTTTGAAAAACTTCCCTGGCGCGAAGCTATTCTAGAGGCCCTGCTGCGCTTTGATCTGCTGGGTTTTCAGACCGACCGCGACCGGGGAAATTTTGAGGATTGCCTGCGCAAGTTGCTGCCTGACATCGTGGTGGAAGATGCCGGCGTGCCGGGCCAGCATGTCGTGCGCCATGGCGCCCTACGCAGTCTGGCCGGCACCTTTCCCATCAGCATTGACTTCGATGAGTTCGCCAATCATGCCCTGCGGCCGGAGATCGGGGAAAGCGTCAAGAGTATCCGCAAGGATTTGAATGACCGCTTCCTTCTGCTGGGTGTGGACCGCATGGACTACACCAAGGGTATCCCCGAGCGACTGAAGGCGTTGCGTATTGTGCTGGAACGCTTTCCGGAGCTGCGCCGCCGCATCACGCTGGTGCAGGTGGTGGTGCCCAGCCGGGAAGAGATCCCCAATTACAAAGAGCTGCGCCACGAGGTCGAATTGCTGGTCAGCCAGATCAACGGCGAATTCACTCAGCCGGGCTGGGTGCCCATCCACTACATGCACCGCAGCTTAAGCCGTGAGGACCTGATTGCGTATTACCGCGCGGCCGATGTGGCGCTGATTACCCCGCTCAAGGATGGAATGAATCTGGTGGCGAAGGAATTCTGTGCCGCCCAGGTGGATGAACGCGGGGTGCTGATCTTGAGCGAATTCGCGGGGGCAGGCCCGGAATTGCGTCACGGCGCGACCCTGGTCAATCCCAACGATACTCCCGCGGTAGCTACGGCGATTCGCGAAGCCTGCATCATGCCCCTGGAGGAAAAGCAGCGCCGCATACGGGTATTGCGGGAAATTGTTCGCGGACACAATGTGCAGCGCTGGGCCCGGTCGTTCATGCAGGCGGCCGCCGATATTCCCCAGCCCCCAGCCGACCAGGAGACCAAAGTGGAGGAGAGCACTCCGTCGCGCACTACGCCTGGGGTTGCCCTGGTGGCGTCCGGCCCGCGGCGCGGAATGTCATTTCCTCCCGCTTACGGAGAACCCGGCACCCGCGCGCTCACCTGGCTGGCCAGGGGCGGCGACTAACTTTACACGCCGGCCTACGACTGCTTGCGGCCGCCGGAAGACTTCTTTCGGGCGGCCTTCTTTTTGCTTTGCGCTTCGCGCTTGGCCAGTTCTTCTTCGGAATACATGCTGCCGCGGCAATTGGCGGCCCCACACCAGCAGGGGGCCTGGTCATCCAGTTCGCCGTCGTAGAGGCTGTAATCGTAAGTGAGTTCTTCGCCCGGGCGAATGTCGCGAATGGAGAGAATGTACACCCGGCCGTCGATCTCATCACTCTCACAGTTGGGATCGCAGGAGTGGTTGATGAAGGCGGCGGTATTGTCGCCGTCAATCACATGCTCGCCGTCGCTGAGACCGTACAGGTAGGTGCTGGGAGCGTCCTGATAGAGTTCATCGGCCTGCTTCACTGTAAGGCGGGGGCCGGTGTATTCCACAATGCGTGTGCCCTTGCTGATAGGTTGGGTGGCGTAGCAGCCGTGGGCATGAATTTTGGAGCGACGAATCACAATGCTCATGGTCTTACTCTGTCCTGTAGGCCGGGGCGGCATAGCGTCCGTGGCTTCTCTGAGGTAATATTAATTGGTTCGTCGTGGTTGTGCCTCACGTCAAGTGAAGCGGCCCTGGTATATGGGTTGTGCCCCGGCTTCCCAAGCCGGCGAAACGGGTTCGAGTCCCGTGGGCCGCTCCAAGATTCCCGCTAGAATCCCTGGCTGACCAGTTGTTCCACCGTCAAAGAACTGCCGGCTTCCTTCTTCATCATCTTCTCGACATATTTGGCGATGACGTCGGCCTCCAAATTGACCGGATCACCGGGTTGCAGGGAATGCAGGTTGGTCATCTCCACCGTATGCGGAATAATTGCAATGGTGCAGCGTGTGCCTTCCAGTTTGGCCACGGTCAGGCTGATGCCTTCAATCGAGATCGACCCCTTGTAGACGGTGTATTTTTCTATTTCTGCGGGCAGATCAATGTGCAACCACCAATTGTCCGAGTCGGCGATGCGCTCGAAGGAAATCACCCGGCCCACCCCATCCACATGTCCCTGCACAATATGGCCGTCAAAACGCCCATTCGAGAGCATAGGAAGCTCCAGGTTGACCAGCGCTCCTTCCTGAATGCGTGAAAACGACGTGCGCTTCCAGGTTTCCGGGGCCAAGTCAGCGCAAAAGGACCCCGGCTGGATGTCCAGCGCGGTCAGGCAGACCCCGCTTACGGCAATGCTCTGGCCGGTCCTGAGCTCCTGTGGGGTATTCTTCGCTTGGACGGTGATACGGCGGTTCTCGCCCTTTTTCTCAATGCGCGCGACCCGTCCTACTTCTTCAATGATGCCGGTAAACATGAAATGATGACCTCCAACTTTTCTTTGTCGTTCACTCCCGGCTCAGCCTGCGTAGGGATCGCGCAAGTATCCTTCTACGGCGAAATCTTCGCCGAATCGGTGCAGCCGAGGTGAGTTCACACTGGTGGCATTTGTCAAACCTGCCGCGAAGGGGACCGCATGGTCCCCGAGCATCTTCGGGGCATAGTAAAGAAAGATTTTGTCGGCCAGATGTGTCGTTAGAATTGCTCCATTGACCGTAGATCCGCCCTCAATCAGCAAGCTGGTGATCTCCAGCTCGCCCAGACGCCGCGCAATCGCCGCCAGATCCAGGCGCCCCGGGGAAAGCAAGGGTGCTTGCTCCAGGCGAATCCCACGTTTTTGCAGCGCATCTTTTCGTGCTTCTTCGGCCGCGCCATGGAAGACCAGGACATCTTGCTGCGCGCTCTGCGCCAGGCGCGAATCGAGCGGAAGGCGCAGCCGGCTGTCGAAGAGGACGCGTAGCAAGGGCCGGCGGCGTGGGCGCGCGCTCCGGTCCGTGAGCAGGGGATCATCGGCCAATACGGTGCCGATGCCCACCGCGATGGCGTCGTGCTGATGGCGAAGTTCATGCACATGGGCTCGGGCAGCCGCGCCAGTGATCCATACCTGCCCTTGCTTGCCCGCGGGGGCCAGCTTGCCGTCGAGGGTCAAAGCCGATTTTAAGGTGACCAGCGGTGCGCGATGGCGGATATATTTGGCGAAGGCTTCGTTCAGATGGCCGGCTTCTTCATGCAAGCGGCCCACTTCGACGGCTACCCCGGCAGCGCGCAGGCGCTCGAAACCGCGTCCGCTGACCTGGGGGTTGGGATCGCCCAGGCTGGCCACTACGCGGCGGATGCCGGCAGCTATCACCGCCTCTGCGCAAGGCCCGGTACGCCCCTGATGAGAACAGGGCTCCAGGTTGAGATAGAGGGTCGCGCCGTCCGCGCGCTTTCCCGCCTGCTCGATGGCCAGGACCTCCGCGTGCTTGATGCCCGCGTAGGTGTGGAAGCCCTCGCCCACAACATTCCCTGACTTGTCGACGATCACCGCTCCCACGCAAGGATTGGGCGAGGCCAGTCCTATGCCTTGCCGGGCCAGCTCGAGAGCACGGTGCAGGAAACGGTCGTCAGTAAGATGGTTCGACATGGAGGTGAGGGAAGCGATCAAGCAAGGGCCCAGGAGGCCCGCCATATTCCACATCCTGGTGCACAAACATCAATTGAACAGCGACTCTACAAATTCCTTTGGATCGAAGGGCAGCAGGTCGGTGGCTTTCTCACCGACGCCGACATAGCGTACCGGCAAGCCCAGTTCGCGGGAAATCGCCACTACCACGCCGCCTTTGGCCGTACCGTCTAGCTTGGTGAGAACGATTCCAGTGACGCCCGCCGATTGGGTAAATAGCCGCGCCTGCTGCAGGCCATTTTGCCCGGTGGTGGCGTCCATCACCAGAAGCGTCTCATGCGGAGCGCCTGCGATGACCCGCTGCGCGGTACGGCGCATTTTTTCCAGCTCCGCCATCAGATTGGCCTTATTGTGCAAGCGGCCGGCGGTATCGACAATCACGTAATCCGTTTTACGCGCTGTGGCCGCCTGCAGAGCGTCAAACAGCACTGCGGCCGGGTCGCCGCCGGGTTTAGTACGTACGACCTCGGTCCCCGTGCGCTCGCCCCATACCTCGAGCTGGTCGATGGCGGCGGCGCGAAAGGTATCGGCCGCACACAGCAACACTGTCTTGCCTTGCCCGCGCAGGACCTGCGAGAGCTTGCCGATGGTGGTGGTTTTACCGGTCCCGTTGACCCCGACCACAAGAATTACCTCGGGCGGTCCTTCCACCCGCTGGACCGGCTGGGCGCTGGCCGCAGCGGTCAGAATGCCCAGGATTTCTTCTTTTAGCAACCGCTTGAGTTCGTCTACGTCCTTGATCTGCTTACGGTCGGCCTTTTCGCGAAGCTTGGTGAGGACTTCGCGCGTTGTGGTCGTCCCCAGGTCGGCGCTGATGAGTGTAGCCTCGAGCTCATCAAGCGTGTTGCGGTCGATCTCTTTGCTGAAGGCAACCGCCTGCTCAATGCGCTCGCTGAGGTTTTCGCGCGTGCGCGTGACCGCTTCCTTCATGCGGCCGAGGAAACTGGGCTTCTCTTTTTCGTCCAGGCTGCCAAACAAGGTCTGAATCATAAATGGCGCGGCTATCGTGCCGAACTTCCATTATAACGATGCGGCGACCAAGCGTTTGGGCAGGCCCTGAACGGGAGTAGCTTTAGCCTTTGGCCGGGGAAGCCACGGCCGGAGTGCTTTCCTGCGGGACGGGTGGAGGGGTGCTGGAGATGATGACCCGCCGCTGAATGCGGATCTCGCCGCGTTCATAGAGGGCATCCAGGGCGGCCACCGCCTTGGGGTCGAGGCGTTTGCCGGAGAGCGAGTGGATGATGCGCAGAGCGTCTTTGGGATCGTGCGCCTGCTGGTAGGGGCGATTGGTGGTCAGCGCGTCAAAAGTGTCGGCCACGGCGATAATGCGGGGCAGCAGGGGAATGTCCTCATCCTTGAGCCCATGGGGATAGCCGCGCCCATCCAGCGATTCATGGTGCAGCTCGATCCCTGGCAGCATGTCGGAAAGCTGCTTCACCGAGCGCAGGATGTTTGCCCCCTTGGTGGTATGGGTCTTCATGATTTCAAATTCTTCCGGTGTCAAGGCCCCCGGCTTCTTGAGGATGCGGTCTTCAATGCCGATTTTGCCCACATCGTGCAACTGGGCGGAGACCCGCACCGTCTCCAAAAAATCTTCCGGCAAGCCGAGCTCCTTGGCAATCATGACCGAGTACCGGGTCACGCGGTCGGAATGGCCGCGTGTGTAAGGGTCTTTTTCGTCGACCGCGCCGGCCAGCATCTGAATGGAACCCATGAACAGATCGCGGTTCTCATTCGCGGCCCGCTTCAGATCGTGCACGTAATGTTCGAGCTCTTCGGACATGGTATTGAAAGTGTCCGCCAACTCGCCGATCTCGGTGCGGCTCTTGAGGAGCACGCGCTGCGAGAAATCGCCGCGCGCAATGGCATGGCTCGATTCCGTCAGCACTTCCAGGGGATTCGTGATCTTGCGCGCCGCCAGGATGCTGATGCCCACGCTGGCCAGCACCGCCAGAATGGCCAGCAGGCGCGCCGTGTGCTGCATCTCAAAGACCCCGCGATAGGCTTCATCACGTGGCTTCTGCACTACTACCGCCCAATCCAGGTTGAGCACCGGGCTGTAGGTGCCCAACATGCGGGTGACATTCTTGCCCTGCTTCAGGTCGAATTCGCGAGTGGCCACCACAAACTGCGACTTGCTGCCCTGTTCCACAAAGTTACGGACAATCTCCAGGTGGTTCATGTCCTGCCCCGTGGCGTAGTCGGGCGTGGCCCCAGCCACCAAGCGGCCTTCGCTGTCCACCACGTAGGGCGTCAGGCCGCCGCGGTTCACTTCCTGCAAGCGCCGGATCAGGAACTGCAGGTCTTCCACCGCGGCGATCATGCCCAGAAAACGTCCCCCATAACTCACCGGCGTGCTGACCAGGATGACGGTGCGCGCGGATTTTCCGCTGCCCACCACCAACGCCTGTCCGGAGTAGGCCCGGCCTTCGCGCGCCGCGTTGTAGGCGCGTTCCAGTTCCCGCTGCAGGAAGGCGTCGGGAGCGATGCGTCCGGCGGAAATGCCCTTGGCCTCCGCGTTCAGCAGGGTGCTATAAGCCAGATCGTCGGAGGAGGAAATGAAATTTTCCAGCAGGGCGCGCAATTCCGGCGCCTCGACGTGGGCGGAAGTGATGTCGCCGCCGCTGGCCACTTGCAAGGCGGAAGAAAGATTGGCCAGCATCATGCGCAGCGATTCCTGGTGCTGCGAGATGTCGTCCGCCAGCGAGCGGGTCACCGTGTTCTGCAGGAGCCGCTCATTGGTAATCAGGCGGTCGCGATTGATGGCTTCGACCTGCGCCGAGTAGAAATACATCGGCACTACGCTGATCACGAGCAACACGCTCAGGATCACGTAGAGAATCGGAATGCGCGCAGGAATAAATAGTTTCAGCGACAAAGTGGTCTCAGACGTCTGCCAGAATGCGGGGAAGGCGTACTGGCCAATTTTACGTGGAAGACAGCCGTCTAATTTGTGGAATCCCTGGGGGAGCGCGTTACCAAAGTACCATTCCAGCCGGCAAATAATGCTGGACTAGGGCCGGTTACGCGTTTCCGCCCGCGCAGTCCGCGTCATCAATTCATGAATCGCGTCGCGAGGCGGTTTGCCCTGGTGCAGAATAGCCTGCATTTGCTCCGTAATGGGCATTTCGATGCCCTGGGCACGGGCCAGTCCCAGCGCGGCCGTGGTGGTGAAAATGCCCTCCGCCACCGAACCGTGCATGCCCGGAATGATTTCGCTGAGCCGGTGCCCCCGGCCGAGTTCCACGCCGACGCTGCGATTGCGGGAGAGCTCCCCCGTGCAGGTAAGGACCAAGTCACCGAGTCCGGCCAGTCCGGCCAAGGTCTCTGGTTTGCCGCCGCAGGCCACTGCCAGGCGGGTGATTTCCGCCAGGCCGCGGGTAATGAGCGCGGCAATGGAATTGTGGCCCAGCCCCAGGCCATCACAGACTCCGGCCGCGATGGCGATAATATTTTTAAGCGCCCCTCCCAGCTCCACCCCGATGATGTCATCGTTGGTATAGACGCGGAAGGTAGGATCGCTGAATTGGCGCTGCGCTGTCTCGGTTAAAGCCGCGTCGCGCGACGCGATGGTAAGGGCGGTGGGATCGCCGCGCGCCACCTCCTTGGCGAACGAGGGGCCGCTGAGCGCTCCTACGCGGGGCAGAAAACCGCCGTCGCGGGAAACCGTCTCCTCAATCACCTGCGACATGCGTAAGAGGGTATTTTGCTCCAGCCCCTTGGTGGCGCTGACCATCAGCGTCTCAGGATGGAGATAAGGCTTCATCTGCTGGAAAATCGCTCGGCAGTGCTGCGAAGGCATGACGCTGACCACCATGCTGGCGCCTTCCAGTGCTTCTTTCAACTCACTGGTAGGATGGACGGACTCCGGGATGCTATGACCCGGAAGAAAGAGTTGATTCACCCGGCGCTTGGCGATGGACTTCCGCACCTCGGGTTCATGCGCCCAGAGCTGGACCTGGCGGCCTTCCTTGCGCCCCAATACAATTGCCAGAGCGGTGCCCCACGCTCCTGCGCCAATGACGGCAATACGGCTCATTTTGGCCCCCGCGAGAAAGACACCCGGTTCTCCGTTCCCGCCAACAGTCGCCGGATGTTGTCATGGTGCTTCACGATAATCAAAAACGATACGCTGACCTGCACCGTCAGGGAGAGCGTGTCAGGAGGAGGCGATTGCAGGAAGCGGGCCAGCAGCGGGAATGCCGCCACCGCGATGATCGAAGCCAAGGACACGCGGCGGAAGAGCAACAGCACAGCGACAAAGATGCCGGCCGCCACCAGAATGGCTTTGGGCGCTAGCAGCAGAAATGAGCCCAGACCGGTAGCGACCCCCTTGCCCCCTCGAAAATTCAGCCACAAGGGGAACATATGTCCCAGGACCGCCGCCAACCCCGCACAGGCCGCCAGCCCGGGGCGGTCGGCTAGAAAATGCTTCGTCAGCAATACTGCAACTATGCCTTTGCATCCATCCAATAAAAGGGTCAGCACGCCCAGCCCCGGCGATTTGCGCGAGACGTTGGTGGCCCCGATATTTCCGCTGCCGGTTTGCCGTACGTCCTCGCCGTGGAATACGCGCACCAACAGATAGCCAAAGGGAATCGATCCCAAAAGGTAACTGAACCCGAGACAGAGCCAAGTCATCATTGTGGCGTACAGGACAACGGAAACCGAGCTACTTTAGTGTACCGGGAACCGGCGGGAGAAAGTCGGCTCTCATACAAGAAAAACTCCCGCGCCATCATGCTGCCAAATTCCGGCGTCGGAAGGTTGCCTAGCTTTTCCTGGAGTTGTTGAAATTGCGAATTGGCCTTGTCCCGCTTTTGCCTGGCGGGCGCGCCGGAACCGCTGCCCCCCCGTGCCAGCGTAAGGTGCGGGGTGAAGGCGTGGGTTTCGCGGGGAATGCCCAGACGGGCAGTGGCTGTATCAATGGCATCCGCTAGTTGCACCAAATCCGGACCAGACTGAATCCCCATCCAAAAGACGCGCGCGGCGCTCGGCGTGGGAAAGAAGCCATACCCTCGGAAGTCGATCTGGAAAGGGGGGCCGGCCACTTCAGCCAGGGCTCGTTGGATCTGCTCCACTACCGGAGCCGGCTTCTCTCCGATGAATTTCAATGTGATGTGCAAGGACTCCGGCCGCACCCAGCGAGCGGCGGGGGCAAAACCACGCACGCCGTCCAGGAAGCGCTGCATGCGTTCGCGAACGGCCTCGTCAATATCGAGAGCGAGAAAGATGCGCATAGGAGCGAGAACCGGCCAGGGGGAAGTCTGAATTCTCTTCCGGCGAGCGACGGACCTACATCAATTTGCGGCGCACCATGTCGAGGGCCTGCTGGGTGGCGAAGCGCCGCACTCGCTGGCGATCGCCGGGATATTTCTTTTCTACCACCTCAGTTCCCGTATCGCTGGCTAGAGCGTGAAACACCAGTCCCACCGGCTTCTCCTCGGTGCCGCCGGTCGGCCCGGCAATGCCGGTAATGGCCAGCCCCAGGGTGGAACCGCAGCGGTTGCGAATGCCTTCCGCCAGGGCGATCGCCACCTGCCGGCTGACTGCGCCGTGCTTGCGAATGAACTCGGCGGGCACATTGGCGAAATCGGTCTTCAATTCATTGGAATACACCACCGCTCCACCTAGAAAGTAGCGAGAACTGCCGCTCAGTGAGGTGAGGCGCTCGGCCAGCATGCCGCCGGTGCAGGACTCGGCCACCGCCAGCGTGGCTTCGCGCATTTGCAGATAGTAGGCGACGATTTGCTCCAAAGAGTC
This sequence comes from Acidobacteriota bacterium, assembly GCA_018268755.1. Taxonomy (GTDB): domain Bacteria; phylum Acidobacteriota; class Terriglobia; order Terriglobales; family Acidobacteriaceae; genus KAN-5. The sequence continues at coordinate 320,825 of JAFDVW010000003.1, forward strand.
CCCATTGTCGGAGAAAACGAAGTCGCCCAGCTCTTCTTCCATGGCGTGCACCAATTGGTCTACCCGCTCCTGGGCGGCGAAGAGGGAGTCCGCCTGCTTGCGCAGGTGGAGTTGGATTTCTCCCGGACCGGCCAGGATAGTGGTCTGAATATCGGTGTAGCGCGAATAAATCGGGGCCACCCGCGCATCACACTGCGATTCCCCCATGCCGGCAATCTTCAGCACACGTTTGGCGATGGATTTACGGGGCAGTTTGGCGCGCAAGCGCTCCATGCACTCCGCTTCAAACAAGTGGGTCAGCTCATGCGGCGGGCCGGGAAGCAGGAGGACAATTTTGCTCTTTCCGGAAAATTGTCCGGCCAGCCATTGCCCCGGGGCCGTGCCGTTGGGGTTGGGCAGAACCACCGCTCCAGTGATGACATCGGCCTGCTTCAGGTTATTGCTCGACATGTTCCAGCCGCGGCTGGCGAAGCGCTCTTCGAGAGCGGTGACCAGCTTGGGGTCGCGGCGGAGCGGGAGCTCAAGCGCATCGGCGACCGCTTCGCGGGTTAGATCATCTTCCGTGGGGCCCAGCCCGCCCATAAAAATGCAGATGTCGGTGCGCGAAAGCGCCAGGCGGGCGGAATCCGTCAGACGCTTGCGGTCGTCCCCTACAATCGTCTTGAAGACCACCTCAACACCTAGTTCGTTGAGCTTTTCCGTAAGGAAAAGAGAGTTCGTGTCCTGGCGGTAGGGAGTCAACAACTCGGAACCGATGGCTATGATCTCGGCGTTCATCAGCAGTCAGTGTAGTGGATAGCAGGGGCTTCGCCCAAGCGTCAGTTGATAAGACAGTCAAGAGGAAGCTAGGCTTCCGGGAAAAGTGAAAGTCCCTGAATATCCCAGGCCAGCCGGTGTATCCCGCTGGTGGTAGCCAGTACGGCGGAGCGTCCCGGCGCAAAAGCCAGACCCACCAAGCCTGTGCCGGAGACTTGCAGCGAAGCCTTTGCATCGGGAGTGATCTTCACAATGCCGCGCTGGCCGGCGTGGGAAGCGGCCACATAGAGATTGCCTGCGGCATCGAAGGCCAGCCCTTGCGGACGGCCCAGACCGCGATAATAGGTGGTGACGCTCCCGTGGCTATCGATGCGATAGACGGCATCGTAGCTGGAGGTAGTCGGACCGGTCACAAACAGGTCGCCCTGCGGCCCAAAAGCCAGGTGATAGGCGGAAACGCTGGGCTCGAGCGTGGCAAAGACAAAGATCTGACGATCGCGCCCAATTTTAAAGATGGTGCCGCTCCGGTCCCCGACATACAGGTTTTCTTCCCGGTCAAAAGCCATGCCGGTGGCCACGCCCATGCCCTCGGCATGGGGAGACATCGTGCCATTCGGGGCTACGCGATACACCGCCCCGTCAAAGCGCGAGGAAACATACATCTGCCCGGCTCGATCAAAGGCGATGGCGGTGGCGTTCATCAGGTCGGTGAGGAACGGCTTCACGGTGTAATTGGTGTCGATCTTGTAGATCGAGACGGGGACCTTCTGTCCGCGCGATCCCGAGAAAGTGGCGTAGATATTCCCCTCTCCGTCCAACGCGGGATTGGTCACGGGATGCAGGTTCTCCGCAATGGGAACGGCCACTTTAAGCTCGTGGGAGTTACTCAGGTTGCCGTTGGCGTCCACCACTACCGGACCGGAGGCGGCGTCGGGAGGCACACGCGCCACCAGAAACTGGTCTGAGCTGATGACGACCGCCCCGGCGACGTCGTTGAAGCGCACTTCCGGGCGCCGCAGTTCCTGGGGACGTAATCCGCGGCCCACAATCCGCACTTCGCCTCCGGGCAAAGCAGCGCCCGGCAGCACGGAGTCAATGTGCGGTTGGCCATTCACATTCTTCTTGCCCGGCAGGCGGTCAGAAATTCCCATACGTATGATTCCGTCGCGAGGTCAGGGGACTAGTGTGGCAAAAGGCCGAAGTGCAGCGCGCACTGCATGAGTAACCAGGCATAAACGCCGGCGGCCACGTCGTCCATTACAATGCCGGCGCCTTCGGGGAGTCGTTCCAGCTGCCGCACGGGCGGCGGTTTTACGATATCGAACCCACGAAAAAGTATAAAGCCCAGCAGGAGAGATTTCCACGTGAGCGGTGCAGCCAGAAGGGCAATCCACTGGCCCGCTACCTCGTCGATAACGATAAATTGCGGGTCTTTGAGATTGGCCGCGCGCGCCGCCCGGGTAGCGGCGGGGATGCCCAGAGCAATGGCCAGGGCGACCAGCAGGGCCAGGACCTCCAGCCGCCAGGGAACCGGCGTGACCCGCGAAATCAGCCACCATGTCAGCACGGCGGCGGCCGAACCCCAAGTGCCGGGACCGGGTTTCATCCAGCCCGCGCCGAAAAACGTGGCGACGAGGGTATACCATTTGCCGGTCGGGGCGCTCATGAAGATCCTTTCCCAGCCTGGCGGCTATTCGTCATCATTGCGCCGGCGTGGGGCCTCCACGGAAAATTCGTCTTCGGTGTCCTGAATGGGGGCGGGGATGCGGTACTCGCCGCTGGCCCATTTGCCCAAATCCAGCAACCGGCAGCGCTCGCTGCAGAAGGGAAAATCCGCGCCGTCGCTGGCGACTGGCTGCTTGCACATGGGGCAACTGAGCGTGAGCTTGCGTTTCCGTGCCATGGCTACAGAATTCTCGCCACCAGATCATAATCGTGCGCTTCCGTGATCTCGCAGCGGTAAAACTCACCCGGGCGCGGCTCCATCTCTTCCGGCATGTCATTGACGTAAACTTTGCCGTCAATTTCCGGGGCATGCATGCGGGTGCGCCCTTCCAGCAGCAGATCGCTTTCCTCCGAGGTCCCTTCCAGCAGCAGGTCGAATTGCTTTCCCACGAAGGCCTTTTTCTTTTTCTTGCTGATGCCGCGCTGGATCTGCATCAGGTGCTTGCGTCTGCGTTCGATCTCTTTGGGCGACAGCTTCTTTTCCAGCTTATAAGCGCCCGCCCCTTCCTGGTCGGAGTAAGCGAAGGCGCCCATCCAGTCAAACTGCGCCTCCCGCACAAAATCGCACAACTCCTCGAACTCCCTTTCGGTCTCCCCCGGGAAGCCCACAATAAAGGAAGTGCGCAGCGTTAGGTCGGGAATGGTCCGCCGCATTTTCTCAATGGAGCGCAGAAAGACATCTGCGCCGCCCCCGCGCTTCATGCGCTTGAGCGCGCTGGCCGCGGCATGTTGCAGGGGAACATCCATGTACGAACAAATCTTTTCATGCGCCGCGATGGTCTCCAGCAGACGGCCGGTGATCTTGTTGGGGTAGGCATAGAGAAAGCGCACCCAGCGCAGCTCTTCGATGTGGGCCAGCTTTTCCAGCAGCAGCGCCAGCCCATCTTTCAAGTTGAAGTCCTCGCCGTAGCAGGTGGTGTCCTGTCCAATCAGGGTAATCTCCCGCACCCCGGATTGGGCCAGCCGCTCGGCTTCCGCAATCACCGACTCGAAGCGCCGGGAGCGGAACTTGCCGCGCAGCTGCGGGATGATGCAGAAACTGCAGGGATGGTCACAGCCTTCGGCAATCTTGATATAGGCGGTATAACGGCCGGTGGACAGGAGGCGCGGCGTGTTTTCGTCGTAGAGATAGTTGGGCAGGTCTGCGATGGCCCCGTCCCAGCTTTCCCGCGAAAAACGTCCCTGGGCGGCGCGCACATCGCCTTCGGGACGCGACGTCAAAATGCGAAACGGGGAATGGCCCGGCTGCGCCTGGGCCACGCCGGTCGCGGCCAGGATCTTCTCCAGTTCGCCGGTGCCTACGACGGCATCTACTTCCGGAATGTTTTTGCGGATGTCGTCCCGGAAACGCTCCACCAGGCAGCCGGCCACCACCAGCTTTTTGGCCTTGCCCGAGAGCTTTTGCTGGGCCATTTCGAGGATCGTATCCACCGACTCTTGCTGTGCGCTCTGGATGAACGAACAGGTGTTGACCACGATGACGTCGGCGTCTTCCACTCGTGGGGTCAGCTGCGCCCCCGACTGGGCCAGCATGCCCATCATGACTTCACTATCCACCAGGTTCTTGGGACAGCCCAGGCTGACGAAGCCGACTTTGGCCGGGGTGGTGCGGGCCCCTTCGCGGGTGTCCGTAGAATCAGGGGACGAAACAGTTGGGTTCGGCGTCGGCATCTAATTTACTATTTTATCACCCGCTGGGACATGCTTTCGCCCCCCACCAACGTAATGTGCAGGCACCAAGAGAGCCATCCTGTCCCAGCAAGTCGCGATGGTAGGCTACTGCCAATGTTGTCGCGAGTGGCCACTGTTCGGGGGGATAGATGGCACGATATAGATTATGGGCCGGCCTGGTTGGGCTCTGCCTGGCGCTTTCCGGCCAGGCCTTGGCGCAATTCGACGAGCCGGTCTCGAAAAACGAGTTAAGCGGGTTATTGGGCCGCACCTTCATCAGCGATCAGGGGGTGCGCGGCGTCTCTACTTTTGACCCGCTCCTGCACTTTGGCAAAGGGCCTACTTTTGAGATCAACTACGGCCGCCGCGTCCTGGTGCGCGATGCTTATACCTTGACCCTTGAAGTCCCTGCGGTCTTCGATCTGGACCAGAAAGTCCACTTCTCCGTGAATCTGGCGCCGCGGAATTATAAGTCGTTTTTTCTGACTCCCTCGCTGCGCGCCAGCCTTTTTCCCGACACCCGGCTTTCGCCATGGATAAGTTTTGGCGGGGGCTTGGGCGTATTTCGGGAGAATTCGACTTTGGAATTCGGCGGGGCCAATCCAGGCAGCACCGGGTCCACGACCGGCACGCTCCAGGGTGGCGTCGGGCTGGATGTCCGCATCCTGCGTGCCCTGAGTCTGCGCACCGCGGTGCGCGACTTCTACTCCGGCGTCCCGCAGCTGAACCTCGAGACCGGCAAGAGCCGCCAGCACAATTATTTTGTCGGGGTCGGCGCCATCTGGCACTTCTGAGGCTGCTCAACCGCGCAAGGCGCTGGAAATTTCCTCATACAGCTCCGGCAGGCGACGGGCATCTTCCGGAGAACCGGCGAAGCGCGCCCGCTGGTAGTGCCGGGTGAATCTTCCCACCGCACCTCGCAGCCGGTCATCGCCAATCGAGGCCAGGAACTCCTCGGCTGTCTGATTGCTGCGCCTGGTCCAGCCGCGCCGCGCGATGTGGCGCACCATGCGCTGATACCAGATAGAGGCCGCCGTGGAAGGGGACTGCTCGGGATGTGCCGCCAGCCGCCGGAGCTGTAGCATGCGCCACAATTTGCGCGCGTTGGCCGCCAGGAGCAGCAGGGCCAGGCTGAGGACGCCTGCCCCCACCCAGCGCGCGGGCGAGGCCTCCAGGTTCTTGCGGGCCTGGCGGGCATCTTTCAGCCAGCTTTCGTAATGTTCTCGCATCCAGCGCCGGAAGTCGTAGGAGGCCTTGCGGCTGCTGTGCACAACGTCCTGGCTGAGCGCCTGCTGGTGGCCGGAATCGTAGTTGACGACCCATTCCCGCCAAAAGGAGGCCATGGCATCCAAATAGAGCGCTGCCCGATTCCAGCCGCTATGGTCGGCGGGGCTTCCCGCCGGAGTAGGGTCGAAGCTGATCCAGCCATACTCCGGGAAATATACCTCCACCCAGGCATGAGCATCGCTGGCCCTTAGAACATATTGGGAGGTGACATCGTTGAACTCCCCGCCGCGAAATCCCGTCACCACTCGGGTTGGAATGCGCAGCGTGCGCAGCATGATCGCCATGGAAGAGGCAAAGTACTCGCAGTGTCCGCGCTTTCGTTCGAACAGGAATGTGGCCAGCGGGTCCTGCGGGGGCGTGCTGGGCAGCTCCAGGGTGTATTGAAAATGGGACTTGAGATAGAGATCGATAGCCTCGGCTTTATCGTAGCTGTTCCCGGCGTGCTGGGTAATCTCCTCAGCCAAGGCAGGGATCCGCGGATCCAGGGGCGGGAGCTGCAGATACATCGCCAGCACGCGCTTAGGATAAGCATTGCCCTCCTGCCGTAACCAGGCGGCCTGGGGCTGGGCGATGTTGGACCACGCCTGATAGAAGCCCAGGGGGTGTTCGGGGTCCATGTTGACCACAGCGCCGCCACTGTCCGTCCCAATCACGCGGTAGTTTCCCTCTAGGCTGCGGGGCCAGGGCGCCAGAAAAAACACGTTGACGCCGGTCGGCTCCATTAACACGCGGTAATGAATCAGCTCCGGGCGGACCTCCGCGTTGGCGGCGCCCTCCTGCATCCCAGAGGCGTGCAGGGCAAACTGCCCGTCCGGGGTGCGCGGGAGGGGACGTTGTCCGGCGATGTTGGACCAGCTCTTGCCATCAAAGACGCTGAGCGCCATGCCGCGCCACTTCAGGTCGAAACGTCCGCTCTGGTCGCCATCGATTTCCACATGCATAACCACGGAACGCGACTGCTGGATTTGCCCAATGCTGCCCAGCTGGATCTGGTCGCTAAAGCCGGTGGAAAGCGCATTGCTCGAAGCATAGGAGCTGAGATATCCGGTGGAGACGCGAGGCAGGAGAAAGAAAATCCCGGCGGCCCCCAGCAGGACCAGCACCACCAACACCGGTGTGGTGCCGGCCAGGGAAAAGCCCATCTTGCGGTAGGCCAGCGGGTCGCTCGGCTCGTTGGCGGCGACCGTCGCCTTCCTGGCGGCGTTGCGCATCTCCATCAGAATGACGCTGACCATGGCCGCAATCAGAAAGGCCGCGAAGCCGGCCAGGAAAATGCTATTTACGGTCAGAATCGAAGCCGCCAGCACCATCAAAAACGAGATCACTGCCAGGAAATAGTAGTCGCGATCGCGCTGGGCGGAAAACAACCGCACCACCATGACAAACAACAACAGGTGCACCGTGGCCGTAAGGAAGGTCCCGGAAATCAGGAAAAAATCGGCCAGATAAACGGCCACATAGGCTGCCGTCAGTACGTTGGTCCAGTTCTCGGGAATCAGGAAAGTCTTTCGCTTGGCTAGCAGGTAGCCGCGGAAAAGCAATCCTGCCCCCAGTAGAAGAAAGAGGGGAGAGCTGTCCAGTGTGCTGGCCGCTGCAAGCGTGCCAAACCCAGTCAGAACCAACAGGTAGAGGGCCACTTCAAAGTAACGCTGCACTGCGTCACGCAGCGCCACCGGGCCGGTCTGGGAAACAGAACTCATGACAGCAAGGCGGACTTCGCCTTATCTATTGTTGGGGATTCGCGCCGGAAAGAAAAGGGTACTATCGGGTCTTTAAGCTATGGTTGGTTTCGAGAGATTCGAAGGGAAGAAGTTTTTTTCTGGCCTTGCCGTCCGTGCGGCCTGCGAAAGGGAAACTCGATGCTAGAATAGCCAGTCAGGCATCGGTCCCGCGCAACGCTTTCCCGCGAACCCCGCCAGGTCCGGAAGGAAGCAACGGTAACGGGCTCTTACGTGTGCAGTGGGCCGCCGGTGCCTGGCTAATTTTCTTTCCGCCGCAGCCATCCCAAAATCCAAAACCTCGCCAGCCGGTCGGCGTTCTTTGAAAAACGCTGGTAAAAGGCAGACCTCTACCCCGCGTTCCCAAACACGTTCAGGACCGGGGTGGAGAAGTTCGCGAGATTGGGGAAGACCGATGGCAGGTCTGCGGCAGGGACCCCAAACCAGTTGGCCAGGGTGGCCCCGTATTGGTCCAGCGAGGTGCTGGGAATCCATCGCCCTTCGTCGCTGGCGTCGTCGGGGCCGCCCAGGGCCAGGGTGGGGAACTTCCCGTAGAAATCGCCGCCTTTCACCGCGCCGCCGACAATCAGGTGATGGCTCCCCCAGGCATGGTCGCTGCCGGCATTGCTATCCGGCTGATAGGTGCGGCCGAAGTCGGACAGGGTAAAGGTCGTGACCTGCTGGGCTACGCCGAGCTCTGCCGTGGCCTGGTAGAAGGCGGCCAGGGCCGGGCTCAACTGACTGTATAACCGGTCCTGCGACGCCACCTGATCGCTGTGGGTATCGAACCCACCAATCGATACAAAGAATATCTGGCGCTGCACGCCCAGCGCGGAACGCACGGCAATGATTTTGGCCACCTGGCTGAGTTGGCCGGCCAGGGAGTTATTGGGAAAGGCCGTATTCAGCGCGGGTGCGGAAGCCATGGCGTCGGCGAGGGTCTTGCTGTCCCGCAGGGCGTTGCTGGTGACCGAACTGGCCGACTGGATCAACGATACGCCGGTGTCAAAGGTCAACAGGTTCTGGAACGCGGCATACCGCTGATTGTCCTCGTTGCCGTTGCCAAATCCCTTCAGCAGCCGGGTGGGATCGCCGCTCGATTGAATGGCCCGCGCCGTCAGGCCCTGGCAGAACACGTTGGTGCCGGCCAGGGAAATGATGACCGGAAAGTTGTTTCCGTAAATGGACTGGACCTTGTCCGCGGTCCGGCCCGCCCATCCGGTTTGGGTCTGCCCATCGAGTGTGGCCGTCTGCATCTGCGCCTGCTGGTCTTCGTGGGAGAAGAGATTGACCGGCAGGGTGGCCTGCTGGTTCTGTAGGTCGGCGCGCGTGGTCGGGCGAATCAAAGTGCCCACATTGGCCAGTACTGCCGCCTGCCCGCTGTTGTAAAGCGCCTGCACTTCGGCAAAGCGGGGATGGAAGGCGAACGGCGAGCCCACGCTGGGAGCATTCACCGGCAACAGGCTGGCCTGGGGCAGGGCCAGAGTGGCGCGCACTTGCTGATAGGAGGCGTAGGCGCTGCTGCTGGCCGGAATAATCAGATTGTTGCTGTCATTTCCCCCGAACAGGAAGACGCATACCAGCGCCTTATAGTCGGGTCCAGACTGCGCCATGGCGCTCATCAAGCCAAAACGGCTGAAATTGGCGGCGGTCATGCCGGCGGCGGCCGCGCAGCAACTCCTCTTGAGAAAATCTCTGCGTGAAATGCTCATAAGCCCTCTCTTAGCGCTCTACCTGGAACTGCGACGAACTGGCGATCAGATACAGCGCCGCCTGTACCCGGCGGGTATTGTTGGGAATCGCGGAAACGGTGGTGATCAGTGTGCTGCGCATGTCGCTGGACATCTGGCCACACATCAGGATCGCCCCCAACTTGTCCACCAGCTGCGCCGGGTCAGAAGCTACCGCGAGGTAAGGGGAGAGGTCCATGGTGGTGTCGCCGGACACGCTGCCCCCATAGGCCACGTCATTGGCGAAATTGATCCGCGAAATGGCGGTGCTGGTGTTCAGCAACTCGAACTCCGGCCCCAGGAGATTCGTGCCCTCCAGCACATGATCGGGATGGTAGTAGTTGAAGACCGACGGAGGCGTCATGGGCGCCTGTTGCATGTCGGAGGCATAGTTCCGCAGGGACCCGCCATAGGTGTTGGCATTGAGCGCCCGCAACAGGTGCGTGATATAAAGCACCGGCTCTTTCAAATGTCCATCACTCCCTTGCAGCTGCGTGGGATCATCCCCGCGCCGCGCTTCGGGATCGGTCAGAATGGCGGTCACCACAGCTTTCAAATCGCCGCGCACCCCGCTTCCGTTGTCATTGAACACCGCCGTCACCCGGCCAATGTATTCCGGCGTGGGATTGCTCGTGACCAGGTGCTGAATCAAGCGCCGGCCGATGAAGGGCCCGACATTGGGGTGATTGAAGATGTTTCGCAGTGCGGTCTCCAGATCAGAGTTCGCGGTACCACCGGCAGGGATGGTCACGCCATTCAGCAGCGTCTTGGCGCTGGTGTCATGGTGGCTGTCGATCGCGATCATCGGCCCGCCATAGTATTCCGGATTGTTGAAGCGCGCACTGTTACCCGGCTTGGTGGGATACGTCCAGCCGGTGAAGACGTGGGCGAAGCCTTCCACCGCTTCCTGCGAATAGGTAGGGATCGGCACGCCGGAGCCGTCCACTTGTACGGTGCCATCGGGATTGAGCTGGTCCAGGCCGATGGTAAAAAGTTGCAACACCTCGCGGGCGTAGTTTTCGTTGGGATTGATGCCCCGGGACGGGTCCGGCTTGTCGTTGTTCACCATGTCCAGGTAGTTGCCCATGACCGGGCTCAGGGTGACATCTTTAAGCAGATCGTAGAAATTGCCGAAGGCGTCTTTCTGCATCATGTTCTGCCACAGCACAAAGGCGCTGGGATCGCCCACCTTGTTGGAAGAAACCACCATGACCTGCGAGAGGGCGAAAGCCACCCGTTGTCGCAGTTGGTCGGGATTTTGCAGAGCGTAGTTGAAAAAGCGGCTCTGCACATCGGAGATATTGTCGTCCTTGGCCGGCGCCGGATACGTACTCATGGGGGCGCCGAACTGGTAAGTGAGATAACGGGATATGCCCAGGACCTGCGCGTCCGACTGGCTGCGCGGCGTCGGTCCCCAGCTGGATTGCTGCAGGAAACGTGCGGCAACCGGGGCGCTCAAGGCATTGGCGGCGTCGGTCTGCACATAAAATGCGTTGGACGCGCCCGAGTTGGGATCGGGGTTCATCACGGTGACCGCGACCCCGCCCGTGGGCGACGATTGGGACCCCGTTGCCGTCAGCTGCGTCGAGGAAACATAGGTCGTGGGCAGGAATAGGGTCCCCCACACCACCACCGCACCCGCCGCGAAATTCTTTCCGTTTACCGTCAGGGTGAAGCTCGACGGAGGAGTGATGCTGTCGGGTGTGACGGAAGAAATCGAAGGTAGAGGATACTTCACCGTGACCGAGCTGCTGGCCGTAAGGTTCTGGTTGGCCATGCTGGCGGCCTGCACCTTGACCGGGTTTTGTGACGGCACCAGCTCCGGTGCGGTATAAAGCCCGTTGTTGTCAATGCTGCCCACGGTGGCATTGCCGCCGGCAACTCCGTTGACCGACCAGCTTACGGCCGTGTTGTCCATCCCCGTAACGGAAGCCACAAATTTCTGGGTCTGCCCGGCGTGTATGTCCGCCTTGGCTGGAGTCAGGGAAATAGCGGGCTTCGGTGGTTTGGTTCCTCCGCCGGCCTGCCCGCCTGCCCCGCCGCAAGCAATCAGCAGCGACACGGAGGCTGCGAGCAAGGCTGTCTGCAAGAGCAGTCGGGCTCGGAGTGCAGGCGTGTTTTTCATCAACAGGGCTCCTCCTGCGGTTGGGGCCGCAGCAGGGGAAAGCCTAATCAAGTGGTTCAAATCGAGACAGATAACATTCGTCCCACTTTGGGAACGGCTGTCGACATGTCCCTTGCCTGTCTGAAAACCAGACTCCGCACAGCACCTTTGCGTGGTCGCACCCTGTACCCAAGTCACCTCCAAAGTTCATGAAAACACTCGCTGTATTTCCGTAAATTATTCATTTATATATACTTAATGTGATAGTGGGGCGGGCTTGACTGGGCTGCTTTCCTGGCCTTCGCCCTTTCGCAGCTCGCCGGCCGCTAAACAATCCCCCAAGGCGCATGGTTCTATCCCGACGAGTTCTCCACTACACTGCTAGCTCGCAATGCGGGCGCGCTCTGGGAGGAGAATGATGAAAATGTTCCGGAGAATGTGCTTCCTCTGGGTCCTGGTGGCGACGGTCCAGGGGATGGCGCAGACCCACGACCCCTACCCTGGTTCGATCGATATTGAGCGTATGGATCCCGCCAAGCGGGCGGTGAGCCGGTACAGCCTCTACGTCCAGCCCTACAACCTTTATTACTTTCACCACATGGACCAGGTGAATGCGCAGCTCGACTGGATCCACCGCAGAGGCCCGGTATTTGCTTTGAAGGAATCGGCCCAGCCTTTTTCGGCGGCCTATGTCTATGCGGGGAAGAAGTATTCGCTGGAGGATTATTTTGCGCGCAATTATGTGACCGGGTACCTGGTGCTGCACGACGACCAGATCCTCCTGGAACGCTACTTTCACGGCGCCAACCGCGCGTCGCGCTTCCTCTCCAATTCCGTGGCGAAATCCTTTACCTCGACCCTGGTGGGGGCGGCCGTCGCCGAGGGCAAAATTGCCAGTATCGAGGACCCGGTGGTGAAGTATCTGCCCTGGCTCAAGGCGAGCTCGGGATATCGCGACACGACCATCCAGAACCTGCTGGAGATGGCTTCTGGCGTACAGTTCGATGAGGCCTACACCAACCCCAAGGCGGAGATTGGCCGCTATGCTTCGGCACTCTTGCACGGCGATCCCTCATTTCATGATCTGGCGCTTTCCATACAAGGCAAGACCAAGCCCGGGACCCAATTCGAATATCAGACCATCAATACGCAAGTCCTGGGCATGACCGTGGAGGCCGCCACCGGCAAGCACCTGAATGAATACATGGAAGAAAAGATCTGGAGCAAGCTGGGCATGGAAAGCGATGCCTTCCTGTTCCGCAGCAAGAAGCAGGCGCAGATGTGTGCCGGCGGCTGCCTGAATGTGACGGTACGCGACTATGGCCGCTTCGGCCTGATGGCGCTGCACGGGGGCAAGTTGGGCGGGCAACGCGTCGTGCCCGAGTCGTGGATCAAGGCGGCCACACGGCCACAGGAAAAATTCCTCGAACCCAAACCCGCCGGCCCAGATAACGACCCGGATTTCGGTTATGGCTATCAGTGGTGGTTGCTGGATGGTAAGGACGAAGAATTTGCCGCGCTGGGTATTTATGGCCAGACCATCTACGTGAATCCGCGGCGCCAGGTAGTGATTGTGCAGACTGCAGCCTGGCCCGAGCCTGACACCCCGGACCGCTGGGATGAGACCATCGCAGTGATGCAGACCCTGGCCCGGCAAATACAGCCCTGAATCCGCCGGGAAGCCCGCGGCGTAATGATTGCGGGCTTCCCGGGTCCGGTCAAACGCGCTCGGCGATGGTCACCACCCAGCCATCGGGATCTTCAAAGGCAAACTCGCGCACGCCATAGAACTGCGTCTTCAGCGGCATGGTGATCTTAGCTTTGCTCTTTTCGACCGCGTGCAAAACATCCTCAATGCCTTGCACCTCGATGTACAAGGTCAGCGTGCCGCCGATTGGGCGCGATACCAGGGCCGGATATTCTGCTTCCACGGCATTCTTTTCATTGAAGAAAATCTCCACGCTGCCGTGAAGGACGGCGCCAAAAACATAAGGCGCCTGCTCAGGAACAGTGAATTCTTTCTGGAAGCCAAGCACTTCCTGGTAAAACTTCATGCTGGCTTCCACATCAGGGACAACCAGATTGGGCGTGAGCTTGCGAAATTCCATGATTTCTCCTCAGAGTTGAGGCGTGCTGAGGCGGAAACTATAAGAGGAAAAGCGCCGGCACACCTCGAGTGTGCTCGCAATTCCTCCATCCGCGCTTCTTGCGAGACCAAAAGCGCAGGTAGGGCCGCCTCAATTTTTGTGGCGTCGGGAAACGCGCGGGGCCCGCGAGGTACGGGCACAGGATACCATGGGACCTGCCGGGCCTAGGCCCAGCCGCCGTCGACAATGTGTTCCTGATTGGTGATCGCGCTGCTGTCGTCTGCAGCCAGAAACAGCACCAGGCGGGCCACATCTTCGGGCAGCAGGTGCCGTTTCAGGCATTGGTGCCGCATGAACTCCTCTTCCACTTGCGGCGTGATCCAGAGCTTGCGCTGCCGGTCGGTAAAAATTCCTCCCGGCAACACACAATTGACCCTGATTCCTGAAGGACCTAATTCTCGCGCCATAGTGTGGGTAAGCCCGACAATTGCGGCTTTGGCCGTGGCATAGGCAGGGAAGCCGATGGCCTCCACCTTCCAGGCGATCGAGCTCATGTTGATGATGGACCCGCTGCCCGCGGCCTTCATTCCCGGCGCCACCGCCTGGATGGCAAAGAAATGGTGCCGCAGGTTGATGTTCATGCGGTTGTCCCAGTATTCCGGTGTGACCTCGGCATAGTTGTGCCGATTGTCATTGGCGGCATTGTTGACCAAGACCTGTACCGGGCCCAGCTGTTTCTCTACCTCCGCGACGGCTGCCTGGAGGGCGGAAATATTCGTGAGGTCACAAGGCAGATAGAGCGGGGTGTGCGTGCAGCATCCGGACAGGGACTGCGCCAGCTCATGGGCCGGGCCGTCGGCGACATCCAAAAATGCCACGCGCGCGCCTTGCCGGGCAAAGAGCTCGACAAAGGCCGCGCCGATTCCGGTAGCGCCGCCGCTGATTAAAACGACGCGCTCGCGCAGGCTGGGATAAGAGGCAAAACGTTCAGGCGTGCTCATGATGGCGGAGAAAAGGTACCCGTCAGTATGCCGCATGGCGGGGAAGCGAGTCTACCGGGGCGGAAGCGATGGAGACAAAAAATAGCCCGGCGCAGGCGCCGGGCCTCCACTGCGCACGGGATTACGCCCGCACCGCGGCCTTCTTGGGCAGGATTTCGCCGATCCGGCGAATTTGCGCGCCCACGCCGCGCAGTTTCTCCTCAATATTTTCGTAGCCGCGATCGATGTGGTACACGCGGTCGATGATGGTCTCGCCATCAGCCACCAGCGCTGCCAGCACCAGCGACGCCGAAGCCCGCAAGTCGGAAGCCAGCACGGCCGCTCCGCTCAGTGGGCTCTTGCCGCGAACAATGGCGCGCCGCCCTTCGATCTTGATGTTGGCGCCCATGCGCACCAGTTCCTGCGCATGCATGAAGCGGTTCTCAAAGATGTTTTCCGTAATGATAGAGGTCCCCTCGGCCTGCGTGGTCAGCGCCATATATTGCGCCTGCGCGTCGGTGGGAAACCCGGGATACTCTTCCGTCACGATGTCCGCCGCTTTCAGGGGATTGTCGCCCATGACGCGCACTGAATCGGCCGTCTGTTTGGTTTTGACGCCGGTCTCTTCCAGCTTCCGCAAAAGCGCTCCCAGGTGTTGCGGATCGCAGCCGACCACGTTCAGGTCGCCGCCGGTCAATGCGCCCGCGATGATAAAAGTAGCGGCCTCAATGCGGTCAGGAATAATGGCATGCTTGGCGCCGTGCAGCTTGTTGACGCCCTTAATGCGAATGGTGGAGGTCCCCGCCCCTTCAATCTGCGCGCCCATCTTGATCAGCAGATTGGCCAAGTCTTCGACCTCGGGCTCGCGGGCGCAATTCTGCATAATGGTTTCCCCTTCGGCCAGGGTCGCCGCCATCAGTAGATCTTCCGTTCCTGTCACCGTGATCTTGTCGAAGACGATTTCGCCGCCTTTCAGCCGCTCGGCGCTGGCTTCCACGTAGCCGTGGTCCTGGGTGATCTTGGCGCCCAGACGCTCCAGGCCTTTAATGTGCAGGTCGATGGGGCGAGCGCCGATGGCGCAGCCCCCCGGCAGGGAAACCCGCGCCCGGCCGCAACGGGCGACCAGAGGCCCCAACACCAGGGTGGAGGCGCGCATGGTTTTCACCAGCTCGTACGAAGCCTCCGGGGAGGCCAGGTTTCTGCAGGAGATGGTCGTGCGGTGCTGTGCCCGGCCGTAGCCGAGCTCTACTTCCGCGCCCATGGCAGTGAGCAACTTGCGTGTGGTCTCAATGTCGCGTACCTGCGGGATGTTTTCCAGGATGACCGGCTCATCGGTCAGCAATGCGGCCGCAATGCAAGGAAGCGCGGCGTTCTTGGCTCCGCCCACGCGAATGGTGCCCAACAGCGGATTGCCGCCACGAATGACAAATTTATCCATATCGAGAAGATTCCTTACGCGATGGCGAAGCAGGCGCAGCCCATGGAGCCCGGCCCGCAGCGCTGGTCTATTTTAGCGGGGAATTTGGCGGAAGGAGTGGAATGCCTGTTAATCGGAAGGGCACGGACTGCGGGAAAGCCCTGTTGGCTGGGAATCTCGCTGTGAATTCGGTTTTCCCGGCGCCCGCGGCGATTTAGGATTCCCGCCAGAACGAAAGCAACCTTCAAACGCCGCCGAGAGTGCGGGGAGCACGCAGGGATTCGCTCCCACAGAGACAGCCGTACCGAAGAACTAATCCTCCAGTTCCAGGGCCCGGGTAATGGCGTAGCGCACATGGCCGTGGGCCGCCTGCAGCGCCCGCTCGGCGCGCTTCCGGCCGACCCCCGCCTGGGTCATGACCAGCGCCACCGGGACCTGGCCGCCGGCGACCTTGAGACAGGCGCGGGCTTTGGCCGGGCTCAACCCCGTGGCTGCCGCCAGAATACGGATGGCCCGTTCCACCAGCTTGGCGTTCTTCTGGTGGACCCGCACCATCAGGTTGCCGTAAACGTATCCCAGCCGCGTCATGGCCCCGGTCGAAAGCATGTTCAGCACCATCTTTTGTGCCGTGCCGGCCTTCATGCGAGTGGAGCCGGAAACTACCTCCGGTCCAACTTCCACCACAATGGCGAAGTGGGTCGCCTTTTCCAAAGGGGAATTGCGATTGCACACCAGGGCGATAGTCTGCGATCCATGCCGGCAGGCATATTCGAGGGCTGCGATGGTGTAGGGAGTGCGTCCGCTGGCGGCGATGCCGACCACGACGTCATGCTTCCCAGGTTTGCGCTGAGCGATGTCTTTGCGGCCCTGCTCACGCGAATCCTCGTTGGCCTCCACCGCCTGGCCCAGCGCTTTGGGGCCACCGGCCATCACATACTGCACCATGCGCGGATCGGAATTGAACGTCGGCGGGCATTCCGAAGCATCCAGCGCGCCCATCCGCCCGCTGGTCCCCGTTCCTACGTAGATGAGCCGCCCGCCTTGGCTGAGCGCTTCGGCAATCACCTGGATGGCCCGCGCAATCTGGGGCAGGACCTGCTCCACCGCTTTTGCCACCTTGGCATCTTCGGCGTTGATGATGCGCGCCAGCTCCAGAGGAGATTTCAGGTCAAGGTCGGCCGAAGCCGGGTTCGGGCGCTCGGTGGTCAGCCGGCCCAGGTCGCCGATCTTGCTGTTGGCTTTTCTCAAATTCAGGCCCCCTCGGCGGCGTCGATTGCTTCTACCACCGCATCATGAAACACGGGCCGCACCTGCTTGATCGCCTGCGTCATGCGGTCAGGCCAGGTCCGGTTCGTCAGCAAGGTTAC
The DNA here is from genome assembly GCA_018268755.1 of Acidobacteriota bacterium. Classification (GTDB taxonomy): domain Bacteria; phylum Acidobacteriota; class Terriglobia; order Terriglobales; family Acidobacteriaceae; genus KAN-5. Next base: position 337,667 of record JAFDVW010000003.1, read on the forward strand.
CGAAAGCTGACGTGCCGGGTCGATCCACAACGAGGTACCGGTATAGCCCAGGTGGCCGAAAGACTGCGCCGAAAAATACTTGCCCGACTGTGACGGCGCGGAGGGCGTGTCCCAGCCCAATGCGCGAGAGGTTCCCGGCGGCGTAACTTCGCGGCGCGTGAACAGTTCCAGGGTCTCCCGGCGCAAGATCGGCGCGCCCCCTTGCAGCATACACTCGGCGAACCTCGCCACATCTTCCGCGCTGGCAAACACTCCGGCATGCCCCGAGACCCCGGCCAACACGCTGGCATTTTCATCATGGACTTCGCCCTGGACCACGCGCCGGCGAAAGGCCTGATCATCCACCGTGGGAGGAATCGCATCTCGCCATGCTGCCGGGGGCTTAAATGTGCTGTGCGTCATGCCCAGCGGGCCGAAGATTTCCTGCTGGCAGAAATGGTCGGGCGCATCATCGGCCAGCCGCTCCAGCGCGACCCCCAATACAATGAAGCCGATGTCGCTGTACTCGGCACGGCTGCCGGGATCGGTTTCCAGGGGACTCTGAAAGGCCGCCGTCAGCAGGGCTTCGCGATCGTGCGCCCGCAGAAACAACTTTTCATAGGCGGGCAGGCCCGAAGAGTGCGCCAACAGCATGCGCAGCGTGACCTCGCGCCGCCGCGGATCGTGGCCTCCGAACTCCGGCACGATGCCCACAACAGGCGCCTCCAGGTCGAGCAGGCCGCGTTCGTAAAGCAGCATCGCCATCGTAGTGGTAGCCACTACTTTCGAAACGGAAGCCAGGTCATAGATGGTCGCTGGGGTGACGTCGGAAGAGTTTGGTTCGTAAGTAAAACGCCCGACGCCTTTCAGCGCGACCAATTGACCGCGGCGGGTAACGGCCACAGCAGCACCGGGGAAAACGCGCTCGTCAATGGCGTGGCGTAGTATTGCGAAGGCCCGGCCAAACCTGCGGTCCTGTTCCTGGAAGTTGGGTCGCGGGACAACACGGCCGCGCGATGGCGGCCAAATCGTAGCGGGATCAGATGGGTCTGTGAGCAAGGGTTTCGGGGAATTATAACGCCTGCAAATGACTCCTCCGTGCCCGCCGTGGTTCCATCGCTGACCATAGTTTCTTGAGGCCGTTCCAGGGCTTGTGTAAAGTCAAAACATCCGATGATTCGTGCAAACCAGAATTTGGCGAAATGTTTGTGGGCCGGACTGCTGGCGGTGCTATTCGCGACTCCGGCCTTGGCGGAAACCGCTCCTGCCCACGCGGCTTCCCGACTTGCTGTCCTCGATTCCATTGTGCGTCAGGCCATCGAGGACAACCAGGTGCCGGGCGCGGTGCTGCTGGTCTGGCACAACGGGCAGACGGTGTATCGCAAAGCCTTCGGCCACCGCTCGCTCGAGCCCCGCCGCGAGTTGATGACGGTCGACACCATTTTTGACATCGCCTCGCTCACCAAAGTCGTCGCTACCACCACCGCCGTCATGCAACTTGTGGGGCAAGGCAAAATCCGGCTCAACGATCCGGTCGTGAAGTATCTCCCGGAGTTCGGGCAGAACGGTAAGGACGACATTACCGTGCGCATGCTGTTTACCCACCACTCGGGCCTGCGCGAGGATGTCGATCTTTCCCAGCCCTGGCAAGGGAAGGACACTGCGTTGCGTCTGGCCTATGCCGAGACGCCGATCAACCCGCCCGGTTCGCGATTCCTCTACAGCGACGTTAATTTCATTGTGCTGGGAACGCTGGTCGAGCGCGTTTCCGGCGAGCCACTTGATGTTTACTGCGCGAAGCACATATTTGTGCCGCTGGGCATGGCGCACACGCGCTTCTTGCCTCCCGCCGCCTGGCGCCCGCGTATGGCACCGACGCAATATGACGAGCAGAACAAGATGCTGCGCGGCATGGTGCACGATCCCACGGCGCGCCGCATGGGGGGAGTCGCCGGCCATGCCGGCCTGTTCTCGACAGTCGATGACCTTTCAAAATTTGCCCAGGCTTTGCTGAGGGGCGGCCCGGTACTGGGCCCCTTGCTGGTGGAGAAGATGTCCACTCCGCAGCAGCCCCCGACCTCCAATGTCCTGCGCGGGCTGGGGTGGGACATCGATACGCCTTTCTCTTCGAATCGTGGAGACCTGCTGCCGGTGGGTTCTTTCGGACACACCGGGTTTACCGGGACCTCGCTCTGGATAGACCCCACCACCAACACCTTTATTGTGCTGTTGGCCAACGGCGTGCACCCGCGCGGCAAGGGAAGCGCGGTAGCTTTGCGCTCCAAGGTCGCCACCGCTACCGCAGCCGCGCTCACATTGAATCCCAGCGAGAAGGACCGCGAACGCTGGCTGAGCCTTACCGGCTATAACGAGACGCAGACGGCGGCCCGCCGCCTGTCCACGCGCAACGGCTCAGTGCTCACGGGAATTGATGTCCTCGAAGCCAGCAATTTTTCGGCATTGCAATCACCTGCCGGGAAAAAGCATATCGGCCTGCTCACCAACCAGACCGGCCTCGATGCCCAGGGACGCCGCACCATTGACGTACTGGCGCAGGCCCCAGGCGTTTCCCTCGATGTCATCTTCAGCCCGGAGCACGGCGTAACTGGGGCCTATGACACCACGAACATCACCGAGACCAAAGATGCGGCCACCGGAATTCCCGTCACGAATGTGTATGGGGCCGGTAAGGCGGCGCGTCGGCCTTCTGTGGAGGCCCTGAAGAATCTCGACGCCGTAGTCATTGATCTGCAAGATGCCGGCGTTCGCTTCTACACCTACGAGGCCTCGCTGGGATATTTCCTTGAAGCCGCAGCCGAAGCCGGCATTGAGGTCGTGGTCCTCGACCGGCCTAATCCCATCACCGGATCATTTGTGCAGGGGCCGGTTTCCGACGCCGGGGCCAAGAACGAGAGTTTCGTGAACTACACCCAGGTTCCGATACGTCACGGCATGACCATGGGCGAGCTCGCCAAAATGTACAACACCGAGCGCAATATCAACGCCAAGCTTACAGTTGTGGCGATGCAGGGCTGGGTGCGCGGCGACTGGCTCGACGCCACCGGCCTCACCTGGGTCAATCCTTCGCCCAACTTGCGCAGCCTGACCGAAGCCACGCTTTATCCCGGTGTCGGTCTGGTCGAGGGCACCAATATTTCCGTGGGGCGTGGCACCGACACGCCTTTCGAAATCCTCGGCGCGCCCTGGATCAAAGGCCGCGAGCTGGCCCAGTACCTCAACGCCAGAAATATCGCCGGCGTGCGCTTTGTTCCGGTGAGCTTCACGCCCGCGTCCAGCAACTACGCCGGTCAGAAGTGTGAAGGCGTGAACTTTGTTCTCCTCGAACGCAACGCCCTGGATGGCCCCGAGCTCGGCCTCGAGCTGGCCTCAGCTCTGCTCAAGCTTTATCCCAAGGACTACCAGGTCAAGCGTCTTCCGGAGCTTCTGGTGCATCAGGCCAGCTTTGATGCGCTGGTCAGCGGGGAAGACCCGCGCCGGATCGCTCAGGACTGGCAGGAAGCTCTCGACAAGTTTCACCAGATTCGGCTGAAATATCTGCTTTATAAATGACCGTTGCCTGAGCCCTTCCGCTAAAATGTTTGTCCGGCCCGTTTGACGGCGGAGGTGAGTACAGGTCATGAAGATTGGGAACTCGGAAGCAGCGCCACCGTATCCTTTTTACCGTTGCGCTGGCCCCAATTGCGGGCAATTAAAGAATGCCAGCGACCGTTGGTGGCTGATGTGGACCTCCATTGCCGAATTCAAGCAGCCGGTTCTTTACCTCTCCTCCTGGGACGACGATTTGGCGCAGCTGGAGGGAACGCTGCATGTGTGCGGTGAGCTTTGCGCCCAGAAACTGCAGTCGCAATTCATGGGCAACATCCGCGAAAGCCAGCTCCGCCGTATCGCCGAGGGCAGCTAGAGCGGAAATCCTTCTTGATCGGCCCCGCATCTTACGGAAATAGGGACCCACTTGGCCCTTGCCCCCTGAGGAGGCCCACCTTGCGTACTATTCTCAGCGCGCTCCTGCTTGGCGCTGTCGCCGCCGCCCAAACTGCGGCCCCGGCTTCCGCGACTTCGCCGGACCAGCCCACCGTGACCATTCCCGCCGGGACCAAAGTCCCGGTCGCCCTGAAACACGCCCTCTCCACAAAGAGCGCGCGCGAAGGCGACGCCGTCTATGCCGAGACGACTTTCCCCGTGGTGGTGAATGAACGAGTGTTGATCCCCGCCGGCACCTACGTGCAGGGCAGAATCACCCACGTGCAGCGCGCCGGACGCATCAAGGGGCGCGCCGAAGTGCAGATGCACTTCACCACCCTGATCTATCCCAGCGGCTATACGGTAGTGTTGCCCGGGGCCATTGACAACGTGCCGGGCGCGGACAAGACTTCGATGAAAAATGAGGAGGGAACTATCCGCCAGGATGGACAAAAGGGCGAGGACGCCGCCAAGATCGCCAGCACCGCCGCCACAGGAACGGTCATTGGCGGCCTGGCCTCCGGCAGCGGGAAAGGCGCGCTGATTGGCGCTGGGGTGGGTGGCGCCGTGGGTACTGCTATCGCCATGCTCTCGCGCGGCAACGATGTGAAGCTCGACTCCGGCACCACGCTTGAAATGGTGCTGCAGCGCCCCGTGCCGGTGGATGGCAACCGCATTCCGCCGCCAGCCAAGTAATCCCTCTTACTTCAGGGTAAACAGTGCATTCACGTGGGCGGTGACTTCAATGCTCTGCGGACTGAAGCCTTCGGTTGGCGCTGGGGCGGCTTCCGCCGCCATATTCATCTTCGCCATCATCATAGGCGCGACCACCCGCACATTCTCAAAGGTGTCCACCGAGGCATAGGACAACTCGCCCAATGCGCGCCCACCGGCTTTGGCCACTGCCGCCGCTGAATCCTTCGCCCGCCGGAAGGCATCTTCCACAGCCTTGGTCTTGGCCGCATCAATATTTTCCAGAGAATAGTTCACCGTCTGGTTGGCGCTGATGTCAGCGTCCGCCAGCTGCTGCAAGATGGGCGCGACTTTGGAAAAATCTTTCAGCTTCAGCGAGACGTTGGCATTCACCCGGTACGCCACCAGCTTGCGCTTGGGGTTCTTGTAGTCGTAGACCGGCTGCAAGGAGAAGAAGCCGATCTCGGCCGTCTTGGGATCGACGCCGTTGCTGCGCAGAATCTGCCGCACCTGCTCCGCCGCCTTGGAGGCCCGGTCATAGGCCGCGCGCGAGGTGTCTTCCTGCGCTGAAATATTGAATTGCACCTGCGCCGTGTCGGGATCCGCCTGAAATTTTCCGTCCGCGCCCACAAACACCGTGTTGGCTTGGGCGGTGACCGTGGGCCGGTCCTGGGCCATGGCCGGCGCTAGCAGCAGCGATGCCAGTACAAGAGTAGCCAATATTCCGCGGATAAATAGGTGTTTCATAGCAGACCCTCCTTCAAAGAGAGAGCGCAGCACGCCCCGTGTTGCCGCCTCGTGGTGCCCGGGGCCGGAATCGAACCGGCACGTCCCTTGCGGGACTCGGGATTTTAAGTCCCGTGCGTCTGCCAATTTCGCCACCCGGGCGTATTTGGATTGTAACAAGAGTCCGGGAACGGCACGGCGAGGGTGAATAAGGACACACAAGTTCCTCTAAGAGATCGAGGAATCTCTGTGGAATGGAACAGGGGACTGCCGGGAGGGAAAAGCGGAGGGACGGAGATACGCGGCTGCCGTCTAGCTGGCCAGCGGCGTGGCCGCCGCCGACTCCCACTTCATCTCGGCCGTGCGCAGCGCGGGATGGGAGACCAGCAGGTGCCACACCACGGCCTGAAACGATTCCGTGTGGGGGGTAATGCTTTCAGGATTGACTACGGGCACGACGACGCAGGCATCGGCGACCTCTGCGGTGTAGCCGCCGTCCCGGCCCACGACGCCGCAGATGGCTGCGCCGACTTGCCGGGCGTATTGCAGGGCCCGCACCAGGTTGGTGCTGATGTTGCGCGCGGCATCGCCGCCGCCCACAGAAAATACGAACACCATGTCTTTTGCGCCCAGGCGGCTGCCGGCAAGCCAGTTGCGGTAGGAAGTCTCCCAGCCATCATCGTTGATGCGCGCGGTCAACTCCGACACGTTATCGGTCGGGGCGTAGCACTCGATGCCGGCGATCTTACGGAAGTCATTGACCGCATGTGAGGCGTGGCCGGCGCCCCCGCCCACGCCCAAAAAGAAGATGCGCCCCTGCCGCTGCTGCACCGCGCGCAACAGGGTCAACACTCCCGCTACTTTGCCCGCGTCCAGCCGCCGCAAAATCTCCTGCATCTCGGCAAAATACTGTGCGATGTAGTCCATAGTTGCTTCGTCCTTTTCAGACCGCCAGGTCCAGCGGGGAGTGGGAAAAATCCGCAATCTTGCCGGCCAGGTGTTCCCGCAAGGGCCCGCCCAGCGCGGGATCTTTCAGGGCAAAGGCCACATTGGCCTCCAGAAAACCAAGCTTGCTGCCTGCGTCGTAGTGCACGCCGTCAAAGCGGTAGGCAAACAGCGGCCTGCTTCCGGAATACAGGTGCAGCGCGTCGGTCAGTTGCAATTCTCCGCCCAGCCCCGGTTCCGTATGGTCAATGCAGGAAAAGATGTCCGGATCAAGCACGTAGCGGCCGAAGATGCCGTAGAGGGAGACCGTCGATCCCGGCTGTGGCCGCTCGGTGAGGGAAATGACCCGCAGGGTGCGCCCGCCGCAACATGGGTCCGGCATGGGCACGACGTCGAGGATCCCATAGCGGTCCACTTCCTGCGGGGCCACGGCTTGCGTGGCGACTACGCAGCCGGCATGTTTCTCGTAACAGCTGAGCAGTTGCCCGATACACGGGGTGGGTGCATCGATAAGAGCGTCGGGAAGGATGACCGCGAAAGGCTCGTCGCCCACCACAGAGCGCGCGCTGCGCACCGCGTCGGCCAGGCCCAGCGGCGAATCCTGCCATACCGTGTGCACCTCGGCCATCTCGCACAGCTGCCGGATCAGGGCTGCATCTTCGCCCTGGCCATGCGCTTCCAGCATGCGCTCCATATAGAAATTGCGGTGAAAGTGGTCGGCCACCAGGTTCTTGCCGCGCCCGATCACCAGGATGATGCGATCCAGGCCGCTGGCCACCGCCTCTTCGACCGCAAACTGGATCATAGGTTTGTCGGCGATGGGCAACAGCTCTTTGGGCACGACTTTGGTGGCAGGGAGAAAACGGCTGCCCAGCCCGGCGGCGGGGATCACAACCTTACGAATTCCATGGGAGGACATGGGAGTTTCCTAGAATGGTGATGGCTGAAAGATCGAAATGGAAGATGCTCAGACGCCGCTGGCTGGGACCAGAGGTCTCCCTGAGGCGCGGGCCAGGTCGGTGCGAATCAACCTCGCCGCCCGCCACAGATCGGGGGCGATCAGATCGGGCCGCAGGGAGCGCGGGCGGATGAATGCCTCGTGTTCACACTTCCAGCGGCCAATGAATACGGTACGGCAGCCCGCCCGGCTGCCAGCTTCGATGTCGGTCAGGCCGTCGCCCACCATATAAGAAGAGGCCAGCGCTAGATGCAGTTCTCGCGCCGCACGGCGCAGCATCCCCGTGCCGGGCTTGCGGCAGAGACAACGCTTGCGCAGTTCGGCCACGCGAGAGTCAGGATGGTGCAGGCAGTAGTAGATGGCGTCGATGTGCGCTCCCCAGGGTGCCAGCTCGGCGGTCAGCTTGGCATTGAACTGCCGCAGCAGCGAGACCCCAAAGTGCTTCTTGGCCACCCCTGGCTGGTTCGATACCACCACGACCGCCAGGCCCAGACGATTGAACAGGCGAATCGCCCGCGGTACGCCCGGCAGAATACGGAACTGGGCCAGGGTGAAAGGCGAGTCGACGATGCCGGCATCGCGATGGTAGATCAGCGGATTGATGACGCCGTCGCGATCGAGAAAGACGGCGCGGCGCCGAGTTTGGTTGGGCATGGGAGTTGCGGAGAAATTCAGGCGTGGGCCAGATAGACCGGGGCCAGGGTTCGCCCGTTGCGGGCCTGGCGATGAATATGGGCCAGACGGCCGTCGCGGGAGACCATGTCGAAGACCACCTTGCTGCCCTCGAATTCAAAGCGGAAGTTGAGCTCGCGCAGGCCGGCTCCGCGCATGGCGGCGCGCAGTTGCGCCTTGCCATCTTCGCAATACAACATCAGAAAGCCGCCCCCGCCCGCGCCGCAAATCTTTCCCCCAATTGCCCCGTTGTGCTTGGCCAGTTCGTACCAGGCATCGATTTGCGGATTGCTGATCCCGCCCGAGAGCCGGCGCTTGCGCTGCCAGTGCACATCCAGAAGCTCGCCGAAACGGCGCAGGTTCCCGTGCACAATCGCGTCGGCAATCTCCATGCCGATGTCTTTGATCTCGTGCAGGCTGCCCACCACCACCTTGTCGCTGTTGCGGGTGGCCCCGTCCTGCTGCTGCAGAATGCTGACCGCATCCCGGGCCGCCCCGGTGTAAAAGAGCAAGAGATTGTTTTCCAGCGTATTGACCAAATCGGTGCTGAGCTGCGGGTGCGAAACCCGTACGTGACCGTCTTTGGAAATCTCCAGCGCCGTGAGCGCGCCGAATGCGGCCATGTATTGGTCCTGTTTGCCGATGGGCTTCTTCAACCGTTCCAGTTCTATGTGGCAAGCCTCTTCTGCCAGGTCCTGCGTGCTCACCGGGGTGCGGGTGAGGGTGTGCAAAGCGTTAAGAAGTCCCACCAGATAACAGCTGGAGGAGCCCAGCCCGGTGCCGGCCGGGATGTCGGCGATGGAGACGATTTCCAGCCCATTGCGGATGTCGAAGGAAGTCAGCGCTTCGCGCACCAGGGTGTGCTGGATTTCATTCACGTGGTCGACGATCTCCGTCTTGTTGTATTGCACGCGAATAAAGTCCTCGAGGATCGGCGTGTTCACGTTGAGATACATGTATTTGTCGATGGCGACCGCGAGCACGAACCCGCCGTGCTTCTGGTAGAACGACGGCAAGTCGGTGCCGCCGCCCCCCAGCGTAATGCGAAATGGGGTCTTGGTGATGATCATGATCTTCCTCGTTATCGGTGTTAACGCCCGGCCAGCGCCGCGGCTGCTTCCCTGAAATAGGCCACGGTTTCCCGCGCACCCTCAGCCAACCCCACCCGCGGTTTCCAGCCCAGGACCCGCCCTGCCTTACTCACGTCGAGGCAGATGGCGTCGATCTCGCCCGGCCGTTTGGGTACATAGCGCGCCTGCAGCCCCTCACGGTCCAGCAGCCGGCAGGTAAGGTCGAAGACCTCCTGGTCGGTGGTGGGCACGCCGCTGGCAATGTTGAAAATTTCTCCCGTGCCCTGGCCCAGCGCGGCCAGGTTGGCGCGAGCCACGTCGGCAATGTAGATATAGTCGCGGACCTTGCCGCCGTCGCCGTAAATCACCGGCTGGGCGCCGGCCAGAATCTGCTCGCTAAAGATGGCAAACACCCCGGCTTCGCCCTGCGAGCTCTGCCGCGGGCCGTAGACATTGCCATAGCGCAGCACCACGTAGGGAAGGCCGTAGAGGAAGGAAAAGGTGAACAGGTAGTGCTCCACCGTGTGCTTGCTGATGCCATAAGGAGTAATCGGATTGACAGCGCACTCTTCCTGGACCGGCAGCTGTTTGGGCTCGCCGTAGGCCGCACCCGCGGTCGAGACGTAGAGAAAACGTTCCACCTTGTGCTCCACCGCCTTTTCCAGCAGATTGAGCGAGCCCAGAATATTGACCTGGGCGTCGAATACCGGCTCCCGCACCCCGCGCCGCACATCCATCTGGGCGGCATGATGGTTGACCACCGTGGGCTTGAAATCCGCAAATACCCGTTCCACGAACTCCCGGTCGCGAATGTCGCCCTGATAAAACGCCGCCGCCGAATTGACGTTGTTTCGCCGTCCGCGCGAAAGGTCATCCAGCACCGCAACTTTATGTCCCGTATGAATGTAGGCATCGGCCACGTGCGATGCGATGAATCCGGCCCCACCGGTAACTAAGATCCGCATGCGTTCTCCCTTGAGGTTTAGTAAGCCCCGTCCGCTGAGATAACCTTCCAGACGGTTTTTCCCATGATCACGAGATCGAGCCAGATCGACCAATGCTCGATGTAAAACATGTCCATCTGAATGCGCTCCTCATAAGAGGTGGTCTGCCGTCCCATGACCTGCCAGTAGCCGGTCATGCCCGGCTTGACCGAGAGCAGGCGGGGCAGCAGCTCGCCATAGCGCTGTGACTCCTGCTGCCGCACCGTGCGTGGGCCCACGAAGGTGAGCTTGCCCGACAGCAGGCTGAAGAATTGGGGGAACTCGTCGATGCTGTATTTGCGCAGAAAGCGCCCCACGCGGAGGACACGCGGATCGTTTTCCAGCTTGCATTTGCGGTCGAACTCCTCTTTCAGTTGCGGGTCGTTGCGCAGCACCGCGTCGGCGTCGCTCACCATGGTGCGAAATTTCCGGTAGTAGTAGGGGCGTCCATCGGTGCCTACAAATTCGCTGGCATAAAACACCGGTCCGCGATCTTCCCGGCGCTGCAAGAGGGCAATCACGGGTAGAAGCACCAGAGTGACGAGGCTCCCCACCAGTCCTAACAGGAAGTCGAGCGCCCGCTTCAGGGCGAATTGCGCCGCGCGCGACCAGCCCCCGGCTGAAGAAAAAGAATAGGAGCCGAAAAACTCATTGCGCTCATAATGAAATTCGGGCGAAGCCAGCATGTCGGAATAAACCTCGATGCCGATCCCTTTTTCCTGGCAGCGCCGCGCCATGGCAAGAAAAGCGCCCGACCGGCCGTGCTCCACCGCCGAAACATGCAGAATGATCCGCCGCACGCCGTAACGCTCCGCCACAGTTTCCCAATCCTCCAAACGGCCCAATACCGGCAGCTGGGTTTCCGGAAACACCAGAGCCGGTTGCGGCGAAGCCAGGGCGCCTACCACTTCATGGCGAAAGTGGCGCTGCACCAGCAGCTTCTGCTGCAATGCTTCCAGCAGGCACAGGGGCCCGGCCAGTACCGTGATTTCGCGGGCAATGCCGCGGCGCCACATTCCGGCGTAAAAGCCGCGCAGGGAAAAGCGCAGCAGCACCACCAGGCTGAGACCCAGGACGTACCAGGAAACCAGTACGTAGCGGGAAAAACCGATGGGCTTGAAAAAGACGAAATTGGCGCACACCAGCGCGAGGAAGAAGAACGAGACGACTTTAAAATCCATCTCCAGCTCGCGCTCGGGACGCTTCAGGCCGGGGCTCTTGTAGCCTCCGCACAAATACTGGATCGCCGCGAAGAAGGGCAGATAGAAGAGCGCGTAGTTCGCCGGGTCAAGCACCGCCGGTGACAGGCCAAAGTAGCGCACCGCGATCCACCCGGCCAGGCCGTGGCTGAGCGCAACCGCGATCAGATCAGCCAGCAAGAACAGCAGCTTGATGAGCGTGGCGTTGCCCAGCCGCCGCGACCAACCGCTTGCCAGCGGCAACCTTGTGGCCCCAGCCGGGTCGACGGCAGCCAAGCCTTCGGCATCTCTGATCACTACTTTTGAGGTCACCATGCGTATTTTCTTTCTCAAGCTTTGCGGATGGGCCCTGCTTCAGTGGCCGTTGCCCGAGACCGCCACCGCCGCCCGCGCCACGGCGATTTCCTGCAAGGCCTTTTCTGCATCGCGGTTGAATTGTCGCACTGTGTCCCGGGTGTACTTGTGGTCGATCATCTTGGGGAAGAATGGCGGCGGCACGGTAACGATGTGCGCCCCGGCCAGCGCCGCATTCTGGATATCGATGGCGGTGCGCACGCTGCCCACAATAATCTTCGCGGAATACTCCCATTCATCCAGCCAGCTCCGCACATGACGGATGGTCTGCGCCGGATCATTGCCTTCGTCGGCAATCCGCCCGGCAAAGATGCTCACGTAGGTCGCCCCCGCCTTGGTGGCCAGCAGGGCCTGATTGAAAGAGAGAATGGCCGTAGCGTTCACCGCGATGGCCTTGCCGGTCAGCTCATTGATGACGTCCAGGCTGGACTCGCCGAATTCGTTGACCACCGGGATCTTGACCACGATATTGCGTCCCCAGGTGGCGAAGGTGCGGGCCTGCTCGAGCATCTCCTGGTGATCGTTCGAGGTGACCTCCACGCTGACCGGACGGTCGCCCAGCAGGGCGCATAGGCGTCGCGCCGCTCCCTCCACATCGCTGATGCCGTCCTTCAGCATGATGCTGGGATTGGTAGTTACGCCGTCGACGATGCCCTGGCGAAGCAGATAAAGAATTTCCTTTTCGTTGGCCGAATCTACAAAAATCCGCATGGGAGCTTCCTTTCCATAATGGCGCCGATGACCTACTGCAGGACCGGGGAGATTTCCAGGTGCGCCGGCGCGCGGAGACCAGCCGCCGGGCGGGTCTTGAGATAGCGCTCCAGGCTTTCCTGCCAGGCAGGCATCGCGATGCCCAGGCCGCGCAGGTGATCTTTGCTGAGCGCCGAGTAGGCCGGACGCTGCACTGCACTGGGCACGTCGCTGGTGGCAGCCGGCCGCAGTTCGGCCGCGACCTTTTCCAGCGCAAAGATATCTTGGGTGAACCGGTACCAGGAGCACGAGCCTTCGCAGGTGATGTGATAGAGGCCGTAGTTGGGGGTCTCCATGAGCCGCCAAACCGCGAGCGCCAGATCCGCAGTTGCGGTCGGCGTCAGGACCTGATCGTCAACTACTGTGATCTGGGCCCCGGCCGCCGCTTTCTTCAGCATGTTCTCGATAAAGTTTCCGCCCTTGCCGCTGGAGCCGGCGTGTCCGTAGAGGCCGGAGGTGCGGACCAGGAAATAGGCCTCCGCGCTGGCCGCAATCAGGTTTTCCCCGGCCAGCTTGCTTGCGCCATAGACGTTCAACGGCTGGGCCAGATCGGTTTCCTGATACGGCGTGCGCTTTTTCCCATCGAAGACATAGTCGGTGCTGAAGTGCACCAGCGTGCTCCTATATTTTGCGCAGGCTTTCGCCAACGCGTGCGGGCCCGTGGCATTCACTTCGAAGCTGCGCAGCGGCTGCTTTTCGCACTCCTCCACCTTGTGAAAGGCGGAGGTGTTGACCACAAAATCGGGGCGCAGTCCTTCCACGGCCTGCTCGATCTGGGCTTCGCTGCAAATATCGAGCGCGGCGTGGTCCGGGGAGAACACCTCCGCCCCGGCCTCGAAAAACCTCCGCCGCAGATCCGTCCCCAGCTGGCCTTTGCCGCCGATCAGCAGGATTTTCATGACGCCGCTCCCACCAGATACGGCGCGGGCAACCTGGCTTCCAGCGTCTTCAGGGTCAGGATGTTGTAGTACGCAGGATTGTCCCAGTCCTGGAACTTGTCGAGGTTTTCCACCAGATCCGCCACAATCGAGCGGATGTTGTGGTTGCCGTGGAAGCTCAGGATGTTCTGCGCCTTCTCGACGCTCACCTTGTAATTGCGCAGGTCGCTGATGTGCTTGATCTCGAGCCCCACGCGTATGCCCATGAGGTCCTGCACCCCGGCGCGCACCTGGTCGGCGGTCTCGCCCACCGTGTAGTTGCCGGAGGCAACATTGAAGATGCCGGAGATGCCCTCGCTCGCCTCGATGGCGCGGGTGTAGGCGCTGACCGCGTCGGAGACGCTCAGAATGGGCCGCCAGATCGAAGGATTGTTGACCGTGATGAGCCGGTCGCGCACCGCCGTCTTGAACATGGTGTTGACGATCAGGTCGAGCCGCATGCGCGGGCTGTATCCCGATACCGTCCCCTTGCGCAGGGAAATGACCGAGAAATCGCGGTCGCACAGGTTCATCACCGCCTGTTCGCCTTGCAGCTTGGAGATACCGTAAGGATAGGACGACGACACCGGGCGTTTCTCATCGAATAGGTCGTTGTCGGTATAGCCATAAACCGAGCAGGAGCTGGCGTAGACATAACGCCGCACCTTGGCCTTCTTGGCGATATAGGCGAGATATGCTGGGGCGGCCGCATTGTAGACAAAATTCTTGCTGGGCGAAAACTCCGCCATGGGATCGTTGGAGAGTCCGGCCAAAAACAGTACCTGCTCGTATCCCGCAAGGTCCGCCGGCGAGATGTCAAAAATGTCTTTGTGGATGATCCCGGTTTCGTCCGGCAAGTGATTGCCAAACCAGAACAAATCCACCACGTCCACCTCATACCCCCGGTCGAAAAGCTGGGGAATGAGCGCGGACCCTATGTACCCCGCACCGCCTGCGATCAGGATTCTCATAACGCCCTTTCTGCTTGGGAATATGCAAGCTCGGAACCAGAAAAGTATTCGGCTTCCGGACGCGCCAGCCACTCGGCCAAGGTGGGCGCCTGCCGGTCTTTGGGCGAGACCAGGACCTCGCGCAGCGGCCAGGCAATGCCCAGCTCGGGATCGTTCCAGCGAATGCCGCCTTCGCCCCGCGAATTGTAGACGCCGGTGCACTTGTACTGGATCTCCGCGTAGTCGGAGAGCACGCAGAAGCCGCGGGCAAAACCCGCAGGCGCGTAAATCTGCACGCCGTCTTCCGCGCTCGCTTCGCGGCCATACCACATTCCCAGCGTGGGTGAGTCTTTGCGAATGTCCACCGCCACCAGGAAGGCCGCGCCCCGCGTCACTCGCATCAGCTTGCCCATGGGCGGCTCCCACTGAAAGTGCAGCCCGCGCAGCACGCCGCGCACCGAGCCGGAGTGGTTGTCCTGCACAAATTCGTGGGGCAGGCCCAGCTCGCGGAACTGGTCGGCCCGGTAGGTTTCCTTGAAGAACCCGCGCTCATCGCGGAAGACGTCGGAGACTAGAACCACAATGTCGCCCAAATGGCGCGACTCGATGCGGACGCCCATGATGCAGCTCCTTTGCCGGAGATTGGTGGATAGGGGAAATCATTTACTCGAACAGATGAAACGCGCTTAGCCGCCGCTTAAGGGCCAGCGGCAGATATTGTTCGTGCAGTCCCAGGAACATGCCCATTGCCTTGGCCAGGTCTTGCTCCACGCGGCCGCGGCGCTGGCCGCCCTGGACGCGGGACCCAGCGCGGAATTTATTGCGCAGCAGCCGGCCCATGTCCTGCAGCATGGAGCGCCGCACCTGCGCATTCCACAGATCAAGCTGCTTCCAGGTGACGCCGGCATCGAAATAGCGCTTCAGCAGTCCCGCCGTGGTGTGGTTGTGGGAGTGGTACACCGCGGCGCGCGGCTCGTAGACAATGGTTCCTCCGCTGTGGAGGATGCACTTCGCGATGGCCAGGTCTTCAAACACCTTGACGTCTTCGGGAAAGGGCGTCTTCTGCCAGACGGCGCGCCGCAGCGCGGCGTTCACGGTCGAAAAGTGGTAGTAGCGGTAACCCAAGCCTGGGTGTTGCCTGGGATCTTTCACCAGTCGTTCCTGGCCATAAACTGCCTCCAGCGCATCGCGCCGCTCCACCGTGGAGCCCGGCTTGGGGATATGGCGGCCATAGACCGCGGCCACGGCGGGGTCCTCGAAGTTGCAAAGCAACGCGTGCAGCCAGTCGGGCGCGGCCGGAAATGCGTCCGCCGCCAGATAGACCAGGTGCTCGCCCCGCGCCAGGCTGGCCGCATAATTCCGGGTGCGGGCGTGGTGAAAGGAGGCCGCGGGAATTTGCTCGATCCGCACCGGAAAACGCCGGGCAATTTCCAGGGTGGCATCGCTGGAGCTGGAATCAATGACGAGGACCTCGAACCCTTCCACGCCTTGCTGGGAGAACACCGCTTCCAGACACGGTCTGATGTTCCGCGCTTCGTTTTTGGTCAATACCAGAATGGAGGTCTTTACCATGGCCGTCATTGGTGTGTCGGAGAGGAAAGAGCTGGCTGCGCCGTGCGCCGCCTGGCGGCGAATACTTTGCGCATGCGCGCTCCCAGCCAGGCATGGTCCGTCAGGGCCCGCAGCTGGGCGCTGGAAATCTTGCGCCGCGCCTGGACCACTTTCCGTTTGCCCAGGAGGATGGGCAGAGAGCACAATGCGGCGAATTTCGCTTTTGCAAAGGCCCGGCCTGCGCCCTGGCGGAAGAAGTAGACGGCTGCGCCCACTTCGTACAGCATGCGCTGGGGCAGGGAGGTCAGCAGCATGCCCAGCGGCAAATTCTTGATGTAGACGAATTCAATATTGCGCTGCGAATAAAAGGCCTGCCGCGCCGGGTAATTCGTCATGGTGGCGCGATAGTGGTGATAGACAATCGCTTCCGGCACGAACATGCAGCCGTGACCGGCCAATTGAGCGCGAAAGCTCAGGTCCACGTCTTCATACGTCATGAAAAAATCGGGATCAAGAAAGCCGATTTCCTCCAGCAGGCTGCGGCGATAGGCCGCCGCCCCCCCGCATGCGCCGAACACCGGACGCGCCGCCTGCCAGGGAACGCCATCACGCTCGCCGCGACCCAGGTCAATGGTCACGCCGGCCGGGGTCAGCGCGAAGCCGCAGTTGTCGATGCGGTCGCGCTCGCCGAAGAGCAGCATCTTGCTGGCCAGGCTGCCCGCGGCGGGAAACTCCCGTGCCGCGTGTGCCAAGGCTTCCAGCCATCCCGGATGCGCTTCCGTATCGTTGTTCAGCAGCACAATCCACTCTCCGCGGGCCTGCTCCCATCCCGCAATGTTCCCGCCGCTAAAGCCAAGGTTGTCGAGGAGAGCCAGCACTTTGACCTGGGGGAAGTGCGCCCGCACATATTCGGCGGATCCATCGCTGGAGCCGTTGTCCACCAGAATGGTCTCGAAGTCGCGAAAGCTCTGCCGCTCCAGCGCCGTGAGGCAGGTTTCGAGAAAGTGCAGGCCATTCCAGTTGATGACGATTATGCTGAAGTAGGGCATGAGAACGAGATCTATAAGTCAGCCACTACGGCGATCTTCCAGGCCATCCGCCCCAGGCCGGGCAGCCGAAGCAAAGCCCGGTCGAGCGGGGACGTGCAGCGGAACATCGCCCGGGTGGTCGCGTGGACCACCCGGTTCGGGGTCTTGCACAGCCGATCCACGCCAAACGGGAGCACCGAGGTGAAGTACATGCCATGCCAAGCGACACGGCGGAAGTAGCGGCGCAGATATTGCAGATCGCGCACCCGCAGCGGGGTTTCTTCCGAGGTGGCTTCGCGCTGCAGCCAGCGTCCGGCTTGGCGATAGAGCCAGGCCGGAGGATTGGTGGCCAGCGGATCGATCATGACCAGCCGTCCTCCCGGGCGCAGCACCCGGGCAAAGCCGCGCGCGGCCTGCTCCAGGTCCATGTGGTGGTAGGCCGACATGCACAGAATGGCGTCAAACGTGGCGTCGGCAAAGCGCAGCTCCTCGCCCGGCATTTGTTGAAACTCCGCTTTCACCTCATACCGCCGCGCCAGCTCGGCGGCCCGCTCCAGCGCTCCCGCCGAAACGTCGATGCCGGTGACTTGGGCCCCGGCGCGCGCCAGCAGTACGCAGGATTGGCCTTCTCCAATGCCAATATCCAGCACCCGCGCACCCTGGAGTTTGGGCATTTGCCCCAGCACCCAGTCGAGCATTTCCTTGTGCCCGTAGTGCAGGTGGCCTAAGTCGAGGCTGTCGAGCGAGCGGCCGCGGTAGATGACGTCGTTCTCTTCGGCTTCCCGCCGAATCCGCTCGGCCAGCTGTGGATGCATGGCCGGATTTTGCGCCGCGTTTGCGGGATGGGACATGAACGCTCCTTGCTAAGGGATCAAAAATGTCTTCGGGATGGTATGGCTATCAGGCGCGGGAAAAGCGAGCGGAGAAGGCACGGATTCCGCCCTGCACTTCCTGCCAGGCCCGGCCCAGCACGCGACGATGTTCGGAGTAGGTCAGCGCCGCCGCCAGAAAAATTCCCCCGGCCACGGCCAATCCGGCCATCGGCCAGGCGGGCGCTTCCCCCGGACGCCAGAACCATCGCGTCCAGAGAACGCCGGGGAGCACTGCCGCCAGGCCCATGCCCCCGGCCTGCTTCAGCACTTGCGGCGGCGAAAGCTGAAACTCGGGCAGGCGCATGGTCCAGGCCAGATACACCAGGCTGACTATCCCATAGGCCAGGAAGTTTCCCGCCAGAACCCCGGCCAGAGCCCACCGGCTGGCGAAGAGCGGGCTGAGCAGCAGATTGATAGCCAGCCCGGTCCATGCCGTGGTCATCAGCGGCCGCAGCTGTGCGGTGCCGAGAAAGATCATGGTCACCGGACCCACCACCGCTAAACAAAATGTGCTCAGGGCCAACACCACAAAACAGGCTGCCGCGGTTTCTGAGCCCGGCCCCAGCCACCAGGGCACCGCCACAAAGGCCAGAGACCCCGGCAAAAGATAGAGCCCGCAGCTAAGCAAAAGGTTGGCCGAAAATGCCCTCCGGTAAAAATCACGCCGTTCTTCCATCCCCTGCGTCGCTTCCCGCGCTCCCGCCAGGGGAAACAGGGGCAGCAGAAAGAGCTGGGTGGCCCGCCGCAGCAGGTCCATCAGCCGGGCCGCCGCCTCATAAAAAGCCACCGCGCTCAGACCCACAAAGCGGGTGAGGATCAGCTTGTCGAGAATCGGCCCCAGCAGCGCGGTGAAGGTGGTGGCGGAAAACTGCATGCCATAGCCCAAAATCTCCCGCACTTTGCCTCCGGCAACATGCTTCCAGCCCAACTCCAGCTCTGGAAGATAACGCCGCGTCAGGAAGATGCTGAACAGCAAACTCAATCCGGCGCTGGCCGCGTACACCCAGATCACGCGCGCGAGGGTGATGCCGAAGGGTGCGAGCGCCAGCACGCCGCCCAGCTCCAGCAGCAGGGCGAAGGTCCCAATCCAGTGGGTGGCTTCCATCTTGTGCGCCGCCATCAACCCGGAGAAGAAGGGATTGGAGAGAAGAAACAGGGCATAGATCCACGCCGCTCGTTCAAAGAGCGATTGCGCCGGAGAAAGCAGCTCGGCGTGGCCACGCAGAAGCACCCCCAGAAGGGGCGCGCGCAATGCATAATAAAGGACCAGCACCAGCGCCCCTGACCCCACATACATGGCCATGGCCGAGGACAGGTATCCGTTCACCGCTTCCCGGTCGCAGACCGCGAAGCTGCGGCTGGCATAGCGTACGGTGCCGGTGGCAAAGCCCAGATCAAACACGCCATTGAAGCCATAGCGCAGAAACGGGGTGACCAGGGCCAGCAGGGCAAACTCCGGCTTGCCCAGAGTGCTCATCAGCAAGGGCACCAGCACTACTGTATTGATGAGCAACACCAGCCCGCGCACGCCGCCATGCCCGGCATTGGAGAGCATGGTGCGCAACGTGCCGGTCGCTCTTCTATTCTTGTAGTGGACCATTGCGTTCAAGATAGGTGCAGTTGCGATCTAGGAGTGGCGAGAGAGTCGCTGTGCGGTATGCGAGCATGTGAAGCGAATAGATGGACCGCGCCCATTACAGCCAGGTTCCAGTACATTTCGAAGAGGGTCAGATAGTTTGCATAGAACGAAAGCCCAATGGCGAAACTCAATTGGGAATAGAGGAGAATTCGCCAGAAGGTGGGTTGTTGCCGGAGTGAAAGATAGGTGCGTGTCGCCAACCAGCCAAATACAAGCGAGAACGCGAAGACGCCGGGAATTCCGAAATCGGCATACGGTACGCCCATGTAAGTAGTGGTCACGGACGCTATCGGCGACCAATCGGTGGACCTCTCCCATAGCAGATCGTCCAGCCGGCCGCGGAATCCCTGCCCCTGTCTTTGCGTCCAAAACACTCTTATCGGATAAGCCGTATACCAACCTTGCTGATAAGGGATCTCATTGGGGATAAGAAAGGTCAAATGGTCCAACGTCTGCGTGGTCAAGTTGAAATACAGATAGTCGGGAGCAAATGCCCGCCATCTTTCGGGAAAATCAATCTTATCGAGCACTCGTACAAAGACCGGGTTTTCGTGGAAGCGCTTTACGTCAATAGCCAGTTTGGCAACGGGGTAAGCCACAACCAGGACCAAGAACAATCCCTTGGGGTTTAATCGCCGGCGGCCATATTGCCAAAAAACGACGACAGTCCAGATGCCCACAAATAGAAAAAACCGCATGGTCAATAAAGTAATGGCGATGACAGCTGCAATCACCAACCCGGCAAAGAGTGTCCGATACTTTCCCAGGTGAGCGAACCCGATGTAGCCCAGTTGGAAAATAATGTAAAAACTGACAATAAACCGGCTGAGAACGCTGTTCACGCCAAATTCAAAGCGGGCACTTTCGGGATCGTCCGATAGAAGGGGAACCGTGCCCGCGACATGATACGCATAAAGGAATGCGGCCAGTGAGACGAGACATAGAGCCCATGCCCCCAGGAGAGCGCGCTTGGCGCTCCACTCAATTTTCCAATGGGAGGGAATACGCCCCAGTGAGATCCAAGGCCGGGCGCCAGGTTTTTGACCTGCACCCCAGCACCCAAGGCGGAAAGCAATGAGCCCGGCGCTCACCGTGACCCAAAATCGCAAAGTAAACGAAGAGTCGATTGCGGTCAGGTGCAACGATCCCAGGCCTAACAATCCAAACCATACCGTATAAAACAGCCGCTGCGGCGCGAACATGTCCCACTCGCTTTGCCAGCATCCAGAAAAGAGTACGGCTGCGGCAATTGCGAAAAGGGTAAAGGGCAGAAAGTTCCCAAGGGATGAAAACACATGGGTCTCCCAGTGCAGGTTCTGCCACTCGACGAGGACCACAAATCCAGTGACCAACAGCACCAGTGTCGTGACTGCGCTGAATCGAAAATATCGCAGAAGCGGCGCGGAGCGGTCAGGCATGGAAAATCTCGCTTCTATACTTCTCCCAGATCGCGGGGGTTCTCAATCCCAGGGTTCGTTAGACCGTTCTCATTGCCAACTGGCGCTATTCGTTGCCGGCGCCGCGGCAGGCGTGCTGCCAGCGTGGAGAGCACTTCCTGGGCAAACACTTTGCGGGGATCGCTCGCGTCGGCCTCCCGCCACATCTGTAATCCGAAAATCCAGGTGGCGGCCCCGGCCAAGGCCAGCAGCGTGCCCAGCAGCATGAGAAAGATGCGGGGCGGGAAGGAGCGCTTCTCCGGCACGTCGGGATCATCCAGCACTTTGACCGTGGGAATTTCCTTGGCTTCCTGCACCTTGGCCATCTCATACTGCTTGGTGAGGATTTCCAGCACCGCTTCCTGGATTTTGGTGCGGCGGAAGAGATCGGCGTAGGTCACGCCCAGCAGCGGCAGTTTGCGCAGGGAAGGATACAGTTCGCTGCTGGAGGTGCTGGCCAGCTCCTCCGGGGTCTGCCCCTTACCCCCCAGCTTTTCCAGCTGATGCTGCAACTCCCCGACTCGCGCCCGCAGCGCCCGCACCCGCACGTTGTTGTCGGTATAGATCTGCTTCAGCCCCTCGTACTCTGACTGGGCCGCAATCAATTGCCCCTGCAGGGTCGCGGCCGCCTCCACCATGGCCTTGCCTTGTTCCTTCACATCAATCGCCGCATTCTGGCTGGCGAACTGGCTGAACTCTTTTTCCGCGCTCTCCAGGTCGGTATTGACCGTGCGCAGCCGTTCTTCCAGGAACATGCGCTCGCGCCGCGCCGAAGATGTGCTCAGCTCCGCCACCAGGCGGTTCAGTTCATCGACATAGGCCTGCGCCATGGCCGCCGCCCGTTGCGGGCGGTGGTCGCTGACCCTGATGGTGATGATCTGGCTCTTGCGATCGACCGAGATGCTGGTGTGTTCGCTCAGATCGCGGCGCGCATCTTCCATACGCCGGTCCCAGTAGACTTTTTTCAGATCAAACTGTTCGATCAGTTTGTCCTGCACGGTGCGGCTGCCCAGGATCCCCACAAATACATCGCTGGTGCTTTTCAGCCCAAGCAGGTCGCCTGCCATCGCGCCCAGGCCCCCGCTCGCATTCGACATGGCGGCGGCCGCCATGGCCAGGCCGGAACTTGACTGATTGTCCGGCGGCATCAGCCGGACGGTGGATTCGTAGCGCGCGGGAATCACAAACGCGATCACCGTGCTGGCCAGCAGGGCATAGAGCGCGACCCGGCCCAACCATCTCCGCCGCTCCCACAGCAGGCGCACCCAGGCCAACACATCGCGCTGCGCCGTCCTGGGCGCGGGCAAAACCTCCGCATCCTCTGCCGGCCGCTCTTCGAGCGGGGGACGCAGGCGGGAGTCAAATGAAAGGCTCACGCGCCTCCTCCTACCATCGAATTTCTGCGGGCGGGCTTCAATGGCTTTTCTCTCCCGGATAAAAGGTGAACTGCACGGAAGTAGTCAGGTTGCTTTGTCCAGAAGGCGCGAGGAGCGGAAACTTCCACTGCTCGTACTGCACCAGCCCGGAGACGGCGAAGTTGCGGTTCAGCAAGAATTCGCCGCGCACGCCGAAGTCATTCAGCCGCCCGCCTTGCAGAAAGACTTTGTCCACTTCCTGATGGCGGTATTCGAGCTGCACGAAGTTGCGGGCCGAAAAACGATAGGTGGCCCAGGCTTGTCCGCCGCGCCCCTGCCGCCCTACCCAGCTGGCCAGCAGGTTGCCGTTGTTGGTGTAGCCTGAGCGATAGTGATTGTTGGCATAGGTGTAGCCGGGAATTTCGCGGTCGCCGGGCACATCGGTGTATACCCCCTCCATGCGCAGCTCCAGCTTGGGAAGGTGCGGCACCTTGGAGAAGTACAGGCCCAGGCGCAGGGCGGGGCGAGTCGAGCCCAGCGGTGAAATCTCGTCTTCCACCAGCGAATCGGCGTAGACGGTCAGGAAGTCACGCAGCCGCGGCACCCGATAACTGAATTCGAAGGTAGAGCGGTGGTCGGCGACATCGCCCGCCGATCCCGGCACGCCGTTGCCATAGAGGCTGCGCAAAAAATTGTGCCAGGTCACGGCGAATCCTGGCCCGCCGAAAATCGCCGTGATGCCCATGCCGAACTCGAGGTTTGGAGTCGGCTTGAAGCTGATTTTCTCCCCGTGCAGGAAGGGCTGGTTGGGAATGTCGGGCCCGAACTGCACGCCGTGGGCATCCACCCATTGCGTCCCCGAAAGCCGCCCCAGCATGAATTCTGTGCGCATCGGCCCTAGAATGCGGGAGAGGCCGGGGATATACACCGGAGTGGTTTGGTCCACGCGAAATAGCGCCATGGGCTCGGCGTTGTTGCTGAACAGGAAGGGCCCACCTTCACCGGGTCCCAGCCACAGGCTCTGCTGCCCGAAGGAAAACTGCAGCCCATGAAAGGCCCAGGCCACCGAGCCGTTCAGCAGGCGGAAGCGATCGAGTCCGCCGCGCCCATGGCTCAGCAGGCCGGTGCCATCTTGAGCGGCAATGGCCTCTTCCACACTGGGCGCATACGCCGGCAAAGCGGGCGAGTGTTGATACTCCCCTTGAAAATCCAGGGAGAAGGGGCCGGAGACGGCATGGGCCGTCATGCCCGCAACGCTGTTCCAGCCCGCGGCGTAAGGCCGGCCGTAGTCATCGATCAGGGTCTGCGCAAAGTGATAGCCGTCGCTCAGCGGCGTGCCGGAAATGTTCGTTACCCGCGTATAGACGGAATCGACGGTCACCCCAACATTGCTCGCGCCATTCAACCGCGCTGTCTCCGCGGCGAACTCTTCGGCCAGTGCCTTGTACATGGGGTAGGCTTCGCCACCGTCGTCTGCCAGGGGCAGGCGCTCTGCCGCTTCTTCCAGCATGCGGGCGCACTGCAGGCGGGTCCACGGACGCAGTCCCACATACGCCGTCTGGACGTAGCCCAGAGCGATCAGCCGCTCCATCAGCGGATACACCCAGCTGTCTGGCAGCACATACGGAGAGGCCATATTGTCCGGCCGAGGCCGCGAGCTCTCGCGTTGCATCTCTTCCATGCCCCACCCCGTGCCGCCTACGCCGGGATCATGATGGGCCCGATAGACCTGGCGCCCCAGATACCAGCCCAGCGCGCTGCCGATCAGGACATCCGAAGGGAAGTGCTCCTTCCCGGTCACCCGCGTGACCGTAACGGCCGAGGCCAGGCCATAAGACACGAATTTCGTCAGCGGCCCGGGATACTCATGCGCCACAACGCTGGCCACGGACCACGCCACAGCCGCGTGCTCGGAGGGAAAGGAACTGCCGCCCTGGAAAAAAGTCCCGTTCCCATCTCCCCGATTGGGGCGCGGCCGCTGGGTGACCGCTTTCAGCAGAAATGTTGCGGCAGTGCTGTTGATGGCCGCCTCGCCGCTCAACAGGCCGGTCTCCCGCAGATGCTCGTTGTGGGTCAGATGGCCCCAAAGGAATGCGCCGCCGGCCGCGCCCAGCAGCGAATACGCCGCATAGTTGGAAAACTGCTGGCTGCGATGAATGGAACCCGGCGAATCCGGCGCCTGGCGGCTCATCCAGCCATCACTGGCCACCAGCACGCCGGTCAGCGCGGCCAGCGGAAACAGGGGCGGGGCTTTCCGGCGATCGAGCCGCGCCACGCCAAACCAGAACTGCTTCTGATCTCCGGCCAGATGTTTGAAGAGGGGTATGCCCAGGGAGTTCTTTGGATCGGCCCCGAAGGGCAGCTGGCCGGGTGTTTCCACGGAGGAAACGACGGGTTCTTCCGTCGAGGCGGAAATCGCCGTGCCCTCCATTTCGGATTTTTCCTCCATAGCGTTCATATGCGCGACCTGGGAGTGGGCGGCCAGCCCTTGCAGGCTGAGGCAGAAAATCAAGCCGGCACAGAAGTAGAAACGTGGCATGCAGGGCCCGCTCAGAAGCCGCGCGCCACCTGAATGGCGATGCCGACTGCCGAGACCAGTTGCGAAGTCTGCAATACGCTCTTCCAGCGGGAATTGGCGTTGAATGCCTTCTCCGGCACCACCAGCACGTCCCCGGGGCGGACTTCGGCGTCGAGGGCCCCACCGTTCCACAAGCCTCCCTTACCGCCCACCACCGAGCCATCGGCGCGGATCAGAAAGATCCCGGACTTGTCGGCCAGAGTGTTGGCTCCGCCTGCCTGCCGCAGATACCAGCCGGCATTCTTCCCCGAGCGATAGGCGACCGCCGTCGGGTTGTAGACCGCGCCGCTCACCATGGCGAAGTTCGGGGTCTTGGGAATGGTCAGAATATCTCCAGCTCTTAGTTCAAGATCAGAGGAAGTATTCGTCCAATTCTTTAAATCTTTGGAGATGTGAATGACCAGACGTCCGGAGGGCGGTGTGCTCTGCAGTTGGTCGATGGTCGCCTGCCATTGCAGGATCGCAGCCTGCTTGGTCAGCTTCTGATCGTTGTCGTTTTCTGGGGCCTGGCGCAGGCTGTTGCCTTCGGCCTGCACTCGCCGCAGGAGGTCGGCGCGGTCCTTTTCCTGGATCTCGCGGATTTGCACCCGCTCGAGAATCGCCCCATAGGGATAAGCATCCGAGCGCAGCCCTCCGGCGCGCGCCAGCAGCGAACTCATGCGCTCGCCCTCGCGCAGGCCGTAGGTCCCGGGATGCACGACTTCACCCTTGAGCGTGATGGCCGCGCCCCGATCGCTCCAGCCCGGCACCTGGCGGATGGCCAGGACATCCCCGTCATGCAGCGCCACGTCTGCGTCCGCCAGGCCCGCCATGGCCTCGGCAAGGGGCACGTTGCGATGTTCCCCGATGCGGTTCTGCTCATCGTGCTCGGTATACGTGGTCAGGTCTGCCACGGCGGTGTCGGCCCCGCGTTTGAAACCACCCGCCATGCGGACAAGGTCGCTCGCGGTCATGCCTTCGCCCAGCGGATAGCGCCCCGGATTCAGCACCTGCCCCTGCACCTGCACGGTGGGTGGATCGGTCTTCGAGGAGTTGCGCTGGATGAGCACGCGGTCCTTGGGCTGCAGCAGCAGATTGTCGGCGGTGTCTCCTGCCAGGGCCTTGCCCAGATTGACGCTGAGCACCTTCAATTTGCCATCCTGCATGCGGCGGAAGATCTGGGCGTCGCCGGTCTGCGCATCCGGGGTCAGCCCACCTGCCAGATACACCACATCCCGCAGATGGGTCACGCCGTTGGTGATGTGGTCGCCCGGATCGCGCACTTCGCCGCTCACCGTAATCAACGGAGCGTCCTCAAAATCGTAACGCCCATAAATGCGCACCGTATCGAAGGGCTTTAATACCAGGTCCGCATTCTTGCCCGACAGCGCATCGCCCAGATTGAAGGCCAGCACTTGGGGCGTGAAGTCCGGCGGCTGCAGGCGAATGATTTCGGCGTGGCGCTGCGAGGGTTCCGGCAACAGATCGCTATAGGCGTGGACCAGGTCGGTGACCTTCATGCCATCGCGGTAGGGATACTTGCCGGGATGGAAGACGTGGCCGTCGAGATACACCGTCTGGTCGGCATAGGGAAGGATGGGCGAGATGCGGATGCGGTCGCCGTCCTGCACCTGGAATTCCTCGAGCGCCTGGTTGACTGCCTGCGCATCGTTGCTTTCCGGAATGTCCAGCCGCAGCATGGTGCGTTTTTCATGCGCCACGGTGCGTTCCACGTCCACGTGGCGCAGTGTGCCGGTGGGCAGCACGCCGCCCGAAAGCTCCAGCGCGTCCGCCAGACTCTTCTCCCGGCCTAGTTCATAAATTGCCGGCCGCCGCACCATGCCTTCGACGGTGACTTCCGGGCCCAGGGGCGGGACCAGAATGGTGTCGCCCGATTGCAGACGTGCCATGTCGCTGTGCACGCCGCGCAGCAGCAAGTCGTAGGCGTCGATTTCCTCGACCAGCTGATTGCCGCGATAGTGGCGCAGATGGCGCAGCGAACCCCGCGAGGTGGGTCCGCCGGCGGCGTAGATGGCGTTCAGTGGCGTCGAAAGGGAACTGATGTCATAAGCTCCGGGACTGGCCACATCGCCCACCACATAGATACGCACGGAACGGATGCGTCCCAGCGAGACATCGGCCGCTACATCGCGGAACTGGGTACGCAACACCGACTGCACCATGCGCTGCACATCGCCCAGGGTGCGCCCCGCGACCAGCACGGTGCCGACTTCGGGCAGCGCCACCTGTCCCTGCCGGTCGACCACGCGCTGCAGACGCTGCGAAACGCCTCCCCACAAATCAATGCTCAAGCCATCGCCCGGGCCCAGGACGTAGTCGGGGCCGGCGGGCAAATCCATGGGCAAACTGTCGAGATTGCCCGTTCCATTGCGAAAGATGGCGACCCCGAAGCGCTCGAGCTCCGCCGGACGGCGCGAGACCTGGGCATACAGATCGTAGAGGGAAGGAACATCGGCGTAGGGATTGGGGCGGCGGCGAATCAGCGGGCGGTCCTGATTGAGTTCCGTGGGCCGCCTCCAGGGGCCCTGCAGGCTGGCCTGCAGGTTGTTGCCTGGTGCCGCGGGCTGCGAATACTCGGTGCGGCGCTCGTTGGGCATGCTGAACGTTTGACCAGGAAAGGCTGGCAAGGCGGAGGAAGAGGGCGGCAGCGCCGCCCCCGCATCGTTATCGAATCCCATCCCCGTGCTGGCGCTCAGGTTGCCGGGGTTGAATCCGGACGAAGGGTCGGGGCTATTTGTCCCGCGCCCGGCGTTCGCAGGCATCGATGGGCCGGGGTAGGGCGCGTTCACGCTCAACAAAGAGGAAAGCTGGTCTGGAGTCACGCGCGGCAGGCTGGCCGAGCCAAACCCGTCATAGCCGTCATCCTGATCTCGATACGGATCGCGCTGCTGCAGGCCGACGCGCTGCACCTGCCGGTTGGGATTTCGGGGCAGGGATTCCTCCGGTTGCGGCGCGGGAAGAAGCGGGGGCAAAGCCTGCGGTTGCGGCGTATAAGAAGGCAAAGGGTAGCCGGAGCGGTTCTGCCAATACAGCTCCTCCTGGCTGGTGGGACGCAGGTTCTGATTGGTGGCATCCGGCTTTACGGGAGTATTTGCGGTCTGCCCGGCCGGCCATAATCCGCGTTGCGCCGCCAGCGCTTCCTGCTGGTGCAGTTCTTCGCGGGTGGGCTTGGGACGCACATAATAGCGGTCTTCAATCTCCTGCGTGGCCAGCACCCGGATATTCCCGTCCTCCCGCAACAGGCGGAACAGCGCGTCGTCCGTGAGGTCCTGCGCTTCGAGGATCCGCCCCTGTTCGAAGGCCTTGCGCACCAGCATCTTTTTCACTTGCAGCAACAGACCGGGCTCATCGCGCAGCAGCTCGATGATTTTCTCCGCCGAAAGGGAAACCAGGCGGTCGGCTTCCTGTTCGGCGCGCGAGAGCTGTGGTTCTTGCGTATCTCGATCACGCAAGGATTGCTGCGCCCAACTAGCCGGGAGCAACGCGGCCATCAGAGCAATAGAGAGATAAGAGCGGTGAAAGAAGATGTTCCGCATACGACCTCGAACGGACGAAGGTTCGCAGAAGTGCGATTCGCTGAAGATGTGGGCCATGGATGAGGAGATTGGGGAGCTTTCAGTGCGCGGCCTGCACATCGGCGGCATCGACTTCCACCGCCACCGAGCGCATCAGCACTTCGAGCGAAATCACGAAGCGCATCTTGTCTTTCTTGCGCAGCAGCACGCCTTCTGTGCCGGCCAGCGGTCCCCGCGCCAGACGCACCTTGCGGCCGGCACGCAGGTAAGAATGGGGCTCGGCCAGCACGCCCTGCTCCAACCCGTTGCGCAGTGCTTCAATTTCCTGCTCGGGCAACGGCGCTGGTTTGCCATCGAAGCTCACCAGCCGCACCACCCCGGGGACCTGCAAGACGCGCAACCGCTCCTCCCAGGGGATGTGCACAAATACGTAGCTGGGAAACAACGCCAGCTCAATCTGCTTGCGCCGGTCCGCCCAGCGCCGCCAGCTGCGATAGAGCGGCAAAAACGATGCCACCCGCCGTTCCTCGAGCTGCCGCGCCACCGACTTCTCCGACCGCGAGCAGGTGTATACCGCGTACCACTGTTCCGGGCCCGGGCCCGAATGAGAACCGCGGGCCGGAAAATTTTCCAAAGCGGAACTTGCTGCCAGACTTGCTTCCATACCCATTTCCTGTGGCTGGTGCAGCTTCGCCACTTCACTTACATCCCTCGATGCAAGCTTAGGCTTTTGCTCTCAACAGCTTGTGGCCTGGAATCGCCTACTGCGCGGCGGCGCAGGCCTAATGCTGGATCAACTGTCCCTTGCCGCGCAATGCACGCAGAATGCCTTGCTCCGAACTCTCGATGTGCGCTTCCTGAATGCCCACCACCGCCCAGAACAGAATTCCCCGGTTGCGCTCCGGGGCCAGCGCCACAATCTTCATCTGCGGCCGCAGGCTCAGAAGCTGGTCGCAGATGGCGGGACGCTCTTCCGAGATGTCCAGGGCAATGATCAAAATATCCGGCTGCGACTCCACCACGATGTGCGGCAGCTCGGCGTCGTTGCGGATTTCCCCGATGATCTCAATGTCGGGCTGCTCCGCGATCGTGGCCAGGACCAGCTCCCGCATCAGACGGGGACGGTTGGCGACGAGGACGCGGGTTCTTTCCACAGCACGCTCCTGCACAGAACTCATTTACCCTACCGATTTGCCCGTGGAAAAGTAAGGATCAATCTTGTTCCTCAACTTTTGCAGTCTCGACCGAGTACGGGCCAGCTCAATCTTGGGCAGCATGTTGAGCCGCAAAGCGCTTCCGTACCAATTTCGTACCAGCCTCCTGTCCCGTCTTTATCCCAGGCCTCATTCCCGGGAAACATTCTCCCCGGCCGCCGGCTTTTCCGAAGCAAGGGAAGGGCAAAAAAATGGAGGCCGCCAACCCGGCCTCCATCGCGCAATTCAGCAACTGGTTAGGAACCGGCCGCCTCAATGCTCTGCACGTGCAGCACATTGGTGCTGCTGTCCAGTTTGCCGGTCACGCGTACGGCTTTGCCCACGTATTGCTTGGCTTTCGCTTGATCGTCAATCTGGTAGCTGGTTCCGCTGGTGGCATCTTTCAGGACCAATTTGCCGTGTTCCTTGGCGATGGTGCCGGTAAAGGCGTTTATGTCCTGCGTTTGGGCCGGCATCTCACCCGGCGTTTGCGGCGGATCCGTTTGTTGTGCCAGAAGTTGGCCGGGGAGAGTTGCCATACCCATGGCCAGCGCAAGGGATAGAAGTAGTGTTTTCATCACGAACCTCCGAGAGAATTGAATTGCGCTCTCCCGTGCAAATCACGGGCCACACGGCGGACGATGTCTTTTCATCAGTTTGCCCGCGACACCTTGCGCTTGCCGTGGTCTTTGGGTAACTTCCTCTCGCTTTGCCCAGAACTTTTTTCTAAGCAGTAGTCCGTAGCAGAACCTCGCGGCCATGGCTGCGGGTACTTCTGGTCGCCTGGAACAGTTACAACCCTTTTTCGCTCGTGCGGCGTCTCACCACCACCACCCTTTTGTTAAGGAGAAAGAAATGCTGTATTGCGGCTGCATTGGCCATCCCGGTTATGTCCCCGCGCGAACTGTCCTCAGCGGTGGTTTGGCGGGAGGTCGCTAAGCATGGATTCAGGCGAGGTGGTGGTGTATGCCGCCTACGCGCGCAACGCGGAACTGCGGCAAGTGCTCGAGGTTTTAGAACAGGCAGGTTTCCGCCGCGAGATCATTGGATTGCGGCTAAGCTCGACCCACCCCGATAGCACTCGCTGGAAAGACAGGGATTACGCCGGTAGCTTGGGGGCAGCCGCCTTCCCTCAGCAGCTTCTTCATCACAGCGCTCTCGTATTTTTTCGCTGCAGGGAAGTAGCGGAATCGGAGTGGGCGCGGCAGCTCCTCTTACATACGGGAGCAATCGAAGTCGTTTGTCTGGAATGCCCCTAAAACGAGGATAGGGGGCTCAATGCGGGCGCGCTTGACTAAGCGTTTTCTTCGTCGCGGCGCCGTCCGTAGCGGTAGGCCAAACCCACACCCAGCGTCATAAATCCCACCGGTGGCACCAGCAGCACCAGAACGCCCTGACTGATGGCCTGCTGTCCTTTTTTTCCGGAGCCGGCCGCGCTGGTGTAACACATGGAGCAGCCTTGCGCGAACCCCGGCGTCGCCGGCAAAAAGCACAACAGTCCGAGTAATACGAGGCGTAGCTTCATCTCACTCCCAGGTGGGTAATGCGGAAAGCGTCGGCAAAAAAGACGCACATCAGGCACAGGCAGATGATCACCGAGATCATCATCGTCCACTTCATGGCTACGATCTCATGTTTCAGGTGCATAAACCAGCCAATAATCAGCGCCGACTTGATGACCGAAAGGATCATCAGAATTTCCAGCATGTGAATGGGAGGAAAGACCTGCTCGTAGGCCAGGACCACCTCAATGGCCGTCAGCAGCAGCAAGCCGCCCCACACCCAGAAATATTGCGCTTTGCCTTCTTCCTGTATCGTATGCATCGCCACCCCCACTTTGCACCAGCTGCGATTCAGTATCCCCTGTCTTCAGATCCGCGTCGACATCAGATACACCAGCGGGAAAATGAACATCCACACCAGGTCCACGAAGTGCCAGTACAGACCTGAGACCTCTACGTCGTGCGCATCGTAGTCTTTGGGTTTCAGGAATAACACGATGGCCGCTACAATCAGTGCCAAGAGCAGCACATGAATGCCGACATGAAATACGCTGCTCGCGGGAATCGCCAGCCAGCCTAGCAGCCAGAGCAGGAAGAGAATCGGAAGGAACTTCTTGCGCAGCGCCACCACGCCCAGATAGATCACGCCGATGGTCACGTGCAGCATGTGCATGCCGGTCAGGGTATAGAACGTCCCGCCAAATTGCGGCACGGAAGCCGCCCATGGATTTTTGAACGGCGTCATGCCTTCTTCAATCAGCTTGCTCCATTCCATGCCATGCAGCAGGATGAACGCCGTGCCGAACAACATGGTGACCAGCAGCCAATTGCGTGTCCAGGAGCGGTCCCGGCGCTTGGCTGCCAGTACCGCCAGCACCATGGTCAGCGAGCTGGAGAGCAGGCAGCCGGTCATCAGGGTGGCATTCGCGATGCTTTCTTTGTGGAAGGGCGTGGGCCAATCCGGGTTCGATATGCGTCCGTAGCTGTAGGCGAACAGCAGCGCCCCGAAGGTCAAGGTGTCGGAGAGCAGGAAGAGCCACATCCCAATCTTCTTGGAGTATGTGCCAAACAGCGACGGCTCAAATGCTTCTGAGCCTGGATGATGGATCGCGACTTCCGACATAGGAACTCCTCCGCGTCTATCGCGCAAAATACAAAAGAGCGAAGATGTAAACCCACAACAGGGCCATGAAATGCCAGTACCAGGCGGTGACGTCCACCCAGATGCGTTGTGTTTCCACGGGACGGCGCAACCAGGAGATGCTCTGCGCCGAAAGCAGCGCCACCACGCCGCCAAACAGATGCACGGCATGGGCGGCGGTAAGCAGATAAAAGAACGAGCTGCTGGGCGTGGTTGCCAGATAAAAGCCGCGCAAGCGCAGCTCTTGCCACACAATCCACTGTCCGATCAGGAAGCCCAGTCCCAGAACTACCGTGGCCCCCAGCCAGGGAAACGACCGGTCTTCCCCCACGCTTACGCCGGGAATGGCCTGCACCGGGGCCAGGGCCGCCCGGCGGAAGATTTGCCGGCGCGCCAACTCCACGCTCAGGCTGCTCAAAATCAGCAGGGTGGTATTGATCAGGAGCAGCGAAACCGGAAGGCTCACCCCTGTCCAGTCGTTTACATAGGCCCCGGTCTTCTCATCAATCGTGGGCAGGCCCTTGCGAATGACAAAGGCGCTGGTGAAAGACACGAAGATCATGGTCACTGTGACCAGAACCAGGACCAGTCCCAGCCGCGCCCGCCGCAAACGATCAAGGTCGCGAGAAGAAGAGCCGCCATCCGGGCCGCCCGAATCCCCGCCATAGATGGGAGGTTTCGGACCCCGGTCTCCGGCCTTGCTGTCTTTCAGAACAACCGATGACGATAAGGTTCCCATAAGCCCAGTTTAATGCGTTGCGGTCGTGGCCGGGTCCGTCTGCATGATGAAATCCCGCGGCGCGCCCGGAACGCTGTACTCGTACGGGCCGTGGCTCACCACCGGAGTTTGTCCACCGAAATTGTCGTGCGGTGGTGGAGTTGCTGTCGACCATTCCAGCGTAGTGGACTCCCAGGGGTTGTCGCTGGCTTTTGCCCCCTTGCGCATGCTCCAGAACAAATTGATCAAAAACAAGAACTGGGCGGCGATGGTGATAAGCGCCGCATAGGTCATAAAGGTTTGCAGCGGCACCAGCTTGGTCTGATAGGCGACTTCCGTGAACTGCGAGTAGCGCCTCGTTTGTCCGGCCAGGCCCAGGTAATGCATGGGCATGAAGATGGCGTAGGTGCCCAGCAGCGTGATCAGAAAATGAATTTGTCCCAGCCGTTCATTCATCATGCGGCCAAACATCTTGGGGAACCAGTAATAGGTCCCGGCGAAGATGCCGAAGATGGCCGCCACGCCCATGATCAGGTGAAAGTGCCCCACCACAAAATAGGTGTCGTGGAGGGGAATATCCAACACCGGCTGCGCCAGGAACGGA
Organism: Acidobacteriota bacterium; assembly: GCA_018268755.1. GTDB lineage: Bacteria > Acidobacteriota > Terriglobia > Terriglobales > Acidobacteriaceae > KAN-5. The sequence continues at coordinate 370,976 of JAFDVW010000003.1, forward strand.
CCGCTGAGTCCTCCCGAAACGAAGAGCGATACAAAGCCGATGGCGAACAGCATCGGCGTTTGCAGGCGGATGCGCCCATGCCATAGCGTGCCCAGCCAGTTGAAGGTCTTAATGGCGGAGGGCACCCCGATGCACATGGTCATGATGGAGAAGGCAAAAGCCGAGTATGGGCTCATGCCGCTCATGAACATGTGATGGCCCCAGACCACAAAGCCCAGAATGCCAATCGCCATGATGGCGTAGACCATGGCTTTGTAGCCGAAGATCGGTTTGCGCGAGAAAGTCGAGAGTAGTTGCGACGCCACCCCCATGCCGGGCAGGATAGCGATATAGACTTCCGGGTGTCCGAAGAACCAGAACAGATGCTGCCACAGCAGGGGCGATCCACCGTGGTGGGTGAAGTTGGTGGTGCTGGGACTCAGGCCGCCCGGGGTCACGGTGAGTTGGCCGGTGAAATTGAGCCCGCCCGGCACAAAGAAACTGGTGCCCAGATTGCGGTCCATCAGCAGTAGAATTCCGGCGGAGAGCAAAACCCCAAACGCCAGCAAGCCCAGGATCGCCGTGATGAACCATGCCCATACCGTCAGCGGCATGCGCATCATGGTCATGCCCTTGGCGCGCAGGTCGAGCACGGTGGTGATGAAGTTCAGCGCGCCCATCAACGATGCGATGCAAAAGATGGCAATGCTGACGATCCACAGGTCCGCGCCCAAGGCCTCGCCCGGACCGGAATTGGGCACCGCGCTCAACGGCGCGTATCCTGTCCAGCCGTGCAACGGTGCGCCGCCGGCCACAAAAAAGGCCGCGATCATCACCACGAAAGCCACAAAGGTCGTCCAGAACGAGAGCATGTTCAGGACGGGAAACGCCATATCGGGCGCGCCGATCTGGATGGGCAGAAAATAGTTGCCGAAACCGCTTTGCGGTGCCGTGGTCAGCACGAAAAACACCATGATGGTGCCGTGCATGGTCAACAGCGTGAGATAGGTCTCTGGCTTAATTTCGCCAAAGAGGGGGATCTGCGCCGTGGGCCAGACCAGGTGAATGCGCATCAGCAGGGAAAGAAACATCCCCACAAAGACCGCCGCCAGCGCCAGAAAGTAGTACTGGATGCCGATGACTTTGTGGTCCAGGCTGAAAACATATCTGCGGATGAAGCCTTGCGGGGCCGCGTGGACGTGGACCGGAGCCGTGGTCGCCATTATTGTTTCTCCGCCTCCCGTGCTGCCAGCCAGCTGTCAAAATCCTGTTGGCTGACGACTTTCACCATGCCATGCATCTTGTAGTGGCCCAGGCCGCACAATTCGGCGCAGGCCATCTCGTAATCTCCAATCTCTGTGGGCGTGAAATGCATATGAATGGCCAGCCCCGGCACTGCGTCCTGCTTAAAGCGAAACGAGGGAACAAAGAAACTGTGGATGACATCCACGGCCCGCAGCGTCAGGTCTACCTGTCGGCCTACGGGCACATACATGACGCCCGCGACCACATCGTCTTTGGCCGAGGGGTCACCTGTATCAAGGCCGATGGCTGCTTCGCTGCCGGCGGAGGCGTCCATCAATTTGGCGCTGGTCGGGCCGTACTTGCCGTCCGGGCCTGGATAGCGGAAGTACCAGGCAAACTGCATGCCCGTGACCTCTACCTGCACCGCGCCGGGCGAAGCGGGGGCAAAGCGCTCATTCGCCCACACCCGGCTGCCCATGAGGTTGAGGCCGATGAACAAAATCGCGGTGAGCGTCGTCCATATCACTTCCAGCCGGGTATTGCCGTGGGAATATTCCACCGGCGCGGCTTCGGGACGATCGCGAAACTTCCAGACCAGATATCCCAGCGCCAACTGCGCCGCCACAAACACAATCCCCATCAGGATGAACGTGAGCGTGAACTGTCCGTCGATGAAGGCGGCGGAAGTGGAGGCCCCGTGCGGTAACCACCAGGTTTTGGCGATGAAGAAATAGGTGCTGACGAACGTGATCAGCCAAATGACAACCAGAAGTGCCAGGCCCATGTGCTAAGACCTCCGGAAAAAGGTCAGACTTTGGCCTTTCAGCGTGACCCCGACCAGTAGCAAGTCACGGCTGGGGCGGAAGTCTATCACAGCCCCGTGCAACCTAGGCAAGAGTCTTGCGCAAGAAAATTCTCGGTTGCCGGTGAAACGTGGTGCGGCGGAACTGCAAAGGAGAGAAGAAAGGCAGGCAAGAATGCCTGCCCGGTCTGTGATCCGCGGACCTCGCGTTTACTTCCCGGAGCCCGCCTTTTTGGCTTTGCCCAGCTTCCGGATGTAGGAGAGGACCTGGGTGATTTCGTCAGGCTGAAGTTGGCCCTTGAACGAGGGCATATTGTTCTTGCCTTCGGAGATGATCTGCTTGAGCAGCGCGTCGGGCTGGCTTTGCACCTTAGGGGAGGTGAGGTCAGGAGCATTCAACTGCTTGGCCAGGGGCGTATTGGCCTTGCCATCGACCCCGTGGCAAAGCACGCAATTTGCCTTAAACGTCGATTCTCCCGGAACCGATTGCGCCTGCAACAAGCTGCTCCCCATTGCCAATCCCAGGACTACCAGCAACACACCGCCTACTTTCCTGATACCGTTCACGCATGTCCTCCTGAAAGCTGAGCGAATATCATACAGGGATCAAACTCCGCCTGCCTACTGGCAATGCAGGATTTTCAGATGCTGAAAGCGCCACTTGCCTCAGAATGTCCCGCCCCCACACCGTGCTCGTGGCCCTCGCCCTTCAAGCTAAAATGAACTCATGGCAAAACCCTTGGCGGGACGGAAGCATACGAGCTTTGCCCGCTTGCAGAAGGACCAGTGTTTTGTGTGCGGGAAAAATAATCCCGCCGGTATGCGGCTGAAATTCGTGCGCGACAAAAAGCGCAACAGCTTTCTTTGCCGCTTTCGCCTGGACGATCGCTACACCGGCCCACCCGGCCATTGTCACGGCGGCATTATCGCCACGATTCTCGATGAAGCCATGGGCAAGGTGAACAAGCTGCGCCAGGTGGTGGCCGTGACCTCGCAAATCTCGGTGGACTATCTCAAGCCTGTTCCGCTGCATAAGCCGTTGCAGGTGCGTTCGCGCGAAATTCGCGTGCAAGGGCGTCGTCACTTCAATATGGCGGAGATTGTGAATGCCGACGAGGTTGTTCTTGCGCGCAGCCGCGGCCTGTTCATCGCCATCGATCCGGTAAAGATGTTCGCAAGATTTGCCGGCAAGACTTTGCCCGGCAAGCAGAAGTAGAGGAGTCTCGCATGTCCAGGTGTCCGCGCTTGTGGCGGTGTATTTTCATCCTGCTGTTGTCGCTGGCTTGGCATGCTTCGCTCGATGCCCAAACCTTGCCGATCAGCGAGCAAAAAGAGTCAACGGCCGATTTTCCGCCCCTGCAGCAGTGGAAAGCGGCCCTGGCTGCGCCCGGTGCCTCGGCTTGGCAGAGCGTGTATTCGGCCAATCCTCCCGCGCGCTGGCTGACGCGGGACGGCACCGGCGACATTGCCTCGGAAACTTCGTTTTGGCAGAAACTTAAATCATCCGGCGCCACAGATTGGCAGATTGCTACCGTCAAAGGCACGGACCAGGAAAATCGCCACACCGCCATCTTCGTCGTCTCCTTCCATCTGCCCACGCCCCAAGGCCAGCGTACCCGCTATGTCCTGGCTAACCAGGTCTGGCAGCAACAGGGGCCGGCGTGGAAATTGCTGCTGGCCGGCCACAGCGACGTGATGAAAATGCCGCAGCCCACCCACCTGAATCCGCAGCTCTACCGCGACGACGCCGACGCCAAAGCTGACATCCGGGATGCGCTCGCGCGCGCCGCGCGCGAGCACAAGCGCGTCCTCCTCATGTTCGGCGCCAACTGGTGTTATGACTGCCATGTGTTGGATTACGCCCTGCATCAGGGGGATTTGGCGCCGGTGCTGGAGAAGAATTTTCTCCTGGTGCATGTCGATATTGGAGAAGGCAAGGCCAATGCGGACGTGGTGAGCCGCTATGACGTCCCGGTAAATAAGGGCGTGCCGGCGATGGTGGTGCTGGATGGGGACGGGAAAGTCCTGCATCGCCAGGTGCAGGGAGAGTTTCAGGCGGCGCGCGCGCTCGATCCGGATGATGTGCTGGCTTTCCTGCAGAAGTGGAAGCCGTGACCCTACAGGATTCTCGCGATCTTTGCGTCTTGAGATTCTTGTGAGCTGGTCGCAAAAACCTTCCATCGCCGAGCACGCGGAGAGAGCGGAGTACGCGGAGGATCTTCGAGGCAGACCCGGGAAACCGCTAGAGGTCTTTTCTCTGTGCGCGCTCAGGTTCCTCAGCGATCTCTGGGTTTTAAGATTCGCCTGAAAACCTTCCATCGCTGTGTACGCCGGGAGAGCCGACTGCATTGAGGAAACCCACTCAGAGGCTTGCCCAATTCGTGTAAAATTGCTGGTTGGGGAGACGGCGCAGGCCGTCCGAGACACGCGCCTCCGCAGGCGCCATTCTTCACGATCCGAAAAGAGAACCGTCATGTCCAGCAGCAATGGGAGCAACACTGGAAATTCCACCAGCCTACGCCTGAAGACCGGCCTGGCCGAGATGCTCAAGGGCGGCGTCATTATGGACGTCACCGACGCCAAGCAGGCGGAGATTGCCGAAAAGGCCGGCGCGGCCGCGGTCATGGCCCTGGAGCGCGTGCCGGCGCAGATTCGCGCCGAAGGCGGGGTCGCCCGCATGGCTTCGCCCAAGAAGATCCGCGAGATCATGGGCGCGGTGGACATCCCGGTGATGGCCAAGTGCCGCATCGGCCACTTCGCCGAAGCGCAGATTCTGGAAGAGCTGGGCGTCGATTACATCGATGAATCTGAAGTGCTGACCCCAGCCGACGAGACTCATCACGTCGACAAGCACGCCTTCAAAGTTCCGTTCGTCTGCGGGGCACGCAATCTGGGCGAGGCGCTGCGGCGCATTGCCGAGGGCGCGGCCATGATCCGCACCAAGGGTGAGGCCGGTACCGGCGACGTGGTGCACGCCGTGAAGCACATCCGGCAAATCGTGCAAGAGATGAAGATCCTCACCGTGCTGGGCGAAGAAGAGCTTTACTCCAAAGCCAAGGAACATGGCGCACCCTACGAGCTGATTCGCATGGTGGCCAAAGCAGGGAAGCTGCCGGTGCCGAACTTCTCGGCGGGTGGCATTGCCACTCCGGCGGACGCCGCGCTGGTCATGCAATTGGGCGCGGAGGCGGTATTCGTTGGTTCGGGCATCTTTATGAAGGACTCGACGACCTTTGCCGAGCCGGCCGAAGCGGAAAAACGCGCCAAGGCCATTGTAAAGGCAGCGACGCACTACAACGATCCCAAGGTGCTGCTCGAAGTGAGCGAAGACCTGACGGGCGCGATGAAGGGCCTGGCTATAGCTGCGCTGGATGAGGCCAATCTGCTGCAAACCCGCGGTTGGTAGTTAAAGTCAAAGTCCCCACCCTAAATCGCAGAGAACGCGATCTAGAGTGGGGCACCCTGGCAGAGTCGCTGCACATCATGAACGAATCTTGGTCGACAATAGGCTTATTTCTCCTCGCTTCGATCAAAATTTACGTGTCGATGCGGCCAATACGGCTCACTGATCTAGGAATGGCCTTCTGCAAGAATCTTGAGAGTTACACGGGTTAATCCACGCCTCTAGTTTCAATGCTTCAATAATCCCCAGGCTTCGCGGTAGCGTTCAAAGAGGCCGCCGGCACGTTTGGGAACGCCCGCGGGGTAGAGGCGGATGGATTTGCGATCGCCAAGAGCCTCCACCGGGATCAAGTACCAGACATCGTGGGGCGCGATGAAGGCGGCGAGAAAGTCGATGTCCTTCCGCGAGTAAGTCACGTTGCCGCGGAAAGCATGGCGGCAGACTACGACGGCAAATCCCTGCTGGCCACGGCGATGATAGGTAGTAAAGCAGGATTTGACCTGCACGCGATGCAGGCGGCGTCCGCACTGCACGAGAAGATCATAGCTGTGGCTCTCTCCGTAGGGTTTAGCGACGCCAAATCCGTGGCTGGCGGCGCGGTACATGAAAGCCAGCTCGGCCAGCTCGCCGCGCTGCTTGTCGTCCAAATGTGGGGCAGGGGAAGGTCCCTTGGACTGTGATAACTCCGCCTGATTGTTCTGCATAGATTTACGGTAAAAAAGAAAGGGCACGGAGTGGCGTCCGCGCCCTTTTGGCCTGTCTATTTTCAGAATAGCAAATGGCATAGGGAAAATGGGACAGGAGCGCTGAGGTTATTTTGTGTGTAGATTCAGGGAGTTAGGGGAAATGCGCACAGAGGGACGACTTGACAGCTCAGAGCAAAGTCCCCACCCTAAATCGCAGAGAACGCGATTTAGAGTGGGGCACCCTTCGCTTCCTTTCATTCTGAGCAAATCTTCCTTCGCTTGGCGAAGGAAGGCGCGTCGAAGAATCCCTACCCGCTCGACTGCTGTAGGTAGGGATGCTTCGACTTCGCTCAGCATGACAAAAGGGGTGTACGGGGGAGATTTCTTCTTTTGAAAACCAAACCCCATTCCAGTCAAAGTCCCCACCCTAAATCGCACAGAACGCGATTTAGAGTGGGGCACCCTTCGCTTCCGGCCATTATGCTTCCACTGCGCTCAGCAGCAGGATGGCCTCCACCTAAGTGACATTGCTCAGCTATCCTGTGAGGGGAGCCATTCCATGCATGGCGAGATGGGGCCGGCACGAAGTAGAGAAAAAGAACGGCTGCGCAGACGCTACCGTCCTGCCCGGGTGAGGATACTATTCGTCGGGGAAGCCCCTCCGGCCTCGGGGCGATTTTTCTATCAGGCGGATTCCGGGCTTTACCGCGCCGTGCACCAGGTATTTCTCGCCGCTTTTCCCCGCCTGCGCAAGCAAGATTTCCTGCAATCCTTTTCCGATTTGGGCTGCTACCTGGTAGATCTGTGTGGCAAGCCGGTAGACCGGCTGGATGGTGCGGCGCGAAGGCAAGCCTGCCGCCAAGGCGAAGCCCGCCTGAGCCGCGTTCTCCGCCAACTGCGGCCAGAGATTGTGATTTCCGTCGTACGCTCGATCGCAGACAATGTGAAGCGCGCGCAGGCGTCCGCGCATTGGCAGGGATGCTTTGTGGAAGTTCCGTATCCTGGGCGATGGAAGCACCACCGGGTGGCCTTTGAGAAGACGCTGGCGCCGCTCTTAAAGAAACAGTTGCGCGCCCGCAGGAGCTAAAGGCCGTTCTTCTTGTCAACCGCGGGCGAGGGTGCCCGCGCCACGCTAAATTCCAGGGTCTAGGTTTCGAGGCTGTCGCAGTAGGCTTTTGCGACATCGAGGCTGACGCCCAGAAGCTGGGCGATATGTTTGACCCGGCGAGTATTGGAAATCACCTCGCGGTTGTCGCGCGCGACATACTCCCAGCCGCCGTTGGAGCGCGGCTGCCAGCCCATTTCCTGGATGATTTCGTCGGTCTTCTCTTCGGACTCGGATCGCTCGGCCATAGATCTCCAGAACTATTTTATCGGAGAAGCGGCCTCCCGTAACCCTATGGCACCCGGAAATTACTTCCGGCGTTCGTCAGGGCGCCCCGTCCTGGTCGCGTTCTTTTGCGACAGGGCGGGGATTTTGATTCTGGAATGTTGTGAGGAGGCCATCCCGTTCCCGCCGGCGAGCTGTCCATGGCGATTCAATTTCGACTACCCCATCTACTCCTAGGAGGTAGTGGCGAAAACTGCTCCAAGGCCAGTCTTCCGGCTTCTTCACCAAGCCCCTTGTCACCGGGTTGCGATGCAGGTATCGCAGTTTTTCGACGCGTTTTGCTTCACTCCAGACATTGAAATCATAGTAGCGCGGCAACCAGAAAGGAGACCCTTCGGGGCCGCGCAGGCGTCGGGCTACGTTCTGCTTGAGCATCTGCAGCATGGTCGAAAGCGGAGCCCGTGGAGGCTCACTGACCAGGAGATGAACGTGCTCGGGCATAACAACATATCCGCATATGTAAAAGCCATACCATCGACGCGATTGTTCGAGAACCTCTTCCAATACTGTGCGGGCGTGAGGCGTGCCCAGTAAGGGGGTGCGTCCGCAACAGCTGAAGGTAAGAAAATGGAGGCAGTGGGCCTGCTGAAATCGCTGGAGACTCCAGGGCATGAAGAAATCGTAATGCGGATAGGAGGACTGGGGAAGGAATGCCTGGTATTTTCTTCTGATTCTTACCAATTTGGGAAATTGAAAGTCAAAATCCCCACCCTGTCGCAAAGAACGCGACAAGGATGGGGCACCCCAAAATCGTACGAAACTGATTCGTAAAATGGGGGCGCCCCGTCCTCATTCCGGCAATCGCCAGGCGAAGAGCACGCCGCCGCTGCCCGTGACCACATACTGCCGCCCATCCAGTTCGTAGGTAATGGGCGAGCTTTTCATGGTGGCGCCGCTGCCGGCATGCCAAAGTGTCTTGCCATTGTTGGTGTCGAGGGCAAGGATGTTGCCGGGTTCGTCGCCGGTAAAGACCAGTCCGGAGTCGGTGGTGAGCACGCCGCCCTGAGCGTCGTCGCCGATCTCGTGGGTCCAGCGAATTTTTCCCGTCTGGTAGTCGATGGCTTCGATCACGCCCTTACCCCAGACGTCGTAGTCTGCGCCGGCCCAGCCATAAGCGCCGTCGGCGGGCTTGGCGAAGTAGATCGACCAGCTGGGATGCGCGGAAACGATAAATAGGCCGGTCCTGGGATCGAAGCTGGGGGCGCGATAGTTGGTGAGGCCGGCTTCGTCGGGAGCGATGAGCCGTCCGTCGGGCGCGGGCTCTTTATCGGGATTGGGGATGGGACGTCCGTCTTTATCGATCCCCAGCGACCAATTCACCGGGCCGTAGGGAACGGTGAGCAGGCTTTTGCCGTTGGTGCGGTCGAGGACAAAGAAATAGCCGTTGCGCGAGGCCTGCATCAGCATTTTGCGTGGCTCGCCGTGAAAATCGGCATCGACCAGCACCGGGGTTTCGACGGCGTCCCAGTCGTGCGTGTCGTGGGGCGAAGCGGAGAAGCCCCAGGCCAGCTTCCCGGTGTCGGGATTGAGGGCCACGATGCTGCATGTATAGGGATTGTCGCCGGGGCGGGTCTTACCGTTCAGCACCGGGGTGGGATTGCCGGTGCCCCAGTAAAGAAGCTTGAGGTCCGGGTCATAGGTGCCGGTCATCCAGGTCATGCCGCCAGTGGTGGAATTGGGCGTGCCCAGCGGAGGAGTGGCGTTCCACTGCCACTGGGTTTTGCCGGTCACGGGATCGAGAGAACGCAGATAGCCGACCAGATTGTCGAAGTCGCCGGAGACCCCAATGATGACGTGATCGCGCACGACCAGCGGCGACATGGTGGTCCAGTAGCCCTGATTGACGTCGGCCACGACCACGTCCCAGCGCACGCTGCCGTCTTTGGCGTCGAGCGAGACGAGATGGCCGTCGGGCGAAAGGAAGTAAAGCCACTCTTTGTACATGGCCACGCCGCGATGGCCGATGTGCAGGCCTTTGTTGGGGGGATAGGTGTAGTGCCAAATCTGGGCGCCGGAACGGGCATCCACCGCCCAGACATGGTCGGGCACGGTGAAATACAGGATGCCGTTGACCAGCAGGGGCGAGGACTTGAGCTCGGCGCTCTGACGCGTCTGGAAGGCCCAGGCCAGGGTGAGCGAGCCAACATTCTGCGGCGTGATCTGGGTGAGGCGGCTATGGCGGCGTCCGCTGTAATCGCCATGGTAGCTGGGCCAGGAATCAGCCGGAGGCTGGGCGATGGTGGCCGGGTTGAGCCCCTGAGAACACAGCCGTGCCGGCGCCAGCAGTACCAGGGAGGCCACGAAAAGACAAAGCAAGCGTGCAGTGAGCCGATCAGTCATAGAGTTTTCAGCGCAGGGTCTGCAAATAAGCCATCAGGTTGTGGATGTCGGCGTCGCTGTACTTTTCGAATTGCTCGACATGCGCATGGGCGGGGTCGTCCAGGGTGAACTTCACCTGGTCGGTGCGCCATGAGCGATACCAGCCAGCGGCATCGATCAGGGCCACGGTGAATTCATCCTGGTAGGCGAGAGCGCCGGAAAGGGATTCCCCGGAAGCGAGGGTCACGGTGAGCTTGACCTTGGCGCCTTCGGGATAAAGCATGCGCCTTTCCAGATCGAGGCCGACATGGCGGGTGGCAATGCCGGCGAGATCGCCGGTGGGGGAATGGCAGGAGGAGCACTTGCCGGGGCCATTGAAGTAAGCCTTGCCAGCTTCCGCGTTGCCGGTTTGCAGGTCGGCGACGTCGACACCTCGGCGGCCACCGGGACGGGAGGCGGCTTTCTTGGTCTGGTCGAACAGGAAGGCAACCAGGTCGAGGAGTTGTTCCTGCGAGAGCTGGAAGGCGGGCATGCCTTTTTGCAGGCGGCCATTGCGCACCACGGGACCGACTTTGTCTCCTCCGATATCGGCGGCCACCAGCTTGGAACGGGTCAGGTTAGGGCCGCTTTCGCCGCCGGCTGCATCGCGCCCGTGGCAGAAAGCGCAGTCCTGGGCGAAGAGCAACTGCCCGCGTTCGACCGCACTGGAAGGAGCGGCGGCGGGCTTCTGCGCGGGTTTGGCGGCTTGGGCGAAAAGCGTGGCCCCCAGGCATGCGGCAGCGAGCCATGCGGCTGCGAGGGAACGAAGAGAAGAAAAACACTCAGGCACCCGCAAACGAGAATCCTCCGGGGCAGAAACTAGGGACAGACCATCCTCCCGTGCGCCGTACATCGTAACAAAAAATCACGCGGGCAGGAGTGCCCGCGCCACAGGCTCTCGTGTAGGGCGGACACCCCTGTCCGCCGGGTTGGCAGATGGCGGCGGAACGCGGGCAGGAGTGCCCGCGCCACATCGAGCCCGCGCCACAGGCAAACATCCATTAAAATTGAGGATTAGCCTTGGGCTGCGCGTGCTCCCGCAGAGGAGTGGGCGTTGCCCAATGTTAAAGACAAAGAAAATTGGTGTGCTGGCCCTGCAAGGCGATTTCGACGCCCATCGGCGGCGGTTGGAAGAGCTGGGCGCCGAGGTGGTGCTGGTCAAAAAGCCGGAGCAGCTGGCGGATATCGACGGGCTGGTAATTCCGGGCGGCGAGTCGAGCACGTTTCTGAAGCTGCTGGGCGAAGAAGGGTTCGCCCAATTGCGCCAGTTTGTGCTGGCCAAGCCGACTTTCGGCACCTGCGCGGGGGCCATCCTGCTGGCCAAAGCGGTGGAAAACCCGCCGCAGGCAGGCCTGGGGGCCCTGGATATCGATGTCGTGCGTAATGCCTATGGGCGGCAGCGGGATAGCTCCATTCGAGAGGGCACCTTTCAAGGCGCGCCGATTGAGATGGTGTTCATCCGCGCGCCAAAAATTTCCCGCCTGGGACCGGGCGTGGAGGTGTTGGCCACCGAGGGCAAAGATCCGGTAGCAGTGCGGCAGGGGAAAACCATGGCGGCGACGTTTCATCCCGAGCTTTCCGGTGATCCCCACGTGCACCGGGCCTTTCTGCAGCTGGTGGAAGACAGCGAAGATAATTTCCGAGACGGTCCCTCCAGCAAGCATAGAATTCCTTAGGTACAGTCCTGATTCCCCCAAAGGAGAAAATACTGTGCAAGTCGTGGCCGGTGTAGACCTGGGCGGGACTTCAATCAACTACACGCTGTTAAACCAGCAGGAAAAATTCCTGATTGAAGGTTTATGCGAGCATCCTGCGCTCACCAAACAGGGGCCGGCAATCTGCCTGCAGCAGATTGCCGATGGTTTGCAGATCGCGGTGCAAAAGGCCGGCGTATCGCTGGCCGACGTAGTGGCCGTCGGCCTGGACACGCCGGGGCCGGCCAGCGCGGCGGGCAAGCTGAGCCTCCGCGGCTCGACCAACTTTGTCCATGCGGCCTGGGCGGGGTTCGATATCCGGGAAGGGCTGGCCGCGAAACTGGGCAAGCCGGTCTCCTATCTGAATGACGCCAACGCGGCGGCGCTGTGGGGGCACTATGCGATTTTCGGCTCGAACAGCCGCGAGACTTCGGTCTCCAGCGTGATTGGCACGGGCAATGGCGGGGGCGTGATCCTCGAGGGCCGCGTGGTCAAAGGCAAGAACGGGTTTGGGGGCGAACTGGGCCATGTGCTCATCCCTTACCAGAGCATTGCGGACAGCCATGGAATTCGCCCGCAATGCAATTGCGGGCGGGTGGGTGATCTGGAGTCGCTATGCTCGCTGACCGCGATTGAGAACAATATCCTGCCGTATTTTCTGCCCAAGTTTCCCGGCCACGAATTGGGCCGGGTGAGCCTGCATGAGGCCGCCAAGCGGGTGCGCGGCCTGGCCGATAGAGGCGACGCCTTGTGCCGGGAGGTTTTTCGCGTGCAGGCGCATGCACTGGGTTTGTTCTTCGATGAGATGGTCAACACCTTCGACCCTGACGCCTTCATAGTGGGCGGCGGCGCACTCGAGACCAGCCAGGCATTTCAGGACTGGTTTGTGAGGGAAATTCGCAAGGCCATGCCGGCACAACGCGAGGAGCAGGCGGATATTCCAATCCACGTCATGCCGAATGGAGACACGGCGGGAGCTCGCGGGGCCGCCATCGAGGCCCTGCAGCTGGCGCGGCAAGGCGGCCTGGCGTAGATGTTTGGTATCTGCGAGAAGTGAGGTGCGCTATGCGAGGAGCCTGGGCGGTTCTTCTGTCTTGCGTCATGCTGTGGCCCGGCTGCGGTGGTGTGTCGTGCACGCTCGTTGGTATAAACGTTTCTCCCGCCAGCGCCACACTGAACCATGCGGACAGCGCCAACAATAGCCAGGAATTTGCCGCTTTCGGTTCGCTTTCGGGCCATTGCGTCTCGCCGGCCACCGCGGCGCAAAGCACGCTCCAGAGCGCCCGGCGCGATGTGGTCTGGTCGGTCTCAGACCCGGTGAATGTCAGCATCAGCAACACGAACGATGAGACTTTTGGAAGGGCAACTTGCCTGAGTGCGACGTCGGGATCGGTCACCGTGACAGCGACTTTGCCCGCCAGCGCAGGGGAAGGAAAGACGCTGGCAGGGACGGCAACGTTGTCGTGTGATTGAGCGTTCTTTCTGGCTGATGGCTTTTGTTGCCGGATGTGGGTAGGGGTTCTTCGACTCGTCCATACTTCGCTTCGCGAAGTGTGGACATCGCTCAGAATGACAGCATAAGAAAAGGCGGCCCGCGGGCCGCCTTCTGGTTTCAGGGAAGAACTACCGTAAGCTGACGGTCTGCTTTAAGGGCAAAGTCTGCGACGAGGGGCCGACCTGGAAGCCGTAGTCGCCCGGGACCAGCTTCCAGCCGTTACTATCGACGTCAAAGATGGAAAGAAAGCCCGGTTCAACTTCGACCGTGACATCCTTCTTCTCTCCCGGATTCAGTTGGATCTTGCTCCATCCCACCAGGCGCTTGGGTGGTTCGTTCGCGCTGGCCGGCAGCGAAGTGTACACCTGGGCGATCTCCGCGCCGGCGCGCTTGCCGGTATTGGCCAGGGTGAAGCTGACGCGCACGGGATTCCCGGCTTGCACCTTGAGGTTCGAATAGGCATAGGTGGTGTAGGAGAGTCCGTGGCCGAAGGGGAAGAGCACCGGCTTGTTCCCGGCGTCGTACCACTTGTAGCCGACCTTCAAGCCTTCGTCATAGTGCGTATCAAAGGAAGGCAGGCCTTCGAGGGTCTTGGTCCACCAGTCAGGATCGGTGGCCGAGTCAGGGACATCTTTCGGATCGGGCTTGGCGATGGTGAGATGGGGCAGGTCGGCTTCATGGCGCGGGAAGGTGATGGGCAGCTTGCCGCTGGGGTTGACCTCTCCAAAGAGAATATTGGCCAGGGCCTGTGCGCCGCGGCTACCCGCAAACCACGCTTCGAGGACGCTGTTTACTTGTCCCAGCCAGGGCATGGTGACGGGGTTGCCGGTTTCGAGCACTACCACGGTGCGAGGATTGGCGGCCGCGACAGCGGCAATCAGAGCGTCCTGACTATCCGGCAGGCCGAGCGAATCGGCGTCCGCGCCCTCGGTCTCCCACTTGTAGGCGAAAACGACCGCGACTTCAGAGCTTTTGGCGAGCGCAACCGCGGCAGGGATGTCTTCTCCAGAAGCGAACTCAACGTTCGCATTGGGCGCTTTGGCGCGGATATTCTTCAGGGGCGAAGTGGGAAACCATACAGGCTTTCCCCACACCGTGGCGCCTTTCCCCGGAGGCATAATGACGTTGCCGCCGGGAGGATCGACCTGCGCCGAACCTCCGCCCGAGATCATGCCAACATCGGAGTGCCCGCCGATTACGGCGATGCTCCGGATCCTGGCAGCATCCAGCGGCAACAGGGCCTTCTCGTTCTTCAGCAGCACCATACTGCCTTCGGCGATGCGCTGGGCAACTTCGAATCCCCCCTCGACATCTACCACGCTCTTCTGCGGCGGATCATCAATCACACCGGTGGCGAACATGGAACGCAGAATGCGATGGACGTGGTCATTCAATTCGGCCGTCGAAGTCTTTCCCGATTCCACCGCTTTCTTATACGGCTCGCCATAAAAGTATTCGCCAGGCTCTTCATGGTCGAGCCCGGCAGCGGAAGCTTTTGCCGTGCTGTGCGTGCCGCCCCAATCGGAGAGCACGAAGCCCTTGAACTTCCATGCGTTCTTCAGCACGTCGGTGAGCAGATATTTGTTCTCGCAGGCGTAGTCGCCGTTCAGGCGATTGTAAGAACACATGACCCCGGCGGCCTCGGAGTCCCGCAGGCCGATCTCAAAGGCCAGCAGATCGGTCTCCCGCATGGAGCGCTTGTCGATGATGATGTTGACCGCATTGCGGCCGCTTTCCTGATTGTTCAGCGCATAGTGCTTCAGGTCGCCCAGCACATGCTGCGCCTGTAAACCCTTCATGACCTGCCCCACCATGCGTCCGGCCAGGATGGGGTCTTCGCCGAGATACTCAAAGTTGCGGCCATTGCGCGGTTCGCGGGTCAGGTTTACGCCGCCGCCCAGCGACATGTTGTAACCCTGGGCGCGCAGCTCACGGCCAATCAGCGCGCCATACGCATAAGCCTCCTTCAGGTCCCAACTGGCGGCGCTGGCCAGATTGTTGGGCAGGGCGGTGGAGTAGCGTCCGTTTTCACCGCTGCTGCGCACCCCGTAGGCGGCGTCCGACATGTTGATATCGGGAATGCCGAGACGGCGAACACCCACTACGTAGCCGGCACCGCCATTCGACTGCGCGTGCAGAGGACTGACCGGACCGAGCCCCACCATGCCCGTGCCGTGCAACAGGCTGATTTTCTCGTCGAGGGTCATCTGTTGCAAGACCAGCTCCGCCCGCTGGTCGGGCGAGAGGCTGGTATTCATCCAGGGCCGGTCGGGAGGAGCAGTTTGAGTCCAGGCGGAAATTGCCAGGACCAGCACCAGAGCAGCACGCGCAACCAGGCGCGAAAAGGACATGAACGACTTGGTCATAATGTTCCTCGGCGAGCAGGGAATCTCGGGATGGTAGCGGAAGCCATGAGAAAAACGATTTTATGCTCGCTTCATTCTAGAAGAGAGAAGCCCGGCCCCGAAAGATAAAAAATGATTGACAGGATATTTGTGTAACGGTATGGTTACGCATTATGCGTCACCCAAAGGTTACATATTCCACAGAAGCTGCCTTCCAGGCCTTGGCGGATCCTACCCGCCGGGCTGTGCTCGACCTGTTGCGGCAAGGCAGCCAGCCCGCGGGACAGATCGCGCGGGCGTTTCCTATTTCGCGGCCCGCCATTTCCAAGCATCTCCGCCTGTTGCGCCGGGCCCACCTGGTGCAGGAGCGCCGGGAGGGGCGGCACCGCATGTATCAATTGAACCCCGAGCCGCTCAAGGCCGTGGATTCGTGGCTGGAGCACTACCGCGTGTTCTGGAAAGCAAACCTGAACAACTTGAAAGCATTCGTGGAAAGCGAATACGCCAAGGAGACAGGGAAATCCGAGTGACGTTTCAGGCCCCCATTTCCAAAGATTGAAAGGAGAAAAAGATGAAAGCATTTCGCATGGCAATGTCGTTCGCGCTGCTTTTCCTCGCCACCGCCGCGGTGGCGGAGAGCGGGGCACAGCAATCTCTGGCTCAACTGAAGTCTTTGGCCGGCGACTGGCAGGGCAAGACCGCGGAGGGAAGTGCGGTCCGCGTTTCCTACAAACTGACCGCCAATGGGTCGACGCTGATGAGTGAAATTCTAGCCGAAAAGCACCATGGGGATTTGATGGTCTCCATGTTTCATCTCGACGGCGATCGCCTGATGATGACCCACTATTGCTCCGCCGGAAACCAGCCGCGCATGGTTGCCACCGTCTCGCCCGACGGCAAGACGTTCACCTTCGACTTCGTCGACGGCACGAACCTGGTCTCGGCAACTCCCGGACACATGCAGCGCGCCGTCTTTACGCTGCTCGATTCCGGACATCACACCGAAGACTGGATTTTTCTGCAAAACGACGGTAAACAACACAGCGAGCACTTTGACCTGCAACGCATGCAATAACATTCACCGGAAAACGCCGCTATGAGGAGCATCTATGCCTGACATCATGACGACACTGGACCAGGACACCCTGGTCTCCGAGATCCACGTAGCGGCGCCGCCGGAGAGAGTTTTCCAGGCGCTCAGCGATCCTCGCCAGCTTTCGCAGTGGTTTGCAGGCAGCGAGTCCTGCAAGAAAAAGTCCTGGGAATTCGAAGCCCGCAAAGGCGGGAAGTGGCGTATGGCCGATATTCCTTCCGCCGCGCCGCAGTCCGGCAGCGAACATGCCGATATCGAGGTCCACGGCGAGATCGTCGAATATGACCCACCGCGCACCCTGGCCTACACCTGGCTGGCCAACTCGCATCAGAACCGGTTGGTGCCGACGCTGGTACGCTGGGAGCTGAGCCCCATCGGGAACGGAACGAGAGTAAAAGTCATCCACAGCGGGCTGGCCGGAGAAGACGCGGCGCGTAAGGACTACGCGGGGGGCTGGCCGGGTGTGGTGGCTTCGCTCAAGCAATACGTGGAACAAAACTAACTGCAACCCGACAGGAGAACCTATGGCAAGCGCGACCATTACGCCCGACCAGGACACGATATTGGCGGATATTTTCATCGCCGCTCCTCCGGAGCGCGTCTTTCAGGCCATCACCGATCCGAGTCAGACCCGGCAATGGTGGGGACAGAAAGATATGTACCGCGTCACGGACGGACAGTCCGACCTACGGCCGGGAGGGAAGTGGTTCAGTGCGGGCGTGGGAGTAGATGGAAGCACTTTCCGCGTGGACGGGGAATACCTGGAAGTTTCCCCGCCCACGCTTCTCGTCTATACCTGGAACGCCAGCTGGACGGAAAACCTACGGACCGTAGTGCGCTGGGATCTGGTGGCGGAGAACGTCCATGGACTGCAATCCAGCGGGCCGCAAAAGATGGGAACGGGCACGCGGGTGAAAATCACCCACAGCGGCTTCGCCGGAAACGGAAAGGAAATCACCGGTCACGGCGAGGGTTGGAAGCGGGTGTTGGGCTGGATGCAGCTCTTTGTGGAGCAGGGTAAGACCATCGAGAACCGGTAGAGTAGCGGTTCAGCGCAGCGCTCCCTGGTATTGCGAGAGGAGCGCCTGCAGGGAGCCGCCCAATTTGTGAAACGGGTTCGCGGAATCTTGCAGATCATCTTCTGTGGCGCTGGCGGTGAAAATGCCGGCATCGGTGAGAACGTAGAAGGTGACTTCTCCTGGCCGCGGTAAGGGGAAGGTGCGGGCGAACTGCATGCGCGGTCGCACTTCGGTGGCCAGGGAAACGGTTTCGCGGGCAAGGGCACGAACCGAAGCCTGCGACTGGCCACCGCCGATGGCGCCGCCCCCCTGGCTCAGGTAGACGCTGGCGTTACCGTCGGCAATGGCGACCACCGTGGCAGTGCCGGAGGAAATTCCCCAATCCATCATTACCGCGAAGGGCTCGTCCTGGGTGGAGGCGGGCGGCAATCCTAGTTTCAGGCGGGAACCTTGCAAAACTGTATCGCGCAACTGCACATAGAGATTCGGGGAAGGCGAAGCCTTGTCGCCGACTGGCTGTGCGCGCTGTGTGCGGGCCACGCGGCGGCCGCGCCAGAGCACCCACGCCAGGATCAGCAAAGCTGCAATGAGAAATCGAATCAGCCCGCGCACGATGAACGTTATTTTAGCATTCTAAAATCCGGCTGAAATGTGGGGCGGGCGCTCCCGCCCGCCTGTATCTCGATATTTTGCCGGCTTAGGATTAAGGACAACCCAGGTTCACGTAGGGACAGCCGCCTCGGCTGTCCGGCGGAGCCTAGCTCCGCGAAACGAACCATACCCCTGCTTTCTCCACCCCTTTGTCATTCCGAATGGCTTCAGCCATGAGGAATCTGCTTTTGCAACACCGCGGGCACGAGTGCCCGCGCCACAAACGCTCCCACTCACGGCCAGCGAATCTCCCGATAAATCCGCCGGAGCCGCGCACCCTTTTGGGGATGGATCATCTCCATAAACCCGATGCGGCCCTCGAGATGAGAACGAAAATTCGCATGGCCCTCGCGGTTTTGGCTCTCGGGACCAAGCCGCACGCAATTTGTAAGAATGGCTTTCAGCCGGTCAAAATCGGGCCGCATCACGTTCAGGCGCCGATTGACGACGATCCCAGTCAGATGTTGCCGCACGCCCTGGCGCATCACCCGGGTTTTTCGGAAATGGACCTGAAACCCCTCCTCGAGCAGGATGGCCGCCACGTGCGTGGAGAAACGTTCGATGCCTCGCTCAAAATCTTTCTCTCCGGAAAATGCCAGGTCATCGGCATAACGCGTATACCGGGCGCCGGCGGATTCCGCCAATCCCGCCAGTCGGCAATCCATGCGGTAGGCGCAGAGATTAGCCAGCAAGGGAGAAGTCGGCGCGCCTTGCGGAAGGTGCACTCTGGAATAGAACGCCTGTACTCGTGATCTGTGAGCAGAATCTTCGTGGTGCATCCGGGTTGGCCACGCGTTGTGGGATACCGCATTGGTGCAAAGACCACCCAGTAAATCCGCTACGGTTTCAGGATAGCCGAGCGTCCGGAAGAAGGCTCGAATCCGCGCCCCGCGAAACGTGGGAAAAAAGTCTTGCAGATCCATGCGCAAAACCACGCGGCGTCCCACATGCGGTGCCGCAAATGTCTGAATGGATCGTCCCTTGAGAAACCCGTGGACTGCGCGATGCGGAGGGATTCTTTCCAGAATATGGTGAAGAACTTGCTGCTGTATGTGTTTAAGCCGCGGTTTCGGCGATTCAATCAGGCGCCATCCACCCGCGGGCTTGGTCGATATCTGGTAGTGGTAGTGCGACAGCTTTTGAATTCTCGACCTGTCGTTCAGATGGTTGAGATCGGCAAACCAGCGCAACTCGCCGGGAGTCAGCCGCAACCAGTCGGCGAGCGCGTCCGGGGATTCAATTCGGGGAACATTCCAGGCAGCAGCGGCAGCTACAGGCTGCATTTGTTGCGGCCCCATCAGCAAATTCCAGATTCGCATTTCTGCGGGATATTTCCAGGCGGCATGCTGCAACACGCGGTCCTGGCGCAAGAACTGAATCACACTGACACGGCGCGGCCGAGTCTTGCCCGCAAAGGCCCGCAGATAGCGCTTAGCCAGGGCGCGTTGCCATGGCCGCGAGGTCCCCAGAGTCTGCCCTAGGCGGGCGACGATCTGGTCGACCTTCGGCTCTGCCGCCAGAAGGGAATCGGCAAGCGCTCTCAGGAAAGGCGAGTCCGGCATGGTTCCGAAACGGAAGATCTCAGGTCGGCGGGAGCAACCAACGAGTCTCACTGTGCGTGACCATGTCTGCGCGGCCGCGCAGGGCCGTTCACGCGATGAAACCTAAGCTATGCACGTTCCCCTGGGGTAACCCCAGAGAGATCCAATGGAGCCGAAGCTGCCTATGGACCGGCTTGGAAGCTCCCGCCGACGACTCATGATAGCAGCGCTCTCCGCACAGCGTTATACTTAGAAGATATGCCGGAGCAGCAAAATAAGACTTTTTACCTGGAAACTTTCGGCTGCCAGATGAACGTGCATGACTCGGAAAAAGTCATCGGCACACTGCGCCAGCAGGGCTATCGCCAGGTGGAGACCGTGGAAGAGGCGGGGCTGGTCCTCTATAACACCTGCTCCATTCGCGACAAGGCGGAGCAGAAGGTGTTCCATCGCCTGGCCGACTACAAGAAGCTGCAGACGCAGGGCAAACGCTTCGGCGTCCTGGGCTGCGTGGCCCAGCAGGAGGGCGAGAAGATCTTCGAGCGCGCGCCCCATGTTTCCATGGTGTGCGGATCGGCCTCTTACCGCAACCTGCCGCAGATGCTGGTGCAGATTGAGAACGGCGGCACGCGGGTCACCGGCCTGGATGACCGCGAGACCGACGAGTGCTTTGAAACCGAATTCACCGCGCGCAGCAACCCCTATCGGGGATACATCACCATTATCGAAGGCTGCGACAAGTTCTGCGCCTATTGTGTAGTGCCGTTTACCCGGGGCAAGGAACGCAGCCGCACCTCGGAATCGGTGTTGCAGGAAGCCCGCCAGATGGCCGATCTGGGCTATACGGAAATCCAGCTGCTGGGACAGAACGTAAACTCCTATCAAGACCCGGCAGGGAAGCGGTCGTTCGCGGAGTTGCTGACCGCCGTCGGGGAAATTCCCGGCATGCAAAGGGTGCGCTTCACCACCTCGCATCCACGGGATTTTGGCCGCGACATCGTGCAGGCCATCGAGGCCTTGCCCACGCTTTGCGATCACGTGCACCTGCCGGTGCAAAGCGGCTCCACGCGCGTGCTGGACGCCATGCAACGGTTGTATACCCGCGAGCAGTATCTGGAACGCATTGCCTGGATGAAAGCGGCCAAGCGCGAGATCAGCCTGACCACCGACATCATCGTCGGCTTCCCCGGCGAGACCGAGGCAGACTTTGCCGAGACGCTGTCTCTGCTGGACGCCGTGCAATTTGACGGAGTGTTCAGCTTTAAATATTCGCCGCGTCCCAATACCCCGGCGCTCAAGCTGGACGATGCCATTTCGGATGAAGAAAAGGCGCGCCGCCTGACCATCCTGATGGAGAAGCAGCGGGAGATCCAGAAGCGAAATTATCAGCGCCATGTGGGCCAGACGCTGGAAGCCATGGTGGAAGGCAGGAATGAGGCGCGGGGACAATGGGTGGGCCGCACCTCACAGAACAAAGTGCTGAACTTTACCGCGCTGGAGGGAGTGAGTCCGCTGCCGGGAACCTATGTTCCGGTTTTGGTAAAGACGAGTTTTCCCAACAGCCTGGTAGGGGAAATGGTGGTATAAGTGGGGCGCTTATTCTGGCGCGGCCGCGGGATGGCGCAGACGGGAGATCGGAATGGAAGTAGAAATGAAAATTCGCGGGCTGATGGTCGATCCAGTAACCAACATGCCCATCGTGGTCCTGAAAGACGCGGCCGGGGATTCCGTTCTGCCCATCTGGGTCGGGGTTTACGAAGCCAATGCCATTGCGTTGGAGATCGAGAAAGTCAATACGCCCCGTCCCATGACCCACGATCTGATGAAAAACCTGCTGGTCGGCCTGGATACGCTGGTGCACAAGGTGGTCGTGACCGAACTGAAGGAAGATACGTTTTATGCGGTGATCTGGCTGGAGCGAAGCGGGCAGATCATCAGCATTGACTCCCGGCCCTCCGACGCGCTTGCCCTGGCTCTGCGCATGGATTGCCCGATTTTTGTGGAAGACGGCGTCCTGAAGAATTCCAAGCTGGCGGCCAACATTCCCGATCGCATCAGCAACGAAGATTTGCGCAAGTATCTGGAAGATCTGGGAGACGACGACCTGGGCCGCTATAAGATGTAGGCCGGTTTCCAGCAAAATCCTCCATACGTCTCATAAACAATTTCAATTGGACTTGCGGGGAAGCAGCCTCTATCGTTTCAACGAAATAGCAGCGTGCTCCGGGTCCCGGGCCGAATTGGGTTGCCAACCATCAACCCGAGGTCTCCAATCCGAGAGGACGCGGCCTCACCTGAGAGCGCGCTGCTGACTCACTCATGGCTGCTTTGCCGGCATCAATCCAAATTCTGACGCGGCCTCCCTTTCTGCGGTACGAGTTTGGCGAGGCCTACGACGAGATGTTCGAGTCGCCGGGCACGCCGCGCCCTCACTATCAGGCCCTTTATCGCACGCTGCTCGAGCTGCCCGCGGAGGAACTGCGCAAGAGCCAGCAGGCCGCCGATCTTTCCTTCCTGCATCAGGGCATCACCTTCACGGTGTATGGCAACGCGCAAGGCACGGAGCGGGTATTTCCCAACGATCTGCTGCCGCGCATCATGGCGGGCGACGAGTGGCGCAAGATTGAAAAAGGCCTCACCCAGCGCATTACCGCGCTGAATCTCTTTCTACAGGACATCTACCATCAGGGGCGGATCCTGGCCGACGGCGTGGTGCCGCGCGAGCTGGTCTATAGCTGCCGCCATTTCCGCCGCGAGATGCGGGGGCTGAATGTGCCGCGGGGGGTGTACGTCAGCGTCTGCGGCACCGACCTGGTGCGCCTGCCCAACGGCGAGTTTGCCGTGCTGGAAGACAACTTGCGCGTGCCCAGCGGGGTCTCCTACATGCTGGCCAACCGCAAGGTGCTCAAGCGGGTCTTTCCCAAACTGTTCCGCGATTACGGCGTGTGGCCCGTCGAGCACTATACCCAGGCCCTGCTCACCACCTTGCGCGCCATGGCCCCGGTCAACTGCTCGGGACGGCATGAGCCCACGGTGGTGTTGCTGACTCCCGGCGTCTTCAACTCGGCCTATTTTGAGCACACCTTCCTGGCACAGCAGATGGGCATCGAGCTGGTGGAAGGGCGCGACTTGCTGGTGCACGACAATATCGTCTACATGCGCACCACGGCGGGACTGCGGCGGGTCGATGTGATCTACCGCCGGGTGGATGACGACTTCGTGGATCCGTTATGTTTCCGCAAGGATTCCAATCTGGGCGTGCCCGGACTCTTCAACGCTTATCGCGCGGGCAACGTGACCCTGTCCAATGCCATCGGCACCGGCGTCGCCGATGACAAGGCCATGTATGCTTACGTGCCGGCGATCATCCGCTACTACCTGCAGGAAGATCCGGTGCTGGCCAACGTGGACACCTATCTCCTGACCGACCGGTCCCAACAACAATTTGTGTTGGAACACCTGGACGAATTGGTGGTGAAGGCCGTAGGCGAATCTGGCGGGTACGGCATGCTGATTGGACCGCACAGCACGGCCGAGCAAAGGGAAGAGTTCCGGCAGCGGATCCTGGCCGAGCCGCGCAACTATATTGCGCAGCCGACCTTAAGCCTGTCGCGAGGCCCGTGCTTTCTGGATGGGGACGTCCAGGCGAGGCATGTGGACCTGCGGCCTTACATCCTTTACGGGGAAAACGTCACCCTGGTGCCGGGAGGCTTGACACGTGTGGCCTTGCGCCGCGGATCACTGGTGGTGAATTCCTCGCAAGGCGGAGGCAGCAAGGACACCTGGGTTCTGCGCGCATGACGGTACGTGGGGAAAACACTATGCTCTCCCGAGTTGCCGACAGCTTGTACTGGATGAGCCGCTATCTGGAACGGGCGGAGCACACGGCGCGGTTGATCGACACGGACCTGCAATTGCGCCTCGACCAATCTCCGGAGGCGGGCCGGGAGCGCTCCAGCCGCCTGCTGGAATCGCTGCAGGCGGTGGTGCCCGGCGGGCCCGAGGCCGATATCAGCGCCCTCGCCCACACTCTGACCTTTGACCGCACCCATCCTTCCTCCATTGTGTCGTGTGTGGCCTCGGCCCGGGAAAACCTGCGGCATGTGCGGGAACAATGCAGTTCCGTGATGTGGGAGCAGTTGAACCGGCTGTATCTGCACGTGGTCGGCGGCCCGCCGGAGGCGGATTGGACCACCCACTTCCACACCTTTTATCGTTCGGTGCAAGACGGTTCCAGCCTGTTTCACGGCATTGCCGATTCCACCATGTCGCACGGAGAGGGCTGGTACTACATCCAGCTGGGGCGCTATGTGGAGCGCACGGATGCGCTGGCGGCCCTGATCAGCACGCAATTTCATCGCCGGCCGCATGCCCTCGACCATCCCGTGGAGAGCGAGGAGTATCTGGAGTGGGTGGCGCTGCTGCGCTCCTGCGCGGCGTTTGAGGCCTATTGCAAACGCTACACGGCGGAGATGCGACCGCTGCGGGTGGCGGAGTTTCTGCTATTGAATCAGGAGTTCCCGCACTCCGTGCGCTTTTCCGTGGATATGGTGCACGCCGCTTTGCGGGCCATCGGGGAACTCACCGAACGCAAGGCCGAGCAGCCGGTACGTCTGGCGGGCCGCCTGCGCGCGACCCTGAGCTTCAGCCAGATCGATGAAGTGGTGGCCAATGGCGCGGTGGCCTATCTGGATAGCATCCGCTGGCAATGCAGTCAGGCCCATGCCGCCATCCACCAGATCTACTTCGACTATCCGGTGGAAACCGCCATGGTTTCGTAACAATTGTACGAATTTGAAATTGGGGTGGGAGGGCGGCGTTGATCTATTCGGTGCGGCACGTTACCAGCTTCCGCTATGAACCGGCGGTGCGCGAGAGTGTGATGGAGTTGCGTATGCAGCCGCGCAATGAAGTACACCAGCGCTGCCTGAGCTTCAGCCTGAACGTAACGCCGGCGGCCAACATCATGCAGTACCGTGACTTCATGGGCAATACGGTGCACCATTTCGATATCGCGGGAAAGTATGAGACGGTCAAAATCACCGCCCAATCGCTGGTAGAGGTGTTGGATTGGCCGGCGCCTGCCGCTTCCGAAGCTGGCGCCTGGGAAGACCTGGATGCGCTGATCGCGACCGAGGACCACTGGGAGATGCTGCTACCCAGCCATTTCGCTCAGCCCACGGCGGCTTTAAAGCAATTCGCCCTGGAACTGGGCGTGCGGCGGGAGGGCAATCCTCTGGAGTTGTTGTTCCGCCTGAACCAGGCGATCTATGAGGCGTTTTCCTATGTGCCCAACAGCACCAAGGTGGATTCGCCGATCGATGACGCCCTCAGCAGCCGCCAGGGAGTTTGCCAGGACTTCGCGCACATTATGATCTCGTTGCTGCGGGAGCTGCGTGTGCCATGCCGCTACATAAGCGGCTACCTGTATCAGACCGCGAAGAAAGACCGGTCGACAGAAGGCGCGTCGCACGCCTGGGTGGAAGCCCTGGTGCCCAAGATTGGGTGGGTGGCATTTGATCCCACCAACAATCTGGTGGGCAGCGATCGCCATGTGCGCGTGGCCATCGGCCGGGACTATGCCGACGTCCCGCCCACTCGCGGCGTCTATAAGGGGGAAGCCCGCAGCGAGCTCAGTGTAGGCGTAACCGTCGCCTTGTCAGACGCGCCGCTGCCGGAGCAATTGGCCCCCATGATCATCCAATCTCCCGCCTTCTCGGGAACGGGGAATATGCGCAGCTACGAGCAACAACAACAGCAGCAGCAATAAGAATCAAGAATCGGGGCCACGGATTCACACAGATCCACACGGATTCAAGAAAGCCGATTGAATAGCCCGACTAAACCTGGAAATCCCTGGGTTTTGCATTTATTTACATAATACCTGTTATCGGACATTACATATACGGCGCTGGCCGGATGTTCTTGTCCTTCCGAACCCGCTTTAGCGGTGAGGAATCTGCTTTTCCTTCTGGGGTTAATCCCCTTCCACGATTAAAACCTTAAATCGGAGAGAACGCTGAGGGGCAAGACCTGCGTTACCCTCTGCGTCCTCTGCGGTTTAAGGTTTTCACAGTACTTGACAGTCTCCTCCCGCAGACGCACTATGCACGGCATGAAGAATCGATTTTCTTTTGCGCTCGCCCTTTCCCTCCTGATCGCCCTCATCTCCGGTCTTACAAGGCCTGCCGGAGCCCAAAGTCCGGTCAAGCGTCCACCCATCGTGGGCGTGGCGCACATTGGAATTCGCACCGACAATCTGGAGCTGGCGCGCAAATTCTATGGCGGCGTTTTGGGATACCAGGAGCCGTTTTCCTATAGCGAGGACGGCAAACTGATCTGCACCTATTTCAAGGTCAACGATCATCAATACATTGAGGTCTTTCCGGAGCTGACCGAACCCAAGATGGATCGGCTTTCGCATATTTCCTTCGAGACCACCGACGCCGAGCAATTGCGGGCCTACCTGGGCAGCAAGGGCGTCAAAGTGCCGGACCAGCTGGATCCCATGGGAGACGGCAACCGGGGATTCGAAGTCCATGATCCGGACGGCCACGTGGTGGAGTTCTTCGAATACCGGCCGGGCTCTTTGCACAGCCGGCAATTTGGCAAGTACCTGCCGGCAACCCGCGTCTCGCAGCGCATCATCCATGTGGGCGTCGTGGTCCAGGATCGCGCCGCCGCCGATCACTTTTACAAGGACATCCTGGGATTCAAGCAAACCTGGTATGGCGGCATGACCGACAAGCAGACCGACTGGGTGGATATGCGCGTCCCCGAAGGCACCGACTGGCTGGAATACATGCTGAATGTGAAGGACCCTGATCCACAGGAACTCGGGGTGATGCACCACATGGCGCTGGGCGTGCCCAGCGTGAAGGCGGGTTATCAGACCACCACTGCGCGCGGCTATAAGAGCGAGGAAAAGCCCCAAATTGGCCGGGACGGCAAATGGCAATTCAATATGTATGACCCGAATTTTACCCGGGTAGAGTTGATGGAGCCGGAGCCGGTCGAGAAGCCATGCTGCTCGCCCATCTTAAAGTAGTTCTTTAAGAGATGAGTGCTTTAGCTTCTGCCGTAGCTTCTTTCAGGATATCTGCCGGCACCTCGCGCAGCCCTATCTCGAAGCGGAACATGGGGGTCTCCGTGCCCCGCCCCCAGCGCGCCACTTCCCAGTGGGCGCGCAGATATCTGGTTTCCGCCTGAGCGCTCAGGTCGAGTAATAGAGGATGCTCACCGCGGTAAAACTTCTGCGGAAAGGTAGCGATCGGCTTGGCGCTCCAGGCCGCGCCGTCG
Source organism: Acidobacteriota bacterium (assembly GCA_018268755.1). GTDB lineage: Bacteria > Acidobacteriota > Terriglobia > Terriglobales > Acidobacteriaceae > KAN-5. Next base: position 397,976 of record JAFDVW010000003.1, read on the forward strand.
GGCGAACCATACACGCTGACGTCGAGCGATTCCTGTTCGACAATATCGCTGATCTTCAGCGTAAGCAGGAATACGCGATGGGTGGCGCCGCTCAGGTCAATGGTCGGCCCGTCCCCCTTTGCGCTCACCGTCGTGTTTGCGGGTACAAGGAAGGTATCCAGCATGGCGCAGAGATTGTAGCAAAACCGCGCTTCAGTTTCCGTGCACGGAATCCAAGAACTGGCGGAGCAGCGGGCCGGCCTCCTCCGCGCGCTCCCAAGGAGCATAGTGGCCGGCGCGGGAAATCACTTTCAACGCGCTGCCGGGAATATTGCGGCGCATGGTTTCCGCTTCGGGCGGGCCGGTCATGCCATCTTCGTCGCCGGTCACCAGCAATACCGGGACATTGATGGAGGACAGTGTCTCCAGGGAATCCGGACGCTCCGCCATGCCGCGCTGTACCGCCGCCACGCCCTCCGGTGGGGTCTTGCGCATCATAGCCAGGGCGGCATCTACGACATCAGGGCGGGTACTGCGAGTGGTGGCGCCCAGGACTTTTTGCAGCATGCCCTGGAAAAACACCTCAGTTCCCTTCTGCTCCACCTCGTTGGCCGCCTGCAAACGGGCATGGCGGGCCTCCCCGGAATCTGCGGCGGCTTTGGTGTTGCATAGCGCCAGGGCGGCCACCCGCCCGCGGAAACGCCGCCAGAATTCGAACAGGATGTATCCCCCAATGGAAACCCCAGCCAGCGGGGCGCGGCCGACTTCAGCATCATCCATCACGCGGGCGATGTCGGCGGCATGCTTGGCCATGGTGGCCGGCCCATCGCCGGGGGCGGACGCCCCGTGCCCCCGCAGATCAGGAAGAATGACCTGATAGCGCGAAGTCAGGGCCTGCGCGGCGGGAAGCCAAAATTCGTGGTTTACGGGGAACGGGTGCAGCAAGACCAGCGGGGGGCCGCTGCCCAAAACTTGGTAGGCGATCTCGGTGTCCCCGCTGGCGACTCGCCTCATAGCGGATGGGCGGGCTGGGCCGCGATGGGGGCGGGCAAGGCCAGGGGCTCTTCCGGCATGATGATCCAGGCGATGGGATAGGACAGGAGGCCAATGCCGGTCATCACCGCCGTGACCAGCCAGACCACCCGCACAATGGTGACATCCACGTCGAAGTATTCCGCCACGCCGGCACACACCCCGGCGATTTTACGCCCGGCGCGGGGACGCACCAGACGTTGGCGGGCAATGACTCCACCCACCCGCTTGCCACAGTAAGCACAGTGATTGGCGTCGTCCTGAATGACCTTTCCGCAGTAATTGCAGTACATGGCAGTCTCTCCCCTTCATGATACGCCGGCGATGCGCGGAATGTTCCTGTCCCTACTCATGGTAGGGGTCCTTGATGCGCTTGCGGGCCGTATCGGCCAGGGGAGAATCCCCTTTGACGGCGATCACCGCCTGGTATTTCTGCAGCGCGGTATTGCGGTTCCGCTCCAGATCATAGAGTTCTCCGGCGGCCAGGCTGGCTTTCTGGGCGACTTCGGGGTCCGGATCGGTGACCTGACCCACCATTTCGAAGGCCCCGATGGCGCCGGCGTAATCTTTCTGGCTGCGCAGCAAATCTCCCAGCCCCAGGGCGGCCATTTCATAGTGCAAGTTGCCGTAGTGGCCGTCGCGTCCGGCCTGCCACACCTTGCGATAAGCGGCAGCCGCGTCCTGCAGGTTGCCGGAAGCGCGCAGCAGGTTGGCTTCTTCCAGGGGAAGCAGATAATTTCGCGGATACTTGGGGGCCAGGGCGCGGGCGATGGTAATGGCTTCTGCGAAGCGGCGTTCGCGGCGCAGGAAGACCAGCAGGACTACTTGCGCGTCCACGCTGTTTTCGCCGTTTCCACGGGCCACTTCCTGTAGATATTCAATTCCCTTCTCTTTGTTGCCGCTGAGGCCGACGAGAGCCACGGCCATTTTGACGCTCCAGGGCAAGCTGCCGGTGACGTAATAGTGGGTGCCGACAACCAGCTTGGCGTCGAGGTAGCTGGGATCCAACTCAAGCACGCGTTCATGGTCGCGACGGGCCCCCACGGCATTGCGCAAGGCAGAAAACCAGGCGCGCTCGACCAAGGCGGTATAGAGCGAGAACTGCGCCCGGGTCACGCCCCGCGCGTAAAGCGCGTCTTTATCTTTGTCGTTGGCGTCGAGCCGCTGTTCCTCGAGTTTTTCGGCACGCTGCACCAGATCTTTGATCTGATCCTTGACCTTGCTGTCAGCCGGGCGATGGGGCTGTCCGATAAAGCTGTCGTTGGCGAACTCTCCCGTGTTCATGGCGCCCATGCGATAAAGCTCACGCACCAGCACGGCGGACAGCAGGTGGTTCACCGCGAAAGGATCGTCGGGATGGCGTTGCAGGACCTGCTCGAACTCCAGTACCGCCCGGTCATAATCCAGGTTGTAGAAGTGGTCAAAGGCGGCGTTATTGAGCCCGTCATTGGGGCGATAGGAGGCACGGGCTTGAGCGTTGGCGTTTTGCGCGGCCGTCAACACAGCCAGTACGAAGACAAGAGCGCCGAGACGGCGGATGGAGGAGGCCAACAAGCAGAACGTTCCTTAAAGTACCTGCTCTCTAGTGTAGCCGAAGTAGGACGGGAGGAAAATGCGCACCAAGAGAGTTACCTTCGTTCCCGGGAGTGCCCCGGCTTATAATCCGCGCAACGCAGACTTTGCCGGAGGCGCGTAATTCTTGCCTTTGGGAGCTCGCTGCAAAGACCCGGAACGCGCCGCTAAACGAAACAAAAATCGGCAGATTGCCGACCGCCGGGTTTGGCCCTTGGTTTGCCGCGAAGATACAGCGAGGGAGAATCGGATGGCAGGGGCAGTCCATAATACGCAGCACGAATTTTGGCGGCCCCCCGCCGCGGTGGCTTCCACTCCAGTGAACCGCATCGAGGTTTGCTCGGGGTGTGGGGCAGAATTCATGGTGAATTCGCACTACTGTCACGTGTGTGGCACGGCGCGCGGGCGGGTGGCTCTGAGCAGCGATCCCAAATGGATGCGGACGCTGCATATCTTGGAGTTTCAAAACCTGAAACGCGTCCTGGGGCTTTCCACCGCCTCCTTGATTGCGTTTTGTATCGGCTTAGGATGTCTGCTGGGGGCGTTAGCGGTCAGCATGGTATACAGCGTCCAGAACTTTGGCGACTTCCAGGCCATCCAGTGGTGGCGCATGCAGTGGCTGTTAGCTGCGGTGGCCGCATTTGTGGCCGGCATTCTTCTCAAGCGGCCGGCTGATCACTAATCTAAAGGTTACGCGCGAACCTCCCCCGGTTCCACTCGCGAACACACTTCCTCCCCCTTCTTTCACTCTGCTCTTGTCCCATTTTTCTGACTAATGGTTCGGCTCATGCTCTGCTCCACCCGCGGGTGAGCGGCGCTGCTTTTGCTCCATGCGATAAAGATGGTGCAAGGGCCCAGTTCCCTTTCCGATGGATTGACCGCTGGCGATGGCTGCCGCCACGTAGGTTTTGGCCAGCAAGACAGCCTCTGGCAGGCCGCGTCCCAGGGCCAGGTGGCAGGCCATGGCAGTGGCAAAGGCGCAGCCCGTGCCATGGGTAGATTTGGACGCCAGCCGCTCCGCCTTAAAGACCTGCTCCTGGCGCACGCCTTGGGCGTGAAAGCTGAGGTAGTCGATGGCGCGGTCAAGATGCCCCCCAGTGACCACCACTCCGGACGCTCCCAACGCGTGCAGCCGGGCAGCCGCCTGCTTCATTTCCTCCAGGTTGCCCACCTTTTGGCGGGTCAAGGCCTCGGCTTCATCGACATTGGGAGTAATCGCCGCCGCCATGGGCAGGAGGCGTTGTTTCAGGATGCGCAGGCCCGCGGAATCCAGCAGGTTGGCCCCGGAAGATGATTTCACGATGGGATCCAGGACCAGGTTGGGGAGCTTCTGTGCAGCCAGGAAATCGGCGACCACCCCGGCTATCTTCCCCGACCCCAGCATGCCGACATGCACGGCGGAGATTTCCATATCTTCGGCCAGGGCTTCCAGGGTATCGCGCAAGGTTTGCGGCTTGACCGGCTCAACCCGCCGGACCCCGGTGGTGGATTGGACGGTCAAGGCGGTGATGGCCGCAATGCCATAGCAGCCGTGAGCGGCAATGGTCTTAATATCGGCAGTCACTCCTGCGCCGGAGGAGGGATCAAAGCCGGCGATGGTGAGGACCACGGGCGGGGGCATACGCAGTCAATCTACACAGAAAGCAGGCGCCGTGGCAAAGGGGGACGGGGCCGCTAAACCCCTCATTTTTAAGTGGCAAAATTATGTATAAGTTGTTGAAAAATAAAGTAGGTAGATTTTTCCGGAGGGTGAAACCGCCCATTATTGGCTAACTAGTTAACAATTAACCTACATCCTTTCAACCACATACGCCCTATCTATCAATATCCACAGGAGGTTACGTGTGACATCCATTACCATCCAGTCAAGTTTGTAAGGGCGATTGCGGGTTGACATGCCGGAATCGGCCCGGTAGCATTTCAAAATCTTTGTCACCGGTGCCAGGGAGGAACGACTTTATCGAGATGCGAGGTAACTGAATGCGTAGACGTATAGCTCAAGGGCTGATGGCGCTGCTGTTCGTCGTCGGTTTAGGAGCGGCTCAGAGGCCACACAACTCAGGGTCTAAGCAAGTCACAAGTTCTACCCAGCCAATGGCAGTCACCCCGGCGGTCAAGGGGGACGTCCCGGTAAAGCCCCGTAGCAAGGCTTATCAGATAGGGACCGCCTCCTGGTACGGAGAAGATTTCCAGGGAAAACCTACCGCCAGCGGGGAACTTTACAATATGTATGACTTTACCGCCGCTCATCCGGCCTTGCCGTTGGGCAGCTGGGTCAAAGTCACCAACCTCCGCAACGGGCGGGCGGTCGTGGTCCGCATCAATGACCGTGGGCCCATCGTGGATGGCAGAATCATCGATGTATCTTATGGCGTAGCCCAGGCCCTCCACTTCAAGAGCCATGGGTTGCAGCGCGTGCGCCTGGACGTGGTCCGTCCTCCCCAAGAGATGGCCATGCTCCGTCCCGTGGCGTACTAGGGCCGATTCCCTTACACTCGAAGGGATGCCTGACTGGAAATCACTTCCTACCCGCGAACGCCTGATCGTCGCTTTGGATGTTCCCACCGCGGCTGCCGCACATAAGATTGTGGCCGCGGTGGGGGACTCCGCCCTCACCTTTAAAGTCGGCATGCAGCTTTACACCGCCGAAGGCCCGGAGATGGTGCGGGACCTGGTGTCTTCCGGGCGGCGGGTATTTCTGGACCTGAAATACCATGACATCCCCAACACGGTGGCTTCCGCCGTGAAAGAAGCCGCCGCGCTGGGCGTGCACATGTTGACCGTGCACTCTGCGGGAGGCGGCAAAATGCTGCGCGGCGCGGTAGAGGCCGCGGCAGGGGTCAGTCCCTCGCTGGTGGTGCTGGCGGTGTCCGTGCTGACCAGCATGAACGACGGCGACTTGCAGGAAGTCGGTGTGCCCCGCCCCGTGGCAGAGCAGGTGCCGCACCTAGTGGAGCTGGCGCTGGGCAGTGGATGTCAGGGGATTGTGGCTTCGGCGCAGGAAGCGGCCGAGCTGCGCACGAAATTCGGCGACCGCTTCGCCATTGTCACGCCGGGAGTACGCCGCGCGGGCGGCAGTCCGGGCGATCAGGCGCGCGTGACTACCCCGGCGGCCGCCATCGCTGCCGGCGCAACCCACCTGGTGGTGGGAAGACCGATTAGCGAAGCCAAAGATCCCGCGGCCGAAGCGCGGGCCATTCTAGAAGAGATGAAATAAAACGGAAACTGGGAACGAGGCATCGTCCCCAGCTCGGAAACTGCAGGCTTACAGCTTTTCGTAGAACTCGCAGGCGGAGCAGGAAATGAAGATCCCGCCGGCGATCCCCCGCTCGCGGTCTTTCACGCGCTTCACGATGCGAGTGGGCTTGCTGCACTTGGGACAATCCGTGCTCTTGGTGGTATCCATTACCTTCTTGCGGTCTGCGGTCTTGGCAATTTTTGCCATGTTGTCTCCTGACAGAATGTTGCCAGAGGCCAGCGGGCCCCGGCTCTTATCCAAGATGTTTGGGAGTAACGGCCTTGGCTGGTCCCGGACTTCCCGGGAACGCGGAACTTCTACTCGCCTTGATGATTTTACATGAAGCGGGATTGGCTTGTCTTGCCGGCAGCCGGCCCGGGTGATGGACCGCCGGCAACGCTCTTTGGGTTTGCGGTCGGGGGCGAATGAATTGATAATGGCTTGACCATCGTTATTCCCCCATGAAGAAATCTTTTTTCAAGGATCGCACCCGCAAGCCCCGGCCGGAGAAGACGGCCGACGACCGGCGCAAACCGGAGTTCTCGCGCGAGCTCCCGGTGCTTTATGAAGACGACGCCTTAATCATCGTGGATAAACCGGCGGGTCTTCTGGCTGTGCCCATTCCAGGCTCGCGCACACCTTCGGCTTTATCTTTAGTGACCGCCAAGCTGGGGCGGAAGAAACAGCGGGCCATGGTGGTGCACCGCATTGATCGTTTTGCCTCCGGGGCGCTGGTATTCGCCAAGACCAGTTCGGACCGGCATGCGCTGGTGCAACAGTTTCTTGCTCATACTCCCGTGCGACATTATGTGGCGGTGGTGCGAGGCCGTCTCCAGGGAGATGCCGCGACGCTGGTCCACCACTTTCGGCGCCAGGAAACCTTCCAGCAACTTCGTAACGCCAGGGACCCGAAAGCGGCTCGGGCGGAGCTCAAGTATGTGGTGGAGCGGCGCTTTGCCGAGGCCACGCTGGTCCGCGTGGAGTTGATCACGGGATTGCAAAATCAGATCCGCGCGCAGTTTTCCGCCATGGGCCACCCCATCATCGGGGACAGGAAATACCATCGCCAAGAGGCGCGGGAGCTTCGCATTGCCCGGGTGGCACTGCATGCCGCGCACCTTCAATTTGTGCACCCGCGCTCGGAAGAGAAGGTTTCCGTCCACTGTAAGCTGGCCCGCGACATACAGCATCTGGTGCAAGAATTGTCGCGGCAGGGAGTTGCCGGCCCGAAGCCGCCCTCGGGTGGGCCGAAGAATTTTGTTCCCCCAGGCAATAAACCGGCACGGCGGAAATCCAGGCCGAGGAAGAACAGTTGACAGGAAGGAATTCTCTCGCGTAACTTATTTCTTTCATGACCCGGCAGCACCATCACCGCCAGCATCATCACGCGCACAGCGCGGCGGCGGGGGTGTGGAGCTAAGTAGTCCGGCAAAGCACAAGCTTCAAAGGCCCGCTGACCAAGACAAGTCAGCGGGCTTTTTATTTATGTACACCCTGTTTGTGGGAGCAGAGAGAGAACGATGAGCAAGCAAGCGAGCAATCCGGAAATCGATTTTGAGAAGATGCGGGGCCTGGCGCCGGCCATTGTGCAGGACGCAAGCAATGGGGAGATCCTGATGCTGGGCTTCATGAATGAACAGGCCTATGAGCGCAGCCTGAGCAGCGGCTATGTCACCTTTTACAGCCGCACGCGCAATGAGCTGTGGACCAAGGGCGAGACCTCAGGCAATCGCCTGAAGGTGCTCTCGGCCAGCACCGACTGCGACCGCGACACGCTGCTGTTCCGCGTGGAGGTGGAGGGCGCGGGAGTGGTTTGCCACGAAGGCACGCGCTCCTGTTTCACCAAAACCATCGCCGTAAGCGCCGCGCCGGCGGTGGCTGAGGAGAGCGTCCGATGAAAATCCGCCTCGGCATCCCTAAAGGCAGTCTGCAGGAAGCCACCCTGCAACTTTTCGCGCAGGCCGGTCTGGCCATTCATACCAATTCCCGCTCTTATTTTGCCTCCACGGCAGATCCCGAAATTGAATGCATGCTGATCCGCGCGCAAGAGATGGCGCGCTACGTTGAGCACGGCGCCCTGGATGCCGGGCTCACCGGATACGACTGGGTAGTGGAAAGCGGCCTGGAAGTGGTCACCGTCACCGACCTCATCTATGCCAAGCAGAGCCGTGGCAAAGTACGCTGGGTGCTGGCGGTCCCTGAGAGCTCGCCCTATCAGTGCGCGGAAGACCTGGACGGCTGCATTATCGCCACCGAACTGGTGCAGGTGACGAAGAACTATTTCGCGCAGCGCGAAGTGCCGGTGAAGGTCGAGTTCTCCTGGGGGGCCACGGAAATCAAGCCGCCCATGCTGGCCGACGCCATCGTGGAGGTCACCGAGACCGGCAGCTCGCTGCGGGCCAATCATCTGCGCGTGATCGAGACCGTATTGGAATCGAACACGCAGGTCATCGCCAATACGAACGCCTGGCAGGAGCCGGAGAAGCGGCGCAAGATCGAAAACCTGGCGCTCATGTTGCGCGGGGCCATGGACGCGAAAGACCGCGTGGGCCTGATGCTCAATGTGCGGCAGGAAGACCTGGAGGCTGTGCTGGCCGTCCTGCCCGCGCTCAAGCGTCCCACCATTTCGACGCTGAGCGACTCGGAGTGGCTGGCGGTGAATACGGTGATCGAGGAATCGACGGCCTGGGATGTGATTCCCCGGCTGAAGGCGGCCAATGCCCAGGGCATCGTGGAGTACCCGCTGAACAAGGTGGTGATGTAATGCGGGTGCTCTCCGGCCAGCCGGCGGCGAAACGGGCGCAGCAGATCGCCGCCCGCAGCGCCCGCTTCGATGACGTCGAACCCCGGGTGCGGCCGATCCTCGTGGCGGTGCGCCAACAGGGAGACAAGGCGCTGCGCCGCTATGCCGAGCAATGGGACGGATTGAAGCGCGGCCAGAGCGTGGAGGTCCCGCCGGCGGAGTTAAAGAAGGCATGGAAGACGGCCGCCGCGGAGTTTCGCTCTTCCCTGCTGCAGGCCGCGGCGAACATCCGCCGCTTCTGCGAATGGCAGAAGCCGAAGGAGTGGACCCGCGCCGAAGCCGGCGTCTCGCTGGGGGTGCAGGTGCGGCCAATCGAAGCCGTGGGCTGCTACATTCCCGGCGGAAGATATCCCCTGGTTTCGACGCTGTTGATGACGGCGATTCCGGCGCAGGTAGCGGGAGTAAAGCACATACGCGTAGTCTCGCCGCGGCCGAGCCCGGAAGTGCTGGCGGCGGCCGGAATGCTGGGCATCACCGAGTTCTACCGCGTCGGCGGGGCCCAGGCCATCGCCGCCCTGGCCTACGGGACGAAGAGTATTGCGCGCGTCGACAAGATCGTGGGCCCCGGAAACCTCTACGTCACGGCGGCCAAAAAGCTGGTGTCATTCGATTGCGCCATCGACATGCTGGCCGGGCCAACGGAAGTCGTGATTGTCAGCGATGAGGGCACACCGGAGTTTATCGCCTCGGACCTGGTGGCGCAGGCCGAGCATGATCCGGAAGCGGTTTCGATTTTCATCACCACCAAAAAGAAGCTGGCCGAGTCGGTAGCCGCCAGCACGGCCGAGCTGGCCAGCGGCAATGCGACCGCCCAGGAATCCCTGAAGCGCCAGGGCGTAATTCTGGTGGCGGGATCGCGCAAGCAGGCCATTGCCTGGGCCAACCTGATTGCGCCGGAGCACATCACAGTTTCACGGCAAGATGTACCGCTCATCAGCAACGCAGGATCAATTTTCGTGGGCGACTACTCGCCGCAGGCGGCAGGAGACTATGCTTCCGGTCCCAACCACGTGCTGCCCACGGCGGGCGTGGCCCGCTTCCGCGGCGGGCTGAGCGTGTATGACTTCGTAAAGCTCATCACCGTGCAAGAACTCTCCCAGGCCGGGTTGCAGAAGATCGCGCCTGCGGTGGAGTGTCTGGCCGACACTGAGGGCCTACGGGCGCACGCGGAATCGATTCGCCTGCGGGTGCCGCGCGCGGTCGCGAGGAGACGCCATGCTTAAAGCGCGCGAAGCGGTGCAGAAGCTGAAGGAATACCATCCGCCGCTGGGCGGGCGCAGAGGGCTGCGCCTCGACTTCAACGAGAACACCTCGGGCTGCTCTCCACGCGTGCTGACGAAGCTACGCAATCTCAGCATGGAAGACCTGGCGCGCTATCCCGAGCGCGAACCCGGCGAGCGCGTGGTGGCACAGCACCTGGGAATCCAGCCCCACGAAACCCTCCTGACCAATGGCACGGATGAAGCCATCCACGTGCTCTGCGAGACTTACCTCGAGCCGGGAGATGAAGTGCTGATCGCGGTGCCGACCTTTGCCATGTACGAAATCTATGCGGCTTCCACCGGGGCGAAGATCATCAGCGTGCCGGCGGACAGCGACTTCGCTTTTCCGACGGAAAAAGTCCTGGCCGCCATCACGCCGCGGACGCGCCTGATCGCGGTGGCCAACCCCAACAATCCCACCGGGGCGCTGGCATCGCAGAAAGATTTGTTGCGCATCGCGCAGGCCGCGCCCCAGGCGGCGCTGCTGGTAGATGAAGCCTACTTTGAATTTTGCGGGGAAACTCTGGTTGCGCAGTGGCGGCAGCAGGAGAACCTCTTCGTCTCGCGGACTTTCTCCAAAGTCTATGGCCTGGCTGGATTGCGCATCGGCGTGCTGATGGGCCATGTCGAGCAGATGCGCATGCTGCGGCGCAACAGCTCTCCTTACAATCTGAATGCCATTGCGCTGTTGGCGCTGCCCGAGGCCCTGGGCGACCGCGAGTACGTCAAGCAGTATGTCGAGCAGGTGTTGCGCGGACGGGCGGCGCTGGAAAATGAGTTGCAGGCGTTGGGCGTCCACTACTGGCCCAGCCGAGCCAACTTCGTATTGTTTTATCTGGGAGCGGGGTGCAAGCCATTTATCGCCGGCATGCGGGAACGCGGCATTCTGGTGCGCGACCGCTCGAATGATCCGGGATGCAACGGGTGCCCGCGCATCACGGTGGGCACCGACGAGCACAACCAGCGCATGCTGACGGCATTGCGCGAAGTCATGGAAGAAATTGGCGTGAAGGAGAAAGTGGGCCAGTGAGAAAAGCCAAATTGCAGCGCACCACGCGCGAAACCGACATTGCCGCGGCCCTGGTCATCGAAGGCCGCGGGCGCTACAAGATAGCGACCGGCATCCGCTTCTTTGACCATATGCTGGAGCTGTTTGCCCACCATGGCGGATTTGATCTGGAACTGACCGCGAAGGGCGATCTCGATGTCGACCAGCACCATACCGTGGAAGATGTCGGCATCGTGTTGGGGCAACTCTTCGCCAAAGCGCTGGGCGACAAGAAAGGCATCCTGCGGGCGGGATATTTTGTGATGCCGATGGATGAGACCCTGGGCCTAGCCGCGGTGGATTTTTCCGGGCGCGTGGCGGCGGTGGTCGATGACAAGGTGAAGGTCCGTCTGGTGGGCGATCTGCAATCGGAGCTGGTGTTCGATTTCTTCGAAGGCTTCGCGCGTGGAGCGCAGGCCAACGTGCACTGCAAGATTCTCTACGGACGTTCGAACCACCACAAGATTGAATCGCTCTTCAAGGCCTTCGCCCGGGCATTGCGCGCGGCCTGCTGGAAGGACAAGCAGATGGCCAAGCTGCTGCCGAGCACCAAGGGGCTGCTGTGATCGCCATAGTGGATTATCGGGCGGGAAATCTGGCCTCGGTAAAGAAAGCGTTGGAGCGAGTGGGCGCGCAGCCGGTGGTGACCGACGATCCGGAAGTCGTGGCCCAGGCCGAGAAGCTCGTCTTGCCCGGCGTGGGCCACTTCCAGGCCACTTCCACGCTGGGGGACTCCGGACTGCGCGAAGCTATGGCACAGTCGATCCAACGGGGAGTTCCCTTCTTAGGGATTTGCGTCGGCATGCAGTGGATGCTGGCCGCGAGCGAAGAGGCGCCCGGCGTCGCAGGATTGGGCCTGTGGCCGGAGCAGTGCGTCCACTTCCCTGCCGGGGTGAAATCTCCCCATGTCGGATGGAACCAGCTGGAGATGGGAAATGGGAAATCGCGATTGCTGGCGGGAGTTGACACCGGCGCGTTTGTCTACTTCACCCACTCCTATCGCGTGCCATTGTTAGACGGCACGGTCGCGCAGACCGAGTACGGCGGGAAGTTTTCCGCGGCGGTGGAGCGGGACAACGTGTTTGGGGTGCAGTTTCATCCGGAAAAATCGGGTGCGACCGGATTGCAGTTGCTGAAGAATTTTTGCCAGTTGTCATTCTGAGCGAAGCCGGAAGTTCGTAGCGCGAACTTCCTGGGAGTCGAAGAACCTCTGCCTCTTACCCTGGAGTAGGGGTCCTTCGACTGGTGGCCTTTCGCTTTGCGAAAGACCACTTCGCTGAGGATGACAGTAAAGCTTAAGACCATGTTGACCAAACGGATTATCGCTTGCCTGGACGTCGATGGCGGACGGGTCGTCAAGGGCACACAGTTTCTGAACCTGCGCGATGCCGGCGATCCCGCCGAGCTGGCGGCGGCGCACAGCGCGGCTGGGGCGGACGAAGTGGTGTTGCTCGACATCACCGCCACCCACGAAAAGCGCGGCACGCTGCTCGACACGGTGCGGCGCACCGCGCGCGAGCTGTTTATTCCCTTCACCGTGGGCGGCGGCATCCGCGAATTGCAGGACGCCGCGGCCATCTTCGATGCCGGGGCCGACAAAGTCAGCATGAACTCGGCGGCCATCGTGAACCCGGCCCTTATCACGGCGATTGCCCAGCGCTTCGGCTCGCAGGCAGCCATCGTGGCCATTGATGCCAAGCGCGTGAACGGGCACTTCGAAGCCTTTGTGCACGGCGGGCGAAAGCCCACCGGCAAGGACGCCGTGCTGTGGGCGAAAGAAGCGGAAGAGCGTGGCGCGGGAGAAATCCTGCTCACCTCCATGGACCGGGACGGGACCGGTATCGGCTTTGACTGCGAGCTGACCCAGGCCGTCTCCGCCGCGGTGAATATCCCCGTGATCGCTTCCGGCGGCGCGGGCGGAGCGCAACATTTTGTCGAAGTCTTCCGCGAAGGCCAGGCCGACGCCGCGCTGGCCGCTTCCATTTTTCATTTTGGGTTAAGCTCTTTTTCCGATCTCAAGCAGCAATTACTTTCCGCAAACATTCCCATGAGGTGGCCTTGTTAATTCCTTCGATTGATCTGATGGGCGGCAAGATCGTCCAGTTGGTGCAGGGTAAAAAGAAAGCCCTGGAGTTCGACAATTTTGACGAGTGGATCGAGCGCTTCCTGCCCTTCCCCATGGTGCAGTTGATCGACCTCGACGCGGCCATCGGCAGCGGCGACAACCGCAGACTGCTGAAGATATTTCTGGAAAGGCTCCCCTGCCAGGTGGGCGGTGGCATTCGTTCTACTGAGACGGCGCGCGCCATTCTAGATCTGGGGGCGAAACGCGTGATTCTCGGCTCGACACTTATCCGCGAAGGAAAAATCAACACAGCTTTTGCGGAGGAAATTGCCGGCGCCCTGGGTGCGGAGAAGCTGGTCTTCGCCGTGGACGCCAAGGGCGGCAAAGTCGCGATCCGCGGCTGGCGCGAGCTCACGGAAATTTCTCCGGTGGACATGGCTCGGCAGCTTGAGCCCTGGTGCAGCGCTTTCCTCTACACCCATATTGATACCGAAGGCATGATGCTGGGCATCCCCATGGACATCGTGCGTCAACTGCGCGAGGCAACTGCGCGCGAATTGATCGCCGCCGGTGGAATTTCTACCCAGGAAGAGATCGATCAACTGCACGGCATGCGGGTGGATGCGGTAGTGGGCATGGCGTTGTATCTGGGGAAGCTGGACCTAACGGCGGGCAGAACAAGGTGATGATATGCCCCGGAGGCACCGGGTCGCAGAAATGATGCTTATTGGTAATATTGACATCAATTATTAAATTTGTCATCATCTCTATATGAGGACAACCCTGAACCTCGATGATGATGCTCTCGGGCTGGCCAAGAATTATGCCGACAGCCGGGATTTGCCTCTGGGCAGGGCGGTTTCAGAACTTATTCGAAAAGGATCAACCGTCACACTTCCCACGCAAACCGTCAATGGTCTGCTCGTGTTCGATCTTCCGGCAGATTCTCCCCGCGTCACAACCAGGCATATCAAAGATCTGGAAGCTGAGTCTTACTGATGGTTGCATTGCTGGATATAAGCGTGCTCATCGCTTTGGCATGGAGAGCCCATGAATCGCATGAGCGGGCACAGCATTGGTTCAGCAACCACGCGCGAAAGGGCTGGGCCACCTGCCCGATCACCCAGGCAGGATTTGTCAGGATTCTCTCGAACCCTGCTTTCGCACGCGACGCCGTCTCCCCGAAAGAAGCGCTGCGCATTCTACGGACGAATATCAGTCACCCCAGTCATCATTTTTGGGGCGACGAGATCAGTGTTCTCGATGCATTGACCGTTTTGCAGACTCCAATCGGGCATCGACAGATCACAGACGCCTACTTAATCGGACTCGCCATTCATAAGGGCGGAAAATTTGTCACTTTCGATGAGCGCGCCCTATCGCTACTTCCGGAAAGTCCTTCCAGTCGAGCTCATTTCGAACTTATTTCGAGTCCGCGATGAAGTTGAACCGGCTACAGAGCACCCCGAGCCAACCCGCCCCGTGACGCCTCCGCCTGAATCTGGCACACTGTTAGAACTCAGGTGAGGAGAGAAAGTCAGTGAGTGAATCGCCACGCTACGCGCCCGGTTGGCCGGGGATCGAGCCGCGCTGGACGTCCAGCGCCAAATCCGGAATGGGCACGGCGCTGAATCTGCACAGCCGGGTCTGGTTCACCCTGAGCCACGGCATCTTGAATGAGGTGTATTTTCCCCGCGTGGACCAGGCCTGCACGCGCGATCTGGGGCTGATCGTCACCGACGGCGCCGGCTATTTTTCCGAAGAAAAGCGGCATTGTATCTTTGAAAATACTCCTTTCGAGCCCGGCATCCCCGTCTTCGAGTTGCGCAACATAGAGAAGAATGGGCGCTATCGCATTGAGAAAGAAGTTCTCACCGATCCCTACCGCAACGTGGTCCTGCAAAAAGTCCGATTTATTCCCTTGCAAGGCAAGCTGAGCGACTATCGCCTTTACGCGCTGCTGGCGCCGCATCTGGCCAACTGGGGCGCGGACAACACCGGCTGGTGCGGCGATTACAAAGGGGTTCCCATGCTCTTCGCCGAGCGCGACGGGGTGGCGCTGGCCTTTGCCCACTCCGCGCCCTGGCGCAAGATGTCGGTGGGATTCGTAGGCTTCTCCGACGGCTGGCAAGACCTCTCCAAAAATTTCCAGATGACCTGGGAGTACGCGCGGGCGGAAAAAGGCAATATCGCCCTCACGGGAGAAATTGATCTGGAGGCCACGGGCGGCGAGTTTGTCATGGCGCTGGGCTTTGGCAGCATCTGGTCAGAGGCCGGCCAACAAGTGCGGGGGAGCCTGGCGGAATCCTACGAAGAACTTCGTCATCATTACGTTTGGCACTGGAAGAACTGGCAGAATGGTCTGCTCAAGCTGGATGAGCCTCGTCGCGAACATGATTTGTATCGCTCCAGCGTGGCCGTGTTGCGGGCCCACGAATCCAAGGATTTTCTGGGCGGCGTCATCGCCAGCCTGTCGATTCCCTGGGGTTTCGACAAAGGCGACGAAGACCTAGGCGGATATCACCTGGTGTGGCCGCGCGATTTAGCAGAAACGGCGGGAGGATTTCTGGCCGCCGGCGCCCCCGGGGACGCTTTGCGGGTTTTGCGGTATTTCGAAGCTACCCAGGAATCCGACGGACACTGGGCGCAGAATCTTTGGCTGGATGGGCGTCCTTACTGGAAGGGCCTGCAGATGGACGAGGCCGGCTTCCCTATTTTGTTGATTGATCTGTTGCGGCGAGAGGCCCCGCTGGCCCTGGGCCACCTGGATCGCTGGTGGAAGCTGGTCAGTAAGGCAGCGGGTTTTCTGGTGCGCAATGGTCCGGTCACGCAGCAGGACCGCTGGGAAGAAGATGCGGGATATTCTCCCTTCACGCTGGCGGTGGAAGTTGCCGCCCTGCTGGCGGCGGCCGACATGGCCGATGTGGCCAAACAGCCGGAAATCGCCGCCTATTTGCGCGAGACCGCCGACTGCTGGAACGACAATATCGAATTCTGGACCTACGCTACGGGCAGCGACCTGGCGCGGCAGGTAGGGGTCGATGGCTACTATGTACGCATCGCACCGCCGGAGACGGATTGCGCCGCATCTCCCATTGAAGGTTTTGTCCCCATCAAGAATCGGCCGGTGGGAGAAAATCTGCAGGCGGCGGTCCATCTCATCAGCCCCGATGCTTTGGCCCTGGTGCGCTTTGGCTTGCGGGCCCCGGATGACCCGCGCATTTTGAACACCGTGAAAGTGATTGATGCACTGTTACGCACCAAGCTTCCGCAAGGCTATTGCTGGTATCGCTACAACGGCGATGGTTATGGAGAGCATTCCGACGGAAGCCCCTTCAATGGCACCGGACTGGGCCGGCCCTGGCCCCTGCTGGCGGGCGAACGCGCCCATTACGAGATCGCCGCCGGCCGCAAGCAAGCCGCCGAGGACTTGCTCAAAGTGATGGAACTTTCCGCCGAGTGCGGACGATTAATTCCCGAACAGGTGTGGGACACCGAAGACATCCCCGACCTGGAGCTGTTTTCCGGAAAGCCCACGGGGTCGGCCACGCCCCTGGTGTGGGCGCACTCGGAGTACGTCAAGTTGCGCCGCTCCCTGCGCGACGGCCGTATCTTTGATCAGCCCGCGCAAACCGTGCAGCGTTATCAGGTGGAGAAGAAGATCGCGGAGTATTTCCTGTGGAGTTATAACAACAAATGCCGCACCATGCCCAAGGGCAAAAAACTACGCCTGGTGCTGCTGGCCCCGGCGCTGGTGCATTGGAGTATGGATGGCTGGAGTCATGCAAAAGACACCCAGACCCGTGCCACCGGGCTGGGGACCTATATCGTGGACCTGCCCACGGCGTCCCTGGACCACGATCAGGACGTGGTTTTCACCCTGTACTGGACAGACGAAGAGCGCTGGGACGAGGTTGACTACACGGTCGTCATCGACCATCACAAGACCTAGATCATGACCCTGCAAGTACGGAAGAGCTCAATTCAAGGCAAAGGATTGTTCACGGAGCGGCCCCTGCCGGCGCGTGCCAAGGTGGGGGAGTTCACGGGAGAATTGATCTCGGTGCGCGAGGCGCGGCGGCGGGCCCAGGGCGCGAAGCGCATCGCTATCGTGGAAATCAGCCACACCCGCGCCATCGACGGCAGCGTCAACGGCGGGCCCTTTCAATTCGTGAACCACTCCTGCGATCCCAATCTGTTTATTCGCATTGCTTATGGGCGGGTGGAGTTCTATGCCCTGCGCCATATTCGGGCGGGAGAAGAACTGACTTGCGACTACGGGGAATCGCACCATGATGGAAAGTTACCCTGTACCTGCGCGACCGGCAAATGCCGGAAATTCATTTAACCCGCGCCACCCTTCCCTCTCCCTTACTCAATCACAATCTCTGGCTTGCAAGCGACAGAGGCAGGGACGCCTCACGCGGTCCACCCGCCCGCCGGTGAAAGCATCAGCGGGCTTCGCGCACCCAAACCCACCAACGCAGCATTTGAAAACGAGCTCCTGCCCACCCCAGCGTACATGGTTGGACAGGGGACGGTTGGTTAGCACAAGCTTTTCACGGAGCAGGGGCCGCTGGATGCGGGCCTAGCCTCTGTTTCTGAAAAGCCGCACCGCCAGGTAGATCACCGCAATCAGGATCACGATCTCGACGACTGTCTTAACCGTCATTTTGGCAGCCTCCCAAACGCAGCGCCATTGTCTCACACATTTCTCGCGATCATTAGCGGTCCTTGGCCTACTTAGGGCGGGATGGCCCGCGTGCTATGTTTAGGGAATGCGGGCAGAAATCGAAAGGGCGGTCGCGCTGTTGCGGGACGGAGGAGACCGCAACGTGGAGCAGGCGCTGGCCCTGTTGCAGAATACGGTCTTCTCCTTCAGCATGCGCGTTTGCGGACATCGCGAAGATGCCGAAGACACCATGCAGGAGGTCCTGCTGAAATCGGTCCCGCAATTGCCCAAATTCGATAGCCCCAAGGCCCTCCTGGTGTGGTTGTACAAGGTGGCAAGGACTCGCTGCCTGATGAAGCGGCGCAAGAGTAAGTTCGCTCCGGCCAGGGAGCTGTCCCTGGAAGAACTGATGCCGGACCGCAAAGAACTGGAGCAGCTCGCCGGTGACGGCAGAATCAATCCGGAATCCTTTGCAATCCGCAGCCAGCAGGCCGTTCGCTTGCGCGAGGCGGTGCAACGCTTGCCGCCCCAGTATCGCGTAGTGCTGGTGCTGCGTGACATGGAAGGCCTCACCGACGAGGAAGTTGCCGAAATCACCGGAGTTCGCGCCGCCACCATTCGGGTGCGCCTGCACCGGGCCCGCCTATTTGTCCGAAAAGAGCTGATGCGTACCTGGATGACGGGCCGGGCAAAAGGAGTGCGCAAGCAGGTACCCGCCCCTTCGTTAAACCGGCCGGCGCGCTGCAAAGCCATGTTCGCGGAATTATCCAATTATCTGGATGAGCAGCTCGATGATTCTCTGTGCCAGGAAATAGAACGCCACATGGAAGGGTGCGGGCCGTGCCGGGTTTTCGTGGCGACGCTGGAAGCCACCATCGAGCAATGCCGCGGATTGGCGGAAAAATGTCCTCCGCCCAAGTCTGCCCATCTACGGCAACAATTGATGCAGCAGTATAAGCAAGTTCAGGCTGCGCTCCGCGCCAACTCCTGACTTCCCTGCCCTTTTAAGACCTTCAGGCCTTACAAAACTTTCCTGTAACAAATTGCGCTCTTCTGCATTTATTCCCGTGGTTTGCCGATGGAGGTATGGGAGGGCGTGATGATTGCAGCGCAAGTTGAACTCACACAAGCACTTAGGCGGCAACGTCAGTTTGTGGCCCACAGCGGGAGTGGGCACCATCTGCTATTGGACGACGCGGCGGGCGGGAGCGGCGCCAAGCCCATCGAATTGGTGGCCGTCGCTTTGGCCGGATGCACCGCATTCGATGTCATCACCATTCTGCGGCAAAAATATCACCAGAAGGTCACCGGATATCAGGTGCGGGTGGAGGCCGAGCAAGCCGAACGGCCGCCC
The DNA here is from genome assembly GCA_018268755.1 of Acidobacteriota bacterium. GTDB lineage: Bacteria > Acidobacteriota > Terriglobia > Terriglobales > Acidobacteriaceae > KAN-5. Next base: position 417,001 of record JAFDVW010000003.1, read on the forward strand.
CAGATTTTCACGTCCGTACGAATTCATCATGTGGTCACCGGGATTGGCGTCGAGGAGTCGGCCCTGGTGGAAGCCATCCGCCTTTCGGAAGAAAAGTATTGCTCGGTAGGGGCGATGGTGCAAAAATCCGCCACCTTCCATACCACCTACGAGATCGTCAAGGACGCGACATCCTGGCTGCATGCAGCCGACCTGGCAGGGACGCGGCCATGAGCTTCCTCCGCCGATCTGCACTCCAGTTCGCGGCGGGAACGATGTTGTTCGTCACCGCCTGGGCCCAGAATCCGCCGCTCCCGTTAAGCCTGCCAGATGCCGCGAGCATCGCGCTGGAGAAAAACCCTCTCCGCAAGGCCGCGATGGCGGACACGCGGGCGGCTTCCGCGGGAGTGCGGGAAGCGCAGTCTTTTCTCATGCCGCATATCACATTTTCGGAGCAAGCCACGCGTGGCAATGATCCGGTGTATGTGTTTGGGGGCAAATTACGGCAGCAACGATTTGCCAGCGGCGACTTCGCACTCAACAAGTTGAATACTCCGTTGCCGTTTGGCAATTTCTCCACTCAATTGGGCGGGACCTGGAACCTGTTTGATTCCTTTGCATCCTGGCATAGCGTCCGTCGGGCCAAGGAGATGAACCAGGCGGCGGTCCGCCAACTGGAACGCACCGAGCAGGAGATCCTCTTTCGTGTGGTGCAGTCCTACTATGGAGTTCTTCTCGCCGCAAAACAGCTGGGAGTGGCGGAGCAAGCCGAAAAGACGGCACAGTCGATCCTGGAGCGCGGCCAGGTCCGTTATGAGGCCGGACTGGCGGTGGAATCGGACCTGCTCAGCGCCAAGGTGCACTTGGCCGGCCGTCAGCAAGAACTGATTCGCGCCCGCAACCATCTGGAGCTGGCCAAAGCCCAGCTCAATCTCACCCTGGGAGTCTCCCCGGACGCTTCGTATCAGACGGAAGACGCGCTGGGGGAAAGCCATCCGGCGGTTGCTCCGCTCACAGAGCTTGAGCAAACAGCTCTGGCCACCCGCCCCGATCTGCAGCGAATCGAGGCTGAGCAGTCGGCGCAGGCATTGAGCGTGGCCATTGCAAAGTCGTCGTTCGGCCCTCGCGTAAATGCTTTTGCACGTTGGGAATTGGACAACCCTTCCTTTGTCGCCGGCGGGGGCGGCAACAATTGGATGGGAGGAATCGAGTTGCAGATCGACCTGTTCCAGGGTGGCGCCAAACGGGCGGCGCTCTCCCGGGAACGCGCCCATGCCGAGAAAATTGCCGCCCTGAAACAGGCGGCCAGCGATGCCGTACGGCTGGAGGTGCGGCAGGCCTACTACGATCAGGATGCCAGCCGGCAACAGATCGATGTCGTCCGCGCTGCCATCGCCCAGGCCCAGGAGAGTCTGCACATTCATCAGGACCGTTACGACAGCGGCTTACTCACCATGACCGATTTGCTGAGTGCGGAAGAAGCGCTGCGCCGCACTCAGGCCGATTACTGGCAGGCGGTCTATCAGCTTCACATCAGCTGCGCCAACCTGGAGTTGGCCAGCGGCACTTTGAATCTACAATCCCCGGTGGTCAAGCCATGACGCTCCTTTTTCCGGAAGAACTGAATCGGTCCACCTACACCGTGGCATGCCTCATTCTCATTGTCCTCAGCCTGGTCTCTGCCGGTTGTTCCAATGGCCGTCTGCCGGACCGCGTAGCGCAGGAAGCCAGCTCTGCGCCAGTTGTATCGATCCAGTTGACGAGCCAGCCGGACGTGTTGGAGGCAGTAGGAAACATCCGCGCCGTGCGAACCAGCCAGCTGGCCGCGCAGATGATGGGCACCATTGCTGAAGTCCGGGTACGCGAGGGAGATCATGTGCAGCGGGGACAAACTCTCGCGCTATTGGACGACGCACAACCTCGGGCCGCGCTGGAGCGGGCTACAGCGGCGGAGGTAGCGGCGCAGCAGGAGGCTGCGGCGGCGGATTCGGACCTCGCGCTCGCCGCTGCCACCTTGCAACGGTATCAAGTTCTGCGTGACCGGAAATCGGTCAGCCCGCAGGAATTCGATGAAATTCAGGCCCGCTGCAAGGCAGCGCAGGCTCGGCGCGAGCTGGCGCGTGCTGGACAAGCGCAAAGCAAAGCCGCCCTCCAACAGGCCCGGACTGCTCTCACCTATACGCGTATCGGGGCCCCATTCGATGGCCTGATCACCGAGAAGAAAGCCGAGGTGGGGGGACTCGCGATGCCGGGTATGGGGCTTTTCACCCTGGAAGATTTGAAGGGTTATCGCCTGGAAGTTACGGTCAATGAAGGTGACCTCCGCCACGTGCGGCAGGGCCAGAAGGTCTCCATGGTGATCGACGCCCTCGGGGATTCCGAACGCGAAGGCAAAGTGGTTGAGATTGTGCCGGCGGCGGACCCGGCAAGTCGCAGTTTTCTGGTCAAGGTGGAATTGCCATTGGATCCCGCCCTCCACTCCGGATTGTTTGGCCGTGCCCGATTTGCGCGGGGAGAGCGACTGGCTCTGTTGATTCCCCGCTCCGCGGTGGTCGAACGTGGGCAGCTGCAAGGGGTCTACGTGCTTGATCAAAATCATGTGGCCTGGTTGCGCTACATCACGCTGGGCCCGTCCTCGGCAAATCAAGTGGAAGTGCTGGCCGGCCTGCAAACCGGCGAATTATTGGTGGCCGATCCGGGCAGCCAGGAGTTCAACGGCAGGAAAATCGCGTCTCGCTAAGAGTTGCAGGGAGAAATCAGGCAAACCACGATGAGCGCCCGCAATCAGAACTCGCAACCGGACAACCGTTCCGGCCTGGGTTTGGCCGGCAAGGTCGCACACGGCTTTATTGATTCCAAGTTAACTCCTCTGATCATTGTGGCCGCGTTGCTGCTGGGCGTGTTCGCGATTTTGCGGACCCCGCGGGAAGAGGAACCGCAGATCATTGTCCCCATGCTCGACGTGTTCGTGCAGATGCCGGGGGCCTCGGCACAAGAGGTGGCCCAGCGCGTCAGCCTGCCCATGGAAGAGCTGTTGCGCGAAGTGCCGGGGGTCGAATACGTGTATTCGATCAGCCATCCCGGGATGAGCCTGGTCATCGTCCGCTTCTATGTGGGAAGCAAAGAAGAAGATGCCATCATTCAGACCTACAACAAGCTCTACGCCAATTTTGATCGCATTCCAGCCGGAGTCTCCCCGCCCCTCATTAAAGTCCGCTCCATCGACAATGTGCCCATCATGGCGCTTACGCTGTGGGGGCAAAACTACGATGCTTACCAGTTGCGGCGCATCGCAGGTGAGCTACAGGACTCGCTGAAGAAGGTGGACGACGTTTCCGAGACGGCCATTCTCGGCGGCCAGCCCCGCCAGGCGCGGATAATGCTCGACACCCAGCGTCTGGCCGCCTACGGCCTGACTCCAGCGACCGTCGTGACAGCCTTGCAGGGGGCGAATGCGCGCGCACAGGCGGGCAGTTTTGCCCGGGACAATCGCGAATTTCAGGTGGAGGCCGGTTTGTTTTTTACCCGCGCCGAGGACCTGAAGCAAGTTGTTGTCGGGGTCCAGAACCGCCACCCCATTTATCTCCGCGATGTGGTGGAGACCTTGGACGACGGTGCTGCGGAACCGGACAGCTACGTCCTGTTTGCCAAGGCCAAGGGCAGCAGCGGACAGGAAATCAATCCCGAATACCCCGCAGTGACCATCACTTTGGCCAAACGCAAGGGCACGAATGCCAGCGTGATTGCCGAGGACCTTCTGCGGAAGGTGGCCGACCTGCGCGGCTCCTTGCTGCCTCAGGACTTAAACATCACGGTCACCCGCAACTATGGCGAGACCGCGAAAGATAAGTCAGACGAACTTCTCAAGCACCTCTTTATCGCGACGCTTTCAGTCACCTTGCTGATTGCGCTGGCGCTGGGGTGGCGGGAATCGGGCGTAGTGCTGTTGGCGGTGCCGGTGACCCTGGCGCTCACGCTGGCGATCTTTTACCTGTTTGGATACACCCTCAATCGCGTCACCCTGTTCGCCCTGATCTTCTCCATCGGCATCCTCGTCGATGACGCCATCGTCGTCGTCGA
>JAFDVW010000003.1:421115-443599 GCA_018268755.1 Acidobacteriota bacterium
CGAAGTGGGCAATCCCACCATTCTTGCGACTTTTGCCGTGATCGCAGCCATTCTCCCCATGGCCTTCGTACGGGGGCTCATGGGGCCGTATATGAGGCCGATTCCGGTCGGCGCCTCCGCGGCCATGGTGTTTTCCCTGCTGGTGGCTTTTGTGGTTTCCCCCTGGGCCGCACTCCGGCTGTTGCGCCACTATGCCGGTGAAAACGGGCATGAACACAGCGAGACAGAAGGCTGGACCACGCGCTTCTACCGGCGTTTGATGAATCCCTTAATTCGCGACTCTAAACGCCGCTGGCTGTTTCTGGGGGGCGTCGTGGTGTTGCTATTGGCAGCGGTTGCCTTGGTTCCCCTGAAATGGGTACGCGTGAAGATGCTGCCCTTCGATAATAAGAGCGAGTTCCAGGTCATCATCGATATGCCGGATGGAACGCCGCTGGAACAGACCACACGGGTCGCGCAAAGACTGGGACAATACCTCGCGCAACAGGCCGAAGTCACGGACTACCAAATTTATTCCGGCACCTCCGGCCCCTATAACTTCAATGGCCTGGTGAGACATTATTTTTTGCGGCGGCAACCTAACCAGGCCGACATCCAGGTCAACTTGCTCTCGCGTCATGAGCGCAAGGCGCAAAGCCACGAAATCGCGCGCCGGCTGCGTCCAGAACTGGTGAAGCTGGCGCAACCCTTTGGGGCGCGCCTTAAGGTGGCAGAAGTTCCGCCTGGCCCCCCGGTGTTACAGACTTTGGTCGCGGAAGTCTATGGGCCCGACTACAAGGGGCAGATCCAGTTGGCCGCACAAATCAAGCAAGTCTTTCAACAGACACCGGGTGTGGTTGACGTCGACTGGTACGTCGCGGATCCCCAACCCAAGTACGACCTGAAGGTAGACCTGGCCAAGGCCGCGCTGCATGGCATTTCGGCCGCGGACGTGACCCGCACCTTGCAGATTGGCCTGAGCGGGGCCGATGCCGGTTTGTTGCACGATCCCCAGTCTCGAGAGAGTGTTCCGATCCGGGTGCGCTTGTCACGCGCGGACCGCTCTAGGATTGAGGACCTCGCGAATCTCAAACTACCCACGGCTGCCGGTGGAGAAATCGCCTTACAGGAAGTGACCAGCCTGGAGCAGACGACCATCGATACCAGCGTTTACCACAAGAACCTGCGACCCGTGGTGTATGTGACCGGAGATGTGGCCGGCGAAGAGGAAAGCCCAGTCTATGCCATTGGCAGGATGAGCGATGCCATTGCGCGGATCAGATTGCCCGACGGCTACGCCGTGCAACAGTACCAAGGCACAAGTCTGCCGGAACGCAGCAACCACTATGCCATGAAGTGGGATGGGGAGTGGCACATCACCATTGAAGTATTTCGCGATCTGGGCCTGGCCTTCGCCGCGGTGCTGGTGCTGATCTATGTGCTGGTCGTCGGCTGGTTCCGGTCGTTTCTGACCCCACTGGTGATCATGGCGCCGATTCCTCTGACCCTGGTAGGAATTCTGCCCGCCCATGCCCTCATGGGCGCGTTCTTCACCGCGACCTCCATGATCGGCTTTATCGCCGGCGCCGGCATTATCGTGCGCAACTCCATTATCCTCGTTGATTTCATCGAGCTGCGCCGGGCGCAAGGTATGAGTTTAGAGGGAGCGGTGGTGGATGCCGGTGCGGTGCGGTTTCGCCCTATGCTGCTGACCGCCGCTGCGGTCGTGGTGGGGGCCAGCGTGATTTTGTTCGATCCCATCTTTCAGGGATTAGCGTTATCCTTGATGGCCGGCGAAGTGGCGTCCACGGTCCTCTCGCGGATGGCAGTGCCGGTGCTTTATTACGTGTCGAAAAAAAGCGAGCCGGCGCCGCAACTTTGATATACCCCGGGAAGCAACCACGCCTTTGAGAACGTCTCAAGTAGAGTCGCGTCCACGTTGAGGAAGGAGAAAAGAAATGACGGTAGAACGCATGCTGCGGGTAATAGCGGGAACTTTCGTGCTGATTTCATTGGCCCTGGGCCACTGGGTGCATGAATACTGGTATCTTTTCACCGCGTTTGTCGGGCTGAACCTGCTTCAGTCGGGCTTCACCAACTGGTGCCCGATGATGACCTTCCTGCGCAAACTCGGCATAGGTCACTAGAAAACGCGGTCCAGGTTTGAGTGGAACCAGTTGAGTGTGGCGGAAAGAGAAAGATTTGGCTGCCCCCCATTCCAAGGTTCTTAACGCCCGGTGACGGCCAGCTGCATGGTGTGGCCCAAGGTCATGGGAAAATCGAAGAAACATAGATTTTCTTGTCGCTTCGGCATGGCCAGATAATTTCCCCTTTGCTAAGATAACTCTGCCGCCAAGATGTATCCGCCTATCCGGGTGTAGTTTAAGCGGACGCCCCGTCCCGCATCCGTAAAACAAGCCGTTCATTTGTAAAAACACAAAGTTGCTGGGTCTGTAAGGAGAACCGTCCCAGTCTTTGCCGGCAAGGCGGCTTCGTCTCTCCCGAGGAACAGGTTCGGAAGATCCGGCGCCAGCTCCATACCATCCAGATAGGAATTTCTAAATTTATGACACATCAGGTGAATCGGTGGAATACGGGAAAACTGAAAATGCAACTTGTCTTTATGGCGCTGTTCCTGACTTGCGTGACTCTTGGGTCAGCACAATCAGCAATTGTTCCCCAACCTCCCGAGATTCACATTCAGGTGACGGGAAATAAAATCTCTGCCAATCAGACCACGCTCCAGTTACAGTTGAGGCGAGAAATCAAACCCACCAGTATTCACGCAGTCCTAAATGGAAAGGACATTACCTCGCGTCTGGTTCCCAGAACATGCCAGCCGGAAACTTGTCTGGCGGCGGATTTGCTCGAAGCCGACAATCTGCACACAGGAAAAAATGTAATTTATGTGACCGCGCAAACCACGGAGGGCAAGCTGGTCACGGCCCGGCAACGCTTCGCGCAGGTGGAGACATCTCTGCCAGCGACTGCCAGAGTGAGCAGAGCACAAGCCCTCGCCGCCGACGATGTTGTCTCCTATACCCCCGGATTCCTGCCGCCGACGGTCCTATTCGAGACTCTGTACACCGGCGGTTGGGATGGGACTTCGCCATGGTTGCAGGTGGGCAGCCAGCAGTATCCCGTCACTTCAGCCTGTCCTTCCGGGTCTATCTATCTCTCGCTGGCATTCGATCGTCAGACCCTGGATTTCGTTGGAGGCTGGTGTCATAGCAGCGGAAGCGACGTCGTCAGCCGCATCAAGACCTTTGATTCAACCAGGATAGTCGTGGTGGGGACTCTGCACGATGAGTCCTCTGACAATCAACTAGACACCTCTTTCATCGGCGGACAAGACCATACCAAGGACAGCCATCCCCCCACCGGCTACATCGCCATCGGAGTTCCCGGCGCGGCCGCCGGCACCGCTTACGAAAACTACGCCGTCGATACAAAAGGCGACGCCTACTACAACACTCCCATGTGGCCCTTCGCCACGGGCGTGGTGCAGGAGGACCCAAACGGCAACTACAATTTCGAATCCACCGACATTCGGGAATACTGGGTGGATCCACAGGGGAACGACCCGGTCACCAATCGCAACGGCTCCATTACCGTATACTACCCTGACAACACCAATAATTCGGGAACACCGGTCACCGGCAGGAAGTACGCGCGGCCTGACAGCGCTACCGCGCGCGGCGGTTACTGGCTGTTGGTGTTCAATCGCCACGATCTGTCGTTGGTGAACCCGGGCGCGAACTGTGCGGTTTTCACCCCGGGATCCGGCCCAACCGACAGCAACGATCATTTCATCAACTGCGGCACGATCTATAACACCGGCGACGCTGACAGTTACGACAACCGGACGGCAGCCTACAATCAACTCGCCTCGGACCTGAGCGAGATCGGACCCTATCAAATGGGCGTGTTGACCACGTTTGGATTTCCCGCGTGCTGCGGCAGCATTTGGGACGTGACCGGCAACAACAACTGGTACGACAACAACGGAACGTCCAATCACTACGACACGTTCCGCGGGATCATCGAGAGCCTCGGCGGCTCGCCGCGAGCAACGTTATTTTGGGACTTCACCAACGGAGGCTACCACGCCAACCCGGCTTACACCTTCATGATGGGTTCAGGCATGGGCGATCCCCTCACGGGTCACGCTGTCGTCTCCGCGTCGGCCTACGCCGACCAGGGACAAACCGGATTCGTGCACGGTACGCTGGCCCGCAATATCAATGGCCTTTATCAGCCTTATCAGAGTTCGCAGCAGAAGGATGACGACGACGATAAAACCGCAGGGCCCGACTTCACCCTTACCAAACTGGGCGCATATCCGCCGGTGGCCTGGCCGGAACTGAGCGGGAACAAGATGAACGGTGCAGATAGCGTGGCCGGACAGGAAGCCGCCTATCACTACATCAGCTACACCCTGATCACCAACTATTACATTGATGGCGCCGCAGGCAACTTCCTCGACGACATCCACTACTTCTTCACCGGCTCGAACAGCAACTACATCAACTACCACTACTTCAATCCCATCAACCTGCCGCTTCCGGCTCCGACGTCGGCGAACAACTATTGTTTTGCGGGTCCTCCGGATGCTCCTTACAGTTCACCCGCCTGCTTCACCCAGAATGATTTCACGACGGTGCGGCAGCAGGTCCATGTGGAGGTGGTGTATCTCACCAATGTGCTGAACTACATGGTGAGCGGCCCGGTGAACATGAAAGACATCGTGGCGACTGGAGGCTCAAACGCCGGCCTGGCACTGACCAGTGCCGCGGCCAACATTCTTTCCGCCAATTTGTCGAAGGCCACGTCCTCTACCCCGGTGAAAGTCAATGCCGGCAACGTGGTCGGGTTGTTGTCCGGCGTGGTGAGTGTGGCTGCGGCGGTGGCTTCCGGGGGCGACGGTGCGGTGGCAAAGGACGTCAACTTTTCTTTGTCGGAACTGGGAGGATTGCTGACCGGGTCGAGCGCGGTACTGGAAGGCTTGAAGACTCCTGGACAGACTTCGATTCCCAACCGCTATGGAAGCTTTACCACCACGATCGGGCAGCTGGCAAACAGTAACCTGCAAGGCAATTTGGCCATCGGTTTCGACCAGATGCTGGACAGCATCCTCAGCGACTGGGGGAAACTCAGCACCCTGGGGCCGAAGATCAGCGACAACCGGAACCCCGGTTACTACTCTCCCAACCAGGTGGCGCAGAACGCGGCGGTGCAGCTCATGACGCAGGCGTCGCAGCGTAGTTTCTATATGTCGCTGTTGCCCACACTTTATCAGGTTCACTTCTGGCCTGACTTTTTCGGGGTCAATCCCAACCTTGACTTCACCGGAGAACCTACTTACACCAACCAACCCGACATGGGATCGGTCCAATCGCATACCACCAATAATTGCGCACCGTTCTACATGAGCGGTTCGAACAGCAATCCCGGAGCAACGGCTCCGCCTCTCGGCTTTGTCTGGATGCCCAGCCCCGCCAACGGATACACGCTGAGCCAGCTCCCGTGGAACAAGGCCGTGAATCCGTTCAGTCCTTCCGACTACTACGTGATCGTGTCGAACCAGGTCAACAGCAAGGGCACATCGCAGACCAACGTTCCCTTCATGGAAAACTCGCTGGCTGAATATCTATTCACCTCTTCCGGGTTGAATATTCCGGTCGACATGTTTGTGAACCCGGGCGGCCCTATGCAGAGCCAGTTCCAGCACATGGACAACAGCACCACCATTTACAACAATTTACTCGGCTTCGATCCGGGCGAGGTTTGCAGCGCGCGCGATTTCACCATCGCCCGTGGAAATGGAGTGGGAGGGACCGATGACCCGCAGCCCGCAAACACCGTTACCACCACTACACTGCAAGTTCCGGCCACCAGCGTGCTGGGCGAGGATTTCCTCATCCAGGCCAGTGTCAGCGACGGATCCAACCCCGTAACCGGCGGCAGCGTCATCTTCCTGCGGGACCAAATCGAGATCGCCAACGTGCAGCTCGACGGCAACGGGGCCGCCAGCTTCACGGTCAGCAACCTGGCACTCGGCGCACATACCTTCCAGGCGCTCTATTCGCGAGTCAGGAACTATGAGGCCTCGGAATCAGAGGTGGCCACGATCAAGGTCTACGCCAACGGACCGGAGCTGGCGCTATCGCTCTCGGCCAGCAGTCTTTCGGTCTCCTACGGAACCACCTCTACTGCCGTCACACTGCAGACGACTTCCAAATCAGGGTCAGCCGGGACTGTCGCCTTCAGCTGTTCCGGTTTGCCCTTCGGGATGACGTGCAACTTTAATCCGGCGCAAACCACCATTCAGGATGGAGGAAGCGTAAGCACTTCTCTTACGGTCACGTCCTCGGCCGCGGCAGCAAACAGGACACCGTCCAATCCAACTCTGCCATCTGCTCTGGTGGCGAAGGCTGGAATGACGGGATTCCTTGCCATTCCGCTCTCGTTGCTCTGCCTGCTCTGGGTGCGCAAAGAATATCGCCGCCTGGAACAGTTCCTGTGCCTGGCGCTCCTGTTGTTTTCCCTGGGCTCGTTATCCGCCTGTGGCGGCGGTTCCGGCGGAAGCTCGTCCAGTAACCCGGTGCGGGAAAAAGGCACAAAGACGATTCTGGTAAACGCAACCTGCGGCTCGGTCACGAAAAGCCTGCCGCTGGTGCTGAATATCCAGTAATGACGCGGTTTGTCAGAAAATAACAGGAAGACCACGAAGCTGGCCCGCTGGAGCGTTGTAAACCCCGGGCCAGCTTATTTTGTTTAGCATCAGGTGGTTATTGGTTTTCCAGAGAACAAAAGTCCTGGACGATGTTATCTCCCGACGCGCGACAAGGCATTCCAGCCGCGGCGAAAACCATTGATTTGCGAGTAAGAGAAAGAATTGGCTGCCCCCCAGGGATTCGAACCCCGATATGCTGATCCAGAGTCAGCTGTCCTGCCGTTGAACGAGGGGGCAGCGATGCGGTTGGACGGTCGGTTTGCACCGCCTCTTCGATTTTATGGGCAGGGCGCAGAATGGTCAACACGCGCGGCCCTTGAGGGTTACGGGTATCGGCCCAGCGCCCCGGTGTGGAATTTCGACTGCCATGGTCCGCTTCGTGGCCCTGCGCGGCACCGGGGCCAGGGAGGAAAATTTTTCCCAGTGCCCCAGCGGGCTTATGTTTTTCTCCGCCCTCTCCGATAAAGCAAGGCAGGGAGAGACTGGCATGCGTAATTTCACCCTTAAGACCAAGTTTCGCCTGATCATCGGCGTGGCGGCGGCGGGGTTGCTGACTCTGGCCAGCTTTTGGCTATTGGGGAGCCGGCAACGCATCCTGCAGGACAAAGAAACCCAACTGCGCCACCTGGTGGAAATTCCCTACTCCGTGCTGGTGGAAGAACAGCGGCTAGAGGCCAGCGGGCAAATCAGCCGCGCGGCGGCCCAGAAGCAGGCGCTCGCCCGGCTGCGCGTGATGCGCTATGAGCAAACCAACTACTTCTGGGTAAATGACTTGCGCCCCACCATGATCATGCATCCCATCAAGCCGGAAATGGAAGGACAGGACCTCTCCAGCTACAAGGACCCGACCGGCAAGCTTCTGTTTGTGGAAATGACCGAAGTGGCGGGGAAAAATGGGGAAGGATTTGTGCGCTATATGTGGGCGCGTCCGGGACAAGCCAAAGGCGAGCCGGTGCCGAAAATATCGTTTGTCCGCAAATTTGAACCCTGGGGATGGATCATCGGGACCGGCATTTATGTAGACGATGTGGAAGCCGCCTGGAGGGCCAATGCCAAGGTGGCGGCGGGCACCGCTCTGGCCTGTTTGGCCGCGCTCATCGTGGTCTCGACCATGACCTACAAAGCGCTGTTCCAACGCCTGCATGAAGTCATCTTGCGGGTACACGATATTGCGGAAGGGGAAGGCGACCTTACCCAGCGCATCACCCAGGGCACGCAGGACGAGCTCGGCGAACTGGCGCGAGGATTCAATGGGTTCCTGGAGAAACTGCACCGGGCCATTTCCCAGGTGGCGCAAAACACCGAGCGACTGGCCCAGGCGAGCGAGCAAATCTCGCACAGCTCGGAAGAGCAGGTGCAAGGCACGGAGACACAGAAAGACCGGGCCCGCCAGGTGGCGTCGGCCATGCAGGAAATGGCGTTGACCGTGCAACAGGTCTCGGAGAACTCGAGTTCGGCGGCGGAAGCGGCGCGCCAGGCCTCAGATATCGCCCACGAAGGCGGGAAAATCCTGGGAGCGGCGGAGGACAACATGCGGGTCATTTCGGAGTCCCTGACTGGGACCGCCCGCATGGTAGAGGAGTTGGGGCAGCGTTCGGACCAGATCGGAAAGATCGTGGAGACCATCAACGATATTGCCGACCAGACCAATCTACTGGCCCTGAACGCGGCCATTGAAGCGGCGCGGGCCGGAGAGATGGGACGGGGCTTTGCCGTAGTGGCCGACGAAGTCCGCAAGCTGGCGGAACGCACCACGGCCGCCACCCAGGAGATCGCGCAGATGATCCACCGCATTCAAACGGAAACCCACAGCACGGTGGTGGCCATGAAGGCCGGCACGGGACAGTTTGAACAGGGAGTGCAAGCGACGCACCGCGCAGGAGAGTCCCTGCGCCAGGTGATTCATATGTCGGAACAGGTCGGGGACATGATCACCCGGATCGCCACCGCGGCCACCGAGCAGGCGGCCACTACCAGCCACATCAACAGCGGGGTCAGTGAGATCGCCCAGATCACCGAATCTTCGGCGGAGCGGGCGCGTCGAACCCTGGCCCAGATGGAAGAACTCTCGCAGCTGAGCGGGGACTTGCAGGCACTGGTGGGGCAATTCAAGCTACACCATGAAAAGCGCGGAGGGACGCCAGGTCCCTCCGCGTCGAGGTCGCGTGCGCGGTTGGCGCGGGCCGCCGCCGGTTAGTCAGCGGCCTTCTGTTTTACGCGCACCACCGTGATCTTGCTGAAGCCTTCCTCGAAGGCCGGCGGCTTGAGCTTGCCGGCGAAACGGTGCATGACCTCTTCCGCCACCTGGCGCTGCCGTTTGCGATTGCGCTCCAGACAAACCTCCAGGGGCACATCAAAGAAGACTGCCTGCACTTCATAGCCGAAGTCCTTGGCCAGCTTGATCCAGCTGTGGCGATCATGCGGGGTGAGGTTGGTGGCGTCCACGTAGTTTACGGGACGGCGGGCAATCAGCCGCGCTTTCAACATGGAGCGGAGATTGGAAAAGATCAGGTCCTGAAAGCGCTGTTCGGTTTCATCGTCGAACAGCAGGGCGCGCAACATGTCGCTGGAAAGCGGCGTGATGTTGTGGCGTTTGAACCAGGCGCTCTTGCCGGAGCCGGGCAGTCCAATGGAAAGCACGACAATGCCTTTGGGGGCGCGGGCCGGAGTGTCCACCTTGGCCGCAGGGGCTTCCGGAGCTTCCGCTGGTTCCGCCGGCGCCTCGACCTTGGCTGCGGCGGACGAGCCGCCTCGTCCTCGTCCGCCCCGGCGACGGCGGCGGCGGCGAGTGGGACTACCTTCGCCGGAGGACGCTGCTTCCCCTGCCGATTCGCTCGGCTCGGCGGACTCTTCCGGCGGTTCTGCTTCCGGGGCTTCTACCGCGGCAGGAAACTCCCCGGAAGAATCCGTCTCCAAGGAAGGAGAGGCCGGCTCGAAATACACAGGCTGTAAAGGGGCCGGCTGGCTCTCCGCCGGCTGGGTCTCGGTGCTCTTCTTGCGGCGCTGCAAGCGCTCGCGCATCCATTTGCGCATGATTGGCTTGTATCACAGGAGGATGTTGACGGGCAATCCAACACCCCTGGCGGGAACCAAAGGGATAGCGAAAATGTCCGAATTGGGCAATTTTCGGGGGGGACGGGGGGCGAGTCGACCCCCGGCGCAAAGTTGACCAGGCGATCGCTTCCGGCATTGCGGCAAGGGCGCGGCGCCGGCCCTCTGACGTGAACACGGGCTGGGTTTCCAGTTACAATAGTCCCGGTGAAAGCGATGGTTCCCAAAGAAATCCAAGGGCAACGCTATATTTCCCTGACTACCTACCGCAAGACCGGAGTAGGGGTGCCCACGCCGGTGTGGTTTGGCGAGCAGGACGGGAAACTGTACGTGATGACCCGCAGCGATATGGGGAAGTTCAAGCGGATCCGCAATAATCCGCAGGTGAAGGTCGCGCCCTGCACGGTGCGCGGCAAAGTGACCGGGCCGCAGTTTGTGGCCACGGCGCGTATTCTGGGGCCGGAGGAGTTTGCCCGGGCTCGCGCCACCATCAACCGCAAATATTGGTTGGCGCGATTGCCGCTGGTCTGGTACAGGACCAATGCATACTTTGAGATTGTGATAGCATCTTAATCTTCCAGTAACCCACGCGGAAACGCTGATTTTTCGCAGTGATTTCACGCATAGCTATTTGTGATCGGGCCCCCTAGTAACTCGCCAGTCATTGGCTGGAGCAGCGCTTCCCTGCTAACATTTTCTGTTTCAGGTACGCACTTATAAGCAGTCTGTGTCTTCATTCCACACGGAGGAACTATGGCCATAAAGGTCGGCATTAACGGATTTGGGCGCATCGGACGCAACGTGTTGCGCGCCTCGCTCAACGACTCCAACCTCGAGTTTGTCGCCGTCAACGATCTCACCGATCCGAAGACGCTCGCCCATCTCCTGAAGTACGACTCCATCCTGGGCAACTTGCCGCACAAAATCACCGCCGGCGCGGACAGTATCAGCATCGATGGCAAGACCATCAAGGTGTTTGCCGAAAAAGATCCCGCCAAGCTGCCCTGGGAAGCGGTCGGGGCGCAGGTCGTCATCGAATCGACTGGACGTTTCACCAATGCGGAAGACGCCAAAAAGCACCTGCGCGGCCCGGTCAAGAAGGTCATCATTTCCGCCCCGGCGAAGGGCGAGGACCTCACGGTGGTGCTGGGCGTAAACCACGACAAATACGATCCGGCCAAACACCACATTATTTCCAATGCCTCCTGCACCACCAACTGCCTGGCCCCGATCACCAAAGTGGTCCACGACCATTTCAAGATCGTCAGCGGCAGCATGACCACCATTCACTCCTACACCAATGATCAGGTGATCCTGGACTTCCCGCACAAAGACCTGCGGCGCGCCCGTGCCGCGGCCTTGTCGATGATTCCCACTTCCACCGGCGCCGCCAAGGCGCTGAAGCTGGTGATCCCCGACATGGCGGGCAAGTTGGACGGCTTTGCCGTGCGCGTGCCCACGCCCAACGTTTCGGTTGTGGACCTGGTCGCCGTGGTCGAGAAGAAGACCACGAAAGAAGAAGTGAACGCAGCGCTGAAGGCCGCTTCGGAAGCCGGACCGCTGAAGGGCTACCTGGGCTACGAAGAGAACGAGCTGGTTTCGGCCGATTTCAAGGGCGACCCTCGTTCCTCGATCGTGGACGCGCCTTCCACCCTGGTGATCGGCGGCAATATGGTGAAAGTAGTCTCCTGGTACGACAACGAATGGGGCTACTCGAACCGGGTGCGCGACCTGGTCAATTACCTGGCCAGCAAAGGGCTGTAAGGGCGTTGCTGCCGGCACCCGCCGGCAGGCCAAGGCTGTAGGCATTCAGACCGAGGGCGGCAGGACTGCCGCCCTCACTTCCCCGGCCCGGCGCCGGCGCTACCGAGGGTCTCATGTCCAAACTTTCGATTAAAGATCTCCCCCTCAATGATCATCGTGTCTTCATGCGAGTGGATTTCAACGTGCCCCTGGAAGACGGCCGGGTCATGGATGACACCCGCATTCGCGAGACATTACCCACGATTGAGTACGCCCTGCGCCACGGCGCGCGCCTGATTTTGGCCTCGCATCTGGGCCGTCCCAAGGGGAAACCGAACCCCAAGATGAGCCTGAAGCCGGTGGCCGAGCGTCTGCGCATGTTGCTGGATTCGGAGTATTCCCGCAGCGAGAACGTGGGGTTCTGTCCCGACTGCGTGGGTCCCGAGGCGATTGAAATGGCCAACAAGCTGGAAAAGGGCCAGACCCTGCTGTTGGAAAACCTGCGTTTCCACGCCGAAGAGGAAGCCAACGACGAGAAGTTCGCCCACCAGCTGGCCGGATTGGCGGATTTCTATGTGAACGATGCCTTCGGTACGGCGCACCGCGCCCACGCTTCCACCGCCGGCATTACCAAATTCGTGAAAAAATCCGCGGCTGGACTGCTCATGCAGAAGGAATTGGATTACCTGGGCAAGGCACTGGAAAATCCGGAGAAGCCGTTCGTGGCCATTCTGGGCGGGGCCAAGGTCAGCGACAAGATTGACGTGATCCGCAACCTGATGAGCAAAGTGGACACCCTCATCGTGGGCGGAGGCATGGCGTATACCTTCCTCAAAGCGCAAGGTCTGGAAACCGGCAAGTCGCTGCTGGAAGCTGACAAGGTGGAACTGGCCAAGGAGCTGTTGCAGGAAGCCAAGCAGCGCAACCTGAAATTCCTGTTGCCGGTGGACCATGTGGTGGCGGATAAATTCGAAGCCGGAGCTACGCCGCACATCATCGGCGAAGGCCAGCCTATTCCCGCCGACATGATGGCGCTCGACATCGGGCCCAAATCGGTGGAGTTGTTCAATGAAGAGATCGCCAATGCCCGCACCATCGTATGGAACGGGCCGATGGGCGTCTTTGAAATGCCGACTTTTGCCAAAGGCACGTTCCAGGTGGCGCACGCGGTGGCCGACAATGCCGGCGCGACCTCCATCGTGGGCGGGGGAGACTCCGTTTCCGCGGTCAAGAAAGCCGGCGTGGCCGGCAAAATCACGCACATTTCTACCGGCGGCGGAGCCTCGCTGGAATTTCTGGAAGGCAAGCAATTACCGGGCGTCGAAGCCCTGACCGACAAGTAAGGATTTCGGGCGGCAATCGTGGCAGATTTTCAGGCGCGCATCACTTTTGCGGACGGCCGGCGAGTCGAGATTCATGGGCCCGCCGACATTACGCAGGAAACCACCGACGCGATTGTGAATGCCGCAAATTCTCACCTGATAGGGGGCGGAGGCGTGGATGGAGCGATCCATCGTGCCGGCGGACCCTCGATCCTTGCGGAGTGCCGTGCCTATGTAAGTCATCACGGCATTCTGCCGGCAGGCGGGGCCATGATCACCGGCGGCGGACAGTTGCCGGCGAAATACGTCATCCACACGGTGGGCCCGGTGTACCGGGGCGGTGGCAACGGCGAGGAAGACGCCTTGGCATCCTGCCATCGCGAATCCCTGCGGTTGGCCGCGGAGCACTCCCTGCGCTCGCTGGCTTTCCCGGCGATCTCAACCGGGGCGTATGGGTATCCCCTACACCAGGCAGCGCGCGTGGCCGTGCGAGCTGTGCTGGAGGCGATGCCTTCCGCTGGTCACGTGGATTGTGTGCGCTTTGTGTTGTTTGATGCGGCCGCCTTGCGGGCCTATTCCGCGGCGGCCAAGACCATAGCAGAAAGTCAACGCGAATATACTTGGGAAGAGGCCTCTTCATGAGAAAAAAGCTGATTGCCGCCAACTGGAAGATGTACAAGAACCCGGAACAGACGCGGGAGTTTTTCGCGGCCTTTTTGCCGCTGGTTGCCGGACACACACGCGATGAGATCGTGGTCTGCCCGCCCTTCGTCGACTTGTACGCGGCGGTGGAAGCGGCCAAAGGCTCCTCTATCGCCATCGGCGGCCAAGATGTGTACTGGAAAGAAGAGGGCGCGTTCACCGGGGAGATTTCTTCCAGTATGTTGCTGGCGGCCGGGGCGACGCATGTCATCATCGGCCACTCGGAACGGCGGCAATATTTCGCCGAGACCGACGACACCGTCAATCTGAAATTGAAGGCCGCGCTCGAGGCCGGATTGACGCCGATCGTGTGCGTGGGCGAGGTCCTGGAAGAACGCGAGGCGAACCTGACGGAGGACGTGCTGCGGCGGCAGTGTCTGCGCGCCTTCCATGCCATCTCCGGCAAGAAGGCCGCCAAGCTGGTGATCGCCTATGAACCAGTGTGGGCGATTGGTACGGGCAAGACGGCCACGCCGCAGATGGCGGCGGACGCCCATGAGCTGATCCGCAGCGAAGCGGCCAAAGCCTTTGGCGACGAATTCGCCGCCCAGCTACGCATTCTCTACGGCGGCTCGGTGAAGCCGGAAAACGCCAAGGCGCTGATGGCAGAGGAACAAATCGACGGCGCCCTGGTGGGCGGAGCCAGCCTGGACGCGAAGTCCTTCACCGCCATCGTGCAGTACTAAAGAACCTAGCCGGGCGGCCCGAGCGGTCCCCGGAGCACTCAAGGGCCCCTTACCTCCATCCGATCTAGGAAAGGAGGAGGGGCCTTTTGCCTACCCGCCATTTTCTGTTCCTCTTTGTGTTCAGCCTGGGCCATGTGGCGGGGGGACAGAGCCCAGCCGGCGCTTCCCTGTCCCCTCCGGTGCATTTGACTTCAGAACAAGACCACCGGCGCATCCTGGAGCAACTGGACATCGCCATGTTGCGCCATGGGCCGGATGCCACTCCGCAGTCACATAGGGCCGCCAACGTAGACGAAAGCAAAGTCACGCCGTACACCCTGCCGGACCCGCTGGTACTAAAAAACGGCCAGCCTATCACCACTGCGGAGATGTGGTGGCGGCTGCGGCGCCCGGAAATTGTGGAGGACTTCGATCACGAAATCTACGGGCGAGTTCCCCAACATGTGCCGGGCGTGTTCTGGCGGGTGACCCACACCGTCCATCAGCAAATGGGAGACGTTCCGGTCCTCACCAAAACACTGCTGGGGCGCGTGGAGAACGCTTCCTACCCGCTGATCTCCGTGGAAATCCAGCTTACGTTGACCGTGCCGGCCGATGGCGGCGGACCGGTCCCGGTCGTATTGGTACTTTCCATGTCCCCGGAATTTCTGCATGCGGACCCGGTCGCCTCCGAAACCGCTCCCGCCGAAGGGGACCCGAGCTGGCAGGAGCAAGTTCTGGGCAAAGGTTGGGGCTACGCCACGCTGCTCCCCAGCAGCGTGCAGCCCGACAACGGCGAAGGATTGACCCGCGGCATCATTGGCCTGGTCAACCGGGGCCAGCCGCGGCGCTTAGACGATTGGGGAGCGCTGCGGGCCTGGGCCTGGGGCGCCAGCCGCGCCCTCGACTATTTGGAGACCGACCCATCCGTAGATGCTCGGCAGGTTGGCATCGAAGGCCTAGCTCGTTGTGGGAAAGCGGCCTTGCTGGCCATGGCGTATGACTCGCGTTTCGCCATCGGCTTTATTGCATCATCGGGGGCAGCCGGGGCCAAGATTTTGCGCCGCAATTTCGGAGAGCAAGTGGAAAACCTGGCGGCCACCCCGGAATATCACTGGATGGCGGCCAACTTCGTGAAGTACGCCGGGCCGCTTCTGCCCAGTGAATTGCCGGTGGATGCGCACGAACTGATCGCCCTGTGCGCTCCCCGCCCGGTGTTTCTCAGTTGCGGATCGTCGCAGCTGGAAGGGGGATGGAGCGACTGCAAGGGCACGTTCGAGGGCGCGGTGGCGGCGGGACCGGTGTACCGGCTGCTGGGCAAGCGAGACCTGGAGACGACGCAATTTCCCCCGCAGGAAACCGCCCTGACGGAAGGCGATCTCGCCTTCCGCCAGCACAGCGGCGGGCACACCGCCGGGCCGAACTGGCCCACCTTCCTCACTTTTGCGGAGCGTTATCTGGGCCGCCCGGGCAACCGCATGAGCGGGCGGATCAACGCAGTTCCGAGCGGTAGAAGTGGCGGCGCTCAAATAAGGGCAGAGGGACTTCAAAAACGCGGGGCTCGCTGGCTTCGAAGGTGAAAGTCTTCCCGCAATCCGGCGCAGGACAGCCGGCGTGGAGTTCAGCTTTGCCGAGATCCGGGCCCGCTGGCTGCCGCACCACCACCAAAGCTCCACACCTGGGACAAGTGACGCAGGTACACACGATACGATCGGCCATAGTCCCTATTATAAATTGCTCCCGCCGGCTTGTAAGGGCGGGCCGGACGGACAAGGGGAGTCATCCCTGGCCGTTGCAGGAGTTGACCGGACACGGTAACATGATGAAGGCGCTGGGGAATTCCTGCTTGGACCGCCGGAGCACGTCCTCATACCGGCGGAAGAACAGCGCAAATTTTCGCAGTGCGGAAGTGGTGGAATTGGCAGACACACCATCTTGAGGGGGTGGCGCCGAGAGGCATGGGGGTTCAAGTCCCCCCTTCCGCACCAATCGATTGCATAGTACACATGATCATTACACTGATTACCGTTATCCACGTCATCGTTTGCCTATTTCTGGTCGTCGTCGTGCTGCTGCAAAGCGGCAAGAGCGGCGATATTGCCGCGGCGTTCGGCGGCATGGGCAGCCAGACCGCATTCGGCCCGCGCGGAGCGGCCACCGCGCTCTCCAAAGCCACGACGGCCTCGGCGGTCATTTTCATGATCACTTCGATCACGCTGTCGATTGCGGCCTCGCGCAGGACCGGTGGCAAGTCGGTGCTGCAAGGGTTGACGCCGTCGCAGACCCAGTCGCAGCCGGCCACGCCCTCGCCCACGCCGGCCCAACCCACCCAGAAATAATCCTGGGGCCAACGCAGGCGGCATGATCCACGAAATCCTTCCGGTTGGCCCGTTGCAGTGCAATTGCTCGATTCTCGGGGATGAGGCCTCGCATGAGGCCATGGTCATCGATCCCGGCGACGACATTGAGCAGGTGCTCGCTCTCCTGCGCAAGCACAACCTTCAGCTCAAACAGATCGTCATCACCCATGCTCATCTGGACCACGTGGGTGGCGCGAAAAAGCTGCGGGAGGCCACCGGCGCGCCCATTTTGCTCAATCAGAACGACCAGGCCTTGCTCAAAATGCTGCCCCTACAGGCGACCTGGCTGGGCATGCAAGACCCGGGCAAAGTGGACATCGACCACAGCATCGGCCAGGGAGATGTGGTGAAGGCGGGCGGGCTTTCGGCCCAGGTCCTGCACACCCCGGGACACACCGAAGGCAGCATCTGCCTGTATTTGGGCGAAGAGAAGACTCTCATCGCCGGCGATACCCTATTCGCGGGCAGCATTGGACGCACCGACCTTCCCGGCGGCTCCTTCGAAAAGATTCTGCGTTCCCTGCATGACACGGTCCTGGCCCTGCCGGATGAGACGGTGGTGGTGCCGGGACATGGCGGTCTGACCACCATCGGCGAAGAACGGGAGTCCAATCCGTTCCTGGTGAAAACCTAGCTCCCTAGCTGGTGCTGCAGAACTCCAGCACCCGGCTGATGCCTTCGCGAAAATCCGCCGGCGGAGTCATCAAGCTCAACACCAGATATCCATCGCTGGAAAAATCATAGAAGTGCCCGGGATGCACCAGAACGCGCTTTTCCCGCAGCAGCGTGATGGCCAGATCTTCATCCGATTGCGTGGCCGGCACGCGCAACGTGGCGTACCAGCCGCCCTCCACCTGCAAGCGCGTACAAGCCTTCTGGCGCGCCAGCTGACGGTCCAGCTCTTCCCGGTTACTGCGCACCCGATCCAGCAGCGTGGCCTGGATGCTCCTGCGCTGCTCCAGCAGAGTCGGCGCCGCCAGCTGGATAGGCGCATTCATCGAGAGATAGGTGTCGGCGATGACCTCCAGCCGCGCCATGGCGGGGGAGACGAGCGGGGCCGGGCCGCTGAGGGCGACCCAGGCCAGCTTCATCTGGGGCAGGCCGCAGATTTTCGATATGCCGCTCAGGGTGAAGGTGAGCACCTCGCCGTTGCCGGCATAGGAAGCGCGAGCCACGCCATCGTGGGCATAGTCAAGGAAGACTTCATCGACCAGCAATGACAAGCCATACTCCCGGCAAAAGCTGTTCAGTGACTCGCGCTCCTTGCCCTCGACGAAGGAACCGGTAGGATTATTGGGGTGCACGATGACGATGGCGCGGGTACGGTGATTGACCGCTTTATAGAGTGAAGGAAAATCGATCTGCCAGCCGTGGTCATAAAGCAGGGGATAAGAAATCAGCTTTACATCCTGCAGGTCGGCAAGAAATTCAAAGAGTGGATAACTGGGCTTGGGGACCAGCAGTTCGTCTCCCGGATTACACAGCAGGCGTAGGATGTAGGAGTAACCTTCGCTGGTGCTGGTGGTGAGGACGAGCGATTCCGGATCGAAGTGAAACTCTTCGTGGGCCTCGCGGTAATAGGCCGCGACCGCCTGGCGGGCACTGAGCAATCCCTTGGACTGCGGGTCATAGTCGAGCGCGCCCGGATCGGCCAGACTCTGTAAGATACTCTCTGCGTCGTAGGGTAGATGGGCCCGCGTCGGGTTGGAGAGCGCAAGATCCAGGACCGCAGTGCCGGCAGCGGCCAGGGCCTGTTGCGCGAGGGTAAAGCGGTTGGGAGCAAGCTTCCACTCAGTGCGCTGGGAAAACATGGCATTTCCATCATACGAAAGGTCCGCCGCGGAATGACACCGGCGTGCCCGGTGAGTCAATTTTGCTAGGCACTGAAAGGTATAAAATCGGAACGGCGCGCTTCTCTACCGGCTCGCGTCCTTTGAACACTCCATGACACAAACTACGCAATTTGAGCTTCGTTTGGCCGACCGCGCTGCGCGCCTCGGCACGGAAACCGCCTTTGAAGTCCTGAACCGGGCCCGCGCCCTGGAAAAACAAGGCAAGAAGATCATCCACCTGGAAATCGGCGAACCCGACTTCGATACTCCGAAAAATGTGGTGGATGCCGGGGTGGATGCTCTGCGCAAAGGCTGGACGCACTATGGGCCTTCTGCCGGCTTACCGGAATTGCGCGACACCGTAGCCCAGGAAGTCAGCCGGACCCGGGGGGTACCGGTGGCGGGCGAAGAAGTGGTGGTTGTTCCAGGCGGCAAGCCAATTATTTTCTATACGATTCTGGCATTTATTAATGCAGAAGACGAGGTCATTTATCCCAACCCCGGCTTCCCCATTTATGAGTCCATGATCCAGTATGTGGGCGGAAAAGCGGTACCCATCCGCCTGCAGGAGGACAAGGATTTCGGGCTGGATGTCGAGGAATTGGCCTCGCTGATTACCGACCGCACCAAGCTGATCATCCTCAACTCGCCGCAAAACCCGACCGGCGGGGTATTGCCGAAGCAGGACATCCTGGACATCGCCAAGGCCATCGGCGACCGCAACATTATGGTGCTCTCGGATGAAATTTATAGCCGGCTGGTTTTCGAGGGCGAGCACTTCTCGATCCTGTCGGTGCCGGGTTTTCGCGAGCGCACCATTCTGCTCGACGGTTTCTCCAAGACCTATGCCATGACTGGATGGCGAATGGGATATGGGGTGATGCGGCCCGACCTGGCGGCGCACATGACCCGCCTCATGACCAACTCCAACTCCTGCACGGCAAGTTTTACCCAGATTGCCGGCGTGGAGGCGCTGCGCGGCGACCAAAGTTCCGTGGACAATATGCGTCGTGAATTTCAGACGCGGGCGCGAGCTTTCGTGGACGGACTGAACAAGATTCCGGGCTTTTCCTGCCGCATGCCCAAGGGGGCATTTTATGCCTTCCCCAACATTACGGGCACCAAGCGCAAGTCGCGCGAGCTAGCCGATGCGTTGCTGAATGAAGCAGGGGTAGCTTGCCTGTCCGGGGCGTCTTTCGGCGAATTTGGAGAAGGCTATCTCCGCTTCAGTGTGGCCAATTCCATGGAGAACTTGAACCAGGCGCTGGCCCAAATCGGGCAGTGGGCCAAGGCAAACTTGTAAGCGGATCGGCGAAATCGGTAGACAGGAAGGACTTTAGACCGCCGAGTTGCCTGAGATCGCGCCGGGAACACAGAAAGCGTGCCCGGGGTTTTTCCTCTTGCCTCTCCATCCTCTGGACCAAGCGAGGCTGCCGCGCAGCGTTGGCGCTTGCTTTCCCTCGCCAATCATGGAATTCTGCCGGACGGAGGAAAACTGATGGCCACCAAAAAGTTGAAGCCAGTGGCTTCCCGCCCGCAGATTCCCGGCTATGGAGTCAAAGAGAACAAGAAGGGCCTGCTGCCCTGGAAGTGGGCCGAGGACCGTCTCCGGAAAAGCAAGCAATACTGGATCGCCACCACGCGGCCGGAGGGCGCGCCGCACGTCATGGTCATCTGGGGGCTGTGGATGGCGGACGGCTTTTACTTCTCGACTGGCAAGAATTCGCGCAAAGGGAGAAACCTGGCGGCCAACCCGCGCTGCGTCATCTGCGGCGAGGACGCGGCGCAAGCGGTAGTTGTGGAAGGCACGGTCGAGGTGATTTCCGACGCCAAGGCGTTGAAGCCCATTTTCGCGGCCTATAAGAGAAAATATAAGTTTGATGTCAGCGGCATGGGTGAGCCCTTTTACCGGGTGCGTCCGCACACCGCCTTTGGTCTATACGAAAAGAAATTTGTCGAAACCGCGACCCGCTGGAAGTTCCGATAGCGGCGACCAGCAAGTCCCGCTGTGGCTCGAAGGCCGGCCGCGATGGTGATATGATTTTGCTCTGCGAATCCTATATTTCGAGAAAGCGCTGTCCCTTCCATGAGCCAGAAATTTCGCATATTTGCCACCGCCGATATCGGCGAAGCCCTGGACCAGTTGCGCAAAGACGGTTACGAGGTGGAAGTTTATCCCACGCCGGATGCGCCTCCTAAAGCGCTAATCGTGGAAAAGGTGCGCGGCGGCATCGATGGCCTGATCTGCACTCTGCGCGACAAGATTGACGAGGAAGTTTTCGCCGCCGGTCAGGGCACTCTGAAAGTGGTTGCGCAATATGCGGTGGGCTTCGACAACATCAATCGCGCCGACGCCAACCGCTACAAAGTTCCCTTCACCAATACCCCGGACGTATTGACCGAAGCCACCGCCGAATACGCTTTCTTCATCATGGGCGACCTGGCGCGCAAATTGTGGAGCGCGGAACGCCTGACCCGGGAAAATAGGTGGGGATCCTGGCACCCCTCGCTGCCCTTCCTGGGCGATGAGGTCACGGGGAAAACCATCGCCATTATCGGCGCCGGGCGTATCGGGCAGGCCATGATCAAGAAGTGCGCCGGCTTCGATATGAACATCTTTTGCTGCAACACCCTCCGCAAGGGCCAAGCTTTTCTCGATGCCATCCAGGAGATGATGGACCTGCGCTATGCGCGGGGCATTTCGACGGAGAAGAACTGGATCAAGTACGCCACGCTGGAAGAGGCCTTGCCGCAAGCGGATTTCGTCAGCATTCATGTGCCTCTATTGCGGCCGGAAGAGAGCGCCTCGCCCACCTACCATCTGTTCAACGAGAAGACCTTGCGCCTGATGAAGCCGACGGCCTATTTGATCAATACGTCACGCGGTCCCGTGGTGGATGAAAATGCGCTGGCCAAGGCACTGAAAGAGCGCTGGATCGCGGGGGCAGGCTTGGATGTTTACAGCAAAGAGCCGCTGTCGGCGGATTCTCCGTTGCGCGACCCGGAAATCGAGGACCGCTGCCGCTTGTTGCCCCACCACGCCAGTGCGGCCCGCACGACGCGATTGTCCCCGGACCCCGACAAAGGCATGGCGGGACGTTGCGTGCAGGGCCTGCGGGATGTTCTGGAAGGAAACTACGGCGGGGATGTGGCGAAAATGCCGTTCGTGGTGAACAAAGAGGCATTTCGGTAGGGGCGAACCAAAATCTTAAACCGCTGAGACGCAGAGGCGCATGAGGAGTGGCATATCTCTTTTTTCGTTGCGCCGGGTGGAGCAGGCCTTCGCGGCTGCATTGTAAGCGGGACCAAAAGCCGCGCGCGTGAGCGCTGCGCGCGCACACCAAAGAGTGTGCCAGGAATGTAGGGCTTAAAGCCCTGCGCCACCCTTTCTGCGATCCCTCTTTGTCGAGCTGCGCTCGACCGGACAACCGGGGCCTGCCCTGAGCATCGTCGAAGGCCTCTTGTCTCTGTGTGGTGTTCTTAGTGTTCTCCGTGTGCTCTGCGGTTTAAGATTTTTTGGTCCAGGCTAAAAGTCTTACAACGCAGAGAGCGCTGAGACACAGAGGAGCGGCATATCTCTTTTTTCGTTGCGCCGGGTGGAGCAGGCCTTCAGGCCTGCATGGTGAGCGGAACCAAAAGCCGCGCGTGAGCGCTGGCGCGCGTATGCCACAGAGTGTGCCAAGAATGCAGGGCTAAAGCCCTGCGCCACCCTCTGTGGTGAATACTTCGGCAGCTATTCGGGGACGTTTTGCTCTTCGCTTTGAGCGCGAAGAACACGGTCCACGGAATAGGGCGCGCGCTGTGTAGGTTCGTGATAGTGGCGTACCATCATCTCCCCCAACAAACCAATGGCCAGCATATTCAGGCCGCCCAGCAGCATGACCGCGCCGAAGATCATCAGCGGCCCGTGGTTGTTCATGATGGAGGTATGGAACAGAAATTTCTTTCCCAGCAGCCACAAGGCGATGCCCGACCCGCCCAGCATGCTCATCACGCCCACCGTACCGAAGAAGTGCAGGGGACGAGAGAGATAACGGAGCAGAAAGCGAATGGTGATCAGGTCGAAGAAAACGCGGAAGGTGCGCGAGATGCCG